>CAWABH010000001.1:0-140521 GCA_963780095.1 uncultured Alphaproteobacteria bacterium
ACGAGCCGTGGCGAATAGGCCAGGGCACTGAACTGCACGACCACGAAGGCAATGGCGAATACGATCCCGGTCAGCGCCATCATGCCGGAACCGACCGACGAGAAGAATGCGATCGCCGATCCGACCGACATCTGATGCACGTATCCGGCGAAATAAGTCTGCTCGATGCGCGGCAGCACCGCGCCGGCGACCACGCTGACCGCCGTATAGACCATCGGGATCAGCCACATGGGCATGAAGCTGCCGGTTCGACTGCGCACCACGGATATCATCGATGGCCGCAGCAAGGGTCACGGCCCCGGATGAATACGCGTGATCTTGGAGCCTTCCAGACCAATTCCCGCCATCAGGCCCTTCTGCCCGAACGGGATGGCATAGACATCCTGGCTCAGCGTCGTGCTGGTCATGCTGGCGGCTGCACCCTTGTCCATGACCACGACGCTCGGGCCGGACCCGATCGACCAGCCATCGCTCTTCTGCAGGTATTGCAGGGCGGCGTCGTTCATGAAGAACAGCGCGTAGCTGAACTGCTGTCCACCGGCCTGCAGGCCAATCGATGCCGCCGCGATGTTGTAGTAGCCGTCCGTCTTGCCGCCGACCCTGAGCACGCCGTCGCCGCCCTGGCCGCCGATGATCAGGCCGGCCTTGATGATCTTGGGAAAGATCAGGATCGCCTTGGCGTGCTCACCGAGCTCGCGCGCCTTGGGCTGTGCCGCATAGAGCGCGTGCAACGCGCTGTCGGCATCGCGACTGATCTGCGCCGAGGATGCGGCGAATGCCGTCGATTGCAGGGCGGTCGCGCCGAGCAGGCCCGCGGGCACGGCAAGCAGCCAACGTCTCGTTCTGTTCATTTCGTTCCCCCACCAATGAAGGCGCCAATGGCGCCTTCACGAATTCATTCGGATGGCCACGTCAGTTCCGGCACGAACTTGTACTGGTAGTCCGGCTCCTTGTAGCCGTGCGGCTTCTGTCGGTCCGGCAGCTTCACCTTCTCACGCGGCATTTCCTCGTAGGGGATGTGCTTGAGCAGGTGGGTGATCACGTTGAGCCGCGCACGCTTCTTGTCGTCCGAGCGGACGACGTACCACGGCGCCCACGGCGTGTCGGTCGCCTCGAACATCTCGTCGCGCGCCCGCGAATAGTCGTACCAGCGGCTGTACGACTTGAGGTCCATCGGCGACAGCTTCCAGATCTTGCGGCCATCGTCGATGCGCGCCTCGAGCCGACGGGTCTGTTCCTCTTCGCTGACTTCGAGCCAGTATTTGAGCAGGATGATCCCGGACTCGACCATCGCCTTTTCGACCGCCGGGCGTCAGCAGCAGAAACCGCTTCACCTGCTCTTCGGTGCAGAAGCCCATCACCCGCTCGACGCCGGCGCGGTTGTACCAGCTCCGATCGAAGATCACGATCTCGCCGGCCGCGGGCAGATGCGGAATGTAGCGCTGGATGTACATCTGCGACTTCTCGCGTTCGGTCGGCGCCGGAAGCGCGACCACGCGGAAGACGCGCGGGCTGACGCGCTCGGTGATCGCCTTGATCGTGCCGCCCTTGCCGGCGCCGTCGCGCCCCTCGAACACGATGCAGACCTTCAGGCCCTTGTGCACGACCCATTGCTGCAGCTTGACCAGCTCGACATGCAGCCTGGCCAGCTCGCGCTCGTAGTCCTTGGCCTTCAGCTTCCCGCCGGTCGTCTCCGGCGCTTTCGTCCATCGCGACGTTTTTGGCCTTTTTCGTCGCACTCATAATGACCTCCCGAGACCGTTGCCGCAGCGTGCCTTCTGCCGGCGCATCGATCAACTCTACGCCTCCACAGTGCTCTTCGGCCAGGTGAAGAACAGGCCGACATCGCCCGGCATCCCGCCGGGATAGTTGATGATGCGGGCCGAGAAACCGAAACCACCGGGTTTCAGGTTGTTCTTCCAGTAGTCGTAGACCTGATGAACGCCTGCGGGCAGCGTTGCCAGCCACTCGGGCTCGTCGGGCCGTGCGGCGAGCTCCTCCTTGGTCGGCTTGTTGATCGGCGGTGCGCCGGCATTGATGATCGCCCGGCCGCCATCGGTGCAGAAGCTGCTTGGGAACGATGAGAACATCAGCTCGGTCTCGCCCCGCTCGAAGGCACGCTTGATCCTGTCGAGACCGGATTGGATGATCGCATCGGTCAATTGAAAATTGTCGAGACGCTTGCGGAATTCCGCAAGTTCCTCCTCCTTGCGCCTCTGCAAGTTCCTCCAACGCTTCCTGGTCATGGCGACGGCGGGCGTCGCGCTCGGCGAAAAGACCGGTTACCGACAGGGCCTGGGCTGATGTTCCAGACATGACACCTTCCTTCACAAAGCTGCTGGGCGCAGTGATGGCAGACTGCACGAGAGTGAAGACTGGGAACGGTACGGCTGCATTGATCCAGATCAATCTAGGGATCTTGACCGCCCGCCAAAATTAGCCCGCGCCATGGCAGCCGAACACAATCGCGGTGTTGCATCGCGCTGGCCATTATTCCGGACGCGCACCATCTCGCCGTTGCGGCCATTGGCCTCAGCTTTCCGATTACACAATGTTCCGGCAAATATCCAGAAAATTCGACACTGATGTGCGTTGACATGGATTAAATGGGGCATGCCGCTACGGTGGTATCGGCTTTATGGCCCGCACGAAGAAGTTGTGTCCCAGGAGGATACGCGTCGT
Source organism: uncultured Alphaproteobacteria bacterium (assembly GCA_963780095.1). Classification (GTDB taxonomy): domain Bacteria; phylum Pseudomonadota; class Alphaproteobacteria; order Acetobacterales; family Acetobacteraceae; genus JAMXLO01. The sequence continues at coordinate 2,683 of CAWABH010000001.1, forward strand.
GGCATACGAATACCCGACCCGCGGCGGCATTCTGCGTTGGCGGCCGATAGGCGAAAACCTCTGAACGGCGAAGGAAACAGCATGCCAACCGGTGCGCGCGCGTTCGGCTATCCGGTCGGCTGGCTGTCCGCCGATCTTGTTGCCGGCATCACGCTCGCGGCGTACGCCATTCCGGTGTCGCTCGCCTACGCGACGCTGGCCGGACTGCCGCCGCAGGTGGGCGTGTACGGCTATCTGCTCGGCGGACTTGGCTACGCACTCGCCGGATCGTCCCGCTTCCTCGCCGTCGGCCCGACGTCCGCGATCTCGCTGATGATTGCGGGCGCGGTCGGCAACATGGCGGGGGACGATATGGCGCGGTATGCCCAGATCGCTTCCGCCGCCGCCTTCGGAGTGGGCTTAGCCTGTCTGATCGCATGGCTGTTCCGGCTCAGCGTCCTGGTGAAGCTGATCAGCGACAGTGTGCTGACCGGGTTCAAGGCCGGCGCCGGATTGACCATCGCATTGACGCAGTTGCCGGCGCTCCTCGGCGTGAGCGGCGGCGGCCACGGCGTCCCCGAACGACTGCTGATCCTGGCGGGACAGCTCGGCGGCACGAACCTGGCGACGCTTGCTGTCGGCCTCGTGGCGCTGGCGCTGCTGTGGTGCGGCGAGCGGTGGCTGCCGGGGCGTCCGGTCGCGCTCGGCGTGGTCGCGCTGTCGATCATCGCGGTGGCGCTGTTCGGGCTTACGCGGTTCAAGATCACCGTCACCGGCATCATCCCGCCAGGTTTGCCATTGCCTGTCATGCCGACCGGGCAGTTGCGCGATCAGGAGGGGATCGGCGCACTCGCCATCGGCTGCATGCTGCTTGCCTATATCGAGGGCGTGGCGGCGGCGCGCGCGTTTGCGACAAAGCACCGCCAGACCATCGATCCGCGGCGGGAGCTGCTGGGTCTGGCCGCGGCCAACATCGCAACCGCGGCATTCGGCGGCTATCCGGTGGCGGGAGGCCTGTCGCAGACCGCGGTGAACGAAGGGGCAGGCGCGCGCTCCCGCATGTCGCTGGTGTTCGCCTCGCTGACCCTTGCGCTGTGCCTGATGTTCTTCACCACGCTGCTCGCCGATCTGCCCAAGGCGGTGCTGGCCGCTGTGGTCATGATGGCTGTGCGCGGGCTTGTCGATGTCGGCGCGCTGCGACACATGTGGCGGACCAGCCGGGTGGATTTTCTCAACGCACTGGCCGCTCTTGTGGGGGTGCTGCTGCTTGGCATCCTGCAGGGCATCCTGCTCGCGGCTCTGATCTCGGTCCTGCTGCTGCTGGCGTTGTCGGCGACCCCACATGTGGCGGTCCTTGGGCGCATTCCCGGCACCGAGCAATACTCGGACATCGAACGCCATCCGCACAACGAGCCGCTGGCCGGCGTGCTGGCCGTCCGCCCGGAGGCTGCGCTGCTGTATCTGAACGCAGACTACGTGCTGTCTTCCATCCTCGTGCAGGTCGAGGCCGCGGGTTCGAGCGCGATCCGTAACGTGGTCTGCGATCTCTCCGCCTCGCCGTCGATGGATCTCGCCGGGGCTCGGATGCTGGCCGAGCTGTGCGAGAATCTGGGGAATCGGGGCATCGGGCTGACCGTCACGAATGCGCATGGGCGCGTGCGCGACCTGCTGCGCGCCGAGGGACTCGATGGCAAAGTCCGCGGCATCGCGCGCGGGACATCGCTTGAAGGCGAGCTCTCCGCGCTGTCTGAAGCGGGCACGAGGGAATTGCCGGGTCAAGCCGGGCCATGACGGAGTTGGAGAGCCGACCTACGTGCGAGGCCGCGCGGGTCGGCGATCGTTACCGTGCTTCGCGGCCGGTGGATTCCTGGAGTGCACGGACACCGACCGCCGCAACCAGGCCCGTCAGCAGGATGCCGCAGAAGCCGATCATCACGGCGATCAGCCGCGTGCTGAAATGCTCTGGCACCAGGTCGCCATATCCGATGGTCAGCCCGGTGACGAACGTGAAATACGCCGCCTCGCCCATCCGCCACCCCTCACGAAGGCCGACCAGCATGCCAAGTCCCAGCTGAACAACGATGAGGGCGGAAAGAATTGGCCAGACCACACGCAATTCCTGCCAGAGAGCCTTGAGGAAGTGCCGTCTCAGTTCAGCGGACCGCGTCATGGAGCCCTCCATCATTCCAACCCGATGACTTTGTCGCAAAGGTGAGCCAGAGGCGAAGACGAGCGTCGAGGCGTTTGACCTGGATCAATACGCCACGACGGGGATCGTGCTAAGCGGCAGAAATGGCGGTCTCTGGTCGTTCATGCGGGCGATCGGGATGGCCAAGGTCGGCGGGGCCGTTCCGCTGCTTGGGCAGGCGCTGGCAAAAGATGTCACGTCGGATCACCACCTGGCTCAACCTGCTGGTCATGGCGCTGGTAGTCGCCGGATGCGCATCGATCGGACCCGGGACGGTACCGCGCGACCGGCTCGACTACATCTCGGCGGTCGGGAAGTCCTGGAAGGAACAGACGCTGCTCAACATCGTGCGGCTGCGCTACGGCGATGCGCCGAGCTTCGTCGATGTGTCGTCGGTGATCAGCGCCTATACATTCCAGGGACAGGTCTCGGCAGCCGGACAATTCAGCTCGAACCTGACAAACGCCGTTCCATCCAATCTGGCAAGCGTGTCCGGCAGCGCGCTGTATCTCGATCGCCCGACGATCACCTACACGCCTCTGTCGGGGGACAAGTTCGCCAGGAGCCTGCTTCAGCCGCTGCCGCCCAGCGAGGTCTTCGAACTGATCCAGGCCGGCTATCCGGCGGACGCCGTGCTGCTTATCACAACGCGTGCCATCAATGGCATCTACAACCGGTCCGGCATCGGCCCGCGGGCCCGCGAATCGGATCCGGAGTTTTACCCGCTGCTGGATGCGTTGCGGCGTCTGCAGCTTTCGGGGGCGGTCAGCATCCGGCTTGAGAAGCGCGGATCGGAGCAGCTCGGCATGCTCATTCTGAGCGGCAAGCGGGCGGCGGAGGCCAACGAGGATCTGCAATTCGTTCGCAAGACGCTCGATGTCACACCCGATCGGAACGGTGAGGTCACTGTCGTTTTCGGACTTTTGCCACGGGGGCCCAATGAAATCGCCTTGCTCACGCGATCCATGGCCGAGATCCTGCTGGAGGTCTCCGCCGGCATCGAGGTGCCCCCGGAGCATGTTGCGCAAGGCCGCACTGCCACGGCGACGCGGCTGGCAGGCGCCGAGAACCCCCGCGATCGGCCACTGATCCGTATCAGGTCGTCGGCGTCCCCGCCCGCCGACACCTATGCTGCCGTGCAATATCGCAATACCTGGTACTGGATCGACGACGGAGACCTGACCTCGAAGCGCGTCTTCACATTCCTGATGATATTCTTCTCGCTTGCCGAAACCGGCGTCACACCGCAGGTGCCGGTGCTGACGATCCCGGCCAGCTGAGCCGGATCTGCCAGGGCAAGACAGTTTGATCCAGATCAAGCGCCGTGCGTCAAAATGTGCTAATGATCCGCTGCAACGGTGACGCGGTTTCGCGCGGACGCGAAAGGGGAACCAACCGATGCTTGATGAAGCAGTGTTTACGGCGGCCGATCTGATGACCCGCGATGTGGCAGTTGTGCATCCGGAGACGTCTCTGCTCGAGGCCGTGAAGCTGATGGCGAAGCGCCGTATCAGCGGTGTGCCGGTGGTGGACGATGCCGGCAGCATCGTCGGCGTGATGAGCGAGGGAGATTTGGTACGCTGGCACGAAGGGTACACCGAGCGCCAGGCCCGCTGGCTCGACATGTTGGCCGATGGTTTTGAACTCGCCCCGGAATTCCTGGCAGGGCATTCAGGAGCAGCGACGCAAGGTGAAGTCAGTGATGTCGCCAGGGGTCACCACGGTCACCGAGGATACGCCGGCGCGCGACGTGGCCCATCTGATGCACAGCAGGAACATCAAGCGAGTGCCGGTGGTGCGTGACGGCAAACTCGTGGGCATCGTCGCGCGCTCCGACCTTGTGCGTGCGCTCGCGCAGAAGCTGGAGGAGATGCCCGCCGCTGCGGCGACCGGGGTCAGGACGCCGAACGAGGCGCTGCGACACAGGCGCGACCAGACCGGCCGGTAATCCGCTCATTCGTCACCTCGATCGCAGAAGCTCGCAGGGGTGCGCATCACTGCGGCTGGCTCGTCATACGTGCTCGGCAACCGCCTGCCGCTCCTTCCGCAGGTTCTCGCTCAGGATGTAGATGCTGACCACCAGCACCCAGCACGGAAAGACGAACAGCAGCCAGTCGAGGTAGCCGCTGAAGATCAGGATCACCGCAGCCGATGCGTATCCGAGCATCGCGATCCAACGGGGGGTGAACCGAGTATAAACGGACAGCGTGGACGTCGTGATCATGAAGACCGCCGCCATCTTGAAGGCGTAAATATGCATGATGTCGTAAGCGAATTTGCGCGCGAAGGTCATCGTGGACACTTCGAACGGCGCATTCGGCGCTTCGTCGAATGACAGGACAAGGGCGCCGATTGCCGAGGCGGCGACGAACAGCATACCCAGGAACATCAGGCCGCTGCCGAGGAACACAGTGGCGAAGAACTTGTCCTCCTTGGCGCCAAGGCGGTCGCGCAGGACACCAAGGAACCACATGAAGGCGATGCCGGCGATCGGCACAAGGTTCAGCGCGAACGTCACCCTGCCGGCATCCTTCTCCATCCACGCGGAGATCTCGACCGGGTCGCGTGGAATCGACAGGCGGAGCAGCCACAGGCTGGTGATCAGCAGGAGGGAGAAGACGATTCCGGCAATGGCGGCGGCGCGCGGCGTTCGCAGGGCGGAGCGTGTCAATGACTGCCTGGTCGGGCCGGCATCGCTCGTCACCATCGTGCCTCTCTACGATCGATCCAGCGCGAACGAATAGACGCAGACGGAACCGTCGATCTTGCCGGATATGTGTGTTCCGGTGACGCGGCCGGTCATCGTGCCACTCGCCACGCTGCTGCGGAATGAACCATCCGGTGCGATCGTCGCCGAATACACCGGCGTTGGGTTGTTCGGCGCGTTGGGATGCGGCATGGCGTAGGAGAACGCGTTGTTCGTCACCTGGAACACGATCTGCGGATCGGTCTCGCACCATTGCTGTTGCACACCCGAACCCAGCCCGGTGATCTGCACGGCCCCTCGGTAAGTGCCGTCCCATGACGTTGCGGCGGCTGATCCGGGCGAAGCGGTGCTGTTGAGTTGCGTTGCGGGCGTTGCAGTGCAGCCGGCGATCGCCATCATTGTGATAGACACCCGCGCCGTCAGGTACGATGCTCTCATTTTCCTGGTGTCCTGAATAAGCGACCGCGCCTCAATGGATCGAGCCCGGCACGTGTTCGCCGGCGCCGACACCGCTCTCATCCGCCGCGCTCCGCTCCTTCGGCCGCGCCGAGGAGCGCAGCCGCTCGCGGATCGACTGGAAGGTCACGTAGAGCGCCGGGATCGCGAAGATGCCGATGAACGACGCCGCGAGCATGCCGCCGAACACCGGCGTGCCGACATTGCGTCGCGCAAGCTGCGACGGGCCCACCGCGATCACCAGCGGCAACAGACCCAGGATGAACGCGAACGACGTCATCATCACGGGGCGGAAGCGCAGCCGCGCACCTTCGGTCGCGGCCTCGAGCAGCGGGATGCCTTCCGAGCGGCGCTCCTTGGCGAATTCGACGATCAGGATGCCGTTCTTGGCCGCCAGACCGATCAGCACGACCATGCCGATCTGCCCGTAGAGATCGAGCGTAAGGCCGGCCAGGACGATGCCGAGAAACGACCCGACGACGCCGATGGTCACCGACAGCAGAACGGGCACCGGGATTGTCCAGCTCTCGTACTGCGCCACCAGGAACAGGTAGGCGAACAGCACGGCGAAGCTCAGGATGATGACGGTCTTGCCCTCCGCCCGCTTCTCCTGGAACGACACGTCGGTCCACAGGCCGCGATAGCCGCGCGGCAGGGTCTTCGCCGCAACCTCCTCCATCGCCGCCAGCGCCTGGCCGGACGAGACGCCCGGTGCGGGGCTGCCCTGGACCGTCACGGCGATCTGGTTGTTGTAGCGGATCAGCGCCTGCGGCCCGATCACCGGCTTCACCTCGACCAGGCTGCGCAGCGGGATCATATCGCCGTCGGCGCTGCGCACGTTGATCCGGTAGATGTCGTCGATCGACGCCCGGTCCTCGGCCTCGCCCTGCACCTGCACCTGCCAGGTGCGGCCGAACAGGTTCATGTCGTTGACGTAGTAGCCGCCGAGGGACGCCTGCAGCGCCTGGAAGATCGCCGACGGATCCACCTTCAGGATCTGCGCCTTGTCGCGATCGATATCGAGAAAGATCGACGGCGTCGCGGCCGAGAACGTGCTGAACACCCGCCTTAGCCGTGGGTCCTGGTTCGCTGCCACCAGCAGCCCGCGCAGGACCTGCGCCAGCGCACGTGGCGTGCCGCCGCCGGCATCCTGCAGCACGTAGCTGAAGCCGCCGCCCGTCCCAAGCCCGATGATCGGCGGCGGAGCGAGCGGAACGGCCAGGCCACCGCGCAACTGGCGGAATTTCGCTCCCAGCCGCGCAATCATGGCCTGGGCCGACTGCGAGGGGCCGGCACGCTCCTCGAACGACTTCAACGAGACGATGAGGAAGGCGGCATTGGGCTGCGAGTAGTTGTCGATGAAGTTCAGCCCGATCGTCGCGGAATAGTCCTCGATCTCGGGTTCCTGTTTCAGGACATCCTCGATCTGTCCCACGAAATCGATCGACCGGCCGACCGAGGCGCCATCGGGAAGCTGTACGATGACGAAGAACGCCCCCTGATCGTCCTCCGGCAGGAAGCCGGTCGGGGTGATCTTCCCCAGCCCCCACACGCCTGCCATAGCGGCGCCGACCATCACCAGCCCGATGATCGAGATGCGCACCAGCCGGGCGACGATGGCGCCATAGCCGTCGCGCACCCAGTCGATGCCGCGCATCAGCATGCCGATCGGCCCGCGGCGCGGCCCGTGATGCGGGCGCAGCAGCACGGCGCACAGCGCCGGCGACAGCGTGAGCGCGTTGATCGCCGAGAGGAACATCGACACCGCAACGGTGATGGCGAACTGGCGGAACAGCTCGCCCGAGATGCCCGGGATGAACGCCACGGGGACGAACACCGAGAGCAGCACCAGGGTGATCGCGATGATCGGGGCGAAGATCTGCCCCATCGCGACCTTGGTCGCATCGCCTGGCGACAGCTCGGGATGCTGCTCCATCACCTGCTCGACCGCCTCGACCACGACGATCGCATCGTCCACCACGATGCCGATGGCGAGCACGATCGCCAGTAGCGAGACGGTGTTGGCGGAATAGCCGATGGCGTTCAGCACGACGAACGTGCCGATCAGGCTCACCGGAACCGCGATCGTGGGGATCAGCGTGGCGCGCAGGTTGCCAAGGAACAGGTAGACGACCAGCACGACCAGGATGAAGGCCTCGACCAGCGTCTTCTGCACCTCGTGGATCGTCGCGGTGACGAAGGTCGTCGGGTCGTAGGTGACCTTCCAGGCGAGATCGTCGGGAAAGCTGCTCGCCGCGTCGGCCATGACCCGCTTGACGCCGCCGAGCGCGGTCAGCGCATTGGCGCCCGGCGCCTGATACACCGCCATCAGCGCCGCCGGTGCGCCGTTCAGCCGTGTCGAGCGGTCAAGGTTGGCCGCGCCCAGCTCCAGGCGGGCAACGTCGCCGAGGCGCAGCACGGACCCGTCGGGGTTGGTGCGGATGACGATCTGCTCGAACTCGGCGACCGACGAAAGCCGCCCCTTGGTCTGGATGTTGAGCTGCAACTGCTGGTCGTTGGAGATCGGTCGCGCGCCGATCCGCCCCACCGCGGCCTGCACGTTCTGCGACTGGATCGCCTTGATGACATCGGCGGTGGTCAGGTTGAGGCCGGTCAGCCGGTCGGTGCGCACCCAGGCGCGCATCGCGTAGTCCTGCGGCCCGAACAGCGTTGCATCGCCCACGCCCGGCGAACTCTTGATCTGATCGAGCAGGTTGATCGTCGCGTAGTTCGAGATGAACAGCTCGTCGTGCGTCTGCTTCGGCGAATAGAGCGCGATCACCCCGAGCAGCGCGGAGGACTGCTTCTTCACCGTCACGCCCTGCTTGCGCACGTCCTCCGGCAGCTTGGCCAGCGCGACCTGCACGCGGTTGTTGACGTTGACCGTGTTGATGTCGGGGTCGGTGCCGAGCTCGAACGACACCTTCAGCGAGTAGCTGCCGTCGTTGCCGCTGACGCTCTTCATGTAGATCATCTTGTCGACGCCGACGACCTGGCTTTCGATCGGCTGCGCGATCGTCGACTCCACCACGGCGGCGGACGCACCGGGATAGGTCGTGGTGACCGACACCTGCGGCGGCACGATGTCGGGGTACTGGGCGATCGGGATCACCAGCAGCGACAGCAGTCCGGCGATCGTCGTGACGATGGCGATGACCGTCGCGAGTCGCGGCCGATCGATGAAGATGGCGGAGAACATGCGGTCAGGTCCCGCGGAGCGGCGGCGGTGCCGGGCTCGCGACGACCGGCGAGCCCGGGCGAAGGCCTTCCATGCCCTGAACCACCACCTGCTCGCCGCCCTTCAGGCCGTCGGTCACGATCGCATACGGACCCGACTCGCCGCCCAGCTTCACCCGTTGGACCGCCGCCTTGCCGTCCACGACCACGAAGACGTAGGTACCCTGCTGATCGACGATCAGCGCGGTCTGCGGCACCAGCACCTTCTCCTCGGGCTTGTCCGATTCGACCGATACCCGGACGAGCTGGCCATCGATGAGCCGGCCTCTGGGGTTGGGGAAGGTCGCGCGCACCAGGACGGTGTCGGTCGCGCGATCGACCGTCACATCGACGAAATTGATCCGCCCCGTCTGGTCGTAGGTCGAGCCATCCGAAAAGCTGATGCGAACGGCGAACGCCTGACCCCGTTCGGCGCCTACCTTGCGGTCCGCGTTCTCCTGCACGTGCAGGAACTCGCGCTGGCTGACCGGGAAGGTTACATACATCGGATCGCGGCTGACGATCACGGTCAGCGGGCCACTGTCCGGTCCGACCACATTGCCTTTGGTCAACTTGGTGCGGCCGACCTCGCCGGTGATCGGCGCGGTGATCTCGGTGTAGCCCAGGTTGACGTTGGCGGTCTTCAGGTTGGCATCGGCGATGACCACGTCGCCCTGGGCGCTTTTCTCATCGGCAATCCGTACGTCGAGCAGCGCCTTCGACGCAGCGTCGGTCTTGGTCAGTTCCTGCGTGCGCGCGCGCTGCGCGGTGGCGTTGGCGAATTTGCCCTGCGCCTCAAAGAGCGCGCCCTGCGCCTGCTGCACCGCCGCCTGGAACGTGTCCGGCTCGATCCGGTAGAGAACATCGCCCGCCTTGACGATGTCGCCCTCCTTGAACAGGACCTCCTGCAGGAAACCCGTCACGCGCGCACGGATCTCCACCCGTTCGACCGCCTCCACGCGCCCGACGAATTCGGTCGCCTGGGTGATCGGGCGCAGCTCTGCCGGCAGAACGCCGACGGGGATGGCGGCGGGCTGCTGTGCCGCAATCCGGGGAGCCGTCGCGATGACGCAGAGCAAGGCGATCAGACAGCGCAAGGCGACGGTATGGACCTGAAGACGCATCGGTTGACCCCGTCTGTTGCTTGGTAGCGATGCCGTGCCACGCCGCGATCTCAACCATTTCGGCGTCGGTACTCCCTGATCGCTCAAGGGTGCGCAATTTCGGTTGGGGCACGGAATGATGGAATGTTGATCTGCGACACCCAGTAGCTTGCGGAGCGGACAATGGACTGAGCATAGGCAATCCGAATCGCCCCTGGCAAGTACCACCTTGCGCGGCACAGAAGAGTTCATAACCAGTTACTTCTTTATGGTGCAGGTACATCGCTAATGCGAGGCGTCACTTCATTGGCTCGACCGAAACGCCGTAAACGATGTCTACCTGATCGCCGACTGTTAGCTTTGAGCGCATGCCCAAACGTGCTGACGGCTGAATGAACAAAGCGGAGCTACAGAACCGGGCCAGTATGATCGAAACCCGCTCGACAACAGACGGACAACGCGCCCACTTGCGTCGGCAGGAGAACCGGTCGATGGATATCACCCGTGAGCCGGGCAGCCTCGGCGGCGGCCCCAACAGCCGCCAAAATCCTACGATGACCTTGCTGTCGACTGCCCAAACATCGATCCAGGAGGAAACCATGCGAACCATGCTTGCGGCCGGCGTTCTAGCTGCCATGTTTGTTGTCCCCGCGTTTGCGGACGACCCCCCAAAGAAGGGGAGCGATGCCGATGAGGCGTTCATGACAGGTATCCGCAAGCTCGGCGTGATGTCGGGTGAGGCATACGCCTGCTCCGGCGACGCAGATAAAGCTCAGGTCGGCCAGGGTGCTCTCGATCTTGCAACTCAAGTGAGCCTGCATTTCGGACTGCAGGCCGCGTTCATCTACAGCGGTTCGTTCGGGTATGGGACGGCGCATGACTTCGACCATAAGGATTGCGCCCAGGCCATCGGAGATTTCAATGCGCTTCAAGCCAAATATCTGGCGCGCTGAAATGAGCACGAAATCCACACTGTTGCTCGCGACCGCCTTGGCGTTCGCGGATAGCGCTATAGCAGCGCCGCTTACGCCATTCGCACCGGACAGTGTTTCGCGAGCGATAGAGACAGCGGCTCCATCTTACACAGCTGCCCAACCCGAGGAGCTGGGATTGATTCTCGTGCAGAATCGCGGACGTAGCGGTGGGGTGGCGGTCAACGGGCTGCCGGCGGTGGCGGGCAGCGTTCTGCCGGTACCGCGAACCGCGGCGGTAATTTCAGCACCAACGACTTCCATCGGGACGTGTCGAAGTAACCGCAATGCGAACGTGTCGAACACTCGCAACACGAATGTAAACGCCAACCGGAATGTAAACGTGAGTGGCGGCTGCTGCAACGGCAACTATGACACCGGACCGAACTGGGGTGGTGTCGCGGCAGGCGTCGCGGTTGGTGCCGTCGTCGGCGCCGCTGCGAGTTCGGCAGCCCAAACCCCTACCTATGCAGCTCCTCCGCCGACCTATCCGCCAGGCTACGTTGCGCCGCCACCATATTAGACGGTGAATCCGTCTGTGTGATGTCGAAATCGTGATATGTAGACAGGCGCAACGTGGCGCCCAACGGGTGAGGGGTTCCACTGGCATCCGGCGTTGCAACTACGCCGGCCCGACCAACCCCTTATCCATCGCTTCCTGGCTGACGCCGAGTTTCCCCCAGCCCCTGTGGGTCGGGCTGCCGTGCCAGAGCCAAGTCCTTTGGGAAAGCCATGGAGCTTTTACAGAGCGCGGTTGAGCAGATTAAATTCGAGACGCAGGGCCGGACAGCGGGCATCCGACGAGATCACGATCAGGTATTCGATCGTCGTGCGGTAGCGTCGTGCGACCTGAAAGTTCCTGGCACCGCAATGTTGAATTCCCTGGAAATCAGTTCCACAAAATCGTCCCGGTCTGGTGCCGGGACGATAACCCTCAGCTTTTCGACCGCATCGAATAGAAAGCGTTCAAGTAGGTGGCGGTCGGCTGCCGAACGCAGAATTCGGTGCAGTTGGTCAATGGCAAGCACGGCCGTCGCGGGATCATTGATTACTTTCGCGAGCGCTTTGACAGCTACGTCGACGATTATCGGGGGGCTGCCTCACAAGCTCTTGCCGTCAATAGCGACGATCTTGGCGTCATTGTTGCGCAGGCCGCGCACCCAAAACGCCAAGTCCAGCGCGACAAACACGCTTCACAGCTTATCTCGGCTCGAGATGCCGCTCGCGTAACGGTAGAATTGCGCGGAGGAGTGCCAGATGCTGCCTCCCCCATAGCGGGCCTCTATCGATGAGGCTCCCCTATGAACCCCACTTCCAGCCGCGCCGGAAGCTATCCCGCCGTCCAAGCGATTGGCCTGTCTGGCCCCGCGTCGCCAATGGCGAAGGTCAACCAAATCCTGCTATCCTCGGCTGATCCGACACGTTGCGAACATGCGACCCAGGTATTCCTGTACTGCCAATGTGCGAAATTCGCCGATGCAAGGTGTCCTCAACGCGCCGGTTGCCAGGCCAGCTCGCCATCTATGTGCCGGCCCGAATAAGGTGTGACGGTTTTATGACCAGCTCCGTTATCGACAACCATCTGGGGAGGTTTCGGCAACGCTCGACCAGAACCAACTACGAGCAAACAGGGACTCAGGGATCACGCCATGTCTGACAATCCGGCCATAGAACCCACAGAGAAGGCCGAGGGCGCACGGCTTGCGGAGGCTCGCGACCGAGGAATCCCGTGGAAGCAATGGGGGCCGTATCTGAGCGAGCGCCAGTGGGGCACCGTCAGGGAGGACTACAGCCACAACGGTGATGCATGGAACTACTTCAACCATGATCAAGCGCGCGCGCGGGCCTATCACTGGGGCGAGGACGGCATCGCCGGCATCAGCGACAACCAGCAACGTCTGTGCTTCGCCTTGGCGCTGTGGAACGGCCGCGACCCGATTCTCAAGGAGCGCCTGTTCGGCCTGACCAACAGCGAGGGCAACCACGGCGAAGATGTCAAGGAGTATTATTTCTACCTCGATAGCACGCCGACCCACTCATACATGAAGTTCCTCTATAAATATCCACAAGGGGAATTCCCGTATCGCGATTTGGTTGCGACGAACCAGCGACGCGGCCGCGGCGAGATGGAGTACGAACTGCTCGATACCGGCGTCTTCAACGAAAATCGCTACTTCGATGTGTTCGTGGAATACGCCAAGCGTACACCAACCGACATCCTGATCCAGATCAGCCTATGCAATCGGGGGCCCGACGCGGCGACGGTTCACGTTCTGCCCACGCTCTGGTTCCGCAATGTCTGGACGTGGTGGCCCGAAACACCGAAGCCTTCCCTGCGAACGGTCACGACCGAGAGTTGTGTCTCCGGCATTGCCGCGCTGCATGCCGAGCTTGGCGACTATCTCCTGTATTGCGAAGGAAATCCGCCGCTGCTGTTCACGGAGAATGAGACCAACAACCAGCGGTGCTTCGGCTCATCGAATGTGGGGTCCTATGTGAAGGACGGAATCAACGATTTTGTTCTGGCGGGCAGGCAGGAAGCCGTCAATCCGCAACAGACGGGGACCAAGGCGTCCGCGCACTACCAGCTGAATGTCGGGCCGGGACAGTCCACCATCGTCCGGCTCCGGCTGACCAATACCGCGCCCGACACCATCGACGATCCGTTTGGGAGCCTCTTTGCACAGACCCTGGCCGAGCGCCAACGCGAAGCCGACGCGTTCTACCGCTCGGTAACGCCACCCGGCGTCGGTGAAGATGCGGCCAATGTGATGCGGCAGGCGTTGGCCGGGATGCTCTGGAGCAAGCAATGCTACTTTTTCGATGTTGACAAATGGCTTGACGAGCATGGCGCCGACCCGACGCACCCCGGAGCTCGACAGGTCCGCAACAGCGAATGGCAGCATATGGTCAGCCACGACATCATCTCTATGCCGGACAAGTGGGAATATCCCTGGTTTGCCGCGTGGGACCTGGGGTTTCATGCAATGGCACTGTCGACGGTGGATGTGGATTTTGCCAAACAGCAGCTCGATCTGATGTTGCAAGGCTTCTACCTCCACCCCACAGGGCAGATCCCTGCCTATGAGTGGAACTTCAGCGACGTCAACCCACCGGTGCACGCCTGGGCAACGATCTTTCTGCACCGAACGGAGCAGGCGCTGGGTCGCGAGCCTGACTTTGCGTTCCTCGCACGCGCTTTCACCAAGCTTTCGCTGAATTTCACTTGGTGGACGAACCGCAAGGACCGGTTCGGCAAGAACCTCTATGAGGGCGGCTTTCTGGGTTTGGACAATATAGGGGTCTTCGACCGAAGCGCGCCGTTGCCGACCGGGGGATATCTGGAACAGGCCGACGGCACGGCCTGGATGGCACTATTTTCTCAGAACATGCTTGAGATCGGCATCGAGCTAGCTACGCGCGATCCGGTCTACGAAGACCTCGCGACGAAGTTCGCCGAGCAGTTCCTCTGGATCGGCCGTGCAATGAACGGGTCGGGACCGGACGGCATGTGGGATGAGGCGGATGGGTTCTACTACGATGTCCTTCGCCTTCCAGACGGTCGTGCAACGCGGCTCAAGGTTCGCTCCATGGTGGGGCTGCTCCCCATCTGCGCCATCACGGTCGTCGAGCCGTGGCAGCGGGAGCGCGTTCCGCAGCTATTGCGTACCTTCACGGAACGGCTGCGACGAATGCCGGAGATCCTCGACAGCATTCACCCGACCGGGCCGGGACATCTGGGGGTGGGCGAGCGCGGCATCATGGGTCTTGTGAACCAGGATCGGCTGCGTAGGATCCTTTCGCGGATGCTCGACGAGAACGAGTTCCTCAGCCCATACGGCATCCGCGCGCTGTCCCGCCATCACGCCGAACATCCATTCGTGGTCTCGGTGCACGGTGACGAATACCGTGTGAATTACCTTCCCGCAGAGTCGGACAGCGGCATGTTCGGCGGCAATTCCAACTGGCGTGGCCCGATCTGGATGCCGGTGAATGCGTTGCTGATCCGCGCTCTGCTGCAGGTACTATTTGTATTACGGGGATACGTTCAAGATCGAATGCCCCACCGGCTCTGGCAATTGGATGAACCTTTTTGAGGTGAGCCGCGAGATTGCCAATCGGCTGACCCGCATATTCCTCCGCGACGAATCGGGCAGGCGGCCAGTGTTCGGCGGAGCGGAAAAGTTTCAGACCGATCCAAACTGGCGGGATTGCTTACAGTTCTATGAGTATTTCCATGGCGACAACGGCGCGGGTATTGGCGCCAGTCACCAGACTGGATGGACCGGGGTTGTGGCGAAACTGATCGAAATCTACGGGTGGGTTGAACCTCACGCGCTTCTGGAAGGAGGAAGGGCCGCGGCGTTTAACCGGGCAAAGGAAGAAGAGTTAACTGCGGTGGATCAACCTGGCGCATAGCTGGCTCGGGGCGATCCAGGAGTCAGCGGTTTCGTCGTGCCGCATTATCCTTCGCTGCATGGGGGTCAACATCCGTATCTGCCCGGGCGGCGCCGGTCGCATAGGCGCGGCAGAAGGCAGGCTCCCTGGCCGATATCGGTGACCTCGCACGTGGCGGCTTGGCGACTTCGCAAGCAACGCCATCGGGTCAGCAGGCGACCATCATTGGAGTCAACTGTCGGTGGTTTCCCGCCCCTGATTTGAACCTGCGTGCACGGCCCCGGACCTTACCTGGCAATCCGACCGCCTGGCCCAGCGCCTGTGGGCTGGAAAGTGGGCTGCCCGATAGCTGGTCAAAATAGCTAGGCAAATCAGGTTGTTTCGTCACTGCCTGGTGGAGCCAAGGGGAGTCGAACCCCTGACCTCCTGAATGCCATTCAGGCGCTCTCCCAACTGAGCTATGGCCCCGGCCGAGCGGAGGGCGGCATATAGCGCCGGCCTCCCAGGCCGATCAAGGGCGCCGATGGCCGATATCCTCTACACACCGAACCGGGAGCAGGTCGTCACCACCAATGCCTGGGCATTTCTGCACTGGCTACGGGCGACGCGAGGGGTCGATCTGCCGGACTGGGTGGCATTGCAGCGCTGGTCCGCCAGCGACCAGGGCACGTTCGGCGTGGTGATCGCGGAATTCGCCCGGCTGCCGAATGGGCCGCTGCGGCTGGCGCGCCACGGAGGGCAGCAGGAGGCGATTGTGCTGCGACGGGCGCGTGGCGGGCGCGTTTGCCTGACCAGGGACGGGGTTCGCGCCGTCGGCGCAGACGTGGATGGCCGGGTCACGCGCGGCCATGACGGTGAAAGTGGGTGGGGCGCGGAAAGAAAGGTCTCGTTGCCCCCTGATGTCACCACGCCGCTCACCCGCCTCTGGCCGCGAGCCTTGCTGATCCGTCCGCTGGCCGATCTGCTGCTGCACGCCGACCTCCGGCCGGACGACCGGCTGCTTGTCGTCGGCAGCGCTGCCTGGCCCTGGCTCGCGGCATTGTTGGAAGGCACCACCGTCATCCTCGCAGCCGCCGCCCCCACCACACTCCTGGCAACCGCCGCCAACGAAGGCGCCACTGTCCTCGTTGCTCCCGCGCAGACCCTCGCCGAGGCGGCATTCCAGCGCGCCCGTCGCCGGCCGCACCTTGCCGGACTTCGGACGATCATTGCCACAGGTGGACCGCTCTCGCCGGAAGGCCGCACGCGCATCTACACCTGGATCAAGTCCGACCTGATGCTGCTCGCCCGCACCGGCGACACGTTCTGGGGCAACCCGCTGGAACCGGTCTACGCCCGCCCCGCCGCGACCCCGGCCTTCTTCACGCCGCCAGCTTCAGATCCGGCGATACCGTGAACTCGGCCTCGGTCTTCGAGCGGATCTCCTCCACCGTCACGTCCGGTGCGATGTCCACCAGCCGCAGGCCACCCGCGCCGACCTCGAACACCCCGAGGTCGGTGATGACCAGGTCCACCACGCCGGCGCCAGTAAGCGGCAGGGTGCAGTGCTTCAGCAGCTTGGGCTTGCCTCCGGCGGTGTGCTCCATAAGCACCACCACCCGCTTCACCCCGGCGACCAGGTCCATCGCACCGCCCATCCCCTTCACCATCTTGCCGGGGATCATCCAGTTGGCGAGGTCGCCGTTCCCCGCCACCTGCAGCGCGCCGAGGATGGAAATGTCGATATGCCCGCCGCGCACCATGGCGAAGCTCGCGGCGCTGTCGAAGAAGCTGGTGGTCGGCAGCTCGGTCACCGTCTGCTTGCCGGCGTTGATCAGGTCGGCGTCCTCCTCGCCCTCGAACGGGAACGGCCCCATGCCGAGCATGCCGTTCTCGGAGTGAAGCTGAATCGACATGCCCTCGGGGATGTGGTTCGCCACCAGCGTCGGAATGCCGATGCCGAGATTGACATAGAACCCGTCGCGCAGTTCGTGCGCGGCACGGGCAGCCATCTGATCGCGGGTCCAGGGCATCGGACTGTCTCCTCAGTACCGCTTGCGCACGGTGCGCTGCTCGATCCGCTTGTCCACAGTCTCAAGCTGCACGATCCGGTTGACGAAAATCCCGGGCGTGATGATGTGGTCGGGATCAATCTGGCGGTAATCGACCAGATCCTCCACCTCGGCCACCACCTCATCGGCCGCGGTCGCCATCATCGGATTGAAGTTCCGCGCCGTCTTTCGATAGATCAGGTTGCCCTCGCGGTCCGCCTTCCAGGCATGGATCAGCGCCAGATCGGCGCGCAGCCCGCGCTCCAGCACATAGGTGCGGCCGTCGAACACCTTGGTCTCCTTGCCCTCGGCGATCTGCGTCCCGACACCGGTCGCCGTGTAGAACCCGGGAATGCCGGCGCCACCCGCTCTGATGCGCTCCGCCAGCGTGCCCTGCGGGTTGAACTCGATCTCCAGTTCGCCCGCCAGGTACTGCTCCGCGAACGTCGAGTTCTCGCCCACATAGGAACTGATCATCTTCCGGATCTGGCGCGTGTGCAGCAGGATACCCAGCCCCGCATCGTCAATCCCGGCGTTGTTGGAAATGACGGTGAGGCCCTTCACACCGCTCTCGCGGATCGCCTCGATCAACGCGCTGGGAATGCCACACAGGCCGAAGCCGCCCGACATGATCACCATGTCGTCGCGCAACAGACCGGTCAGCGCCTCCTGCGCGTTCGGATAGACTTTGTTGACCGCCATCGCGCTCGCCCTCCTGCGGGCGCACCGTGCCATCGGGCTGGCGCGCGAAGCAAGAGGCGCGGCCGCGGATTTACCTCCTGGTCAGTTCGGCGTGGATTTCTGCGGCCAGCGCCGGGTTGGCGCGCCTGATCTGGCCTGCACGCAGGCAGGCGGCAATATCGGAGCTCCGCTGTGTCTGCCAATATTCCAGAAACAGCAGATCCGCTACGGCACCCGCGTCATGCACTTGTTGCAGCGCGCGCCGCAACGCCTCGGTGCGCGGCCCGATCTGTTCAGCACCATCGCCTCGCATCGGCATCCCCCAACTGGTTCCTGGCGCGAGCCGCAGTTAGGCATTGCAAGGCGACTTCGCCAGTCCAGCTGGATGACGCTCCGATGAATTAGAGTTGTGCCGCTATCTCAGTAGCGGTACTCGTCATGCTTGAACGGTCCCGCCACGGCTACACCGAGATAATCCGCCTGCTGCGGCGAGAGCTTCGTGAGCGTGGCGCCGACCTTCGACAGGTGCAACGCAGCCACTTTTTCGTCCAGCGCCTTGGGCAGCGTGTAGACATTGCGCTCGTATTTGCCGCTGGGCGCGTTGAAGAGCTCGATCTGCGCCAGCACCTGGTTGGTGAAGCTGGCGCTCATCACGAAGCTGGGATGGCCGGTGGCGTTGCCCAGGTTAACCAGGCGCCCTTCGCTCAGCACAATCAGCCGCTTGCCATCGGGGAACACCACCTCATCGACCTGCGGCTTGACGTTCTCCCATTTGTAGTTGCGCAACGCCTCAATCTGGATCTCCGAATCGAAGTGGCCGATGTTGCAGACAATGGCACGATGCTTCATCTGGCGCATGTGATCCAGTGTGATCACGTCGATGTTGCCGGTCGCCGTGACGAAGATGTCGCCGATCGGTGCGGCATCATTCATCGTGACGACCTGATAGCCCTCCATCGCCGCCTGCAGCGCGCAGATCGGATCGACCTCGGTGACCATCACGCGGCAGCCGGCATTGCGCAGCGACGCGGCCGAACCCTTGCCCACGTCGCCGAAGCCGTTCACCACCGCAACCTTGCCGGACATCATCACGTCGGTGCCGCGGCGGATGCCATCCACCAGGCTTTCGCGCACGCCGTACAGGTTGTCGAACTTGGACTTGGTCACGCTGTCGTTCACGTTGATCGCCGGCGTCAGCAGCTTGCCGTCACGCGCCATGTCGCGGAGCCGGTGCACCCCGGTGGTGGTCTCCTCCGAAATGCCGCGCACGTCCTTCAGCATGTCGGGGTATTTCTGGTGCATCAGCAGGGTCAGATCGCCGCCATCGTCCAGGATCATGTTCGGCGTCCACGAGTCCCCCGTCCCTTGGGCAGGCCCACGCACCGTCTGTTCGATGCACCACCAGAACTCTTCCTCGCTCATGCCCTTCCAGGCGAACACCGGCACGCCGGCCGCGGCAATCGCCGATGCGGCGTGGTCCTGGGTGGAAAAGATGTTGCACGAGGACCAGCGGACCGTCGCACCCAGCGCCTGAAGGGTCTCGATCAGCACGGCGGTCTGCACTGTCATGTGGAGACAGCCGGCGATCCGGGCGCCCTTCAGCACCTTGGCGGGGCCATACTCCTTGCGGACCGCCATCAGGCCGGGCATTTCGTCCTCGGCCATGGCGATTTCCTTGCGGCCCCAATCGGCCAGGGAGATGTCCTTCACCTTGTAGTCCTGGGTCGCCATATTTGCTCGCTCCTGCCTGATTGGCGGCGCTATATAAAGATATCTGCATGTTTAGCAATCGCTTCGTGAGGTTGCCTGTGCAACCGAACGGGCGCAGAGGGGGCCCATGTCCCAGAGACAACGTGTTCTGTTGCTGACCGGAGCCAGCCGCGGCATCGGCCATGCCACGGTGAAGACATTCAGTGAGGCGGGTTGGCGGGTGCTGACCCTCTCCCGGCACCCGTTCGATCCGCGCTGTCCGTGGGAGGGTGGGGCGAAGAACCACGTCCAGCTCGACCTGGCCGACATCGACCGGGTGCACGCGGAAATGCCGCGGCTCCGCGCCATCGTCGGCGACGGACTGGATGCGCTGATCAACAACGCCGCGATCTCGCCGAAACGCTCCGAGGGCGGGAAGATCCGGGCGCTCGAGATGGCGCATGCCGACTGGCTGCACATCTTCAACGTGAACTTCTTCGCCTGCGTCGCCCTGGTGCAGGGCCTGCGCGCGCCGCTCGAGGCGGCACGAGGGACGGTGGTGAACATGACCTCCATCGTTGGCTCGCGGGTGCATCCGTTCGCATCGGCGGCCTATGCGGCCTCGAAGGCGGCGCTATGGGCGCTGACCCGCGAACTGGCCGCGGACCTCGGGCCGGCCGGCGTGCGCGTCAATGCCGTGTCGCCGGGCGAGATCGATACCGGCATCCTGTCGCCAGGAACGGAAGGCATCGTCGACCGCGACATTCCGCTGCACCGGCTGGGCAAGCCAAGGGACGTGGCCGACCTGCTGCTGTTCCTGTGCGCCAATACGGAAAGCTATATTTCGGGGTCGGAAATCCACATCGACGGCGGCCAGCGGGTGTAGCCGACAAGCTTCGCCGCGGGAACTGGGGGAAATGCCATGACGCCACATCGCACCGCTCTGGTTGCGTGTCTTGCTCTGCTTGCGGGGCAGGGCGCCAACGCCGGTACCAACGACATCCTGATCGGCCTGGATCAGAAGATCACCTACGACGCCAACGGCCAGGTCAATGGGCCGCCGGGGAAGGATGCGGTCCTGGTCATGGATGTCTCGAACCCCGCGAAACCCAGGATCCGCGCCAGCCTGCCGCTGATGAACTCGCTGCTCGGGCCGCCGACCAATCTTCAGATCACGCCAGACGGCAAGCTTGGACTGGTGGCCAATTCGGTGGTGATGAACCAGGACGGGTCGGCCTGGAAGACCGCCCCGGATGACAAGCTTTTCGTCATCGACCTGACCGCCAATCCGCCGAAGCTGATCGACACGGTCACCGTCGGCAAGCAGCCGTCGGGGATGGCGATCTCGAAGAAAGGCGATCTCGCGCTGATTGCCAACCGGGCGGGCAAGAGCGTGTCCGTGGTTTCGATCCAGGGCATGACAGTGAAGGCGGTTGGCGAAGTGCCGATGGAGCAGGAAGCTGCGGCTGTGGCGATCACGCCGGACGGCAAGCGCGCCTTCGTCTGCCTGAACCTGGTGAACAAGGTCGGCGTGCTGGCGATCGACGGGCAGAACGTGACCTACGACAAGTCGCTGGACATCCCGGCGGCGTTCAACCCGTACAACATCGATGCCACGCCGGACGGAAAATACGTCGTCGCGTCCAACACCGGCGCGCTCGGATTGAACGCCGACGCCGAGGCGACGATCGCGGCGATCGGTCCGCATCCGCACGTGATCGACCTGATGAGCCCGGGAAACGGGCCCGAGGGCTTCGCCATTGCACCGAACGGGAAATGGGCAGTGGCGCCGTTGCTGCTTGGGACTGGCGCAAAGCCGAGCGCCTACAACTTCACGAAGAACGGACAGGCGGTATTGATGTCGGTCGGGCCGGATGGGCGTCTGAGCGTGGTGAGCCGCGCCAATCTTGGGGGGCTGCCGGAGGGTGTCGCGTTCAGTCCGAACAGTGGATACGTATATATAGGCAATTATCTTGACCAGGATTTGCAGGTATTCCGTATCGCGAACGGCAAGCTGGCAGCGGTGGGCACGATGAAACTGCCCGGACAACCGGCCTCAATGCGCGGGCCGGCGTGGTAACCGCGTTCCGCGCGTCATGGCCGGGCTTGTCCCGGCCATCCGTCGCGGCACCAGTGGCGGTGAAGATGGCCGGGACAAGCCCGGCCATGACGTGAGAAGAACCGGTCAGGTATTCATCGCGTCGAAGAAGTCGTTGTTGGTCTTGCTGTATTTCAGCTTGTCCAACAGGAACTCCATCGCATCCACCGTCCCCATCGGGTTCAGGATACGGCGCAGCACCCACATCTTCGACAGCGTGCCCTTCTCGACCAGCAGTTCTTCCTTGCGCGTGCCCGACTTGGTGATGTCGATCGCGGGGAAGCTGCGCTTGTCGGACAGCTTGCGGTCCAGGATGATTTCCGAATTGCCGGTGCCTTTGAATTCCTCGAAGATCACCTCGTCCATTCGGCTGCCGGTGTCGATCAACGCGGTCGCAATGATGGTCAGCGATCCGCCCTCCTCGATGTTGCGCGCCGCGCCGAAGAAGCGCTTCGGCCGCTGCAATGCGTTCGCGTCCACACCGCCGGTCAGCACCTTGCCCGACGACGGCACCACGGTGTTGTAGGCGCGTGCCAACCGCGTGATCGAATCCAGCAGGATCACCACGTCGCGCCGGTGCTCGACCAGGCGCTTGGCCTTCTCCAGCACCATCTCGGTCACCTGCACGTGACGCGTCGCCGGTTCGTCGAAGGTGGAACTGATCACCTCGCCCTTCACCGAGCGCGCCATGTCGGTGACTTCCTCGGGCCGCTCGTCGATCAGCAGCACGATCAGGAACACTTCCGGGTGATTGGCGGCAATCGCGGTGGCGATGTTCTGCAGCATCACCGTCTTGCCGGTCCGCGGCGGCGAGACAATCAGCGCGCGCTGGCCCTTGCCGATCGGCGCGATCAGATCGATCACCCGCGGCGTGTAGTCCTTGCTCGGTCCCTTCGCCACCGACTGGAAGTTCTCCACTTCCATCTTCAGCCGTTCGTCTGGATACAGCGGCGTCAGGTTATCGAAGTTGATCCGGTGCCGCACGAACTCCGGCGGCTCGAAATTGATGGTGTTGACCTTCAGCAGGGCAAAATACCGCTCGCCGTCCTTTGGCGCGCGGATCTGGCCCTCGACCAAATCGCCGGTGCGCAGGCCAAAGCGGCGCACCTGGCTCGGGCTCACATAGATGTCATCTGGGCCTGGCAGATAGTTGGCTTCCGGACTGCGCAGGAAGCCGAATCCATCGGGCAGGATTTCGAGCGTGCCCTCGCCGTGAATTGCCTGGTCGTTTTCGGCCAGGTTCTTCAGGATCGCGAACATCATGTCCTGCTTGCGCAGCGACGATGCGTTCTCGATCTGCAGCAATTCGGCATAGCTCAGCAGGTCGGAGGGTGTTTTGGCCTTGAGTTCGGCAAGATGCATGGACGCCTCAGCGTGGTCCGATTGATGAAGCGGGACGAGGGCGGAACGCCCGGTATATCGTTGCCGGTCATCGATCTTGCGATGGCCGGGCTCGGTCCCGTCTGGTGGGAGAATCGAGGCGGCGCTTGATTGCCGCTCGGAGGGGAGAACCGGAAGCTAGGCGGACCGGCGCCCTCCCGTCAACCGGCAGGTGGTCCGATCAGGGTGGAATGTCAAGTGGTTCCTCAGTTCGAGATTTCAGAAAGGCCGCACGATGACCATCACCACGATGACGACCATCAATAGCGTCGGCACCTCGTTCGCGATGCGATAAAAGCGCGGCGACCGCGTGTTGCGGTCTTCCAGGAAGTCACGCCGCCAGCGCGACAATGCGCCGTGGAACCCGGACAGCAGGATGACGGCGGCGAGCTTCACATGCCACCAGCCCGCGGACCAGCCCAGAACGCCCGGCGTCAGTACAAGCATGAGGCCGAACAGCCATGTAGCGATCATCGCCGGGTTGATGATCTGGCGAAGCAGCCGCCGTTCCATCACCTTGAACCGCTCGCTCTCGGCAGAGCCGGGCCGGAGATCGCAGTGGTACACGTAGAGACGCGGCAGGTACAACATTCCCGCCATCCAGGCGATCACCGCGATAACATGGATCGCCTTGGTCCACGGATACAGCCAGGACAGAAAGCCGATCGTCACAAGGATACGCCGTGTGGACACTGGCTACGATCAGCCGGGCAGATTCGTCCTCCCGCGTGGCTGCACAGACCCGGGCCACGCGAGCGCGCATATCTGACCAATCGAGCCAACGCCGCGATGAATGCATCGTCGGAGTTCTGCACAGGGACACGAAAATAGCCGGGCACGCCGAGCTTCTCCGCCAGTGCTCGATATTCCACATCGAGCTCCACCAGTGTCTCGGAATGGTCGGAGACGAACGCGATAGGCACCACCAGCACTGCCACCTTGTCGTGCGCTGCACGCCCTATCTCGGCTTCGGTGCTGGGCCCAATCCATTGCTGCGGCGTCGCGCGCGATTGGTAGCAGACCACCCAGTCAGGCTCTCTTTCACGCCATTCCGCCAGGACGCAGGCGACCGTCTGCTCGATCTGCCATTGATACGGATCGCCGCGACGCACGATGACTTCCGGCAGCCCGTGCGCGGAAAACAGTACTCGCAGTCGGACCTTTGAATCGAGCCGCGCCCTTGCTGCGTCATAGGCCGCACTTAGCAGTGCCGTCGTGGCGGCGACATAGTCTGAATCGGTCGGATAGCAACAGACCGTCATTGTGTCTGCCGCAAGGCCGGCTCGTGCGGCAGCCTCGCGCCACACGGTGAGCGAACTGCCCGTCGTCGTGGTCGAATAGTGCGGATAGAGCGGCAACAGCACGACTTCGTCCGGCTGCCAATCCCGCACGGCCCGCGCCGTTTCATCACTCAGCGGATGCCAGTAGCGCATCGCGATGAAGCATTTCGCGTCAAATTCCGGCAGCTTGGCCTCAAGTGCCGCGGCTTGCGTCTGCGTCAGCTCGAGCAACGGCGATCTGCCTCCCAGCATGGCGTAGTTCGCCATCGCGGGCTGCAATCGGCTGCGCGCGATGACACGCGCCAGGATAGGCCGCACGAAGAATGGAACACGCAGGATCGCCGGGTCGGTGAACAGGTTCAGCAGGAAAGGCTTGATAAACTCCGGCCTGTCGGGCCCGCCCAGATTGAACAGCACGACGGCGACCCTAGGCCGCACGCACCAGCTCCACGAGTTGCGCCACATGCGCCGGCGGCGTCTGAGGCACGATGCCGTGGCCAAGGTTAAAGATGAAAGGATGTCCGCGCACTGCACGCAGGATATCCATTGTCTCGCGGTGCAACGCCTGCCCGCCGGCAACCAACACCATAGGATCCAGATTGCCTTGCAGGGCGACATTCCGCGGCACGCAGTTCGTCGCGAATGCCGGATCCATCGAGGTATCCAGGCCGACCGCGTTCACCTCTGTCGCCACCGCGTAGTCGCCAATCATCAAACCCGCCAAACGCGGGAAGCCGATCACCGGCACAGTCGGAAAACGCGACCGCAGCCGAGCCACGATCGTTTTGGTCGGTCGTGTTACATGCTGACGAAAGAGCCGCGGGGACAGCACCCCAGCCCAACTGTCGAACAGCATCACTGCTTCCGCGCCGGCCTCGATCTGCGCGGCGAGGTAGGTCTCCGTTGCATCGGTCAGCAA
Organism: uncultured Alphaproteobacteria bacterium; assembly: GCA_963780095.1. GTDB lineage: Bacteria > Pseudomonadota > Alphaproteobacteria > Acetobacterales > Acetobacteraceae > JAMXLO01. The sequence continues at coordinate 27,778 of CAWABH010000001.1, forward strand.
GGCGATGAGCTGCTCGAACATCTCCGGCTGCTGATAGGCCATGGTCCGCGTCGCGGCGAAATCCCTGGAGCCACCCCCTTCGACCATATAGCAGGCAACGGTGAACGGCGCGCCGGCGAACCCGATCAGGGCGCAGTCAGCGAAGCCCTCGGCCGCGAGACCCGTGCGCACCAGGCGTACCGTTTCCAGGATCGGAGCAATCGCCGCCGGAACCCGACGCGGATCAAGGGCGGACAGAGAGGCTACATCGCGCAGCGGTGGCAGCACCGGTCCTTCGCCTTCCCGGTATTCCAGCCCATGGCCCATGGCCCATGGCAGCAGCAGGATGTCGCTGAACAGGATCGCCGCATCGAAGCCGTAGCGACGGATGGGCTGGAGTGTCACCTCCGCGGCCAGACCCGGCGTGGTGCACAGTGCTATGAAGTCCCCTGTGCGTGATCGTACAGCGCGGTATTCCGGCAGGTATCTTCCTGCCTGGCGCATCAACCAGATCGGGGGCGGCCAGACCAGTTCCCCTCGTAGCGTCCGCAACAGGGGTTTTGCCACTGTGTCCATACCCCTCGCATAACAGGAAAAGAGAGTAAAGAAACCTGATGTGGTGGCGATTGGGGCTGTGAATCACGGGGTACAGGCATCTCCCTGGAGTATTGCCTGCAATGTCCACAGCAACGTGACCGCGGAACCAGCTGGAATCGCTGGTTGGGCAGCTTTGGTCCCCCAATTCGTCGCGATGGCGGGAAATTCATTCCCTGTTCATCGGGTTAGTGGAGTTGTCCCCGGGATTCGTCGCTGGTCCCCTCAAGCCTGATGGCACGCCCCATTATCCCCGCTATCCTCCTTCCCATGTCCGGCCACCGCATCAACCTGCACCTGGTCTCCGACGCCACCGGCGAGACGCTGAACGCGATCGCCCGCGCCACCACGGTCCAATTCGAGCATGCGGACATTGTGTATCACCGCTGGAGCCTGATCCGGACCCGCTTCCAGCTTCACCGCGTGATGGAAGGTGTGGAGCATGAGCCAGGGCCTGTGCTTTCCACACTGGTCGACCGGGCACTGCGGGGCGAGCTGGAGACGACCTGTCGGCGGCTGAATGTCCCCGTGGTGAATGTGCTAGATCCGGTGATGAATCTGCTGCAGGAATTCATCGGCGAACAGGCCGCCGCTCGGCCCGGGCGGCAATACGTCTTGAACGCCGATTATTTCCGCCGGATCGATGCGATGCACTACGTGCTGGCGCATGATGACGGCCAGGCGCAGCCCGGCCTGGCGGAAGCAGACGTGGTCCTGGTCGGCGTTTCCCGCAGCTCGAAGACGCCGACCTGCTTCTATCTCGGCCAATCGGGGCATCAAGGCTGCCAATGTCCCGTTGGTGCCCAACCTGCCGGAGCCACCCGGACTGGAGACCGTGCAGAGCCCGGTGGTGGGACTCACGCTGGACGCCGACGCATTGATAGAGATCCGCCGCCACCGCCTCCGTCTGATCGGTGCCGGCAATTCGGCCGGCATCGTGCGACAGAACAGCGCCGAGTATGTTGACGAGGACGCGGTGAAGTCAGAGCTGCTCTGGGCGCGACGGCTGTGCAATCGGAAGGGCTGGCCGGTTATCGACGTGACACGGCGCTCGATTGAGGAGACCGCGGCGACCGTGCTGCAACTCATGGATGCCTGGCACGAGCGCCGGCGCAAGGCGGCGGAACCCAAGCCCTGATGCTGCAGCGTCCCGATCCTCGGTTGATTTTGGCGAGTGCCTCTGCCTCTCGTCAGGCCTTGCTGAGGGCAGCGGGACTCACGTTCGGGATTCAGCCGACGCATATTGACGAGGCCGAGGTCAAGCGGACCGCCAGGGCGGATGGCGCAAGCGCGGAGGAGGCTGCCCTGTTGCTGGCCGAACTGAAGGCGAGGCGTGCTGCGTTGCGTGATCCGGAGGCGCTGGTGATTGGTGCTGACCAGATCCTGGTGTGCGGCGACGATTGGTTCGATAAGCCGGCCGATGTGCCGGCGGCGTCTACTCAGCTTCGCACGCTACGTGGCCGCACCCACGCACTGGCGACGGCAGTCGCTTGTCAGCGGGGCGGCGAGTGCTTGTGGCACCATATGGCTCGACCGCAGCTCACGATGCGACGGTTCAGCGATGCCTTCCTGGATGCCTATCTGACCGCCGAAGGCGATGACGTGACCACGACGGTCGGCGCCTACCGACTGGAGGGGCGTGGGATCCACCTGTTCGAGCGCATCGAGGGCGAGCATGCCGCTATCCTTGGCCTGCCATTGCTGGAACTGCTCGGGTTCCTGCGCCAGCACGGCCTGCTCGTGGTCTGACGAAGCAGCGATGCGTCATCAGTGATGACGGTATAATAACAAACGTCGCGGCGAATGACACGCCGGTGCCCCATACGTCATGGCAGGGCTTGGCCCTGCCATCCACGTCTTTGCCGCGTACATCACGGAAATACGTGGATGGCCGGCCTGCGCGGGCCATGACGCTGAGGCGACAGCCAATTTGTTGCTTTTAAGGCAGGTCGCCGCGAAGTGGCGGCTGGCGGTTGAACCCCGCCACCAGCTCCGCAATCCGAACCGGATCCGATTGCTCCATCACGCGTCGGGCAAAGCGGGCGCATGTGTCGATTTCAACACTGCGTATTGCCTGCTTTACCCGTGGCACCGCCGCGGCGTTCATACTGAAACTGCGCAGGCCGAGCCCCAGAAGGAGGGGTATCAGCCGCGGATTGGCCGCCATTTCGCCGCACACCGACACCGGCATCCGCATGCGCAACGCCGCCTCGGTGGCGAATTGCACCAGCCGCAACACCGCAGGGTGCAGCGGGTCGTACAGTTCCGCCACGTCCGCCTCCGCCCGATCGACCGCGAGGGTGTAGGCCGTCAGGTCGTTTGTTCCGATCGCGAAGAAATCGGCCTCCAGGGCTAGTGCATCTGCCGACAAGGCGGCTCCCGGCGTCTCGATCATGATACCCAGCGGCGGCAGCTTCTCGGGGATGCGCTCGCCCCGCCGCCGCAGCCGCCGCGCCACGCGTTCATACACCTCGCGTGCCTGACGCACCTCTGCGACCGTGGTGACCATCGGCAGCATCACCCGGACAGGCCCCGCTGCCGCGGCGCGCAGGATCGCCGCGAACTGCGTCTCCAGGAGTTCGGTCTGGCGCAGCAGCAGCCGGATGCCCCGCAGACCGAGCGCCGGATTGGCATCTGCCACCTCCGGCACGAACCCGGCGATGGCTAATGCCTCGATATCCTTTTCGCCACCCCAATCCAGCACGCGGATCGCCACCGGATCGCCGCCCATCGCCTCGACGATGGTGCGATACGATTCCGCCTGCGTATCCTCGTCCGGCACCGTCTCCCGGTTCATGAACAGGAATTCGGTGCGCAGCAGACCAATGCCGACTGCGCCTGATTGTGCGATCAGTGGCAACTCGATCGGCAATTCGAGATTGGCCTGCAACTCGACGGCCTCGCCGTCCAGGGTCTCGGAAGGCAGTCGCCGCAGCTTGGCGAAGCGTTGCCGTTCGCGCGCGAACGCGGTGACCGCCCGGCGCGCGGCGGCCAGCGTTGCGCCGGTCGGGTTCAGCACGACTGTGCCGGCCAAACCGTCCACCACGGCGAGATCGCCAGGCTTGATCGCATGGGCCAGTCCTGCCGCACCAAGCACGGCTGGCACGCCCAGCGCGCGGAGCATCACCGCCGTGTGGCCGTCGGCACCGCCTTCCTCGGTCGCCACGCCGGCGAGTCGGGCGGGATTGAGCAGAGCCGCATCGGCCGGACGGAGCGCTTCGGAGATCAACACCGCGCCTTCCGGCAGGCCGGCAAAGCTGCGAAAGGGAGAGCGAGTGAGATTGCGAACCAGGCGCCGCCCGATTTCCCGCACTTCGTCTGCGCGTCGTTGCAGGCTTGCGCGGTCATCCGCCGGCATCCCGGGTTCCGCCTGCGCCTGGATCGTCGCGGCGATCGCATCGGACTTTGCCAGCACCGCGCTCTCGGCTGACAGGAGCGTCTCCTCAACACGCCGCCGGACGCCGCGGATCAGCCGGGACGGACCCAGCATCCGGATATAGGCATCGATCAGCGGGGCAAGCTCCGTCTGGCTCTCCTCCGGCAGTACGCCAAGACGAGCCTGCAGCTTGAGGAGCTGTTTGCGCGATTGGGCGATGGCGGCATCCAGGCGCGCACCTTCCGCGGCGCTGTCCGCCGCGAGGATCTTATGGCGTTTGATCTTCGGCTCTGGCTCTGAAGCCCGAAAGACGGGGCCGATCGCGACGCCAGCGGAAATGGGAATCCCAGCGAAGATCGCTTCTGGCCGCGAACTCTCGTGTCGCGTCCTGCTCAGGCGTTTGTGCTGCGGAGGCGGAGGGTCAATCCTGTTCATCGAAGCCGGATTCGACGAGTGCGGCCAGGGCGTCGAGCGCTTCCTTGGCGTCCCACCCCTCGGCGCGAAGCTCGATCGCCGATCCCTTCCCGGCGCCCAGCATCATCAGGCCCATGATGGAGCGCGCCGGGACGGACTGCCCATCCCGGATCACGTCAACGGATGCGCCGAAGCGCTCCGCCATCATGACGAACTTCGCCGCCGCCCTGGCGTGCATGCCGCGTTTGTTCGAGATGGTGACGATCCTGCTCAGGACCGGAGCACCGGATGATGGGATTGGGTCTGGTGGGACGCTGTCGCCGTGCGGCGGCGTCATCCGTAGGAGCCGTTGATTTTGCACCCGTGCAGGACGTGCGAGGCGGCGGCGATATATTTCCGCCCGGCCTCCTCGGCGCAATTCACTGCGTCTGCCAGAGGCTGCTTCGACCGAACCTTGGCCAGCTTCACCAGCATCGGCAGATTCACGCCCGCGATTACGTCCACGCCCTGCCGCTGCATCATCGAGATGGCGAGGTTGGATGGTGTGCCGCCGAACATGTCGGTGAGCAGGACGACCCCGTCGCCTGTGTCGCACCGGGTGATACAGGCCTCGATCTCGGCTCGGCGGTTATCGATGTCGTCGTCGGGGCCGATGCAGACCGTGTCGACGTTCCGTTGCGCCCCGACCACGTGCTCCATGGCCGAACGCAGTTCCTCGGCCAGACGGCCGTGGGTCACCAGAATCATGCCGATCATTGGAGTGGAGAGGCTTCCCTCGGGGAAAACAGTGATGGACCAGTCATTTGTCTGCTCAGGCCTCCTGTGCCTAAATCGGCGCGACTGCGGCAGCTTCGCCGCGAAACTCGGAGCCAAAGCCCGTTCTCGGCACCGGCCGGTCGGTCAGATAAGCCGCCTCAAGGCCCTCGCGGGCCAGCTCACGGTGCGTCACATGCAGCCGCCAACCGAAACCCGCATCCCCGGATGCCCGCGCGGCAGCAATCCGGGCCGTCAAATAATCGCCTAGCTTTTCGACCAGATGGACCGAGCGATGCCGCCCGCCAGTACACCCAATCGTGATTGTAGCATACTTTTTGCTCTCCTGCACAAATCTCGGCAAGAGCATGTTGATTAATTCAGTAAGCTTCTCAAAATATACCGCAAAGTCCGGGTCCGCCTCCACGAAGGCGCCGACCTCGGCGTCCAGTCCCGTGCGGGACCGCAATATGGGGTCGTAATGCGGGTTTCGCAGGAAGCGGGCGTCGAATACCAGATCTGCTTCCCGGGGCAGGCCAAACTTGTAGGCGAACGAGATCAATGAAACGACCAGCCGGTGCGCATCTCCGTCGCTGCCGGTGCCGAAGTGCCGCTCGACCAGTCGCCGCAGCGAGCCGAGCGGCAGATCCGAGGTGTCGATCACGAGATCAGCGTCGCTCCGGAGTGGCGCGGTAAGCTTCTCCTCCTGTGCGATGCCGTCCGCGACCCGTGCCTGCGGCGCCAGCGGATGGCGCCGCCTGGTCTCATTGTAGCGCCGCAAGAGCGTCGTTTCGTCCGCCCAGACGTAGACGAGTTCCGGCCGCAGTGAGGCGTCGGCGTGCAGCCGCTCCAGCGTCGTCAGTACCCGGCCGGCACCGAAGCCGCGCGTGCGTGTATCTACGCCGATCGCTATCCTCCCTTCGCTGCGCGTCACCATGTCTTCGAGCATTGGCAGCGGTGGATTGTCGACTGCCTCGTATCCGATGTCCTCGAGCGCACGCAGCACCGACGACTTGCCTCCCCCGGACAAGCCAGTGACCAGAACAACGCGCAGCCTGTCGGCGCTCATGCGGCGAAGCCTCCCGCAACCTGCGCGACACGGCCGAGCGCACAGTCGAGCGCCAGGGAAACCCTTTCCGGCGAAGAGGCGGCCCAGGCATCCAGCCGTGCCACCGGCAGCCCGAGCCCCTCATGCAATGCCGGCGCTGGCATGCGCGTGGCAGCGCTGTCCAGTTCGACGACCAGGGCCAGCCGCGCTGCGGCAACATAGGCCAAGCGCACAATCCCCAATCCGCGCACCTCCAGCAATCCGGCCAGTGCCGGTACTGGCCGCGCGATGCCATCCGCAATATCCACGCGATCATCAGCCACCAGATCGAAGCCGCGCGCAAGCAGCCGCAGCACCAGGTCGGACTTGCCCGCACCCGATGGTCCGATCAGCAGCACGCCCTCGCCCGAGCGGCAGGCGCAGCTCCCGTGGATCTGCATGACCACACAATCTGGCCCGAGACACGCCGGAAGGAAAGCGACTTGTCGCCTGGAAAGGGCCGTGCCAGCGTCCGGTCCGCCATGGTCAGCCGAAGCGATATCGCCTCCGCCGCTGCACGGATCGCCGGGTATATCCGACATACGTCGCTTCTCTGCCTTGCCGGTGCGGAGCTGGGACTGGGTTTTGCAGTAACACTGAAGCTGGAGTTTCTGCAGCACACGGGGAGTTTCAAGCCGCGCGGAGCATTCAATCGCCTGCTTTCGGCGCAGCTGCCCAAGGCCGGCGTGATCGCCGCATCGGGCGGCAACCATGGCGCCGCGGTGGCCTATGCCGCGCGTGCTCTCGGCGTGACGGCAGAGATCTTCGTTCCGGCACGGACGCCGCCGCTCAAGGTTGCCCGTATCGCGAGTTATGGCGCTCGGATCGTGCAGGCCGGCGCAACTTATGCCGATGCTCTGGTCGCCTCGCGCGACCGTCAGTCGGAGACCGGAGCACTGGAAGTGCATGCCTATGATCACCGAGATGTGCTCGCCGGGCAGGGCACTGTCGGGCGGGAATTCGAGCATGACGCACCGGATCTCACGCATATCCTGGTGGCGACTGGCGGTGGAGGTCTGATCGGTGGCATTGCCGCCTGGTACGCGGGCAGCGCCACGGTGGTCAGTGTCGAACCGGAGGGTTGTCCCACCCTTCACAATGCGCTGAAAGCCGGCCAGCCGGTCGAGGTTGCGGTCGGTGGGCTGGCCGCCGACAGTCTCGGCGCCCGTCAGGTCGGTAATCAGATGTTTCCCATTGCACAAGCCCACGTTGCCGCTGCCGTGCTGGTGCCCGATGCAGCCATTGCGGCGGCACAGCGCATGATCTGGGACCGCCTGCGGCTGGTCGCGGAACCCGGCGGCGCCACGGCGCTTGCAGCATTGCTGTGCGGCGCCTTCACGCCGCCCACTGGCGCGAGGGTCGGCGCGCTCTTATGCGGCGCCAATACCGATCCGGCGCAGGTTGTCGAACCATGACCGCGGACCGCTACCTGCTCGCCACGGATGCTCGTGGCGTTGCGACAATCACGTTGGACCATCCAGAAGTGGCCAACGCGTACGACGAGGACCTGCTGCGAGCGCTGACGTCTGCGCTCGAAAGGATCGCCGACGATACTGCCGTGCGTGCGCTGGTCATCCGCGGAGCCGGTCGGCATTTCCAGGCCGGGGCCGACATCAACTGGCTGAACCGCCTGTCGCGCCAGGGACCCGAAGCGAACTACACGGCATCGATTGTCACCGTCCGCTTCAGTAAGGTGCTCAACGAGCTGCCGAAGCCCACGATCGCCGTGGTCCACGGAGCCTGCTTCGGTGGCGGCTGCGGTATTGCCTGCTGCGTCGATGTCGCGCTGGCGACGCCGGATGCCATATTCGGCATCAGCGAAGTCCGCCACGGCATCGCGCCGACGCCGATCTCGACTCACATGGTCCATGCGATCGGCATACGGCAGGCCCGCCGCTATGCGCTCACCGGCGAGCGCTTCGGCGCGGACGAGGCGCTGCGGATCGGCCTGGTGCACGAGGTCGTGCCCACGGAGGGGATGGAGGGGCGGCTGGCCGAGGTGTTGGACGCGATCATCCTGAGCGCACCGGGCGCGATCGCGCGGACCAAGCTTTCCATGCTCGGCGCCAACGGTATGCTGCTGAACGACCGGGATGCGGAGCTGCTCGCGCACGAGGGATGGATGCAGCGCCAGTCGCCGGAAGGGCGGGAGGGCACGACCGCATTCCGGGAGAAGCGCAAGCCGAGCTGGTACAGGCCGCCGCTGTCCTAGCCGTGTGATGGATAGAAACCGGGAGATTGCGATGCATCGGCTCGCGCTCGGCTTGTTCTGCGGTTTGTCGCTGGCAACGCAGGTCTTGGCCCAGGAGCGCGTGCTGCACATCGGCCTGCGCCAGGACCCGGACCTGCTGGATCCCACGCTCGGCTCATCCTACGTCGGGCGCATCGTCTTTGCCGGCCTGTGCGACAAGCTGTTCGACATCGACACCAAGCTGAACATCGTGCCCGTGCTGGCGACCGGCTATGAGTGGAAGGATCCGACGCACTTGCGGATCCGTATCCGCGATGGCGTGCGATTCCAGGACGGGGAAAAACTCGACGCCGATGCGGTGAAATACAAGCTGATGCGCGACCTCAACGCCAAGGGCAGCATGCGCCGAGGCGAGGTGATCTCGATCGATAGCATCGACGTCATCGACCCGCTCACCGTGCAGCTCAACCTTCAAGCGCCGGCGTCGCAATTGCTGGCGCAGCTCACGGACCGCGCCGGGATCATGATCTCGCCCAAGGCCACCGAGGCGGCGGGCGACAAGTTCGGCCTGCATCCGGTCTGCGCCGGGCCGTTCAGCTTCGACAGCCGCGTCGCGCAGGATCGCATCGTGCTGAAGCGCTTTCCGGATTATTGGGACGCCAAGAACATCCATTTTGACGAGGTGATCTATCTGCAGAATCCAAATTCCTCGGTGCGGCTGGCCAACTTGCAGGCCGGAGCGCTCGACCTCGTCGAATACGTGCTGCCGACGGATGTGCCGGCGGTGCAGAAGGACCCGAAGCTGAAGATCGTGATGGACGACTCGCTCGCCTACAACGGCATTGCGATCAATACCGGCAACGGCATGGCGCATGACACAGCGATTGGCAAGAATGCGCTGGTCCGCCAGGCATTCGAATTAGGACTGGATCGCGCGGCGATCATCCAGGTGGTTTATGACGGGATGTTCACGCCGGTCGTGCAGGCCAACCCGCCGACCTCGCCGTATTATTTCCAGGAGCTGAAACCGCCGGCGCGCGATCCGGAGAAGGCGAAGGCGCTTTTGAAACAGGCGGGCGTCGCGCTTCCCGTGCCGGTGGCGCTGACGATCACCAACCAGTCGGACGATCAGCAGACCGCGGAAGTGATTCAGTCCATGGAACGCGACGCCGGTTTCGACGTGAAGATCAAGACGATGGAGTTCGCCTCGTCGTTGCAGTCGGCCTACACCGGCGACTTTGAAGCCTACATGATCGGTTGGTCCGGCCGCGCCGATCCGGACGGCAACATGTGGCAGATGCTGCACACCGGCGGCACGTTCAACTATGGGCACTACACCAATCCGGATGTCGACAAGGCGCTTGACGATGCGCGGACTGTCGCGGCGGTCGATCAGCGCCGCGCGTTCTATGCCAAAGTGTGGGAGCAGGAGCGCAAGGACCTGCCGCTGATCTATCTGTGGATCGGCAAGAACATTGTCGGGATGAAAAAGACCATCACCGGCTTTCAGCAGGTGCCGGATGGGCTCATTCGGCTGCAGGGAGTGGAGATGAAGTAGCAACAAAACGGTCTGATGACAATGCCGCACCTATCGTCATGGCCGGACTTGTTCCGGCCATCGCCATCCACACCAGTGCCGCGAAGGATGGCCGGGACACGCCCGGCCATGACGAAATAAGCCGCATCGATTTCATCGTCGATCGAGCGGTGCACGAGAGCCGATGCCATCCCCTACGCCTTTGGCAGGCGCACAACGAACCTCGCGCCCACCACCTTGCCGCTCGCATCGCGGCGGTTCTCCCCCGAGATCCGGCCGCGCAGCGCCTCGATGATCTGCCGGCTGATCGATAGACCCAGCCCCGAATGCTGGCCGAATTTCTCCCCCTGCGGGCGCTCCGAATAAAACCGGTCGAAGATGTGCTCGATGTTCCCCTCGGGAATGCCGGGGCCCTCGTCCTCAATGCTGATCTCCACCATCCCGCCGGTCTCGCGCGCGCGCAGCATGATCGTGCCGCGCGGAGGGCTGAACGACTGCGCGTTCGTGACCAGGTTGCGCAGCACCTGCACCAGCCGGTCCTCGACGGCCCAGACGGCCAGGCCAGACGATGGCGCGTCCACCGCCACATGCGGATCATTCGCTTCGTCGCGCGTCGCCTCGTCCAGTTCCTGCAACGCGCGCAGGATCGGCACCACATCGACCCGCTCCGCGGCGATGCGCGACAGTTCGGCGTCAAGCCGTGACGCGCCGCTCACGTCGCTGATCAGCCGGTCAAGCCGCGTCACGTCCTGTGCGATGATCGCCAGCAGCAGCTTCTGTCGGGTTGGGTCCTCGATGCGGCGCAGTGTCTCGATCGCGCTGCGGATCGACGACAGCGGGTTCTTGATCTCGTGCGCCACATCCGCGGCAAATTTCTCGATCGCGTCCATGCGCGCCCACAGCGCCTGCGCCGAGTTCAGACAGCGCCGTCGCCAGCGCCCCGACCTCGTCCCGTCGATCCAGCAACAGCGACGGTACGCTGCCCGCCCGCCCATGGCCCTCGGACATCTCCGCGGCGGCGCCCGCCAGCCGCAGGATCGGCCGCGCGATGGTCAGCGACAGGTACCAGGAAAGCAGCACCGTCAGGCACAGCGCAAGACTGAACAGGGCCAGGATCGACATGCGAACGACGAACAGGCTGCTGTCCACCTCGCGCGCCTCGCGCGTGAGCAGGATGATGCCAACCGTGTGCCGGTCACGCTCCACCGGTTCCGCCACCGTTACCAGCAGCCGGTTGTCCTTGGTGCGCCGGATATAGGGGGGCATCTCGCGGCTCTGGCCGGAGCTGTTGACCCGCAGCTCCTCCTTCACGTCCGGCTGCCACTCGAGCCCCGCCGCCCCCGGAGTCATGTCGACCACCAGCGGGGTCGGCGTGTCGTGGGGCAGCACCGCCAGCACCTTGTCGTAGATCCAGCCGATCGCCCCGACGAAGGGACCGTGCTCCATCGCAGGCGGCAACGGCTCGGTACTCACCGCGCCGCTGGTTCCCTCGCGGACCCGGGAATCGGCGATCACGGTGCCATCAGGGGCATAGACCTTGGCCTGCGCGCCGGGCGTCGGGTCGGTGAGACGGCGCAGCAGCGGGCGCGCGATCTCCGGCACCAGCTTCGGATTTTCAGGCTCCGTCGTGCGCACGGCGCTCTCGCCCAGCGCACCGGCGTAGATGCGCGCCTGTTCGCGTAGAGCTGATACCTGGGCCTCCAGGAGCCCGTTCTGGTACTGGTCGAGGTACAACAGCGCGGCCACGAGCAGCGCCAGCGGCAGCGCATTCACCAGCAGGATGCGCCGGAGGAGCGGCGACACCCAGCGCGTGCGGAACCGCTTCCGCTGCGAGACAGCGGGCGGAGCGAGCGCGGAAAGGGAGATGCCGTCAGGCATGGCGGGTGCCGTTCAGTGCTCCTTGTAGCGATAGCCGATGCCGTAGAGCGTCTCGATATGGTTGAAGTTGTCGTCCACGGTGCGGAACTTCTTGCGGATGCGCTTGACGTGACTGTCGATCGTCCGGTCATCGACGTAGATGTTGTCCCCGTAGGCCGCGTCGATCAGCTGGTCGCGGCTCTTTACCATGCCTGGCCGCGCCGCAAGCGCCTTTACCAGAAGGAATTCCGTGACCGTGAGCTGAATGTCCTGGTCGTGCCAGATGCACTGGTGCTTCGTCTCATCCAGCGTCAGCTCTCCGCGCACCATGACCCCGCCCGGCGCGGCGCCCGAGCCCTCGGCGCGGCTGGCTTCATTGCGCCGCAGCAGCGCCCGGATGCGCTCGATCAGCAGGCGCTGGCTGAACGGCTTGGTGATGTAGTCGTCGGCGCCTAACCGCAATCCCATCAGCTCGTCCACCTCCTCGTCCTTCGAGGTTAGGAAGATCACCGGCATGGAGCTGCGCTGGCGCAGCCGTTGCAGCAGTTCCATGCCGTCCATCCGGGGCATTTTAATGTCGAGCACCGCCAGATCGACCGGTCGGGCGTTGAGCCCCTGCAGGGCGCTTTCACCGTCGGTATAGGTACGGACCTGAAAACCCTCCTGCTCCAGCGTCATCGCGACACTCGTCAGGATGTTGCGGTCATCGTCCACGAGGGCGATGGTCTGCTTCATGGAACTGTCCTTCGGGGGTACGCTCATTGGTCGGGCTCCGTCGTTCACGTGGGCGACACTGAAACCGAATTGTGGCGTATTGCAGACGGGAGGTGAACGAAATATGGCCCATGGTTTCGTCTGGGAGGCGCGCAAGCTCCTGCGGGCGGCACGCGTCGGCACGCTTGCCAGTTCCGCGGATGGGCAGCCCTTCGCCAGCCTGGTCACGCCGGCCTGCGCCCCGGACCTGTCGTTGCTGCTGCTGCTCTCCGATCTGTCCGAGCATACCAGGCACTTGCGCGCGGACCCACGCTGCTCGGTTTTGGCCGCCGGGGTGCCCCAGGACGCCAATCCGCAGACCACCCCCCGCGTGACCGTTACAGGGCTGGCCGAACCGGCGACCGAACCGGCGCTGAAATCCCGCTATCTCGCGGTGCACCCCTATGCGGCACAGTATGCGGACTTTGCCGACTTCTCGCTGTGGCGCATCCGGCCGCTGGGCGGACTGTATGTCGGCGGCTTCGCCCGCGCCGCCCGGCTCCGCGCCATCGACTTGGCTCTGGTGGCCGCTTCCGTCGCAACCATAGCAACGGCGGAGGCGCGGATCATGTCGCACTGCAACACCGATCATCCAGACGCTTTGGCGGCCATTGCCGGCTTGCAGGGCGCATGGCGGATGGTCGCCGTCGACGTCGATGGCTGTGATCTGGCCGATGGGGAGCGGGCGATCCGGATCCACTGGTCGGCGCCGGTGGCCGATCCAGCCGATGTGCGCCGCGAACTGGTCCGGTTGGCGGGCGAGGCCAGGGCCGGTTGATGGCGACTGCCGCCCGGCAGTAGCGTGCGCGGGACAACAGGAGACGCATCGTGCTCAAGCTGGGATACAAGGCCTCCGCCGAACAGTTCGCCCCCTCGAAGCTGCTGGCATTCTCGGTGCTGGCCGAGCAGGTCGGCTTCGATTCGGTGTTCGTCAGCGACCACTTCCAGCCGTGGAAGCATACCGACGGCCACGCTCCCAACGCCCTGGTGTGGCTTGGCGCGCTGGGGGCGAGCACGCAGCGCGTGGTGATCGGCACCAGCGTGCTGACGCCGACCTTCCGCTATCACCCGTCCATCGTGGCGCAGGCCTTCGGCACGCTGGGCGCGATGTTTCCCGGCCGCGTCGTGCTGGGCGTGGGCACCGGCGAGGGGCTGAACGAGGTCCCATCGACCGGGATGCAATGGCCGGACAACAAGGAGCGCTTCGCACGGCTGCGCGAGGCCAACCAGTTGATCCGCAAGCTGTGGTCCGAGGAGCGGGTGACGTTCCAGGGCCAGTACTATAAGACCGAGAAGGCGACGATCTACGACAAGCCGGACAAGCCGGTGCCGATCTATGTCGCCGCGGCGGGACCGCAGGTCGCGAAGTATGCCGGGCGCTCGGCGCAGGGTTTCATCTGCACGTCGGGCAAGACCTGGAAGCTCTACACGGAGACACTGCTGCCGAACGTCGAGGAGGGGCTGAAGCTCGCCAGCAATCCGCCCGCGGATTACGATCGGATGATCGAGATGAAGGTTTCGTTCGACACCGACCACGAGCGTGCGATGCAGGACACGCGGCACTGGGCGGCGCTGGCGCTCACGCCCGAGGAGAAGATATCGGTCGAGGATCCGAGGGAGATGGAGCGTCTGTCCGCTGCGCTGCCGGTGGAGCGCGCCGCGAGCCGGTGGATCGTTTCTTCCGATCCGGACGAGCACGTGGAGAAAATCCGTCCGTATGTCGAGATGGGGTTCCGGCATCTGGTGTTTCACGCGCCCGGGCCGGACCAGGAGCGTTTCCTGCGGCTCTACAGCGAGCAGGTTCTGCCGAAGCTGCGTCGGCGGTTTGATTGATTCGAGTCGCCATGCGAGCGACACCCTATGATCGTCATGGCCGGACGTGTCCCGGCCATCGCCACCAGCGACCAGCGGCGCGACGGATGGCCGGGACACGCCCGGCCATGACGATTGGTGGGACGGTGCGCGATCGGACAGAGTTGTCGTGAGCTCTGCGCTGCAACTTGTCGCGCTGCCCGGACTGCCGATGGTCCGTGTGGACGACGACATCGCGGAGCTGATCGCTGCTGCTCTGGCACGGGCCGATCTGGCGTTGCGCGACGGCGACGTTGTGGTGGTGGCGCAGAAGATCGTCTCCAAGGCCGAGGGGCGGACGGTCGATCTCGCCACTGTCGAGCCGTCGGCTGAAGCGGTGGACCTGGCGCGAGAGGTCGGCAAGGACCCGCGTTTGGTCGAGGTGGTTCTTCGTGAATCGACTCGCGTGGTGCGGTCGCGGCCGAACCTGATCATTGTGCAGCATCGGCTGGGCTTCGTGATGGCCAATGCCGGCGTGGATCAATCCAATGTCGCGCCCGCTGACGGGGCGCATCACGTCCTGCTGCTGCCACACGATCCGGACGCATCGGCTGAAGGCATCCGCGCCAAGCTGCAAAAACGCTTCGGCGTGGCCATCAGCGTAATCATCAGTGACAGCTTCGGCCGCGCGTGGCGCCGCGGCACATGCGGCATTGCAATCGGGGCAGCCGGACTGCCCAGCCTGATCGACCTGCGGGGCCAGCCGGATCTGTTCGGCCGCACACTCGAAGTCAGCATCATCGGCTTCGCCGACGAAATCGCCGCCGCCGCATCGCTGCTGCAAGGCCAGGCGGCCGAGGCGCAGCCCGTCGTGCTGGTACGTGGCCTCGAATGGTCGGCGCCAATTGTGCCGGCCGTGGAACTGGTCCGCCCACCGCAGGAGGACCTGTTCCGGTGACAGTGGTTGCGCTGTCGGGCGGTGTCGGGGGAGCCAAATTGGCGCTCGGCCTCAGTCGCGTGCTGCCGGCCGAGGAACTGGTGATTGTCGCCAATACGGGCGACGATTTCGATCATCTCGGGCTCGCCATTTCGCCCGACATCGACACGGTGATGTACACGCTGGCCGGACTGGCCAATCCCGAGTTCGGCTGGGGGCGGCGGGACGAGACGTGGTCGTTCATGGAGACGCTGGCGTCTGTCGGCGGCGAAACTTGGTTCCGGCTGGGCGATCGCGATCTCGCTGTGCATGTCGAGCGCACGCGCCGCCTGCGGGCCGGAGAAACGCTGTCGGTGATCACCCAGGACTTCTGCCGGCGCCTCGGTGTGGGACCGCGCGTATTGCCGATGAGCGACGATCCGGTGCGTACGCGCGTGCGCACCGATGAAGGCTGGATCGATTTCCAGGATTACTTCGTGCGTCGGCGTTGCGAACCCGTGGTGCACGAGCTTGCGTTCGACGGCGCCGAGACGGCGTGTGCCCAATCCGGATTTCTGGCGGCACTGACCGATCCACGGCTGGCGGCGGTGGTCATCTGCCCGTCAAATCCGTTCATCAGCATCGAGCCGATCCTTGCGGTGCCCGGCGTGCGTGCGGCACTTGCCGATTGTGCAGCTCCGGTGATCGCGGTGTCGCCGATCATCGGCGGGCGCGCGGTAAAGGGACCGACGGCGAAGATGATGGCGGAACTGGGCATGACGCCCAGTGCCGGTGCCGTCGCACGCCGGTACGGCGATCTGATCGACGGCTATGTCGTCGATTTCGCCGATATGGACCAGGTCGCCGCGATCGGTCCCAAGGTCACGCTCGGGCAGACCATGATGACCACGTTGGCCGATCGCGAGGCGCTGGCGCGCACCGTGCTGGGCGCGGCTGGCGTGCTGCGGCGCGACTGATGATGGCCGACATCTGGGCGGCGGTACCGGTGAAGGAATTTGCCGGCGCGAAGCAGCGTCTCGCGTCGCTGCTGGCGCCGGAGCAGCGACAGGCGCTGGCCGCGGCGATGCTGGAGGACGTGCTGGCCGCGCTGGTCGAATCTCCCCTTGCCGGGATCATGGTCAACACAGTCGATCCGATCGCCAGCGAACTGGCGCGCCGTTATGGCGGCCGGGTCGTGACCGAAGGAGCGCGCGACGGCCACAGCGGTGCGGTCATGGCGATGGCGCGCATCCTCGGTGCGGAAGGGCGGGAAGGGATGCTGACCGTGCCCGGTGATATCCCGCTCGTCACGTCAGCGGAGATCGCGGCGATAATCGAGGCGCGCCGGCCGTCGCCATCAGTTACTATCGTTCCCGCGCATGACGAGCGCGGATCGAATGCCGTGCTCTGCTCGCCGCCGACCGTGATGCAATTGCGTTTTGGTGACGACAGTTTCCTGCCGCATCTTGCCGCGGCGCGAGCGCTTGGCATCGAGCCCATGATCGTGAAGCTGTCCGGCATCGGTCTGGACATCGACCAGCCGCAGGATCTGCATGCGTTCCGCCGCGCCAGACCGCGGTTGGCGACGCGCACATGGGGCCTTTTCGAGGGGTAACTTCAACGGCTCGAATTTCTCACGTCATGGCCGGGCTTGTCCCGGCCATCCCTAGCGGCACCGGTGGAACAATGGATGGCCGGGACAAGCCCGGCCATGACGGTAAAAGAGCGCTGCTCGGCTCTACTGGGCGACCTGCATCTTGCGCGGCGGCGTCTGCACCACAGGGGCAAGCTCCGCTGCATTGAACGAAACCGCCCGCTGCTCAGCCGGAGCCGGCCGGTACAAAGTGTCGCGCTGCACGGGGATGCGCCCGATCGATCGGATCAACCCCTCCATCGCCTCGGGCGGAAACTCCTGGCCGTGCTGTGTGCCGGCAGCCCGGGAAATACTCTCGTTCATCAGCGTCCCACCAAGATCATTGGCACCGGCATTCAGGCACAGTGCCGCACCCTCCGGCCCCATCTTCACCCACGACGTCTGAATGTTGGTGATCAGCGGATGCAGCACCAGCCGCGCCACGGCATGCATCAGCACGGCCTCGCGCAATGTCGGCCCCTTGCGTGCCTGGCCGCGCAGATACATTGGCGCTTCCATGTGCACGAACGGGAGCGGAACGAACTCCGTGATGCCGCCAGTCTCCGCCTGCAGATCACGCAGCACAAGCAGATGCCGCGCCCAGGATACCGGACGCTCGACATGGCCGTACATGATCGTCGATGTGGTGCGCAGGCCGAGCCTGTGCGCGGTGTTCACCACATCGAGCCACTGTGCCGTGTTGACCTTGTCCGGGCAGATGATTTTCCGCACCTCGTCGTCGAGAATCTCGGCCGCGGTGCCGGGCAGAGTGCCAAGTCCGGCTAGCTTGAGCTGCACCAGAAAATCGTGCAGCGACAGACCAAGCGTCGTAGCACCCTGCGTCACCTCCAGCGGCGAGAATGCGTGCACATGCATATCGGGCAACGCTTCCTTGATCGCCCGGCAGATGCCGAGGTACGTCGCGCCGGTGTAGTCGGGATGGATGCCGCCTTGCAGGCACACTTCTGTCGCGCCGCGATCCCATGCCTCGCGCGACCGGCGCACAACCTCGTCCAGGTCCAGGTCGTATGGCGTGCCGCGCAACGCCTCGTGCTTCTTGCCCTTGGAAAAGGCGCAGAAGCGACAACGGTAATAGCAGATGTTGGTGTAGTTGATGTTGCGGTTGACCACGTAGCGCACGGTCTCGCCGCTCACCGCCTGGCGCAATGCGTCCGCCGAGGTGATGACATGATCGTAGTCGGCGTCGCGCGCGCCGAACAGGCGGACGATTTCGGGCTCGGCAAGCCGTGCTCCCGCAGCCGCTCTGTTCACCGCTTCCGCCACCAATGGATCGACTGACCCGAGCAGTGACGCGCGCCGTCGCGGCAGCACGGTCAGGCCTGGCGCCCAGTCGTCGTCGCGCGCCCAGCCGTCTGCGTCGATTGCGCGCCGCACGCGCTTGGCAATGTCGGGTGCGCACCAGCGGTCCGCATCGAATGCGTACGACGGATATACTGGCAGCCGCTGCACCAGCACCTTGCCCATTGCGGCGGTGCGCTCTGCCAACGCCTCGATCTGCGGCCACGGCGCCTCAGGGTTGACGTGATCCGGTGTCACCGGCGACACGCCGCCCCAGTCGTCGATCCCCGCGCCGACCAGTTCTTCGTAGACACCGGGCGAAAGGTTGGGCGGCGCCTGCACATGCACATCGTCCGGCAGGACCAGGCGCGCCGCGGCGATGCTCCACAGCAGGTCATCGAGATCCGGCTCCGGCGCCGTTGCCCGCTTCGTGTTGGCCTTGGCGCGGAAGTTCTGCACAATCACTTCCTGGATGTGCCCGTGCCGCACGTGCAGGTCGCGGATCGCGAGCAGTGATTCCAGCCGTTCCGTGCGCGTCTCGCCGATGCCGATCAGAATGCCGGTGGTGAACGGCACCGCGAGTTCGCCCGCCTGCCGCATCATCGCCAGCCGAACAGAGGGCGCCTTGTCCGGCGAGCCGTAATGCACGCCGCCCGGTTCGCACAGCCGTTCACTGCTCGATTCCAGCATGATGCCCGCACTCGCCGACACTTCCCGAAGCGCGGCAATCTCCTCGCGCGTCATCACACCGGGATTCACATGCGGCAGCAGCCCGGTCTCCTTCAGCACCAGCGCGCACATATCGCGCAGGTAGGAAATCGTCGTGCCGTGTCCGAGGGCGGCCAAAGCCTCGCGGGCGGCGCGGTAGCGCAGCTCCGGCTTGTCGCCCAAGGTGAACAGCGCCTCGGTGCAGCCCGCGGCGGCGCCGGCGCGGGCGATCGTCAGAACGGCTTCCGGCGATAGATAGGCGGGCCGACCCGCACGTGGCCGTTCAGCGAATGTGCAGTAGTGACACACGTCGCGACACAGCTTGGTCAGGGGGATGAACACTTTTCGCGAGTACGACACCAGCCGCCCATGCGCCGCGTCGCGCTTCTCCGCCGCCTGCGCCATCAGCGCATCGAGCGGCGCGGCTTCGATCCAGCCGATCATGTCCTGGTCTGTCATGTCTTGCGCACCACTTCTTCTCCGAAGCGCTGGATCACCTCCAGCGTCTCCTCGATCGTCGGGCGTTGCAGATAGAGGATCGCATGCCGCGCGCCAACCTTCTCCAGCGCCGCGGCGTCCGCCAGCATGTCCGATGAACTGCCGCTGAACAACTGCCGCCCATCGGGACCCTGCTGCGCAGTCCACACGGGCGGCCCGAACCAGAGATAGCCGACATCGATCGAGCCGGGATCGCGCCCCGCCTTCTCCGAGGCGCGGTGCAATCCGCCGATCGCTCTGCGCAGCCGCTCCGGGGTGTTGAGGGTGATGTGCTGGTTGTTCGACACCGGATACCACGCGTCGCCGAACTTCACCGTGCGTCGCAAGGCCCGGGGGCTCTCGCCACCGACCCAGATCGGCAGATGCGGCTTCGACGCCGGCTTCGGCGCAAACACCACGTTGTCAAAGCGGGCATACTTGCCGTCGAGCGCCGGTCGCTCCTCGGTCCACAGCGCGCGCCAAGCCTGGAGGTATTCGTCGGTCACAGCGCCGCGTTCATCGTAAGGCGGCGTGCCGAGCGCTTCGAACTCCTCCTTCATCCAGCCGGTGCCGACGCCAGCGATGACGCGTCCGCCGGACAGCACATCGGCGGTCAGGAACAGCTTGGCCGCCAGCACGGCCGGCCGGTACGGCACCACAACCACCGAGGTCAGCAGCCTGATGCGCTGGGTGCAGCCCGCCAGGAATGCAAGCGTGGCGATGGCATCGAAGCATTCGCCGGTCGGCGCGCCGGGCCAGATACCGTCCGCCGTGTACGCATATCGCACGTCGGTGTGGGCCGGCACGATCAGGTGGTCGGCGACCCCAAGATACGCATAGCCCAGCGCCTCGGCTCGCTGACCAACCGCCATGATCGCCTCGCGCGACGTGAGGCAGCCGCGCGTGCCGATATGAATGCCGAAATCCACGACTTCCTCCGCCCGGCTCCCGCTCGGGTCATCGTGTGCTAACGTCGCGGCCGATGCAACGCAGTGGCTGGGTCTGACCCGGCCATCCACGCTTGAAGGGATGGAACAAATGCAGATCGGGTGCAGCGCGCCGACCAGTGGACCTCTGATCGCTCCGGACAGCCTGGTCCGCATCGCCACCGAGGCCGAGCAGCTCGGCTTCGACTACATCACGGTCAGCGACCATGTGATGATCCCGAAGAGCATTGCCTCGCGCTATCCGTACAGCGAGTCGGGCGAGTTCCCCTCGGGTGCCGGCGCCGCGCGACTGGAACAGCTCACTGCCGCCGCCTTCATCGCCGCGGCCACGTCCAGGCTGCGCATCGTCACGTCGGTGATGGTGGTGCCGCATCGTCCGGCGGTGCTGACCGCGAAGATCCTGGCGACGATCGACTATCTGTCGAAGGGCCGCCTGACGCTCGGCATCGGCGCCGGGTGGTGCAAGGAGGAATTCGAGGCGATCGGCGCGCCGCCGTTCGAGGATCGCGGCCATGTCACCGACGAGTGGATGATGGCCTGCAAGGAGCTGTGGTCGAAGGACGATCCGAGCTTCGACGGGAAGTATGTGAAGTTCGCCGACGTGGTGTTCACGCCGAAGCCGGCGCAGAAATCGATCCCGATCTGGGTCGGCGGCGAGAGCGGCCCGGCGCTGCGGCGGACGGCGCGGTACGGCGACGCGTGGTATCCGATCGGCACCAACCCGCAGTTTCCGATGGACACGCTGACGCGCTTCAAGGCGGGTGTGGCGAAGCTGCGCGACCTGACCGTGAAGGCCGGGCGCGATCCGTCGGCGGTGACGGTGGCCTATCGCATTTCCTCCAATGCGGAGGCGCAGCCGAAGGGCACGGTCGACGGCGAGCGCAAGCTGTTCACCGGCGGCGCGGCGGACTTCGTCGGCGACATCAAGGCGTTGGCCGATGCGGGCGTGACCTCGTTCGATTCCGGCATGTTCGCGCCGACCTTGGCCGGAACCATCGACAACATGCGCCGCTTCCGCGATGAGGTGATGTCGAAGGTGAAGTAGCGGGAGGTCCGTCATGCAGATCGGCTGCAATGCGCCCACCAGCGGGCCGCTCATCGAACCGGACAGCCTGGTGCGGATCGTCACCGAAGCCGAGGCGCTCGGCTTCGACTACTTGACGATCAGCGACCACATCATGGTGCCGCGCAATCTCGGCTCGAAATATCCCTATACCGACACAGGCGAATTTCCTGCCGGCACCGCGGCCGCGTGGCTCGAGCAGCTCACGACGACGGCCTATATCGCGGCGCTGACCAAGAAGCTGCGCTTCGTGCTGTCGGTGATGGTGGTGCCGCATCGCCCGGCGGTGCTGACGGCGAAGATCCTGGCGACGATCGATTATCTGTCAAAGGGGCGCCTTACGCTGGGCATCGGCGTCGGCTGGTGCCGCGAGGAATTCGAGGCGATCAACGCGGCGCCGTTCGACGATCGCGGCCATGTCACCGACGAATGGATGATGGCCTGCAAGGAGCTGTGGTCGAAGGACGATCCGCGCTTCGACGGCAAGTACGTGAAGTTCTCCGATGTGGTGTTCACGCCGAAGCCGGTGCAGCAGCCGATCCCGATCTGGGTCGGCGGCGAGAGCGGACCGGCGCTGCGACGGACCGCGCGCTACGCGGATGGCTGGTATCCGGTCTCCACCAATCCGCAATTCCCGATGCACACGCTGAGCAAGTTCAAGGCCGGCATCGCGCGGTTCCGCGGCGTGGTGGAGAAGGCCGGACGCGATCCGTCGCAGATCACGCTGGCGCTGCGCGTGCTGGCCGGTCCGCGCGCACAGCCGCGCGTGATGATGGACGGCGAGCCGCGCCTGTTCACCGGCGGTTCGGCCGACTACGCGGCCGACATCAAGGCGCTGGAGGAACTCGGCGTGGGCGCGGTCGATGTCCGCCTGTTCGGCGCCTCGGCGCAGGAGACGGTGGACAACATGCGCCGCTTCCGCGACGAAGTGATGGCGAAGGTTCGATAGGGGGAACGCAGGAAATGCAGCTTGGCATCACGATGCGGATCAACGGCCAGACGCCAAAGCTCAGCATGGACGAGGTGCTGGAGGCGGAACGGCTTGGCTACGTATCGGTGTGGTCGGGCGAGGCCTGGGGCACCGATGCGGTATCGCCGGTCGCCTGGGTGCTCGCGCGAACCACAAAGATCAAGGCGGGCACTGCGATCATGCAGATGCAGGCGCGCACGCCATCCTGCGCGGCGATGACGGCAATGACGCTGAACGCGCTGTCCGGCGGACGGTTCCTGCTCGGCGTCGGTCCGTCCGGACCGCAGGTGATCGAGGGCTGGCACGGCGTTGCGTACGGCAAGCCGCTCGGTCGCACCAAGGAATACATCGAGATCATCCGCAAGGCCTGGCGCGCGAGGCGCCGCTGACCTATCAGGGCGAGCACTATCAGATTCCCTACACCGGGCCTGGCGCCACCGGGCTCGGCAAGCCGCTGCGCAGCATCGTGCACGGCGATCCCGACATGAAGATCTACACCGCGTCGATCACGCCGGCCGGGCTGCGCACCGCCGGCGAGGTGTCGGACGGCACGTTGCCGATCTGGTTTTCGCCGGAGCAGGCGGATCAGGTGGTGCAGCCGATCCTCGACGGTCGCGCGAAGGCGGGCAAGCCGCGCGACCTGGAGGGGTTCGATCTGGCACCGTATGTGAAGATCAGCATGGGCAACGATCTGGCCGCGTGCCGCGATGCGTTGCGGCCCAATCTGGCGCTGTATATCGGCGGGATGGGCGCGCGCTCGAAGAATTTCTACAACGATTTCGCGGTGCGGCTTGGCTACGAGGAGGCGGCGGCGAAGATCCAGGACCTGTATCTGGGCGGCCACAAGAAGGACGCCGAGGCGCTGGTGCCGGACAAGCTGATCGACGAGATCGCGTTGGTCGGGTCGGCGGACCGCATCAAGGACCGGTTGCAGGCGTGGAAGCAGGTGGCGAAGGGCGGGAAAACTGACCACGATGGTGCTGACCGGCGCCTCGGTCGAGGCGTTGCGCGTGGTGGCGGAGGCGGTGCTGTAGCACGGCCGTGCCCGGCGTCGATTTGCCGAACATTGCCCGCGGCCAATGGCCGTTCCAGCCGCGATTCGTTCGCGTCAACGGCTGGCGCATGCACTATGTGGACGAGGGCGCCGGTGACCCGGTCGTGCTGCTGCATGGCAACCCAACCTGGGGTTTTCTTTATCGCGAGTTTGTCGCGCCACTGACCTCGGCTGGCTTTCGCGTCGTCATCCCCGACATGATCGGCTTCGGGCTGTCGGAAAAGCCCGTGCGTGAGCAGGCACATAGCCTCGACGGCCATATCGCAAACCTGACCGGATTGCTGCGCGGCCTCGATCTCCACCGCGTCACGTTGGTCTGTCACGATTGGGGCGGCCCGACCGGACTTGGCTTCGCCTTGTCAAACATCGCGCGGGTGAAGGCGCTGGTGCTGATGAGCACGTGGGCGTGGCCGCTACCGCCTGCCGAGTTTCATACGCGCATCTTTCCCTGGCGCATGATGCACGCGCCGTTGCTTGGGCCGTATCTGCTGGGACGGCACAATGCACTGGCGGGGCGCGGTGTTTATCTGTCCGTGGTCGATCGCAGGCGATTTCAGGATCGTGCGCAGGCGGCGTACGAGGCAGTGCTGCCGGATGCAGCGACCCGTCTGCTCACCTGGACGTGGCCGCGCTGGATTCCGCTGGACGCAACAGCGCGTGCGCTCGACCGCTTTACCTGGCTGGAACACGAACTCTCGGCATGCGCCCTGCCCGCGTTGCTGATCTGGGGGCGCGAGGACGATGTGTTCGACCCTGCGACTTTCGTTCCCCGCTTCAAGCGATTGCTGCCGCATGCCGAAGGGCCGCATCTGGTGACCGGACGACATTTTCTGCAGGAGGATTCAGCTCCCGAGATCGCCGCGCACATCGTCGATTTCCTGCGGAGGCTCGCGTGACCGCGGTGAACGTCGTCGCGGAACCTTCGCTCGAGGGCAAGCGGCTTGCCTTCGTGCTGGCGGAGGATCGGCTTGGCCATTATCCCGAATTCCGCGAATTCTTTGTGCGAGCGTTCGATCTCGATCGCATCGGCCTGGCGCGGCCTGGTCATGTGCAGACACCCTCCGGAACTGTCTATACGCTGATCTTCATCGGGCGTAGCGGCGAGGCCTTCCCATCGGGCGTGGAAATCCATGCCATCGTTCCTGCGCTTGAACCGTTCGACGAAACGGCCGTCGATCGTGATCTGTGGTCGATCATGCGCTGGATGATCGACGGTGTCGGCGGAGCGTGGACAACGAATGCATTGGAGGCGACCGGACGCTTGTTTCGCATTCCAGCCAGCATGGCCGCAGACGATCCGGATTGCTGACGACCATCACAGGCCGCACTCTCACGATGCGGCGTCGAGTTCGGCAAGCAATGCGGCCACACGCTCACGCAATGCAGGCAGATGGTCGGTGATCGTTTCCCACACGATCATGCTGTCAACCTGCGTGTAGCCATGGATCAGAATGTTGCGGAATGCGACGGCACTCCCTAGTTCGCAGCATATCGTCGGCCAGATAGCCATCTCTGTCCCGATGGCCGATGTAGCGAGCGATTGCGTCGGCCGACCTTCGCACGTCCCAGAGAAATGCGCGCGCGTCACGCTGCATACAGAACCTGCTTGTCGCGCTCGATTCCAGCCCGGACATATGGATTTTCCACACTGCCCGCGGCGATCAGATCGACCTTGCGACCAAACATGGCGGCCAGCGCCTCTTGCAGGCCGAAAAATTCAACCAGACTTGGCGTGCGCTTTGTTGGGTCATAGACAACCAGAATATCGATGTCGGATCGCTCCGGGTCGAAATCCGTCTCTCGGGCGGCGGAGCCGAACGCCTCCAGCCGCGAGACACGGAAGCGTCGGCACAGGTCGGCGATTTCATCGCGTCGGTCAGCAAGCATCGGCAGCATGGCAGTCCAGGTCCCTGGTTCGTCGCGGGCCGTGTCGAAATCAGGATACACGCGGGGAGCCTGCCACTCCATACTCGCCGCATGGACGCGGCCCGCGTGCGCTCCTAGCATCTGTGCCGATACTCGGAGGTAGCGCCCATGAGCGGAGCATCACCCGTCAGCCTGGAACGCGAGGGCGACATCGGCGTCATCACCGTGAACTATCCGCCGGTGAACGCGCTCGGCCCGGGCGTGGCCGAGGGCATCAAGGAGTGCATCGCGCGCGGCAACACCAATCCCGCGATCAAGGCGATGGTGCTGATCGGCGCGGGACGCAGCTTCATCGCCGGCGCCGACATCCGCGCCTTCGGCACGAATCGTCCCCGGCTGCCGCTGGGTCAGCGCGTCTACGATGTGCTCGACGCCAGCGAGAAGCCGGTGGTCGCCGCCATCCATGGTTATGCGCTCGGCGGCGGGCTGGAGATCGCGATGGCGTGCCACTATCGCATCGCACTGCCCAGCGCGAAGGTCGGCCTGCCGGAGGTGCTGCTCGGCATTCTGCCGGGCGGCGGCGGCACGCAGCGCCTGCCGCGCCTGATCGGCCCCAAGGCCGCGCTCGACATGATCGTCACCGGCCGGCATGTGCCGGCGCCCGAAGCCGGGAAGCTCGGCATCATCGACGAGGTACTGCCGGAGAATTCCGATTTGCGGGAGAGCGCCGTCGCCTGGACGATGCGCGTCATGGACGCGCGTCCGCTGCGTCGCGTGCGCGACCGAGCGGTGAAGCTCGATGATCCCGGCGTTTTCGATGCGATGCGACAATCGATCGCCCGTCGCGCCCGCAACCAGACCGCACCCTATCATTGCATCGCCGCGGTGGAGGCGGCGTGTTCGCTCGCCTTCGACGATGGCTGCCGCCGCGAGGCCGATCTGTTCACGGAGCTGGAGAACTCAGCCGAGGCGCGCGCATTGCGCTACGCCTTCTTCATCGAACGCGAGGTGGCCAAGCTGCCCGACCTTCCGGCCGGCACGCCCGTCCGCGCGTTTGCCACGGCCGCCGTGGTCGGCGCCGGCACGATGGGCGGCGGGATCGCCATGAGCTTCGCCGACTACGGGTTCCCGGTGAAGATCATGGATGCCACGCAGGAAGCATTGGATCGCGGCATGCAGCGCATCCGCGACAATTACGCAACCTCGGTCCGCCGCGGCTCGCTCGGCGAAGTCGCGATGCGGCGTCGGCTCGCGCGCATCGAACCTGTCGCGGATTACGACGACATCAAGGACTGCGACATCGTCATCGAGGCGGTGTTCGAGGACATGGACGTGAAGAAGCCGATCTTCGCCAGGCTGGACGAGGTGATGAAACCGGGTGCGCTGCTGTTCTCCAACACGTCCGCGCTCGACGTTGACCAGCTTGCGGAGATGACCAAGCGGCCGCAGGACGTGGCGGGGACGCACTTCTTCAGCCCGGCGAACGTGATGAAGCTGCTGGAGGTGGTGCGCGGCCAAAAATCGTCGCCGCAGACGCTGCTGTCGGCGATGCAGATGGGCCGCAGGATCGGCAAGCTGTCGGCGATGGCCGGCAACACCGATGGCTTCGTCGCCAACCGCTCGCGCGCGCCGTTCAACACCGAGATGGTGATCCTGCTGGAGGAAGGCTGCCTGCCCGAGCAGGTGGACAAGGTGATGGTGGATTTCGGCTATCCGATGGGGCCGTTCGCGGTGGGCGATCTCGCCGGCCTCGATGTCGGCGCGGCCGGACGCCGTCGCCGCGCCGCCGCCGATCCGAATTATCGCAAGCTGCCGATCGCCGACCGCCTGGTGGAGCTTGGACGGTATGGCCAGAAGACCGGCGCCGGGTGGTACCGTTACGAAAATGGCGACCGCACGCCGCACCCCGATCCCGAGGTAGCCGCCATCATCAGACAGATCGCCGCCGAGATGGGCGCGCCGCAGAAGGAGTTCACCGACCAGGAGATCCTGCATCGGCTGCTGTTCGCGTCAGTGAATGAGGCGTGCCGTATCCTGGAGGAAGGCAAGGCGTACCGCGCCAGCGACATCGACGTGATGTGGCTGCACGGCTTCGGTTTTCCGCGCTATCGCGGCGGCCTGTTCTACTGGGCCGACGGCATCGGCGTGCGTAACGTCTACGACCAGATCGCGAACTGGCATCAGCAGTACGGCGCGCGCTGGTCGCCGTCGCGCCTGTTGCGCGAACTTGCCGATGCGAACACGCCGTTCCGCGAAGCCAAGGCCGCGGCCTTTGTGCCGTAGGGAGACACAGCCATGAGCGAAGTCGTCGATCTGAACGATCTCCCCGACGAGGAATTTCGCCTGCATGTGCGGCAGTGGATCGAGGCGAACTACCCGCCGGAGATTCGCAATCCGCCTTCGCGGTTGCACTTCAAGGACACCAAAGGTTGGTACCACAAGCTGGCGCGCAAAGGCTGGCTGTGCCCCAACTGGCCGCGCGAATTCGGCGGCATGGGCATATCGGCCGGCAAGCAGCTCATCATGCTGGAGGAAAAGGAGCGCCACGGCTGCGCCCGGCTCAATGAAATGGGCATGACGATGCTGGGTCCGTTGCTGATCCGCCATGGCACGAAGGAGCAGCAGGACTATTACCTGCCGAAGATCCTCACCGGCGAGCACATCTGGTGCCAGGGCTATTCCGAGCCGAACGCCGGTTCCGACCTCGCGTCGCTGCGCACCGAGGCGGTGCCGGACGGCGATCATTGGGTGGTGAACGGCCAGAAGATCTGGACCTCGATGGCGATGGATGCGAACTGGATTTTTCTCCTGGTGCGCACCGACAAGCAGGCGAAGAAGCAGGAGGGGATCAGCTTCCTGCTGGTGCCGATGGACAGTCCGGGCATCACGATCCGGCCGATCACCAACCTCGATATGGAGGATGAGTTCTGCGAGACGTTCTTCGACGATGTGCGCGTGCCGAAGGGAAATCTGGTCGGCCAGATCAACAAGGGCTGGACGATGGCGAAGAGCCTGCTGGGGTTCGAGCGCATCGGCAGCGGCTCGCCGCGTCAATCGTCCCATGCGCTGTCGCGGCTGCGTCTCCTGGCGGATCGTATGGGCGTCTGGGAGGAGGAGGGGTTCCAGGACCGCTACACTCGCCTGCGCCTCGATCTTGAAGACCATAAGTCGCTGTACAACGAGTTTGTCGCGAAGGTGTATCGCGGCGAGGCGCTGGGTCCGGACGTGTCGATGCTGAAGGTGCACCAGACGGAGCTTTATCAGCGCATCACCGAGACCATGCTGGAGATCGCCGCCGAGCATGGCGGGCAGTTCGGCCCGCTGGACGGCAACCGCGAGTTGAATCCCGCGGGTCTGTTCATCCAATCGCGCCCTTCCACGATCTACGCCGGTTCGAACGAGATCCAGCGCAACATCCTGGCCAAGAATGTGCTGGAGCTGCCGGGGTGACGAACGAGCGACGTCGCCTTGTTGACGTTGTGTTGAACCCCGGCATATCGTTTACTGGCGAGTAGCAAAGTGCCGGGGCGCCACAAAGTCGGCCCCGCCTAAAAGGGAGGGCCGCTGATCGTGGAAGGCGCTGCGCGCCTGTTGCAGCTTGTCGTCAATGGAGCCGCCGCCGGCTGCATCTACGGGCTGATCGCGCTCGGTTTCGTCCTGATCTACAAGGCGACCGAGATGGTCAACTTCGCCCAGGGCGACATCATGATGCTGGGCGGCTTCGTGGCGTTCAGCCTGATCGCCCATTTCGGCCTCAACTACTGGGTCGGCGCGTTCCTCGCCATCATGATCATCGCCGCGTTTGGATTCGCGCTCGATGCCGTCATTTTGCGACGCGTCATCGGTCAGCCGCAATTCGCCGTTGTCATGCTGACGCTCGGACTGGGATTCATCTTCCGCGCGTACGCCGGCATCACCTGGGGCTACGATTCCGTCGGCTTCGAGACGCCGTTCACCAACAAGACGATCAACCTGGGCGGCCTCGTGCTGGGCCAGGACAACGTGTCCATCATCGTCGGCACCGTGCTGCTGTGCGGCGTGTTGTACGTCTTCTTCAGCCGCACGCGCCTCGGCATCGCCATGCAGGCCTCGTCGCAGAACCAGCTTGCCGCGTATTACATGGGCATCCCGGTCCGCACGGTGTTTTCGCTGATCTGGGCGATCAGCGCCGGCGTCGCGGCGGTGGCCGGCATCCTGCTGTCACCGGTCTCGATGATCGACGTGAACATGGGCTTTCTCGGCATCAAGGCGTTCGCCGCCGCGGTGCTCGGCGGGTTCGGCAGCATCCCCGGCGCGCTGATCGGCGGCGTGGTCATCGGCATCGTCGAGCAGCTCGCCGGCTACTTCCTGCCAGCGGGCTTCCAGGAGGTCACCTCGAACGTCGTGCTGCTCGCCACCTTGATTCTACGACCTCAGGGATTGTTCGCCGAGGGCCTGGGAAAGCGAGTCTGACGAATGCGCTATCTCTTCAAGACCGACTATCGGCAGGACATGACGCTGTGGCGCCATCGCGGCGACCTGTTCTGGTACGGCCTGCTGGTCGTCGTGCTGCTGTTGATACCGCGCATGCTGGGCGAGTTCTACATTGGCGAACTTGGCGGCGTGTTCATCTTCGCCATCGCCGGCGTCGGTCTGATGCTGCTGGCCGGCTATACCGGTCTGATCAGCCTCGGCAACGCGGCGTTCCTCGGCATCGGGGCGTACACCAATTCGGTGCTGCTCGCGCAGGGCGTGCCGTTCCTCATCACCCTGCCGGTCTCCGGTCTGTTCACCGCGGTATTCGGCGCCGCGATCGGCCTGCCGACGCTGCGCATGAGCGGGCTCTATCTCGCGATCGCGACGCTGTCATTCGGCAGCATCGTCGGCACGGTGTTTCAGAAATGGGATGCGGTCACCGGCGGCTTCGACGGCTTCGCCGTGCCGACACCATATATCTTCGGCGTCCCGATCGAGGGCGCCAACGGCATCTACTATCTCTCGCTCGCGGTCCTGATCTTCGTGCTGTGGCTGTCGGCCAACATACTGCGCACGCCGCTCGGCCGTGCCATGGTGGCGATCCGCGACAGCGAGATCTCCGCACAGAGCATGGGGATCCATCTCGCGCGGTACAAGACCTTCGCGTTCGCCATCAGCGCCGGCATG
The DNA here is from genome assembly GCA_963780095.1 of uncultured Alphaproteobacteria bacterium. Lineage (GTDB taxonomy): Bacteria > Pseudomonadota > Alphaproteobacteria > Acetobacterales > Acetobacteraceae > JAMXLO01. Next base: position 58,185 of record CAWABH010000001.1, read on the forward strand.
ACCGGGCTCGCCGGTGCATTGTTCGCGCACTACGTGCGCTTCCTGGCTCCCGATGCGTTCGACGTGCTGCTCTCGGTGCAGTTCGTCACCATCGTGTTCGTGGGCGGCCTCGGCTCGCTGCACGGTGCGGTCCTCGGCGCGATCTTCGTCAGGCTGCTGCCGCAGGCGATCGCCATCATGCGCGACGAATTGCCGTTCGGGATCGGCCGTATGCCGGGGTTGGAGCCGTCGCTGTTCGGCCTCGTGCTGGTGATGGTGATCCTGTTCGAGCCTGGCGGCATGTACGGCCGCTGGATCAAGGTGAAGCACTGGTTCCAGGCCTACCCGCTCAAGCGCCGTACCGCTTTCCGGCGGCAGAAGTCCTACGCGCGTTCGGAGCGGCTGCGGTGATAACGCAACATTCTCCCCCTCCCCTTGCGGGAGGGGGTTGGGGGGAGGGGGCCGTTGACCGACGCTGCGGGAAACGCACCCCTCCCCTACCCCCTCCCGCAAGGGGAGGGGGAGGACCTTGCGCGCACCGTCGCTCATTGGCGCGGCCTTCCATGAGCATCTTCGCTGCCAATGAAATCGCCATCCGTTTCGGTGGCATCCGTGCGGTCGATGCGGTCAGCTTCGAGGTGAACCAAGGCGAGGTATTCTCCATCATCGGCCCGAACGGCGCCGGCAAGACGACGATATTCAACCTGATCAGCCGCATCTATCAGCCCAGCGCCGGGCGGCTGTTCTTTCAGAGCCAGGACATCACCGACGTCCCGGCCTACCGCATCGCCGGCCTGGGGATCGCACGCACGTTCCAGAATATCGAGCTGTTCGCCAACGCCACGCTGTTGCAGAACCTGCTGATCGGCCGGCACTGCCATTCGACTGTCGGCGTGCTTTCCCAGCTTGTCTTCCTGCCGACGGTGCGGCGCGAAGAACTGAAGCATCGCGAGAAGGCCGAGGAGGTGATCGCCTTCCTCGGCCTGGAACGCTACCGCGATACGCTGATCGCCAACCTGCCGTACGGCGTGCGCAAGGTGGTCGAACTGGGCCGCGCGCTGTGCATCGAACCGAAACTGCTGCTGCTGGATGAACCTTCCTCCGGCCTGAACGTGGAAGAAACCGAGGGCATGGGCTTCTGGATCGAGGACATCAAGAAGGACCTCGGCATCACGGTGATCATGGTCGAGCATGATATGAACCTGGTGCGCATGGTGTCCGACCGGGTGATGGCCTTGAACTACGGCAAGGTCATCGCGCTCGGCACGCCGGACGAAGTGCAGAACCATCCCGAGGTGGTGCGTGCCTACATCGGGGGCGAGGCATGAGCGCATCCGCGTCCCTCCTCGACGTCACCGGCATCGAGACCTTCTACGGTCCGATCCAGGCGATCCGTGGCGTCAGCCTGCAGGTGGCGCAAGGCCAGATCGTCACCGTGCTTGGCGCCAACGGTGCCGGCAAGACGACGGTGCTGCGCACGATCTCCGGCGTTCTCGATCCCGAACGCGGACAGGTGCGCTTCGAGGGCCGCGAAATCGCCCATTTGCCGCCCGATCGCGTGATGCAACTCGGCATCTGTCACGTGCCCGAAGGCCGCGAAGTGTTCCCGTTCCTGACAGTGTACGAGAACCTGCTGATGGGCGCCTACTCGCGCCACGACAAGGACGCGGTACATCGCGATCTGGAGCTCTGCTACACCTACTTCCCGGTGCTGAAGGAACGCTGGCACCAGCGGGCCGGTCTGCTGTCAGGCGGCGAACAGCAGATGCTGTCGATCAGCCGCGCGCTGATGGGGCGGCCGAAACTGCTGCTGCTCGACGAACCCTCGCTCGGTCTGTCGCCGATCCTGGTCACTCAGATCTTCCGCATCATTCGCCGCATCAACGAAGAGCAGGGTGTGGCAATCCTGCTGGTCGAGCAGAACGCACACATGGCACTGCAGACGGCCGCGTTTGGTTATGTGCTGGAGGTCGGGCGCATCGTGCTGGCGGACGACTGCGCGAAGCTGATGCAGACCGACGCGATCAAGGAGTTCTACCTCGGTCAGAAGGAAACCGGCATCCGCGGACAGCGGCGATGGAAGAGGAAGCGGCTGTGGCACTGAACCCGGTCACAGTTCCCGCCATGGTCACCGACCGCGCTGCCGCGCACGGTGCCGAGGTCATCCTGCGCAAGAAGGACCACGGCATCTGGAAGGCGGTGACCTGGTCCGAACTTGGCATGCGCTCGCGCGAAGTCGGCATGGGGCTCAAGGCGATCGGCTTTAGGCTTGGCGACATCGCCTGCGTGCTCGCCGAGACACGTCCCGAATGGGTGTATGTCGATCTGGGAATTCTCGGTGCGTGCGGCGTAAGTGGCGGGATCGATCCGGCCGAGGAACCGGAACAGATCGGCCAGGCGTTGCGGCAATCTGGCTGTCGCGTGCTGTTCGTCGAAAACGATGAGCAGCTCGACAAGGTGCTGCTGGTCCGCGACCGCTGCCCGACGCTGCAACGCATCGTCATCTTCGACATGAAGGGACTGCGCGATTTCGCCGACCCGATATGCGAGAGCTTCCAGGCATTCATCGCGCGCGGCGTCGAGCGTGACGGCGCACATTCGGACGCCTGGCAGGCCTGGATCGGCGCGATCACCGCCGAGCACCCGGCGGTACTGCTGTTCCCGCATGGCGGCGTGGCGGGCAAGGGACGCGTGCTGACGCATGGCGATGTGCTGCATCTGATCGCCAATGCGCGCTCGCTGCTGGAGCCACGCGTCGGCGACGAACGTTTGGCACTCCTGCCGATGTGCCATGTGATGGAACGCGTCTTCGGTCTCTATCTGGCGCTCGATGCGCGCGCGGTCAGCAACTACCTGGAGAACCCTGACACGGTGATGGAAAACCTGCAGGAGGTGCAACCCACAATGCTCGGGACCGATACTCGGTTCTGGGAGCTGTTGCACGCGCGGGCTGACAACGCCGCTGCTGGCGCCACGCGGTTGCAGCGCCTGCTGTATCGGGACGCGATCGCGGCGGCGCAGCGCGGGGGATTGCAGGCGTCACTGGCGCGACTCGCTGTGCTGCGCGCGGTGCGGCGGGAACTCGGGCTCAACCGGCTGCGGCACGCGTATATCGGTGCTGCGTCGCTGCCATCGGACATCGGCCGCTGGGCAAAGGCGCTCGGCGTCACCATCCAGCAGATCGACGGTCAGGCGACACGGGGCACTCCCCTGGATGCTCGCTATCGTGCCCTGATGGAAGTAGCTTACGGCACCTGATGGAAGGAACTGAACATGCGTAGCAGGCTCCTGGCGGCGGCATTTGTCACCGCGCTTTTCGCGCCGGCCATGGCGGCGGACAGCGTTCGTGGCGTGACCGACAACGAGATTGTCATCGGCACCTATACCGACCTGTCCGGCGTGACGGCGATGTGGGGCGTCAACAATACCAACGCCTGGCGCATGGTGTTCGACGACGTGAATTCCGAAGGCGGCATCAACGGCCGCAAGATCAAATACATCGTCGAGGACAATCAGTACCAAATTCCGCGCTCGGTGCAGGCCGCCAACAAGCTGATCAACCGCGACGGCGTGTTCATGATGGTCGCCAACGGAGGCACGCCGATGAACAACGCGACGATGCCGGATCAGCTCGCCAAGGGCGTGCCGAACATCTTCCCACTGACATCGGCGCGCTCGATGTACGAGCCGCTGCATCACCTGAAGTTCGGCCTCGCCGCTTCGTACTATGACCAGATGCGGTCCGGCGTGAAGCTGTTCGTCGAGCAGCACCACAACAAGGCGGTCTGTGCGATGTCGCAGGACACCGATTTCGGTCGTGACGTGATGGCGGGTGCGAAGGACCAGCTCGCAGCGATGAACCTGAAGCTGGTGGCGGAGACGCTGCACAAGCCGACGGACACCGACTTCAGCGCTTCGGTTGCACGGCTGCGCGAAGCCAATTGCGACCTGATCCTGCTCGGCACCATTACCCGTGACACCATCCAGATCGTCTCCGCGGTCCGCAAGATCGGCTGGCAGGTCGAAATGCTCGGCCAAGCCGCGAGCTACGACGAGGCTGTCGCGGAAGTGCCGGGTGGCGTGACGGAGGGATTCTACTCGATGACGCCGGTCCTGTTCGTCGCCGCCAGCAATCCGAGCCCGGCGGTGAAGGAGTTTGCCGAGAAGTACAAGAAGCAGTTCGGCAAGGAGCCGAACTTCGCGGCGCAGATCGGCTACACGGCCGGGCAGCTCGTGGTCCTGGCGTTGCAGAAGAGCGGCAAGGACCTGACGGCGGACAGTTTCGTCGCCGGGATGGAGAGCATCAAGGACTGGCACGACATCTTCGGCTCGCCGGCGATGAGCTTCAGCGCTACCAAGCACCAGGGTTCGAGCGAATCGTTCCTGTGCGTGGTGAAGAACGGCCAGTGGGTCCCGGTCAGTCCGACGCCAGTGGGCTACTGACGCCCTGTCGCCGCTCGTTCCTTCCGTCATGGCCGGGACACGCCCGGCCACGGCGGTGCAAGGAGAGCGGGGGGAGCCAACAACAACGGCGCCTGATATGATATTTCGCGAAGAACCCCGAGAGCGGGAGGGCACGCATGGACACCGAGCAACTTCGCACCGTGCAGGCGCCGCTGAAACAGCGCTACCGTGAAACGCCCGATGCGGCGCGCGTTCCGGCGCGGGCAGAGGCGCGTCTCGATCCCGATGACATTGCCTGCGCCGTGCCGTCCTGGCGTGGTGAGACGACGGCAGGTCTGCATCCGGCGACCGGAGGTTCCGGCGATCTTGCCTGCTCGGCCGACATGCTGCTTCAGGCGGTGGTCGCCTGTGCCGGGGTCACGCTGCGCGCGGTTGCGACCGCAATGGGCGTGACCGTCCGCAGCGGCCGCGTGATCGCGGAGGGAACCTGGGATGCGCGCGGAACGCTGGGCATCGACCGTAGCGTGCCGGTCGGCGTGTCCGACATCGTCCTGCGCTTCGAGGTCGACAGCGATGCCGATCCGGCGAAGCTCGAGCGCATGATCCAGACCACGGAACGCTACTGCGTCATTCTGCAGACCTTGCGCAATCCACCTCGAATCACGGTGGGCTGAGTCCGCACTACTGCGTCCGGTTCCTGCTGTTCTGCCAGACCAGGAATTCGCGGAAGAGCCTTTCCTTCTGGGCCGTCGTCAGGCTCGAGACTGGATTGCTGCTACGTGCCAGATAGCCGTCGAAGTCTACTTGCAGGCCCCCGCCGGCGCTGTGACCGGCCACGGATTGGCGCATCAGCCACTCCTGCGCGGGAGAGTGACGTAGACAAGTGCGGCGATCTCGCCCTGCTTCAGCTTCTCCAGAGCCGTGTTCTGGTCGTCATTGGTGGATTGCACGGAGATCCCGAGGCTCTCGAACAGGACCGAGGCGGTCATGGAGGTGCCGCTCCCACGTACGTCCACATTGACCTTCTTGGTAGCCAGATCGTCGAGCTTCGCGATGTCTCGCCTTGCGAGGATGTGGACCTCCTCGTCGTAAAGCTTGGTGATGTACTGAATGGATTGATCAATGCCGGGATGGAGCTGTCTGCGCCTGGCATAGGCGAGCACATCGGACTGGACGATACCGACATCGATGCCTCGCAGAAACAGGATGTCGGTGGTGTTTTGCAGCGAAGCCTTTGAAAACCATCCGCGTTCCCCTCCGGTTCACCCGCTTCTCGCCGTTTTCATACCGCCAACGGATTTCGTGCGGCAGTCCGCCGCGTCGCGCGCGACCGACCAAGGCCGACTTGCACCGCAGAGGCTTCGGCGGATGTTATCGGTCACTCCTTTGGCTCATCTGAGTCAGGCGCTGGACAGCCGTTTGGTCGCCGAGTTCGATTGCCCTGCGATACCAGTTTGCGGCGGCGACCGGATCGCCCTCGATGCCGCGAGCGCCGATCGCCAGCAGAAACACTGGATCGTATGTTTTGCCCGCCCCGGTCGCGCCTCGGCCATCGCCCCCCGCGGCCACGCGCTCGTAGAGCAGACGCGCCGCTGACACATCGCCCAGCGCGAGCGAGGCGTCGCCGCGCCGCAGCAGCAGCGAAATCATGTCGGCGGACAGGACGGCGCCACCCGATAGCGATCCAGTCGGCTGTTCTGGCAAGCCGTGAGGGGCGGCAGTCGGCACTGCTGCCAGCGCATTCGCCGCCGTTGTGTCCGATCCGATCGCAGCGGAGATCTGGTCTGGCGACGCAGTCGGGGGGTCCGGATCGATTAGGGGAGTCAGCTTCACCAATCTAGCCTGCTTCGATGACTCAATGTCGGACTGCGGGAGAGAAGGCTCTGTCTCAGCGGTCGACGGCACGTCGGCCGGTTTGGCCGGCGCCGTGTCCGCCGGCCGAGGCTCAGCCGGATCCGGCTCCGCCTGTGCCAGCAGCGAAAGTCTCTGCTGCGCCGCCTGGAAATAGCCAGTCGCCTCGCCGTAGCGCAACTGCATCAGGGCGATCTCGCCGAGGACGGTTCCTGCCTGTGCGGCACTGATGAGATGCTGAGTGGCAGAGGACGCGGGTTCGGCCACGTCATTCAGCGATCGGTTTGAAATGATGACCTCACGGTCGGCAAGCTGCCGGAGCAGCGCCTCGGTATCGTTGAAATGTCCCGCAATCATTGCAGCCTTCGCCTGTGTCACCAGACGTTGGCCTTCCGGATCCTGTGCGGTGATCTCGTTCAAACGGTCCGCTACCGCATGATACTGTGTGGCGGATTGAGCGAGTGCCCGGGCTGATTCCGTGGCTTGGATTTCAGGCTGATCGAGAATGCGCAGCAGCGCCAGAACCACACCATCGCTACTGACATCGAGCAACTGGCGCAGATGGCTGATCGATTGATTATCCTGATCGGTACGAGAACTCACCTTGCCTGCGGCCGCGGCGATCAGCTCCGATATTTGCGCGGGCGTGAATGCACCTGCCACGGCATTCGCCAGAGCCTCATTTGGATCTGCCAGCGCCGGCCAGAGAGTGTCAGTGGCAATGACGATGAGCATGAGCAGCGCCGGCCCGCAGGCCGGGATCATCCTCCGGCGGCGATGACTCTTCATGAAATTGTCAGCTGTCCCACTGTTTGCTACGGGATTGTCTCCGCCGCAGCGTGCATGCCGGCGAAGATAACGCTGGGGACCAATCAGCGACTACAATGTGTCATCAAGTACACAGAGACGTGATCCATGCCCACTTGCCAGCCCTCCGACCGCATCCGCGCGCGAGTCGCAACGGGTCTGATCGCTTATGATTGGGTGACCGGCTTGTCGTCGTCGGTGCCCGGCGGCTTGGCTGCCCCCGTGCGGTTGCCGTGATGCTCACCGATATGGCTGTAAGCCGCCATGCCGGCCTTCATCCTGGCCAGCGTGTCGTAGTCCGTGCCGTGGATCAGCGGCACTGCGGCGGATGGTGTCGGGCCCTTCGCCGTGGCGGTTCCGATGCCGCTTCCCGGCAAGGTCTGCCCGGCAACTTGTGCAGTGAGCGCCGCCTCGAACGGGGAAAATCTGGCTACAGCCTGCTGCTTCGCATCGGGCTTTCCGCCGGACGAGGCGGCCACTTGCGAAGCGCCCAGCTTGCCGGAAAGCCAGGACGCTCCCTTGATGACGGATGCCACCGCGCTGATTGCGCCGCCTATGGCGATGAGTGGAAACATGAAGTGCCTCCCGCAACTCGGGTTCTAAGCTGCGGGAGGTAACGCACGAACCATGCCAGATGTGTATGGGCTACTTCAGCGGTGAGAACGCGGCCGGCACCACCAGCATGTTCTCCTGCTTCAGCAGCGCGCCCGGCGGCCCGCCCGGCGGCCAGAACTCCCTTGGCCACTGCCTCGGCGCGGATGCGCCCGCGTTCGGCGGCGTCCTTGTAGGCCCAGATGTGACACCACTTGTTGAGCCCGCCCAGTTCCGAATACCAGGCGCCGACCAGCGGCGACAGCGCGATTCGCCCGGGCACCTTCTCGGCCCAGCGCTCCATCACGGCGGGCAGCGTGCCGGGCGCGTAGGTGTACATGCGGATCTCGTAGATGCCCCCGAGCTGGCGCGGCTCAAGCGGCGGCGAGAACGGCGCCGGCAGGAAGATCTCGCTCTGCTGGGTAAGGGTGAGTTCGCGCGTATTGGGCGGCCAGCCTTCCGCCTTCGACGCCTCGGCCCGCACCTTGGCGCGCTGATCCAGGCTGTCATACGGCCAGACATGGATCACTTGGTTCAGCGGCCCCACCTCGGTGTGCCAAAAGGCGGCGAGCTTCGAGTACTTTTCCCGGATCGCGAGCGCGGAGGAAAAACGTTCCTCGAAGGTCGGGATGTTGCCTGGCTTCAGCGTATAGGTGCGCATTTCGATGATCATCGGTCGCCTCCCCGGTTGATGGATGCGCCGACGTTAGTGCCCGCGCCCTCGATCAGGCAAGCTGGCACCGCAGGCACGCGCGCGCCTATCCGCTGAATGTCATGACGATAGCTGGCCCATCCGCGCTCGCGACGACGGTGTTTCCGTGAAAGCCTGCCTTCGCGTAGGCGCGCCGGGCGCGAACATTGTCCGCGGCGGGATCGACGGCCACGACGGGTGCGCCCTCGGCGCGCAGTTGCAAAGCCAGAAGTCTCAAATAGACGGACCCGTGCCCGCGGCCGAGCATGTCAGGCTCGCCGATGAAAGAGTTCGATCGCCCGAGATCCTGCCGGCAGATGTGCGAAATGCGGTTGCGGCCAGCGACGGACGGCATAGTCCTGCGCATAGGCGAAGGGGCGTCCTTCAAAGGAGACAATGCGCATGACCATGGACGGCTCGTTCAGATCGTCACGAAGCAGCGCGGCCTGCTGACCGGGATCGCCCCACCATCGGACAACCTCGCGTGTCGTTAACCAGCGCCGCAGAATTGGAAGATCTTGTTCGAGCGCGGGCCGAAACGCATAGCCATGGCGATTGTAGTGCGTGTCATTCACCGAAAGCTGGCGAAACACAGTCCCGTGCCGCTGAGCGCCGGCGTGCGATAGCCCGGCACATAGCTGACCCACTGCATCTCCATTGACCCAAGCGTTCCCGCCAGACAGATCCAGTTGCGCATCTCCGAGCTGCCCGACATCAGTTTGGTCAGCGGCGCGTTGCGGAAGAACGCCGCATCCTTCCGGCGCAGCGCATCGATCAGCGCATGGTCGAACGCCTCGTCCACGATGAAGTGGCTGAGGCCGCCGGATGCCATCACGCCGATCCGCGCATCGCCCGGGAACGCCTCGACCGCGCGCCGCAATGCCTCGCCGAGCGCCACGCAGCGCGTCGGCGAACGGCTGGTTCGGCGGATAGTACGCATTGAGGAACACCGGCACGATCGGCACCCCGTCCGGCAGGTAGAAGCGATGCACAAACGAATACGCGTGTCCTTCGCACTGTCCTTCGGCCAGCGAGCGCATGACCGACAGATCGAACCCATCCTGCTGCAACGCCGCGATCAGATGACGCGCCAGCGCGGCATCGCAGGGATAGTCGGTTTCCACGATCTCCTTTTGGTACGGCAGCCGTCCGAAGATCGTCTCGCCATAATAGATGCCGATGGCTGGCATGTTGTCGTGGTGGAACAGTTCCTCTTGGTCGTCGCCCACTACGATCAGCGCATCCAGCTGTGCTCCCGCCACGTCGTCGCGCAGCCGCGCCATTGCCGCCATTGCCTCGCCGTGTCGTCGCGCCAGGTTCTCGGGCGCAATCCGCGCCAGCGCGTCCGCCGGCGCGCGCGCAAGCAAATCGGCGTAATTGCACGCGTTGCCGTCGAAATCGACGAACTGTCGCGCCTGGTCGCGGGCCAGGAAGCCCCCCTGCCAATCGTCGATGCGTGATGCAAGCATCGGGCTGTGCGACGAACCGAAAGCAGCTACCAGTCGTGACATGACGCGGACCCTCCTGCTTTTATCCTGGTGGGGCAATGGCTGCGCCGTCAATCGCTCACGCGTAGACGAACGTGCCGTCGTCGAGGTCGATGGCGGGGAACTGATCCTTCTCGGTCCAGTAGTCCTGGGTGTGTTGCCATTCCGGCTTGTCGCCTCGTTTCGGCAGCAGATGCATGCCGCGCATGATGTAGCCAGGATTGAAGTTCTCCGGATCTATCCATGGCAGCAAGGGCATGTCCTTGTCTTCGGGTCGGAGCGTTGGCGTGACCTTCCGCGCGCCCTTTTCCTTCATGTGATTGAGCAGCCGGCACACGAAGTCTGCGACCAGGTCGGCCCGCAGCGTCCAACTGGCTCGGAAGTACCCGAAGACCCACGCCATGTTGGGCACGCCGGTGAACATCATGCCGCGATAGGTGACCGTGTCGGAGAAAACGAGGGGTTTGTCGTCGATGGTGAATTGGATGTCGCCGAGCACATTGAGATTGAAACCCGTGGCCGTGATGATGATGTCGGCATCGAGCTGCTTGCCGGACTTCAGAAGAATGCCGGTCGCGACAAATCGTTCGATCTCGTCGGTGACGATCGATGCCTTGCCGCTGCGGATCCCCTCAAAGAGATCGCCGTCCGGAATGTAGGCGATGCGCTGTCGCCATGGCCGGTAGTTCGGCGTGAAGTGCGTTGCCACGTCGTAGTCGGGCCCAAGATAGGCACGAACCGCGCCAAGCAGCTCCTGCTTCACGACCTCGGGTTCGGTGAACGAACGGCTGGTGAACACGGACTGTTCGTGCAGGATCTTCCTGCGCACGATCTCGTGGATCCACGCCTCGTCGATGCCCAGCGCCCGCAACTCGTCGGCGATCTCGATCGCATTGCGGCCCGTCCTGAAATACGTCGGCGAGCGCTGCAGCATCGTGACGTGGCCGCAATCGGCCGCAATTGCCGGAATGAGCGTCGCCGCGGTGGCGCCCGAGCCGATGACGACGACGTTCTTGCCGGCGTAGTCCAGGTCCTTTGGCCACGTCTGTGGGTGAACGATCCGGCCATTGAAGGTCTCCATCCCGTCCCACTCGGGCGTGTAGCCCTGCGAGTGCCGGTAGTACCCCTGGCACATCCAAAGGAAGTTCGCCGTGAAACGCACCGCCTCGCCGGTATCCGTGCGGGTGGCCTCGATCGTCCAGAGATTCTCGCTGCTGGACCAGCTTGCCGACGCGATCTTGTGCCGATAGCGGATATGCGGGCCGAGGCCGTTCTCGTCGATGACTTCGCGCATGTAGCTCAGGATCTCGGCGGCGGTGGCGATCGGCGCACTGGTCCATGGCTTGAAGCGATAGCCAAACGTGTAGAGATCGCTGTCGGACCGGATGCCCGGATAGCGATGCGTGAGCCACGTCCCGCCGAAGCTTTCCTGCGTTTCAAGGACGACGAAGGTCGTCCCGGGGCATTGCTTCGTGAGGTGATACGCACCGCCGACCCCGGAGATTCCCGCCCCGACGATCAACGACGTCGAAGTGCTCGGTCTTCTGCGATGCGGTCCGGGTAACTGTTGCTGTCTCGGTCATTGGTTCCGGTCTTCTGGTGGCCCGGTTGCCTGTATAACCCAATTCCGCAGCGTGCACAGCAGGGAGTTTCCGGTGTACAGGCTAAAGAATTCGTCGGCGGATACCGTCTTTCAGCGAGAGCGTGTTGAAATTGAGCAGCAGGCCGATGCGGCATTGGCTCAGGCGAAGGTATGTGAGGAGCTGTGCCTCATGCAACGGCAGAATATGCTCGGCGGATTTCAATTCCAGGATTACTTCGTGATTGACGATCAGGTCTGCTCTGTAGCCGCAATCGAGAAGAACGCCGTCATAGTCCAGCCGCAGATCGACCTGCCGTTCATAGGGGAGTGCGTTCTGGTCAAATTCGTGGCACAGGCAGCGCTCATAGGCGCTTTCAAGCAGACCGGGGCCGAGGCGCGTATGCACACGCATCGCCAGGCCTATGATCCGCTCGGTCAGGCTGTTGTTGTAGGCCATGTTCAAGCTCGCCTTAAGATGTTTCCGCTGCCTGACAGGATCGCGGCGTTTGGTTTACGGTGCGTGAATCCCTATTGGGGGACGATGCGGGTAGCATAGTAATCAAGCGGACACAGAGTTTCACAGAGTGCACACAGGAACAAGGGTTGATCTGCATCCTCACCGCGGTTGAACCCTGTCTGTCGTATGAAATCGTCCGCGACCGCAACACCAAGCGTGTGGATCTACAGCCACGGCATCGCAAATGCCTGTATCTCTACCACTACCAGGTCGATACGACATTCGGCTTCATGCATGCCCGCATCCAGACCTGGTTCCCGTTCTCGATCCAGATCTGCCTCAACGGCCGGGAGTGGCTGGCTCGTTCGATGGACGCAGCGAGGATGGGATACATCCAGCGCGACAACTGCTTCACCTGGCTGGAACGCCCCGAGCGGGCCCAGCGACTGATGGATCAGCAGGTTCAGGCGGCATGGCCGGAACTGCTGAACGGCATCGCACGCGGACTGAACCCGCTGCACGAGACGATGTTCCAGGCGTTTCCGATCGACTACTACTGGTCGACCTATCAGAGCGAATGGGCGACCGACATCCTGTTCCGCGATCCGAAGGCTCTGGCCCGGCTGTATCCGAAACTGGTGCAGCACGGCCTGACGACGTTCCTCAGTCCGGACGTGATGCGCTTCCTTGGCCGCAACATTCCGCCCACCGGCAATCTACTGCCGCAATTCAAGGCGGAGGTGGCGAGCGACGTGAAACGCCGGGCGGAGGGTGTGCGGATCAAGCACCGGCTGGGGGAAAACTCGATCAAGATGTACGACAAAGCCAACCCGACGGGCCTTGATCCGAGGGAAGGCAGCGTGCTGCGGATTGAGACGACGATCAACGATGCGGCGGACTTCAAGTCGTTCCGCAAGCCGGAAGGCAAGCCCGAGGCGGATCCGGCCTGGTATCGGATGCGCAAGGGGATCGCTGATCTCCACCGGCGGGCCGAGACTTCGCAGGCTGCCAACGACCGCTACCTGGCGGCTTTGGCTTCGGTGGAAAGCACCACGCCGCTGGGTGAACTGGCGGCCCGGCTATGCCGGCCGGTCAAGCGCAATGGCCGTCGGGCGCGGGCGTTGAACCCCTACGCGACCGCGGCAGTTCCACGGCTTGGGTGACAGGTTCCGTCTATGCGATTAGCATCCGGCCCGGAGAGGGAGGAACGATCATGGCAAAGACGCGCGGCACCGGATTGCTGATGGCCTGGATGGACATCGACCCGGCCTACGAAGACGAATTCAACTGCTGGTACAACGAGGAACACATCGGCCGCCTGCTGGCGGTACCCGGCTTCCTCAGCGCCGGCCGCTACGTCGCGTTGCGCGGCGGACCCAAGTACCTGGCGATGTATGAACTGGATGACCACAACGTGCTGCGCACCGCGGCATTCCTCGACGCGGTGCGCTATCAGCCGTCGCCCGGGCGAACGAAGGCATCCGGCGGATACATCGGCCGCAATTACCTGCTGAACGGCTACCGCCAGATCTTCCCGGTGAAGACCAACCCCATTGAAAACACGATGGGTCCGGCGCCATTCCTGCAAATGGGTCGCATCGATATTGCCGCCGCCATGGAGGAGGAATTCAACGACTGGTACAACACCAATTACATCCCCGGCTATCTGACCGTGCCCGGCTGCATCCGTGCGCGCCGCTATCTTGCCGTCGAAGGCCAGCCAAAATACCTGACGGTTTACGAATTCGAAAACCCCGGCGTCCCCGACACGCCCGAGTGGGCCCGTGCCCGGTCCGGCAATCCGTGGAACACACGCATGCGGCCCCACGTGCGCCTGGACGAAGGTTCGCCCGCCGTGTTCCGCCGCATCTATCCGGCATGATGCGGAGGCCTGCCGTGACCATAAGCCGACGCACCCTGTTGAACGCCGCCGCGGCGCTCGCCTTCGCCACACCGTCGCGCGCCGCCGAGAAGACGCGCATCACCGTGTGGCATGCGATGAGCGCGGCGCTCGGCGAGGAGCTGAGCAAGCTCGTCACCGCGTTCAACGCCAGTCAGGACGCCACCGAAGTCGTTCCGCTGTTCAAAGGCGCCTACAAGGACCTGCTTACTTCGGTGGTTGCGGCGTGGCGTGCCGGCCAGGCGCCACACATCGCGCAGGTGTTCGAGATCGGTACCGAGACCATGCTGACCTCCGGTCCGGTAATCAAGCCGATCTGGCAGCTTGTGCAGGAAATCGGCGTGAACATCGACCCGAACGCCTACATCCCGGCGGTGCGCGGCTATTACAGCACGCCGGATGGCAAGCTCGCGTCGATGCCGTTCAATTCCTCCACCGCAATCGCCTGGTACAATCTGGACGTGCTGGAGAAGGCCGGGCTCGATCCGCAAAAACTGCCGGCGACTTGGCAGGAGGTGGAGACCGCAATGCGCACCGTGCGACAGAAGGACGCGGCGCCGTTCGGCGTCACGATCGCTTCCGTCGTCTGGTCGCAGTTCGAGCAATACGGCGCGATCCACAACCTGCCCTTCGCCACCGAGGCCAACGGATTCAAAGGGCTGGACGCGGTGCTGAAGGTCAACAGCCCGCCCTTCGTGAAACATCTCCAGCGCCTGATCGACATGGCGAAGGACAACTCGTTTCACTATACCGGGCGCGACGGTGTCGGCGACGGTGCGTTCATCAACGGTCAGTCCGCAATGGCCTGCAGCACCTCGGCGTTGCGGGGCGATCTGCAGCGCAGCGCGAAGTTCCGCTGGACGCCGGGTTTCCTGCCCTACGATCCGGACGTGATACGCGAACCAATCAACTCGGCGATCGGCGGCGCCAGCTTCTGGGTACTGACCGCGCCGAAGCGTGACATCGGCGAATATCGCGCGGTGGCGGAATTCCTGCGCTTCATCGGTCAGCCGCAGCAGGACGCGCAATGGAGCATGGGCACCGGCTATGTGCCGATCACCCATGCCGGCTACGAGCTGCTGCAGAAGCAGGGCTGGTTCGAACACAATCCGGGCACCGATCTGCCGGTGAAGCAGCTAACGCGCGGCGAGGTGACCGACAATTCGCGCGGTTTCCACCTGGGCCGGATGCCTGAGATCCGCACGATCATCGAGGAAGAGTGCGAGCGCGCGCTTGCCGGACAGCAAGGCGCACAGCAGGCGCTGGACAGCGCGGTGGAACGCGGCAACAAAGTGCTGCGCGACTTCCAGAAATCGGTGCACACCTGAACCATGGAACCGACCGTCGGCATTTGGCGCGAGATTGTCGGCCGGTTGACTCCGGTGTCGCAGTCGGCGCGACAAGATTTTCTCGGCTTGCCGCCGACGCGCGAGGCCCATGCCGGAGCACATGCCAATATCGCAGCGTTTCGTCAGATTGAGGTGCAGCAGTCAGCAACGGCGTCATCGTCGGGCACAATCCGGATAGCAGCGTGGAATCTCGAGCGCTGCCTCTACCCGGAAGAATCGGCAAAAATCCTGCGCCGCAATCGCGTTGACCTCGCATTGTTGACGGAAATGGATGTAGGCGTGTTCCGCACCGGGCAGGTGCACACAATCGGCCACCTCGCTGCGCAGTTGGGCAAATCCTATTGCTACGCCCTCGAATTCCTGGAGCTGCTACCGATGCCGCCACCGCCAGGGTTCCCGTCGAATGGCGACGACAACGCCGAAGGCTTCCACGGCAACGGCATCGTCGCATCGCTGCCGATCGAGGATCCTATCGTCGTCCGGCTGGACGAGATGGCGGACTGGTTCACGGCGCCGATGGGCAGCCAGCGGCGTATTGGCAACCGTATGGCCGTTGCCGCAACCGTCAGCGTTGACGCGGCCCGGCTTGTGGCCTGCTCGGTGCACCTCGAGAACCGCACCGACGGCAACGGCCGGGCCACGCAGATGCGTACCCTGCTCGATGCGCTCGACGCCTATGCCGGATCATCGCCCGTGGTGATCGGCGGCGATCTGAACACCCATGTCGGCCCCGGCGGTCACGGCGATGCGCGCGAGCCGTTGTTCGCCATGGCGGCGGCGCGCGGCTACGACTGGGGCGCCTGCAATCTGGCGCAACCGACGACGCGCACCAGCACCTGGAGCCGAAGCGAGGGCACGCGCCAGCTCGACTGGTTCTGTACGCGCGGCGTCAAAGTGCGCGACCCGGCCGTCGTGCCGGCGCTCGGTGAGGATGCCAGCGTGCTGAGCGATCACGAGCTGATTCTGGTCACGCTCGAACTCGGCTGAACGCCTGTGGAGGGGGAAACAACGATGCAACAACGACGGACCGAACAGGCGGCAAACGTGCTTGCAGCGTCATTGCTGGCGGCGATGTCGTTCGGCGTGGCGCGCGCCGATATCGTGCTGTCGTCCAACGACGGTCACACGGTCCAGGACGCCGAGAAAAACCTGGTGGCGCCGAAGGACGTGCATCCCGACACGATCAGCCTGATCGACGTCAAGCCTTATCCGCCGGTCATCAGGGCAACAATCGAAGTGCCGGGCAGCGTCGTCGGTCCGCCGACCGCGGCATGGATCGCCAGTGATGAAAGTTGGGCGATCGTCACATCGGCCACCAAGGCTGATCCGCAAGGCAAGGGCGGCACCGGACCGGATGACCGGGTGAGCGTGATCGATCTCACCAGCAAACCGCCGAAGATCGTCCAGAGCCTGACCTCCGGCCTTGGCGCCACCACGGTTCGGCTGTCGCCGGACGGCAAGCTTGCGCTGATCGCAAATCGCACGGAGGGCACGGTCTCGGTGTTCAGCGTGGCGGACAAACGCCTGACACCGGTCGGCAAGCTCGACCTCGGCAACAAGGCGTCGCTGCCCAGCGGCATCGTGTTCACGCATGACGGCAAGACCGCGCTGCTGACACGCGGCGGCGACAACATGGTGAGCGTACTGCACATCGACGGCACCAACGTCACCATCGATCCGCGGCCGATCACGACCGGGATGGCGCCCTACACGATGGACATCAACGCCGCGGGAACGCTCGCTGCCGTTTCCAACATGGGGCGTGGCGACGGCGATCAGGATACCGTCAGCCTGATCGATCTCACGTCAAAACCGTTCCGCGTGATCGAGACGGTCGGCGTGCCGAGCGGCCCGGAACCGCTGAAGTTCTCGCCTGACGGCAAGTATCTGGCGGTCGGCGCCGAAAACGGCTCGACCAAGCCACCGAGCCATCCGTTCCACCACGACAAGGGCCTGCTGACGATGTTCGCGGTGGACGGCAAGACCTTGCAGCGGCTGGACTCGGCGCCGATCGGTCCGTGGAACGAGTCCATCGCCTTCTCGCGTGACGGCCACACCGTCCTGGTGCAGAGCATGGCCGATCGCGAGATCAACGTGTTCCGCTGGGACGGTCACAAGCTGAAGGCCGGCAAGTCGCTCGTCATCAAGGACGCCGGCCCGGAGTCGTTTGCGACTGCGTGGCCATAATGCGAGACCAAGGGCATTTTGGTACCGCGCGATTCTAGCGTCATGGCCGGGCTTGACCCGGCCATCCGTCACGGCACCCGTGTGGCAGGGAATGGCCGGGTCAAGCCCAGCCATGACGGCGATAGAGTGTTTCATCAGCTACGCCGTGCGGCGCAGGGTGAGCCCGAATTGCAGCCACGAGACGCCGTGCACGACCAGCTCCACAGCGATCAGCGTGCCGACGACCCATAGGCCGGACCACGGCAGCGTCAGGTAGAGCATCAGGCCGACCAGCAGGCTGATCACGCCGCTGGCGAGCATCATGACCCAGCCCGCCATGTGGCGGTGCTGGATGGAAATGACGATGCGCAGGATCCCTCCAATGATCAGGGCGGCGGCCACCAGGATTGTAATGACGAGCGATCCCTGCACCGGTTCGGCCATCAGCAGGAAGCCGCCGATCACGTAGAGTACGCCCACCAGCAGGTCCAGGATGAATGCGCGCCAATCGCGGTCCATGAAGGCATGGATGATCTGGAACACGCCGGCCACCAGCAGCAGGGCGCCGATGAAGACGACGCCGGCAATGGTGAAGGCGATCACGTCGAACCATGCAATGACGCCAAGCACGATCTGGGCGATGCCGAGGGCAACGAACCAGCCCCAGCGGGTGCGAGGGCGGGGACCAGCGTTGGACGCAGTGATGTCGCTCATGCCCCGGACGGTAACGAATTCGGCACCGGTATGGCAACCCACCCTGTCCGGACGCTTGTTTCTGGTAGGCCGGGGGCGTATGCGTCCGCGGTCCGGGCCAACGGGCGACAGGGTCGTGCAGGGGCAACCCATGATCGGAACGTGTCTGGGCCGGCTCCCGCCGGTGATCCTGGAGTGAGCGTCGCCACGGCCGCCGGCGGTCTGCGCAAGCCGGCGCCTTCGGTCAGCCTGCTGCTCGCCGTCCTGGGGGTGGTCTACGGCGACATCGGCACCAGTCCGCTCTATGCCTTCAAGGCCAGCATGCAGCTGTTCGGCGCCGTGCCCGTCGCGGGGGCCGAGGTCATGGGCATCCTGTCCCTGATCTTCTGGTCGCTCGTGCTGATCGTCACGGTGAAATACGTGATGCTCGTCATGCACGCCGACAACCGCGGCGAGGGCGGCATACTGGCGCTGATGGCCCTGGCCCAGCGTGTCTCCGTCGGCACCGGCATTCGGAATACGCTGACCCTGGTCGGTATCGCGGGGGCCTGTCTGTTCTTCGGCGACGGCGTGATCACTCCGGCTATATCGGTGCTTTCGGCAGTCGAGGGCCTCGAGGTCTCCGCGCCGGAACTGCAGCAATACGTGCTGCCCATCTGCGTCGTTGTCATCGTGGTGCTGTTCGCGATGCAGTGGCGCGGGACCCGCAGCGTCGGCCGCGTGTTCGGCCCGGTGATGGTTGTATGGTTCGTGGTGATCGGTGTCCTCGGCCTCATCGAGATCGTGCAGCACCCGTTCGTGCTGCTGGCAATTTCGCCAAGCTACGCGGCGGTCCTCTGCATCCAGTATAAGGGCCTCGCCTTCATCGTGCTGGGAGCGGTCGTGCTGTGCGTCACCGGTGCAGAGGCGCTGTATGCGGATATGGGGCATTTCGGCGCGCACCCCATCCGGCTGACCTGGACATTCTTCGTGCTTCCCTGCCTGGTGCTGAATTATTTCGGGCAAGGCGCGCTGACGATCAGCAATCCGGACGCGGTCCAGAATCCGTTTTTCCTTCTGGCACCGGATTGGCTGCGCCTGCCGCTGGTGATTCTAGCGACTGTTGCGACTGTTATCGCCAGCCAGGCGGTGATCTCCGGCGCCTACTCGATCGCGCGGCAATGCATGCAATTGGGTTTCCTGCCGCGCATGACCGTGCGTCACACCTCCGTCACCGAGGAGGGGCAGATCTACGTGCCGCAGGTCAACACGATGCTCGCGATCGGCGTGCTGATCCTGGTGCTGGCGTTCAAGACCTCGGACAATCTCGCTTCCGCATATGGCATTGCGGTCACCGGCACTTTTCTCTGCACGTGTGTTCTCGCGATGGTGGTGTTTCGCCGGCAGTTCCACTGGTCGCGGACCGCCGCCATAACGGTGTTCGGCTTTTTCTTTCTGATCGATCTGGTGTTCTTTTCCGCCAACACGCTGAAGGTCATGGAAGGCGGCTGGGTGCCGTTGGTTCTCGGCATCGCACTGACCGCGCTGATGACATCGTGGAAACGCGGCCGCGATCTGCTGCTCGCACGCTGGAAACAGGACAGCCTTCCGCTTGGCCCCTTCCTTGCCCGGCTGCCGCAGTCGCGCACCATCCGCGTGCCGGGCATGGCGGTATTCCTCACCGGTAATCCCGGCTACGTGCCGACTTCATTGCTGCACAACCTCAAGCACAACAAGGTGCTGCATGAGCGCGTGCTGTTCGTCACGGTGGAGAATGTCGACGTACCGGAAGTCGCGCCGGAGCGCCGCACGGAGGTCGCGGAGCTCGCGCCCGGAATCCATCGCGTGGTGCTGCGATATGGCTTCATGGAAAGCCCCAACATCCCGCGTGCACTGGAGGACCTAGGCACGAGCGGTGTCGCCTTCGACCCGATGCAGGCCAGTTATTTCCTCGGCCGTGAGGTGCTGGTACCGGCGATGGTGCCGAAGATGCCGTGGTGGCGGCTCTGGCTGTTCCTGGTCCTCGCTCGCAATGCAGTGCCCGCAACGGAGTTCTTCCGCATCCCGTCCGACCGCGTGGTGGAGCTTGGCGTGCGCGTGGCGATCTGACCGGCATCGCCGCAAATACGCTTGACGTCACCCGGTGCTTGATCCACAGCGCGCGGAAGGTTGGATCGGCGGAGGCCGGCCGGGGTCACTGCCGGCGGGCCGTCCGGTTGCCGCACGGCGGTTAGGCTGCTGTCAACAGCGACCAAGGATCACATGAACCCGCGTTCCAGCCGCGACACCGTCGAGCCCCACAGGAGGCGCTTGCCTGCAACCACGAGGAAATGCAGCACGCGATGACGCCAACCCGGGCGGGCTGGAGCAGAGCGATGCCCGGTCGTTGCGGAGGACATTTCCCGTCTTCCTTCCGTCCGTCGGGCCCGGGCGGAGAGGAAGGTGGTTCGCCTCGCTCTACGTTCGGGCCAGCCTCACAGAGCCGGATCTGCCGGTCCGGCCGCGACTAGGGCCGTTGTCCATTTACTTGTCTCCAAACGCGGGCTGTTGCTGTTGAATTTCCAGACATTGGTCACCGAGTTTGCGGCCATTCCGCTGGCGGCGCGACATCTGGGACTGGCGCCTTCGGTCGTGGTGCCGCTGTTTGCGGCTGGCCCGATCCTGCTGGTGGATACCGGCAGTTGTCGCCGCTGGGAACGCATGGCCCTGATGCTGTGTGGGCTGAACGTCGCATGGTTTGCGCTCGCTGCACTCGTCCGTCCCGAGTGGGGCGCCGTACTCGCCAGCACGGTGTTGCCCGAGGTGCCTGCGCGCGGCGTGAGCGGCGACTTCGCAGACCATCATCCTAAGCGTGCAGGTGCTGGCCGGCGTGATCCTTCCCTCGGCCATCGTGTTCCTGCAGTTGCTGCTGAACGATCGTGAAATGTTGGGCACACGCTTCGCCAACCGTACATGGAACAACTGGGTAAACTGGACGGTGATCGCCGTCCTGTTTGCTCGGTCGCTTGTCTTGGCCGTCGCAGTCATCGCCCCTTCGCTGTTCTCCGCCGCCATCTGATCACGGGAGAAACCATATGTCCGATACCACTTTCGCTCCCGATCTGCTCCGCGTGATCCATCCGCTCGACGATGCGCCGGAGCAAAAGCTGTATCGCGAGGACTTGGGCAGGATGCGGATGACACGGACGGTGCGGCTGTCGTTGTTGCTCCTGCAAGGCTGCCGGGCTGCGATGGTCTTGCTGGTGGCCTGGCGCGTTCTGTCGGGTTTGTGACAATTTCACAGCCGGCCCGGGCTTGTCCTGTCGGCTTCGTAATTTAGCGGCATAACTGGCGACACACGGCCCGGCGCATCGTGGATGTCCTGCCGCTGGGAGGCGCAGGATGGTGGCCGGCGCGATCGAAAACGACACCGCTCCCCTGGCGGTGTTGCAACGGATCGGGCTGGCCCCCATTTAATAGCTCGGATTGCAGGGCGGGCGGCGGGTGGCGCCGCAACGGGTCACCCACTCGTTACGCGACATGAATTCGAAGATTGTGACAAGGTACCGTTTGTTGGCTGTCGCGCAGTTGGGCGACTGCCGTCACGGTCCGCTTCAGGAAAGGTTATGGGATGATCACAAATGAAGTCAGCGATGGTCTGGCTGGCATCCTGCGCACGGCGATTGTTGAACTTGTCCGACGTGACGGTCCGGATCTTTCGGCCCGGCAACTAGGGGTTTTCCTCACCTGCTATCTGGAGACCGAGGCGCAGACGGTTCGCGGCCTGGCCGCGAAACTTGGCGTCTCCAAGCCTGCAATCACGCGCGCGCTCGATCGCCTATCTGAATTCGACCTGGTCCGCCGCAAGACCGATCCGCTGGATCGCCGCAGCGTGCTTGTTCAACGGACAGCCACGGGCATGGCATTCTTGCGCGAGTTGCGAACGATTCTTCGTGATGCAGCGGCGACGATGCGGATTACGGCCGAGCCGGCCGCGCCGGGACGCCAACGCACCGGCAGCGAAGCGAGGGCGACCCACTGATCCAAATGTGCTGACGCCTATCCGGGCGATGATTGCCGGGACCCGATGGCGGGTCTATCAGGGAGGAACGCCATCCGGCCGCCAGATCGATGCACGACCCTGAATTGCCTGCCTTATGGACCTCGGCCCGGCGGGACGGCGATAAATCCGCCGCGTACGAAGAACTGGCACGGGAACTCGATGCCCTGCTGGCGGGTGAGCCGGACCGCGTCGCAAACGCCGCTAACGCCGCGGCAGCGATCTATCACTCATTAGGCGCGTTGAACTGGGCCGGGTTTTATTTTTTGCGCGGCAATGAGTTGGTCCTTGGCCCCTTCCAGGGTCGCCCGGCATGTGTGCGCATCCCGCTCGGCAAGGGTGTCTGCGGCACGGCGGCCATGGAACGTCGGTCGGTGTGTGTCGCCGACGTGAGCGCGTTTCCCGGCCACATCGCCTGTGACTCTGAGTCCCGCTCCGAGCTTGTGGTGCCGTTGCTGGTGTCGAACGATCTGCTCGGTGTGCTTGACCTTGACAGCCCATTGCCTGCTCGGTTCGACGAAGTGGATCAGGCAGGCTGCGAGCGCCTCGCTGCCGTGCTGTCTCGCCATTTGGCGTAAGAATTCCGCCAAGACCCTCTTCGGGTCCTTGTGGTGAGCCTTATCGCGAGCCGAAGATGGCGCTGCCGACCCGCACCCAGGTCGCACCGCACGCGATGGCGGACTCGAAGTCGGCGGACATGCCCATGGATAGCACTCCCAGTCCATGCCGTGCGGCTCGCTCCGCGAGCCATGTGAAATGCGGCCGCGGATCCTGATCCAGCGGCGGCACACACATCAATCCGACCAAATTGGCGCCGAAGCGGGATTTGCATTCGCCAATGAACACGTCGGCATCGGCGCGCGCAATGCCGGATTTCTGTGGTTCGTCGCCGGTATTCACCTCGATCAGCAGCGTCGGCGTGCGCCCTTCCTTCTCCGCCGCCATTTCGATGGCCTCCGCCAGGCGTGGCCGATCCAGCGTCTCGATCACATCCCCCAGCCGAACCGCGTCGCGCGCCTTGTTGGTTTGCAGGCCGCCGATGAGGTGCAGACTGAAGCGGTAGTCGGCCCGCAGCGACGGGAACTTCGTCATGGCCTCCTGAACGCGGTTCTCGCCAAATACCGTCTGGCCGGCTTCCAGTGCGGCGCGCACCGCCTCGATCGGCTTGGTCTTGGTCACCGCGACCAGCGTGACGTCCTCCGGTCTGCGGCCGACCTTGATTGCCGCGCCAGCGATGCGGTCGCGCACGCGGCGCAGGTTTTCGGCAATCGTCGCGGCGTCAGGCGGGGCAATGACGTCAGCCATGCAGGCAAGGCTTATCCCAGTCCGCCGCGTCGTCAAGCGCGTCGTCAGTCCCGGTATTTTTGTTGCTCCGCCATGCTGGTGAGCTGTTCGGCGATCCGTGCAAAAACGCCTTCCCAGTCACCGCGCTGCGTCTGCCGGAACAGCCGCATCGTCGGATACCATACAATCCTGTCGCCCTCGAGTTGCCATCGCCAGTCGGGCACGTGCTTCAGAGCCACCCACACCGGGCATCCGAGAGCCCCGGCGAGATGGGCGACCGAAGTGTCCGACGTGATGACAAGGTCGAGGCTCTGCATCACGGCGGCGGTATCGATGAAGGCATCCGGCCCATGGTCGAAATTCTCGCCCAACGTCTCGATCCGCAGCCCGGCCGGCATGGCATGCAGCTGCTCCAGCCCATGCTGTTTCTGGAGGCTGATCAACCTGACGCCTGGCACCTGTGCGAGCGGCAGGAAGTGGTGCAACGGAACGGATCGACCGCGTTCGGCCGCGCTTTCGGGATTGCCTTGCCAGGCGACGCCGATCCTGTAGCCGTTTGCGCCCAGACGGTCCCGCCACTGTGTGACGCGGTCCGGTTCGGCGGTCAGGTAGGGCACTTGCGCGCCCTTATTGCCCAGTAGGTGGGGCAGGCTGAGCAGGGGGCAGGTACAGATCGAACCGTGGCAGCGTTTCGCCGACCGTGACAAGCTGGGTGGAGCCGGGCAGGCAGGACATCAAACGCCTGAGCCCCGGCTGGACTTCGAAGATCAGCGATCCATCGGCCGGCAGCAATGGGACATAGCGGCAGAACTGGATTGTGTCGCCCAGGCCTTGCTCGGCGCGGACCAATAGCGTCCGCCCAGCCAAGGGTTCGCCATTCCATTGCGGCCGATCGCAGGGCGGAAGCTTGGCCGCCCCAGCACGAAAGCGCCATTCATACTCTTCCCACCCTTCGGTCAGCCGGCCCGAAAGAAGCAGTACGATCCCGAGATTGACGTGCAGCGTCGCATCGTCCGGGCGCAGTAGCAGAGCTCGGCGATAGCTGGCTTCAGCGTCAGCCGGCCGAGCCAGTTCCTTTAGCAAGCCAGCGAGATTGCCCAGTGCCTGGACGTCGTCCGGCACCCGTCTGATCCCCATGCGTACGGCCTCGGCCGCCTCCTCGAGCCGGTTCGCCTGTCGCAGCGCAAGCCCGAGGTCATTATACAGATCGGGCAAGTCCGGCTTGTGGCGCAACGCTTCGTTGTATGCCGCGATTGCATCTTCGGGGCGTCCCAGGTCGCTCAGGACATGCCCCAGGACCTGATAGGCTTCCGCGCAGTTTCGCTTGAAGCCGAGTGCCGTGCGGCAGCCATTCTCGGCAGCCTCGAGCTTGCCGAGCGCGAGCAGTGCGCTGGCGCGGTTGACGTGGAAGAGCGCCGCCGAGGGCTTCAGCGTGATCGCCCGATCGATGCATGCCACCGCTGCTGCCGGCTGGCCGCATTGCGAGGCGATGACGCCCAGCATGTGGTAACTGTCCGCATGCCCTGGAGCGGAGGCTATGATCTGCCGGTAGACCTGCTCGGCCTCCTGAAGTCTGCCGGCACTGTGCAGCCGCACGCCGCTCTGGAAATGCGCGTCGATTGCGTGCTTCCGTTTGCTCATGATCGTCCACCAGCTATCAGCTATTCCTCGCCTCGTCATGGCCCGCCTCATGAAGGCAAAGCACTAACATGGATGCTCGCCTGCTCGCCTGGGCGCGGGCGGCTGCCGGGCGGCCCGGCCCCGCCAGACGTTTGCCGAAGCTCTGGCTGTTCACAGACTCGCGCCGGCTGCCGGATCCGCGCGCGGCTGCGGCGCGATTGCCGCGTGGACTGGCCGGCGTGGTGCTGCGTCATGACGGCGAGCCGGACCGCGAGACGCTGGGGCGGGATCTCGCTCGTATATGCAGGGCGCGGCGCCTCGCCCTTGTGGTGGCCGGCGATGCCCGGCTCGCGGCCACGCTCGGGGCGGGAGTTCATCTTCGCCGAGGCCGCTGGCCTTGCCGGGTGCGGCCCACGCACGTACGTCGGAGACAGGGTCTGATCACCAGTTCGGCCCACGGACCGGCGGACCTGCGACGCGCCGCCCAGGCGGGGTCCGTCCTCGTCTTTCTCTCGCCGGTTTTTGTCACTGCCAGCCACCCAGGGGCAGCCGCCCTTGGCCCGCTTCGCTGGGCAAGCATGGCCCGAACTATCCGGTTGCCGGTCGCGGCGCTTGGCGGCATAGACAGGACGAGTATCCGCAGGCTCCCAGCAACAATCTGCATGGCGATCGGGGCGATCGGCGCGTTGGCGTGAGGATACTGTGTCTGCATGAGACACAGTGTTTCGGAAATGCCATGAGAGAAAGCCAAACGCCGTTGCGGGACCAAGAGCGCTCGTCTCATACTGCCTCCAGGTTCAGCTGCCCCGCCCCGTGCATGGTGCGTATTCCCGTCTTGCGCATCAGGGATGCATCGGGGTGGGACCTGAAAACTTCGCCGGGCCACCGGCGCAACGAGGAGGATGGAATGCGCAAGTTTCTGCTGGCGAGCGTGGCCACGCTGGGGACTGGGGGACTGATCGGAACGGCTTTGGCCCAGACGCCCGTCATCGGCGTGCCGACACAGGGTCAGACGGCTTTTCCGCCGGCGGCCAGCCCGACGGCCTATGTGAACAACAACAACAACTACCAGGCGCCGGCACTCCCGGGTGCGCTGGCCAACCCGACGCCAGGCACCATGGTCGTCCACGTGAACGGCAAGGTGGAAGTGGACTTCCAGGCCACCTGGACCAGCCTTGACACACGCGTCGCGGCGGCTCCCGCCGCGGGCAGCCTGGGCGCGGTGCTCGGCCAGAACGGCGCGGGATCGGTCAAGGTCATGCCGCAGGCGATCGACAGCTTCGCGCGTCTCTATATGGGAGCCGATGCGATGGCCTCGAACGGCCTGCGCTACGGCGCCGCGTTCGAGTTCCGGCAGAACTTCATCGGACAGATCAGCAACAATGGCAGCTCGGGTGCGAGCGGCTACTCCTCGTTCGAGACGGTGTTCGTGCGGCGCGCCTTCACCTACGTCGCCGGCGAGCAGTGGGGCATCGTGCGCGTCGGCCAGGCCGACGGCCTGATCAGCATCTTCGACAATGGCGTGACGACGTTCCAGTTCCTGCCGACCGGCAACCTGAACGGCGGCGACCTGCAGAACATGGTAGGCGGCGTCGCGCCCGCATTCGTCTTCCTGGGTCAGGCCGGCAACGAATACGACAACGCCAAGGCGGTCTATCTGTCGCCGCAGATCGCCGGCTTCGACTTCGGCATCCAGTACGCGCCGAACACCTCGAACGGCAACGGCATCAGCAGCGCCAACATCGCCCCGTTGGTCGGTTCACTCAACGGCTCCGGCACCGGCACCGGCAACTCCTGCGGCTTGGCCAATACGGGCTGTCCGACGCTGTCGTCCGGCCCAGGCATCCAGGACGGCTCGCGCTCGATCAACCAGGCGGCGATCGGCGTGCGCTACCAGGGTCAGTTCGGTCCCACGGGCCTGCTGGCCTACGTCGTGGGTGAGGGC
This sequence comes from uncultured Alphaproteobacteria bacterium, assembly GCA_963780095.1. GTDB lineage: Bacteria > Pseudomonadota > Alphaproteobacteria > Acetobacterales > Acetobacteraceae > JAMXLO01. The sequence continues at coordinate 85,009 of CAWABH010000001.1, forward strand.
AGCCAGCACGCCGACTACACCGGCGCCACCACGGCCGCTGTCCTCGGCAACACGACGGTGGCTGGCAGCAAGTTCAACGGCAGCTACAATGACCTGGCCATCGGCAGCGCCGGCATCGCGGCGACCTTTGCCGGCTTCACCGTCGGTGGCAACGTCGTCGGCGGCCAGATGAACGGCCAGCTGGGCCTGCAGCCGAAGGGCGGCGCGCCGCTGGTCGGCATCCTGGCCGGCGTGAAGTACGTGGCCGGGCCGTTCACGGTCGGTATCGTCGGCGAGGAGTACTGGGAGCAGGGCAACGTGAACCTCAGCGGGATCTCGCAGCTGCGCGCCCGAGGGATCGACGTTGGCGGCAGCTACACCGTGGCGCCCGGCTTCACCGTGTATGCCGAGTATCTCTGGAACGACCAGACCCAGGGTGCGCGCAACTTCGTCTCCGGCGCGATCGGAACGGCGGCAGGCTCGAACCTGAACAACAATATCAAGGGTCAGGGCTTCCTGATCGGCGACGTGGTCAACTTCTGAGCCCATCGCGGGTTTCGGCGAAACAGGCGGCGGGGTCATTCCCCGCCGCTTTTCTGTTGTGCGGCTTCTTGCGACATATCAGCCCTTGGCGACGCGGACGAGAACGGTTATGGAATCCGCCGTTGCCGCGTGATGCTTCAAACAGGCATGCAATGCCAATCAGATCAAACGTTGTCGTCGTGATCCTATTGACCGCACTGGGCCTTGCCGGGTGCTCGGGGACGAAATCCAACCCGACTGACCCAGGCTATATTGGCCAGCAGGGTCCCGCCAGCAGTGGCAGCATGCCCGGAGGAAGTGTCCTGGGTGACAGCTCGATGGTATTCGGAACCGCCAAGAGCAAGGCAGGCGACAACGCAGCGGGAGGCGGCGGAGCGCTTGGCGTCAACGCCTATCTGTGGCGGGGTGCACTCGATACGCTCAGCTTCATGCCGCTTGCCTCGGCCGATCCGTTCGGCGGTGTGATCATCACCGACTGGTACACACCGGCGGCCTCCTCCGGGGAACGCTTCAAGGCCACGGCCTATATCCTGGGCCGCGAGCTGCGCAGCGACGGGGTACGAGTGACCATATTCCGCCAGGTGCTCGAGAACGGACAGTGGGTCAACTCGGGGGTCAGCCCGGTCACTATCGGCGAGATCGAGAACAAGGTGCTGTCCCGGAGCTACGGGAGCAATCTCTGGCCAACAGTTGACGTTGGGCTGTCTACCCTCGGCTGCTAGGGACGAGGGGAAACAACATTCCGGACGCGCCATGCTACCTCGTCATGGCCGGCGAAGCGGCCATCCGTCTTGCCGCCAGCACAAAGAGAAGACGTGATGCCGGCCTCGCTGGCAGGCTCTGCGCCGCATGCGACGTGGAGCACTCCCAGTCCTAAGGCCGCCGGAACGTGGCCCATGAGGCGAGGCGGGACACGTTCTTGGTCGTATGCTCGGCCGGGAGCGAGCCGCGCGAGCGCTGACGGAACCCCTCCTTCAGCAGGGCGTAGACATCCGCCCCATCATCGACCCATCCAAGCTCGACCGTCGGAACGGCACGGCTTCGTTGGTTGACCACGAACAGATCGCCCGCCGGCACCAGTGCGCGCGTGATGCGGGCGATGTCCTCCCGCACGTTGACGCAGTGCTGCAGCACCCAGACGCAGAGCGCCAGATCGAATGCCACACCCCGCTCCAACAGCAGGTCGAGCATCGAGGGCGGGCAGGGGAAGAACCGATCGGAGCCCACATAGGCCACGGCCATGGATCGCATACTGGCGCTGATGTCGACCCCGATGACGCTGCACCCATGCCGCGCGATGAGCTCCTTCGCCAGCCGCCCGATGCCACAACCATAGTCGAGGACCAGCGACTTCTCGGTGAGGCTGAAACAGCGAGAAATCAGGTTCGCGAGATACGGCGTCTCGGTGACCCAGCGGTGCTCCGTGGTGGAATCCTCGGGGGTGAGGATGATCCGCATGGCGTCGCCAATCGTCGCGACATCGAATACGTGCGGGTCGTAGGTGATGCCGGGCTGGTTCATGGATGCAGGATAGCGCACATTGTCCAGGCGGCCAGCGGGGAAATCAATGCCCTCGCCCGGCCCCTTGCGCAACGGTCGCTCGCGACGGATACAGGCAAACACTGCAACTGACAGATTGCCGATGGCTGAGACCCTGACACATACCGCCTCTGCCTCTGGGGAAGCGCCACGCTACGACTTCCGCGAGGCGGAGCCGCGCTGGCAGCGCGCCTGGGCGGAACGCGGCTGCTTCCGCGTCGAGGACGTGCCGACTGACGGGCGGCCGAAGTACTACGTGTTGGAGATGTTCCCGTATCCCAGCGGGAAGATCCACATGGGCCACGTGCGCAACTACACGCTGGGCGACGTGGTGGCGCGCTACAAGCGGGCGCGCGGCTTCGCGGTGATGCATCCGATGGGCTGGGACGCGTTCGGTCTGCCGGCGGAGAACGCGGCGCGCGAGCGCGGCATTCATCCGGCGAAGTGGACGCGGGAGAACATCGCCGCCATGCGCGCCGAGTTGCTGCGGATGGGTCTGTCGCTGGAATGGGAGCGCGAGTTCGCGACCTGCGATCCGGAGTACTACGGCCATCAGCAGAAGCTGTTCCTGGATTTCCTGCGCGCCGGCCTGGTCGAGCGCAAGGAGAGCTGGGTCAACTGGGATCCGGTCGACGGCACCGTGCTGGCGAACGAGCAGGTGATCGACGGCCGCGGCTGGCGGTCCGGAGCGCTGGTCGAGAAGAAGCGGCTCAGCCAGTGGTTCCTGAAGATCACCGACTACGCGGAGGAGCTGCTGGCGGCGCTGGATACGCTCGATCGCTGGCCTGAGCGTGTGCGGCTGATGCAGGCCAGGTGGATCGGCCGTAGCGAGGGGGCGCGACTGAACTTTGCGCTGGTGCGGCCCGAAGACGGCATCGCGGACGTCGAGGTTTACACGACACGGCCCGATACGCTGTTCGGCATGTCGTTCCTCGCTCTGGCGCCTGAGCATCCGCTTTCGGCCGCGGTGGCGGCGCGGGATCCGAAGGCAGCGGCCTTCGTCGCCGAATGCCGGCGTCTCGGCACCAGCGAGGCGGTGATCGAGACCGCCGAGAAGCAGGGCTACGACACCGGGCTTCGGGTCGAGCATCCGTTCCTGAAGGACGCAGCCGGGCAGCCCGTATCGTTCCCGGTGTGGATCGCCAATTTCGTGCTGATGGAATACGGCACCGGCGCGATCTTCGGCTGCCCCGCGCACGACCAGCGCGACCTCGACTTTGCCCGCAAGTACGGTCTGAGCGTGGTGCCGGTGGTGCTGCCGCCAGGCGCGGACCCGGCGACGTTCACCATCGGCAGCGAGGCCTATGTCGGCCCCGGCACCATCTTCAATTCGGGCTTCATGGATGGGCTGGACGTCGAGGCGGCGAAGCGCGCGGTCATCGCTGAGCTGGAACGTCTCGGCGCAGGGCGCGGCGAGGTGAACTGGCGGCTGCGCGACTGGGGCGTGAGCCGGCAGCGCTACTGGGGCTGCCCGATCCCGGTGATCCATTGCGATGCCTGCGGCGTGGTGCCGGTGCCGGACGACCAGTTGCCGGTCAAACTGCCCGACGACGTGACGTTCGACCGCCCGGGCAATCCGCTGGATCACCATCCGACCTGGAAGCACGTCGACTGCCCGCGATGCGGCAAGCCGGCCCGGCGGGAGACCGACACGTTCGACGTCTTCGTCGACAGCGCCTGGTATTTCGCACGGTTCTGCAGCCCGCGGGCGGACACGCCGGTCGTGCGGGATGCCGTCGACCATTGGATGCCGGTCGATCAGTATATCGGCGGCATCGAGCACGCGATCCTGCATCTGCTCTACTCGCGCTTCTTCACGCGGGCGATGAAGCGGACAGGGCATCTGGACGTGGACGAACCGTTCGCCGGGTTGTTCACCCAGGGGATGGTGACGCACGAGAGCTATCGCGATGCGCCGGGGCCGAACGGGGTGTGGCTTTATCCGGACGAGGTGGTGAAGCAGCCTGACGGCACCGCGACGCATCGCACGACCGGCGAGCCGGTCGTCGTCGGCCGCGTCGAGGCGATGAGCAAGTCGAAGCGCAACACGGTGGATCCGGAGGCGATCATCGACCGCTACGGCGCCGACACCGCGCGCTGGTTCATCCTGTCGGACAATCCGCCCGAGCGCGACATGGAGTGGACCGAGGGCGGCGTGGCCGGCGCGTTCCGCTTCACCCAGAGAGTGTTCCGCCTGGTGGACGGTGTCAGTCCGGCCTCACCGGTGCAACCGGACACGTTCGGCGAGGCCGCGCGAGCGCTCCGCCGCGTGACCCATCGCACGATCGCCGCGGTGAGTGAGGCGCTCGACAGCTTCGCATTCAATGTCGCCGTGGCGCGGCTTTACGAGCTGGCAAACGCGATCGCCGACGCAGAGCGCACGAACGATCCGGCGGAATTCGGTCTTGCCTGGGCGCGGCGCGAGGCCGTGGAGATGCTGGCTCGGCTGATCTCGCCCATGATGCCTCACCTGGCCGAGGAGATGCATGCCCGATTGCACCCGGCGACGGCGCGTCTGGTCGCCGAGTTGCCCTGGCCGGAGGCGGATCCCGATCTCCTGACGGCGGACAGTGTGACAATTGCCGTGCAGGTGATGGGCAAACTGCGAGCCACGATTTCGGTGCCGCCGAATGCGCCGGCGGATACGGTGATCGCAGCGGCCGAAGCGGAGCCCAACGTCGCCCGTGCGCTGGCCGGCAAGCGGGTGGCCAAGCGCATCCACGTGCCGAACCGTATCGTCAATTTCGTGGTCACGGGATGAGTGTGTGCCTGCAGCGACGGCATCTTCTGACGCTCGCTGCGGGCGCCGCGCTGTCCGGCTGCGGCTTCCAGCCGGTTTACATGCCGACGGCTTCGGGAGCTCCCGGTGCGGCGCAACGTGACCTGGCGGCGATCCAGGTCGCGCTGATACCGGATCGGCCGGGCCAACTGCTGCGTCAGGCCTTGCAGGACCGACTGGAAATGGGCGCAAGCGGCGTGGCACGACGCTACGACCTGACGGTGTCGTTCTGGATCGCCGGCGAGGGGATTGCCGTGCAACAGAACAGCACGGCAACTCGCCTCCGCGAGACGGGCAATGCCAACTGGACCCTGATTGCCCAGGACGTTGGCCGAACCAGGCTGACCAGCGGATTTGCGAAGGCGATCGACGCAGTGAACATAACCGATGAGCAGTACTTCGGCGCGGACCTCGAAAACGAGGCCTTGCAGAGACGGATGGCCGGAGCGATAGCCGACCAGATCACGATGCAGCTCGCGATCTATTTCCGCAGGCGCGCGGCGGCGAGCAGCTGAGACAGGGATGAAGCTGTCGCCGCAGCGCGTGCGGGCGTTCCTGCGCGACCCAGGCGCATGCCGGATCGTTCTGTTGCACGGCGAGGACATCGGGATGATCCATGACCGTGCGTCGGCTCTCGTGCATGCCGTCGTGGGGCCCGCGGACGATCCGTTTCGTGTAGCGGAGCTGAACCGGGACGAAGTTGGCCGCCTCGCGGACGAGGCGGCATCTCTGTCGTTGACAGGGGGGCGCCGGGTGGTCCGGGTCCGCGATGTGGGCGACGCGGCGACCGCTGCGGTGACGGCGATCCTGAAAAGTGCCGCGCCCGCGCTGGTCGTGCTGGAGGCGTCTGCCTTGCCGCCGCGATCACGGTTGCGTGTCTTGGTAGAGGCGGCACCCGACGCCGCGGCGATTGCCTGCTACCCCGAAGAAGGACGCGCCCTGGAGGAGACGATCCGGAGCGTGATGACCGATGCCGGCGTGGCAGTCGACCGTGAGGCGTTGGCGTGGCTGTCGGCTCAGTTGGGGGCGGATCGGGCGTCGACCCGACAGGAGCTGGAGAAGCTCGCCCTGTATGTCGGCCCTGGTGGGCGGGTGGACCTCGATGCGGCGCAGGTGTGCGTGGGCGATCTTGCCGGGCTCTCGTTGGACGATGCGCTGTTCGCCGCGACGCAGGGCGACGTGGCGATGGCCGACCGGGCGCTGGAGCTGGCGATCGCCGAGGGTGCGACGCCGGTGGGCGTGCTGCGGGCGGCGCTGATGCATCTCCAGCGGCTGCATCGGGTGCGGCTGGCGGTCGATGCAGGTTTGCCTGCTGCCGAGGCCACGAAATCGGCGCGGCCGCCGGTGTTCTTCCGCCGAATGGATGCATTCAGTGAAGCGTTGGGTTTGTGGTCGTCCGGTGGGCTGATGGCGGCCATGGCGGCGCTCGCCGAGGCCGAACGCTCCTGCAAGCGCACTGGAGCCCCAGATCTGGTGCTGTCCCGAAACGCAATCCTGGCATTGGCGCGGCGGGCCGCGGCAGGACGCGCAGCAAGGGCAAGGAGCCGACGTCAGGAATGATATAGACTTAAACAAAGCGTCGTTACTGCTGACTCTCCCCGCTGCTCGTACACTGTCATGGCCGGGCTCGTCCCGGCCATCCGTCGTGGCAGGGTACGCTTCCGATGGCCGGGACAAGCCCGGCCATGACGAAAGAAACGAGTGTCAATGAAAGGTATTGGTCAGGGCCACTGATATTATTTGCCCTTTACTGATTTGAGCCAAAACTGTTCAAGATTATATCTAACTGATCGAGATCAGTATAACGGATCTGCACCGTTCCTCCGCTGCCATCGAAGGTGATCCTGACGCGGAGGCCGAGGTGCTCAGCCAGTCGGCGCTCAACCGCCGCAATGTCGGAGTTGCGAGCAGGCGAGGCTGGCGGCGAAGGGGCTGGGGTTGCCCTACGGGCCGCAAGCGCTTCTGTCTGACGGACCGACAGATGCCGATTGACCACGTCCCGCATGGCTGTCTCGGGTTCGGTGTGGGCCAACAGGGCGCGGGCATGCCCGGCAGATATGACACCGCTCCGAAGCGCTTCCTTTACGCTGGGAGGCAGGTTCAGCAGCCTCAGTGTGTTGCTGACGTGACTGCGGGACTTGCCGATGGCCTGGCTGACCGCCTCCTGAGTAAGGCTGAACTGGTTGATGAGGCGGTCGTAGCCTTCTGCCTCGTCGATCGCATTGAGATCCTGACGCTGCAGGTTCTCGACCAGGGCGACGGCGGCGGCGTCCGTGTCCGCCAATTCGCGAACAAGCGTTGGCACCTCGTGCAGGCCTGCGGCGCCCGCGGCCCGCCAGCGGCGCTCGCCGGCGATGATCTGAAATCGACCAGGCTCGGTTGGATGAGGGCGGACGAGCAGCGGTTGCAGAATGCCGCGGGCCCGGATCGACTGGGCGAGCTCGTCGAGTGCGCCCTGATCCATGGTGGAGCGAGGCTGGAAAGGATTGGGCTCGAGCTGATCGAGTGCCAATTGGCGGACGGAACCGGCAGATAACGGCGCCTGGACCGCGACATCGCCGAGTAGGGCGGCGAGACCGCGGCCGAGTTCGAGGGCCGGTTTCCTTGGCACTCATGCGGCGGCTCCGGGTTGTACCTCGATCGCGCGTTCTCGTCGCAGGACTTCGCCAGCGAGCCGGACATAGGCCTGGGCTCCGGGCGAGCGGAAATCGTAGAGCAGCACCGGCTTGCCGTGGCTGGGGGACTCGGAGATGCGGATATTGCGAGGAATCATGGTTTCGTAGACGGCCGGTCCGAAAAATCCCCTGGCATCGGCGGCCACAAGCTCTGACAGGTTGTTGCGCCGATCAAACATGGTGAGGACAATGCCTTGCAGGCGCAGGGCAGGATTGTGCCCACGCCTGACCATATCGATCGTTCGGATCAGGCCGCTGATGCCTTCCAGCGCATAAAACTCACATTGCAGCGGCACGAGCACGGCATCGGCTGCGACGAGGCCATTGAGCGTGAGCAGGCCGAGGCTCGGAGGGCAGTCGATCAGGACGAAGCCGTAGGCGCTGGCAGCGGCGTGCAATTCGGCGAGTGCATCCCGCAGGCGGTATTCGCGGCGATCCAAGCCTACCAGTTCGATTTCCGCGCCGGCGAGGTCTGCCTCGGCCGTGATAAGCGACAGGTTGGGTATGCGTGTGGTTCGGATCGCCCGACTGAGGGACAGCTGGTCGGTGATGAGGCGGTAGCTTCCAGTTTCGCGGTCAGCCCGGGAGATCCCAAGTCCGGTGGAGGCGTTCCCCTGGGGGTCGAGATCAATAAGCAGAACGCTTTCTCCCACCGCCGCGAGCGCGGTCGCCAGATTGATGGCTGTCGTCGTCTTTCCGACGCCGCCCTTCTGGTTGGCGATGGCGAGAATGACCGCTTTGCGCTCTGGCGGCGGGATTGTCTGGACAGCATCAGACTGAGGGAGAGGCACGGCTGAGCTCGGTGATCCGGAGGATGCGGGCGCCTGGGGCGGTGCGGCTGGGAATTCCATCCGCCTGCATCTGCCACTGTGTCGCCGCGTGCGTCAATTCGGCATCCGCGTTGGCACCCTTCAGAAACAGGCACATGCCGCCGGGCGCAAGCAAAGGGGCAGCCAGCGCCAGCAACTTGGGCAGCGGCGCGACCGCGCGCGCCGTGATAAGTGGGGCCGGCGGCAGTTGGGCGGCCTCGATTCGGATGGGGTGGATTCGAACGGGAGCGCTGGTCACGCGCGCGGCCTCCCGGAGAAAGGCGGCTTTGCGCTGATCTGCCTCGATAAGGTCGAAGGGCACGCCCGTGGCGAGAGCCAGGATCAGCCCAGGAAACCCAGCGCCGGAGCCAAGATCTATGGCACGTTCGGGCCGTGGTGTCATGAGCGGAGCCAGCTGCAGCGAATTGGCAATATGTCGGACCCAGAGGAATGGCTCGTCTGTCCGAGCCACCAGGTTCACCGTGGAGTTCCAGCGCAATAGCAGCGCGGCGAAGCGATCCAACTCGGCCAGCGTTTCACGTGAAACATCACTCGGCGCCAAGCCGTGCTCCACGTGAAACCCCTGTCGCTATGCGGCAGTCGCTGGAGACGCGCCACCACGCTTGCGGATGTGCGCGGCAACCGCAGCCAGTGCCGCGGGCGTCATGCCTTCGATGCGGGATGCAGCCCCCAGAGACACCGGCAGCGCCGCAGTCAGCTTATCCCGCAACTCCGTCGACAATCCGCCGACTTCCCCAAACGACACGCCGGCCAGCCCGACAGCCTCCTCCTTCCGAAAAGACCGGATGTCCGCCTCCTGGCGCGGCAGATATCCCGCATAACGGCTCTCCGAATGCAGTTGGTCCAGCACGCGGCTCGGCAGCGCCCCCAGCCAGGAGAACTGGTCCAACAGCGCAGAGGTATCGACGCCTTCATGGCCCAGCAAATCGAACACTGACCTCCAGCGACCATCCGCACGCACGGTGATGCCCTGTCGCGCCAGGTCCGAGGGATATCCTCCCTCGATCATTGCGCGCTGGCGTGCGGCTGCCAGGGCAGACCTGTGTGCCGTGAATGACGCCGCCCGCGTTGCGCCGATGCAGCCCCAACCCGATCCCTTGTCTGTCAGGCGAAGGTCGGCGTTGTCCGCGCGCAGCGTCAGGCGGTATTCGGCGCGCGATGTAAACATCCGATAGGGCTCGCTGACGCCGCGCGTTACGAGGTCATCGACCAGAACGCCAATATACGCCTCGGAGCGATCAAGCGTCACCGGTGCGTTTCCGCCGGATCGGCGGGCGGCGTTTATCCCGGCCATGACGCCCTGCGCAGCGGCTTCTTCGTATCCTGTGGTACCATTGATCTGCCCCGCAAGGAACAGTCCGGGAAGCTGTCGCACCTCGAACCAGGGCGTCAGGGCTCGCGGATCAACGTAGTCATACTCCACTGCATAGCCTGCCCGCATCATGACGGCGTGCTCGAGACCGGGAATGGTTGCCAGCATTTCTCGCTGCACCTCCTCCGGCAGGCTGGTCGAGATGCCGTTGGGGTAGATCGTGTCAGCGTCCAGGCCCTCAGGTTCCAAGAATATATTGTGGTGCTCGCGTCCCGCAAACCGCACTATCTTGTCTTCGATCGATGGACAATAGCGTGGACCGGCGCCCGCGATCTGGCCGCTAATTGCCGCCGAACGGTGCAGATTGGCACGGATCACCGCATGGGTCGCCGGCGATGTCGCGGTAACCCGGCACTCGACCTGCCGATTGACGATCTCCTCCGTCAATGTGCTGAACGGTTCCGGCACTGCGTCGCCCGCATCTGCTGCGAGGCCGTCCCAGTCGATCGTCCGCCGATCAAGCCGCGGAGGCGTCCCTGTCTTCAGACGTCCGAGCGGCAAGGCAAGCCGTGACAGCGTCCGCGCCAACCCTACCGCGGGTCCCTCGCCGACCCTGCCCGCCGGATATTGGCGGTCGCCGACGTGAATCATGCCCCGCAGAAACGTGCCTGTCGTCAGCACCGCTGCACCGCAACGAACCCGGGTTCCGTCGCCACACACAATCTCCGCCAGCCGCCCATCCGGTCCGACCCCGAGATCCTCCACAGCAGCCGCCCGGACCGTCAGCCCCGCGGTGTCCGCCAACAGTTGCTGAACAGCTGCTCGGTAAAGCTGCCGATCCGCCTGTGCCCTGGGGCCGCGAACTGCCGGACCCTTGCTGCGGTTCAGGAGCTTGAAGTGTATTCCAGCCGCATCTGCCGCCCGACCCATCAGCCCGTCCAGCGCATCGACCTCGCGCACCAGATGCCCCTTGCCGATCCCGCCAATGGAGGGGTTGCAGGACATCTCGCCGATCGTCTCAAGCCGGTGAGTCAGCAACAACGTCCGCGCGCCTATGCGTGCCGCGGCAGCGGCGGCCTCGCATCCGGCATGACCGCCCCCAACCACCACCACGTCGAAACGTTCAACCATCGCCTCGCACCTTGTTGCATAGCGCCTGTAGAGCCTTATAGCAGTCATGCGCAGCGACTGCGCGGCCCAAGCCTGACCCTGCCCTTGGACGATACTGGACCTCTGGACCGCGCATGGAATTCTTCTCGCTGCACCATCTCATCGAACTGCTGCACACATACGGCTACTCAGTGCTCGGTGTCGTCATCGGGCTCGAATGCGTCGGTCTTCCGCTTCCGGGTGAGACCGTTCTGATTACAGCCGCCGTGTTGGCCGGCACGACGCATCAGTTGAACATCGGTCTCGTGGTCCTGTCCGCCGCGGTGGGTGCGATCATGGGCCAGGCTGCCGGCTATTGGATCGGCTGGGGGGTCGGCTATCGTCTGATGCGTCGCTACGGCCATTTTATCGGCCTGACCAATCGGCGGCTTGCCTTCGGTCGTGCCCTGTTCCGCCGCCACGGAGTCAAGGTCATCATCGTGTCTCGCTTCGTCGTTCTGCTTCGCACAATCGCGGGGCTGCTCGCCGGTGCCAACCACATGCCGTGGCCCCAGTTCATGGTCGCGAACGTCGTTGGAAGCGCGGTCTGGGCTGCGCTCTATGGCTTTGGCGCCTATGCGCTCGGACATGAGGCAAAGCACGTGGCCGGACCGGTGGGGATGACGATCGGCGTGGTCGCTGCGGTGGCGTTGCTGGTCGCCTGGCTCTACGTTCGACGGCAGGAGCATGCACTGCTGCGCGGGAGAAAGAAGGTCCCGCGCAGCAGCGGCGAAAACGGTATGATAACAACAAAGTAGCCGGCGAGGAAGATCAACTAAAGAGTAAGTATGTATACAGTATAGCCCGCGAATCCCTGCCCTTTGTATTATTCGCGCGGATAGCGCCAGGGCTTCGCCGGTTGCGCCGCGGCTTCGTCGATCGTCCATTGCGGGAGCGAAATTCCGGGCCCAACGTCGCTGAACACCATGCGCATGCGAGAACCGATCCCAACCCGTTTCACCATGTCGGGCGGTGCCAGCACTCCATCCGGAGTTGTCAAATTGCCGACCACACGCAAGGCCTCATACTCGGTCGGCTTCGCCTTCTGCGTGTCGAGTTCCACCAGCAGCACCATGTACGGAACGCGCGCCTGGAACGCAGGCTGGATGCCGTGATGCACTTCTTCGTAGGAATGCACCTCGCCTTTGCCTTCCACACGTGTCCAGGTGGACGTGAGACAGGTGCACCACGGACACGCGGTGGTCGGCGGATAGCGCAGCAGCTTGCAGTCATCGCACTGCTGCAGATGAAAATCGTGTTCCGCGCAATGGCGAAAATATTCCAGGTTCTCGCCGTCCAGATCGTCGATCGACAGCGCCATGCCAAGATACTCGGCGCGAGTTGCCATATCCCGTTCCTCCCCTTCAACCGCGCCGCATGACCATGGCCGATCCGGTCATCGGATTGGCCCAGCCCAGATTGGCGGTCACCTCGATGTTGCGCACCTGGCGACAGCCGCCCTCGCGATAGTCGAAGGTGTGCTGTCGTTTGCCGTCCGGCCCGACGGGACACGAATCGTCCGCGTCGTGGCGCAACTGGCGCACGTTCTCGATCACCATGTTCATGCCGTGGGTGTAGCCCTCGCACAGATGGCCGCCCGAGGTGTTCTGCGGCCGTTTTCCCCCCAGCCTGGTGATGCCGGACGAGACGTATTGGCCGCCCTCGCCCTTCTTGCAGAAGCCGTAATCCTCGAGCTGCAGCATCGAGGTGAAGGTGAACGCGTCATACGCCCCGACGGCGTCGATGTCCTCCGGCCCGACGCCCGAGTTCGGCCACAGGATGTCCTTCGCGTAGTAGCCGGCCACGCGCGAGATCGGGCCGTGCTGGTAGTGCATGTCGGTGCGCGGCTTGGAGCAGCGCCCCACCACGCCCCGGATCAGCGCCGGCGTGTGGCGCAGGTCGCGTGCACGGTCCGCGCTGGTGACGATGACGCAGGTTGCGTTGTCGGTCTCCACGCAGCAGTCGAGCAGATGCAGCGGCTTGCAGATCATGCGGCTGTTGATCACGTCATCGACCGTGTAGCGCTTCTTGTAGAACGCCTTTGGATTGTTCGATGCGTGCTCGGAATGCACCACCTTCACCATCGCCACCTGCTCCGGCGTGGTGCCGTAGTCGTACATGTGGCGCATGAAGGTCGGCGCGAACATCTGGCCCGCACTTTGCCAGCCATAGGCGCGGCTGTGCAGTGCGTCGCCGTTGACGGGCGCGGCCGAGCGCGCGCCGGTGCCGCCGATGCGCACCTGCGAATAGCCGTTCATCGAACGGAAGATCGCGACGCACTTGCACATCCCGGCTTCCATGATGCCGATCGCGATGCCGACCAGCGCCTCGGTCGACGAGCCGCCACCGTTCACGTCCATGAAGAAGTTGAGCCGGATGCCGAGATCGCCGGCGAGAAACGGCGACGGCGTGGAATCGTTGCCCGAGTAGGACAGCATGCCGTCGATGTCGGTAGGCTTCAGTCCGGCATCGAGCATGGCGGCGCGCACGGCAAAAGTGCCCATCGCGCGCGTGGTCTTGCCGGAGCCGCGCGTGTAGGTGGTCTCGCCGACGCCCACGATGGCGTATTTGTCGCGCAGGTATTTCGGCGTGGTGGCATCGGTGTCTGCCGGTAGCGGCATTTGCGTTTCCCCCTCGGATGTCCGTCTGCTGTTGGCGGGAAAAGGCTGAACGCAATGGCCGTTGGCGTCAACGCGCCCGCCGAGCGCGCGCGGAAGCCGACCGTCAGACTGCGATGATGGAGTCGCTGTAGCGCGCCACTTTGGGATCGTCGGTCAGAAGTCGGAGGGGAACGTTCAGCGCCTGTGCGACCAGAATCCGATCGAACGGATCGGCATGCAAGGTCGGCAATGTTTCGATGGCAATGATATGCGCCGGGGCGATATCCAGCAATTCATATCCGGCTTCCCGAAAGTAACCGAGCGCCTGCAATGCGGACATCGGCATATCATTCGGAGCACCACGGGCGAGGGCGTGCTTGATGGCTATCTCCCAGAGGCTTGCCGCGCTCACAACGACCTCGTTAGCCGGATCGACGATCAGAGCGCGCGCCTTGGCCGAAAGTCTCCGATCGTCGGCGACGGCCCATAGGGCGATGTGCGTGTCGAGCAGCAGCCTCACTCGCCGCGCCCGTTGAACAGCGCGGCAACCGAGGCTGCATCGGCATCGATGTCATCAGGTGCGGTGAACCTGCCTTTGGCGACACCGATCCGATTGCCTGCGCGGGCAGCCTTTATTGCCACCAGCCTGGCTGCCGGTCGGCCGTTGCGGGCGATGATGATTTCGGCTTCGCTGCCGCTCTCCACTGCTTCCACCAGTCGGGAAAGGTTGGACTTCGCCTCAAGCATGTTCACGATGGGCATTCTTATTCCGCTGGCCTGCCCGCAATCAGATCGAAGGAGCCATCCCATGCAACTCGGAGCCTCGCTGCCAGTGGCCGATATCGGCACAGGCCCAACGGTGCTGCGCGACTATGCCCAGGCCGCGGAGGCGCTCGGCTACGCCCACCTCGTCGCGCCCGACCACGTGCTCGGGGTCAATCCGGCGGCGGACCACGGCGGGCGCCGCGTCGGCACCACGGCCAACCCCTACCACGACCCGTTCGTGCTGTTCGGCTTCCTCTCCGGCTGCACCCAGCGCATCGGCTTCGCCGTCGGCGTGCTGATCCTGGCGCAGCGCCAGGCGGTGCTGGTGGCCAAGCAGGCGGCCAGCCTGGATGTGCTGTGCGGCGGGCGGTTCCGGCTCGGCATCGGCGTCGGCTGGAACGAGGTCGAGTTCATCGGCCTGAACGAGAATTTTCATAACCGCGGCAAGCGGTCCGAGGAGCAGGTCCGGGTGATGCAGGCGCTGTGGGCCGAACCGCATGTCACCTTCGCCGGCGAATTCCACCACATCGACGACGCCGGCATCAACCCTCGTCCGGCGTCGGGCCGTATACCGATCTGGTACGGCGGGCACGCGGAGGCGACATTCCGCCGCGCGGCGAAATACGGCGATGGCTTCATGCCGCTGGCCTATCCGCCGGGCGACGCGGCGCTGGCGGCGTTTGAGAAACTGCGCCGACTGACGCAGGAGGCAGGTCGCGACCCGGCGAAGATGGGGCTGGAAGTCTGGGTCTCGCCAGGTTCCGGCACCGAGGTGGATTGGCGGCGGGAAATTGCATTCTGGAAGCAGGCCGGCGTGACGCATGTGACGGCGCACACCACCTACGTGAGCGGCCACCACAAGCGTATCGACGGCCGCAGCGCCGCCGAGCATCTGGCGATGATCACGCGCTACCGGGCCGCGGTGGCTGACCTGCTGTAAGCCGCGTCGCCGCCAACAGAAACGCGAACACAAGGGCGAACAGCCACGGCAGGCCTTGCGGGTTCCAGAAATCCATCGCCACGCCACCGAGCGCGGGCCCGACAAGCGCGCCGCATCCATAGGCGATGATCATGGCGGCGTTGACGGTGACCAGTTCGGTCTCGCGAAACCGGTCGCCTGCCATGCTGAGCGCGACGGGATAGATCCCCGACGCGATTCCGCCCCACACGAACAGTACGCAGAACAACACCTTCGGCGACGGCGTCACGCTCGCCACCAGCAGCGCACCGAGCAGCCCGACCGCACCGCACAGGCGCAGCGCCGCCAAACGCGAGAGCCGGTCGGACAGCCAGCCGATCAGCACCTGCAGAACGATCGATCCGAAATAGACCGCCGACAACGTGGCAGCCGCCAACTGCACGCTCAATCCGATCCGAACGCCCCAGATCGGCAGCAATGCCATCAGCGCCGCCTCGAAGAGGCCGAATATCGCGACCACACCGACGATGAGCGGCGCGCGGGCGACCATGGTCAGCGGACTGGCGCCGCGCTCGCGTCCGAAGCTGTCGGGACCGTTGCCGGCACCGAGCAGCGGCAATGCCGCCACCGCGGTGATCGCGGCATTGACGATGAACGGCGACCAGCCCTGGATGCCGGTGAGCGACAGCACCAGCGGCCCGGTGCCGAACCCGGCTGACAGTGCGGCGGCATACAGGCCGATGATGCGACCGCGGCCCTTGTCGCCAGCCAGCAGGTTGATCCACGCCTCGCCGGTGGTGAAGACGCTGGACCCGACCAGGCCCAGCAGGGCGCGCAGCACAAACCACGCCGCGACGCTGTCGAACGCCTTCAGCGCGAGTGTGAGGGCAATGTCGATGCTGACGCACACCAGCAGAAAATTGCGGATGCCCACCCGTCGCACGCAGCGTGGAGCCAGCAGTGGCCCGACGATGACGCCCACGAACGCCGCCCCGGCATTCAGCCCGTTGAGCGTCACGGTGGTGCCGCGCGCTTCCAGCAGCAGTGGCAGCAGCGGCGCGCCCTGGCCGATGCTGAGGCCGAACACGGTGACGGAGGCGATGGCGGCCGCCAGGCTCCAGCGCCGCTCGCGAGATGTGATCAACTGTGGCGCGGCCCCGATGCTTTGCATCGCGCCAGCCTGACGCTATCGAGGGCTGGATGCCAGCACGCGCGCCCGCCTCCCCGCGACCGATCACCGCATGAAATTGTACGGAAGGCTGCCCCTCAGCCGGCGCGACCGCGCGCCGTTCGCGCTGATCGTTGCGATAACTGCGTGCGGCACTTTGGGCATGCACCTGATCATACCGGCGTTGCCGGCAACGGCGCGGGCGCTCGACGTGTCGCCGGGCACGATCCAGCTCAGCATCACGCTCTATCTGATCGGCTTGGCCATCGGTCAGCCGCTCTACGGCCCGGTCTCCGACCGTTTCGGTCGCCGGCCCGTGCTGCTCGCTGGACTTGCGCTGTTCACCGTCGCTGGCATCGCCACCGCCGCGGCACCGGGAGCGCTCACACTGGTGATCGCGCGCATCCTGCAATCGATCGGCGCGTGCGCCGGCCTGGTGCTCGGTCGGGCGATCGTACGCGATTCCGCGGCGCCGGACCGCGCTGCGGCGCAGCTTGCGATGCTGACCATGGTGATGTCGATGGCGCCCGCCATCGCGCCGGTGCTCGGCGGATATGCCACCGCATGGATCGGCTGGCGCGCGGCCTTCGCGCTGCTGGCCATCATTGGCGCGGTGACTCTGCTGATGGCCGTGCTGATGCTGCCGGAAACCAACCGCGCGCAATCGGGCACCCGCGCATCGTTGCTGATCGGCTCGATCCGTTTGTTCCGTTCGCGCGCATTCTGCGGCTACGTGCTGGGCGGAGCATTCACCACAACGTCATTCTACGCCTTCATGGCCGCCTCGCCATTCATCCTGATCGATCTGCTGCACCAGCCGACGGAGCGCGTCGGGCTCTATTATCTGCTGCTGATGGCCGGCGTGGCGGGCGGCAGTTTATTGGCGAACCGCGTCGCCGGGCGCATCAGGACGCAGGTTGCGCTGCGGCTGGCGAATTCGTTCGCCATCGCCGGGGCTGCACTGTTCATGCTTGCCGACCTCACCGGGTTTCTCAGCGTTGCGACGGTCATCGCGCCCGTCGTCCTGTTCATGATCGGCGCCGGGATGGCGAGCCCGTTTGCGCTGGCCGGGGCGGTCAGCGTCAACCCGCATGCGATCGGAGCCGCCTCCGGCCTGTACGGCTTCACGCAGATGGCGTATGGCGCGTTCTGCACGGTGATCGTCGAGACCTGGCGTCCGGGTTCGGTGCTGACTGTGGCGGTCGTGCTGCTGGGCTCGGCGATACTGGGTCAGGCGGCGCTGTCGCTGGCGGTGCGGCGGCCGTCCACGACGTGAGACCAACGGCCCGAACCATTGACCTTTCCGTCACCGCTCTTGCCTTCCGTCATGGCCGGGACAAGCCACATACGCGTCAGGGTAACGGTGCGGCTGGAGAAAAGTCCCTCCTCCCGTTGCGGGAGTGGATCGCGGTACGAAGGCAAGCTGTGTTTTCTGGCTTTACACCATCGTGACCGGGCTTTTCCCGATAGGCATCGTGATAAGCGCAGGTCGGAGTGTAATACCAAGCGCCCTAAAGGTTGACTCTCCGGGCAGGTGCGGCGTCACCGCAAAACCGTCATGGCCGGGCTTGACCCGGCCATCTTTGCGGCAGGAGTGCCGGTACAGATGGCCGGGTCAAGCCCGGCCATGACGTCTGTGTGGCCAGTGCCGTGCGTCAACATTTAGGACGCTTGGTATAATTCCCCCTCCCCTTGCGGGAGGGGGTTGCGTCATGCATCGTTTACGAATCCCGGGTCAGGTATGAACTCGCGCAATTGCACGGGCTATCCGTGTAGCGAGATCCTTGATGCACGACGCCGGATGCTCAAGCCTGTCGGCCCTTGCCCGCGGTGACGACGGGCCGCGGGCCGCGGTCACCTCCGACGCACGTGGTGACGAACGGCGTCGAACAACCGCGCCGAGGGTGCCAACCGAGGTCCATAGCCCTCATCCACCGGCGGCACGATCGTCACGCCCCAGGTAGGCAACGTCCGAAGCGAGGCCTGCGCCTGCGGGTGGTCCAGCAGCGGCTGGTTCAGCGATGGCGCCACGATCACCGGCGTACCCCGACCGATCGCCTCGGCGACGACCGACAGTGCCAGGCTGTCGGCAATCCCGTGTGCGAGCTTGTTGAGCGAGTTGAAGCTGCACGGCGCGAACAGCACCACCCCTCGCGGCGGTCGGGGACGGATCGCCAGATCGAAGTACGACTCGACAACCTGCACCCCCTCGACATCCGCAAGCTCGCGCGGCGCGAGCACGCGCGAGGCATTCGGCGTCGGCAGCGCAATGACAGTTGCAAAGCCAAGCCCGACCAGCCCCCTCAGCAGTTCGGGACAGCGTGCCGCCGTTGTCGTGCCGCTGAGCACCAGATAGGCAACGTCAAAACGTTCGCCGCCAGCCGCGTCGCCGCTCATTCGCGTCCGATCCCTACGCCACGGCCCCACAACATCGCTTGTACTTCTTGCCTGACCCGCAGGGGCAAGGCTCGTTGCGGCCAACCTTGCGCGCGCGTTCCGGTGCCGGTGCCGCACCGAACAGCGCGGATTCGCCATGCTGCCAGAACATGCGGATGGCCGTGACGATACCGGGCAGCGCGCGGACGATCTTCTCGCGGATCTCGCGCGTCACGTCCACCGGGCCCGCCCCCGCCATTTCCGCCGTCAGCGCTTCGATCGGCGCCAGGAGACGCCTGGCCACCCGCTGCTTTTGGGCCAACGGGTCCCATGCGGTTTGGTGCGACGAAACGCCGTGCATGAAGCCGCGCGCCCACAATGCGCCCGTCAGATCGTCGCCGGCCTCGCTGATCCACGGCACGATCGGCTTTGCCTGCCGCACTAGCGGCCTCGATTGCGGCGTGTTGCCGGACCAGCAGATCGCCCGCCAGCATGTCATGTTCCGGGGAGTTGAACAGTGGCAGATCGGTGGAGCCGCCCGAAATCACCGGCAAGAATTCCGCAGGCGGTACTTGCACCGGTCCCACGGCGAGCGCGGTGAGGAACCCGTCGACCTCCTCCAGGCACATGGTGCCCTTCGTGACCCGCCGCCAAAGCAGCACTTCCAGCCAGGCCAACTCATCGCTGGTAGGTGGATCTCCGGGCCGGCTCGCCGCTTCGGCCGACCACCCGATTTCGGTGACCGGATCGTCGATGGGCACGATGGAACGCTCGACGAATCGCGCCGGATCGTCCGGGTGGGCGGCGGCTTCCCGGGTCTGCTCCAGCCAATCCTGCCGATCCACGTCGCGCTGAAGCCACGGGAGCCGCCCCGCGTCCCACGCGCTGTGCACGCGCTCGATCCAGTCGGTGAGGCCGAGCAGCAGAATGGCGTCCTGCCACCCCAACCAGGCCAGGCTGCCGGGCTCCGCGGGTCCCTCGCGGTCGAACCGGTCCAGCAGTTCGAGCAACCGCTCTCGCGAGGCGCGGCCCTCCCACACCAGCCGCGCAAGCGCGGACATCAGCGCCGACTGCACCTCGCTGTCGACGGCCGGATCGGCTGCAACCGCGCCTACCGCCGCATCATCGCCGTCGAACAGGCCAAGTAGCAATCGAGTGACAGCCTGGATCCGGTCCTCACCGAACAGCCACTCCAATTCCAGGGCTTGCAGCTTCAGCAGTGCCAGGAACGCAGGACAGGCACTGGTCTCGCGGGCCGCGGCGAGCGCGTGGAGGCCGAAGCGGAGCAACCGCTCCTCGCGCGGCAGCGGCATGTAGCCGCCGGCCATGCGCTGCGTGATCGCAATCACCGCGGGCGCTAGGGAAGCCGCCTCCCGGACAGCGGCACGCAGCGCAGCCTCCGGAATACCCTCGGCGTTTTCCAGTGCAATCTGGATTTCATTAGCATTCATACGGCCAACCTAGGCCACCCGGTCCGCGCCGGCCAGCCGGCCCCACCCTTGACAGCCGCCGTCGCCCGGCGCTGGCATCCGTTCTACCGGATCAGAGGACCACAACACTGCCACAGCTTTCCCTGCATTCTCCGATCGGCGACCTGACCATCTCCGAGGACACTGAGAGCATCGTTGCCGTCGACTGGGGCTGGGGCCGCGATCAGACCCATACCCCCTTGCTGCGGCGCGCATGCGACCAGCTTCACGCCTACTTCGACGGCGACTTGAACGAGTTCGACCTGCCGCTCGCTCCGGCCGGCACCGTCTACAGACAGCGCGTATGGCGGGCGTTGTGCGCGATCCCTTACGGAGAAACCCGTTCCTACATCGACATCGCGCAGGTGGCCGGCGGCAGTGCCCGCTCGGTCGGCCAGGCCAATGGCTGCAACCCAATTCCGATCATTATTCCCTGCCATCGGGTCGTGCTTGCCCCCGGGCGCTTCGCGCTGGGGGCGACAACGCATCTCGGCGGCTATTCGGGCGGCGACGGCCTTGCCACCAAGCGATACCTGCTCGCGCTCGAATCGCGCGCGCAACCACTCCTCCAGCCCATCCCTTCTGCGGCCGCCTGATCCGGCCACCGCCATGGAGAACAGCATGATCAAGGCAATCCGCATCCACGCCCCCGGCGGCCCAGAGGTCATGAAGTGGGAGGACGTCCCCCGCCCGGAGCCGGGCCCAGGCGAGGCATTGATCAAGCAGGAGGCGGTCGGCCTCAACTACATCGACGTCTATTTCCGCTCCGGACTCTACAAGGCGCCGACCATGCCGCTGATCATCGGTCAGGAAGGCGCCGGCACGGTGATCGCCGTCGGACCGCGCGTGACCAACGTGAAGCCCGGCGATCGTGTTGCCTATGCAGGTGCGCTTGGCGGCTACGCCACGGAACGGGTGATCGGCGCCGACCGGCTGGTGAAGCTGCCCGACGGGATCGACTTCAAGACCGCCGCGGCGATGATGCTGCAGGGCATGACCGCCCAGTATCTGGTCCGCAGCACCTACGCCGTGAAGGCTGGCGACACCATCGTGGTGCACGCCGCGGCTGGCGGCGTGGGGATGATCCTCTGCCAATGGGCGAAGCATCTGGGTGCCACTGTGATCGGCGTCGTCTCGACCGAGCAGAAGGCCGACCTCGCCCGCGCGCACGGCGCCGAGCACGTGGTTGTCGGCCATGCCGGCCTGGTGGCCGAGGTGAAGCGGATCACCGGGGGGGCGATGGTGCCGGCGGTCTATGACAGCGTCGGCAAGGATACCTGGAATGCCAGTCTCGATTGCCTGGCGCCGCTTGGGGTGATGATCAGCTACGGCAATGCCTCGGGCCCGGTGCCGCCGGTCGATATCAGTATCCTCGCCGCCAAGGGCAGCCTGTATCTGACGCGGCCGACGCTGGCCACCTACACGGCGAAGCGCGCCGATCTGGAGAAGGTCGCCGCCGACCTGTTCGATGTGGTGCAGCAGGGTGCGGTGAAGATCGAGGTCAACCAGACCTTCCCGCTGAAGGATGCCGCGGCCGCGCATATTGCCCTGGAGTCGCGGAAGACGACGGGCAGCACTGTGCTGATTCCCGGATTCGCCGTGAAATAAGTGTTCCATGTGGCGCAACGGTCGCTTCCACATCGTCATGCCGACGCAGGTCGGCATCCACGTCTTTCCTTGTTGCGGGCAGCAAAGAAAGACGTGGATGGCCGGCCTTCGCCGACCATGACGCGGTCGCATGAGGCGGGCCAGGAAATGATTGGTTGTTTCCATTCGGGCCCCTAGCCGTGGTCAGTGGTCGGGAGCGATGCTACTGACCACTGTTCGATGAGCGATCCCCAAGTCACCGATCCCGGTCCCGTCCGCACCGGCAGACTGCGCACCAGCGGACGCACCCGCCGCACCGCGGTGATCGTTGCGTGCGCTATGTTCATGCAGAGCCTGGACTCCACGGTGATCGCCACCGCGCTGCCCACCATGGCGAAGGCCTTCGGTGCCGATCCAGTGCACATGAACGTGGCCCTGACCGCCTATCTGCTCTCGCTCGCGGTGTTCATCCCGGCCAGCGGCTGGGTGGCGGACCGCTACGGCGCGCGCACGGTGTTCCGCGTCGCGATCGCGGTGTTCACCATCGGCTCGGTGCTGTGCGGCCGCGCCGACAGTCTGGCTTTTCTGGTGGTTTCGCGCGTCCTGCAGGGCATCGGGGGCGCGATGATGGTGCCGGTGGGCCGGCTTGTTCTGCTGCGCACGGCGGCGAAGCAGGAACTGGTGGCCGCGATGGCCTGGCTGACCGTGCCGGCGCTGCTCGGTCCCGTGCTTGGGCCGCCGGTCGGCGGGTTCATCGTCACGTATTTCTCGTGGCGCTGGATCTTCGACATCAATGTGCCGATCGGCATTCTCGGCATCGTGCTGGTGAGCCTGTTCGTCGAGGACGTGCGCGAGCCCCCGCGCGGCCGGTTCGACGGCATCGGGCTGCTGCTATGCGGCGTCGCGCTATCCGGCCTGATGTTTGGGCTGGAGACCGCTGGGCGCGGCGTCGTGCCGCGAAGCACGACCGCGGCCATGATCGCGGTCGGGCTGATCGCCATCGTCGGCTATCTGCTCCATGCGCGGCGGCATCCGGCGCCGCTGCTCGATCTTTCGCTGATGCGCCTGCCTTGCTTCGGTGTCGCGCTCTCGGCGATGATGCTGTTCCGTACGGGGATCGGCGCCATTCCGTTCCTGCTGCCGCTGATGTTCCAGGTGGGTTTCGGCAATTCGGCGGTCGAGAGCGGCCTGATCACGTTCGCCAGTTCGGCCGGCGCATTGGTGATGAAGCCGGCGACACAGACCGCGCTTCGCATGTTCGGCTTTCGCGACACGCTGGTGTGGAACGGGCTGTTGTCGGCGGTGATGATCGCGCTGTGCGCCGCCTTCCGCCCGACCTGGCCGGCCGCCGCGATCTATGGGGCGCTGCTGATCGGCGGCTTCTTCCGGTCGCTGCAGTTCACCGCCTACAACACGCTCGCCTATGGCGATGTGCCGCGCTCGCGCATGAGTTCGGCGACCAGCCTGTATGTCACCTGCCAGCAGCTTGCCGCCACGATCGGCATCTCGGCGGGGGCGGTGTCGCTGGAGATCTCGATGGCGCTGTCCGGGCACCAGACGCCGCAGCCCGCCGACTTCAGCCACGCGTTCCTGGTGGTTGCCATGTTCACGCTGGTCGCCGCGCCGATCGCCCTGCTGATGCCGCGCAATGCCGGCGATGATCTGACGGGAAGGCAGTCGGCAACGGCTCAGCCCGCCCGTGGGGTGGCGGATTGATGCTTTTGGTGTGGAAACGATGGGTCGTGCCGCATAAGACCCATTGCATAGGATAGGACCACTGCGATGTATCTCGGCACACAGGTAAGGCCACGCGACGACAGCGATTATCGCGTGTGGGCGCAGCTTGGCGTGACGCATGTCTGCGTCGATCCGCCGGGCAACCCACATCGCTGGAGTCTGGATGATCTGCAGCGCCAGCGCGAGCTCGTGGAAAAGTTCGGACTGACGCTTGACATGGTGCAACTGCCCTTGTCATCGGCTCCGCTCGAGCAGCAGGACAGCCTGCACATTCTCACGGGCCGCGACCCGGAGCGTCAGCGCGAGATCGACTCGATCTGCCGGCTGATCGAGCGCATCGGCGCAGCGGGCATTCCGGCCGCGAAGTACAACCTCAACATCATCGGCATTCCGCGCACCGCGGACGAGCCAGGTCGCGGCGGATCGCGCAACGCGGCATTTCGCTGGCGGGACGTCGATCAGTCCGCACCACCAGGCGTCGCCGGCAAGGTCAGCGAGGACGAGAACTGGCAGCGTATCGACACGTTCCTGCGAGCCGTCGTCCCGGTTGCCGAAGCCGCGAAGGTGCGGCTGGCCTGTCATCCGCACGATCCCTATACGCCACCTGGATACAAGGGTGTCACACGCGTCCTCGGTACCGTCGAAGGACTGAAGCGCTTCGTCACAATGCACGAAAGTCCCTATCACGGGCTGAATTTCTGCCAGGGGACGGTGGCGGAGATGCTCGCCGATCCGGGTCGCGAGATCGACGAGGTGATCCGTTGGTTCGGCACGCGCGGCAAGCTCTTCAACGTCCATTTCCGCAACATCAAGGGACGAAAGCTCGACTTCATGGAGGTGTTTCCCGATGAGGGCGATATGAACATGGCACGTTCGCTGGCGGTGTATCAGGAGGTCGGCTACCAGTACATGCTGATGCCGGACCATGTGCCGGAGATCGATGGGCGCGACCCATCCGGCACGGCCTTCGCGTATTGCTACGGTTACATCCGTGGATTGATGGATTCGCTTGGCGCACGCTAGCCGCGTGTCGGGATTACGGCGAACGGGGTTTCGAGCGGCTCACCGGAGCGGGCGAAATTTGCCTCCTCGTCCAGGGACTTTGGGGTGTCCCCGTTTCCGCCTTGGGATTCGTCGGTGGCGCGCCTCATCCACGGGGCACGTATCGCCCAGGTTGGAACTCCAGTGGTACGCAGGGAGATACGACAGGGCGCCAGTAGCCAATGCCGAAGCAACGTTTATCGAGCCCTGCCAACGGTACCGAATCGGGCAACGCCTGGAACTTGCCTGGTAAGCCCGATGTTCCCCATGACTGCATCTGGTCAGTGAGCCATTGCTCAAAGCTGCCGTTGATATTTTTCGGCGCGATCTCGACACGCAGCAGAATTGGATTTGTCACTTTAAAGAATGTCTGCCAGACATGGAAGGCGTAGACCACCTCAAAATCCCAGGGCAGGTTCGGTTCCAGGACGATGGGCCAGTCCGGATGCGCGGATGCAGCCGTCCGCAGGACTCTGAAGTCGTGGCGGAATGCCGTCGTCCGCGCGATGGCAACATCGACTGCTCTGGGAAGAGAAAAGGTAAGATTGGAGCGGTACAGATAGGACACCGACAACGCCACGAAGGCTAGTTGGACACAGCGCCATCGCCGTCCTCCGCCGGGTAACAGGACATAGCGGATGAAGGCCGTGAACCCGAGGGCGATCGATAGAGGGAGCAGTAGAATCGGAAAGTCGTAGCGGATGCCGGATGGCAGTCGCCCATTGTAGAATAACATTTCCCACAGCAGGTAGAGCGCCAGAAGGCTGGTGAATCCCAGGAACGCAATCATCGCCCGAAAGCGCTGTGGCCGTGGCAGCGGCGAACGGCGGTAGGCGAACAGGGAGAGCGGCACCGCGAGAACGGAGGCGGCAATTGCGAAGGGCACGAGGAACGGCTGTGCCGTAAGCTGCGGCAAGGCCAGCATTTCGGCCAAACGATGGGTGATGGAGTTATCAACACCGTAAAAGTCCTGGCTGTTCCCGGCGATAGAATGGAGGGCATAGATCACGAGCGCTGGAATGATGAGCGGCGGCAGCGCCAGGATTGCCGAAATGAGATGGAGGCGCCGTGTCATGGCCATAACGAGCGCCACAGGACCCAGCACCGCGAGCAGGAAAATGAAATTCTCCTTTGATCCGGCGGCAATGGCGGTGCCGAGCGATGCCACTGGAAGCGTCCATGCAGGAACGCTTCGACCCGAGACGAGGCAAGGCACAATGGTGCCGTAGGCGACGAGGAGGAGCGAGATGCCGACGATTGCCAGTTGTTCGGCAGGTCCGAGGGACCGGGTCCACAGATCGCTCCAGAAGCCCAGCCCGGCGATACCGGCGACCAACGCAAGCGCCGGCAGCAACCCGGTGCAGCGGACGGCGACCCGGCCGACTGCACCGAGGAAAAGCCCAAAATACAAGACCCGCAACGCCTGATAAAGGATGGCCCGATCGCCGAACAGCCATGCTTCCAATTCAAGATACAAGAAAAAGATCGGACGGAACCGGCCGGCGGAGCCGAGGCTACCGACTTCAGTATCGAGCAGCGCCGGCCAAATCCTGGAAAATGGAAAATCACGACTGCCGCCAAGCCAGTGCGCCACCAACCAGTCATCGACGATGCAGAAGTCAGCCAGGACCATGCCGCCGGTCAATGTCACGGCGAGGACTATCCCCCACACCCAAGGCGCCGAACGGACACTGGTTCGCCAAAGGCAGCGTTTCATGTCCAATGCAACGTATTCATGCGCTAACGTCATACTGACCTCGAAATTTCGATTTCCGACAGACACCTGACCGAGGGGCTATAGCGACGCATCGATGATCCTTCGCAATGTTGTGGGCAGCAGTGAGCGAGAGGGGGCATCGTAGGCATGCCCGAGCAATCTCCAGCCAATTCGCCAATGTCTCTACTTGGGCTTTCGAACAGGAATTTGCCGCTGGCGCGCGACGTTCTGTTGCACCCTCACGATGGCAGACACATTGTGTGCGTCTGGGCCAAGGCCTGAGAGTCAAACACGGCGCGAGATGGTCTTACCGAGTGTGGGGAAGGAGCTGCAAGTTCCATTGCTGTGAGGTCGCCGGGGGTACACCCCCTGCACGGAGTTTCCGATGACACATGCTACCCATCGATTCAGGTTGAGATCAAGACCACAATCCGGCGGTGAGGTAATGCGCGATCGCGCACCGACTGATCGAGTGCGACGCATCGCTCCGGAACCGCGACAGGAAAGCGCTTCCCCAAATCGACGGTTCCCCGATACCAATCCGACGATGGCGACTTCAATTACGCACGTGCCGCGCGAATTCGTGGCGCTCCGCAGGGCGACAGTCACATACTCGGACGCGCGCAAGCCGGTATTCCACGCGGTCACGCCATTCTGTCGCATCGCACTATGCTCGACGGAGCCGGGCGTGAAATCCGGATGGGCTGAACCGCCCGCGAACCAGGTGACCTGCCCCGAGTGCCTTCGCCGCCTTGCGCGACTGCGGAGACCTGCCTGATTTCGATTTGACATACCCCTGCGCGGCCGCAGGAAAGGCCTCAACCTTTCCGGATCGGCGCATAGCGGAAGTAATCAGGCGTCGGACCAAGCTGGAAGCCAGTGACATTCTTCGGCATCACCGCGATCTCGTCGGCCTGCAGCAGGAAGACGAACGGCCCGCGTTCCCACATCTGCCGTTGCAGGCTGGCATAGATCGCCATGCGCTTCTCGCCGTCGAGTTCCTTGGTCGCCTGATCCACCTCGTCCGTCATCTCCTTGTCGGCGAAGTGGCTGCGCCAGGCCAGGATCTTCAGCTTGCTGTCGTCGGAATCGTCCGGGTCGGCGCACCAGGCCTGCGCATTGGAATTCGGATCGATGTAGTCGGTGAACCACGTCAGCAGCGCCATCTGGTGCTGCCGCGCGCGCGTCTTGGTCACGACCTGCTTCTGCTCGCCGGGCAGCAACTGCAGCTTGATGCCGATCGCGCCGAGGTCCGCCTGGATCGCCTGCGCGATGTCGGCAGGTTGGCCAGATCGATGAGTAATCCATGCTGACCGAAAAGCCGCCAGCCAGTCCGGCCGCCGCCATAAGCTGCTTCGCCTTGGCAACGTCCTTGTGGAACGGCGTCTCCGGCAGCGCGCCGGGCAGGCCCACGGGCAGGAAGGACTGCGACACGCGCCACACGCCGGGTGTGATGTTCTTGGCGATCGCCTCGTAGTCGATCGCCCATTTGATCGCCTGCTGCACCTCCTTCTTCGCCAGTTCCGGCACCGCCCGGTTCATGGCGAAATACATCGACGTGCCCTGCGGCGCCGACACGGTATGAAAATTCGCATTCCCCACCAGGGACTTGAGCTGATCGGCGCCCAGATTGCGCGCGATGTCGATATCGCCGCGCTGCAACGAAAGCAGCTGGGTCGACGGGTCCTTCATGTGCCGGATCACCACGCGCTTCGCTCCGGGCGGCGTCGCGGCATGCGGATTGGCATCCAGGATCACCGTATCGCTCGCCTTCCACGAACTCAGCTTGAACGGCCCGGCGCCCGCGCTGTTGTTGTTCAGCCAGGCATTGCCGAAGTCGTTGTCCTGCTGATGTTCCAGCGCCGCGGCCTTCTCGACGATGCCGCCGACATTGGCCGAGATGCAGAACAGCACGAAGCTGGTGGCCTGCGGGGCCGGCAGGGTCATCACCAGAGTCGTGTCGTCCGTCGCGCGGATGAGCTTCGCCACGTTGTCCTTGTCGAAGCCGAACTGGGTGATGATGAACGCCGGGGTCTTGTTCATCTGCACGATGCGATGGAACGAGAACTCGGCATCCTGCGCCGTTACGGGCTTGCCGGAATCGAACCTCGCGTCGCGCCGCATGTGGAAGGTGAAGGTCAGACCGTCCGCGCTGACCTCGAACTTCTCGGCAAGGTCGCCGATGACCGTGGTGCCGGTCTTCGGGTCCGGCATCACCAGCTTGCGGTAGATGTTGCCGTCCAGCTCGTTATCGGTGAACTCGTAGGCCTGGGCGGGGTCGAGCGCGATCATGTCGTCGATCTGCTTGCCCATCACCACAACGTCTTTCGGCGTGGCGGCTTCGGCGCGCATCCCGCCGACATAGGACAGCACGGGTGAAGCCGCCGAGGCGGCCAGCAGCGAGCGGCGGGTCAGCATGGTGTGTTTCCCCTCAATCCGGTTCGGCCTGAGCCTGCAACGCTAGCGCCGGCGCGGGCGCGGCGCGAGTGCGTTCCCGAACCGGATGGAGGCTGATCTCCTCCGGGATCGCGGCGATCTGTCGCCGGCGCATCCAGCGTCCGAAGCGCGGATCGGCCGTCAGGACACAGAGCGGGATTGCCATCAGAAGACCACCCGCGAGGGGCAGCGCCCACAGCGTCGCCACCCAGCCGGCGGAGGCGAATCCGGCGAACGCCAGCGCGCCGAGCACCGTCTGTGGCCATAGCAAACGCGTCGCCTCGTCCCAGCCCACGCCGCGGTCGACTCGATTTTGCCGCGCCCAGCCGGCACGCACACCCAACGCCATGCGCAGCATGGCCCCGGTCTTCGCCGCCGCCGATATGGCATCCAGCAGCAAGGTGAAGGCGAACTCCGCGATGGCTCCGCGGGCGAACCGCGCCATCCCTCCGTAGCGTGCCCGTTTGTCCGGCGAGAGCGCCACCTCGGCGTAGCCCAGCAGCTTCGGTGCATAGAGTGCGCCGAGCCAGGCGGCAGTCAGGGCCGAAACCGCGGGAAACGGCGACACATCATCGGTCGCGGCAGCGACTGCGGCGGCGAGCAGGAACAGTAAGTAGAACGGCATCCCCGCAAACAGCAGGATCGCCTGCATGAGCTGCCAACGCCCGATCGGGCGCAGGTCTCGTCGCCGCAGCAAATGCCGATACTGCAGGTTGCCCGCCAGCCAGCGCAGTTCGCGGCGGAGGAATTCCGGCAGCGCTGGCGGGTTCGCCTCCCAGGACCCATCCTCGTCCGGCAGCACGCGCACGCCCCAGCCGGCGCCACTCAGCACCGCCGCCTCGATCTGGTCGTGCGACAGGATATGACGCCCGTCCGGCAGCAGCGGCAGCCGGCAATGCGTGTGGAACGGGGCGATGCGGACGACGGCATTGTGCCCCCAATAAGAGCCCTGGTCGCCCTGCCACCAGGCCTGCCCCGTCGCCCAGGTCCGCATCCCGGCGCGCATGCCGAACTGGAACAACCGCGGGAAGGCGCCCTGGGCCGGCAGACCCACCGTCAGGTGCTGCACGATAGCCAGTGAGGGGTCGGCCCGGATGGCCTGCACCAGGCGCAGCACCGCGTTGGCCGACATCTCGGAATCGGCGTCGAGCGTCACCATCAGTTCGAACCCGTCGGCGTGGCGGTCAAGGAAATCCATGATGTTGCCGGCCTTGAAGCCGGTGTTGGCGGTGCGCCTACGGTAGCGGATGCGCCCCGGATCGCGATCTTCCGCGCGGAATGCCGCCACCTGCTGCCCCTCGGTCGCCGCGACCCACGGCTCCTGCGTGTCGGACAGGATGAACAAGCCGAACGCGTTGTCGGTGCCGGCGGCGTCCAGATCATTGAGCAGACGCCGCAGCGACGGCAGCAGAAGGCGCATGTCCTCGTTGCGGACCGTGACCACAATCGCCGTGCATGGCGCCCCCTCCCCGCCCCTCCCTCGCAGAGCGGGGGAGGGGCGGGGAGGGGGCGGAAACACCGCCCGCACCGGATCGCGGCAGAAGATCAGGATAAGGAAGCCGATCAGCCCATTGGCGAGGCAGAGCCCGGTCCACGGCGCCGTGCCGAGAAAGGCCACCAGCATCACCAGCTTGGGCAGCGTCCAGCCGCCGGGCGCCAGCACCTGGAGTAGCAACAGGCCCAGGCCAATGGCGGTCAGCAGGACGATAAGCACGACAAGAGCGCGGCGGGCCGCCATAAGGGTCCGTTCCAGGGAGTTCGGGCTGCGGGGCACAGATAGAGGTGCGAAGTGCAGATAGAGTCGCAGGCGGATTTGTCAGCACCATGGCGGACTGGAAGCGGTACTTCCAGTCCTGCCCCGGCTCCGTTGGTGGCAATTCTCCTGCCCCCGCGCGAGGGCTTCGGCCCGGGGAGGACCGGCGCGATCGGACTGATCGCCCATCGCCTCGCCGCCACCCCCGATTTCCGCACGACGGTGATCGGCGGCCAGCAGGCCGGCCCCACGTTCGCCGGCACCGAGTTCCGCACCGCCCGCCCGCCATTCTGGCTGCCGGGCAACATCAACACGCGCTATGCCGCCGGCGTCGCCAAGCTGCTGCGTCGCCTGCGGCCCGCGCTGATCGAGGTGCACAACCGTCCGGAGGTGGCGCTCGCGCTGGTTCGGCGCCTGCCCGCCGCGCGGATCAGCCTGTTCCTGCACAACGACCCCCAGAGCATGCGGTCCGCGCGCACGCCAGCCGAGCGGCATACCCTGCTGTCGCGCATGGCTGGCGTCGTTACCGTATCCGACTATCTGCGCCACCGGCTGCTCGAGGGCGTCGCCGCGCCGCCCACGATGCCCGTTGTTCTGCCGAACTGCATCGACCTGTCTGCCCTGCCGCCACCCCGGCAACGCGCGCGGGTCATCCTGTTCGTCGGCCGCGTGGTGCCGGAGAAGGCGCCGGACGCCTTCGTCGCCGCCTGTGCCATCGCGTTGCCGCGGCTTCCCGGCTGGCGCGCCGAGATCATCGGTGCGGACCGCTCGCGGGCCGACAGCCCGGACACGCGCTTCGTCCGTAGCGTGCGCGACGCCGCCCAGGCCGCCGGCGTGGCCGTGCTCGGCTATCGCGACCATCCCGAGGTGCTCGCCGCGCTGGCAGGCGCGTCCATTGTGGTGGTGCCCAGCCGCTGGCAGGAGCCATTCGGCCTCACGGCGCTCGAGGCGATGGCGAGCGGCGCCGCGCTGATCTGCTCGCCGCGCGGCGGGCTGCCGGAGGTGGCGGGCGATGCCGCCCTCTACGCGGACCCGGATGACCCGGCGGCGTTGGCCGATGCCATCCTTGCCCTCGCCCGCGACGAGGCGCGGCGCGACAGCCTCGCGGCGGCGGGCCGCTCGCGGGCGCGGCGGTTCGACCTCCCGCCAACCCTTGCATCGCTCGCATCGCTGCGCCACGCGATTCTGGCGACTTTTCGCCATGACCGGCCTTGACCCGGCCTTCGGTCGCGGCAACTCATGCTGTAAGGATCGAAATCGGAGTTGACCTGATGGCGAATGCGGATACCGAGGCACAAGGGGACGGACTGGTGCCGGTGACGGTGCTCACCGGCTATCTCGGCGCCGGCAAGACCACGCTGCTGAACCGCATCCTCACCGAGCAGCACGGCCGCAAATACGCGGTGGTGATCAACGAGTTCGGCGAACTGGGCGTGGACAACGACCTCGTCGTGGATACGGACGAGGAAGTGTTCGAGATGAACAACGGCTGCATCTGCTGCACGGTACGCGGCGACCTGATCCGCATCGTCGGCGGGCTGATGAAGCGGCGCGGCAGGTTCGACGGCATCATCATCGAGACCACGGGCCTGGCGAACCCGGCCCCGGTCGCGCAGACCTTCTTCGTGGACGAGGGCGTGCGGTCCAAGGCGCGGCTGGATGCGATCGTCACCGTGGTTGACGCCAAGCATCTGCCGCAGCGGCTGGAGGACAGTCACGAGGCGGCGGATCAGATCGCGTTCGCCGATGTCATCGTGCTGAACAAGACGGACCTGGTTTCGCCGGAGGAGTTGGAGGAGGTCGAGAAGAAGATCCGCGCGATCAACCGCTTCGCGGTGATCCATCGCACCGAGCGCGCCGCGCTGCCGATCGACCAGGTGCTCAATCGCGGCGCCTTCGATCTGAACCGCGTGCTGCAGATGGCGCCCGACTTCCTGACCGATGACACGCATGAGCACAACGACGACGTGACGTCGGTCAGCTTCGAGGTGGAAAAGCCGATCGACCCGGAGAAGTTCAACGCCTGGATCGGGGCATTGCTGCAATTGGAGGGGCCGGATCTGCTGCGCACGAAGGGCATTCTGTCCTACGCCAACGAAAATCGCCGCTTTGCCTTCCAGGCGGTGCACATGATCGCCGACGGGGATTTCATCGGTCCCTGGAAGGAAGGCGAGCCGCGCGTCAGCCGGATCGTGTTCATCGGCCGAAAGCTGAACCGGCCGCGATTGCGCCGTGGGTTCGAGGGCTGTGTGGTCGAATAGGCGGATGACCACGCGCGCGGCCCCCTCCCCCCAACCCCCTCCCGCAAGGGGAGGGGGAGTAGTTGTACAACTACTCCCCCTCCCCTTGCGGGAGGGGGCTGGGGGGAGGGGGCGCCGCATCATGAGCGACACCGTCGCCCAGTTCCTGCTCGGCACTCGCGGCATCCACCGCGACCTGGATGCATTCGTTGTCGCGGTTCGCTTCGACCGCGCCAGCCGGACGGCGGCGTTCGCACTCGGCGACGGATCGCTGCACCTCGTCTCCGTCGCAGACAAGGCGAACTGGCGGAAGGTCGAGGTCCACGACGGTGCCGCGCTCGCGCTCGCTCCGGACGCGAACCCGACCGGCTTCATCTCCGGCGGCGATGACGGGACGTTCCGTCGCATCGGCGACGACGACGCGGTCAGCGCCATTGCCGACTTCCGCATGAAATGGGTGGAGCATGTCGCGAGCCATCCGGGCGACAAGGGCAACGGGCTGATCGCCTGTGCCGTCGGCAAGATGGTCCACCTGTTCGACCAGTCCGGACAGAAGCTGAAGGAATTCCCGCATCCTTCCGCGGTTACCGGTCTCGCATTCGATGCCAAGGGCAAGCGCGTCGCCGCCTCGCACTACAACGGCGCCACTCTCTGGTTCGTCGCGGCGAAGACCGACAGCCCGCGCAAGCTCGAATGGAAGGGCAGCCACACCGCGCTGGCGATCCATCCGGACGGCGATGCGGTGGTGACGGCGATGCAGGAGAACGCGCTGCATGGCTGGCGGCTGTCCGACGGCCAGCACCTGCGCATGAGCGGCTACCCGTCAAAGACACAGACGCTGACGTTCACCCGCAACGGCAAATGGCTGGCGAGCAGCGGCGCGGATGCAATGGTGCTGTGGCCGTTCTTCGGCGGCGGGCCGATGGGAAAGGCGCCGATCGAACTCGCCGGCGGCGACGGCATTCTCTGCACCCAGGTCGCGAGCCATCCGCTGCAGGAGATGGTTGCGGGCGGTTTCGCCGACGGGCTGGTGGTTCTGGCCGACATCAACACGTCCCGCATCCTGCCGGTGGCGCCACCGGAGCACAGTCCGGTCTCCGCGCTGGCCTGGAGCCCGGATGGCACGCATCTCGCGTTCGGGACGGAAAAGGGATTTGCGGCAATCATCGACCTGTCGAAGCGCGAGTAGCACCTCTACAGAGAGGTTCTAACCTCGCCTCGAGTGCGAATCCGGCGGATGACCCACACTTGGGAATGACCGACGACATAATCGAATCGGAAAAGGATCTAGGATTCCGAATAATGGTTGCGAACTCTTCGCTGGCGGCCTTGGTTCAATGTGGCGCTCAGACGGGAGCGGTGGCTTCAACGGAGCCTAATAACTTTCTGCGCGGTGCGTAAATCAAGAATTATGAGAACGGGACGTATAGCAGGCGGTCGGTCGCCTCCCGTCCTGTCCGGGCTATAATATGACAGCATGACTGACGATTTTGCGCCCCACCTCGACATACTTCCAAAGCCGGCGCGGCGGCTCTGGGATGAGCTTGCCACTGTTCCCCCGGAGTTCGTGCTGTATGGCGGAACGGCGGTCGCGCTGCATCTCGGCCACCGCCAATCCTTAGACTTCGACTTTTTCGGCAACCGGCCATTCGACCCGGCGAAGCTGACAGCATCCATTCCTTTCATGGCTGCCGCGACGATCACGCAGCGCGAGCCGAATACCATGAGCGGCATCGTCGACCGGGGCGGCCCGGTGAAGCTTTCTTTTTTCGGAGTGCCGGGCTTACCGCGCCTTGCGCCGCCGCATATCGTGCCCGGCAACGGGTTGCGGATTGCATCCTTGCTGGACCTTGCGGGAACAAAGGTAAACGTGGTGCAACTTCGCGCCGAAGCCAAGGACTATCGGGACATCGACGCCATCCTTCGCGACGGGCGGATTGACCTTTCGACCGCGCTGGCAAGCGCACAGGCACTCTACGGCCCGCAATTCAATCCGCAGATTGCGCTGAAGGCGCTTTCATTCTTCGCTGAAGGAAACCTGCGCCGCCTTGCGAAGGCGACCAAGGATCGTCTCGCCAAGGCGGCGCGTGAGGTCGATCTTGACCGCCTGCCGACGATTGGCCGCGCCGCTCACCCGCGCGGCACCAGCAACGGGCCATCCCAATGAAGCCGATCCCGCTCAACCCGGAGACGGAAGCGGTTGCGCGGCGGGTTGTCTGGTTCGAGGAACCCGCCGAAGCGCTCGAAGACCCGATCCGCTTCATGGCCTACGCGATGAAGCACGCCACGCATGATGACATGAAGGCGCTGCGCCGCTACGTGTCGGACGACGATTTCCGCGAAGCGCTCGACAAAGCGCCGCCCGGCATCATCGACCCGCGCTCGTGGGCCTACTGGAATAACAAAATGGGCCGCTATCCCACGCCGCCGTTGCCAAAGCGCACGTTCGGGTAACGAGCCATGAGCGATGACGATTGTCACTTAAGTTCGGTCCGTACTGCCTACGTTGCGAAACTCAAGACTTTCGGGCGCTTCCATTGACCCCGATATTTCAATGGGTTACGTTGCCCGCAACATATGACCGAAAGAACCCGCAAAATCGCCGCCTCGGCTATGCCCGCGTCAGCACCTACGGGCAGACGCTCGACGCGCAGCTTGCGCAGTTGCGCGCGGACGGCTGCGCCCGGATTTACCGGGAGAAGGCCAGCGGCGCGCAGCCGACCCGGCGCGAGTTGCTGCGGATGCTGAAAGCCCTCGCCCCCGGCGACGTGGTGACGGTGACGCGGATCGACCGCCTCGCCCGCTCGACCTTCGACCTGTTCGCCATCGTCAAGCAGATCGTGGACGCGGGCGGGCAATTCCGGTCACTGGCCGAGCCGTGGGCCGACACATCCACCAGCACCGGGCGGCTGATGATTGCCGTTCTCGGCGGGCTGGCGGACGTGGAGCGTGACCTGATCCGCACCCGCACGGCGGAAGGCCGGAGCCGGGCGAAGGCGCGCGGGCAGCACATGGGCCGCCCCCCGAAGCTCACGCCGCAGCAGCAGAAGGAAGCACGGCGGCGGCGGGCCGAGGGCGCGACACTCAAGGAGCTGGCGCAGAGCTACAACGTCGGTAGGGCGACGATTTCGAGATTGTCGGCATGACCGCCCGACAGCACAAACGAGATTTTCTAAAGTTTTTTGCGCCTATTACATTAGTTGTGTAACGCGTGTAGCAGCATGCGCTGGGCGACGCGGAAAGCACCCCGAGGAGAAAAGGCGTGAGCCTTCGTGACGACGAACAGTTTGTGATTACCGCGGTGGCGCGCGAATATTCCGCGCCGTGGTGTCCTGGTGACGATCCTCCAGACGCTTACATATGCTTGGGCGGCAATCGCATCCCCGTTGAGATTTCGACACTCATGCAGCCCGTCGCCGACAAGGATGGCACGCGCTCATTGATAGCCGACGACATTGCGACCGGCGCTTTTGGCGACGCGCTCGATCGGGAGTTAGGCCCGCTGATACCCGACTGCCACGGGATCACGCTTGTCACTCACGCGCCCATTTACCAGCGGAGCAAAACGAAATGGTGGCTATCTCGGTATCTGCGCCGCCGTCTCGAAACCCGACCCGAGGCTTTCCCTGCCGCTCATTGCGTTCAGGTGAATGACAACCGGTTCGAAATATATTTCGACCATCACGAAGAAACGCCGCCCAAGAAGGTGAATATCGGATGGATGCATCGAACCGGAGCGTTCGATCTTGGAGATGACACGCGCCTAGCCCTCAAAAACCGTATAGAAGATAAGGCGCACAAGTGTCGCTATATTTTGAAGAGCGGCCCGGTATGGCTTGCCCTCCTTAATCATGACTTCTGGCTCGCGGACGGCGATGTTTTCAGGTATGCGTTGTCTCAA
Organism: uncultured Alphaproteobacteria bacterium; assembly: GCA_963780095.1. GTDB lineage: Bacteria > Pseudomonadota > Alphaproteobacteria > Acetobacterales > Acetobacteraceae > JAMXLO01. The sequence goes on from CAWABH010000001.1 coordinate 121,524, forward strand.
CTTCACCTCGAACACCCGTTTTCAAAAATACTGCTAGTGAGCAAAAGCGGGCTGGCCGAAACACTGGCCTACCCGCGACAGCGCTTGCCCTCTGACGCGGTTGCATGGCTATGAGGAACAACAGATAAGAAGACGGGATGGAACTCGCGCGGGCACAGCGATAAGACGGGCGAATTGACATAAACCACTGAGACGCCAATTGTATAAGTTGCGAAATATTTAAGAGGCCTCTTTATGGGCTATTTCCGGTTTCACCGCTCCAAGCAAATCCTGCCCGGTGTGCGTCTCAACCTCGCCAAGAGCGGGCCATCGGTCAGCCTTGGCGTGAAGGGGGCAAGGGTGAACGTTGGCCCGCAAGGTGTTCGCACGACGGTTGGCGTGCCCGGTTCCGGGCTGTCCTACATCTCCCGGCAGTCTTCGGGCGGCAAGGCGAAGGCGTCCAGAATTGCCTCCCAGGCTGATCCGCTGGCGTTCATGGATGCCATGAGTTCTTGCAGAGAAACGGGCATTCTTCACCGCCCAACTGAAGGGCAAATCCGTCCCAAGGCTCCAGGCGGAGCGGCTGGCTTTCGAGGAAGTCATTGCCGGCCATAGCGAACCGCTATCCGAACCCGAACAAGCCGACTTCGAATGGATGCGAGCGCAGTATCATCGGGCCATCGGTACCAAGTGGAGGGACTTCGGGTTTGCCTTCCTCGCCGTGGTGGCAGCCACAGGCTCGGTGCCCTTGGCCATGGAGACGCAAAACTATTCGCTGCTGTGGGCCTTCATTGCTGTGCCGATCGCATTTGCCATTTCGCCACCTGGACGACGCTCGCCCCTTATGCTGCTGGCGGCCATTCTGACCGCAGCCGGGCTATTCGTCGTTGGTGTGATTGCCTTGGTCATCTGGATTCTGGTGGTTCACCCAGCTAATTGGGCGGAGCTGACAGATGGCGCTTGCGGCTGTCGAACGTCTCCACAGAACTTCACACAGGCCAGGTGGCTCTCGCCGAGGGGAAAGCAAATGATGCGCAGGCTGCATTCCAGCGCGCCTATGGCTGGATAAATGGCGTTGCCGTTGAGGTCGCGACACGTGGGCCAGATGCGTGAAGTCGGCTTGCGGGGACTCCTGATTGCCCTTCTTCTTTTTTCGCAATCGGCAATTGCCGGTAATGGTCAGTGCTGGGGCGATGACAGCAGGCAGGACATTTCCTGCCGGGCGCTGACCGAGAGCTTTCTACTGAGTATGCGCGGTGCTTCACGTGAAGACGTTATCAAAACAATGGGTGTGAAGGGGCGTGAAGTCCCGCTTGGCCTGCATTTCATAAGCAATTATTCCAAGGGAGAACGCGAAGGATCAGGAGTCGTGAATTTTACCTTCGATCAGAATGGGCATGTCTCGGTCATTAGCGCCGATGTTGACCACGCGCGCAGCGAAGGAAAATCGATGGAGTTTATTTGGAATGCCAGCACGTCATCGGAGCCTTACTGCTCGGACTTTCGGGGCAGCCGACACCGCTGCGACGACTGAGAGGATTGTTTTCTCACCACGGCGTGCTACACTCGAATAATGACGAAGCTTCTCGATGATGCGCTCCAAGCCGTGCGCAAACTGCCCCCGGACGATCAGGACTGTATCGCCCGCGCTGTGCTGCGGCTTGCCGGAACGGATGATGAGCCGCCGGTTGCGCTCTCGACTAAGGAACGCGCCGCTGTCGCCGCCTCGAAATCCGCCGCCGCGCGCGGTGAATTCGCGAGTGACGAGCAAGTGCGGGCCGCGTGGGCCAAACACGGTTTGTGAAGCTCCGCTACACCCTTCCGGCACTCGCCGACCTCAACTCAGTCCTCGACTACATCGCGGCTCATTCGCCGCAAGGCGCGCGGCGTGTTCAAGCCCGCCTCCAAGCGATCATCGACCTTCTGTTGCTATATCCCGGCATCGGCACTTGCACGGACGATCCGACCATCCGGCGCATGACCGCGTTACCTCACCCCTATTTGATTTTCTACGAGGCCACGGAAACCGAGATCATCATCCACGCGGTTCGCCATGCTGCGCGCGATCCTGCCGGGATGCCGGGCGCTTCCTAAGCCGCCCTGCCCCGACTTGCCATAAACCATGTTACGCGGCATCCGACCCCATCCAAGAGCAAGTAATTCACTCTACAAGCAGAGTATGGCCGAAGACGTGGTTGCAGTGCACCCGCGAACGACCCGTCGACAGGCAAGCGTCTGCCGCGGCCTAGCCGCAGACCATTCATAGCCGGACCACCCGATATTGTGCGCCATGGTCCGCGTGGCGCCCATCACCCAGCCCATCCGGCGTGCAGCCATCAGAGGAAAATATTCCTTGCCACCGCCCCTCCACCTATGTTCTTGTCCCGTTCATGTCCGCCCCGCCCACCGCCGCCGTCCCAACCAACCGCCCCGATCCCCACCAGGATCGGCCGGCCACCGGCGCGGACGCACCCAGCCGCACCGGCCGCCTCCTCACCCTCGTCCGCACGCTGATCGACTACGGCAGGCAACTCGCCACCACGCTGCAACAGCGCACCGCCGCCACCAACCTCGCCGACGTCACGCGGCACTTCGGCACCATCGACATCGGGGAAATCCTCGCGCGCATCGCCCGCGGCCTGCTTCGCGCCGCCGCGCTCGAAACCAGACTGACCAGCCGCCTCGCCCGCGAGCCCGCCGCACCAGCCGCGCCGAGCGCCCCATCCCCTCGCCAACCGCGCGCCGCCCGACCCGCGGACCGAAGCGCCAGCCCCACCGACACAGGTCTCGCCCGTCTGCCCACGCCCGAGGACATCGCAGCCGAGGTCCGCCGCCGCCCGGTCGGCGCCGTCATCGCCGACATCTGCCGCGACCTCGGAATCGTGCCGAGCAACCCGCTGTGGCGCGAACTCTCCCTGGCCATCATCGAGAACGGCGGCAACCTCGCCACCCTGTTCAAGGACACATGGAAGCGGATCAGCGTGTGGCTGCTCAATCCGCCCGCCGCCGGGCATCCCGCGGGACCGCCACCGCATCTGCCATTCGCGGTGACGCCCGGCACCGGGCCGCCCTGAACCGGTATCTCGGACCATCGAGGCGTGACGCACGGGCCTGCCCCGGCGAAGGCCGGGGGCCGGCCCACGGCTGGTCCCGCCGCGCCGATTCGCCCGCCGGCGAAGGGCCTCCGTGAACCTGCGCTTCCGCGATCACCTGAACGGGCTGCTGATGGCCGACCTGGGTCGAGAGTGGGCGTCCACGCAGCGGCTCCCTTCCGGTCGTCCGGCGATCCTGAACGCCGAGGCTTGCCTCACCTCGCAACCCGCCAAACTCTCCGTGCCGAAGTACTGGCGACCCGCGCCGCTGGTTACGCCCCCGGCGCCGAACCCGACTGCGGGGCGGGCTCCACCATCTGCGGGCCGCCGCGCTCGATGGCGAACACCGCCAGGGCTCGGCGCACCTGGCCGTCCGACAGCAGGGCGAACCAGCCGTCCACGCCGACGAAGCCCGCCGGCTGGGTCAGCGCACCCACGGAGTACCCTGCCCGACCCCCCAGCACCCGAGCGATCGAGGCGGCGTCGAACGCGAGGTCCGCCAGTGGCGGCGGCGGACTGCCGTATTTCGCCGTGTAGCTCTGCTCGAAATTGCCGCGCGCGGCGGGATCGGGCGCGGCATACCACGCGCCGGGAAACTGGCCGGATCCGCTCGAAGGCGACGCCCAGAGCGCCGGGCCCATGATCTTCACCGCCGACCGATCCACGTCGTAGTACGGCAGCACCGCGGCGATCTCGGAGAGCACTTCGCCACCGGTATCGGCCAGCAGCAGCGCGCTGAAGCTCGGCGGCGCGATCCCCGTCTTGGCCAGATCCTGGGCCTGCCGCCGGCCCTCGGGCGTGCCGAGTGCGCGCGCCTCGCGGATCTGCGCATCGATCGGCCCGCGCCTGGTCGCATACTCCGACACGTCTCGCGCCGCAGCATTGATGGCCGGCATGCCGCGCCCATAGAAGCGCACATTCGGCGATGGAAGGCCGTCGCTCGCGGTGGCCTGCACCAACGCCTGTCCCATCGCGTGGCCAAAATCCGTCTCGGGCAGCAGGGCGGCGATCTGCGACTTGCCCTGTCCCGCCGCCGCGGCCACCAGGCGCCGCACCTGCTGACCGGGCGTGATGCCGAGCGTCCAGACACCTGGCTGGGCCTGCGCCGGGTCGTTCGTGAAGGCGAGCACGGCAACCCCGGCCGAGCGGGCAATCGGCGCCACAGCGGCGGTTTCGGCCGATGTCAGCGGCCCAAGGATCAATCCGGCGCCGTCGCCGATCGCGCTGCGTGCCGCCGCCGCCGCGCCGTCCGGCGTCCCGCCGGTGTCCTTGACGTCGAGCGACGATGCGGGCGACCCCTCGAACGCGAGCTGAGCGGCGTGCAGCATCGCCTGGCCGATATCCGCGCGAGCGCCCGACAGGGGCAACAGGATCGCGACACGTTGACCGGTCGCGCCGCCAGCCGTGCCGGGGTGGCCCAGGCCAAGAGGGCCAGGCGATAAGCCATAGCCGCCCGGGCCCGTGCGGTATCCACCGTTATCGCAGGCGCCGAGTGCTAGTGTGCCGAGAAGGAGCACGAATGCCCGACGAAGCATGGCCCACATCTCCCGAGCCCGGGCGGGACAGCCAGCCCGCCCCGCCGGAAGGTCTTGTGCTGGTTTCCACCCCGATCGGCAACCTCGGCGACCTGACGCCGCGGGCGCGCGAGGCGTTGCGGGCCGCCGATCTGATCCTCTGCGAGGACACCCGTCACACCGCAAGGCTGCTCACCGCCATCGGCGTGAAGGGTAAGCTGCAGCCCCTGCACGAGCATAACGAGGATGCCAGCATCCCGGCGGTGATTGGGATGTTGCTCCAGGGCAGGCGCGTCGCGCTCGTCTCGGACGCTGGCGTGCCGCTGGTTTCCGATCCAGGCTATCGCCTGGTACGCGCCGCGATTGCCGCGGGCGTGATCATCGGCGCGGTGCCCGGGCCGAACGCCGCCATCACCGCCCTGGTGCTGTCGGGCCTGCCACCGCTGCCGTTCCTGCTGCTCGGCTTCCCTCCGCCGCGTCAGGCTGCCCGGCGCGCGGCCTTCGGCCGCATCCGCGCCGCCGAGCGCGCCGGCCTGTCAGCCACGCTGATCTGGTACGAGGCACCGCATCGTCTGGCCGAAACCCTGGCCGACATGGCGGATGCGTTCGGCGGACGGGCGGCGGCGGTGGCGCGCGAACTGACCAAGCGCTTCGAGGAAGTGCGCCGCGGCTCTCTGTCCGAGCTTGCCACGCACTATGCGGCCAATGCGGCACGCGGGGAGGTCACTATCGTGGTGGGACCGCCCGAGCAGGACGATCCGGAGGACCTCGACGGACGCCTGCGTGCCGCGCTCGCCACCAACAGCCTGAAGGATGCCGCCGCTTTGGTCGCCGCCGCGACTGGACTGCCGCGCAAGCTGGTCTACGCGCGTGCCCTGGCCCTCAACGCGGCCGGGCCGCCATAGGACAAGTCAGCGCACGATGGCGGCCAGCAGCGCATCCAGCCGCAGCCGCCCGGCTGGTGTGGTCGCGAGGCTTCCATCCCGCCAGATCAGGTACCCCTCGTCCAGCGCCTGCCGCAGGATCGAGGCGTCCAGCGCTTCATCGAGTGCCATGCCCGTCCGTGCGGCGAACCGGGCTGGATCGATCCCCTCGCTCAGCCGCATACCCATCACCAGCATCTCTCTCGTGCGCTCGGTCTGTTGCAAAGTGACTTGCTCCACCGTGCCATGCCCCTCGCGTTCCACCCGATCGGCCCAGGGCTCTGGCGCGCGATGGCGCCGTGTTGCGACGATCTCGTCGCTCCCGCGGCCCCCGTCATTCCCGCGGCCCCCGTCATTCCCGCGAAAGCGGGAACCCAGAGCCTGCAGCTGAAGTGCCGCTGTCCTGGGTCCCCGCTTTCGCGGGGATGACGGTGGAAGCGGGGATGACGATGGAAGCGGGGATGACGATGGAAGCGATGACGACGGAAGCGGATGACGACGGAAGCGGAGATGACGGAAGCGGAGAAGACGGGAGGGTGATCCTGCCATGCGCGCCGGGACCTATTCCGGCATAGTCGCCATAGCGCCAATACGTGAGGTTGTGCCGGCTCTCGCTGCCCGGCACCGCGTAATTCGACACCTCGTAGGCCAGCAGGCCGAAGCGCTCCGCCTCATCCGCTGTCGCCTCGTACAGCGCGACGGCGGTGTCGTCGTCCGGCAGCAGGATCTCGCCGCGCCGGTGCATCGCCTCGAACTTCGTGCCGGGCTCAATGGTAAGCTGGTAGAGCGACAGATGGTCGGCCGCCAGATCGAGCGCCCGGCGCAACTCCGTCCGCCATTCGACAACGGTCTGGCCCGGCGCGCATAAATCAGGTCGAACGAAATTCGGGGGAAGATCGCCCGCGCCGTCTCCAGCGCGACAATCGCCTCTGCCGCCGAATGTTGCCGTCCAGCATCCGCAGCGCCTCCCCGTCGAGGCTCTGCACGCCGATCGAGACGCGGTTCACCCCGGCATTGCGGAACGCGGCGAAGCGCTCCGCCTCTACGCTCGTCGGATTGGCTTCCAGGGTGATTTCCATCGCATCCACAGGCGTGAACAGACGCTTCGCATCCGCGATCAGCACGGCCACGGTCTCCGGCTCCATCAGACTCGGCGTGCCACCGCCGAAGAAGATCGAGGTCAGTGGGCGCCGCACGACCTGCGGGATGCGTCCCGCACATGCGATTGAAGTCGCAATACGGGCACTTGGCCAGGCAGAACGGCCAGTGGATATAGAGGGCCAGTGGTTCCATTGCCGGGAGATATGGGATGTCCGCGTCAGAAACCGTCGGCTCGGTGGATCGTGTGCGCACGGCACTGCTTCAGGCCGACCACGCCGACACCATCACGCAGTTCCCCGCCGGCACGCGCACCGCGGCCGACGCGGCGGCCGCGGTGGGATGCGGCGTGGCGCAGATCGCCAAGTCCATCGTGTTCCGCTGCGGGATGCGGGCGGTGGTGGTGATCACCTCGGGCGCCAACCGGGTCGATCAGGCGAAGGCTGCCACGGCGCTCGGGGTCCAGCTTGGCCGGGCGGACGCCGACTGGGTGCGCCAGGCGACCGGCTTCGCCATCGGCGGTGTCGCCCCGGTGGGTCACCTGACGCCGCCGCTGCTGCTGCTGGACCAGGACCTGCTGACGCTCGACCCCATCTGGGCCGCGGCAGGCTCGCCAAGTCACGTATTCCGCACCAGCGCGGCTGACCTGCTCCGCATCACGGGCGCCAAGGTTGCCGACGTGCGCATCGCGTAGGGCGGGTGGAGCGTAGCGATCCCACCAAGGCACCTACATCCGCGCGAAGACCGCCTCCTTGAAGTAACGCATGTTCGCGATGGTCGCGTCCGCGTCGTGGCCCTCCACCTCGACGTCGATCGCCGTCACGCCCAGGTCGCGCAATCCCCGCAGGTCGGATACGATGTCGGCAACGGTGCCGGAGAACAGCCGGCGCTCGCCGTCCGAGGCGACCGGCGGGACCGCATCGCCGTACCGCTTTACCCGATAGACCACCGAGACGTTGGCAGGATCGCGGCGGGCCTCCGCAGTCAGCTTGCGCAGCCGCACGATGCCCGCCGCCAGTCGCGGCAGCGTGTCGAGCAGGTGCTTGTTGTTTGAGCCGATGGGATACCACGCATCGCCGAAGCGTGCGGCACGGCGCAGAGACGGGCCGCTTTCGCCGCCAACCCAGATGGGCGGGTGCGGCTGCTGCACCGGTCGCGGCTGAAAGATCAGATCGCCAAATTTGGTGTAGCGGCCGGCGAAGCGCGCGTGTTCCTCGGTCCAGAGTGCGCGGAACGCCTCCAGGTACTCGTCGGTGACGGCACCGCGTTCGGCGAACGGCGTGGTCACGACCGCATCGAATTCCGCCTTCAGCCATCCGGCGCCGATACCGACGACGAGCCGGCCCTCGGACAGAACGTCGATCGTGGACAGCATCTTGGCCGCAAGCACCGCCGGACGGTGCGGCACCACCATGACCGCGAGCACCAGCCGGATGCGCGAGGTCTTCGCGGCGATGAACGCCGTGGCGGTCAGTTGCTCGTGGCGCTCGGCGGGCGCGGCGGAGAGAAATTCGCCTGACTCGGAATACGGATATCCGGGGACGCTCATGTCGGGCAGGACGACGTGGTCCGTCAGGGTGAGGTAGTCGTAGCCCATGGCCTCGCCCGCCTGCGCGATGCGTGTGACGCTGCGCGCGGCGGAGGCGGGCCCGCTGATCGGCAGGTTGAAGCCCAGCTGCATGGTGCACTCCGGTATTGTATAGGCGGGTACAGGCGGGCGCCGGGTTACCGCGCGGCGACGGTCGCCGCGGCGCAGGCGTGGTCGAGAAGCTGCTCACCTGCTCCCCAGTTGCCGATGTCGGGCCTGGCGTGGTCGGCGAGCAGCACGAAACCGTCTTTGCCCTGGAAGCTGTCGCCGATCACCACCAGCGTCTGACGTTCCATCTCGGCCCGCGCACCCGGAACGCCGTCCGCCAGCAGGGCGAACGGATTGACGCCGCCAAGATCGGGCTGTTCGAGCCGCATCGCCATGTAATCGTGACCGACAAGCAGCGCGGGGAACGGCGACCAGCTCGTTCCGATGTCCGCTGCGTGCTTGCGCAATGCGGTCCGCACGTCGAGACGCACGCAGTCGATATGGATATGCAGTTGGTTCTGGGTGCGCCCGTTGAGCGAGTTGATCGCCATTCCGATCGCACTGCGCGGCAGATGCCGGCGGGCGCGGTCCTCGACGAAGCTGCGCGCCTTCCAGGCATCGGCCCAGTAGTTCGGTGCATTCGGCGCAAGGATCTCCGGGCTCTCGATGCCGGTCACGCGAACTGTCGGGAGAAGCAGATACTGCGTGTTGCCGACGCGATCCTTCAGCACGGCATAGCCGTCGGCGAGGTCGACCTTGGCACAGGGTATCGGCGAGTGATTCTGTTTCTGGTCGGGTACGCACTGTTCGCTGACGATATGCCACAGCGCGTTGGCATCGGCGGATGTTGGGCGGGGCGTGCAGAGGAGAGCGATCGAGAGTAGCAATGCGGCGTGCCACACCCCGCCCCCCAACCCCCTCCCCAAAGGGGAGGGGGAGTCGCAACACTCCCCCTCCCCTTTGGGGAGGGGGTTGGGGGGCGGGGTCGCTACCATCCCCGCACCCCGCCCGGCCGTCTCACATCCGCGCCACCTTCCATCATGCCGGTTTCTCGATCCTTCAGGATCGCGCAGACGCAGCCGGCCTTCCATTCCCACTCGCGCCACCAGTTCACGTTGTGACCCAAACCGTCGAGCGCCCGCGCCGTCGCGTCGCTGAACCGCCGCTCCAGGCTCATGCGCCGCGGCGTGTAGCTGTGCGGATCGGACGAGCCGGGGAAACTTGCGGTGGCAAAGCGCGGCTGCTCGATCGCCTGCTGCGGGGTCATGTCAAACACAAACATATTCAGGAACATCTGCAGCATCGCCTGAGGCTGCACGTCGTTGCCGGGCGAGCCGAACGGCATGATCCAGCGGTCGCCGCGCATCGCAATCGACGGGTTCGGCGTCAATCGCGGCCGCTTGCCGGGCGCGAGGCACGCGGGATGCGCCGGATCGGTCCAGGACTGCATGCCGCGTGACGACGGCGCGAGACCGGTGCCGGGAATGACCGGGCCATTGATCGCGCCGTCGCTCGGCGTCGCGGAGAAGCAGTTGCCGTGGCGATCGACCACGCAAACATACGACGTGTCCGGATCTCCCTCGGCGTATTCCTTGTCGGCCTTTGCCGGCACCGCGACGCGCGACGTTATGCCAAGCTCCTCGGTCGAACCCGGCGGCGGCATCTCGGGCCAGGCGGCGTCCGGATTGATCAACGCGCATCGCCGCGCAGTGTAGGCGTCGCTCAACAATGCGTCGATTGGCACATCGACGAACTTCGGATCGCCGTAATAGGCATGGCGATCCGCGAACGCGAGCTTCAGCGCCTCTACAAGTATATGAACGTAGGCCGGCGTGTTGTGGCCGAGCGATCGCAGATCGAAGCCTTCGATGATCTTCAGAGTCTGCAGCAAAACCGGCCCCTGGCACCATGGCCGGCAGCCGAACAGTGTGGTGTCGTGGAAGCGGACGGCCAGCGGCGTTTCAACGTCGACGCGAAATTCCGCCAGATCATCCTCGCGCAGCCAGCCGTCATTGGCCTTGTGATACGCGACGATCTTTTGTGCAATGTCGCCGCGATAGAACGCATCCCGCGCGGCGGCGAGCCCGGCCGCGCGTCCACCCTTGCGTGCGGCGGCGGATTCCTCGTCCGCCATATACTGTATCGAATTCGCCAGATCGGTCTGGAAGAAGCGCTGCCCGGGCTTCGGCGCCTCACCGCCCGGCAGGTAGATCGCGGCATTCTGCGGCCATCGGCGGATCGTCTCGGCGCTGTCCGACATGATCTCGTGCGAGATCGACTGGAAGCCAAAACCCTCACGCCCGAAGCGAATTGCCGAGGCGGCAACATCGGAAAAACTCATCGTGCCGTAGCGCTCGAGTGCGGTGATCCACGCGTCCGGCGCGGCCGGCACCACCGTACGTTTGATGTTGGACAGGATGCGGCCACCCTGGTGCTCACGGAACCAGGCGGCGGACGCAAGCTTCGGCCAGGGGCCGAGGCCGCTGATCGACACCGTCTCGCTCGTGTCGGCGATATGGATCATGATCGGCGCCACGCCGGCGAAGTGCACGTACTCACATTGCAGCACGCCGAGCGCGATGCCGCCCGCGACCCCCGCGTCGATCGCATTGCCACCGGCTTCGAGGATTTCAAATCCCGCCTGTGCGGCAAGGAAGTTGGCGGATGCGACCATATGCCGCGTGCCGATGACCCGCGGATGATGCGTGGGCATCAGATGCTGGTCAGCCATCGCTATTCCCCCTTTTGCAGAGCGATCTCGGCAGCGCGGATGCGCCCGTCGATCCGCGGTGTGTGGCGAATGTGTCTGTCCATTGCCTCAATGTTGAACTGATGATGCAGCGGCACCAGCGCATAGTCGCGGAACGCGATGTCGGTCGCCTTGACCAGCAGCGCCTCGCGTGCCGCGCGGTCCAGCGTCACCAGCGCCTGATCCAGCACGGAATCAAATTCCGCATTGCTGTACATCCCGCGGTTGAACGCGCCACGGCCGCGCGCGGCATCGGGTGTTGCGAGCTGACTGATCAGCATGATCGACGGTTCGGGGGTGTCGATGGTCCAGAAGTAGGTGAACAGGCTGAATTCGCGTCGGTTGGCGCGCGGCACCCAGACGGCGTGCGGCATCACCTCGGGCGTCGTCGCAATGCCGATGCGCGTCAGCATCTGCGCCACCGCCTGGCAGATCGCCGCATCGTTTACGAAGCGATCGTTCTGGCAGGACAGGACCAATCGGAAGCCGTCCGGGTAGCCGGCATCCCCGAGCAGCTTCCTCGCAGCCTGCGGATCGGCATGCATCGGCGGCAGATCGGCATCGTAGCCGTACTGCCCGGGTTTCATGTACTGGCTGTCCGGGTCGGACTGGCCGTTCATGATCCGGTCGCGGATCGCGCCGCGGTCGATCGCCAGGTTCACTGCCTCACGCACGCGCCGATCACGGAACGGATTGGCCGGCAGCGGCCTGTCGTCGTTGCCAGCGATCTTGGGCGAGGCTCGATCCTGCTTGTCGAATACGAAGCCGACGATATCGTCCGACAGGCCGGAGGCGACGGTGAACCGCGCATCGCCCTTCACCCGTGCGATGTCCTGCACGGAAAGCTGGTCGATCAGGTCCACGTCGCCGGCGAGCAGTGCTGCCAGCCGCGAGGCTGGGTTCTTGATATAGCGGATCGTCACGCTGTCCCAGGCAGGTCGCTCGCCCCACCACGTCTCGTTGCGCGCCAGCACGACCTTGTCGCCGCGCGCCCAAGAGACGAAGCGGAAAGGCCCCGTGCCGATCGCGGCCTTGCCGGTGTTGTAGTCGGACGTGCTCGCGCCCTCGCCGTGCGCGCGCGACACGATGCCGATTGCGGAGAGGTATTCCGGCGCGAGCGGGAACGGGCCCTTGGTGTGGAAGCGTACGATGTGCGGATCGGCCACGTCCACGCGCTCGATCGCCTTCACGTATTCCGACATGTCCGTGACGGTGGTCAGCACGTTGGGCACGCGCTCGATGGTGAAGGCGACATCGTCCGCCGTGAGGGGTGCGCCGTCGGAGAAGGTGACGCCGTCGCGGAGCTTGAATTCCCAGGTGGCGTCGTCGATCAGGCGCCAGGAGAATGCGAGGTCGGGGGTCAGGTGGTCCTGCGGGTCCATCGACGTGAGGGCCTCGAACACATTGGGCATCAGGCCCTTGTTGCCGCCGAAATTATGGTAGTGCGGGTCGATCGAATCCGGCTCCACCGCCAATCCCAGCCGCAGGTCCGCCGCCAACGCGGGCGAGGCCAGGGCGAACATCGCCGACAGCAGGTACACCGCGCCCCGTCGCATGATCCACTCACACACTTGCCTGAAGCGTCAGCCTGTGCACCAGTCGGCTGCGACGTCAAATTGCCGGTGGCGCTTCCAGGACAGCAGCTTTGACTAGGTGGATACAGCTGGCCACTGACCTTGTTGCCTAGCCACTGCCACCTGACTTGCACCCCGATTTACCCGTTGCCAGAGTGTCCCCAAGACTGGAGCGATGCCCATGCCCACCAGCTTGTCATCCGAACAGGTCGCACAATACCGACGTGACGGTTTCCTCTTTCCGGTGGATTGCCTGACCCGAGAGGAGGTGCGCCATTTTTGCGGTCGCCTCGAGGATTTCGAGCGCGAGCAAGGCGACACCTTCGGCAAGCTGCCCGATCTGGTGCGCTCGAAGTCGCACCTGCTGTTCACCTGGATGGATGAACTGGTGCGCCACCCGAAAGTGCTCGACGCGGTGGAAAGCGTGATCGGGCCGAACATTCTGATCTATCACCTGACGTCCTGGCTCAAGGAGCCGAACGATCCGGCGCATGTCTCCTGGCATCAGGACGGCACCTATTTCGGGCTGGAGCCCGCCGAGCAGATTACCGCCTGGATCGCACTGACCGACGCCACATCAGAGATGGGCTGCATCAAGATCATCCCGGGCAGTCACGTGATTGGGCAGCGGCCGCACAAGGACACGTTCACGCCGGGCAACCTGCTGTCGCGCGGGCAAACCATAGACCACAAAGTGGACTTCACGCGTGCTGTGATGATGCCGCTCAAGGCCGGGCAGATCTCGCTGCACCATACCCACATCGTGCACTCGTCCGAGCCGAACCGCACGAACCAGCGCCGCATCGGCATCGGCGTCAGCTACATCCCACCGCATTGCCGTTTGATCAACGACGTGCGCGTGAGTGCCGCCTTGGTGCGCGGTCGCGACGAGTACGGGCATTTCGATCCGGAGCGGCGGCCGACCGGCGACTTCGATGCTGGCTCACGCGCCGTTCATGCCGCTGCGGTGGGGCGGTTCTTCGAGTTCGAACAAACTCCTGGCGGCCCGCCGCAGATCGGGCAACGTGGGCATTTGATCCGATTCGACACGGCCGGGCGCGCGTAATCGACAACCCAGGGCACGCGGACTGGAGAATCTCGCGCGCTCTCCTTGTCGCGCGAGGTGCCGTGCACTCGACGCCCCTGCGGAGCAGTAGTTCGGCCAGATACGCGCCGTCCTGGCCGGAGATGCCGAAGATCAACGCCGTCCGGTTGGTGAATTGTATGGGGACACGAACCGAACCAGGAGGAATCAGTCAGCGGTAATACCCGCCGCCCAACCCGCCGAACAGGAAAAGAACAATGAGGATAATCACGAGGAGGCCCAATATGCCACTCAGTCCCCCGCCACCATAGTATCCCCTGCGGTGGCCGTAGAAGCCCCCGCCGCCGAACAACAGAATGAGCACGACAATGAGCAAGATGAGCGACATCGGCTAAATACCCCTCCTGACGCGCGACAAGCTGGTCTGATTGTCCTGATTGTCAGGTCGCGGCTTTTACTGTTCCTTGGTCAGGGGTAATCGTCAATGACGATACCGTCAACCGGCCGACGACAATGACCGTCGTCCGCATTCATACTGTAGGGGAACGTGTATGCGCCTTTCTGCACTGCTGCCGCTGCTGATTCTGTTCGGGACCACGGGGTGCGTCAGCAGCAACAATCCCCCGCCCCCGGCTTCAACAACGGTCGTCGTGCCGCCAGGCTCGACCGTAGTGTGTTCGAATGGCACGCCGCCGCCCTGTAGGTAACGCCCGGGATGCTGCAACCGTGGACAATTCATCGCCGAGAACGGCGGAGGCCGAGCGTGAGGCGGCGGATGGCGCGGGTTTTCGGAAACCGTAGTTGCGTTGCCTCACGGCGGGTAGGCAACAATGCGACATTACTGACTGGTCTGGCCTTCGCGCCCGCCCCTGCTGGGGCAAGTTCCAGCAAGGATCAGCGATATGACGGCCTTCCGCTCAATGGATCGCGACGAAGGCGAGGCCGCGTTCAGCGACCATCTCCACCGCGGATTCGACGGTGTCCACCATCACAAGGGGGATCCCGTCAGCGCCGTAGAGAATGAAGGCCAGTTCACCATCATGCATGCCGGCCTTCAGGTACACCACCTGGCGTGTGCCGAGATGCAGTAACTGCTCAGCGGTCATCTGGCGCAGCGTGGCGATGGTCTCATAGCCGGCGTCGATCATTATCTCGTTAGGTTCGCCCTTTGGATGCATGTTCATGATGGCCGATCCTTCCTTCGTCCACACAGTGTCGACTGGTTCCGGCTCTGCTCTTGCTTGCCCAGTTCGCCATCGGTCTGTGCCGTGGGATGAAGCATCCGCCAAGCCAGTCGAAAATCGAGAATATCCGTAGGTGATCTACGCGTGGCCCGTCCAGGTCAAACGGCATCGGCCGCCCATATCGGCTATCGACAGCGCCTGGTCGCAGTGATGTATTCGCGCATTGGTCGATCCACCCGATATGCGATGTGCCGTTGCTCCACCGAGCGATGCGCGTGGGGCAGGGAGTGATGCGTTTGTTGCCGGAAAGCTTCCACCAGGCGCTCAGCTTCGCCCGCCTGTATCGGCGGCAAGCTGCTTGCACCGCAGCCGATGCGCGTGTGCTTTCGTGGTGAATCCGCTAAGCTCGTCCCTGTCTTTGCTGCTCCGCGCCGGGACCCTGGCGGCGCCTGTGACCAGGGGAGGACTAGCGGAGCACGGATGATTCATCTCTCGGCCTGAAGCTTCGGTGACAGGCAGCTTGCATGGCGACCGCCTCCGGGCTTCAGCCTCCATGTTCGGCCAACAGGCCACGACGCGTCGAAGGCACACGAGCTCACCGCCGAGCCGCGACGCCCAGATCTCGACCACATCCGGCAACTCCCTCACTCGTGCCACAGTCACCTTCCAGGGTCAGGCCGCCTCGAGCTCCGCGGCGAGGTCCTGCATGATCGACAGGCCAAGACCGTTCAGACACCGCCGCTCGTCGGACCCGTCTTCTATCGTCAGTGCCAGCCAGTCGAGCATGCGCAGTTCAACGGCGAACATGCAGCCCGCGGCGCGATGTGCTTCGACGAATTCATCGCGGCTTCAATAAGATCAGGCACGATCGTCACATGGTGATCGGCAAAGCCACCGGCGCTGCCGAACGGCGACATCCACGACATGGACGACATATATGCGCAGCAGGGGGCGCCAGCGCTCTGCTGGTCATCGCCGTCATCGACGATGCGCTGCAGGTCGTGATCGATGATTCCGTCGATCGCCGCATCCGGCCGACTGCGCGTGACGCACGAGCTTCGGCATGCCGGCCCTGCTATCCCACCGCGACGCGACTGCTGATTACCGCGGATTGTGGCGGCAGCAACGGCGTGCGTCGGCGCCTGTGGAAGCGGGATCTGCAAGAGCAGGCCGACGATCACAGCCACGGCAGGCTGTCTTCCGCAGAACACAGTCGTCAGGGCGATTGCCGGAAGAAACGTCAGGAACGGTCCGCTGATGACGATATCGTCAAGCAGCCATCGCACCGACGCAGCGACACACCAGATCGCCAGCGCCAGCAACCAGCGCGCCCACCAGGCCCGGCATCGCGTGAAGCGAAGGGGCGAGCGGGCGGGCGCCGGAGGCAGAGCTGCTTCAGCGGGCCAGGATACTGTGTGGAGCATGTCAACCGTTGCTATATTGAATCTATATCCGTTTCTAACAGACAACGCATTGCCACGCTATCGGAATCCCGAGGAAGCTGTTCGGTCCGATGACGAAGGCAGTGGCAGCCGAGGCGATGCCCCAGGTGATCATGATGCGCGCGATCCAGATCCGCGCGCCGACCTTTTCGAGGATGACGTTGCTCGGCACCTCGAATAGGCAATAGCCGAGATAGAATGCCGTCGAACTCAGCCCGTACGCCCACTGCGACAGGCCGATGTCCTTGTTCATCGTGAGAGCGGCGAAGCTCACGTTGATGCGGTCAAGGTAGCAGAAGAAGTAAACGAGCATCGCAAGCGGCAAGAGTCGCAGATAGACCTTGCGCATGGTTGCCTGTTCGACGGAGCGGACCATTCCCTTGTCCCACAATTCTGTTGTTGCCTGACCCTATCAAGCGACGTTGAGCAAACGCAAATCAGCCGTCACACGTTCCGTTGGGCGCCGGTCCATACTTCGCGATACAAGTCCATGATCTCCGCTTGTCGGTACGCGCGGATTGTTGGCCGGACTGCCGGAAGCCAGCGCCTGTTCGGCCATCAGCGCCATCTTGCCGTTCCACGCAGTCTCGTCGATGCCATAGGCGGCAGGGCTTGGGACGGACAGCTCAGTGTTCAGCGTTTCGAGGCCGGCGACCAGCTTGGCAGCCGCCGCCGCATCGGCATCGCCATCGCCGGCGAAACCGATGCGGCGAGCGGCGTCGGCGTAGCGCGCCTCCGCCGCAACGACGGAGAACCGCGTGATCGCCGGCAGCAGCATGGCGTTCGACAGGCCGTGCGGGACATGGAAATGCGCGCCGATCGGCCGTGACATGCCGTGCACCAGAGCGACCGAACTGTTGGAGAAGGCGAGGCCGGCCTGCGTGGCGCCCAGCATCATGCCCTCGCGTGCCGCGGCGTTGCGCGGTTCGGTGTAGGCGGTACGGATGTGCTGGCCAATCAGTGTCATGGCCGAAACTGCCAGCGCATCGGAAAACGGGTTGGCCCGCTTGGAGACGAAGGCTTCCAGCGCGTGCGTGAGGCTGTCCACGCCGGTATCGGCGGTGGTGCGCGCAGGCACGCTGTAGGTCAGTTCGTAGTCCACGATCGCGGCCAGCGGCAGCGCGCCGAGACCGGCGATCAGCATCTTCTCGTCGCGTTCGGTGTCGGTGATGACGGTGAAGCGCGTGCACTCGCTGCCGGTGCCGGCGGTGGTGGGGATGGCGATCACCGGCAGGGCGCCGCGATCGGCCTGCACCGGAACCTTGTAGTCGCGCATCTTGCCGCCACCTGCCGCGAGGATGGCCATCGCCTTCGCGGTGTCGATCGGCGAGCCCCCGCCGAAGCCGATCAGGCAGTCGAAGTTGCCGCGCAGCAGTTCCGCAACGCCGGCTTCGATCACGGTGTCGGTCGGGTCGGGCACGGTGTCGCTGAACACGGTGACGGCGATGCCGGCGGCGGCGAGCGGCTCCAGGCAGTGCTGCACGTGGCGCGAGGACACCATGAACGGGTCGGTCACGACCAAAGGACGCGACAGGCCGAACTTGGCCAGCACCTCGGCGATCTGACGGACCGCGCCGCCGCCGACCTGCAGCATGCGTGGGGCGGCAATGTTGGCGTTCACTGCTGGCATGGTGCGGACCTCTCGAAAAGTGCAGGTTCACCACAAAGGCACAAAGGCACGAAGACAGGAAGTGGCGTTCGCGGGCTGGGTGAGGCATTGATTCGGGCATCACATGATGCCAAATAAGATGCCAGGTTGGTGGCGGAGCATTACGCGGTGCGTACAACGATCACTTTGGACGACGAGCTGGTCGAAGCGGCCCAAGAGTATACCGGGATACAGGAGAAATCCGCTCTGGTGCGCGCGGCGCTCCAGGCCCTGGTCCAGCGTGAAGCTGCACGCCGACTTGCCCGAATGGGGGGCAGCGCCCCTGATCTGAAGCTCACGCCGCGACGCCGATTCAGGACCGAGTGATCCTGGTCGACACGTCGGTTTGGGTCGATCACCTGCGCATCGGCGACGAATTGCTGCAGGACCTGCTCGACCGGGATCACGTATTGGCGCATCCATTCGTCATCGGTGAGTTGGGGTTGGGTAGCATCCCCCAACGCGCCGCGACGTTGCTGCAACTGCGCCGTCTGCCGTCAGCGATCGTCGCTCACCACGACGATGTCATGCGACTTGTGGATCAGCAGCGCCTGTATGGCTCGGGCCTCAGTTACGTCGATGTACATGTGCTCGCCGCGGCCCGACTGACCCCTGGTGCATCACTCTGGACGCGGGACAAGAGGCTTTTTGCGGCTGCGGAGAAGCTGTCGGTTTCGGCGCGCGTGACGCATTGAACATGGGGTGCCGATCAGCCCTCGGCCGCTGCACCGACTTCCGCGCGCCGCTTCGCATACAGTGCCAGACGCTTGGCAGCCATCGGAGCGACGTGGCCGGGCTCGATCACCTCACCCGCCGGCGGCAATTCCGCCGCGCGATGGCAGGCGGTGAAGTGGCCCTCGCTCCACTTCCGCAGGATCGGCATCTCCGCGCGACAGCGATCGATGACGAACGGACACCGCGTGTGGAAGCGGCAGCCCGAGGGCGGGTTCATCGGGCTCGGCACGTCGCCGCCCGGTAATTGCCGCGCGCTGTGCCGATGCGGGTCCGGCCGCGGGATCGCAGTCAGCAGCGTGCGCGTATAGGGATGGCGCGGCTCGGTGAACAGGACATCCTTCGGCGCGATTTCGACGATCTGGCCGAGATACATCACCGCCACGCGGTCGGCCATGTGCTTCACCACCGCAAGATCGTGCGCGATGAACAGATACGAAAG
>CAWABH010000002.1:0-153045 GCA_963780095.1 uncultured Alphaproteobacteria bacterium
GGCACCTCGCCACGGACCGTTGCCCATTCCCGCCAATTCGCATAGAGCGCACGCGATGGCGTGGTTTCGGAACCTTTGGTCCGCTCGCACCGTTCTGCAAACCATTTGCCGATGCTGTCCTGCTCGGCGAAGTATTCGTCGCTGGCCTGCCTCACTATCTCCGGCGGTTGAGCCGTCTCGCTGCCATTCGAGGCATCCACGGATCGCCCACGCCAGGATGCCGGGCAGTTCCGCCCGCAGCGCTTCCGGCAACTCGGGTCGGGCTTCGGCGGCACGAACGTTAGCGGGATCAGATTGCAATCGACGCCGCATCGCAGGATCAGGGTTTCGAAGCACAGGCCGGTGATTGCCAGCGATCCACAACTTGAATGCGGCGGAAACTCGAACAGGTCGCCGCGCATGACGCGAGCGGCGATCCTGTCTCCGCCGGTTAGCGCCTTGATGCGGATACTTGGCCCACGGCCTGCCTTCTTCGGTCTCGGTTACCAGCACCATTCGAGCGCCCGCAAGCTGGCCAGATGCGTCGGATGCTGGTCACTGCCTCTGGCGTACAGTAAAGACATCACCCATCGCAGTAGTGGCGTAGTCGCCCAGCGCGGCCGCTATTGTGCCGAGCAGAACCGACTTACCGTTGCCACCTGGACCGAACAGGAAGGCGAAGGCGTGCTCCTCGATTACGCCGGTCAGGGTGTAGCCGATGAACCGCTGCAGGTAGCGGATCATCTCTTTATCGCCGTAAGTGATCTCGCAAGAATCGGATCCAGCGTGGGCACTCGCCGCCGGGAGCAACCGGGTGGACTTGGTGAACATATCGGATGGTCGATGCGCCCGCATTTTTCCGGTGCGGAGGTCCACCACACCGCCCGGCGTGTCGAGCGCCCAAGGATCGGCATCGAACGCGTCTGGAGATCGGGCGTGGCGTGGGTCGGAGCGGGCCAGCCGTGTCGACGGCGGCTTTACGGTCGCGGCGCTGGCAAGCTTTCTGGCGAACTGCTTTGCCGCCCTTTAGAACTCTTTGCGTCGGCCGCAGCGTCGCGGCAGACGAGGCGGCATAGGTTGAATACGAGAGAGATCGTGTCGTCACGCGCCCATCGGTTGCCGTCCCAGCGCAGCCAACAGCCCCAGCAGGCACATAGAGCAGTTGTCCGTCATGTCGCGCGCTGAATGCCAGGGCCAGCGCATCATCCCGAGAATGCAGGCGGCAGCGTGCCGAGCGCGTCATTGACCAGGGCCTCGGCGCTGGACATGTCGGAGGCATCTTCACCGTCCATGTGCCGTCCCCGGGACTTTGCTCTGACTAGGATGGTCAAGGCCCCAGGTGAATGCACGATGCGATCTCGCTTGCGTCATTCTTGCCCGATGCCAGCGCCGCGCGCTCCACCACCGCCCGCAACTCTAATTGGCGAGCAGTCCAACATGCACCAGCCGGGCGAGGCCCCGGCACTCAGCGATGATGACCGGATGGCGTCTGTCGGCATGCATAATGCGATCGGCTGCGCGCACCAGCGCCGCGCGGGTGTAGAGGTTGCCAGATCGACTACCAGCCAGGCGCACCGGGGGCGCGGCAGCACGGGGCGGAGCGGCCAGCGCGTTGGGAGGTGGGACGGGACACTTGTTGTCCCCGCCAGCACCGCCATACGTACAGGAAGCGGAGTCGACCCGTCTGCGGCGCACACGGGAGCCGCTGTGTACGTCACTTGAGCCTCGCCGAAGATGCACGGATCGGCTGGCATACCGCGCAACCACCGTTTCAGTTCCGTACCAGACGTGGCGCGGCTCAACCAGAACCAAAGCCGCAACCGGATGTCGGACTTGATGCCGTGCGAAGCGCTGGCTTGGACGATGCAGTGTGCCCCACGGAAGGCGTCAGGAAGCCGCTCAATGGCTGTGGCAGCACAGCCCGCCAGATCGGCAGGGGGAGTGCCCAGGGGCCGTTCTACGCCTTCCAAATCGAGGGCAACCCACTGGCGTGACGCCTCTCGGAGTGTCGGCTGGTCGCCGGACTTCTGTCCGGGTACAGAAGCCGGCGCACATGCCGCACCCGGTCGCGGGTTGCGATGTCCCCCCGCACCACCGCGCAGTCAGGACGGTATAAGAGGTTGCGGAGTAACCGGTGGAGCGCCGCCAAGTCCGACACCGGCACGGGGAACAAGTCAAAGTGTTTGGCGTCGTCGTAATTTTCGATTGTGCCGTCCGGGTGAATCAGCTTGGCGAGACGCCGACCGCGTGAGCGGATCACTTGAATTCTGGTGTCGGGTGGATTTATCGGCTACCCCCATGCAGCGGCGGTCAGCAATCACGCTGACCTCTTGGCTGGGGCACGGCAGGCCTCCAAGGCGGCGCGCAGTTCCGAGCGGCGCCAGCGCGGGCAGCGTGGCGAGACGTAGTAAGCCGGCGGTACCGGACCGCTGCGTACGTCACGCCAGAATGTGGACATCGCTGGCCGCGCTCGGCTGCGGATTCGGCTGCGGTCAGCAACGGGTCGTCCGGCACATACAGGGGCTTGCGGCGATGGCGCCTGCGGTCAGCGACGGGGGGGATAGATATCTCCATGTCGGCACCTCCGAGTGCACTGGGGTGCCGCGTTATCTACATGGTAGCGGGCGACATGGAACAAGCGGGCAGCGGGCGATAAGCGGGCGCCCGCTGCCCGCTAGCTTGCAGCCTTGCGCGGAGGGTTCTTCCACTCTGCCGGTAGCGCGTCCCAGGCGGCTCGGGCCAGCCGGTATGTCGTCCCCGTCTCATCTTGGCATTGCTTGAGAGTCCATCGCGTTTGGGCTTTTTGCCTGCATCAATGCAGCCCATCACGTAGGCTGCATCCGGCACTGTGACCGAATCGCTCAACGAAGGAGACCCTTTGCCTCCATTGTTGGTCAGGCCCGCCCTGGGCGCCCATTGCGCAAGTCCCAATTCGGCTGTCTTGAACTGAATATTTCCGAACCGAGGCAGCCGCTGGATGCTGCCCCCAACTCCTTCGCAGGCTTGATCGTTTCCGCGTGCGCCTCACCCGATTCGGTGATCGCCATCGCCGGATGCATGAACACAGTCGCGGGGATAGCCTGGACGGAGGCCCCCGCGGATCGCGATCCATCTGGCTCCAACGAAATGCCGTGCGCAACGAGCAACCCACCGGCCACCCGGTCGCGCAATTGAGCTTTGGCATCCTCTAGCTGGTCCGACGTTTTCTCGTCGTCGGCAATCTCCGCGCGGAGAAGGCCGGCAAGAGTCTCCGCGAACGACAGGATCTTTCCAGTTTCCCTCCGGTGCTGCCTGCTTATCCATCGCAGCATGAGCGGTCCTTCCGGAGAGAAGGCGGTATGAAAAGAACTGTCAGAACGATGCGGGTCACTAGCCCGGCGGGTGGCGCAACAGGGGCCATTCCCTGATAGACCGGCGCGCGCTTCCAACGTTTCTAGCACGAAATCGGCCGGAACGCATCCCCTACGAAGATTCAATACTTTGAACAAGCTGTCCAACTGCTCCTCAGGAATCGCACGTCGAAATGCGATCCAGGTCACCACCTCGCACGCAGCCATCATCGACTTGATTGGCGGATCGACAGGCCGGCAGCCCGGTTGCTCAGGCATGCACCCTCCGCGGCGCACTCCGATGGGGAGACAGCGGGGCGGCCCGGTCGGAGTTCCGGGCGTTCGGTCGCGACTTCTAGCCCCGCTGCGGGCAGCCTACACGCCGTGTCGGTGTCGCCGGAAGGTCGGGGAAAGTGCGTTCGCCCCCCCGCCCGGAGTATCAAGCCATTGCGTTGCGCGCGCGCCCTGCAAGCGTCACCACATCAGCCGGCAGTCGTGCGCACCGCTCCGCCCAAGCATCCATCAGCGGGCGCCGCTTTTCTAGCAGATCGGAGCGCGCATAAGCCGCCTCGGCCTTGTCGCGATAGTGTGGGCCAGCGCCGCCTCTACAACCTCCCGGCCCTCCGGTCGCGTCTCGCCGGCCCAATCGCGGAAAGTGGATCGGAAACCGTGCGGCACCACCGTGCGACCTTCCGCATCCCGCCAACGCGGCGCCGCGCCTTCCTCGCTGTGCTCATTCATCCGGCGCACCACCTCCGACAGCGCCATGTCAGAAAGTGGTTTGCCTCGCCGGCCGCTAGGAAAAACCAGATCATCGGAAGGCTTCATCAGCGGCCGGACATCCTCCAACACCGCCAGTGCCGCGGGTGACAGCGGAACGCGGTGCAACTTCCCCGCCTTCATGCGATCGCCGGGCACGGTCCAGACCTTCGCGTCCAGGTCCACCTCCCGCCAGCGCATGCCCCGCACCTCGCCCGTGCGGGCCGCGGTCAAAATCACGAAGCGCAGCGCCTGCGCCGCAATGCCGTTGCGCTCGGCCAGCGCCGTCATGAACGCGCTCATATCCTGCCAGGCGAGCGCAGGCCGATGGCGCACACGCCTGACCTTCCGCGGCTGTCGGCAGTTCACCGGCAAGGTGACCTTTCCAGCGGGCCGGGTTCTCTCCGGTCCGCCACCCCTTCACACGGGCGGCGTCGAGCACGGCCTCAATGCGCTGGCGCACCCGAGAAGCCGTCTCGGGTATCCGTTCCCAGATCGGACGCAGCACTCGCAGGACTTCGTCCGTTCCGACAGCGGCAACTGGCAGATCACCGATCACCGGAAAGGCGTATGCTTCGAGCGTGGCCAACCATTGCGCGGCGTGCTTGGCGTTCCGCCAGCCGGACCGCTTGCTGTCCACCAGGGCCATTGCCGCAGCGCGGAAGGTTCGCTCGCCGGCCTCGACCTCGGCCCGCCGCCGAGCCGCGCGCACGGCTTCCCGCTCCAGCAATCGGGTCCCGACCGTCGCGCAGCAGCGCGCGCGCCTCGCCGCTCAGCGTGCGGGCCTTGGCGAGTGGTACGCCGGCAGGCGGCTCGCCGACCGGTCCCAGACCCATCTCCCGTGACTTGCCGCGCAGGGTGTAGCGCAGCAGCCAGACTTCGTGTCGCCGGCGGCCACTTGGAGATAGAGGCCGCCACCATCCCCGATCCGGATTGGGCGCTGTGAGTTCGACGGATGTTTTGCCGCTCGAACTGCCGCTGCTGTCAGCCTGCCCATCGGGGAACCCTCACGCTTGAGGGTAGGATAACCTACCCCCAAGCCTACCCCCAAGGTCTTTGTAGATGCGGCTAGACGATCATGGGGCCGGATAGACGAAACATGGCGATTGATAACGATAGTTTTTGTATTTCGTATATCTGGGTAGACCCCGGTAGCGTGCTGGTTGGCAGACACCCCATCCGCCAATTCAGAACAGAACTGCGAACGCCGGGCGTGGCCGATTTCACGCCCGAGGCGGCGGCAAGGGTTCTGAGTAGATCGCCCTTCGATCCCATTATGCGGACTTCGCCCTCCGCGACCTCGACGCGCTGGGCCAATGCCCGGAGATGTTCGCGGCGATAACCGCCGCCGTCGATCTTGATCCGCTCGCGGGCGGTCCTGGCGAATTTTTGGACCATGGCCGGCGTGATCGCTTGTTGCCCCGCACTTTCCGCCATCGCCTGAGCGCGGTCGGCGTCCGCCTGGGCCTGATCGCGGGTCGCCTTGAGGCAAGCGATGCGCTCCTTCAGCGCCGGGTCATCCAGATTGGCGACGCCGGACTCGATGGTGTTATAGTACATGCGCGAACATGCCCTGGCCGGAACGCTGGTCCAGCGACTGGCGACGCACAAGCGGCGGCGATTTGCCGACGAGAAAGCTTGGACGCGCCATCTTGAGCGCCTCGGCATTGCCGATTTGCCAGTGACGCCCGACCCGGTACGCGTGGCCACCGAGGGGGCGTTGTGGGGTGCGGTGAACGCACACGGGTTCCTCTGCGAAGCGGTCCTGGTCAGTAAGCCTGTCCTCGGGCCGGCGCAGCCGGACCCGTGGGACGCCGGGCAATTCAACGTCGGCCAGCACGCTCTCTGTTGGATCCACACCGAGCGTCTGGTGCACAAGCTGGAGACATTCACCGACCAGCAGCGCGCCGCCCAGCAACGTGTCCGCGCGCTGATCTGGCAGCTCTATGCCGATCTGAAAGACTACCGTTGCAGCCCGACACCATGCCGGCGCGATCAGCTCCGTGCTCGGTTTGACTACATCTTTTGCCTTCACACCGGCTTCGCCACTCTCGACCGCCTGCTCAAGCGGCTACACGCCAACAAGGCCGAGCTGTTGATGGTGCTCGAGCACCCCGAGATCCCGTTACACACCAACGGCTCGGAAAACGACATTCGCTGCCAGGTGACCAAGCGCCACGTCAGCGGCGGAACCCGCAGCGACATGGGTCGCGACTGCCGCGACGCCCTCCTCGGGCTCGCCAAGACTTGCAGGAAGCTCGGCATTGCCTTCTGGGATTATCTCGGCGCCAGGCTCAACGTCTGCGGCAGTCCTTCCGTCCCGCAGCTTCCAGACCTCATCCGCTGCCGCGCACAGCCCGCCTGAGGCGCCAACGGCCCGCCGTTTTGCCCATCTTACCAGATAACGTAACAGGGGCAAAACCCCGGGGTAGCGTTGAATTTTTTGTTTGCCCCGGCTCGGATGAGTACGATTTGCTCATGACATGCCCCCGCCCGCCGATCCGTCCGGTCTGCCACGTGCCGAGCTGGAAGCTCTGGTGGTGAAATTACTGAGCGAGGTGGCGGATTTGAAGCGGCTCGTGGCGACGCAGCGCGACGAGATCGCCCGGTTGAAGGGTTTGAAGGGCCGCCCCACCATCAAGCCGAGCGGCATGGAGAAGGGAGGCGAGCCGAAGCCGGGCGGCAAGCGATCCAATCGTCGCCGCCGCGGCAAGGTGACACCTCGGGTCATACCGGAGACCGAGGTACTGCGGGTGGCGCATCCACCGGGTTCGCAGTTCAAGGGCTACGAGCCGTACCAGGTCCAGGATCTGGTACTCACCGCGCGGGTGGTGCGCTACCGCCGCGAGCGCTGGCTGACGCCGGACGACGAGACGATCGTGGCGCCGCTGCCCGACGGCATCCGTGGCCATTTTGGACCCGAGCTACGCCGCGTCGTGCTGATGCAGCACCACCAGGGCCAAGTGACGGTCGAGCGTCTGGTCACGCTGCTGCAGGCGGTGGGCCTCTGCATTTCAAAGCGGCAGGTCATGCGCCTGCTCATCGACGGGCAAGACGATTTCCTGGTGGAGACCCGGGAGGTGCTGCGTGCTGGTCTGGAAACGGCCGACTGGATAACGGTGGACGACACCGGTGCGCGCCATCGTGGCGCCAACGGCGTCTGCACGCAGATCGGCAACGACAAATTCGCATGGTTCGGCACGACGGGTAGCAAGAGTCGCCTGAACTTCCTGGACCTGCTGCGTGCCAGCCACACCGACTACGTGATCAACGACGCGGCCCTGGACTACATGCGTGATCATGCCCTGGCCGGACCGCTCATCCAGCAACTGGCCACGCATGAGCAACGCAAGTTTGCCGATGACAAATCCTGGGTGGGCCATCTTGAGCAGCTCGGCATTGCCGGTCTGCATGTGACGCCCGACCCGGTACGCGTCGCCACCGAGGGCGCGCTGTGGGGTGCAGTGAGCGCACACGGGTTCCTCTGCGAGGCGGTCGTGGTCAGTGCCGCGAGCGACTGCCGGGCAGTTCAACGTCGGTCAGCATGCGCTGTGCTGGATCCATGCCGAGAGGCTCGTGCACAAGCTCGACACATTTACTGACGACCAGTGCACCGCCCAGCAGCGTGTCCGTGCACTGATCTGGCAGCTCTATGCCGATCTGAAAGACTACCGCACCAGCCCGACACCATGCCGGCGCGACCAGCTTCGCGCTCGGTTCGATTACATCTTTTGCCAGCGCACCGGGTTCGTCAGTCTTGATCGCCTGCTCCAGCGGCTGCACGCCAACAAGGCCGAACTGCTGATGGTGCTCGACCACCCGGAGATCCCGTTGCACACCAACGGCTCGGAAAACGACATCCGCTGCCAGGTGACCAAACGCCACGTCAGCGGCGGAACCCACAGCGACATCGGTCGCGACTGCCGTGACGCATTCCTCGGGCTCGCCAAGACCTGCAGGAAGCTCGGCATCGCCTTTTGGGACTACCTCGGCGCCAGGCTCGGCGTCTCCGGCTGTCCCACCGTCCCGCAACTTCCAGACCTCATCCGCTGCCGCGGCCAACCTGCCTGAAGCTGCAGGTAGCCCGGGGTTCTGCCCCTGTTACCAGATAACCACACAATGAACTGATTTACTTGGATATTTTTATGATTATCTCGGTGTACCCCCAATGCTACCCCCAACGACGTGTCACGCCACGGGGGCCAGCCGCGGCCTGAACACGAGCTTGTCGCTGACAACGGTCACCGCCTCCGATTGCCATGGCCGGCCTTCGCCACACAGCCACCACTCGCCGCGTTCCCAGTAGGCGATCTCAGGTGGGTTCTGCCTGAGCACCACCCAATAGAAGCCTTGATCTCGTTCGTCGGTAATGTCGCTCATGCTCCTCGCCCCAGAGTCATAACCGCCCCTTCGTTATGTGCCTGAGAACGAGTAGCGTGGACAGCATGTCCATCAAACGTCCCGTCATTGTCACCGCTCGGCCACCGCGCAGACCGCCGTCTGGCAAGCCGCCCAAGAAGCCGACAGCCGAAGCCGGGGCGGTCCCCAGCCGCATCGTCACCTGCGTCAAGCGCGACAGGCGGTCTATAAAGCGACGCGAGGCCACCGACGACGAGGAGGTGTCGGAGAGCGTCAAGGCGTTCTTCGCCCGTATGGTTCGGCCGCAGGACTAAGCAATCCGGGCCGGAAGCCATCGGCATTTGCGCACCCTGCGGCGGCCGGGTGAGATGCAAGACACTTGCGGAGCGTACCTAACGCAGGGGATGTGCGGCCTCCGCCTCCCGGGCCGCCGCACACACCGTCGTGGCCACCAGCACAACCCCATCGGCCTGGACCCCGAACGTCGAAACTCTCACAGTTCCCCAAGATCAGGCTGATCGGTATCCGACTTGCGTCGTGCTCGCCCCGAGGACGGTTTCTGGGCGCGGCCACGCTTGACCTCCCCGATCAGTGGGATCTTCAGTTGGGGGTCACGCCGCTGCTGTGCTGGAGCGGTCTGCTCAGCGGCGACTTTGGTCAAATTCTCCAGCACCCGCATCCGATGCTCGTGAGATTTTGCCGACACGGGCAAGTGCCCTCCTATGCTGCGCGACGGGCCGAGGTTCAGGCGCGCTTGCGCGGTGCTCGTGCCACAGGCTGCGCCGCGGCCTTGGTCTTCGGTTGCTTGGCGGCTTTCTTCGATGGAGCGGGGGCCTTTGCTGCTGCGTCCTGCCCGAGGCTCTTCTTCAGCGCGGCCATCAGATCAATGACGTTGCTGCGGTCTGGCTCGCTCGGCGCGCTGATGTCGATACCCTCGCCCTTCAGCTTCGCGTCGATCATCGCCCGTAGGCGCGTCTCGTACCGATCCTCCAGGTCAGACGGGTTGTACTTCGTGGTCTGACGGTCGATGAGCAGCTTCGCCAGCTGCACCATTTCCGGATCAACCTTGACGTCGGCACCGTCACCGAAGATCGAACGGGCATCATTGATGTCGCTCTGCTCGTCGAGTGTATGGGCAACGAGACCACCCGGCATCGAACGGAGCGCGATCGTGCGTTCGCGCTGCCCGATCACTACCCGCGCCAGCGCGACGCGCCCCGTTTCGGCAATGGCTTCGTGAAGGACGGCGTAGACATCGCGCCCTGCGTCACCGTCAGGCGCCAGATAGTAGCTGCTGGCGTAGTAGATCGGGTCAATCGAATTGACCTCCACGAACTTCTCGATGGACATCATGGACGAACTTTCGACCTTGACGCTGTCGAAGTCCTCGTCGCTGAGCAGGAGGTATTGGTCCTTTCTGAATTCGTAACCCTTTACCAGATCGCGCCGCTGTAACTCATCGTCGGTCTCGGCATCGACGGTCTTCATTCGGATCCGATGGCCCGTCTTGGGATTGATCATATTGAATTTGATTGAGGCGCGATCGTGCTTGGCATTCCACAGGGCCACGGGGCAGGAGACCAAGGCCAGCCGCAGATGGCCGCGCCAGATGGGGCGGGCTGGCATCTCTAGGCTGCCTCGCCACTCTGGGCGACACGAGCTTGGCACTCATCGATTTTGAGCGCCTGTCGAAGCCGATCGAGGGGTGGTGCCGACAGGGAGAACGTATCACAAACAGTGGCTTGGCTGGGCATTCCGGCAGCTTGGGCAAGACGACACAGACGGGAAAGAGGCTCCCCGGCTTCACCACCGAATTGCGTTGCAAGGGAGACTTAAGTTGGCGATCTAGCAGCTTGTGCTGGCATGCGATTGTGTTCGGCAGATAGCGTCTGCACAATTGTGTGAGGGCCGAAGGCGGCTGTTGTCGGGCATCTTCCGCTTAGCGACCCCGTTCGGCCAGAGTTACCCGCATCGCCTCGCGGTTGAGGATTTGCAGCAGGGCCGCCATGCCGTCCATCCCGTGTGCCAAGATGTATTCAATCGGCGTGCGCCCGGAGAATGGGGCGGCGCGAATCTTGCGATGTAGCCAGCGCTGATCTCTGCCAGCCGCGGAGAGGGCTGCATCGATCTCGGGGAGATATGCTGTGATCCGCTGCTGGCGTGTGGTGAACCGGAACCGCGGTCGCTTCCCTGATGCGCCCAGCTTGCCGGGATACTCGATCAGTTCCAGCGCGGAGGCGGCAGGAACGCGCCAGCGCTCCATGAGGTCCCAGAACTGCAGGGACGACAGGTACCGGGCCAAGGGGTCGATGGACCGCGATCATGTGCAGTTAACAGGTCACGCCCGTGCTTCTCAATTTTGTGCCCGGCCTCTTCGAGCGGCCCTTGCATTGCTTAGCAGACCTCGCGTCCTGGCCAGGCGCTCCTCTTTTCCAACACCTGCCGGCTCGCTGCCGTCTACTTCCCACAGAGTCGCCATCAACCATCAGCCGGCGGGAGCAGGAGCAGCCAAGTTCATCGACTGTGCGCCGGCCGAAACCTCGACATGATAGCGGCCCCAGTTGCTCGCATAGTCAGGTGGAACAGGTATCAGCGCCGAGGCGACGTATTGATCGCTCACTTCGGCAGGCGTTGGTCCGCCGACCGGCAGTCCTACGCCTATTCCGGAACCGAACCCGCTGCAGCATCCTGAAAATCCGAACCCGCCAATCCCGAAGCCGACTGTGGGCGGCGGGTTGTAGAGGACATGGGGGCCGCTCACGAGCGAGATGCCTGCGGCGGGATAGCGTGTCCCGTCGCCGGCGGCGACCAACGCCACGGTAGTTGGAGGCTGAAGGCTGCTGACCATCACCTGAATGGCCCGATCGCGCTCGTCATATCGCACATCGGCGCTGTTGGGCGCCGGCAGCTTCGGCCCGGTGCACGCGGCCAGCAATCCAACGATGACAAGGAGAATAAACTGCATCGGTCCCGCACTCCCTTCCGCAGGTGCGAAACGCCGCCGCTGGCAACCCGTGCCGCCCCGCACAGCTTTTTGTCGTTAGAGCAGCGTCGGTTCCGCCACTGTCGTTGGTTCGAGCAGCGTTGGCCCGTCGTTCCTGACGTTGCCGACGGCTTTCCCGATGGGCCAGACGCGCAAGACGTTCTCTGCCAGGGGCCGCAGCAACGGACCGGGATCGCCCTCGGTCTCGCCCAACCATACCGGCCAGTCCTCCCGTTCGATGATCACCGGCATGCGGTCCTGGATGGCGGCAAGCTGCCGGTTCGCGTCCGTTGTGATAGTTGCGAAGGTCTGTAGCAGTTCGCCGTCCGGCGATTTCCACATCTCCCATATCCCGCCGAAAGCGACTGGATCGCCATCGACACGGGCCACGGCGAATGGTGTCTTGCCATCCGGATCATCGCGCCACTCGTAGTAGGCGGGCGCGGGCACTAAGCAGCGGCGTTGCGCAAACGCGGCCCGAAACATCCCCGAATTGGCGATGGTCTCCGACCTTGCGTTGATCGGCTTGCGCGCCTTCTTCGGATCCTTCGTGAAATGCGGCAGCAGGCCCCACTTCAATACGTCAAGGTGGCGCTCGCCATTCGAGTGTAGGCGGACGACCGGCGCGTCCTTCGTGGGCGCCATATTCCATGTCGGCGCGAGGTTCGGCAGCGGGTTCACCGTGCCGAAGATGCGCGCGAGGGCCTCAGCGGGCAGGAAGCTGGCGTAGCGGCCACACATAGATTGGATAGTTGCCGCACAGGATCGGGACGGGCAAGCGTCATCGTGCCCGCTCTGGGGAGCGACTCGACTCTGGCTCGATGTTCGCTTTATGTTCCGCGAATGGCCGCCGCCAATGCCTCCGCCCGCGGACAGCGCACAGCTATTCTGGCTAGTCCGCTGCACGAGTTGACCGGCTTCTATTTGCCTGTCGATTGCCTTGCGCCCCGATGCACTGGCGAGCGCACATTTGCCGTTGCCGAGCTTGCCAGCTTACGGCCGGGAGCACGGTGGGGCAGATCTTGCGACGCATGCGCTGCTCCGGCGCCTGCGGCGGGCGGGTTGGCGCCGCCTGGCTGGTCACCGGGCCAATACTCAATGCGCGCGTCAGGCCACGGCGGGTGCCACTGATGGGGCTGGAAGCTCGGGAGTAGCAGTGGGGTAGCAGCACAACAGCGAATGCTTGGTGGTTACGGCCATCAGTGGCAACGAACCGTGTGCCGCGACGTGATGTTGGGGTGTGGGAGCTGTGGGTCAGTAGCCCGCTAGCGTGACCGCCGATAGTCTGGCGGGAGGGACCACTCACCCACAGCGACGATCACCGCAGTGCACGTCGGTACGAGAGATTTGCGAAACGCGGTCGTTGATCTAGATCAAGGGGGAGCACTGTAATCGCGAGTAGACGGTCATGCTGTGCCTGGGGATCTGCGAAACCAGTTCCACGTCGATCATGTTTTCGCAGTCTCGCGATTGACTGCAATTCGACGCGAGGCTACAGAAACGGCGGATTCGACAGCATCACGTCGAAGCCGGAATTCTGCCGATCGATGTCGAAATGAGCGGCTGGTCAGCACGCCTCAGCCGGAGCTGGACCAGATCGTGCGAAGACTGCGGCTGCCCGCCCTCCGGATCGATCCTGGCAAGCTGCGGATTCGGCGTCAGGGCAATGAAATCAATACGGCGTGGCGATCGCGGTTTCTGCTGGAAGCGGCGGCGTCACCTGGCAGCGCGCTCGCGTCAATACCGGCGCAGGAGCCAACCTCCGTCGAAGTGGCCCGGCAAGGGACAGCGACACCGGTCAGCGCCGTCGTGGCGGACATCGTTGCCCACATTCGCAACGTTGGCGATCTCGGCGGCGCATGCGGGTCGTGGATTGGAGTGCCGGAAAGCGGGTCGTGGATCGAGGGGTTCTGCATCACGCCGCGTCAGGGTGTGGTGCCCGCGGATATCGAATACCACGGCGTACTGGATTTCGGACGACCTCTACCCTGGGCATCGGGCGGCGAGTTCTGCGGGGCGCGCGGCATGACCATGCCGCTTCGAGGCATCTGTGTGCGCCTCCGCAACGCGGCCACGGCTACATACCAGTGCCTCTATTCGGCCAGCTTCCAGGACGGTTCGACAGTTGAACCGCTACAAGCGGGGGAGGTGTGTCAATCGACCACCCTGGCCCCCCTGGTGGCGTTTCAGATCGTGATCAGTCCGCAATCGCAATAGCGGCCACGATGGAACCAAGGATTTGGCGCTCAGGTGGGCTGGCCAGCCCAGCGAGGTAGCCACGCTTGCGACCCTGGTAGTATTCTGGTCGCTCACTTTCACGGGCATGACGGAGTAGAACGCGACTTGTCGGTATCCCCACCGTTCCCAAGGAAGTCTATGCGCCCGTTAAACTCGCTTCTTGGATCGATCGGCACCACCATCTTCACCGTGATGTCCGCGCTCGCCGTGCGACACGGCTCGATCAACCTCGGCCAGGGCTTCCCTGATACCGACGGCCCGCCAGACGTGCTCAAGGCGGCGGCGGATGCGCTGATGGATGGCCGCAACCAGTATCCGCCGATGACCGGCGTCCCGGAACTGCGCCAGGCCGTGGCCGCGGCGAATACGCGCTTTTACGGTCTGGAGATCGATCCGGCGAGCGAGGTCGTCGTCACTTCGGGTGCCACCGAGGCGATCACCGCCTGCC
This sequence comes from uncultured Alphaproteobacteria bacterium, assembly GCA_963780095.1. Classification (GTDB taxonomy): domain Bacteria; phylum Pseudomonadota; class Alphaproteobacteria; order Acetobacterales; family Acetobacteraceae; genus JAMXLO01. Next base: position 14,096 of record CAWABH010000002.1, read on the forward strand.
TCATGGCGATTGTCGACCCCGGCGACGAGGTCGTGCTGATCGAGCCACTGTACGATACCTATGCGCCGGTGGTTCGCCTGCTCGGCGCCGTGCCGCGCTTCGTACGGCTGTCTCCCCCGAAGTGGGAACTGCCGCGTGCCGATCTGGCCGCGGCGTTCGGGCCGAAGACCAAGGCGATCCTGCTGAACACGCCGATGAACCCCACGGGCAAGGTGTTCACCGCCGCCGAACTCGCCTTCATCGCCGACCTGCTGGTGCGTCACGATGCCTACGCCGTGTGCGACGAGGTCTATGAGCACCTGACGTTCGACGGCTGGTGCCACATCCCGCTGATGACGCTGCCCGGTCTGCGCGACCGGGTGATGCGCATCGGCAGTGCCGGCAAGACGTTCTCGCTGACCGGCTGGAAGGTCGGCTACGTCACCGCTGCGGCCGCGCTGGCCACGGTGGTCGCCAAGGCGCACCAGAACCTGACCTTCACGACCGCCCCTAACCTGCAGCGCGCGGTGGCGTTGGGCCTGGCCAAGGACGATGGCTACTTCGCCGATATCGGGCTTGCATTGCAGGCCAAACGCGACCGGCTCGCAGCCGGACTGGCGAGCCTTGGCCTGGGGGTGCTGCCAACCCATGGCAGCTACTTCATCACCGCCGACTTCGCCCCGTTGGGATTCGCCGGCGACGATGTGGCGTTCTGCCGGCACATCACTGAGGAGGCGGGCGTGACCGCCATCCCTGTCACCGCCTTCTATGACGCGCCGGACCCGCCGCGGCATTACGCCCGCTTCGCCTTCTGCAAGCGCGAGGAGGTCCTGGATGAGGCGGTGGCGCGGCTCCAGCGGCACTTCGCGGCGCGCGGACAGCCGGATCAATCCCCAGGTCTTGGCCGGGGACGGTCAGAAGCGTTGACGGCCGCCAGTTGATCGGCCTAAAGCCGCCGCCCGGATGGCGGGCATAGCTCAGTTGGCAGAGCGCCAGGTTGTGGTCCTGGATGTCACGGGTTCAAGTCCCGTTGCTCGCCCCATTCCCGGCCGTATGCATTGAGCCAAACTGCTTTCCGGTGGCAGCGCCCGACGGCGTTGGAGGGGTCGGGGGCACCACGTACCATCGCGGAGCGGAACACATGATCAAGACGGTCGCGATCGGCGGCCTCGGCGCCATCGGGCTCAAGCTGGCGCGCGCGCTGGATGCCGGCGTTGATGGACTGCGGCTTATTGCGGTGGCTGCACGCGACCAGGAAAAAGCGCAGGCCAACCTTCAGAGATTTCGCGCACTACCCCGCCTGGTCTCGCTCGCGGAACTGGCCGAGGCCGACATCGTGGTGGAGGCGGCGCCGGCCGCGGTCTTCGAGAAGATCGCCGGTGCGGCCATCGAGGCCGGTCGCATCTTCGTGCCGGCATCGGTCGGCGCCCTGCTGCCGCGCATGCATCTGGTGCGCCGCGCGCGGGAAACCGGGGCGCGCATCGTGGTGCCGACCGGCGCGTTGCTGGGCCTCGACGCCGTGCGCGCCGCCGCGGAGGGCCGCGTGGACAGTGTCACCATCGAAAGCCGCAAGCCGCCGCGCGGGCTGGAGGGTGCGCCCTATCTGGTTCAGCACGGCATCGACGTAAGCCGCATCGATGCGCCGCAGCGCGTATTCGAAGGCAATGCGTTCGATGCCGCCGCCGGATTCCCCGCGAATGTGAATGTGGCGGCGGCGCTTGCCCTGGCCGGCATCGGCCCGATACGCACCCGCGTCGAGATCTGGGCCGATCCGACCATCACCCGAAACACCCATACGATCCGGGTGGAAGCCGACTCGGCGCGCTTCACGATGACCATCGAGAACGTGCCGAGCCCGGAAAATCCGCGCACCGGTCAGATCACCGCGCTTTCGATGCTGGCCTGTCTGCGCGGACTGGTGGCGACGCTGAAGGTCGGGACCTGACGGAACGCCGGGAGAATGCTGGCGGAGCTGCTGTATTTCGTCTCGATCGCGTTGTTCGCATTCGCAGTACTCGCGACCTTGCGGGTCCCCGAGAGCAACTGGCTCGTCGCCTGCATCTTCCCGGTATTCATCTCGTGCATCCTGGGCTTCATGATGTCGATCTACGCCTGGTCGGAGTACGGCACACCGCTGGGAGCCGGCTCGCTGATCGTGCCACTGGCCGCGGTCGTATTGATCCGAAAACCGCTGTCGACGCGCACTCTGTTCATCGTGATCTGCGGTGCCACCGTCGTCGGCCTGATCTGTGCCCGCTTCGCTTTTCTGGCGGCCGATCTCGGCTGATTGCTTGACAGCCTTCTTCCGTCCGATTTCAGTCGCCGGCAAACCGAGGGGGCCTTCATGCAACGTCTGGCATACGCGATCGCGGCACTCGTGCTGGCGATCGGCATCGGTTCGGCGCGCGCGGCGGACGAGGTGGTGATCGGCGCGCTCTATCCGATGACCGGGCCGAACGCGCAGGTGGGCGCCGATGCAAAGACGGCGATGGAGACCGCGGCCGAGATCATCAACGGCCGGCACGACATTCCGATGCTGCTCGGCAAGGGCGGCGGCTTGGACAAGCTGGGCGGGGCGAAGCTTCGGCTGATCTTCGCCGATCATCAGGGCGATCCCCAGAAGGCGCGCGCCGAAGCCGAACGGCTGATCACGCAGGAACATGTTGCGGCGCTGATCGGCTCATATCAAAGCGCCACCGCGGCGACCATCTCGCAGGTCGCCGACCGCTACGAGATTCCGTATCTGTCGGCCGACAACTCGTCGCCGAGTTTGAACCAGCGCGGGCTGAAGTGGTTCTTCCGCACCTCGCCGCACGACATCATGTTCACCCAGGCGATGTTCGACTTCTTCCGCGATATCGGTGCGAAGACCGGGCGGAAGGTGCAGAGCGTCGTGCTGTTCCATGAGGACACCATCTTCGGCACCGACAGTTCCAATGCACAGAAGCAGATGGCTGAGGCGGCCGGCATCAAGGTCGTTGCGGACATCCGCTATCGCGGCAATTCGCCCTCGCTGTCGGCCGAGGTGCAGCAGATCAAGGCGGCGGATGGCGACGTGATCATGCCATCGTCTTACACGTCGGATGCGATCCTGCTGATGCGCGGTCTGCACGATGTGGGCTACGTGCCGAAGGCGATCATGGCGCAGTCGGCCGGCTTCGCGGAGCAGGCGTTCATCGAGGCGGTCGGCCCTCTGGCGGAGGGCGTGATGAGCCGGTCCGCGTTCGCGCTGGATGCGGCGAAGACGCGGCCGGCGATCCCGGCGGTGAATGCGCTGTATCGTGCGCGCAACAACAAGGACCTGAACGACAACACGGGGCGCGAGATCACCGCCGTGATCGTGCTGGCCGATGCGATCAATCGCGCGGGGTCGACCGATCCGGAAAAGCTGCGCCAGGCGTTGGTGGCGACGGACATTCCCGGCGATCAGACGATCATGCCATGGAAGGGCGTCAAGTTTGACGCGACAGGGCAGAACATTGCCGCGACGCCGGTGATTCAGCAGGTCAGGGAGGGAAAATACCACACGATCTATCCGTTCGATGTCGCGGCCGAGGAAGCGGTGTGGAACGCGGGGAAGTGATGTCACCAAACACCTCCCCCTCCTCTTGCGGGAGGGGGTCGGGGGGAGGGGGCGACGCCAGTGCCGACGGGCCCCCTCCCCCCAGCCCCCTCCCGCAAGGGGAGGGGGAGTGTCTTCTTCGTTTTCTTCGTCTCCTGTGACCCTCACCATCCTCCTGCAGGTCGTCGTTGGCGGCCTGCTGATGGGACTGATCTACGCACTCGTCGCCGCCGGGCTCAGCCTGATCTTCGGCCTGATGGACGTGGTGAACTTCGCGCACGGCGAACTTCTGATGCTCGCCATGTACGCCACCTTCGTCGTCTGGCTGGCGACCGGTCTCGATCCGCTGCTCCTGCTGATCCCCGTCGCACTCGCGCTGTTTGCATTGGGTGTGGCGATCTACCACCTGCTGATGGCGCGCGCCCTGTCGGTGCGGTTCAACCGCGGCATGGTGCAGATCTTCGTCACGTTCGGCCTCGCGATCCTGCTGCGTGGCGCCGCCCAGTTCACCTTCGGCAGCGACTTCAAGAGCGTCAGCACGTCGCTGCTTGCCGGCAGGACCATCGATCTTGCCGGCGTGTTCATCCCGCTGCCGCAGCTTGCCGCCGGCATCGTCAGCCTGCTCGCCTTCGGCCTGCTGCTGCTGATCAGCCACACCGAATTCGGCCGTGCCCTGGAAGCGACGCGCGAGGACCGCGATGCGGTGGCGCTGATCGGCATCGACCGTGACCGCATCTTCGCGCTCGGCTGGGGGCTCGGAGCGGCGACGGTGGGCATCGCCGGCGTGATGCTCGCCACCTTCTATTACGTCTCGCCGAATGTCGGCGCGAACTTCGCGCTGATCGCCTACGTCACTGTGGCACTCGGTGGCTTCGGCAGCCTGTTCGGCGCGCTGGTGGCAGGACTGCTGATCGGCCAGGTGGAGGCACTCACCGCATTCCTGATCGAGCCGTCGCTGAAGCAGGTGGGCATGTTCGCGATCTACCTGGCAGTGCTGATGTTCCGCCCGCGCGGGCTGTTCGGCACGCTGTGACGGAAACCTCCATCACCCGCCGGCGCCGCCACGAACTGATGATCGGCGGGGCATTGTTGCTGGTGCTTGCGGCGCTGCCGCTGCCGATCCACGACGTCTACACGCGCAACCTGATCATCATCACGGTGCTGTTTGCCGGTCTGGCGCAGGCGTGGAACATCCTCGGCGGCTATTGCGGACAGATTTCCCTCAGTCACGCGCTGTATTTCGGCGTGGGTGCATATGTATCCACGCTGCTGCTGACGCGTGCGGGCATCCCACCGACGCTCGGAATGTTTGCCGGCGGCGCTCTGGGCGGACTGATGGCGCTGCTGGTCGGCTGGCCGTGCTTCCGCCTGTCGGGCCACTATTACGCAATCGCCACGGTGGTGGTGGGCGAGATCGGCTATTTGCTGGCGCTGAACTGGGATTGGATCGGCGGCGCCACCGGCATCAATATTCCATACGTTCGCTCGGTCGGCGATTCCTGGCTGTGGCTGCAGTTCCGCATCGACAAGCTGCCCTACCACTACGCGGCACTTGCGTTTGCATCGGTTGCGTGGCTGGTGGCGTGGCTGATCGAGGGTTCGCGCTGGGGCTTCGTGTGGCGCGCGGTGAAGGACGATCCGATCGCGGCGCGCAGCCTGGCGGTGCGCATCTTCCCGTCCAAGATGGCGGCGGCGGCGATCAGCGGCGCACTGACCGGGATTGGCGGGGCGATCTACGCGCAATATGTCGGCTACATCGATCCGGACAGCGTATTGTATGGCCAATTGTCCATACTGATCCCGCTGCCCGCGGTGCTTGGCGGTGTCGGCACGCTGTGGGGGCCGCTGGTCGGCGCGGCGATACTGATACCGCTGTCCGAACTGACTCGTTCGTATCTCGGCGGTTCCGGCAGCGGCGTCGATCTGATGATCTACGGCGCGTTGATCGTTGTCGTGGCGCTGGCGCGGCCGCAGGGGCTTGCCAGCCTGATCGGCGTGCGCGTCCGAGCACCCGCCGGAGCGGACGATGCCGCCGCTGCTTGAGGTTGACAACGTCAGCAAATCGTTCGGCGGCGTCGCGGCCAATGTCGATATCAGCTTCGACGTGCGCGAGGGCGAAATCCTCGGCCTGATCGGGCCGAACGGCGCGGGCAAGACCTCGCTGTTCAACGCGATCTCCGGCGAGGTGGTGCCCGACGCCGGCGAGATCCGGCTGGGCGGAAGCCGCATCTCCGGACTGCCGCCCGAGCAATGTTCCTTGCTCGGCATCGCCCGCACCTTCCAGGTGGTGCGCAGCTTCGATTCCATGACCGTGCTGGAGAACGTCATGGTCGGCGCCTATGCCCGGCTCTCGCGCACGCGTCCCGCGATGGCGCGCGCACTGGAGACGCTGGCGTTCACCGGCCTTGCCGCGCGTGCCGACACCCTGGCCCATTCGCTGACGCCGGCGGAGAAGCGGCGGCTGGAAGTGGCGCGCGCGCTGGCCACCGAGCCGCGCCTGCTGCTGCTCGACGAGATGCTGACCGGCCTGACGCCCGTCGAGGCGCAGTCCGGCGTGCAACTGATCCGCGACGTGCGCGCACGCGGCGTCACGGTGATGATGGTGGAGCACGTCATGGAGGTGCTGCTGCCATTGGTGGATCGTGCCGTGGTGCTGGACCTCGGCCGCGTGCTGACCATCGGCGCGCCGCAGGATGTGGTGCGCAATCCCGACGTGATCCGCGCCTATCTCGGCGATCGCTATGCTGCGGCTTGACGACGTGTCCGCGTCGTATCGCGGGCTGCGTGCGCTGCAGGGCGTGTCGCTGCAGGTGGCGCGCGGCGAGATCGTCGCCGTGGTCGGCGCCAACGGCGCGGGCAAGAGCACGCTGCTGAAGTCGATCGCCGGCCAGGTCGCGACGGAAGGCACGATCGAGTTCGAAGGCCAGTCGCTGCGCCGGCTGCCGGCGCATCGCATCACGCGGCTCGGCGTTTCCATGGTGCCGGAAGGGCGACGCCTGTTCCCTCGGCTTTCGGTCGAGGACAATCTGCGGCTCGGCGCCTATGCCAAACGCGGAGCCGATCGATTCAAACCGCTGGAACTGGTGTTCGCGCTGTTTCCGCGCCTGCAGGAACGCCTGCCGCAGCGCGCCGAAACGCTGTCGGGCGGCGAGCAGCAGATGCTGGCGATCGGCCGCGCGCTGATGACGCAGCCGCGTTTCCTGATGCTCGATGAACCGAGCCAGGGCATCATGCCGCGCCTGGTGGACGACATCCTCGCGGCGGTGACGCGCATTCGCGAACTTGGCGTGACGGTGCTGCTGGTCGAGCAGCGTTTGGTCGAGGCGCTGGCGATCGCCGACCGTGCCTATGTATTGCAGACCGGCCGGATTGTACTGTCCGGTCCGGCAGCGCAGATCGCCGCTGACGGGGCAGTGCGCAAGGCGTATCTGGGGATATAGCGGGCAGGGGGACGCGATGCATGTGCTGATCGTGGGTGGCGGGATCGGCGGTCTGGCGACGGCGCTGTCGCTCCACGCCGTCGGCATCCGGTGCACCGTGTTCGAGCAGGTGCGCGAGTTGCGCGAACTCGGCGTCGGCATCAATACGCTGCCGCACGCGATCAAGGAACTGGCCGCGCTTGGCCTGCTGCCGGAACTGGACCGCGCCGGCATCCGCACGCGCGAGCTGATCTATGCCAACCGCTTCGGCCAGGTGGTGTGGCGCGAGCTGCGCGGCACTGACGCCGGCTTCGACGCGCCGCAATTTTCCATTCATCGCGGCAGGCTGCATGGCGTGCTGCTGGAGGCGGTGCGCGCGCGGCTGGGCGATGATGCGGTGCGGACCGGATGTCGTTTGATATCGTTTGTCGAGCAGGGCGAGCGCGTTGTGGCGCGGTTCGAGCGGCGCGATGCGGCCGATACGTTCGACGCGGACGGCGACGTGCTGGTCGGCGCCGACGGCATCCATTCGACCGTGCGCGCCGCGTTCCATCCGGACGAAGGGCCGCCGGTGTGGAACGGCATGATGCTGTGGCGCGGCGCGGCCGACTGGCCGGTGCATGTCGATGGCCGCACCATGGTGATCGCCGGCGGCATGGGCCAGAAGTTCGTGTTCTATCCGATCCATGCCGACCCGGCCGCGCCGGAGCGGCGGCTGACAAACTGGGCGGTCATGGCGCGCATCGGCGACGGCACGGGCGCTCCGCCGCGGCGCGAGGACTGGAACCGCGCCGGTCAGTGGGACGAGGTGGAGCCGTTCGTGCGCGACCGGTTCCGGCTCGATTTCGTCGATCCGCTGGCGCTGATCCGTGCCACCGGGACGTTCTACGAATATCCGATGTGCGATCGCGATCCGCTGCCGCGCTGGTCGTTCGGCCGCGCCACGCTGCTCGGCGACGCGGCGCATCCGATGTATCCGGTGGGCTCCAACGGGGCGAGCCAGGCGGTGCTGGATGCGCGTGCCCTGGCCCGGCACCTGGCGGGCGGTGGCGGCGTGGCAGAGGCGCTCGCCGCGTACGATGCGGAACGCCGGCCGATGACGGCGGAGATCGTGCTCAACAACCGCAAGGGCGGCCCGGAGCGGGTGATCGATGTGCTGGAGGAGCGCGCTCCGGACGGCTTCACCGATGTCGATGCGGTGGCGTCGCACACCGAACGCGAGGCGATCGTGCGCGGCTACGCCTCGATGTCCGGCTTTGCTCGCGAGCAGGTGAACGCACCGCGGTGACATGATGTGGCTCATCGGGAACCACCAGTGAACATACCGAAACCGTACGAGCCGCTCCGACAACCGTACGTGCCGCTCCGACAATCGTCATGGCCGGCCTTGTGCCGCCCATCCTCGATATCCTTGCGTGCGTCGGGGTAAAGCCGTGGTTGGCCGGGTCAAGCCCGGCCATGACGATGGAGATATGGTATCATCACCCTGGCGGCGGCAGAAAGTTCACCTCGTGCAGGCCGGCGAGGCGGACCACCTCGGCCGGATCGGGCACGTTGTGGATCGCCTGGAACAGGTCCCACAGCCGGCGCGTCGGCGACACCCAGAACAGGCAGGTGATATTCGCCTGGCTGTGGTTGAACAGACCGTGCGGAATGCCGCGCGGCAGACGGATCAGATCGCCGGCCGATGCGTTGGCCTGCTGGCCGTCGAGCACGAGATCAAACCGGCCCTCGAAGACGTAAATGAACTCGTCCTGCGTGGGGTGGATGTGCGGCGGCACGAAGGTGCCGGGCGGCAGCAGCGCATGCCAGGAGAAACTGCTCTCGCTGACATGCAGCGGCTTGTAGGTCTGGCCCAGGATGTTCCAGGCGATCCCGTCGACGCTGCTGCCTTGCTGCGTGACGCCGGCGGTCATCGGTGGGGGAGTGGACATGCTGGGCTCCTTCTGGCTTTCCCGGCTCATCATAGGGTTGGCGGGCCGCTGGTTGCACGCGATGGCCCTGTTGTAATACATTATGCGTTACGCCACGCATAACATGATGGGCAGCCATGCCGCGAACCACGTCATCGGCCAAGGCCGACACTCTCACGTTTCGCATCGAGCCTGGGCTGAAGACCGCATTCACCAGGATTGCCGGCGAGGAGCACAAGCCTGTCGGAGAGCTGCTGCGCGAGCTTGTCCGCGAGCGCGTCGAACGCCGTCGCCGTCGCGCGTTCGAGTCCGAGGCTCGCCGCCAGTCGCTGGAGGCCGCCGCCGCCGCCCGCGATCCGAACAGCGACGAGGCCGCGATGCTGCGCTGGCTCGATGCCAACCTTGCCGAACTTGCTGACGAATGGAAGTAAGTCGCGGCGATCTCGTTACGATCGCCTTGCCGGGTGACTACGGCAAGCCGCGCCCGGCTCTTGTCATGCAAGCCGACGCATTCAAGGACCTGGCGTCGGTCACCGTGCTGCCGCTGACCAGCGAAATGCACGACTGGCCGCTGTTCCGTATCACGATCCGGCCGAGCCGGGCCAATGGTCTGCGGCAGGCATCGCAGGTCGCGGTGGACAAGACTGCAACGGTGCCGCGTACCAAGATCGGCCAGCGCATCGGCCGCGCGGATGTCGGCACGATGCGGGCGGTGGATGCGGCGCTGGCGAGTTTTCTTGGGCTGAGGTGACCCGTAGGCAGTGGCGGCCGGACGCGATTTGCGCCATGCGGCGCCGTGCACCACATTGCGACGCCAATTGCGGAGGGCATCATGCGGCGCGTCTGTGTGGCTTGCCTTGGGCTTGTTCTGCTGACCGGCGCCGCGCACGCGGCCACGTTGCGCATCGGCCTCAACGAGGATCCCGATGCACTTGACCCCGCGCGCGGCGGCAGCTTTGTCGGCCGCGTCGTGTTCGCCTCGGTGTGCGACAAGCTGATCGACATCGACGCGCAGAACAACTTCGTGCCGCAGCTTGCCACGTCGTGGGTCTGGTCGCCTGACAACCTCGCGCTGACCGTAACACTGCGCGACGGCGTGAAGTTCCACGACGGGCAGGCGCTGGATGCCGATGCGGTGAAGTCCAATCTGGAGCGTTACCGCAGCGCGCCCGAAAGCCTGCGAAAGGGTGAGCTGAAGCCGATTACCTCCGTCGGAGTGATCGATCAGCACACGATACGGCTGCATCTCGCGCAGCCCTATGCGCCGCTGGTCGCCGTGCTCGCCGACCGCGCGGGGATGATGATCTCGCCCAAGGCGCTCGCACGCGATGTGACGCCTGACCTGCCGTGCGCCGGTCCGTTCAAGCTGACCGAGCGTGTCGCGCAGGATCGCATCGTGGTCGATCGCTTCCCCGATTACTGGAACGCCGACGCGGTCAAGCTGGATCGCATCGTGTATCAGCCGATCCCCGACACGACCGTGCGGTTGGTGAACCTGCAGGCCGGGCAACTCGACATGGTCGAGCGCCTGGGACCGACCGACGTCGCTGCGGTCAAGCAGAACCCGAAGCTGAAGCTGATCAGCCAGACCGCGCTCGCCTATTACACGCTCGGCATCAACCTTGCGGCGGACACGCCCCTGAAGAACCCGCGTGTGCGCGAGGCGCTGGAGGCGGCGATCGACCGCAACGTGATCAATCAGGTGGTGATGGACGGACAGTTCATCCCGTCCAACCAGTTCGAGGCGCCCGGCAGCCGCTATTGGGACCCGGATCATCCGGTGCCACCGCGCGATGTCGCGAAGGCAAAGGCGCTGCTGAAGCAGGCAGGCGTGGAACATCCCAGCTTCGGTTTGACGATCGGCAACAGTCCGGTTGAGCAGCAGGTCGGCCAGGTGATCCAGTCGCTGGCAGGCGAGGCCGGTTTTGACATCAGGCTGCAAGCGATGGAGGCGAATGCTCTGGTCGCGGCCGGCAAGGCCGGCGACTACAACGCGATGGTGGTGATCTGGAGCGGCCGGCCGGACCCGGACGGCAATGTCGCGATCTGGCTCGCCTGCGACGGCTTCCTGAATTGGGGGAAATACTGCAATCCGAAATTCGACGATCTGCTGGCACGCGCCCGCGGCGTCACCGACGTCGCGCAGCGCCAGGCACTGTATCGACAGGTCGTCGATGTCTATCTCGCCGACCGCCCGCACATCGTGCTGTACCATGCGAAGTGGCTGTGGGCGCTGTCCGACAAGGTGTCGGGCTTCACGCCGACGCCGGACGGGATGATCCGCCCGCAAGGCATGGTGATCGCGCCATGACAAAATCAATCGACGGCGACCGGCTGCTCGGCGACCTGCGCACGCTGGCGAAGATCGGGGCATACAAGACCGGCGTGCATCGGCCGACCTACTCGCCGGAGGATGTCGAATCGCGTCACTGGCTTGCGGCGCGCATGACCGAGGCCGGGCTCGATCCGGAAATCGACGGCATCGGCAATGTCATCGGACGCGCGCGCGGCCCCGGGCCACACCTGCTGCTCGGCAGCCATGTCGAGACGCAGCCGCACGCCGGCTGGCTGGATGGCGCGCTCGGCGTGATCTATGGGCTGGAGGTCGCGCGCACGCTCGGTCGACGGCATCGATGTCGCGGCATGGGCCGATGAGGAAGGCCATTTCGGCTCGTTCATCGGCAGCCGGTCGTTCTGCGGGCTGCTCCCCGAGGCGGAGATCGACACGTGCCGCAACCGCGACGGCACGACGTTGCGCGAGGCGCTGCAACAGGCCGGGTTCGCCGGACGTCCACGCGCCGAGGTCGATCCCGCGCGCTATCGCGGCTATCTCGAGGCGCACATCGAACAGGGCGCCGAACTGGAAGATTCCGGCCGGCGCATCGGCATCGTCACCGCCATCGTCGGCAGCCATCGCTTCCGCATCGTGTTCGAGGGTGTGCAGAACCACGCCGGCACAACGCGCATGGCGATCCGCAAGGATGCCGGCGTCGCGCTGGTGCATCTTGCCTCGGCGATCTATCAGCGGTTCCCCGAAGTGGCGGGGCCGCGCACCGTCTGGACGACGGGTCGAATCACGCTCGATCCCGGCGCGCCGAGCATCGTGCCCGGTCGCGCCGAGATGCTGTTCCAGTTCCGCGACACCGATCCCGCGCTGTTGGCAACGCTCGATCGCGAGCTGGAAACGCTGGTGGCCGAGGCGACGCGCGGTCCTTGCACGGTGACAATCGCCGAGCGTGGCCAGTCCGTGCCGAAGGCGATGGACGCCGGCTTCCAGGATGCATTGGAACGTGCCGCCGAGCGTCATGCGCCGGGACTGCATGTGCGGATGCCGAGCGGCGCCGGGCATGACGCGCAGGTGCTGGCGGAACGAATGAAGTCGGCGATGCTGTTCGTGCCCTCGATCGGCGGCATCAGCCACCACTACGCGGAGAATACCAAGGACGCGGACATCGTGCTCGGCTGCCAGGTGTTCGCCGATGCGGCAGCGGAGATTCTGGCGCGTTCGGATTGACGCAACGCCGGCCCGACTGCAACGCTGCAACCGCAGCCGCGTAAAGCGGCGCTCCGGGGGAGGAATACACCGCATGGCCCAGACCATCGAGGGGTTTGTCGGCACGTCCATGGACGATGCCCGGCTGAGCCCGCTGCATTATCGCGTCTTTGCGCTGATCTCAGCCGGCTATTTCTTCGACGTCGCCGATTACGTGATCCTGGGCGCGCTGATCCCGGACATGGTGCGCAGCGGCTTTGCCACCCCGGCGCAGATCGCCACCGTGGCAAGCGCCACCCTGTTCGGCCTGTTCCTCGGCACCGTGGTGCAGGGCGAGTTCACCGACCGGTTCGGCCGCAAGACGGTCTACCAGTTCAACCTGCTGCTCTACGGCATCGCGACGATCGCCGCGGCGTTCTCGCCGAACTACATCTGGCTCGCGGCACTGCGCTTCATCGCCGGGATCGGTCTGGGCGCGGAGCAGCCGCTGTGCTTCGCCTACGCCGGCGAATACGCGCCGAAGAACATCCGTGGGCGCTTCATCGCCGGTGTGCAGCTGATCGGCGGCGCATTCTCCTGGCCTTTGTCAACGCTGTTCGCGCTGGCCTTCCGCGACTCGATCGGCTGGCGCGGCTGCTGGATCGTGATCGGCGTGTGCGCGCTGATCGTGTTCCTGTTCCGCTTCTCGCTGCCGGAATCGCCGCGCTGGCTCGCGACGCACGGCCAGGGAGAGCGCGCGCTCGACCTGCTCGAGCGGATGGGCATCAAGCGGCCGCCCGGCGAGACGCTGATCACCGATGCCGCAAGCAATACGCACAGCGACCCGATCGCCGTGGTGTTCCGGCACTATCGCGGCCGGCTGATCGCCGCGATGGTCTGCTTCGTCGCGTTCTTCGGCGTCGCGCTGGGGCTTGGCACGTGGCTGCCGAACATGATGGCCGATCGCGGCATGACGATCACCAAGTCGCTGACCTACACCTTCGGCATGACGCTGGCATTTCCCTGCGCCAGCCTGTTCATGATGTTCGCGCTGGAGCGGTTCGGGCGGAAGAAGACATCGATCACCGCGTTCGCGCTGGCCGGCCTGTTCGCGGTGGCCTTCGTCAACGCCGGGACCGATACGATGCTGCTGATGGTCGGCTTCTGCATGATCTTCTTCATCCAGCTGGCCGGCAACTCGATGCAGATCTTTGCCTCCGAGGTGTTCCCGACCAACGCGCGCGCCTCCGGGTTTGGCATGGCGCAGGGTGCCGGCCGGCTTGGCACCGCCTTCATCATCCCCGCCATCCTCTGGATCCAGACCGGCTACGGCACGGACGCGGTGTTCATCTGCGTCGCGATCGTGCTGGTGATCGCCGCCGCGACCGTCAACCTGATCGGCCCGGAGTCACGCGGCGTGTCGCTGGACGTGCTCGCGCCGCCCGAGGGGTGATTGAGTTTGGCCGCGATGATGACCCTGCGGGGGATGCGATGCTCCCGCTTGGTAAAGCGCTTTCAGGGCGCCGAACGAACATCCTCCCCCTCCCCTTGCGGGAGGGGGTTGGGGGAGGGGTCGCACCAACAAACTGTAACGTGGCCGCATAAGCAACAACTGTAGCATCGTGGCGCCCCGGTACCCCTCCCCCCAACCCCCTCCCGCAAGGGGACGGGGAGCATGGTTTTGGGGACCGTCCGGTTTCGCCTACACGATATCCCAGCGCACCATCATCGCGTGGTCTTCGTGCACGACGTTGTGGCAGTGCATCACGTAACGCCCCTTCATGTCCCTAAAGCGCATGAAGATGCGCACTTCCTCGTTGGTGTTGAGCCCGATCACGTCCTTGCGGGCGTAATCAACGGATGCATTGAACTGCGTGTTCGGTTTGACCAGCACGCCGTTGCGCGACAGCACGCGGTGCTCCTCGAAGTGGATATGCACCGGGTGGCTCCAACTGCCGCCGGGGTTCTGAATGACCCAGACTTCCTGGGACTCCTGAGGAATAGCGGCGCTGACCACGTTCTCGTCGAAGAAGTTGCCGTTGACTTGCCAGCCGCCGCCGCCGCGCTCAAACCGCCAGGTGCGCGTGGGCATCCTTGCAGCGAGGGCGACAAGACTGCTGAAATTGTCGTCCGGCAGGTCGCGCATCATCTTGCCGCCCACCGCGTAAACCGAGGGATCGACACTGTAGTCCGGTGCCGTCGCACCGACATTGATCTGCAACGACCGGGGTGCCGGGCGTGAGGATCTTGCCGGTCGGCCCGCGGCCGTTCACCTGCTCCAGCCGGTTGACGAGATACAGACGCGACGCCCTGACCTTGCTGAAGTCGACTATGATGTCGACCCGCTCGGCCACTGCAAGCCGAACGCTTGGCACCTGGATCGCATAAGGCAGCAGGTTGCCGTCGCTGGATATCTGCCAGAACGGGATGAAGTTCGTGCCGTCGAACAACGCCCACTCGCACCAGCGCGACGGGCCGGGATTGTAGAGCCGGAAGCGGTAGCGGCGCTTGTCGACATCCAGGAAGGGCTGGATCGCACCGTTCGCGGTGAACCGGTCGCCCAGAATGCCGTCCAGGTCGAACAGGTCGAACACCTGCTGGCAGTTCTGGTCGAACACGAAGTCGTTGAAAAAGATCGGAATGTCGTATTTGCCGCTCGGCAGGCGCAGGCCGGTGGTCTCGTCCCCGGTGTCCTTGTCGTCGAACAGGTTGTAGCAGCCGAACATCCCCTTATAGACGTTCTGGGCGGTGAAATCGAGGTGGTGATCGTGGTACCACAGCGAGCTCAGCGCCTCGCGCGGATCGCCGACCTTGTTGCCCAGGGCCGTGTAGCCGGCGAGGACGTTCGGATAGTGCTGGTCCTTGAACCCGTGCGGATTGATGGCGTTGGGGTCGTTGATCGAATTGAAGTAGTTGACCGGGTTGCCGTCGCTCTCCGACGGGGTGTGCGCCGTTGTGCAGATGCGTCGTCATCTCGGCGATGCCGAAGGCCTGCGGCACCTTGACCGAGGGCAGGTGGTTGTGGAACCGCACCAGGATCGGCTCGCCGTACTTCTGCCGGAACAGCGGGCCGGGAACCTGTCCGTCGAAGCCCCATACGGTGGTGGGCGAATAGTCGGGATGCAGCTTGTGCTGAGTCTCCTGCATGACCAGCTCGTAGAACTTCTGCGGCGGGAACTGTCCGCCATAGGGGCTGGTGCCGGGGGCGGCGTGCGGATTGTAGGTGAAGAGCTGATGGTTGATCCGCTTGGTCGCCCCGTCGATCGGCGTGGTGCCGTCGGGCATGCCGCCGCTCATGGCGGTAGTAGGGAACCGGCTTCTTCACCGGCAGGATCGGCATCGGCTGCACCCACGGCCTGACCGGCGGGCTCGGCGGGCCGTCGACACCCTGCACGCTGGTCAGGCTGCCGCCCCGGTGCCGCCGCTACCGCCACCACTGCCTTGAGCGGCGAACGCGCGCGCACTGAGGCCCTGCTTCAGATGAGGCTTCCGCCCGCGGTCAGCAGGCCCAGGCGCATCATCTCGCGCCGGCTCAGTTTGGCCTTGACGATTTCCTGCCGGTTTCGCTGAGCTGTCAGCGCCAGCCTGTCTTTCCAACTCGCCATTTTACTCTTCCATCGGTCTGGTCGTGGTGGATGTCGAACCGAACTAAAAGTTAGCAATACGCAACGAAATAGTACGACACAGTTCGGGCGCTACCGGCACGCCGCCGGATAGCGGTTCGCGGGCTCCGGGAGACCTGTGCGCTTATAATCTTGCGATACCGGAATAGCAACTATTCACGTTATTATTCCGTCAGATATCAAAATTGAACAGAATCCCGCGGCCCCACAGCGTCGTACTGTCGCGATGGCCTGGGGCGATCAGCGGCTTCCAACCTGGGGTTGTATCCGCGGTTGCTGAGGACCGAGAAGTCGTGATGTCCGGCGAAGCTCGGCGTCATCCTCGGCCGGCGGGTCGCTGCTCGGCGGCGCGCTCCTCTTCGTCAGCTCCGAGGACCGACATCACGACCTGTGCCGGCGCGACCGTGGAGCGGCGCAGCGCCTGCGGCACGACGACCTCCGTCAGCACATGCGTCGGCCGTTCGGCGAGCAACAGCACACGGTCGGCCAGCAAAGCGGCCTCGGCGCGGTCGTGGGTGACGAGCAGCGCCGCAGTGGGACGCGCGCGCCATGCGGCCAACAGCAGCTCGCGGCTGCGCGCCGCCATCGCCGGGTCGAGCGAAACGAACGGTTCATCCAGCAGAACGAGCTCAGGCTCGATCGCGAAGGCGCGCGCGATCGACACCCGCCGCGCCATGCCGAGCGACAGCGTGGATGGAAACGCATCGCGAAACGGTGCGAGGTCCAGCGTGCGCAGCAGGTCGTCGGCAAGGTCCGGATTCTCGATCTGCTGTGCCAACAGAATGTTCTGGCGCACGGTACGCCAGGGCAGCAGGCGCGGCTCCTGGAACACCGTGCCGATGCGCGGCATTCCGGCGCCATGCCAGTCGAGCGTTCCCCGATAGTCGGTCTCCAGGCCGCCGATGATTCGCAGCAGCGTCGTCTTGCCGCAGCCGGACGGCCCGACCAGTGCCACGATCTCGCGTGCCCCGAGGGCGAGATCGATGCTGCCCAGGACCGGCAGATCGCCGCGGTCGGTATGGAAGGATTTGCCCTCGACGCGAAGCCGCAGGATCACCTCCGCCATCGCGTTGCCCAGCGCTCCAGCGGTTGCAGGCCGGCCCACTCGATCACTTGCACCACCACGATGAAGGCAAGCGTGTAGGCCAGGATCAGCGTCACGTCGAACAGCTGGAAATAGATCTGGATCTGGAAGCCGACGCCATTGCTGCGGCCGAGCAGCTCGACCACCAGGACGATCTTCCAGATCAACGCGAGCCCGGAGCGGGCGGCGGCGAAGACGTAGGGCGTGAGCTGCGGCAGCGTCACGTGCCGCAGCGTTCGCCAGCGCGTCATATGAAAACTCTGCGCCATTTCGGCGAGACCGGGATCGAGCGCGCGGGCGCCCTCGCGCAGCGTGACCACGGTGGTCGGCAGCTTGTTCAGCGCGACCGCGGCGATGGCGGCGATTTCGTTCAGGCCGAACCAGACATAGATCAGCACGATCACCACCAACGCGGGCAGGTTCAGCAGCACTGTCACCGCATTGTCGAGCAGCAGATCGAGCCGCCGCCAGCGCCCCATGGCGATCCCGAGCGCGCTGCCCAGCAGCAGCGAGACGCGTGAATGCGGCGGCGACGCGGCCAAGCGTGATCGCAAGATTCCATGGCAGCACGCCGGAGATGGTCTGTTGCACCATCGCGCGCAGCACGGCCGTGACCGTCGGCAGCAGCCGGCTCTGCGCGAGGCTTGCGGCGATCTGCCAGGCCAGCAGGAACACCAGCGCCGAAGCAAGCCGCGTTGGCAGTTCCCAGTCGATGCGCGCGGCTAGGCGTCCGCTTGCCAAGTGATCGGCCAGAATGTTCCCGGCGGCACGGCACTGATGGGACCGACGAGATCCGCGCCGCCGGACCTTGCCAACAGATCGAAAAGCTGCGCCGCGGCGTGGCGTTCCGGCTCGCCCCAACGGCGCGGGATGCCGCGCCGGTACCAGTCGCGCAGCCGTTCCAGCTCGGCATCGTCCGCGGCGCCGGTCATCGGCTTCACGCGCTGCCACTCGGTATCGGATGTGGCGAGAATGGTGCGCGCCTGACGCGAGGCGGCAACGAATCCGTCGATCAGCGCGGGGTTCTGCTCGGCCCAGCGCTGTGCGAAGGTGTAGCCGATATAGGGCACGCCGGCGCCGATCCCCAGCGCGCCGACCGCGTCCTCCACCGCCAGGATGCTGCGCGCGCCGGCGGCCTCGGCCTTGGCGGCGAACGGCCAGTAGGTCAGCAGCGCATCCAGCCGACCGGCCTTCATTTGCTCGGCCAGCAGTGGCGGCGGGCCGAAGCTCTTGTTTGCGGCGGCGTCGATGTCGATGCCAAAGCGTTCCGTCGCGTAGGCGCGCAGAATGAGCCAGCTCTTGTCGAGCGGACTGCCGGCGATGCCGAGCGTGCGTCCCGCCAGATCGGGCACATCGTGCACCGGCGAATTGGCGGGCGCGATCAGGGCGCCCACGGCATTGGAGAACGGGACCAAGGTCCAGTCCGCCCCGGTGCCGCGCTGGCGGGCCACCCACAGCCAATCGACCACGATCATGTCGACCTGGCCCGATTGCAGCGCGACCTGCGCGGCCTGCGCCGCCGCCAGCTCCACCGGCTCGATCGCGATGTGCGCCGCGGCGTCCAGCGCATGGTGGCGGATCACGTCGATTTCCCACGACACCGTGCCGAAGCGCAGCACGCCGATGCGGATCGGCGCCGTTGGTGCGGCGCGGACCGGAACGGCGGCGGCCGAAAGCGTCGCGCCCAGCAACGCGCGCCGCGCAATGCGCATAAGGCTTTCCTCCCGGAGGTGTGCGCGATTATCCCCGCGTCTGACGGTGCGCTGTCAATGGGCGCTGGTTGGATGGTGTTGCCAACGATGCAACTGTCGCACCTCCATCGTCATGGCAGGGCTTGGCCCTGCCATCCACGTCTTCATCTCTGTGCTGGCAGCAAAGACGTGGATGGTCGGCCGGAGCCTGTCCTCGCGCGGGCCGGAGCCTGCCCCTGCGAAGGCGGGGGGCCCGACCCGTGGGCCGGCCATGATGACGGAGCATGAGGCGTGTCCGGAACTGAGTCGGTCGTTTCTCGGCAGCTTTCTTGGGTCAGAAGGTGACGCGTATGCCGGCGAAGCCGCCGACCGGCGCGGCGGGGCTCAGGCTGCGCGGATTGGTTGCCCCCGGCGCCTGGGCGAGAAACACCGAACTGGTCGGCGAGAACGTCCCGAACGTGTAGTACTTCGCGTTCGTGACATTCTGCACCCACGCGAACAGCTGGACATTCTCCGTCAACTGATACGACGTGCTGAGGTTCAGCGTAAAATAGCCCGGCAGTTTCGGTGTGAGATTGGCCTCGTCTCCGAACAGGTACGCGCCGGTCGCGCCAATGGCGGTTCCGCCCACCGTCCATTTGTCCGTCACTTTGTAGTAGGCGCCGAGCTTGACCTGGTTGGCGGGAATGCCGGGCAGACGGTTGCCGGGTTGCACGGTGATGTTGCCGTTCGCATCGGCTGCCGGATTGTTGCCGGCCGCCTCGACGAACCCGCTCTGGAATGTCGCATCGACGTAGGCATAGGAGATGTAGGCGAGCCAACGATCGTTCTTGAACTGCAGCGAGGCATCGATGCCCTGACGGCGCGTCTGGCCGATATTGGCGAAGAACGCGCGGCCCTGGGTGACGCTGTTGATGAAGGCGATGTCGTTGTTGAGATTGCTGCGGAACAGCCCGAGGTTGTAGCTGACGTTGGCGCCCTCGAACGGCGTGACGGCGCCACGCACGCCGGCTTCCATGGTGTACGAGATGACCTGCTGGAGGTCCGGATCTCCGACGAAGAAATTCGCCAGGCTGCACGAGTTTGTCGGCCCCGCACAGGACAGCTCGGCCGGCGTGGGAGCGCGGTTCGCCACGGCATAACCGGCATACGCGGTCAGCCATGGGGCCACCTGATAGGTCACCCCGCCTGCCGGATTGAAGTGGTTGTAGCTGTGATTCCCGGTCAGGTCGCCGCCGTTCTCGTCGTTCAGGTCAACCAGCGCCGCATTGAACCGGCCGGACACCGTCAGGGCGAGACGCTGCGTCAGATTGAACGTGTCGGCAAAATAGATGCCATACGTGGCGTTGGAGATCGCGACGCGGACCGGCGAGTTGCTGCCGGGCTCGTCGATCACCACGCCGGGTCCGACGAATACGCGGCCGAAGGGCGTCAGCCCGCCGATGAACGAGGTGGCGCTGAACAGCGTCTGCGCGCCGTCGAAGCTGAAACCCGCGATGAAGTGGTTGTTGAAGCCGAACAGCTCGTTGGTGTTCGTGACCTGTAGCGATGTGCCATAGGCATTGGTATTGGTGGTCTGGTTGTCCAGCTCCGAATAGGGGCCGCCGTTCAGGAAGTCCGGGATGAAACCGCCCCCCAGCGTGGTGCTGGGACCCGCATCGGAACACAGCAGTCCGGTGCCGTTGTTGCAGGGCGTGTCATTCGGCGCATTGCCGTTGGTGACCCGCTGCAGGAAATAGCGGTAGTACACGACGCCCTGAACCGAGGTGGTGTCGTTCACGTCCACGTTGCCGGTGAGGCTGACCGAGCCGTACTGGTTGGTGACCTCATTCGGTGCGGTGAACTGCGCGGCCCGGTCAACCGCCAGCAGCTCGACCGGCGAGGTGCCGGGACCGTTGAGCACCGAGTGCGCCGCCGTGATATTGAGGTGCAGCTCGGCGCGGTCGCTCCGCCAGCCGACATCGCCATAGATGTTCTGCAGGTCGGTGGATTGCAGATCGCGCCAGCCGTTCTGGTGCAGCACGGAGCCGGCAACATAGGTCGATACGTTGTCGACCTGCTTGCCGTACTGGAATTCACCCAGGACCTGCCCGAATGAGCCGCCGGAAAGATCGGCCTCGAAACCTTGATAGGTGAAGCCGTTCTTCAGCTGGATGTTCACCGCGCCGCCCAGCGCGTTGAGCCCGAACACCGGGTTGGAGCCCTCGAGATTGATCCGGTCGATGGCGATGTTGGGGATCAGATCCCAGTCCACCGTGTCGCCGAACGGCTGATTGAAACGCACGCCGTTGACATAGACCGCAAGGCCCTGCGGCGTGCCTTGCAGCCCCGATGCGGCGAAACCGTGATAGAAGAACGTCGGCTGAAATGGATTGCCCGATGCGGAGTCCAGGCTGACGCCGCCGACCTGTTGGTTGAGCGAGCCCAGCAGATCGGGCGTCCCCTCGCGCTTCAGGTCCTGGCTGTTCAGCACGTGGGTCTCCGCCGGGACCGTGTTCCGATCGATGCCCGAACCGATCAGCGGCGACGCCCCGATCACCTCGACCGGCGGCAGTTGGGTGACCGGCTGCTCCGTCTGCTGCGGGATGTCCGCGGTCTGTGCAGCCGCCGCACCGGTCAGCAGGACCGCCATCGTCACAATGCTCAGCCCCGCTCGCACGCTGATGCCCCCCCGCAGCCGTGTCGCGGGTCGGATAACGCCGCATGACGTGCGGGATGGCTATGGCGCAGCTTCCCGATATTGGCGAGAATGTTTCCCGAACTCGCGGCCCGGCATCGAATGGGCGTGAGGAGCCGAATGGGGAAACGGATCATGCCGCTGCGCGTGCGGCTCACTGCATTGATCGGCCTGGTGCTGCTGGCCAGTCTGGCCGGCGGCAGCATGCTGGTGGGCTGGCACGCCGCAAGCTCGGTGCGGACGGAACTGCGCGCCGCGCTCGATGTCGGCGCGAACACGATCCGCAACGGGCTTGCCGAATTTGTCCACTCGGAAGATCGCGCGGATGAATTGCGCCATCTGGTCAGCACGTTCAACGGCAACCGTCACGTGCGCGCAACGCTGCTGGATGCGCGGGATCAGCCGCTCGCCGCGTCCGCGCTGTTCGTCCCGACGCAGCAGGTTCCTGGCTGGTTTCGTCGCCTGATCGGCCGCGAACCGGGCTCTGTCCGCCTTCCGGTCTCACCGGCGGGCGAGGCCGGGGGCGCGATCCTGTTGCAGCCCGATCCGATCAACGAGATCGGTGAGGTCTGGGCGGAATCGCGCGATGCGGTGCTGGTGCTCGCGGGATTTGCGCTGCTGAGCGCCTTGCTGATCTGCGCGGTGATCGGGCGGACTCTGCGCCCGTTGGAGAACCTGTCGAGCGCCTTCGAGCAGATCGGCAAGGGCGACTATCACGGCAGGGTGCCGGAGCACGGTCCGCCTGAGCTGACACGCCTGGCGAGCGGCTTCAATCTCATGACCCAACGCCTTGCCACGGTGGCGGCGCAGAACCGCCGGCTGAACGAGCGGCTGCTGACATTACAGGCGGAGGAACGCGCCGATCTCGCTCGGGACCTGCATGACGAGATCGGTCCGCTGCTGTTCGCGGTGGACATGACCGCGGCGACGATCGAGCGTCTCGCCGGCAGCGACCGCGCGGGCGACATTCCGACCCATGTACGCTCGATTCATGACGCGGTCGGTCGGGTGCAGCGACACGTGCGGGCAATACTCGGACGCCTGCGGCCGATCCGCGCAATCGGGCTGGAGGCCGCGATCGCTCGGTTGGCGGCATTCTGGCAAAGCCGCCGTCCCGATATCGCCTTCGCGATCGATGTCTCGGTCGATGAGGATCGGATTGGCGACGACCTGAAGGACACGATCTATCGCGTCGTCCAGGAGGGCATGAGCAATGCAATCCGGCACGGCAGACCGGCGCGCGTGGCGATCGCCGTCGCGCGCGGCGATGCCGATGGGATTCGCGTCGAGGTGACGGATGACGGCATTGGCATGGCGACGGATGAAATGACCGTGCGGGGTCCCGCGCAGCTCGGCCTCGTTGGCATGCGCGAGCGCGTGATGGCGATGGCCGGTTCGCTGTCGATTGAGCAGGGGCTCGAGGGCAGGGGGCTCGCGCTTGTCGCGTCCCTGCCGTGTTTGAGTGCGCGGCAGTCGCAGCACGTGGATGCGGCTGGATGAAAATCCTTCTGGTCGATGATCACGTGATTGTCCGCGCCGGCCTGCGCAACCTGCTGATGTCCGTGTCGGGCACGCATATTTCGGAGGCCGCCACCGGGCGCGATGCTCTGCTGCGGCTGCGGCAGGATCGCCCTGACCTGGTGCTGCTCGACCTCAATCTGCCGGGCATCGGCGGCCTGGAGCTGCTGCGCAGAATGCTGCAGGAGGACAAGGCGGCGCGTATCCTGGTGCTGAGCATGCACGCGGAGCCGCTGTACGCCGCGCGCGCGATGGAGCTGGGTGCGCGCGGTTACCTCAGCAAGAATGCATCCGCCGACGAACTGCTGACCGCGGTCCGGCGCGTGACCGAGGGCGGCCGGTACATCGAGAACGAGATCGCGCAGGAACTGGCGCTGCAGACGGTCTCGCCCGGTCATGGTCTGCAGGACCTTACCGAACGCGACCTGGAGATCATGCGGCTCATGGCCGAGGGCATGAGCCTGGCCGAGATCGCGGATGCGCTCAGTATCAGCTACAAAACCGTGGCCAACGCATGCAGTCAAATCAAGGCCAGACTCGGCGTGACACGGACGAATGAGCTGGTTCGCCTCGCGATAACGCTCGGGATTGCCTGACGTATCTGGGTCAGCGGCTTTCCTGCCAGCTGGCCCGCACCTGGATCTCGCACTGGAACTGAAGTGGCCCCTGGCAATAGCCCCACAGACAAATCCGCGTATTGTCGTTGTCCACCCTGGTACGGCCCTCGGCTTTTTCGACCTTCCAATCCGGATCGCCGCCGGGGTCCATCATCCGCGCGGTAACAACCTCCGTCTTTACCGATTCCGGCACGATCTTCCATCCAGCCTGCGCGTTGGCACAGCTCTCGTTCGTCAGCATGTGGGTCGGTATTTCCGCGCGCAGGATCAGAGCCGTCTCGTGTACTTCCAGCCCGTTGGCGACTGTTCGGGTCTCGGCTGCCGCTTGCGCGATCGCGCCGTGGGCGATGACGACGGCCAAAGCCAAGGTCGATCCGAATTGGCTGTGTCGCACGTTGTTTCCCTCTTCATCGTTCCGGCCACGGCGTTTGCACGCGAGCATTGCGGCCTCGACCCTAGCGCATTCCGGCGCGCCCCAAAACACGATGGGGCGCCGCGTGACAACGACGGCGTTGGCTGTTAGCGTACTGACAACGAACGCCGGGCTGGAGATGTTGGACCTTGACGAACAACTCCTACGAACGCGCGACCATCGACCGGCGAATTTCCGAAACCTCGAACATTGACCCGACGGCTTCGGATCGAGCAGGCACGCCGTGTCCCTGCGCGATCAAGACAGCGGGGCGGCGGGCGCTGCTTGTCGCCGGCGTCGGCCTCGGTGTCGGGCTGGTCGCGAATGCAGCCGGTGCACAAAGTGATCCAACGCGCGATCGGCCGCAGGAAGGCGATCTGCTGATCAAGGCGGGTGATGCGACGCCAACGCCGCTGACACCGGACAGCATTCCGCTCGGCGCGGGACAGGTCATGGCGTGGCCCATGGATCCTGCCGGCAACGTCGTGCGTGACGGCTCGCGTCTCAACAAGGTGCTGCTGTTGCGGCTTGATCCGTCGGTACTCGATCCGCAGACGGCGGAACGCGCCGCGGACGGCGTGGTCGCCTACTCGGCGATCTGTCCGCACACCGGCTGCGAGGTGGTGAACTGGATCACCGACAAGCAGATTCTGGACTGCCCGTGCCATAACTCTGAATACGATCCGAAAGCCGGTGCGCGCGTTGTCAGCGGGCCATCGCCGCGTGGCCTTGCGGCGCTGCCGTTGCGAATTGTGGACGGCAAGCTGATGGTTGCGCGGCCATTCATCGGTCGACTGGGGATTCAGCAGATCTAGGTTTGGCCATGACGGGTTGACATGTTGAACAACAACAAAGGAGGGAAACGGTGCTCGATAGAAATCGAATGTGGCGTGTCACGACAGGCGCCGCGCTGGCGCTTGGATTGCTCGGTTCGTCGGCGCTCGCCCAGCAGCCGGCGCCGAATCCGCCTCCGGCGCCGCCGGCCGCGCCCGACCCCATGCCGCCGAATGGCGATCCGGTTGCCACGCCCTTGCCGCTCGCGCCGGTGCTCACTTCGTACAAACCGGTCACTGCCGATCGGCTGAAGCAGCCGGACGATGGCGACTGGCTGATGTTCCGCCGCACCTACAACGGTTGGGGCTACAGCCCGCTGAGCCAGATCACCACGGCGAACGCGTCGCATCTGCACCCGGTGTGGAGCATGGCGACCGGCCAGATCGAAGGCCATCAGGCGCCGCCCATCGTCAACAACGGTGTGATGTTCGTTGCCACTCCGGGCAATCAGGTGCTGGCAATCAATGCCAAGACCGGCGATCTGCTGTGGCGTTTCAAGCGGCCGATACCCGAGGACATGCTGCAATTGCATCCGACAAGCCGCGGCGTTGGGCTGTGGGGCGACAAGGTCTTCTTCGCAGCGACCGATGCGGTGCTCGTGGCACTCGACGCGCGAACCGGCAAGCAGGTGTGGAGCTCGAAGGTCGAGGACTACACGAAGGGCTACTACATGTCGCTGGCGCCGCTGGTCGATCGACGGCAAGGTTCTGGTGGGCTCGTCCGGTGGCGAACTCGGCGTGCGCAGCTTCGTCGTGGCTTTTGATGCGGACACCGGCAAGGAACTGTGGCGCACCTACACTGTCCCCGCGCCCGGCGAGCCCGGCAGCGAGACGTGGCCGAAGGGCGACGAGTGGAAGACCGGTGGCGGTTCCGTGTGGGTCACCGGCGTGTTCGATCCGGAGACCAATTTGACGTTCTGGGGCACGGGCAATGGCGGCCCATGGATGGGCGACCAAAGGCCCGGCGACAATCTTTACACCAGCTCAGTCATGGCGCTCGATCAGGCGACCGGCAAGATCAAGGGATATCATCAGTACGTCCAGAACGAGTCGTGGGATTGGGACGAGGTGTCGCCGCCGATCATCGTCGACTACATGCACGACGGGAAGGCGGTGAAGGGTCTCGTCGATGTTGCGCGCGACGGATATCTGTGGATGCTCGAGCGCACCGCCGACAAGATCAACTTCGTCGCCGGTCAGCCCTTCGTCTACCACAACACGTTCACGGGCCTCGATCCGCAGACCGGCCATCCGATCGTGGCACTGGAACACAAGCCGGGCACTGGAAAGATGGCTGATTTCTGCCCGAGCCTGTGGGGCGGCAAGGACTGGCCACCAGTCGCATACAGTCCAAAGACCAAGCTGCTTTACATTCCGGCGAACGACAACCTGTGCGGCGCGATCCTCGGCCGGCCGGTCAGCTACACGCCCGGACAGCCTTATACCGGCGTGACGAGTTGGCTGTATCTCCGCAAGGGCGCCGATCATATCGGCGAGGTGCAGGCATGGAACCTCGACACCGGCAAGAAGGTCTGGACGCATAGCTACGGCATGAGCCAGAACTGGGGACCGCTGTTGGCGACCGCCGGCGATCTGTTGTTCGAAGGGGGTACCAACGACCGCAAGTTCCGTGCGCTGGACGCGACGAATGGCAACGTGCTGTACGAGATCGGCCTGCCGTCTGGTGTCAATGGTGTTCCGATGTCCTTCCAGGTGGACGGCAAACAGTACGTTGCCGTGCAGAGTGGATGGGGTGTCGACGCGGCGCGCATGCAGTTGCGGCTGAACCTGGTGCGACCCGGCGCGTATCCCGAGGTACCGCAAGGTGGTTCGATCTGGGTGTTCGCTGTCGATTAGGGCCGTTTGACGATTGACTTGGGACACACTTGAGTCGGCGTGCCACTTTCCGTGATGACCGGGCTTGGCCCGGTCATCCACGACTCAAGGTTGCGACTGCAAGAACGACGCGGATGGCCGGGCCGAGCTCGGCCATGACGATATGATAGCCACTGCAACGGCTGCTGGGATTGTCTTCGGTCACCCAACAATGCGCCTTCGTATCGGTCGTAATCGCGCGGCAGCCGGAGGACGCTCGGGTTGCCTCAGCGCATCGCGTCGTGCTTGGTTGCGCGATGTACTTCAGACTGATGCCGGGTTGGGTGTCGTTCATCGTCGCTGTCGTGCTCGCGTGCGGAACCGCTGCGGCACAGGATTTCCGCTCGGGCCTGTCGGCCTACAACGGCGGCGACTACGCGCGAGCCTTTCATGATTGGCTCGGCCTGGCCGAGCAGGGCGACCCGGCGGCCGAGGCCGGGATTGGCTTCCTGTTTCACAAGGGACTTGGCGTGACGCAGGACGACGCCGAAGCCGCGACGTGGTTTGTGAAGGCCGCGGAGCAGGGGCAGGCGGAAGCACAGTTGTTGCTGGGGACGCTGTTCTTCTTCGGCCAGGGCGTACCGCAAAACTATGTCACTGCTTTCGCCTGGTGCGACATCGCCGAGACAAACGGCCAGTCGGATGCATCGGAATGCCGCGATGCTGCACTGGAGCACCTGACGCCGGCGGAGATGGCGCAATCGTACAAGATCGTCAGCGACTGGCTGGGCAGGCATCTGCACGCCGCCCCATGACGCCGTGCTCGCGCGGCTCAGTTGCTGAGCTGGAATCGTATCGGCACTTCGGCGACCGCGGCGACGGACCTGCCGGCCTGTGTCGCCGGGATGAACCGCCACTGGCGCACGGCCGACAGAGCGGCCGAGTCGAGGCTTGGATGGCCGCTGGTTCCCATCACTTCAACGTCAAGCGGTGCACCCTCCGATGACACGCTGACGCGCAGCACCACGCGTCCCTGTTCGCCGCGACGTCGCGCGCTTTCCGGATAGGTCGGCGCTCGATTCGTCTCCATGCCGGCGACCGGCCGCGGCGGAACAATCGCAGCGCTTGCGGAGGGGTTGGCAAAACCGACCGCGGCGGACTGCTGCTCTGCCGGTGCGGCCACATGCGGCGTGGTCGGCGCGCCGCGGGCATGCGCGGCGGGCTGCCTTGGTGGCGGCTTTTGCGCCGGAGGCGGAGGTTCCTGGGGGGCGGGCAGCGTGTCTTCCGATGGCGGGGGCTCGGCTGCAAGCGGTGCCGAAGCGGGCGGCTCGATCGGCGTCGGCACGTCCGGCACCTGTGCAACGGGTGGCGGAGCGGGCTCGATTGTCGGCGTGGTGTCGCCATGTTCCGCAGGCGCAGACGGAAGGTCCTCGGCGCTGGGTGACGCCGCATCTGCAGCCGACGGCAGAGCAGCCGGTGCAGGCGCGAACACCATCGCGATGCTCGATTCCGTCGGCAACGCGGGCGACTCCATGCGGGCCGGGAGAAACACCATCGCCGCGATCAGGACCGTGGCATGAGCCAGGAGCGACAGAGCCGCCGGAAGCGTCAGAGTGCGCGCGCGGTCATCCCGACGCCATGTGTCGCGCTTCTCTGGCGTGGCCACGCCGAGGGCCGTCGCTCCAATGGGAGGCACGAGAAGCAAGCGCGTATCGTTGCTTATCGGATCCGACGGTTGGGCGGTCCCCGTACGCATCAGGACAATGACGATGCTGGAGAAAAGCCCTCCCCCTCCCCTTGCGGGAGGGGGTCGGGGGGAGGGGCAAGCGGCACGAAGGCAAGCTTGGTCGTTATGCCGCCACCACCATGCCCTGTATTCGTGCCACCCCTCCCCCAATCCCCTCCCGCAAGGGGAGGGGGAAATTCCCGATCAGTCCAGAACTGGTCCTGATACCTCATTTTTGGGCGCAGTGGTCCAATGCTTCCTTGCCGATGGAAAACACCGCACCCGCCTTCACATCCACGTCTTTCACAATGCAGTTGCGGCCGGTCTTGTCGGCGAACCTGACATCAAAGCGTCCGGACGAGATGCCCGTGATCCGCAATCGCTCGTCAAAATCCACGGTGCCGTCCGGATCGTTGCGGCACTGATCGGGACCCCAATTCGCGGTGCCTGCCGGCGCCAGGCTGAGATGCGTGATGGTCTCGCCCGTCAGGTTCCAGAACCGGGTGACGCCGGTGTCCGCCGCCTGCGCTGCACTCACGCCGCCAAGAAGCATGGAAGCCATTATGATTGGCCAGAAGACGATGTTCATGGTCTGCCCGTCACCGAATTATTTGAAACGGATGGCTGCGTGATCATGCGACCGGGGCAGCGCATCGCACCGGCCGATCCTATGCGGCCTGCGCGCAATGAGGCAAGCTGCAGCCGCGACGTACCGCATGCGAGGTTGGAATGGCGACTGTCCTCGGCCGGATCACTGTACTGCTCGCCCTGTGCGGCCTCGTCTTCGCGCGGCCGGGGCGGGCCGAGGACGGCGGCGGTTACGCCACGGCGACGCGCGCGGAATACGTGTTCGCCTGCATGGCCACGAACGGCGGTACTCCGGAGGCGCTGGGCCGCTGCTCCTGTGCCATCGACGTGATCGCCTCCGTGCTGCCCTACGACAAATACGAGAAGGCCGAGACCGTGCTGCGCATGCGCCGTACCGCCGGTGGATACCTCGGCCAGGAGTTCCGGAGCGCGTCGACCAACGACATCGTGCGCGATCTGGAGGAGGCGCAGGCCGAGGCCGAGGTGCGCTGCTTCTGAAGCTGTCCGCGCCCCTGGGTCAGACGCGTGTTGCCGGCCATGCCTGGGTGAACGTCTGGCCCTCGCTGTCCTCCATTTCGGCACGGAAGCTGGTCGCGCCGTTGGGGTGGTAGTCGAAGCGGAATTCCGGGTTCTCGGCGATCGAGATGCCGCTCTCGACGGCGAGCAGAAGTTCGTCGCCCTGCCAGACGCGCACCGTCTTGACGAAGTGCGCGGGCACGTAGAGGCGGGTGACCTGATCCATCTGCATGCCCGAGAAGTTCGGGTGCCGGATCAGCAGCTGCGCCTCGCGTACGGTGAGGTCCGCACCGGGTGCGGCGGCGAACTGGCGGAAGCGCATCGTGCCCAGCGGGATCGAGTCCGCCGCCTGCTTCGCGGCAGGAGCCGAGCAGCCGCCGGCGGCCTTGACGAACCGCTGCGACGCGTAGAGTTCGCCATCGCTCAATTCGGCCACGACATGCACGTTGGTGTAGGAGTTGACGCGGACGCGCGTGGACAACGAGCGTATATCGCTCATGGCCCCGGGCAAGAACACGGCGGCGAGCGGCGAAGGATTTTCGTCGATCACCAGCGTGATGCCGCGGATGCCGCGGGCATCGTCTGCGGCCAGCAGGCTGCGGATGCCGATCGGTACGAGCGCCGCGTCCTCCGCGCGGTAGGGCGCGTCGATCGCCAGGATCGCGCTGCCGTCCCGCACGGTCCTTCCGTTGAAGATCTGCGCGGCGAGCGACGGCCAGGGGTCCTCGTGCACCGGCGCCTGCGCGGCCGCATGTCGGCCTGCCGCGCCGACTGCCAGCGCCGCCAGCAGGGTTCGACGACGCAGTGGATGCGCGTGTTGCGTACTCATGGTATCGCTCCCATCCCGCAGCATAGCACGTTTCCCGCGGCCCTTTCGCGGGCCTGCCGAGCGGATATAGTCACGTACTCGCAGGCCTGCCCGCAAGATCGGCGCCGGTCTGGACGGCATGCGCCCGATCTGTTAGCCTCAGATTGCTGACGGGATGAAACGATCAGCGTTGGCTGGCGCACTATCTTGAACCACAAGAAACGAGGAGTTACCCCATGGCTTGGTCACGCCCGAAGCTCCGGGAAATCTGCATCGGCATGGAGATCAACGGCTACTTCGCCGGCAAGATCTAACCCCACACGACTACGCCTTTGCGAATGCCTGACCGGGCAGCCAGGCTCACGGGACTGGTGCTCGGTGCGGCGGCTGGTGGCGGGTTCCCGCAGTGGAACTGCGGGTGCCGCCAGTGCGCGCTTGTACGAGCGGGCGATCCAAGGGTGCGTCCGTCGACGCAGGCCAGTGTGGCCGTCAGCGGCAACGGTTCGGACTGGGTCGTCGTTGGCGCATCCCCGGACCTGCGCCAGCAGATCCTCCAGACACCGCGTTTGTGGCCGCGTACCCCGGGACGCGATTCACCGATTGCCGGTGTGGTGTTGATCGGCGGCGACGTCGATGCGATCGCCGGGCTGCTGGTATTGCGCGAACGGCAGCCTCTGACGATCTACGCACCGCGTCCGCTGTTGGACCTGTTGGACACCAACCGCATCTTCGACGTGCTCGATCCCTCGATGGTGCAGCGTGTCGCACTCACGCCGCATGAGCCCGTGTCATGCGACGGAGGACTCATGCTGACGCTGCTGACCATGCCGGGGAAGGTTCCGCTGTACATGGAGGATCGGGGCGCCACACAGCCGGCGCCCGGACCAAACTATGCCGCGCTGTTGCAGGGGAACGGCCGCAGCGTGATCGTCGCTCCGGCCTGCGCCGAAATCACAGAGCCCGTGCGTCGGCAACTTCGCCAGGCTGACCTGCTGTTCTTCGATGGCACGCTGTTCACCGACAATGAGATGATCGCGGCTGGGCTGGGGCAGAAGACCGGCCGGCGGATGGGACATGTGCCTGTGAGCGGTCCGGGTGGAACATTGGAAGGGCTCGCCGACCTGCCGGGCCGTCGCATCCTGCTGCACATCAACAACACCAACCCTATTTTGATTTCGGACTCGCCCGAGCGGCGGCAGGTCGAGGCGGCCGGATTCGAGATCGCCTATGACGGGATGGAGGTGCAGGTTTGAACGACGCGCTCACACCGGCTGACCTGGAATCCCGCCTGCGCGATCTGGGTGCGAAACGCTACCACAATCTGCATCCGTTTCATCGCATGCTGCATGGCGGCCAGTGCAGCAAGGCGCAGGTGCAGGCGTGGGCGCTCAACCGCTATTACTACCAGGCGATGATCCCGCTGAAGGACGCCTCGTTGATCGGCCGCTGCGAGGACGAGGCGCTGCGGCGGGAATGGCGCAAGCGACTGGAAGACCACGACGGCGACGAGAACCGCCCCGGCGGCATCGAACGCTGGCTCAAGCTCACCGACGGCCTCGGCCTTGACCGCGAAGCCGTGATGTCCACGCGTCTGCTCCTGCCGGCCACGCGCTTTGCCGTGCAGGCCTATGTGCATCTGGTGCGCGAGCGCAGTCTGCTGGAGGCGGTTGCCTCCTGCCTGACCGAGTTGTTCTCGCCGCAGATCATCACCGAGCGCATGGCGGGGATGCTGGCCCATTACGACTTCATCACGCCGGACATCATGTCCTACTTCGACAAGCGCCCGCCGCAGGCCGAACGCGATGCGAATTTCGCCCTCGAATGGGTGAAGCAGCATGCGCACACACCCGAACAACAGCAGGCGGTGGTGGACACGCTCGCATTCAAATGCGACGTGCTGTGGTGCATGCTGGATGCGCTGCACTACTCCTATGTCTCGCCCGGGCTGATCCCGCCCGGTGCCTTCGTGCCGGCGGCCTCCGATGCCTGAGACCGATGCACCGAAGCTGCCGGAGCGGCCACGTCTTGCCGCCGGCGTTCGGCTGCACTTCGACAAGACGCGCGACGCGTGGGTGCTGCTCGGGCCGGAACGGGTGATCGAAGCCGAAGGACCCGCCAGCGAAATTCTCCGCCGCTGCGATGGCAGCCGGACGGTCGGCCAGATCATCGACGAACTCGCAGTGCTGTACACCGCCGACCGTGCGGAGATCGAAGGCGACGTGAAGGACATGCTGGCCGAACTCGCGACGAAGCGGATGTTGGCCGCATGAGCAAGCCAACACTTCCGGCGCCGCTCGGCCTGCTCGCGGAACTGACACATCGGTGTCCGCTGGCGTGCCCATACTGTTCGAACCCGCTGACGTTGGACAACCGGGCCGATGAACTGGACGCCGCGACATGGGCCCGCGTATTTCGCGAGGCGGCCGCGATGGGCGTGCTGCAGGTCCATCTGTCCGGCGGCGAACCCGCGTCCCGCCGCGACCTTGTCGAGATCGTCGCCGCCGCGCGCGACGCAGGGCTCTACACCAACCTCATCACCTCGGCGATCGGCCTCG
The DNA here is from genome assembly GCA_963780095.1 of uncultured Alphaproteobacteria bacterium. GTDB lineage: Bacteria > Pseudomonadota > Alphaproteobacteria > Acetobacterales > Acetobacteraceae > JAMXLO01. Next base: position 46,904 of record CAWABH010000002.1, read on the forward strand.
ACCCGACCCGCCTCGAACGACTGAAAGACGAGGGGCTGGATCACGTCCAGCTTTCGATCCAGGACGTGGAGGCCGAATCCGCCGACCGCATCGCCGGCTATTCCGGAGCGCATGTCCGAAAACTTGCATTCGCGCAATCCGTGGTGCGGCTCGGACTGGCGCTCACCGTCAACGCGGTGATCCACCGCGCCAACATCGATCGCGTCGCTGCGCTGGTGGAAACCGCCGCATCGCTCGGCGCCGGGCGCGTGGAAATCGCCCACGCGCAGTATTACGGCTGGGCCTTTCGAAACCGGCAGGCGCTGATGCCGACCCGCGATCAGGTCTATCGCGCGATGCAGGAGATGGAGACCATCCGCCCGCAGTATCTTGGCCGCCTGGTGATCGATCTGGTCGTGCCGGACTATTATGCGCGACGGCCGAAGGCCTGCATGGGCGGTTGGGCGCGTCGCTCTTTGAACGTCACACCATCGGGACGCGTGCTGCCGTGCCACGCCGCCGAGACAATTCCCGGCCTGGAGTTCTGGTCGGTCCGCGATCGGTCGCTGGACGCGATATGGCGGGAGTCGCCGGCGTTTCAGGCATTTCGCGGCACCGACTGGATGCCGGAACCGTGCCGGTCCTGCGATCAGCGCGAGATCGATTTTGGCGGCTGTCGTTGCCAGGCACTGGCGATTACGGGCGACGCGACGGCGACCGATCCGGCATGCGAGTTGTCACCGCATCACGCGCGCATGCTTGAACTTGCCGAGGCGGCTTCGTCGGGGACCGAGAACCGCTACGCGTATCGCGGCCGCGTTGCGCGCGATCAGGTCATGCCCGTCGAGGCTACTCCCATTCCAGCTCACTGAACGCCGTGGTCGCGTTGCGCGCGTTGTAGTCGTCGAACAACTGCCATCGGTTCTGCTCCGACCGGCCGATCTCGGGAACCGCGCGAGCCAAAGGCGTGCCCGCCGCGATCAGGCGGCGTGCATCCTGTGCCAGCACGGTGAGGTAGCGGCGTTCGTCGTCGAGTGCCTGCGGCCAGGGCGCCGTCAGCCTGCCATGCCCGGGAACCACGATCCTGGCAGGTACCTGCGCCAGACGCGGCAGCACCGAGAGCCAGCCTTTGAGGCTGCCGTCCACGACCGGCACGTGCTGGAGGAAAACCAGATCACCGGCAAACAGCACGCCCGTCGTTTCGTCCAGAACGGTGAGGTCGCAGTCCGTGTGGGCGGCCGGTGTCCACGCCGTGAGTTGCAGACGCCGGCCTCCCAGATCCAATGTGGTCTCGGTGTCCACCAGCAGGGTCGGTGGAACGATCCGCACAGCCTCGATGGCGGCCTCGCCAAGCTGTTCGCGGAAAGAGCGCAGGTAGTAGGTTCCTCGTTTGGCCAGCGCGCCAGGCAGGTTGTGGTGGCCGACAAACGTCGCACCGGAACCAAACGCTGCGTTGCCGAATATGTGATCCGGGTGATCGTGCGTGTTGATCACGTAACGGACCGGCTTGTCGGAGATGGCCTGGACGGCCAGCAGCAGACGCTGTCCCACCGCGACACTGCCGCCGGTGTCCACGATTGCGACGGCGTCCTGGCCGACGATGATGCCGAGATTGGCGATGTCGCCGGCATTGTCAGGGGTCGTCAGGGCGATCTGTCCGAAATGCACGTAGTCGCCCGCTGCAACTTCCTGCACGGTGAGCGCTGTGGTCGCAGGCGACGCCGCCTCGGTCGCGCCGGCGCACAGCAGCAGGATCGCACAGGCCAGAACGCGGATGGCCGGCATGGCGCGCCCCCGATGGTCCGATCGCGTGCAGGCCGCATGCCGGCGGCCACTTGTCAAGTCGCGGCCAACAGGCAGGCCGCGGCGCCGGCATGTTGACGAATGCGTGGCCGGCATTGCATAAATTTATCGACTTCCGGCTTCCACGGATGCCCTCAGTTGGGAGGGTGGGCATTCGCCTGGTCGAGACCGTGAGCGTCGGCCGCATAACAACGAACACGGCCGGTTCGCCCAGGCACGCTGTCGGATCGAGCTACTTCCCAACCGGACTGGATGCGACTGGTGGACTGATCTTCGGGTCGTTCACCGCGAGCGAGAACAAAACGGGAGGAATTGAATGCGACTCACTTCGGCGAGATTTTGGCTCACGGCAACAACCCTCATAACGTCCAGCCTTTTGATCGCAGCCGCGACCGTGCCAACCGCGGCCGCCGACGACCTCGTCAAGATGCAGTCGAATGCGAAGGACGTGGTGATGCCAACCATCACCTACGACAACCAGCGCTATTCGACCCTCAATCAGATCACCGCGGCGAACGTCAACAAGCTGCAGGTTGCGTGGACGTTCTCCACCGGCGTGCTGCGCGGCCACGAAGGCGCACCGCTGGTCATCGGCGACACGATGTATGTGCACGCGCCGTTTCCCAACACCGTCTTCGCGCTCGACCTGAACCACGATGGAACGATCCTGTGGAAATACGAGCCGAAACAGGATGCGAACGTCATTCCGGTGATGTGCTGCGACACCGTCAACCGCGGTCTCGCCTATTCGGACGGCAAGATATTCCTGCACCAGGCTGACACGTCCCTGGTCGCGCTCGATGCGAAGAGCGGCAAGGTGGCCTGGTCGGTGAAGACCGGTGACCCCGGCAAGGGCGAGACCGGGACCGGTGCGCCGATGGTGGTCAAGGACAAGGTCCTCGTCGGCGTCTCAGGCGGCGAATTCGGTGTGCGTGGTTGGGTCACGGCCTATGCGGTTGCGGATGGCAAGCAGATCTGGCGTGCCTATTCCGAAGGCCCGGACACCGATCTGCTGGTCGATCCGCAGAAGACCACGGTGCTCGGCAAGCCGGTCGGCGCCAACTCCAGCCTGAAGAGCTGGGAAGGCGACCAGTGGAAGATCGGTGGCGGCGATACCTGGGGCTGGTATTCGTACGATCCAGCGCTGAACCTGATCTATTATGGATCGGGCAATCCCTCCACCTGGAACCCGAAGCAACGGCCCGGCGACAACAAGTGGTCGATGACGATCTTCGCGCGCGATGCCGACACTGGCATGGCGAAATGGGTCTACCAGATGACGCCGCACGACCAGTGGGACTATGACGGGGTCAACGAAATGATCCTGGCCGACCAGCAGATCGGCGGCCAGACCGTTCCGACCCTGGTGCACTTCGATCGCAACGGGCTTGGCTACACGTTGAACCGGGCGACGGGTGAGTTGCTGGTCGCGGCCAAGTTCGATCCCGCGGTGAACTGGACCACCGGCGTGGACATGAACAAGAGCAGCGCGAACTACGGCCGACCGGCGGTGGTCGCGAAGTTCGCGCCCGGCGAGGCCGGCGAGGACGTGAACTCGAAGGGCATCTGCCCGGCCGCGCTGGGCAGCAAGGACGAGCAGCCGGCGGCCTATTCGCCCGATACCGCGCTGTTCTACGTGCCGACCAACCATGTCTGCATGGACTACGAGCCGTTCCGCGTGTCGTACACCGCCGGCCAGCCTTATGTCGGCGCGACCTTGGCGATGTATCCACCGCCCGGCGAGACCAACATGGGCAACTTCATCGCGTGGGACGCAAAGGCTGGCAAGATCGTGTGGTCCGATCCGGAGCAGTTCTCCGTCTGGTCAGGTGCGCTGGCGACCAAGGGCGGCGTGGTGTTCTACGGAACCTTGGAGGGCTATCTGAAGGCGGTCGATGCGAAGACCGGCAAGGAACTTTACAAGTTCAAGACGCCGTCCGGCATCATCGGCAACGTGATGACGTATGAGCATGGCGGCAGGCAGTACGTGGCCGTGCTGTCCGGCATCGGCGGCTGGGCCGGGATCGGACTTGCGGCCGGCCTTACGGATCCGCATGCCGGGCTCGGTGCGGTGGGCGGCTATGCCGCGTTGAACAACTACACGGCGCTTGGTGGCACGTTGACGGTGTTCGCGCTGCCCCCGGGCTGATCGCAAGGGTTGATCAAGGCGTTGATTATACGGCCGGCTCCGTGGCAGCGCGCCACGGGCCGGCCGGTTTGTCATTGCAGGCAAGGAAGCGAATTGTGCAACGTGTCTTAGGTGCCGTCGCAGGAATCGCTGCGGTCCTGATGCTGTCGGTCGGCGCTTACGCTGTCACCGATGGGTCGGGCGATCCGGCGGCCGTAAAGTCTGAGGATGCCAAGTGGGTCGACAAGGAAGGCAATCCCACGTTCAAGGTTGAACCGGATGGTGCGGTGGACTGGTACGCCTATGTCGGCTTCACCCGTTACTCCTCCGAATGCCTGCGCTGTCATGGACCCGATGGAATGGGTTCCAGCTATGCGCCCGCGCTCATGGAGTCGATGAAACGCCTGAGCTACCCCGAATTTTATGCGATTGTTGCAGGTGGAAAGAAGGAGGTGTCCGCCTCCCAGGACCTGGTGATGCCGGCCAATGGCGACAACAAGAACGTCATGTGCTACATCGACGCAATCTACGTTTATCTGCGGGCGCGTGCTGACGATGCCGTGGGGCGGGGCCGTCCGGACAAGCATGCCCCGAAACCCGAGGCGTTCACCAAGGCCGAGGACGAATGCATGGGTTGATTGGACCGGCCGTATCATGACCGAATTGCAAGCAGGCATCCGGCGCGTGCGGCTCGCCGTTGCGGCGATTGGGCTGTTGGCGCTGATCGCCGGGCGGGCATCGGCCCAGGCTCCAGGTCTCGGCACATCGGCCGAACTGGTTGACCCCAAGGTGTTTCGGGTCTGCGCGGACCCACGCAATCTGCCGTTCTCCAATGAAGCGGGCGAAGGGTTCGAGAACAAGCTGGCCGAGTTGTTCGCCGGGAAACTTGGCGAGCCTGTCAACTATACCTATTTTCCGCAGGTGATCGGCTTCGTGCGCAACACGCTGAATGCCCTGCGTTGTGACGTGATCATGGGTGTGGCGGTCGGCGACACGCTGGTGCAGACGACCAATCCGTATTACCGCACGACCTATGCGCTGGTGTTCAAGCCAGGCAGCGGACTGGACGGGATCGAATCTCTGGCGGATCCGCGGCTGAAGCCGGAGCACATCGGCATTGTCGCAGGCACGCCACCGGCCACGGTCATGGTGGAGCAGGGATTGATGGCGTTGGCCAGATCCTATGCGCTCACGATCGATACGCGTGTCGATTCGCCTGCCCATACGATGGTCAACGATATCGCGGCGGGGCAGATCGACGCCGGCGTGCTGTGGGGACCGATCGCCGGCTATTATGCGCAGCGTGCCACGCCACGCCTTGCGATCGCGCCGCTGTTGAAAGAGCCGGAACGGATGGATTTTCGCATCGCCATGGGCGTGCGTCCGAGCGACCAGGAATGGAAGCGCAGGCTCAATCGGCTCATCGCGGAAAGCCAGCCGGAGATCGACCGCATCCTGGAGGAGTTCGGCGTGCCGCTGCTGGATGAGCAAGGCAAGCTGATCGTGCGGTGAACACGACCGGCCTTCGCCTCGTGGCGGCGCTTGGCGTTTTGCTTCTGGTCGGCGCCGCCGGAGCGACGGATGCACCTGCGCCCGAGCCGAACGACTACCGCATGGACGACTATCGCGCGCCCGTGCCAGCCACCTTGCGGGGTGCCGCGGTTCTGTCGACGGACGAAGCACGGGCCTATTGGGAAAAGCACGACGCGGTGTTCATCGACGTGCTGCCGCAGCCGCCGCGTCCGGTCGGTCTGCCGGCCTCGACGATCTGGCGACCGAAGCCGCGCGACGATGTGCCGGGCAGCATCTGGTTGCCGGACACCGGATACGGAGCGCTGGCGCCGGTGATGGAACAGTACTTCGAGCGTGGCCTGCAGAATGCTACCGGCGGCGATCGGGACCGCGATGCTCGTGTTCTACTGTCTGGCAAATTGCTGGATGTCGTGGAACGCGGCGAAGCGCGCGGTGGCGCTGGGCTATACGCGTGTGGCCTGGTATCCGGACGGCACCGACGGCTGGACGGAGCATCACCTGCCGCTGGAGGTGCGCAGCCCGGTGCCGCGACCGCAGGCGGCTGAATGAGCGCTGACGGGTGCAAATTACTCCCCCTCCCCTTGCGGGAGGGGGTTGGGGGAGGGGACCGGGGTACGAAGTCGAGATTTGCATTGATCCGACCGCATTGCCCCGTGACGGCGCGACCCCTCCCCCAACCCCCTCCCGCAAGGGGAGGGGGAGAATTGGATCGCACCGCGTTCATTGCAGCTCCTGCTGAATGATCCGCGCCAGTGCGAACAGCCGCTGTTCTATCTTCCCCGGCACGTCGCATGCATAACTCAAGGCCTGTTGTCGATCACGGAAGACCTCGGCATCCCACGTGACCTGCTGCACCATCCGGTTGACCTCGCTCGCGTCCGCCGATGAATCCGCCTGCAGCGTCCGCAGCTTTTCATTGTCCGCGCGAATGGCGGTCGCGAGTTCCTTCTGGCGCACGCCGAACCGGTTCAACCCGACCATGACGGCGCCACGTTCGTCGTCGAGCACGCCGAACAAACCGGCCATCACTTCCAGCAGCTTCGGCTGCTTCTGTTCGTTGGCCTGCTGCGCGAACGCGTGGATCCTGTCCTGTGCCTGCTCGATTGGCACGCGGCGCTGTGCCACGTCATGTACGAGGTCAACCACCTGCTGGTCCTGCCGCCAATCGCTCTGTTGCAAATCCACCGGCGGACCCGACCAGATTGCCGCAAGGGAAATCCGCGGGACCTTGATCTGCTGGCATGGCCAGTCGGGATCGCGCGGACCCGGCGGCGCGGCTTCAGCCGTCGTTGCCGCGATCAGTGCGGCCAATGCCAGCTCCGCGACACGAAAGCAGCAGCGCAAATTCAACCCCCGCCTCCACGACGCGAAATAAAGCCTCGCGCGGGATCATACGCGATGATGGCACCGGTCATGAAAACGACCGTCATACCCGACACCACCGCAAGCGACGTCCAGTCGATCTCGGCGTACAGCGCGAAACGAATCAGCTCCACGGCATAGGTGAACGGGTTCATTCGGCAGATGGTGTAAACGACCGGGCTGGACTGCTGCACCAGCCACAGCGGGTAAAGCGCGGATGACGCAAAGAACATCGGAAAGATGACAAAATTCATTACACCCGCAAAATTCTCGAGTTGGCGGATGGCTGACGACAGCAGCATGCCAAGCGCCCCCAGCATCATGCCGGACAACGCAAGCGCTGGCAGCACGGCGAGATAGCCCCAGAGCGGCGGTTGGATTCCCCAGAACCATGCGACGACCAGGTAGGCATAGACCTGCAGGATCGACACCACCGTGCTTGCCAGCAGCTTGCCCGTCAGCAGGAACCAGCGCGGGAAGGGGCTGACCAGCAGCATGCGCATGTTGCCCATCTCACGGTCGTAAACCATGGAGAGCGAGGATTGCATGCCGTTGAACAGCTGGATCATCGCCATCAGTCCCGGTGTGACGTAGACCTCGTAAAGGACATAGGTCTCGTAAGGCGGGATGATCGACACGCCGAGGATCTGGCGGAAGCCGGCGGCGAAGATGAACAGCCAGACCAGTGGTCGCACCAGCGCCGAGACGAAGCGCTCACGCTGGTGCACGAATCGCAGCGCCTCGCGCCAGGCAATGCCGTGCAGGCAGATCAGATATTGGCCGATCGCGAAGCCCGGGCTTCGGTCGCCGATGTCGCCGGCGCTCACTCCGTGCCGCCTGGCGCGGCGCCGGTCAACGCGACGAAGGCTTCGCGCATGTCGGTGGTGCCGGTGGATGCCACGACATCCGAAACGTCCCCCGCCGCGAGCACCCGACCGCGATGCAGCACGACGACCGCGTCGTCGGGTTCAACTTCATCGAGCAAATGGGTTGCCCACAGCACGGCGACCCCGCGCTCGCGCACCAGCGAGCGGACATGGCGCAGGATGGTGGACCTCGAGGCCACGTCCAATCCGACCGTCGGTTCGTCCAGCACCAGGACACAGGGTCGGTGCAGCAGTGCGCGCGCGATCTCGACCCGCCGCATCTGGCCGCCCGATAATTTGCGCACGACATCGCGGGCGCGGTCGGCCAGTTCGATCTCCTCCAGCGCCGCAAGCGCGCGTCGCCGTGCCTCGCCACTGCCGATGCCATGCAGCGCGGCGTGGTATTGCAGATTTTCCATGACAGAGAGATCGAGATCGAGCGTACGCGCCTGAAAAACCACGCCAAGCAGGCGCAATGCCTTGCCGGGTTCACGCGATACGCGATGACCCAGCACGTCGATCGAACCATGTCGCGTGTCGTAGAGCCGCGTGATCAGCGAGAACAGCGTGGTCTTGCCGGCACCGTTCAACCCGAGCAGCGCGGTGAAGCGCGATTGCGGCACCGTCAGGCTGACGTCCTGGAGGGCCTGGCGCGACCCGTACGCGTGGCTCACGCCCCGCACGGCAAGCGCGGCGACGGCCGGCGCGGGATCAAACGCGTTGCGCAGGGTCGGATCGGTGACGGCGCCGGTGCTCATTTCGGCGACACGACCACGCCCCATGGCAGCCGACCGACCGGGATCGACTTCACCACATCCAGCGATGCAACGCCGATCACCGAGATGTCGTTGGAAAGTCCGTTGGTGGTCAGCAGGTATTTCTGGTCCGGCGTGAACGCCATTTGCCAGACGCGCTGTCCGACCAGCAGGTACTTTCGAACCTTGTATGTCTTCGTGTCGATCACCGCGACGCGGTTCGCCGGTCCCATGGCGACGAAGGCGGTCGAATCATCGCGGGTGAACTGGATGCCGACCGGCTGTATCGCTTCGGCGCGCAGGCCCTGCACGTCGAACGTGATCCGGTGCGTCACGGCGTGCTGCACCGGATCGATCACGCTGACCGTGCCGCCAAGTTCCGAGGACACCCAGACCTCGGATCCGTCGTGTTTGAACATGGCGGCGCGCGGCCGCGCATCGACCAGCACGCCGGCCACCATCTTGCGCGTCTTGTAGTCGAGGAAGTGCGCCATGTTGGTGGTCTCGGACGTATTGACGATGGTCTGACCGTCCGGGCTTACCGCCATGCCCTCGGGCTCCACCCCGGTCGGTATCTCCGCGATCATCTTGCGCGTGGGCACGTCGATCACGGTCACCATGTTGTCGTCCTCGTTCGACACATAGAGCGGGTTGCCGGAGACGTGCAGGGCGAAGGTTTCGGGATCCGGGCCGGACGGCAGGTCGCCTATGATGCGGAGCGTCTTGGCGTCGATGATCTGGATCGTGTCGTCGTCGCTCGCACAGACCAGAATGAGGCTGCCGTCCGCGGTCATCGTGATGCCGCGCGGGCGCTGCCCGACCGGCACGGTCTGCACGGTCTTCATCTGATCGAGATCGACCACGCTCATCGTGTTGTCGCGCTCATTCGTCACATAGGCCGTGAAGGCGCAGGCCGGGCCGGGCGCCGTCGCCAGGAGCAATGCGAAGAGGCACCAGGCCGGTCGCGCGTTGCGGGATGTCATTGCAGTTTGCATTTGGTCTCCGGCCGGTCGATGCCGAGCGTGTCGAGTTCCGTCACCTGGTGCAGGAAGCCCGGCTGCGGCGACACCGACACGACATTGCGGCCATCGGACAGCAGGATCGGTTGGCGGAGTTGCCAGTCCCAGTTGCGCAAGGTGAGCTTCTGCCCCTTGTAGGCGGCAACGCCGAAATCGGCGCCTTTCATTTCCTGCATGATCTTCGTCGGATCGGCCGATGCGCTGCGGCTGGCTGCTTCGCCGATCATGCGGCAAGCGGTCCAGGCCTGCATGTCGAGTTCGCTCATGCGGCGGTGCGCCACGCGGATGAAGCGGTCCTGAAGCTGCGCGCCGCCCCACGACTCGCTGCCTGGATCCCAGGTCACGGGCCGCAGTCCCGCCGATCCAACCACCGGCCGCGCGTCCCAGGTGCGATACGGGAGATAATCCGCGAATACGCTGTTCTCATCTGCCGCAACCAGCACATCAAAGTCGGGGAGTCCCTGCGTGAAGACCGGAATCTGCTGCTGCGTCTGCACCACGCCGGAATCGGTCTGACGCGCACCACCGGTGTCGGTGTATTCGCGCTCCTTCACGATGCGGGCGCCGAAGCGCTTCGCGGCGCGGCGATAGGCATCCGCCAGCAATGCATCCTCGGGATGCGAGCCATAGACCAGCACCCATCGGGACCATTTCTTCCACACCAGATACTGCGCCACCGCGTCGGCGAGCATGCTGCGCGACGGCGCGACATGGATCACGTTGTCGCGACAATCCTGCTGTCGCAGCGCATCGTCGGGCGCCCTGATATTGAACAGCACGACACCATCCGCGCGACCGGCGGCGGCAAGCTTCAGCAGGCGGTCCGCCGGAAGATCGGTCAGGATCAGCCTGACCCCGCGATCCGTCAGCGTCGCGAGAATGGCCGCGGGATCGTCATCGGCGCGGACCGGCGCATCCGAAAGCTCGAACCGCTGGTTCATGAAGCGGCCAGTCGTATCGTTGTCGCTGATGGCGAGCTTCGCGCCGGCCAGCCCGCCATCCGGCGGCGTCTTGTCGAGCAGCGATATCGTCGGTTGCGGTTCGGTCCACCGGAGATAGCCGACCTGTACCGTGGCCGGATCGGCACGTGCAACGCGCGTCGTGGCCGCGAGGAACGTGCCCGCCGCGGTTGCGATCAAGGCGCGCCGGCTGAACCGGTCGTGCCGCATCAGCGTTGGACGTTTCATTCAGACCAAGCATGGAGAACTCTTGGTAGCCATTCAAGCAGCGTGGGGGTGTCGGGATCATTGGATCGACGCATTTGCCATGAAATTCTGGCAATCCGCATCGGAGGCATGTATCTGCGCGGCAGCCCAACCTCAGGGAACGCGATGCAACTGGTAGACCTCATTCTTCTGGCGTGTACCCTGGCCAGTCCGGGCGCATGTCGCGAGTATCACATCCTGTTCCAGACCGCTGGCTCGCTGCGAGCCTGCACAATGCAGGCTCAGCCCTACCTGGCCCAATGGATCGGCGAACACCCGAACTTCCGGGTGGCGCGTTGGTATTGCGCATGGCCCGACCAGGAGGAGGAAAAAGGCTGAGGGGCACGTTGACATCCGGCAGCCGGTATCCGCAACTTTGACCAGGACACACAAAGGGGAAGGAGGTCGCCGGGTGCTCCGTATTGCATTCGTTGCAACGACACTGCTCATCGCGGCCGCGGGCCAGGTACGAGCGCAGGACGCGGCGGCAGGCGAGAAGGACTTCGTCGTGTGCCGCGCGTGCCATCAGATCGGTCCAAATGCGAAGATCGCGGTCGGCCCGGTGCTAAATGGCATCATCGGCCGCAAGGCGGGCACCTACCCCGGTTATGAGTATTCGCCGGCCAACAAGGACTTCGGCATCACGTGGACACCGGAAGAACTCGACAAGTATCTGACATCTCCGCAGGCGGTCGTGCCGCACACGAAGATGATCTTTCCCGGACTGAAGGAAGAGCAGAAGCGCAAGGACGTGATTGCCTTTCTGGAACAGTTCGGACCGGACGGGGAAAAGAAGCAGTAGTCTTTGCCGCAAGGGATAGCCGCAAGGGATAGCCACTGGGAGGGGAACGCAATGAAGGTCCGTGCTGCCGTGGCCCGCGAGGCGGGCAAGCCGCTCAGTCTGGAAACGGTAGACGTCGAAGGCCCACACGCAGGTGAAGTGCTGGTCGAGATCAAGGCCACCGGCATCTGCCATACCGACGAATTCACCCTCTCCGGCGCCGATCCCGAAGGCATTTTCCCCGCGATCCTCGGCCATGAGGGCGCGGGCGTGGTGGCCGAGGTCGGCGCGGGCGTGACAAGCCTGAAGCCGGGCGATCACGTCATCCCGCTGTACACGCCGGAATGCCGGCAGTGCGAATACTGCCTCAGCCGCAAGACCAACCTGTGCGTGGCGATCCGCGCGACACAGGGGCGCGGCGTCATGCCCGACGGCACCACCCGGTTCTCGAGCAACGGTGCGCCGGTGATGCACTACATGGGCACTTCGACGTTCGCCAATTTCACCGTGCTGCCGGAGATCGCGCTCGCGAAGATCCGCGAGGACGCGCCGTTCGAGAAGGTCTGCTACATCGGCTGCGGCGTCACCACCGGCATCGGCGCCGTGATCAACACGGCCAAGGTCGAGGCCGGCGCGCGCTGCGTGGTGTTCGGTCTGGGCGGGATCGGGCTGAACGTGATCCAGGGCCTGCGCATGGTCGGCGCCGAGATGATCGTCGGCGTGGACCTGAACCCGAACCGCCGCGCCACTGCCGAGAAGTTCGGCCTGACGCATTTCGTCAACCCGTCCGACGTCCAGGGCGACCTGGTTCCCCATCTGGTCGAACTGACGAAAGGCGGCGCCGACTACAGCTTCGAGTGCATCGGCAATGTGAAGGTCATGCGTCAGGCGCTGGAATGCGCCCACCGCGGCTGGGGCCAGTCGATCATCATCGGCGTCGCCGGGTCGGGGCAGGAGATCGCCACGCGGCCGTTCCAACTGGTGACCGGCCGCGTCTGGAAGGGCACCGCGTTCGGCGGCGCGCGTGGCCGCACCGATGTGCCGCGGATCGTCGACTGGTACATGGAAGGGCGCATCAACATCGACGACCTGATCACGCACGTGCTGCCGTTCGAACGCATCAACGAGGGCTTCGAACTGATGCGGCGGGGCGAGAGCATCCGCACGGTCGTGACGTTCTGATCCGCACGCGATGCCCTCACCGTCATGGCCGGGCTTGGCCCGGCCACCGCACGTCTCTTCCTCAGGCCGGCAGCGCGCCCGAGGCCTTCGCGACGTGGGTGGCGATCGCGTCCATCAGGGGCGGCGACAGGCAGTCGTACGGCTCGAGGCCAAGTTCCTTCAGCCGGCCGCGGATCCCCGCCATCTTGTCCGGCGCCACGCCCGACTCGATCACGGACGACACAAAAGCGGCAAATTCCGGCGGCGCCCAGCCCTGTTCCTGGAACAGTTCGGGATGCACGAAATCGAACCCGTAGAACGGATGCTTGGTGTTTTCGATCCGGCCGTACATGTGGACGCCGCAGGCCTTGCAGGCGTAGCGCTGGATCGCGGCGCTCGGGTCCACGATCGGCCAGCTTGTCGCCGTTCTCCGTCACGCTCAGATTGGCGCGCGGCACGACGGCGACCACCGAGAAGGCCGCACCGGCCGGCTTCCAGCACTTGGTGCAGCCGCACGCATGGTCGTAGGCCACGTTGCCCTTGATCGCGACCTTCACCGGCGCCTGCGCGCATTTGCACACCAGCGTGCCGCCGGCAAAATTCGCCGCGCCGGGCTTCACACCTTGATCGACTGCCGGGTGAATGGAAGTCGTTCCTGACATTTTGCTCTCCCCACATTTGGTTGCGTCTGGTCTTCGCCGATCCTGATGCTACGGCAAAACAAGATGCCCGGCAAATTGGCAGGTTCGTGTACATTCGGCCAGCTAGTGACCGGGCGCACCAACCGCCTGGTCGGGGGTAGTCCGGATGTCATCGCAGTTCCACCAGATCCTCAACCGTCGTCGTCTGCTGCAGTTCGTCGCCGCCAGCCCGCTGTTCGCGCACGCTGCGACACCTGCCCTCTCACAAAACGCTCCATCACTGCCGGCCGATCCGCTCGCCTGGGCGCCGCGCGACCTGGACAAGCTCATCGAAAATCCCGGACAGGCGCTCGACGTGTTCGATTTCGAACCGGTCATGCGGAAGAACGTGCCGCCGGCGCATTTCGGCTACATGGCCACCGGCGTCGACGATGAGGTCACGCTGCGTGCCAATCGCGAAGCATTCCAGAAATTTCAGCTCCGCCCACGCCGCCTGGTCGACGTCAGCCGGATCGACATGCGCACCGACATTCTCGGCACGACGTATGACAGCCCGATTGTCATCTGCCCCACCTCCAGCAACAAGGCGTTTCATCCGGACGGCGAGTTGGCCGTCGCGAGGGCGGCGAAGGTCGGGAACCATCTGCAGATGTTATCGACCGTTGCGACAACCTCCATCGAGGACGCCATCGCCGCGCGTGGCGCACCGGTGTGGTTCCAGCTTTACCCTACGCGGAAGTGGGAGGTCGCCGAAGCCCTGGCCAAACGCGCGGAACGCGCCGGCAGCCTGGTGATTGTCGTCACGCTCGACGTTCTGGCGACACAGAACTGGGAGACGCTATTCCGGCTCCGCCGCACGGACGACAGGCCGTGTGGGACCTGCCATGGTCGAACCATGCAGGACTACGTCGCCCGCAAGCCCAATTTCGACGGGATCGACCTCACCGGTGTCGGCTTCAACGCCACGAATCTCACCTGGGACTTCGTCAGACGGCTCCGCGACACGGTTCGCACCAAGATCGTGCTCAAGGGCATTCTTGCTGACGAGGATGCCAGGCTGGCCATCGACAGCGGTGTCGACGGCATCATCGTCTCGAACCACGGCGGACGCGTCGAGGACAGCGGCCTCGCCACGATCGACGCGCTGTCGGAAATCGTCGAGGCGGTCGGCGGACGCATGCCGGTGCTGGTGGACAGCGGCTTCCGCCGCGGCACTGATATCGTCAAGGCCCTTGCCATGGGCGCGCAGGCCGTGTGCATCGGGCGGCCTTATCTGTGGGGACTCGGCGCATTCGGTCAGCCGGGTGTCGAACGCGTGCTCGAAATTCTGCGGATCGAGACGCGCGCGGTGATGCAGCAGATCGGTGCGCCCTCTATCAGGCACCTTACACCGGCGGTAGTACGGAGGGTGTGACGACCGGAGTAACGCCACTTCCTCGCCCATCACCTGCGGGAAAGGGCCGCGTCCGTTGACCGCGAAAGCCTCTCCCGCGCAGGATGCGCCGCCATGCTCCTCCTGATCGACAACTACGACTCCTTCACCTTCAACCTGTTCCACTTCCTGGGCGACGTTGGCGCGCGCTGCGAGGTCTGGCGCAACGACAAGATCACGGTCGCCGATGCGCTCGCACGCCAGCCCGAGGCGATTGTCCTGTCACCCGGCCCATGCACGCCGAACGAGGCCGGCATCTGCCTCGACCTGATCGCCGCCGCGGCGGGCAAAGTCCCTATACTCGGCGTCTGCCTCGGCCATCAGGCGATCGGCCAGGCATTCGGTGGCAACGTGGTCCGCGCGCCGGTGCCCATGCACGGCAAGGTTTCCCGGATCTTCCATGCCGGCAGCGACGTACTGGAGGGCCTGCCCTCGCCGTTCTCAGCCACGCGCTACCACAGCCTGATTGTCGACCGCGGCACGCTGCCCGAGGTGCTGGTACCGACCGCCTGGACCGAGGACGGCCTGCTGATGGGCATGCGCCATCGCTCACTGCCGATCTTCGGCGTACAGTTCCATCCCGAAAGCATCGCCAGCCAGCACGGCCATGAATTGTTGGCAAACTTCCTGGCCATCGCACGCGGCGCCAACACCCCTGCGCGCGCCGCCTGACCGTGTCCAACAATCTGAAACCGGTCCTGGCCCACCTCGCCGCCGGCGAGACGCTGACCGACGCCGAGGCCGAGACCGCGTTCGACATCATCATGTCCGGCGAGGCGACGCCGGCGCAGATCGGCGCTCTGCTCATGGCGATGCGGGTGCGCGGCGAGACGGTGGCCGAGCTTACCGGCGCGGTGCGTGCGATGCGCGCGCACATGACCGCCGTCGCAGCACCGCCCGATGCGATCGACGTCTGCGGCACCGGCGGCGATTCAGCCGGCACGTTGAACATCTCCACCGCGGTGACATTCGTGGTGGCCGGGTGCGACGTGCCGGTTGCCAAGCACGGGAACCGTGCGCTGTCGTCGCGCACCGGGGGCGCGGACGTGCTCGCAGCCCTCGGCGTGAACGTCGATGTGCCGCTGGAGCGGCTTGCCGACATCCTGCGCGCGGCGAACTGTGCCTTCATGTTTGCGCCGCGCCACCATCCCTCGATGCGCCACGCTGCCGGCCCGCGCGTCGAGCTTGGCACGCGCACGATCTTCAACCTGCTCGGACCGCTGGCCAATCCCGCCCGGGTGCGCCGCCAGCTGACCGGCGTGTTCGATCCGCAGTGGGCGCGGCCGATGGCCGAGACGCTCGGTCGGCTGGGCAGCGAGACCGCCTGGATCGTGCACGGCCAGGGGCTGGACGAACTTTCCGTGGCCGGTGAGAACCAGGTGGTGGCGCTGAAGGATGGGTCGGTTCGGTGCTTTACCGTCACGCCCGAGCAGGCCGGTCTGCCGCGCGCGCCGATCGGGGCGATCCGCGGCGGCGACGCGGCGTTGAACGCGGCCACGTTGCTGGCATTGCTCCAGGGTGCGACCGGCCCATATCGCGATACGGTATTGCTGAATGCGGCTGGGGCGCTGATCGTTGCCGGGCGCGCAGGCGACCTGCGCGAGGGCGTTGGACTGGCCAGCCGATCGATTGCATCCGGAGCTTCCCTCGCCGCATTGGAGACGCTGCGGCGGGAAACCGCACCACGTTGAGCCCGGGTCGCGGGCGGGCGGCAAGGAGACCAGATGGCCGACAACGTCAACATTCCGGCTTCCGATGTTCTGGCCCAGATCTGCGCCGACACGCGGGCGGCTGTGGCCAAGGCCAAGTCGAGGACCAGCGTCGAGACGCTGCGCTACGAGATCGGCGTGCGGAAAGACACGACGCGCGGTTTCGGTTCGGCGCTGAAGGAAGCCGTCGCCGGAGGTCGCTACGGACTGATTGCCGAAATCAAGAAGGCATCTCCATCGGGTGGCCTGATCCGGCCCGACTTCGATCCTCCGGCGCTGGCGCAAGCCTACCGCGACGGCGGCGCCACCTGCCTCTCGGTGCTCACCGACGCGATGCATTTCCAGGGCGCTCCGGACCATCTGATCGCGGCGCGCGAAGCCGTGGACATGCCGGTGCTGCGCAAGGACTTCATCCTCGATCCGTGGCAGGTGTACGAAAGCCGGGCGATGGGCGCCGACTGCATCCTGCTGATCCTGGCTGCCCTCACCGACCCCGTGGCCTGCGAACTGGAGGCACTGGCCCGGGCGCTCGACATGGACGTGCTGGCCGAGGTGCACGACCGGCGCGATCTGGAACGGGCGCTTGGCTTGCAGACGTCGCTGATCGGCATCAACAACCGCAATCTCAATACATTGGAGACCGACCTTGCAGTCACGGAGGAGCTGGCGCCGCTGGTGCCGCCGGATCGATTTCTGATTGCAGAGAGCGGCATCCGCACCAACGCCGATGTGCGGCGCCTCGCTGCGGTCGGGCCGCGCTGCTTTCTGGTCGGCGAGAGCCTGATGCGCCAGGCGGATGTCGCGGCTGCGAGCAGGGCGCTGCTCGGGCAGGGGCCGTGAGCCAGGATTTTTCCCACTTTGACCGACGCGGACATGCCGCGATGGTGGATGTCGGTGCCAAACCGGTCACCGAACGCACCGCCACGGCGCGGGCGCTGGTTCGCATGCTGCCCGCCACCCTGGCGATGATCCGCGGCGGCGGGGCCAAGAAGGGCGACGTACTTGGCGTGGCGCGTCTCGCCGGCATCATGGCGGCCAAACGTACGGCCGATCTGATCCCGCTGTGCCATCCTTTGCCGATCAGCGCGGTGACCGTCGATCTGGCTGTTGATGAGGCAGCGGGCGGGGTGGAGATCGCGGCGACGGTCCGCACCACCGGTCAGACCGGGGTGGAAATGGAGGCACTGACCGCGGCCTCGGTGGCAGCGTTGACGGTCTACGACATGTGCAAGTCGGTCGATCGCGGCATGCGCATCGACGCGGTGCGGCTGACCCACAAGGCTGGCGGCAAGTCGGGTGAGTTCGTCCAGGCTTGAGTCCCTTTGGATGTGAGGTGTTCGACCTCGCCATAATCGGCGGCGGCGTGAACGGGGCCGGCATTGCCCGGGACGCTGCCGGACGCGGGCTTTCGGTTCTGCTGCTGGAGCAGGGCGACCTGGCGAGCGGCACATCGTCGGCCTCGACCAAGCTGATCCACGGCGGCCTGCGCTATCTGGAGCATTACGCCTTCCGCCTGGTGCGGGAGTCCTGGCCGAGCGCGAGGTACTGCTGCGGGCGGCGCCGCACATCATCCGTCCGCTGCGCTTCGTGCTGCCGCACCATGCCGGGCTGCGGCCGCGGTGGCTGATCCGGCTTGGGCTGTTCATCTATGACCATCTGGGCGGACGCCGGATTCTGCCGCCTACGCGGGTGGTCGATCTGCGCCACGATCCCGCGGGTGAGCCGCTGCGTCCCGAGTATGCGCGCGGGTTCGAGTATTCCGATTGCTGGGTGGATGATGCCCGTCTCGTCGTGCTGACCGCACGTGATGCCGCGGCGCTGGGGGCGGATATCCGTACGCGCACGCGCTGCGTCCGGGCACGGCATGCGGACGGCATGTGGCGGCTGACGCTGGCAGGCGGCGCCGAGGCCGGTGCGCGCGTGCTGGTGAACGCCGCCGGGCCTTATGTGTCGCGGGTTCTCGCTGATGTCGTGGGCGACGTCGGCTCGCGGCGCGTTCGGCTTGTGAAGGGCAGCCACATCGTCGTGCCACGGCTCTACGCGCACGACCGCTGCTACATCTTCCAGAACGCCGGATGGGCGCGTGTGTTTCGCCATTCCGTACGAGGACGATTTCACCCTGATCGGCACCACGGACGAGGACTTTCATGGTGACCCGGCCGAGGCGATCAGCACGCCGGCCGAGGAGACGTATCTGTGCGGCGCGGTCAGCGCCTATATGCGTCGGCCCGTGCAACGATCGGATATCGTGTGGCGCTACGCGGGAGTGCGCCCACTGCTGGACGACGGTGCGAGCAAGGCGCAGGACGCGACGCGGGACTATGTGCTGGCGTTGGACGCACCTGCCGGTGCACCGCCCGTCCTGTCGGTGTTCGGCGGCAAGCTCACGACGCATCGCCGTCTGGCCGAAGCGGCGATGGCAAAGCTGGCACCCTTCTTCCCTGGGATGCGCGGCGACTGGACAGCGCGGGCAGCGTTGCCTGGCGGTGATTTCCCCTGGGACGCGATTGGCACGGTGCAGGACGACCTGCGTCGGCGCTATCCGTTCCTGCCGCAGGCGACATCGCGACGGCTGGTGCGGGCATACGGCACATTGGCGGCCGACATACTTGGCGACGCTCGCGCCGCCGCCGATCTTGGCCGGTGCTTCGGTGCCGATCTGACGGAGCGCGAGGTGAACTGGCTGATGCGCACAGAGTGGGCGCGCACCGCCGAGGATGTGTTATGGCGGCGGAGCAAGCTTGGGCTACAATTCGATGCCGTCGAATCTTTGGCACTGGACGAATACCTCAGCCGAACGAACGCGCCAGTGTCCTGATCCAGGCAGGCGTCGGCGGCTGTCCGTTATGCGGTCTGCTGCCGATGCCTGCTATCCGGCCCAGAGCAATGCCACGCCGTCATATGCCCGGATCGCTGCATCGGCTGTTGCCAGTGTGAAGGTAAGGCGTTTCGCCTGGGCGATGAGCATCCGGTCGAACGGATCATTGTGGCGCCACGGCAGTGCGCCGGCGCGTTCCGCGTCAATCGGCAGTATGGGCAGCTCGTGGAAACCGTTGTTGCCGATCGCGGCAACCGCGGAACCGCGCATGTCGAGTTTTCCCAGACGCCGCTTGATGGTGATTTCCCAGACCGACGCAGCGCTGACGAAGATCCGGTTGCCGGGGTCGGCGATGAGGGCCCGTGTATCCGGGTTCAAATGGTTGTCCTGCCTGTCCCACCAGAGAAAAACATGGGTATCGAGCAACAGGTTCACATCGTGTTGCCCTCAAACAGGCGCTCAATGGCAGTGTCCGTTGCATCGAAGTCGGCTGCGATGCGACGGATGCGCATCGCATTGGCCGGCTTGCGCGGTTCACCGCGATACGCGATCGACACCAGCCTGGCGTGGGGGACGCCATTCTTGGCGATGACGATCTCCTCTCCGGCCGCCGCGCGGTCCACCAGTCCCGACAACTGAGTCTTGGCGTCGTACAGGCTGACGAACTGGGTCATCGAGACATCCCTTGGTCAGGTTGACCAGATAGGGATTGACGCGGCGTTGGTCAAGCTGGTCAGGCACAGGGTCCGGACGGCTTCTCACCGGCCGGCGACGCGAGCGGCCGGCTGATGCCGGCCGCTCGGCCTGTCGGCTCGTTGCCCGGCGATCAGTGCAGGCCGTAGAACCCCTTCGCACCGCCAGCCATCACCTGGCTGACCGTCTCGGCCGGTGCGCCCTCGATGAGCTTTCGCACCATCGCCGGCGCGCCAGGGAAGAAGCCGTCCGGATGGGGGTAGTCGGTCGCCCACAGAATCTTGTTCGGACCGACATAGTCCACCAGCGGCTTCAGGCAGTGTTCCACCGGCTCGAACGCGATCCAGCAGTTGCGCTTGAACAGTTCGCTTGGGCGAGTCTTCAGGCCGGAATCGTTGAACCCCTTGTCGTCAAAGTGCCGGTCCATGCGATCCAGCCAGCCGGCGATCCAGCCGCCGCCCAATTCCAGGAATGCGATGCGGATCTTCGGATGGCGCTCGCATACGCCGCCCCAGATCACGGCCATGCACGCCAGCATCATTTCCATCGTGTGGGTGATGATGTGGCGTGCGCCGCGCTCCTCGAAGCGGTCCATGCCGACCTGCATCATGCCGCTGTTGCCGCCCTCGTGGAAGCCGACGGACATGTCGAGTTCCTCGGCCATCGTCCAGAACTTCTCGTAGTCGGGATGGTGGATCATCTTGTTGTTGTACGGGTTGGGCCGCAGGAACACGCCGCGGAAGCCCAGCTTCTCGCGCGCGTAGCGCATCTCCTCGATCGCCAGATCCACCGACTGCATCGGTATCATGGCAACGCCGAACAGGCGGTCGGGATACGGCTTGCAGTAATCCGCGAGCCACCGGTTGTAGGCGCGCGACATTGCCGCCGCGGCCTGCGGGTCCTGAACGGCACCGGCGAACAGTCCGATGCTGGGATACAGGAACGCCGCATCGATGCCGTCGAGATCCATGTCGGGGATGCGCGCATGCGGATCGAAGCCGCCCTTGCGTCCCTGCTCGTACTCCATGGCATCGTCCACCACGGTGCCGTCGCGCGCGCCGACACCGCCGAGCGCGCCGAGACCCTTCTTGCTGCCGAGCAACTGTTCGCCGACCTGAAGCCGCTGCTTGCCGTCCGCGTCGCGGATGAGCTTGGGCGCAAGGTCGCGGAATTTCGGGTCCATGTAGTCATTCCAGAGCGTCAAAGGCTCCAGAATATGTCCATCGGCGTCGATGACGTTATAGGCGCGACTCATGGTTCGTCTCCTTCCGGTTGGACTGCACGATTAATGCGCTTGTCCCACATCAGCCTTGACGGGGAGGTACCTCCTTGCCGTTTCCCGAAGTGTGATCCGACTCTACTCAACCGTTCGGACTCTTACCGGTCAGTATCACACCGCATGCGCGGTTCTGCAAGCAGGAGAGCAATCAGGGAATGCGGTAGAATGGATCTGGCAACAGGAAGGCCTTCGCGGCGTGGCCAGACGCCAGATCGGACGGCTGGTCGCCCATATTTGCGATGATCGTGTAGCTCATTTGATACTGCCCCGTTCGCATTGGATCGGAGGAGACTGCCAAGCGCGGATGAGTGCGACAAGCAACGCTGTTTCCGCTGACCTGTCAGTCCTCGTCGTCGAACAGAATGCGGTTGGCCGCGCCTTCGAGGTCGTCGTACTGGCCGGAGCGCAACGACCACAGGAACACGGCCAGGCCGCCGCCGCCAAGGATCAGGCTCGCGCCAATCAAATAGAGGATGACATTCACGTGCGTCGTCCGCGCAGCCGGAAGCTGTTCGCCATCACCAGCAGTGACGAACTCGACATTGCCAGCGCGGCAAGCCAGGGCGTGACGTACCCCGCAACCGCCAGCGGCACCATCAGCACATTGTAGCCGATCGACAAAGCGATATTCTGCCGCATCACCGCCCGCGCGCGCCGCGCCGTCGCAAGTACCATCGCAACGGGTCCAAGTCTGCTGCCCTGGAACACCACGTCGGCCACCGTCTGGCTGATGTCGGCGGCGGTGACCGGCGAGGCAGATACGGTTGCCGCGGCCAGCGAGGGGCTGTCGTTCAACCCGTCGCCCACCATCAGGACCTTGCGGCCAGCCGACACCAGCGCCTCGATCGTCGCCACCTTCTGCACCGGCGAACAGTCCGCGCGCCAGTTGTCGATCGAGAGTGCGGCCGCGACGCGGGCAACCGAGGCAGCGCGATCGCCGGACAGGAGATGGATTTGCATGCCCCGTTCACGCAGCCGGCTCACCGTTGCCGCGGCATCCTCGCGCAATGTCTCCTCAAATTTGAATCGGACTGGCGCGCGGTTGGGTCGGGCGAGCCAGAGTTCCGGACCCCGCCCCCCAACCCCCTCCCCAGAGGGGAGGGTGAGCAGTGTCGCAGCCGCCCCTGTACTTGACTCCCCCTCCCCTTTGGGGAGGGGGTTGGGGGGCGGGGTCGATCGCGCAGAAGTCGCGGCTACCCAGCCAAACATCGCCTGCACGCAGCCCCTCACCCGGAAGCTCCACCACGCCCTCGGCCGCAGCGACCGGACCCGCGGCAGCCACCAGTGAACGGGCCAGGGGATGACGGCTGCTTGCCGCAAGCGATGCCGCAACATGCAGCGCCTGTTCGTCGAAGTCCGGCCCCCGCACCAGCGCCAGCTGCGGCTCGGTCAGCGTGCCCGTCTTGTCGAACACAATCGTATCTACATCGGCCAACCGCTCCAGCGCGGTGGCAGATTTCAGCAGCACACCCGCGTGGAACAGCCCGCTTGTGGCGATGACCTGGACCACCGGCACCGCCAATGCCAGCGCACAGGGACAGGTGATGATCAGCACCGCGCATGCGATGAGCAGCGCCTCGCCCGCCGGCACGCCGGCGATGAAGAACCACCAAAGGAACGTCAACAGCGCGGCGAGGTGCACCGCGGGCGCGTAGCGTCGTGCGACCCGATCGGCGAGCACCACAAAGCGCGAGCGGCGTGCCTCGGCCGCCTCGATCAGCCGCACGCATTCGGCGAGCAACGTGGCGGGGCCAGTGGCAACGGCGCGCACTGTCAACACAGCACCAAGGTTCAGCGTGCCGGCAAACACCTGGGTCCCTGGCATCGCTTGCACCGGCAGGCTCTCGCCCGTCACCAGGCTGGCGTCGAGCGTGGATGTGCCGCGCTCCACGACGCCATCGACGCCAATGCGCTCGCCGAGGCCGACGATGATGCGGTCGTCCGGCGCAACCGAATGCTGATTGCGTCGCTGCGTGCTGCCATCGGCTTGCAGCACCGCCACATCGGCAACTCGCAACGCCAGCATCTGCTCGGCTGTCGCGCGCGCCTGGCCGCGTGCGCGATGATCGAGAAATCGGCCGATCAGCAGGAAGAACATCAGCGTGATCGCCGAGTCGAAGTAGGTGTGAGCGCCGCCTCGCATGGTCTGCACGAGGCTCATGCCGGTGACCAGAATCACGCCAACACTGATCGGCACGTCCATGTTGGTGCGCCCATGGCGCAGCGCCGCGACAGCGGACGCAAAGAACGGCCGGCCAGCATAGGCGATCGCCGGCATGGCGATCAGCGCGGACACCCAGTGCAGCAGGTCGCGCGTCGCCGGACCCATGTCGTGCAGCAGTCCGCCGACCTCGCCGGCCCAGATGCCGATCGACATCAGCATCACATTGACGGCGGCAAAGCCAGCCACAGCGAGCGCACGCAGCAGTGCCCGCGCGGTCTCGTCCTGTGCCGCGGAGAGTGATGCGGAATCAAACGGTATCAGCCGATAGCCCAGGCGCTCGATCAGGCAAACGAGGGTGTCCGCCTGCTCCGTGGCACCGCGCCAGACCAGCCTCAGCCGGCGCGTCGTCATGTTGACGCGGCCTTGCAAGACGATCGGCTCGCGCGCGAGCACCGACTCGATCAGCCAGACGCAGGCCCCGCATTGCAGCCCGTCGACCGCCAGGCTCAGTTCATGCGCACCGTCTGCGCGTGTCGCGATGTATCGAGACAAATCCCATCGTTCGGTGGTTTCGGGGCGTGGTGCGCGCAGTGCCGGATCGAGGATGCGCTGCGCGTAGTAGCGGCCAAGTCCCAGCGTTTGAATTATCTCGAAGGCGGCGGCGCAGCCGGGACAGCAGAAGCGACGGCTGGCGGGTGCGGGCTCGCCGCAGTGTACGCAAGTGCTGAATGTTGTTTGAGGGAGAGGAGGGAAAGAAAACTGGTCTCCCCCTCCCCTTGCGGGAGGGGGTTGGGGGGAGGGGTGCGGGGATGCCGTGGCGCCCCCTCCCCCCAACCCCCTCCCGCAAGGGGAGGGGGAGAAGTTGAACGAGTTCACCGCACGATGATCCGCCGCGTTGCTGCCACCTGACTGCCGCCGGCGGATGCCGACAATGTCAAATCCCATTGCCCACGCAACGGCAACGCCGTGTCGGCGACATAACGCCCAGCATCGGTCTCATGGAACACCAGCCGTTGTGTCTCGGGTGCGCCGAGCGGGCGTTCGGCGGCAGCGGCAACCGACGCGCCGGTCAGCGGCGAACCTTGCCGGTCCGTCAGGGTTACCTCCGGTCGTGCCGGTTCCGTCCGCCCGCGCAAGCATCGTCCAACCCAGCTCGGCTGCGCGCCGCGCATGATCGAGCACCGCATCGTACTGGTTGCTCAGATCAAACCCATCGTTGCCGGTTTTGCCGGGGAAACTGGCAAGTGCGGCAAAAATCATCCCCGCGTTGACAACAACGACCACGCCCATGCTGGCGGCAACCAGCCAGGGGAACAAGCGCCACACGGACCGCCCGGGTTCTGGCGCATGGCCGGAGGACTTCGGTGGAATCCAACGTATGTAGCTCATCGCGGCCCCATGAATACCGAGTGATAGACCGTCTGCTCGCCCGTCTGCGTATTGCGCAGCATGAAGTCGATCTGCTGTGAACCGTCGACCAGGGCGCCCGGCCTGCCGCTCACCAGCACGCGATATGTGCCGACACTGTCGGCTTTCACCGGCAGGCCCAAACGGTCAGCCGGGCCGAGGCCCTCATCGGCTTCCGCCAGGATCGCACCCTGCAGGCCGCTGGTGTTCAACTCGAACAGCATTTGCGTCTGGCCCTTGTTGGCGATCTTCACCGTGTAGCCGTTGCGCAGACTGCCGTCGGGGAGCCGCACGAACAGCGGCGCGCGGTCATGCAGCACGGACAGCCCCACCGACGATCGCGTCGCCAGTGCCACCGTCATGACGCTGACGGCGATGAACAGTGCGGAGACATAGATGATGGTGCGCGGACGCAGGAATTTGAACGTCGCCTGACGGCCCTCTGCCTTTGCCGCCTGATCGGCCAGCGTGTCCCAGGTGATCAGCCATTTCGGCCGTCCGGTTCTTTCCATGACGTGATTGCAGGCATCGACGCAGAGACCGCAGCTGATGCATTCGAGCTGAATGCCGTCGCGGATGTCGATGCCCGTGGGGCAGGCGGTGACGCAGGCGCCGCAATCGATGCAGTCGCCCGCGATTGCATCGTCCTGCCGCTTGCCGCGTAAGCGGGGCTCGCCGCGCCAGCCCTGGTAGGTCACGGTCAGGCTCTGCTCGTCCAGCATCGCCGACTGGAAACGTGGCCACGGGCACATATACGTGCACACCTGTTCGCGCGCCCAACCGGCCAGCAGATAGGTGGTCGCGGTGAACAGGAGCGGTGAAGAAATACACCTCCTTCGACGCCGTGCCGGTCCAGAACTCCACGGTCACCGTCGGCGCGTCCACGTAGTACATGATCCACGCGCCGCCGGTCCAAAATGCGATGCCGAGCCAGGTGCCGTGCTTCACGACCTTGCGCCAGACCGAATCGAAGGTCATTGGCCCTGCGTCGCGCTTCATGCGCTCGTTGCGGTCGCCTTCGACCAGCCGTTCGATCCACATGAAGAGATCGGTCCACACCGTCTGCGGGCAGGTGTAGCCGCACCACACGCGGCCGAGCAGACTGGTGACCAGGAACAGGCCGACCGCGGCCATGATCAGCAGGCCGGTCAGGTAATAGATGTCCTGCGGCCAGAACTTGAGGTTGAAGAAATAGAAGCGCTCGTGCCAGATCGACAGCAGCACGGCCTGGTCGGGCTGGTTCACGCCGCGATGCCAGCGCAGCCACGGCAGCAGGTAGTAGATGGCGAGGCAGACGATCAACACCGCCCATTTGAATCGGCGCACCGGACCGTGCACGGACTTCGGATACACCCGCACGCGATTGGCATAGAGGTGATCGCCTGCCTCCTCCCGCTGGAGCTGGATTTGCCGATCGGCCTTGCTGATGCGGGACATTGTTTACCCGTCATGGCGGGCGAAGGCCCGCCATCCACGTCTTTCCTTCGTCCCCGCGCAGCAAGACGTGGATGGCGGGCCGGAGCCTGTCCTCGGGCGGGCCTTAGGCCCGACCCGTGGGCCCGCCACGACGGGATGGGTTGCACGGATCATCACGCTACTCTCCGCCGCCCAGCGAATGCACGTACAGCGCGAGCGCCTTGATCGTCGCAGGGTCCAGACGGGTATTCCAGGCCGGCATCACGCCCATCCGCGGCGTGGTGATCTGCGCCACCACCGTGGCCCGGTCGTTGCCATAGAGATGCACCTGCGAGGCAAGCCGAGGCGCGCCCTTCTCGCGGTCGCCCTGTCCGGCATCGCCATGACAAATTGCGCAATTCTCGGCGAAAATCTTCTGGCCCGCCGTCACGTCCTTGCCCGTATCGCCGTGGCCAAACAGCGTCATGACATAGTCGGCGACCTGCTGGATTTCGGCCGGCTTCAGTATGCCGTCGGCGCCGAAGCGCGGCATCTGCGCCTCGCGAGCATCGGGGTCGCCACTGCGGATGCCATGCGTGATGGTCTGCTGGATCGCATCGAGCGTGCCGCCCCAGATCCACGCGCCGGCTGCCAGCGCGGGATAGCCTGGCTGGCCGCCGCCGCCGGCCGCATGGCAGGGCTGGCAGTTGTTGGCGAAGGCGATGCGGCCTGCCGTGGCGGCTGCGGCCATGAGTTGCGGATCCTTGCGGATTTCGTCGAATGACAGCGCCGCTATCCGGTCCATCGTGGCGGCACGCTGCGCGACCACCGCCTGCACGTCCGCGTTCACCGCCGCGCGCTGCGAATAGCCGAGCACGCCATGGAAGTACCCTGTGAACCACGGCACCGACGGATACAGCACGCACCAGACCACAGCCCACGCGACGGTCGCGTAGAGCGTATAGACCCACCACTTCGGCAGCGGCGTGTTCAGTTCGCGGAGCCCGTCCCACTCGTGTGCGGTGGTCTCCTGGCCGGTGACGATGTCCTTTTCGATCTTGGTCGGCACTGGAAACTCCTAACGGTCGTCGTCGAGCGGAATGCGACCATTCCGCTCGATGCTGGATTTGCGGCCAGGCCAGTAGGTGGTGAGCACGATCAGCACAAATACGGTGAACACAAGCAGGATCGAATTGTGTTCGAGCCACATGAGGATGGGCATGACGTCCATGACGATGCCTCTACTGCAGCAGATGTTCGTTGGCGGGATCAGCGAAATCGACCATGGTACCGAGCACTTGTAGATAGGCAACCAGCGCGTCCATCTCGGTGATCTCGCGTCCATTGCCCAGCACCGTCATCGCCTTCGGATAGCGCTTCACCAGTGCGGCATTGTCGGCAGCGGGATTGGCCTGGGTCGCCAGATCGGCCGCCGCGTTGGCGATCTCCTCGTCGGTGTAGGCAACGCCGACCATGCGCAGCGTGCGCAGGCGCGCCACTATGTCGTCTGTCACCAGCGGCGTGTCGGCAAGAAACGCGTAATGCGGCATCAGCGATTCCGGCACCACGCTTTGCGGGTTGATCAGGTGCGCGTAGTGCCAGTCGCTGGAATACTTGCCGCCGACGCGTGCCAGATCGGGGCCGATGCGCTTGGAGCCCCATTGGAACGGATGGTCGTACATGCTCTCGGCTGCGAGCGAGAAGTGCCCGTAGCGTTCCACCTCGTCGCGCAGCGCGCGGATCTGCTGACTGTGGCAGGTGTAGCAACCCTCGCGCGTATAGATGTCGCGCCCGCGCTGCTCCAGCGGCGAGTAGGGGCGCACGCCCTTCACATGCTCCACCGTCGTCTCGATGGTGAACAACGGCACCACTTCGACGATGCCGCCGATCGCAATGGTGATCAGGGTCAGCACCAGCAGCAGGAAAGCGTTCTTCTCGATGAACTCGTGACGGCCGAACATCGCAATCACTCCCCGGCCACGGCGACTGCCGCGGGCAGCACAACGTCTCGTTCGGTTTCCGGGCTGTGAACCGTTTTGATCAGATTATAGACCATGATCAGCGCGCCAGTCAGGAACATCAGGCCGCCGAGCAGCCGGATCACGTAGTACGGGTGCACCGCCATCACGGATTCAGCGAACGAGTATTGCAGGAAGCCGAACTGGTCGTAGGCGCGCCACATCAGCCCTTGCATGATGCCGGCGACCCACATCGAGGTGATGTAGAACACGATGCCCAGCGTCGCGATCCAGTAGTGCCAGGACGCCAGGCGTGCGGAATACAATCCGCTGCGCTTCCACAGCACCGGCACGAGATAATAGATCGCGCCGAAACTGATGAACGCCACCCAGCCCAGCGCGCCGGAGTGCACGTGCCCGATGCCCCAGTCGGTGTAGTGCGACAGCGCGTTGACGTCGCGGATCGACATCACCGGGCCCTCGAATGTCGCCATGCCATAGAAGCCGACGGCGGTGACGGAGAAGCGCAGGCCCGGATCGGTGCGCAGCTTGTCCCAAGCGCCCGACAACGTCATCAGGCCGTTGATCATGCCGCCCCAGGACGGCATCCACAGCATGATCGAGAACGCCATGCCCAGCGTCTGCGTCCAGTCGGGCAGGGCGGTCCAGTGCAGGTGATGCGGACCGGCCCAGATGTACATGAAGATCAGAGACCAGAAATGCACCACCGACAGCCGGTACGAATAGATCGGCCGGTTCGCCGCCTTCGGAATGAAGTAGTACATCATCCCCAGGAAGCCCGCGGTCAGGAAGAAGCCCACCGCGTTGTGGCCGTACCACCACTGGATCATCGCGTTCTGCACGCCGGATGCCACGGAGTAGCTCTTGGCGGAATACAGCGAGATCGGGATCGCCAGGTTGTTGCCGATGTGCAGGACGGCGATGGTCAGGATGAAGGCGAGATAGAACCAGTTCGCCACGTAGATATGCGGCTCCTCGCGCTTCATCAGCGTGCCGATGAAGATGACCGCGTAGGCGACCCAGACAATGGTGAGCCAGACGTCCAGATGCCATTCCGGTTCGGCGTATTCCTGGCTCTGGCTGAACCCGATCACATAGGACAGCGCCGCCATGACGATGAAGAACTGGTAGCCCCAGAATACGAAGTTCGCGAGCGCCTCGCCGCCGAACAGCCGCGCGCGGCAGGTCCGCTGCACGACGTAGAACGACGTCCCGAGCAGCGCCGAACCCCCGAAGGCAAAGATGGCAGCCGATGTATGCACTGGGCGCAGGCGGCCGAAGTTGATGAACGATAGGCCGAGGTTGAACTGCGGCCATGCGAGTTCGGTGGCGATGTAGACGCCGACCAGAAAGGCCACGATCGCCCAGAACACCGTGGCGATGATGAATTTTTTGACGATCGCCTCGTTGTAGTCGGGGGCGCCGCGAGACATGGGGAAAGCGCGATCAGACATGCCGGTCGCTCGCCGCCCGCGCCGCTTCCTGCCTGTCGAAATGGCGGCGGACCAGGCCCGTCACGAATACGCAGGCGAAGCCAAACAGCGAAAGTCCGAACACATACATTTCGTCGTCGTAGGCGCCCGACGCCAGAATGAGGCCGATCAGGCCAAAGGCAGTCATCAACAACCCGACGATGAGGTCGCTTGGCTCGATGTTCATGGACCACTCCGGTGAACGCCGAGGCAACTTGCCGTGCCTGCGCCGACGGATCATTGATCTAAATCAATGTGAACCGGGTCTTATTGCAGCGTCATGGCCGGGTATGGACCACAGCCTGGAATTCCTCGCGGCCCTGTGCACCGCCTCCCCCGGGGCGGGCGGCCTGATGCTCGGCCTGCTGCTGGCCGGCCTGGCCGGCAGCGCGATGCACTGCGTGCCGATGTGCGGGCCCTTCGTGCTGGGCCAGGTCGCCGATCGCATGGCACGTGTGCCGGCCGTCCGGCTGTGCGAACTCCAGCGGATCCGCGGCGGCCTGCTGCTGCCCTACCATCTCGGGCGGATCACCACCTATGCCGGGCTTGGTGCGCTTGCCGCGACGATGGGGGCCACGCTGTCGCGGCTGCCATGGCTGAGCCGCCTCTCAGGCCTGCTGCTGCTTGTCGCTGCGCTGCTGTTCCTCGGCCAGGCGCTGCGGCGGCTGGTGCCGGCGCTGCATGCGCTGCTGCCTGACGCCACGTCCGCGCCGCCCGGCTTCGTGCGGCTGATTGCCAATCTCACCGGGCGCGTGGACCGATCGACGCGCCTCGGCGGCCTGCTGCTCGGGCTGGCGCTCGGCTTTCTGCCGTGCGGCTTCCTGTACGCCGCGCTCACCGCCGCATCCGCCAGCGGCGGACCTGCCGCCGGCGCGCTCGCCATGGTCGCGTTCGGCCTGGGCACTATCCCCAGCCTTGTCGCGGTGGGCATCGCCGGTCAGGCGGCGGGACGCCGCTGGCAGCGTGCCACGGCTTCAATCGCGCCCGCGGTGATGCTGCTGAACGCCGCGCTGCTGACCGCGCTCGCCGTGCGTGCGATCGCCTGATCCGGGCTGATCTGCCACCAGTCTATCGTCAGGCGCCCTGCGCGGCCTTCTCCTTCTCCGCCATGCGCTGCTTGAGCTGTTCGGGCGTGAGGCGGACGATGTCCTCGTTCTGGTGCGCGTAGAGGTCGTAGGCTTCGGTCTCGAGTTCCTCCAGCACGATGCGGCCCGCGAGCACGTCCGCCTTCCAGGCATCCTGCGCCGGCTGACGGGCGTGGAACTCCGGCATGACCTCGCGCGCGAACAGATCCAGGCTGTCGCAGATCGCCTGGTGGCTGGTGCGTCCGGCCTGATTGAGCAGAATCACCTGGTCGACATGCGCGTCCTCGAACTGGCGCAGCCGGCGGCGGATGGTGTCGGGCGAGCCGATCAGACCGTTCCGCAGCGCCTGCTTCGCCTTGTCGGTCTGCCGCCAGTCCTGGTACTCGCGCCACAGGTTGCCGGTGCCCGGCGCGTCGATGCCCTTCCGGCCGTAATAGCTCAGCGCGAAGATGAAGAACGTCCAGCCCGACGCCGCCTCGATGGCCTCCTCATCTGTCGGTGCACACATGAAACCGTTGACGATGGCGATATTGGGATTGACCGCGTACTCGCTCAGCCGGTTCGGGCGATGCAGCAGGTTGTTGTAGTAGCGATGCACCCAGGCGCGCGCCGCGTCCGGCGAGACGAAACTGAACCCGAGCGCGCCCATCCCCCACTGGCCGGCGTCGCCGATCGTGCGGATGTTGGAGCAGGCGACCCAGAGCGGCGGATGCGGTTTCTGCAACGGCTTGGGGATCACGTTGCGCGCGGGAAAGTCGTAGTACCGGCCGTGGTATTCCCAGTTGTCGCGGGTGAACATCGGGATGATGGCGCGCACGGCATCCTCCCAGCGGTCGCGCTTGTCGCGCACGCGCACGCCGAACGGGTGCAGTTCCGCTGGCCCGGCCGCCTCGCCCATGCCGAGATCCACGCGCCCACCCGACAGCAGATCGAGCGTCGCCACCTTCTCGGCGACGCGATGCGGCTGGTTGGTGGTGAGCTGGATCACGCCATGGCCGAGCCGGATGTTTTTGGTACGTTGACTCGCCGCGCCAAGGAACACTTCCGGCGCCGAAGAATGCGAGTATTCCTCGAGGAAGTGATGCTCGACGACCCAGGCATAGTCGTAGCCAAGCTGGTCCGCGAACTGGAACTGATCGAGCGACTGCTGCAGCAGGTCGAATTCGCTGGCATCGGTCCAGGGCCGGGGGAGTTGGTGTTCGTAGAAGACGCCGAATTTCATTGGCGGGTTCCTTCGCGGCTGTTCAGTCGGCTGGCGTCAGGACGCCCTTTGCCAGTTTGGCCATGGTGAGCGAACGATAATCCTGGCCGGTATGGTCCTGCGGCGTGAAACTCACCGGACCGTTCACGCCGGGCAGGTCCTTCAGCTTCTCCATCGCATCGCGGATGCCCTGGCGCGTGCCGTCCGAGTTCTTCACCGCCGCCTCGGTGATGAGCCCGACATCATAGCCGAACGTGTTGAGATACACAGGGGCGCGGCCCAGCGCCTGCTGCAGTTCGGTATAGAGCCGTGCCGTGTCGCCGCCGATCACCGTGCCGAATGCGCCGATCTGGCTCGGCGTCAGCAAGCCATCGGCCGCGTCGGGTCCACCGATCGCGTCGAACAGCGCCTTGCTGACGGCCGCCTGCTGTACCGCCACGGGTGTGGTGATCTGCATCTGCTGGATCAGTTTGAACGTCAGGATGCCGGGTCGGCCGGTCGCACCGTTGTAGATGAGCTCAGGATCGGCCGCCTTCAGTTTGACAATCTGTGCGGTGAAATTGGTATCCTCCGGGTTGAATTCCTCGACCGCCGCGAGTTCCAGCCCGTATTTCGGCGCGAGTTCCCGGAGATAGCCCTCCTCGGCCTGGCCGAACGCGTCCTTGCCGTGCAGCGATGCGAGCCGCCTGTAGCGCTTCTTCTGTGCGTACTGGCAAAGCACGACCATCATGTCCCGCGGCCCGGGAGCAACCTTGAACAGCCATGGATCCGCCGGCACACCGAGCGCTTCCACCGCACCGCTCGAAACGATCGGCACCTTGAACTCCGACGCGATCGATTTTATCGCCATCGCGGAATTGCTGTTGGTCAGTGCATAGATCAGCGTAACCGAGGGATCGCTGGCGACGCGGCGGAATGCATTGATGGCGTTCACCGGATTGGTTTCATCGTCCAGCGTCTCGAACACGATCTTGTGGCCCGGCAGCCCACGCGCCTTTACCCAGGCCTGCACACCGGAATTTTCGTCCGTGGCAGCCGATGCGAATGCGCCCGACAGCGAAGCGACGACGCCGATCTTGAAGTCGCTTTGGGCTGTGGCGGGAGCAGCGATGAGAAGAAACAACAGAAGCACGCGCGAAAGCATTGGACATTTCCTCATTTCGTCATGGCCGTCCCCGGACTTGATCCGGGGATCAGACCCGGGCGCAGCGGTGCCGCGACGGATGCCGGGAAAGCCCGGCCATGACGTAAAGACCGAGCGGTAACATAAGGTCATTGCTTCGGACCACCAACAACCTCACCGTCCCAAAATCGCCAGCTTCCTGCTCCGAATGCGACCCTCGATCGCGTAGTGGCCGCCCTGACCGCCAAGATATGCTTCCTGCACCGCCGGATTGACCAGCAACTCCGATGCCGGTCCCTCGAGCGCGATCCGCCCATTCTCCAACACGTACCCGCGGTCCGCGATCGCCAGCGCCGCATGCGCATTCTGCTCGACGATCAGCACGGTGCCGCGCGCCGCGCGCAGCGCGACGATCTGCCGCATGATCTGCGCGACGACCATCGGCGCCAGGCCAAGCGAGGGTTCGTCCAGCAACAGCAGCATCGGCTGCGACATGGTGGCGCGCGCGATGGCCACCATCTGCTGCTCGCCGCCGGACAGCGTGCGCGCAAGCTGGCGGCGGCGCTGGCGCAGGATCGGGAAGCGCGAAAACTGCTCCTCAAGCGCAGTCGCAACCGTACGGCGGTCGCCGCTGGTGTAAGCGCCCATCAGCAGATTTTCCTCGACTGACATGGTGCCGAACAATTGCCGCCGTTCCGGCACCTGCGCGATCCCGGAGCGGACGATCGCCGGTGTCGGCAGATGCGCGATGGTGCGCCCATCGAACCGGATGTCGCCGGACGATGTCGCAACCAAACCCATCACGGTGTTCAGAAGAGTGCTCTTGCCCGCCCCGTTCGCACCGATCAGTGCGACAATCTCGCCGGCTTCGACACCGAGCGAAACGTCGTGCAGCACGGGCGATCGTCCGTAGCCGCTGAACACCCGGTCGAGTTCAAGCAGCACGCGCGGGCACATCCTGGCCAAGATACGCCGCGATGACGGCAGGCTCGCCGCGAACACGATCCGGCGGCCCCTGCGCAATCATCTCCCCATGGTCCATCACCACGACGTGGTCGGCCAGACCCATGACCAGGCGCATGTCATGCTCGACCACCAGCACCGTCACGCCGAGTGCCGCGATGCGCACGATCAGTTCCGCAAGACGCTCGGTCTCCGCATCGTTCAGGCCGGATGCCGGTTCATCCATCAGCAGCAGGCGCGGTCGCAGCGCCAAAGCACGCGCGATTTCCACCAGACGCTGATGGCCGAATGGCAACGCCGCGGGATCGTGAAGCTCCGCCCCCTGCAGGCCGACGAAACCAAGCGCTTCCAGCGCGGCGCGGCGTACCTCCGCTTCCTTCCGCTTGTCGATCCAGTGAAGCGCGATCGGCAGGACCGCCTGCGTGGTGAACCGATGCTGGCCGCACATCACGTTCTCCAGCACCGTCATGTTGTCGCACAATTGCAGATTCTGGAAGGTCCGGCCGATCCCAAGTCGTGCCACATCACGCGGCACCAGTGCCTGCATCTCGCGACGTTCGAAGCGCACCACACCTTCGTCCAACGCAAGATAGCCGCCGATCAGGTTGAACAGCGTCGTCTTGCCCGCTCCGTTTGGACCGATCAGTGCGGTGATGGAACCGGGCTGAACCGTGAAGCTCACATTGCTGACCGCACGCAGGCTGGCGAATGCGCGCGAGACGCCAGCCACCTCGAGAAACCGCGCTTCCGGCAACGGCGGATCACTCAGCGGCGGCAACGCCACCGTACCCGGTTCCGTCACCACGACGTGGCGCGGGTCGTGCGCACCGGCAATACGGTCGTAGATACGGCTGACGAATCCGGCAATGCCGCGCGGGAAGGCGATCAAGACGATCACGGTGAGCGCGCCCATGATCACCAATTCCCAGAGCGGCAGAGCCAGATCGCGCAGCAATTCGCGGACGAAGATGATGATGGCCGCTCCCAGCGCGCCGCCCCAGACCGATGTCAGGCCGCCGATGATCGTGCCGGTGATCAGGTTGATGCTGTAGCCGAAGCCGAACACCGTCGGATCCGTCGCGCGCAGATAGTGCACCAATAGGCTGCCGGAGACGCTCGCCATGCCGGCGCCGATGACGAACATCTGCACCTTGTGTCGGGTGATATCGACGCCGACGGATCCGGCCGCCTGCTCGCTGGCCGCTATCGCGCGCAGCGCTCGGCCGATTGCGGAGCGGTCGATGTTCAGCCCGATCCAGATTGCGACGAACACCAGCAGCCAGACGAACCAGAAGAACATGCGGTCATCGGCGAGCGAAATGCCGAAGGCACGGAACTTTGGAATTCCGGTCACGCCCATCGGGCCGCCGGTGAACGCCAGCTCGACCGCGACGACAATGAGCATGAGGTGCAGCGCGAGCGTTGCCATCGCCAGGACGAAGCCCCGCAATTTCAGGATCGGTGCGGCGATGACATAGGCGAGCGCCATCGCCATGAAGGCGCCGGCAAGCAGTGCCGCGAAGGGGTCCCAACCGTAACGCACACACAGAATCGCGTTGGCGTAACCACCGATCATGCTGAACGCCGCCTGGCCGATCGCAAGCTGATGCGCGAGGCCAAGCAGCAGAACGACGCCAACGGTGCTGACCGCCATCGCGCCGGCGGTGATGCCGACGCCGAGATGATAGCTGTCGGGAAAGCCCAGCGGATACAGCGCCACGGCAACGACGAACAGCAGCGCGGCAATCGCCGGTTTGCGGCGCGACAGAAAGCTCGTCACTGGCCGCCTGCTGCGACACCAGCGCGGCCACGCAGGAATACGCCACCCTGGATCAGCAGCCAGGCCAATAGAACTCCATACACAATGAAGTCCTTCCAGCCGGAGGAAACGTAGCCGGCGCCCAGCGATTCCAGTACGCCGATGAAGAGCCCACCCAGCACGGCGATCGAGGGCGAGCGGAAACCGCCCAGGATCGCGCCGATGAAACCCTTCGTGCTGTAGGTAAGGCCGGCGTCCCAGCTGGCCAGCACGATCGGCGTGATCACAACGCCGGCGAGCGCACCCGTCGCGCCACTGACCGCGAAAACGATGACCCGCAGCCGCTCGGCATTCACGCCCATCAGCCGCGCCGCCTGCAGATTGATCGAGCAGGCGCGCACAGCGCGACCGACGCGAGTGTAGCGCAGGAACGTGAATGTGCCGAGCAGGAGAAGCAGGGTTGCGCCCCAGACCCAAAGGCTCTGCACCGGCACGATGGCACCGAACAGAAGGATCACTCCGTCGCCCGAGAAGCCCGGCAGGCTGAGCGCATCCTTGCCGGCGACGATCAGCGTTATGCCGCGCAGCACGACGGCGAAGCCGACCGTGGTGGTGATTTGAATAAAGTGCGGCTGGCGTCGCACCGGCGCAAGCGTGAGAAACTCCTGTGCTGCGCCGACCATCGCACCGGTCACGGTCGCGGAGAGGACTGCCAGGGCAAAAGGCACGTCGAGACCGATCAGCCAAGCCGCAGCCATGCCGCCCAGCATGACGAACTCGCCCTGTGCGAAGTTCACCACGCCGGAGACGTTCGCGCACAGCACGAACCCAAGTGCGACCAGCGCATAGACGCAGCCCGTGGTCAGCCCCGGCAGCAGCAGTTGCAGGAAGATCGTGGTGTCCATCAATCGGCTGGCACCGGCTTGCCGTTCTCCAGTCTTCCGAGCGCGATGGAACGCGAGTCCTGGCCGGTGTGGTCCTGGGGCGTGTAGGTCACCGGTCCGTTGATCGCCGGCAGATCCTTCAGTTTCTCCAGTGCATCGCGGATGCCTTGGCGCGAGCCGTCGGACTGCTGCACCGCGGCGGCCGTGATCAGCCCTACATCGAAGCCGAACACGTTGAAGAAGACCGGTGTCCGCCCGCCCAAGCCTTCCTTCAGTTCGGCGTGGTATGTTGCCGCTTCGCCGCCGAGGCCTTCGCCGAGCGAGCCGCGCTGCGTCATCATCATGAGGCCGTCGGCGGCCGCGGGACCGCCGATCGCATTGAAGAACGCCTCGCT
The DNA here is from genome assembly GCA_963780095.1 of uncultured Alphaproteobacteria bacterium. Taxonomy (GTDB): domain Bacteria; phylum Pseudomonadota; class Alphaproteobacteria; order Acetobacterales; family Acetobacteraceae; genus JAMXLO01. Next base: position 83,895 of record CAWABH010000002.1, read on the forward strand.
GATCGCGGAGCCGGCGACCACCAGCGGCGTCGTCAGGCCGAGCTGCCTGTACTGCTTGAACGCCAAGATCGCGGCCCTGGCGCTGGCGCTGCTGTAGATCAGGTCCGGGTTCGCCGCGCGAATCCGTGTCAGCTGCGCATTGAAGCTTGTATCCTCGATCGCGAAGCTCTCCTCCGCCACCAGCTTGTAGCCGTACTGCGGCGCGAGCGTCTGCAGATTGGTGTGGTCATACTGGCCGAACGTGTCGGTCGAATAGAGATGCGCGACCTTGGTGTACCCCTTGCGTTTGATATATTCGGATAGAGCGATCATGTAGTCGCGGTTCGATGGCGCGACCTTGAACATCCAGGGATCGGGCGGGACGCCCAGCACGTCGGCGCCGCCACCCGTAATGATCGGCACCTTGAACTCCGAGGCGAAGGATTTCGCCGCCATGGCCGAGTTGCTGTTGATGAACAGATAGATCAGCGCGATCTGCGGATCGGACGCCAGCCTGCGGAAGGCATTCGCCGCGTTCACCGGATTGGTCTCATCGTCCAGCGTCTGCAGCACGATCTTCCTGCCAAGGCTGCGCTGCTTCATCCAGGCATTGAAGCCGTCGAACGTATCCTTCGTCGGTGCGGCGAAAGGACCGGTGACCGACGCCACCACCCCGATGCGAAATTCGGCGGGTTCATCGGCGGCGGCAACGCGGAGGCCGAGAGCCAGTGACGCTGCACTAAGCAGAAGAGAATTACGTCGTGTCACCCCTCCCCCCAACCCCCTCCCGCAAGGGGAGGGGGAGTGCTGTGGGTTCTCCCCCTCCCCTTGCGGGAGCGGGTTGGGGGGAGGGGTTGCCTTCGCACATTTCATCGTGTCTGCCCCTCAGATCGGCACGGTCCGCGCGTCATATTCATAGAGCCAGTCGTAACGCGCGCCCATCGCGCGCGGCGCGAATTCGCGTTCCATGAAGGCCTGTGCCTGAACAGGATCGGCGAGCTGCGGATTGTGGTAGCGCGACACGTTTTCCAGCGAGCCACGCACGATGCTCGACGTTCGGTCGAGACGCGCGGTCTCGTAGCGATGCAGCGCCTCGGCGACATCGGCGTATGCCTCCAGGCATCGCGCCAGGACCATGCCATCCTCGATCGCCATGTTCGCGCCCTGTGCCAGGAAGGGCAGGGTGGGATGGCATGCATCGCCCAGCAGACTCACGCGACCGACCGACCAGTGCGGCAGCGGCTCGCGTCCAAGCATCGCCCATTTGTATGGGATGTCGATGGCATCGACGATCGCCAGCACGTCCTCATGCCAGCGCGCGAAGTCGCGGCGGCACTCCGCCACCGTGCCGGCCTCCGACCAGCTCTCGACCAGCCAGTCGTCGCGCTCGATCGCGGTGACGAAGTTCAGCAACTCGCCGCGGCGCAGCGGGTAGGTGACGATGTGGCCGTACGGGCCGATCCAGGTCATGCCGTATTGCTGGCGGAGCCGAGCTGGCAGGCGTTCCATCGGCACCACCGCGCGCCATGCCATGAAGCCGGTGAACGTGGCGCGCGCGTCACCGAACAGCACCTCGCGGATCTGTGAATGCACGCCGTCGGCGCCGATCAGCGCATCGCCACGCACGCGCTCGCCGCCCTCCAGCAGCAACGTCACGCCAGCCGCGTCCTGTTCGAAGCCGATGCAACGCGCGCCGACATGCACCGCACCAGGCGCGCGTTCGGCGAGTGCGGCAACCAGTGCGCGATGAAAATCGCCTCGATGCACCAGCCAGTATGGCGAGCCGTAGCGTGAGACGGCATTGGCGCCGAGGTCCTGCACGCGCCAGGCCTGGCCGGTGTTGAAGAGCCGCATTTCCTTGGCTGTCGGCACGGAGGCGATCGCTTCCAACGCCGGCTGCAGGCCAAGCTCGCACAGCACACGCGAACCGTTCGGCGAAATCTGCACGCCGGCGCCAAGTTCGCGCAGTTCCGCCGCCTGCTCATAGAGTGCGACCTCGAAGCCGCGTTGCAGCAGGGTCAGTGCGGCGACGATGCCGCCGATGCCGGCTCCGGCGATAAGGATGCGTGGCCTGCCCAAGTCGTTGCCCCCATTGCGATCGCGCGATCAGAACCGGGATAATCGACTGGACGCAAGCCGCGCGCTATCCTGCCCCGGCAGAACGATGGGAGGACGACATGCTGGATCAACCACAAGGCCAGACAGGGGCGAGGCTGCTGGCGGAGGCGCCTTTGCGGCTGCACCACCACGCCTATGCCGTGAAGGACCAGGAGGCCAACCGGCACTTCATCGAGGACATACTGGGAATTCCCCTGGTCGCAACCTGGTGCGAACGCGTGTTCTTCCCCGATGTCGGCCGCGAGGTGGATTTCTGCCATACCTTCTTCGAAATAAAGGATGGCGGCGCGCTGGCATTCTTTCAATACGCCGATGAAGAGGCATGGAAGAGCCGGGGAGCCCCTCAACAGGACGGCGGCGCGCAGCACGTCGCGTTCAAGGTGACGCAAGGCACGTTCGATGAGCTGATGCAGCGCGTGACTGCTGCGGGTGTCCCGGTGCGCAAGACCGATCACGGCTTTTGCGTGTCGATGTATCTGAAGTCGCCCGACGGACTGCGGCTGGAATTCACCGTCGACGCGCCGGATGCCGAGCGGATTGCGGCGATGCGCCGGAAGGACGCGCATTCCGAACTTGCCCGCTGGCTCGCCGGCGACCGCCATACCAACAACGACGACCGCCCGCACTGAGCCCTCTCCAACCCCGCACGTTCGCAGGCAAGGGAGGTCAGCGCACCCTCTCCCGCGAAGCGGGGGAGGGCTGGGGAGGGGGCCGCTCGGTCGCGACACTGCGCATCGCCTCGTCGTGGATCGAATGCATGATGCGGCGCTTGATCGCCATGAATGCATCGCTCGTCAGCATGTCCACGGTGCGCGGTCGCGGCAGATGGATCTCCACCATCTCTTTGATCCGACCCGGCCGCGCGGTCATCACATAGACCCGGTCGCCCAGCAGGATCGACTCGTCGATGTCATGCGTGATGAACAGCACAGTCTTGTGCGACTGCTGCCAGATGTCCAACAGCAGCTCCTGCATCAGCGAGCGCGTCTGACTGTCCAGCGCGCCGAACGGTTCGTCCATCAGCAGAATCGCCGGATCGTTGGCGAGTGCACGTGCCAGCGCCACGCGTTGCATCATGCCGCCGGACAGCTGTTTGGGATAAAGCCGCTCGAACCCTTCGAGCCCGACCTGCGCGATGAACCGCCGCGCGATCTCACGCCGCGGCAACCTCGGGACACCGCTGATCCGAAGTCCGAATTCGACATTGTCCTGCACGGTAAGCCAGGGAAACAGCGTGTAGGATTGGAACACCATGCCACGGTCTTTGCCGGGACCGCTGACGCGCTCACTGTCCAGATAGATCGCGCCTTCAGTCGGTTCGATCAAACCGGCGACAAGACGCAGGAGGCTGGTCTTGCCACAGCCCGACGGCCCGACAATCACCGAGAATTCCTTGTCCTCGACATCCAGCGCGATATTCTCCAGCGCGGTGACCGGCGCGCCACTCCTGGGAGTAAACCGCAGCGCGACGTTCTCGATGTGAAGTTTCGGCGCTGGCGCCACCTACAGCACCCGGTCACTCAATCCGGCCGCCTTCTTCACGAAACGAAGCGCACCGTCGAAGTCGAAGTTCATATAAACCGCGTTCAGATGTGCATAGGGTGGCGACTGCGCGAACAACTCGAACGTCAGCCGGTGGCCGGCATAGTCCGAATTGAGCAGATCGCGTGCAAAGGCCAGCAGGCGGCGTCGATCGTCCGCGCTCCACGCCTCGTTCACGGTGTAGAACTTCTCCAGCCAGGGCCTGGTCTCCGGATCGATAAACGCGGCGAAATCCGGCGTGACGCAGATCTGTCCGCCGCACAGCTCGCGCGCCAGATGCATCATCGCCGGGAGCTTCGTGCACGCATGCACCCGGCCGGTGAACAGCAGCGACTGATTCGGCATCAACAGTCCCGCCGGGCTCGGCTGCGCGGTGGCAATCGCTGCGGTCAGGTGCGCGTTGATCCCCTCGCGATAGCAGGCAAGCTCTGCGATTTTCTCACGCACGGCCTGCTGCTTGTCCAATCCGGTCTGCCGTGCGTTGAACAGTGCCGCACCGATCAGCATGTCGGCGAGATACAGGATGCGCTGCGTATAGGGAAATGCCGAGTAGCGATGCAGGGTTGCGCGGATGAATGTCGCGGCGCGCGTATGACGATAGAACAGCACATTCTCCCACGGCACCAGCACATCGTCGAACACGATCAGCGTATCGACCTCGTCAAAGCGATTCGACAGAGGATAGTCCTCGGCAGGCGCGCGGCCGGCAAAGCCGGTGCGACAGATGTGCTTGATGCCGGGCCAGCCCATGTCGGCGATGAACCCGACCGCGTAATCGGACAGCTTGTCGTCGCCCCAGTTCCCTATCGTCGGTTTGACAAAAGCCTGATTTGCATAGGCCGCCGCTGTTTCGTATTTGGCGCCGCGCACCACGATACCGGCATCCGTCTCCTTCACCGCATGGAGCAGCATGTCGGGATCCTGATCCTGCGGCCGCTTGGAGCGGTCGCCCTTCGGATCGGTGTTCGCCGACACATGGAACGGATCTTCGGTCAGCGCCCGCATGATGTGCCGCTCGACATTCTGGCTGAACCGCGGGTCGATCTCGTCCAGCACCGCCTTGCCGTCCCACAGCGACCACAGCTCGCCGATCGTCTCGTCGCCCATCCGAACGACGACCCCACCGATCTCGTTGAGCTGCGCATCGACGTAGGCACGCTTGTCCTGCCAGTCCTGCTGAGTCTTCGGCAGTTTCAGCGCAAGGTTGCAGCGTTCGCCGCTCGCGTCATCGACGTAGGACATCGCGGCGCTGTGCTGCGCCTCGTGCGCCATGTCGTAGAGCCGGGCGCGCAGTGAAACGATCGGCTGAAATGCCGGATGCGTGGTCACATCGGTCACGCGTTCGCCGTTGATCCAGACCTGACGGCCATCGCGCAGGGAGTCGAGATATTGCGAACCGGTTCTGAGCATGATTTGGTTCCTTACGGATTTGCCGCCCACGGCAGCAGCCAGTTCCGCATCAACTTGAAAAACTGGTCGGTGATCAGACCCAACAGTCCGATCACCATGATGCCGAGGAAGATCTGGTCGGTGAACAGGCCGCGCATCGAATTCAGGATGAAGTAGCCGAGGCCCTTGTTGCCCGCGACCAGTTCGGCCACCACCAGATAGGTCCAGGCCCAGCCAAGCGTGACCCGCAGCGTGTCCATCACACCGGGCAACGTCGCCGGGATCAGCACGCGCGCGACCACGGTGCGGCGGTCGGCGCCCAGCGTATAGGACACGTCCAGCAGGTCCTGCGATACGCCGCGCGAAACATCGGCGATCAGGATAAGCTGCTGGAAGAATGTGCCGATGAAGATGACGGAGATCTTCTCCTCGATGCCAATGCCGACCCAAAGGATCAGCAATGGGATCAATGCGGAGACCGGCAGATAGCGAACGAAGTTCGTCACTGGTTCCAGCGCCGCCTCGACGATCTTGAAGCTCCCCATCAGAATGCCGATGGGCACCGCGAAGACCGAGGCGATGACGAATCCCGACATGATCTCGGTGACGCTGACGCGGGTGTTGACCAGCAGCGAGCCGTCCGCAAGACCGCTGATCGCCGCCGCCGCCACCTCGTCAGGCGTCGGCAGAAAGTCGCCCCGCACCACGCCGCCGTACGACAGGGCACACCACAGCGCCAGGATCGCAGCCGCCATCAGAGCGCTTACCGTCAGGTAGGCACGCCGTGGGATTTCCTTCTTCGGCGCGAAGTACGCGTCGAGGAATGACGCCATCAACCGCCGACGTAGCTGTAGTTGATCAGGTCCGCCGGGGTCACTTTCACCTGCAACTTGCCGTGGCCCGACCAGACGTCGATCGCATCCTGGACGGTCGTGGCCAGCGGACCAGGCTTGGCCTCGGTGCCGAAGAACGCCTTGTTGTCGGCGGCACCATAGAACTTGATGCCAGGGAGAGTCGCCTTGAACTCCTTCGGGTCCTTCAGCCAGCCGCCGACGCCCTTGGCCATGATGGCGATCGATTCGTCCGGATTGCTCCGATAGTAGGCGACAGCCTCATTCCACGATTTGACGATGCCAGCGACGTCCTTCTGGTGCGCATTGGCCCAGGTCGTCTTGACAATGATGACATCCGTGATCAGGCCGGGGGTGGTGGAACTGTCGACCAGCAGGTGACCGAAATCGGTAGCCTTGCCCTTGGTGAGCCAAGGCTCCCAGGTCACCGCGGCATCGACGCGCTTGGCGACGAATGCGCCTCCGGCATCGCCCGCGGTCATGTTGACGGTATTCAGGTCGGATTCCTTCAGGCCGGATTTGCCCAGGAGCACGTTCAGATAGAATTCCGAGACCGAACCTTCATTCACAGCGACCTTCTTGCCCTTCAGATCGGCGATCGTCGTAATGTCCTTCACCGCAACGATGCCGTCGCCGCCGTTGGAGTCATCGATCGCCACGACATACTGGAAGTCATTCGGCTTCTTCAGGTACAGCAGCGCGGTATCGACCGTGCTGGCGATCATCTGAATCTTGTCGGCCATCAGCGTGGGGAAGCGCTCCTTCGGATCCTCCATGACGATCAGCTCGACGTCGACACCGTTCTTTTTGAAGAAGCCTTTGTCTTGCGCTATGTAGAGCGGGCCGTAGCCCACCCACGTGGAGTGTGCGATGTTGATGGTGTCGGCTCGCGCGGTGGCCGCATCCATCGTCGGCAGCAGCGCCATGCCGAAAAGCAGCGCCGCCAATTGCCATAAGCCTTTTCTCATCGAAGCACCCATTGTTGATTGCCACGTTGCATGGTTGTGTCGGCCAGATATGCCACTCTACGGCATGGCTACTGCGGCGGCAATTTGCCGGACCGTGCTGGATGCGGCGCGCAGGACTTGCTAGGCTGGTCACCATCTGCATGGGAGTGAGCCGGGCCATGCCGGAACCGACGCGTTCGCTGCTGGACGAAGGGACCAGGGTGCTGCAAGAGCTTGCGGCCCAGCAGGGTCTGGCATACCGCACATACGGTGAGGCCCTGCAGCGCTTCGGCGAAGACCAGATCGACTGGAAAGAACTGTTCAAGACCTCCAGCGACATCTACTTCAGGGAAGTTGCTCAAGTCGTGTGGAGTATCATCCGGGCGAACACCAATGTCTTTGCGTGGATGCTGTCCGCCGCCGGAGCGAAGCCCGTTCGCCCGGAAGTCGATCCTCCGCGTGATAAGGCTCCTGCAGGCAGGCGAGCACAGCGGGGTCGCGGCTGAACGACGCCAGGCTGGAAATTCCGAAGCTCGCGGTCGTCGATGATGCGCAACCGACGCAAGCCGATAGGCTTGCGGCAGCACTGGATCGTGCAGGCTTGTGGGAGATCCTGGAGCGGTCGCTGCATAATCGGCCGGCCGGTGCGCTGCGCCTGGTCATCAAGCCTGAACTCGCCGGTTATACCGCGGAATCGCCGCTGGCAACTGACCCTTCGCTGGTGGAGGCGCTGATCGATCTGTTGCATGACCGCGGCTTTGCCGATGTCGCGGTCGTAGGGGCGGCGGACAGCAGCGTACTCTGGGCGGAGAACCGCGACCTCTATGCGCTGAGTGACCTGCTGGGGTACCGCTTCGTCACGCCTCAGGGGCGCACCTACGACATCATCGATCTCGCCGATGCGCCGGACAAGACGACTTTTCCCCTCGGCAGCGCGCTGCATGGCACAGGCATTTCGCGCAGCTGGGTCGACGCCGACATCCGCATCGTCTTTGCCAAGAACCGGACGGACGAGGAGGTTGGATATGCGCTCGCGCTCGATACGCTGATCGGCGTGCTGCCACTCGCCGACAAGAGCCTGCACTACCGGCGGCGACGACAACCTGGCGACGTGGTGACTGCGCTGCTTGCGGCGGCGCCGGTGGACTTCGTCCTGATCGATGCGATCACCAGCGCGCATGGCGCCGGCGGCCGGCGCTCGCCTGATCCCATCGACACGAACACGCTGATCGCGGCATCCGATATCGTGCTCGCGGACTATGTCGGCGCATTGAAGATGGGCCTCGATCCTGTCGTATCGCCGATACTTGCGCATGTCCTGCGCAGTTGTCCGTTGCCGCCGCGCTACACTGTATCCGGATCGCTCACGCCGTATGCCGGCTGGCGCAATGTTCCGGTCCCTTTACTGCGATCGACGCAAGCGCGCACCGGCGCGGTGGCGCTCGATCGCCTGATTGAGCCGTGGCTGCAGTTGCTCGATTCCGAGCTGTTTCCTTTGAAGAATCCGCTGGATGCGCGGATGAATGCGATACTGGCTGATTTCTTTGCGGACGCCGGCGAGAGTCCGACCGGCCAATGGCTGTTGGTCGTCGCGAACCTGCTGCTCGGTCTGGTTGGGAAGGTCGTCGAATCATATCGAACGATGTTCGACAAGGATAAATTGCACCATCGCGCGGTGCCGCTCGGCCTCGACCTGTCCTCGATCGAGGATGCCGCATTCGGGAAGATCGTCGACGAACTGGTTCAACTCGAACCGATCGCAGCCGGCGCGCCGGAGATGTCCGATGGCCTCCGCTGGCGCTATGTCGGGGATGCCGTGGCGTTTCACTACAGCAGAACACTCCCGGTTGAGTTTGACACGTTCGTCCAACGCGTGGACGTTGCACGCACGATCCAGTCCATGAACGACTACCTGGGAGGCGTCGTCGTTCCGATTGCGTACGACGAGGTGGGCCGTCCCGTTAAGCAGGCGGAACGCAACATCTACCTGCCCCAGCCAAACTATCTCGTGCTCTACCAGGGCAAGCCGATCGATGTCAGCAAGCTCGAGGTCGTCGAATACCAAACTGACCGCCACCGGCTGTACTGGAAGACGATCGCCAGCGAGAACGGCTCGGCAACCTACGATGACGGGATCGCCACGTTCGAGCGCTCTGCCGACGGAACCTGCATCACCATTGTGGGGCGCCAGCTATTCGCGTTGCCGCTGTTCTGGCAGGTGTTCGATCTAAATCTCGTTCCCGACATCAAGTCAGTGCTCGTCACGCATGCATACCGCACGTTCTTCGACCGCACGCTGGCGAACTTCGCGGCGCTGGTGGAAGGGCGCGATATTCGCCTCGGCCGGCCTGTGGATGAACCTGCCCCTGTCACCGCCGAGGAGCTTGTGCGGCTGCTGGGTCGGGTCGGCGAAATCGCCGCGCCACTGCTGCAACGCGTGGCACGCCCGCCCGCGCCGCCACAAACTGAGGAGCATCGCGAGATCGACGCGGACGGGTTTGTCCATGTTCGGCCAGCACTGCAATCGCAGCCGCTCGCGGAAGTGACCACGTCGGACCTCGATCGCTGGATTGCGGAAATCGCACGGTTCATCGGCGGCCTCCAGCACGCGGCGCAACGTGATCTGACGCAGTTGAGCCAGCTCGGATGAAAGCTCTGGTGACCGGCGCGGGTGGCCTGATCGGCACGCATCTGGTGCGCGCCCTGTTGGGTCGCGGTTGGCAGGTGCGTGCGCTGGTGCGCGAAACCAGTCGGCGCGATTCGCTGGCTGACCTGCCGGTGCAATTTGCGGTTGCCGACGTGCTCAACGCCGGACGTGATCTCGACATGGCCTGCGCGGGCTGCGACATGGTTTTTCACTGTGCGGCGCTGTTTGCCTATTCAGGCGTCGATGCGGCCGCACTGCACGCCACGGCGGTCACCGGGACCGAGAACATGCTCGCCGCCTGCGCGCGGATGGGAGTGCCCCGCGTTGTCGTAACGTCCTCCTCAGTCGTGTTCGGCCATCGCGATGCGGCGACATGCATCGACGAGACCGCCGGGCTGGCGAGCGGAGACCGAGAACCGCCCTATGTCGCGGCGAAGATCGCACAGCATCGTCGCGCTGTCGAACTCGGCGCGGCACTGAAACTGGATGTTCGACTCGCCTGCCCGACAATGACACTCGGTCCGACCACCGGTCTTCTCGGTCCCAGCAACGGACTTGTCGTTGCCTATCTGTCCGATCCGTTCGGATGCACGTTCCCGGGAGGCTGCAATCTCGTCGCTGCGCATGATGTCGCAATCGGCCATGCGCTGATCGCCGAGCATGGCGCCGCGGGCGAGAGCTATCTGCTTGGATCGGAAGACCTGACCTGGCAGCAAATCCATGCCGCCATTGCCGAACTGGCCGGTGTCTCGCCGCCGCGTATGGAACTCAACCAGACACTCACGTTCCTTGCCGCAACCGCGGAGGAACTGCGAGCCGCGATCGGCTGCCGAGCGCCGCTGTCGACGCGCGAGCAGGCTGCGATGGTGGGGCGCTACTATTGGTATTCGCACCGCAAGGCGGCCGAGCTTGGCTACGCACCGATTCCGGCGCGCGCTGCCTTGATCGAGACGATCTCCTGGCTCGCCACGTCGCCGCACGTCTCGCGCGAGGTCAGGGCGGGCATGCATCTTGCTGCCGATATCTACCGCTTCCGCGCCAACGCCCGAGGAGGACCGGCTTGAGGACTTTCCGCGGTCTCGTCGTTCTCAAACGTCCGCACGCGGCATTGTGGACAATCATGCGCGACCATCTGGTGGACGTCGCGCCGCACATCGCGGATATCGAGGACATCCGCCAGCTCGACCGGAGCGTCGATACGGACGGCCTGGTGCACATCGTGAACCACTGGCGTGTTCGTCATCAGGTGCCGCCGGTGATCCGTTCCATTCTGAAGACCGACGAACTCAGCTGGATCGATCGGAACACATGGGATCCGACGACGTTCACCTGTTCCTGGACGATCGAACCCAGCTTCTTGACCGACTATATCGTCTGTGCCGGCCAAACCATTTTTATATCCGCGATGGCAGGGCAGGGTGCGCGAATCATCGTTTGAGGGCGCCCTCGATCTGAAGCCGGGGCTGCTTGGCAGACTGCCTGGCGGGATCGAGAAGCTGCTGTCGGGCTTTCTGGAATCGATCGTCACCACGGTCATCCCGCGAAACCTGCGCGGCGTCGTCGAAGCGGCAGCGGCGTTCGAATTGCCCAAGTAGCCAATCGTAATGGGTATCGTTCTGCTTGCCGGCTACCCGATCAGCACGCTGTGGTGAAACCCCAGCCGCGGATCGGCAAGCGGCGACAACCAGGTCAGATAGGTCTGCAAATCGGGCATCGGAATGCGGATGCGAACCGCCCCAGCCGGATAATTATAGATCGTGATCCAGTTCAACCCACGATTTGCCGTGAACAGCAGTGACTGATCCGCCGAAAGCTGGCAGGCATAGACCGAGTCCAGCAGGCTGAACCGACTCACGCGCAGTGCGCCGAGAAAATGCCGGCTGTTCGTCGCGAAGGTCCCCCGCGCGAATATGTCGTAGATCTGGGTGGCGACCTCCCGGGGACGTGCGACCTGCGCCGCCAGATCGGGCTTCTCGTCGATGATGCGAAACCGGGCAAAATTGTCGAGCTCGATGGCGACAATCGACTGGCTGCCGCCATTGCAGAAGATCAGCTCGCGGTCGGACAACGTTACGTCCGAGTTGATATGGGCGGGAATCTCGCGTCCCGCCGCCCAGTGGCGCCGCACGCGCTTCTGTCGCGCATCGATTTCGAAGGCGTACTCCTTCAGGAAGGCCATTCCCCACTCGTGGTAGTCGCTATGGTCCTGTGGCACGACGCGGAATGACACGGCATAGAAGATGTCCTCCGTCGGGTGGACCGCCACATGCCAGCAGGTCGCCGGCAAGGTCAGCACCGTGACCTTGTTGTCGACGCGATCCCAGATGCCGACATGTCGCGCCTCGCCGGCCTCGCCATCCGCCGGATTGTCCATCGAGCCATACACGATGTAGCGCCCGGACGCCGTCTGCTTCATGCCGTGCGGCAGCTTCACGCCGTGCCGGATCAACCGCCGCGGCCTTTCCAGATCGCTCAGTTTGAACGCATAGAAATACTCGCCGATCGGCGTGACGATCTCGTCATCCGACAGCCAGACGACATGCGTGCTGCCCTGCAGTGACGTCCTTGCCGTTTCGAATCGCAGCGTCGAGATGCGGCTGATCTCCGCAAGCGTCTGCGCGTCATAGAACAACAGATGCTGGCCGGCATTGCCGAGATACCCGACGGTTCCGGACGGGTTGACCGATACCGCGTGCCCTCCGGCGATGCCGTCGTAATATACGATCTTGTAAGCGTAACGATTGTCGGCGGGGTCAAACAGGAACAGGCAGACGCCGGCCATGCCCTCCAGGCCGTTGACGCCGTTGCCGTCCAGGGCGATGTGGAACGCGTAGGGATAACCCTTCACGCGCACGGGATCGGCACGCGCCGGTTGGAGCGCCGTGCGCGGCGTTCGATTTCTGGGGAGCCTGGGCAATCAGGAGACCAGTCGCGACGCTGCCAGGGCGTATACCGATATCGGATACGACACGGAGACACCGAGCGCAGTGCCGACCGCCACATCACTCGGGTAGTGGTGTGCCGATGCCAGGCGTGCCCACGACATGAGCACACAGGTCGCGAAGGCGAAGCTCAGGGTCTGCGGAAACTGAACGGCCAGCGGCACCAGCGCTGCGGGCAGGGTCATGGCATGGCCGCTGGGAAAGGAGTGCCGATCGAGCGCCGGCAGAAGCGGCACCAGTGTGGCATCGCGCTGATATGGCCGCGGACGTGCCACGAAACGCTTGATGAACGGGTAAACGCAATGCAGCACCAGGGCGTTCAGCATGCCGGCAACCAGAACGGGTATCGTGTCCAACCCGGCCACGAACAGGGTGCCGATCCCCAATGCCGGATAGACCCAGCCGTTTCCCAGCCAACTGAGTGCTATTGCGGATGATCGTGCGAGTTTCGGGCGCGCGGTCTGTGCGAACCTGTGCACCAGATACAGTTCCGCCGCCGACAGGCGTGCCAGGCTGTATCGGCCGGGAGATATCGCCTCATCCATCAGGTCGCCGTTCACCTTCACTGGCCGGAATCGCCGGATGCCATGTTAGGGCGACGCCCGGCCGGACGGAAGGCGGATTTTGCTGCAGTTGCGAAGGGCTGGTCAGAACCGCTGCGTCAGCCCCGCAAGGACGGTGCGACGCAGCCCGAACTGTGGCGCACCCACGCCAACCCCGGTGCCGTCGCGAATCTGGTACACTGCGTCGCCCACGTTCAGCACATCGAGGCGCAGTTCGGTGCCCCGGCCGACGCCGGTATCGAGCTTCTGCACGACAGAAAGATTGACCACGCCGTAGGTGGGCAGTGCCACCCCGTTCGGAATCGTCGCCGTGCTCGCACGCAGACCGCTTTGCACCAGAGCATCAACCGAGAAGCGGGTCGGGTGGCTGGTGTCCATGTTCAGCGTGTAGGCCGCGCCGGCGGACGCGGTCCAGAGTTGGTCATGGTCCAGGTGGATAAAATTCTGGCTGATGAAGGCCAGCTCGTCGGGAGCGAAGTTGAACTGCGCCGAGACGATGTTCTTTCCCATGGCGCGTGAATACGCCAGGTTCCCGTAGAGCGACCATGGCCCGTGGTCGAAGCTGGCGGTGAACTGGACGCCGTCCACACGGCCCTGTGCATAGTTGAACGCCGTCAGGATGATCGGCGCTCCGAACTGGCCCTCGTCGATGAGATTCTTCGCCAGCTTGTAGTATGCATCAACGCCGACGGTAAGACCCGGGATCACCACCTGGTTGACCCCGACATCGAAGTAGTTTGATCGCTCGGCCCGGACCGGGTCGTTCTGCGTCACCGCGGGGGCGGCCGTGGTGTTCACGAAGTTGGCAATGGTGCTGGACGCAAGCAGTTCGAACGGCGGCGGGACGAAGTAGCGGGCATAGCCGCCGTAGACCGTGGTGGTGTCCGTCGGCTTCCAGACGACATTGACGCGTGGGCTGAGCTGGCTTTCGTGCGTGAACTCATCGACGATGTCGAAACGGGCGCCGAAATTGATCGTCAGTTTTGGCAGCAGACGCCATTCGTCCTGCACATACAGACCATAGAGGCCACCCGCCTTGTAGCTGCCGTCGCCGATGATGAGCGGCGTGTCGCCGATCTGCGCCCCCATGTCATCCACCGGAAGCACGTGCGAACTCGTGCTCGCCGTGGTGCTCTCTCCTTGCACGGAGAAGCCAGCGCGCAGCGTGTGGTACTCGTTGATACGCCAGCTGCCGTCGGTCTGGACACCGCTCGCCCACGTCGTGCGGCTGGCCTGCTGGGCGATGCCGTTGAACAGGATGTCGCCGAGAAAGTCGGGAGTGAACGCCAGTGAACTGCGGCGCGTGAAGGCCGAGACCTGCAGGTCGATGGTATCGACGTGCTTCTGCAGCGACAGGATGGCGAACTGCGTGTTCTCCCGCTGTTTCTCGTTCAGCAGGGCGCTGTCGAAGGTGCTGGTGCCGTTGACCACCAGGCCGAGGGTCGGCTGGCCGGGGTTGTTGGGGATCTGGAACTGGCCGTTGAAGCCGCCAAGGATCATGCTGATGCGGGTGTTTTCATCGATGATGCCGGCGACATAGGCCAGACCATGGAACTGATCGGTCGTGTCATGGATGGCATTGAAGCTTGATGTCGGATTTTCGATGCCAATGTCGTTGTGCAGGTAGTCGGCGGTGATGAACCAGTCCACCGGGCCGGCGCGGCCGCCATACTCGAAGGAGGGCTGCAGCCAGTCCCGCTGGCCGCCATACATGGTGAACGCAAACCCGGGGTTGTTGATGCCGGTCTTCGTCTGGATATCGACCACACCGGCGGTCTGGAAGCCGTACTGCGCCGGCAGCGCCCCGGTGATCAGCGATAGACTGCTGGCGAAGCGCGATTCGATCGCCTGACCAAAGACCGACAATCCTTCGGGGAGCTGTACGCCGTTGAGGCGGAATTGCATGTTGGCATGCTCGCCGCGCAGATGGACCTGGCCGAAGCTGTCCTGAGCGACGCCCGGTGCCTGTAGCAGCACCTGGTTTAGCGGCGCATTCTCGCCTTGCGGAATGCTCTCCAGTGCCTGCGGCGAGAAATTGTAAGTGCTGGCGCCGAGGCTCGGCTGGATCTGCTGGCGTGCGACATCGAGGCGCCTGGCGACGACATCGAGGTCCAGGACATCGCCGGTGTCGGTCGATGGCGGATCGGCTGCCAGCGTCGGCGTCGCCGCGAGGACCAAGGTCACGATCGTCGCCGGCAGGACCATCGCCCGGACAGGCGCCATGAGCATTCTCCCCTTCAAAAGCGAGCGCGAAACCGTGCAATCATGATACACTATGATACGATATAACGTCACATCCCCTCGGTCCAGAGATGACCTGCCGGCAATCGTCCGATTGGCCGCCGATTGGACCAGCCGGCAAGCGCGCTGCTCGCTCGACCGCCAGTGACGGATCACAGTTCGCTTATCGTTCGCTGGTTCGATCGCAGCACGCAGCAATTGGCGGTCGTGCGTCGTTGCTCTGACCGCCTCACCGGCGCCGTCGCCGATCAAGCCCGAAGCAGAGCCGGTCACACTGGTGTTTCGCCGACTCCATCGGCACCGCACTGGAATCGCAACCGGCTCCAACCGACGCAGCATCTGCTGCTGAAGCCAGCGGCCGTTCCTCCACGCCGGACTCGCCAACGCCGCTCGAGCTGCCGCCAGTTCCCGAACCAGCGGCTGTTCCTCCACCTCCGGAGCCGCCGCCACCGGCCGAGCCGTTAGCGATCCCCCGAGCCGGAGCCGTCCCGCCACCACCGGAGCCAGTGCTCACGTCCGAACCGCCGCCACCGCCGCCGCCGGCACCGCCGCTTTCGGAGCCGGCGCCTCCGCCAATCGCCAAGCCGCCCGTCCAGCGTCCCGCGCCACCGCGACCTCGCGCCGAGCCACCGCGGCCGCGTTCGGCCAGCAGTTCGCCCGCTGCGCAGTCACCCGCCGAGACGGCGGCTGCCCAAGCGCTCCTGTGGAAAGGCCACCAGCGAACCCGCCGCATCAGGCCGCTATCAGCCCCGGTTGGCAGACCGCCCTGGGCAGCTGGCTCCAGGCGAACAAGACCTATCCGGAGGACGCCCGGCGACGCGGTGACGAAGGCCGGGCCACGGTGCGCTTCACGGTGAGCCGGGAGGGTCGGGTCACTCGACTTCCAGCTCCTTTCCGGCACCGGCTCGACGATTCTGGATGCAGCGGTCGAACGGCTGCTGCGCGGGGCAAGGCTACCGGCCTTTCCGACTGGAATGGATCAAGAGCAGGTCACCGTCACGTTGCAGATCCGCTACGCGCTGGAGCGCTGACGTTACCGCCGTCAATTTGCGCTGGCACGCTCCGCGGTCGCGGACAGCACAGGTACTGCACAGGCCCTCCGCCTCGACCGTCGCACTGCTGACGCTGAACCCTGCCTCTTTCGCTGCCTGCGCCAGCACCGCCGACACTTTGTGGTTCTGCATCTCGATCACCCGGCCGCATTCCCGACAGATCAGGAACTGCGCCGCATGGGTGTGGGTCTCGTCGTCCGGGTTGGCGGTGCATCCTGCCACGCAGCCGACGAACGCCGACAGCCGCTCGACTTTGTGGATCAGACCCTGGTCGAGCAGGAAGTCGAGGGCGCGATACACGGTCGGCGGCGCCGCGCCACGGCGCGTCGGGCGCAACCGGTCCAGCAGCTCATAGGCCCCGGTCGGTGAAGCCGCATCCAGGATCAACCCCAGCACATGCCGGCGAAGTTCCGTCAGGTTCGCGCCGCGCGCTGGCACACCCCCTCCGCCCGTCTGAGCAGGCTCATGGTTCGTCGCGAGAATTCAACCGTCATCCCTCGCCCCCGTCGGCGACCAGCATAGCACGCACCCATCGAAGCCTGGTTGCGTTAAGTACATTATAGCATTACTGATCCCGACCTGAAGCCGGCAAGAGGGACAATCATGCTGAAGCTCACCCTGTGCATGGCGCCGCGGCGATCCTGCTGACCGACCAGCCGGGGCACAGACCTGCCTCGGCGCCGATCAGCATCGTGGCGGCGGAGAACTTCTATGGCGACGTGGCGCAGCAAGTAGCCGGTCGCGAGCGCCACCGTTACCAGCATCCTGAGCAATCCCGACCAGGATCCGCATCTCTTCGAGGCGAGCCCGTCGGTCGCTCGCGAACCTGTCGACGGCGACGATCGTGGTCTACAACGGCGCGGACTACGATCCGTGGATGGCCAAACTGCTCGCCGCCTCCCGTTCGGCCAACCGCAAAGTCATCATCGTGGCGAACCTCGTGCACAAGAAACCCGGTGACAATCCACATCTCTGGTACGACCCGGCGACCATGCCGGTCTATGCAAAGGCGTTGGCCGCGGCGCTGACCGAGCGCGATCCCGGCCACAAGCAGGACTACGATCAGCGGCTGCAGGCGTTTCCTAGCATCGCTGCAGCCGCTGGAGGCAGAGATCGCCGAAATGCACGTCGAGGTTCGCTGGGACGCCGGTCACCGCCACCGAGCCGGTGTTCGGCTACATGGCCACGGCGCTTGGCTTCAAGATGCGCAACGAGCGCTTCCAGCTGGCGGTGATGAACAATACTGAGCCGCGTGCATCAGATGTCGCGCGTTCGAGAATGACCTACGGAAACACCAGGTCGCAGTTGCTGTTCTACAACAGCCAGGCAAGCGATGCCGCGGCGCAACGCATGGTGCGGATCGCCCAGCAGTCGAAGATTCCAGTCGTCGGGGTGACCGAGACGGAGCCAGCCGGCACGACGTTCCAGGACTGGATGATGGGCGAGCTCGAACGCGGTCGCGCAAGCGTTGTCGAAATGCATCGTGAGCGCCATCGAACTCACGACGTCGACGCTGGCATTCGGTGCCGCGGACCGTCCTCTGCCGACATCGACTCTTGCGATCCGCGACAACGAGTTCGTCGGCGTGCTCGGTCCGAACGGATCGGGCAAGACCACGCTGATGCGCGCAATCCTTGGCCTTCTGCCGCCGCGCAGCGGGACGATCCGCGTGCTGGGTCGATCGGTGGCGCGCGGCAACCCGGCGGTCGGCTACATGCCGCAGACGCGCGGCGCTCTCGATAATCTGCGGCTCAGCGGCTGGGACTTCGTTGCCAGCGGCGCCAACGGTCATCGTTGGGGTCTGCCACTGCTCCGCGCCGATGCGCGACGCGAGGTGCAGTGGGCGCTCGACATGGTCGATGCAGCGGTGCTCGCGCGGCGTCCGCTTGGCGGAGACCTCCGGTGGCGAGCGTCAGCGCCTGCTGCTGGCGCAGGCCCTGCTCGGCCGCCCGCGCCTGCTGTTGCTGGACGAGCCGCTGATCAGTCTCGATCCGCATCATCAGCGCGCGGTGGTCGACCTGACGCGATCGCTGCAGAAGGAACTCGGCATCGCGGTGCTATTCAGCGCGCACGAGATCAACCCGCTGCTTGGCGCACTCGATCGTGTGCTTTACCTCGGCTCCGGCCACGCGGCACTGGGCGCCGTGGACGAGGTCATCAGCGGGCCGGTGCTGTCGCGGCTCTACGGCTCCAAGATCGAGGTTGTGCGTGTGAACGGCCGCATCTTCGTCATGTCCGGCGGCTACGACGTGGAGCGCGATGCTCACCAGCACGACCACGGCGAGCATCATGTTCACGTATGACTTCATGCAGAACGCGTTTGCCGCCGCCGGCATCGTCGCGGTGGTTTGCGGGCTGGTCGGGTTCTTCCTCGTGCTCCGCGCGCAGACCTTTGCCGGCCATGCGCTGTCGCATGTCGGTTTCGCTGGCGCCACCGGCGCGGTGCTGCTGGGTATCGCACCGCTCTGGGGACTTGTGGCTCTGACGCTGCTCGCCGGGATCGGCATGGGCCTGCTGGGCGAGCGGCTGCATCAGCGGGATGTGGCGATCGGCATCGTGCTGGCGATGTCGCTCGGATTCGGCCTGCTGTTCCTGCATTTCTTCACCGCCTACGCCACGCAGGCGACCGCGCTGCTGTTCGGCAACATCCTGGGCGTCGATGCGGCGACCGTCTGGACGCTGCTGCTTCTTGGTGTGGCCGCCGCCGCGGCGCTCGCCGCCATCTCGCGGCCTTTGCTGTTCGCCAGCCTGCAGCCTGAACTCGCCGAGGCGAAGGGCGTATCGCTGCGTTTGCTGTCCGTGCTGTTCCTGGGGATCGTCGCGCTGGCCGTGGCACAGTGCGCGCAGATCGTTGGCGTGCTGCTGGTCTTTGCGCTGATGGTCGGGCCGGCTGCGGCGGCGCAGCGGCTCACCACCCGGTTCTGGTGCGGCATCGCGTTGTCGGTGGCACTCGCGCTGGCCGAGGCATGGTTCGCGCTGATGCTGGCATACGTCACCGACTGGCCGACCAGCTTTTGGATCACCGCATTGAGCGGCTGCGTCTATCTGGCCGCGGTCCTGATGAACGGCTTGCTTCCGGCATCACAATAAGCTGTTGGTGCTGACTTGGCAGATTGCATGTCGGGCGGTGACGCGACGGCCTGACCGAAACATGCGGCATGCGACCGATCAAGCGGAAGCCTTGCGACACTCCTCGGCGCAGGTCTTGCACGCGACGCCGCACGCGTTGCATTCGGCAACGTTCGGAAACTTCTCGCACTCCTTCTGGCAGGCGACGCAGATTTCACCTACGGCCTTGGCGAACGTGGGAATGTGGGTCGAATTGACGGCAGCCAGAGCTTGCAGCGCACCGCATGCGGTCACGACCTGATAGGCTGAATCGGTGCATCCGGCCATGCTGGTGTCCTTCATGGACAGCATGCCCAGGCAATGCCGGAGACAATCATTGCCCGTTGATACGCAGCGGCCGCTGGCTTCTTCGAGAGCCTTGTATTTTGGCGGATGCATGCTTGCGCCTCCGGTGCCCTGAGCAAGAGCCTGGGAGGCCGCCCCGATTGCTGAGGCGGCGCCGATGACTGCGATGAAATCGCGGCGTTCCATGGATGCTCTCCTTGTGAAGTCATGCCAGCGGTCACGGGCCATCGCCCTGACAGCGCGTTGCCCGGTCTCGGTTACAGCGCCTACCGCAGCGTGCGGCAGGTCGAGGGTTGGTTCAGCATTACCAGGATGCTTCGATAATGCAACCTACAAAATAGATAAACGCTTGTTTCCGGCAACACAATGAGCTATTGGTTCTGTCTTGGCAGATTGAATGTTGTGCCGTGCGGCGACGGCTTGACCGAAATGGGCTGGCTGCGAACCGACGGGTAGGCCCCGCTGGCTTTGCCGCTTTGATGTTCGCCGCATGGTGCCAGATCCTGCTCGTCGTGGCACTCGCCCACACTCCGCAGGCACAAGCCGCCGATGCATTGGACTGCATCCGAATGTGCCAAACCGACGCCGACGACGATGGCACGCCGGCTCCGCGGCAGCAGGATCACTCAGGCCACGACTGCGTACTGTGCGTGATGTGCGTCGGCCATGCGTCGTCCGCGGCCTTGTTGTCGTCGCCTCCGGTGTTGCCCGATCGGCAATTCATCGCAGTCGTGCTGCTTGACGCCTACCACCCGCGCGCACCACCGGTCTTTCCGGTATCCGCCGCCCAACCGCGAGGTCCTCCTTCGCTGATCTGAGTTTGCCGTAGCGCATTTGCGCCAATCTAACTCGATCAGCGGAGTTTCTTGCAGTGCAGGACACTAAATTCCTGGCCATGGCGGTCGCTGTTGCGGCCTTGTTGCCAATCCATGAGGCCACGGCACACGCAATTGCCGGGTCTCGGCTATTTCCCGTCACGCTGACAATGGACGACCCGAGGGTCGCCGACGAGGCGTCCATCCCGACCTTCACCTATCAACGGGCAGACGGCGATTCTGCGGCCGATCTATCAGTACGACTTCAAATTTGAGTTCGACAAACGGATCACCGAAAATTTTGGGGTCGGTATCAATTGGGGCTGGAACATCAACCAGGTCACCAACGGTAAGACCGCGGGCGGGTTTCAGAACCTGTTCTTCACCGGGAAATATCAGACATACGTCAACCCAGAACACGAATTCATTCTGTCGCTGGGCGTGATCCGGGAATTCGGGGGCACAGGCAACATCAATCAGGGTGCCGATCGGTTCGGCTCAACCCAGCCCACCGCCTATACAGGCAAGGGATTTGGTGATCTGCCAATCGGCCTGATGCGGCCGTTCGCGATCACGGGCGAGCTTGGCTACCAAATCCAGGACGTGAAGATCAATTCGACCGGGGACAATCTCGGCGGCACCAACGCGGTAAACGCGGGGCTTTCCATCCAGTACAGCATGCCTACCTGCAGTCACAGGTGAAGGATTTCGGCTTTCCGGAGTTCGTCAACAAGCTGACCCCGGTGGTCGAGGTTACCTGGTCATCGCCGGGTCAACTGCCGAACCAGGACGCCACGCAGTTACCGATCGGCTCGGCGTCAACTACACGTCCGACTGGTGGGCAGTCGGCGTCGAGGCGCTGATCCCCGGCAATAAGCAGACCGGGACTCGCACGTCGGGCGTGATCGCGCAGTTCCATCTCTACTTCGACGATCTATTGCCCGAACAGTCTCGGCAAACCCATTGTGGATTGGTTTCACTGATGCGTACGATCTCCCTGCTCGCGCTGGCGATGCTGTCTCGCGGCATCGCCGGCTTTCGCGCATGCCATGCTTGAACGGGCCAGCCCGCTGGTTGGCAGCGAGGTTCCCGCACCTCCGCATGAAATCGCCCTGACCTTCACCGAGGGTGTGGAACCGCTGTTCAGCACGATCGAGGTGCGCGATGCACGCGGCACAGCCGTGGCGACGGGCAAGCCACGGACGGACCAGGGGAACAATCGCAGACTCGTCGTCGAACTGCCGGCGCTTGGCAGCGGGAACTACACCGTAATCTGGCACGCAACCTCGGTCGATACGCACAAGACTGAAGGGAGCTACCAGTTCATCGTGAAATAGCGCATGGGCAGCCTGGAGATCATCGTGGCTGTGTTGCGCGGTGTGCATCTCGCCGCGCTGCTGTCGCTGTTCGGCACGCTGCTGTTCCTTGTCGTCGTGGCGCCAGCCGCAACCACGGCGGGCGCGATCCGCACTCGGCTGCTTCTGCAGCGCGTCGCGCGCGGCAGCGCGGCGTGTGCGCTGCTTGCCGGAATGGCGTGGCTGATCGTCGCAGGCGCCGCAATCGCCGGCACGCGCGGCATCGCAATGACGTTGCACGCACTGCCGGTGGTCGCGCTGCAGACACAGTTCGGCCAATGGGTCCTGCTGCGCCTCGGCCTGCTGATCGCAGTCCTGATGTTGCCATTGGCGAAGCGCTTGCCGCGCGCAGGCGCCATTGTTCTGGCCGGAGCCGTAGTCGCGGTGCAGCCGCTCATCGGCCATGCCGGTGCGATCGGCGGTGGTTTGGGCATTGAGCTGATCGCGTCCGAGGCATTGCATCTGTTTGCTGCCGGCGCCTGGCTGGGCGGTCTGCTGCCGCTGTACGTTGCAATCAGCATCCTGCCGGTGGAGGCAGCGACGGCCGCCTGTCGCAGCTTCACACCCATCGGCGTGTCCGCCGTCGTGGTGCTGGCCGGCACCGCAGTCGTGCAGATTGCGGAATTCATAGGCGGCGTGCCCGGGCTGTTCGGCACCGTTTATGGACACATTGCGCTCGTGAAGATCGGGCTGTTTCTGGTCCTGCTGCTACTTGCGGCGCTCAACCGTTTCGTCCTCACCGAGCGTATCGCCGGAGCCGCGCCGGTTACGGCGCGCCGCCACATGCGTCGCTCGATCGCGGCGGAAACCGTGCTGGGTGGTCTTGTGGTCATCACGGCAGGCTTTCTCGCCTCGAGCACGCCGGGAATTCATGACCAGCCGGTCTGGCCGTTTGCCTGGCGGCCGAGCCTGGACGCGTTCGCCGATCCCGACCTGCGGCGCGAGCTGATCTTCGCACTGCTCGCAATCGTCGCTGCCATTGTCATGGCGGCAACCGGCCTGATCTGGCGTTTGGTGCGATGGCCGGCCTTGGCGCTGTCAGTAGTCATCCTCGCAGTCGCCGTTCCGCATCTAGATCTGTTGTTCGTCGTCGCCTATCCGACCAGCTTCTTCACCTCGCCCACCGAGTTCGCCGCCACCGCGATCGTCCACGGTGCGAAGCTGTTCGCCGCGAATTGCGTCACCTGTCACGGCGCGGAAGGCCGAGGCGACGGGCCGGCTGCACGGTCGCTCCCCCTGCGGGCCGCCGATCTGACCGCGGAGCACTTCTGGGCGCATAGCGACGGCGAGCTTTACTGGTACATCTCGCATGGCTTTCGGGCCGAAGATGGCGCTGTGGCGATGCCCGGCTATGCCGGCGTCCTGTCGAACGGAGCTCGCTGGGACCTGATCGACTATCTTCGCGCGCGCAACGCCGGAGAGAGCATGCGCAAATCGCGCCAATGGCTGCATCCACTGCCGGTACCGCAATTCGATGCGGCGTGTACGGATGGAAGGACCATCGATCGCGATGACCTGCACGGTCGCGTGCTGCACATCATAGCTGCATCAGGAGACGAACTGGCTGAGCCGACCTTCCCGGCGAATGCCGATGCGACCACAATCTTCGTGGCGCGGCATCCGCCCGCCACACCGAGTCGGTCGGCGTGCATCGCGAGCGAACCGGAGACCTGGACGGCCTTGGCGATCATCCTCGGCCAGTCACCGGATGCACTGGCGGGTTCCCAGATCCTGGTCGATCAGAACGCCTGGCTGCGCGCGGCATGGAGGCCCGGCGATCCGGGCGACTGGACCAACCCGCAATCGCTGACGACTGCGATCCGCGACATCGCCGCTCACCCGATTGCAATCGATGCGACCGCGGGGCACGCGCATCGTCATTAGTGCTTGCCAAAGGCCGAGCACCGGACGCAGGATCGCCGTGCGCCAAGAAATAGCAATCACCCTAAAAAGCTGGTGCCAGAGGGCATATCGATGCTGTGCGTACTGCTCCGATCGAGCACTACCTGGCGTTCCGTCGTACTTGGCGCCACCCTTGCGGCCGCGAGCGGCGCCGGCGCCCGGGCCGCCGAACCTTCGCTGCCGGCCTACAATGCGGATATCGCGCAGACCTCGGTCTCGGGAATCTCCTCCGGCGCCTACATGGCCGTTCAGTTCGGCATGGCATGGTCGTCGATTGTGAAGGGTGTCGGTGCCATCGCGGGTGGACCGTTCGACTGTTCGGAGGGTTCCGGCTCGGCGGCGCTCAGCACGTGCATGGGCGGCGCGCCGGCACTCGATCTGCCGGAGCTGATCAAGCGCACCGACGCATGGAGCAGCAGCGGCGCGATTGATGATACCGGCGGGATTGCCATGCAGAAGGTCTACCTGTTCCATGGCTACAATGACAATGTCGTCGCCCGGCCGGTGAGCGACTGGCTGCGCGCCTACTATGCACATTATCTGGGCCAGAACGCAGGAAACCTGTTCTATCAGACCGCAGTCGGCGCGGGACACTCACAGGTCACTCTCGCCTATGGCGGCAATTGCAGCGACAATGGCGGGGAGTACATCAACAAGTGCAACTACGACCAGGCCGGTGTCGTCCTGCAACACATCTACGGCGCGCTGGCTCCACGCAATGCCGGCGCGTTGACCGGGAACCTGGTGCCATTCAGTCAGGCTGAATTCACCGCACCAGACCAACCGAACGACGACAGCATGGACGACAGGGGATTTGCCTATGTCCCAACTTCCTGCGGCACGCAGGAGCCTTGCAGGCTCCACGTCGCTCTCCATGGCTGCCTGCAATCCGTCGGCAATATCGGCGAGGACTTCGTCAGGCACGCGGGCTACAACGAATGGGCCGATACGAACCACATCATCGTCCTCTACCCGCAAACCCATGCACTGGTGCCCGCGAATCCCACAGGCGTGCTGGGACTGGTGGGGATATCTCGATGCCAATCCAACGGAATCGCCTACCTACCTGCTGAAGTCCGGCAAGCAGATCAAGGCCATCAAGGCGATGGTGGACCGGATGAGCAGCGGTGCTGCGGCCTCCGCTGCGCCCGCCACGACACAACCTGCCGCACCTGCAACGGTGCGCGCCGCAGATCACAGTGACACCGCCATCGATGTTGTTTGGTCCTCGGTCCCTGGAGTAGCCAGTTACGATGTGTTTCGTGCCGCTCCGAACGACGCAGACTTCCAACAGATCGGCACTGTCTCCGGCCTGAGTTATGGTGATGCCGGACTGAAGCCGGCGACGCAGTATCGGTACAAAGTGCGGGCGTCGTCTGTCGGCGGGGCGGATTCATTCTCGGCTGTGGCAACGGCCGCAACCTTGCGGCGGGTGCCGCCGTGCGACGATCCCGGCAGTTGCGCTGTGCATTCATTATCCGGTGACTAGGATAGATCGCCAGCACCCTTGGCGCGCGCTCACCTTCTTGACAGGATGCGGCCAAGCCATCCGTCCCAGCCATAGGAGCCGCCGGTGCCGATCAGCAGGACAACACGGGGAACGATCATCGCGCCGACCAGGCGCAATGTGCTGGCCGCGGCGGGCGCCGTCGCATCGCTGCCATTGCTTGTACGCCGCGCTCGGGCGGCCGACGAGCCAGTTGCAATCGGCTGGGTCGGCCCCCTTTCGCCGCCCGGCGGCTACGCCGAAGGCACCAATATGAAGAATGCCGCGGTGATCGCCGAAGCGGAGATCAATGCGCAGGGCGGACTGCTCGGCCGGCCGGTCGAGATCACCTATGCCGATACGCGCGGCATGCCGGCGGAAGGCCGCACCGCGGCCGAACGGCTCGTACAGCAGAACAAGGTGGTCGCCGTCTTCGGCGAGTTCCACAGTCCCGTCGCATTGGCAGGCATGGAAGTCTACCACAAATACGGCACGCCCTTCATGGCCTGCGACGTGTGGTCCGATCAGATCACCGCAAAGGGCTACCCGGAGGTGTTCCGCAACGCGCCCGCCGTGTCGCTGATCGACGTGACCATCGGGCAATGGATCGCCGCCGCCGGGTTCAAGAACGTGGCGATCATCGCCGAAAAGAACGACGTCGGGCTGGCCGCGCGCACGCTGGTCGCGCAGGAACTGACGAAGGCGAACATCAAGTTCACCGCGGTGGACGCCGACCCAAACCTCACCGACTTCACCGCGCAGATATTGCGGTTCAAGAGCAATTCGCCGTCCTACGACTTCTTCCTCAGCATCTACTCCGAGGCCGGCGCCTATCCGATGATCCGCCAGGCGCACGACCTCGGATTTGCACCGACGGCGAACTGCGGCATCTACAATTCCGGCGGCGAGGCGGTCGACCCCACGTTCTGGGAGAATGTCGGCGAGGCCGGCAAGTATCTGGTCACCGAGAATGTCGGCCTGCCGAAGGCGGCATGGAACGACAAGACCAAGGCGTTCGTCGCGGCGTACAAGGCGAAGCACAACGCCGATCCATCGGGTGCGGTGATGGAGAGCTACGACGGAGCCTGGCTGCTGTTCGATGCGATCAGGACCGCGGGCAGCACCGAGGCAAAGGCGATCATCAATGCGCTGGAGAACACCAAGTACGTCGGTGCTCGCGGCCAGTATTCCTTCTCGACCAGCCACGAGCCGGCCTGGCACTATCATCAGTTCCTGGAAGCGCCGCTGAGCATCCTGCAATACGCCGACGTGAAGCAGGGCCAGGCCGATGCGCCCATCGTCTGGCCGCGGCAATACGCGACGGTGCCATACACCTACAAGAAGCCTGGGACCTGAACACGTACTCGTCACCCCCGCGAAAGCGGGGGCCCAGGCTGCACCTCCGCTTTCGCGGGGGTGGCGAACATGTGCGGCTGGACGTGCCCGCGCCATGACTGACTACCTGCTCATCCAGGCGCTCAACGGACTGGTCATCGGCGTCATCTATGCGGTCATCGCCGCTGGGCTGACCGTGATCTTCTCCATCCTGAAGATCGTCAACTTCGCCCACGGTGAAGTCTACATGATGGGCGGCTATTTCGGTTACTTCGCCATCTCGCTCGCCGGCATTCCTCCGCTGCCCGCCGTGCTCGTCGCGATGGCACTGTCGTTTCTGCTGTCGGTCCTGGTCGAGCGCACATTGCTGACGCCGCTCTACAGTCCCACGACCGAACGCAAGGGCGACTACGGCATTCTGATCACGTTCGGCATCTCGATCTTCCTGCGCGCCCTGGCGCTGATCATCTACGGCCCGTACCCGCTGCGCCCGCCGTCCTTCTGGCCCGGCGTGTTTGTGGTCGGCGGCCTGATCATGACCTGGGACCGCGTCTTCGCCGGCGGCGCTGGCGTCGCGATGCTGGTCGGCCTCGTTTGGTTCATGAACCGCACCGCCTGGGGCGAGGCGTTGAATGCCGTCAGTCAGTCGCGCGAATCCGCAGCGATCGTCGGCATCAACGACCAACGCTTTTACATGCTGGCCTTCGGCCTCGGCGGCGCGCTGGCGGGCGGCGCCGGTGCGCTGGTGGGACCGATCTACTCGCTGTCGCCGTCGATGGGTCTGCTGCCCGACACCCAGGCCTTCGCCATCGTCATCCTCGGCGGCATGGGCTCGGTGGCCGGCTCGATCCTTGCGGGGCTGATGATCGGCGTTTCGGAATCGATGTTCGTGGCGCTGTTCCCCGACCCGAGCCGCAGTCTCACCTACGCGCAGGCGTTCAGCCTGCTCATCCTGATGCTGGTGCTGCTGATCCGGCCTACTGGCCTGTTTGGGCGTGCGCATGTCGCGATGGAGTAGTGCCTGCGCAGTCGTGCTGGCAGTGCTCGCGCTGGCATTTCCGTTCATGGTGAATGCCTACTGGCTGTCGGTCGGCGTGCTGGCGATGTTCTACGCCATCGTTACAGCAAGCTGGGCGCTGCTCGCCGGTTATGCGGGACAGTTCTCGTTCGGCCACATGGCCTTCGTCTCGCTCGGCGCTTACACCTCCGGTCTGCTGGTCAAATGGTTCGACGTCCCGATCCCGCTCGGCATGGTGGCCGGCGTGCTGATGTGCGCCGTCGTCGGCAGCGGCATAGGCTTCGTGTGCCTGCGCATGCGCGGACCCTATCTCGCGTTGTTCACGGTGGCGTTCTCCGAAGTCCTGCGCATCGTCATCGTCTCCGAGAACGAGGTCACCGGCGGCTCCGGCGGACTGGAAGTGACGCCGCTGTTCCACGGCCGCACTGACACGCCGTTCTACTATCTCGGGCTGGCACTGCTGATCGGATCGCTGGCGATCATGCAGTTTCTGGTGACGTCGCGCTGGGGCCTGTTCTTCCGAGCAATCCGCGAGAATGAAGACGCGGCTGCGGCATCCGGTGTGAAGGTGGTGCGGTTCCGCATCCTCGCGTTTGCCATAACCTCGAGTTTCGCCGGACTCGCCGGCGGTTTCTACGGCCACTACATCGGCATCCTGACGCCCGACATCGGCTCGGTGGATCAGATGGGCCTGGTGGTCGCCATGGCGGTGATCGGCGGCGCCGAAAGCATCATCGCCGCGATGATCGGTGCGCTCGGGTTGGAGTTCCTGGTCGAGGCGCTGCGCAGCTATGGCCAGTGGCGTCTTGTGGTGTTCGGCGCACTGCTGCTGCTGACGATCCGCTTCGCGCGCAACGGTCTGCTGGCATTGGCGTGGCAGCAGTTCAATGCAATTCTCCCCCTCCCCTTGCGGGAGGGGGTTGGGGGGAGGGGGCGGTTCGGCACCGGCACAGCCCCCACCCCCCAACCCCCTCCCGCAAGGGGAGGGGGCGGTTCATAGCAATGCCACCCCTGATCGAAGCGCGCGACCTGACCAAACGCTTCGGCGGCATCGTCGCAGTCAGCAACCTGAACTTCGCCGTCCAGCAAGGCGAACTCGTCGGGCTCATCGGCCCCAACGGCTCCGGCAAGACCACCACGATCAATCTGCTGACCGGCCATCTGACACCGGCCAGCGGCCACATCGACCTGCGGGGCAAACGTGCGGACGGCCTCGCACCCAGCGACTTCGCAGCACTGCGCGTCGGCCGCACCTTCCAGATCACCCAACTGTTCAGTCGCATGACCGTGCTCGAGAACATGCTGGTTCCAGGCCTCGCACGCCCGCGTTCGCACAAAACCGCCGCGACCCGCGAGGCGCGACAGCATCTCGCATTCCTCGGCCTTGCCGCACTTGGAATCGCTGCAGGCGAAGAACCTGTCGGGCGGCCAGCAGAAGCTGCTGGAACTCGGCCGCGCGCTGATGCTGGACCCGGACATCCTGTTCCTCGACGAGCCGTTCGCCGGCGTGAACCCGTTCCTGCGCGACGAGATCATCGTGCTGGTGCGGAAACTTCACGCCGGCGGTCGAACCTTCGTCATCGTGGATCACGACATCGAGGCGTTGCAGCGACTGGTGCACCGCATGGTGGTGATGTCGCGCGGCGAGAAAATCGCCGACGGCACGGTCGCTGAGGTGCGCGACAACCAGGAAGTCCTGCGGGCCTATGCCGGTGTCTGATTCCGCGCCCGTGCTTACCGCGCGCAATCTCGTGGCGGGCTATCTGCCGGGGATCAACATCCTGAACGGCATGTCGGTGGACGTGATGCGCGGCGAGGTGCGCTGCGTGCTCGGACCCAACGGCACCGGCAAATCGACGCTGCTGAAGGTGCTGTTCGGTTTCCTTCCGGCACAGCAGGGCGAGATGCATCTCGGCGCGACATCGCTGAAGGGCGTTGCTTCGCACGACATGAGCAGTCACGGCATCACCTACCTGCCGCAACGGCCAAGCGTGTTTCCGTTCCTGTCAGTCGAGGTCAATCTCCGCCTCGGCGCCTGGCAGTTCCGCCGCAAACGCGCACTGGTCCGCGAGAGGACCGAGCGTGCCTATGCGCAGTTTCCGATCCTGCAGGAACGCCGGCGTCAGGCTGCCGGCACGCTGTCCGGCGGTCAGCAGCGCCAGCTCGAGATCGCGCGCGCGCTAATGGCCGATCCCGCGGTGATGCTGATCGATGAACCGACCGCCAGCATCGAGCCGCGCATCTCGGCGCAGATCTATGCGCTGATCGCCGGCCTGGCGCGCGACGGCAAGGCGATTCTGCTGGTCGATCAGAACATCAAAGGCGCGCTGGGCATCGCCGACCATGTCTATGTCATGCGCACCGGCACGCTGTTCGCGGAAGGTCCGCGCGATGAATTCAGCGATGATGTGGAGACGCTGGTCAGCCGTTGGTTGTATACCACTTGACGATTGACGGCCGATCCGGCGCACCACCATCATGGCTGGCAAATACGGAGGAGAAACCGCATGGACAGTCGGGCCACGAAGCGCATGGTGCTGTTGGCGACGGTTGGCGCTCTCGCATATACCGGGGCCGCACGTGCGGAGAAGTTCCAGTGCGGCCGCACGGGTGGCGACTTCACCTATGGGCTGGAGGCGAACGTCGCCGGGCTCGACATGCAGGCAAACGCCGCCGCCTCGGTGCGCGACATTGCAATGAACACCTACGAGACGCTGGTCACGCGCGACGAGAACATGAAGCCGCTGCTGCAGCTTGCCCAGTCGGTGGACGTGAGCGAGGACAGCAAGGTGTACACCTTCAAGCTCCGACAGGGCGTACACTTCCACAACGGCAAGCCGTTCACATCGGCCGATGCGCGCGCCTCGTTCGAGCGCTACGCCCGCGTCGGCATCGATCGCTCGATCCTGGCGCCGGTGGATCACTACGACACGCCGGATCCCGCCACCTTCGTCATCGCGATGAAGGACGCGCGGCCGAGCTTCGTTGAGGCGATGTCGTCGATCACCGTGCCGATCATCATCATTCCCGAGGAGAACAAGGACGCGCCGCCGCAGCAGCTTCCCTCGATGGGAACGGGGCCCTGGCAGCTCGATCAGTTTGTCGCCGATGCGTACGTGAAGCTGAAGCGCTTCGAGGGCTACACCCCGGACGCGCGCTACGACGATCTCTCGGGCTTCGGCGGCTACAAGGTCGTGTGTCTGAACACGGTGACGTTCCGCATGGTGCCGGAGCCGGGCGCGCGCGTCGCGGGGCTGGAGACCGGTGAGCTGCAAGGCGTGCAGGATGTGCCCACGATCGCGCAGAAGCGGGTCGGCGCAAACAAGGACATCCGGCTGTTGAAGCTGGAGAACTTCTGGCTGAATGTCACCTACGGCAACTGGTCGGCACCACCCACGAACAATCTGAAGTTTCGCCAGGCCGTGCTGGCTGCGCTGGACTTTGACGAGGTGATGGAGGCGGCGAGCGATGGGGATTTCAAGCACAATCCGTCTTTCCAGTATCCGGGTACCAACTACTACACCGAGGTCGGCAAGGAGCTGCTGGATCAGCACAATCCGGAGAAGGCGAAGCAGCTTTTGAAGGAGGCTGGCTACAACGGCGAGAAGGTCGTGCTGCTGACCAACAAGGACTATCCGAGCCTCTACAACACCGGGCTCGTCGTGGCGCAGCAGCTGAAAGGCGTGGGCATCAATGCCGAACTGCTGGTGCTCGACTGGCCAACCGCATTGCAGAAGGCGATGAACGGAACGCCGGATTGGAACTTCTTCTTTACCGGCTGGATCACCTACGTGGCGGTTGGCGGCGTGCAGACCCTGCGGCCGATGGCGGAACCAAATCCGGTTTACACGCCGCCCGGCGGCAAGACCGATCCGGACTTCATGAAGGCATTCGACGAGGTGGCGAACGGGGCGACGCTGGAGGTGCGCCAGGCGGCGTTCGTGCGCGCGCAGAAGATTGCACTGGACGATGTAATGGTGATCCCGATGGGCGTGATGCCGAAGGTGCAGGCGGTGCGCGCCAATGTCGAGCACTACGTGCCGTTCTACAATCCGCGCATGTACAACGTCTGGGTGAAGAACTGATGCGGATCATCGTGATCGGCGCCGGTGTGATGGGCGCCTCGGTTGCGTATCGCGCGGCGGTCGCCGGCGCGTCGGTCACCGTGCTGGAAGCAGGGCGCATCGGCGGCGGTACCTCGGGCATCAGCTTCGCGTGGACCAACTCCAACGGCAAGACGCCGCGCGCCTACCACGATCTGAACGTCGCGGGCATGAAGGCGCATGCCGCCCTGGCCGAGGAGTTCGGCGCGACGCCGTGGTGGCATGGCGGCGGCAACGTCGACTGGACCGCGCCGGAGGATCGCGCGGCGCAGCAGGCGAAAGTGGAGCGCCTGCAATCCTGGGGCTATGCGGCCGAATGGATCACGCGGGCGCAACTGCTGGAACTCGAGCCCGACATCGATCCCGCACAGATCGGCGATGCGCCGATTGCGTATTTCCCCGACGAGGGCTGGCTCGATCCGGTGGTGTATGCGGCTGCGATGTTGAGCGCGGCGCGGCGACATGGCGCGTCGGTGAACTGCGGTGTCCGCGTGTCCGAGACGGTCATGCGCACGGGCCGGGTCACGGGCGTCAAGACGGCGGACGGTGTGTTGTTCGAAGCCGACTTGGTGGTGAACTGCGCCGGCCGCTGGGCGAACGATCCGGTGTCGGATGCGGGCCTGCATCTGCCTCTGGCGCCGACCGTCGGGTTCCTTGTGTTCACGCCGCCGGTTGCCGCCCGCGTCGGCCGCGTCGTGCACTCGCCGATCATCCAGGCCAGGCCGGATGGCGCCGGGCGTCTGGTGCTGCACTGGAATGCGACGGATGCGACGCTCGCCTTCGATCCGCGGCCGAGTGCTGCGATGCCGGAGGCGCGCGATCTGGTGCAGCGGGCGCGCAGGCTGCTGCCATGGATCGGCGACGTGGAGCCGGAGGCCGCGCGCATGGCGATCCGTCCCATTCCGGGCGATTCCTTCTCCGCCGTCGGCCCGGTGCCGCGGGTCGAAGGCTACTACCTCGCGATCACGCACAGCGGCGTGACGATGTCGCCGTTCCTGGGTGCCGCGGTGGCCGACGAGATCGTGCATGGCCGCCAGCGACCGGAACTGGCTGAATTCCGGCCGGCCCGGTTCTTCAACTGAGGTTGCACGCAACACCGCCGACCGCCACATTGCGCTCGGAGCAGTGTCATGAACATCGCGTTGCGCAAGCCCATGAGCCTCGCCGAGTTCCTCGCCTGGGAGGAACGGCAGGAACTGCGTTACGAGTTCGACGGATTCCAACCTGTCTCTATGGTCGGGGTGACCAGGGCGCACGCCACGATCCAGGGCAATCTGCTGGTTTCCCTCGGTAATCGGCTGCGCGGCACACGATGCCGCGCCTTTGGCAGCGATCTCAAGATCGTCGTTGCGGGCAGTATTCGCTATCCGGACGCGTTCGTCGCCTGCACGCCTGGCGCCGGAAACCAGACGGTGGTCAGTGACCCTGTCGTGGTCTTCGAGATATTATCACAAGGCAGCGCGCTCACCGATCGGGTCATCAAGAATTCGGAATACCGGCAGACTGAATTGATCCTGCGTTACGTCATGCTGGAACAGGACAGTCAGGCTGCGACGGTTTTCGCGCGTGAGGGCGAGCGCTGGGTGGGTTCCCTGCTGACCGGCGACGCTGTGTTGTCGATGCCGGAGATCGGCATCGAGGTGGCGCTCGCGGAATTGTATGAAGGACTTGACCTGACTGAAGCTGCCGGAGAGCCAGGCGCATGAATGGGACGTGGTTCAGTACCAGTTCCCAGGATCCCTCAAGAGGTCACTATCCGGATAGCCCAATGGCAACGGTCAGAATGATCATATAAAAGACATATAAAGGGTTGCAGGGCATGCTTCCTGCACCGTGTCCAGGGTAGCGAAGCGACCATCTGACCGAGCGTTCATGACCCATTCCGAAGCCCGGGCCATTCGCCCGGCGCACTCACTCGTGCGTCCCGTTGTCGCCGCCACCAGTATGGTCCTGCTGCTGGGCGTGCTCGCCGTAGTTCTGTTCGTCATGCTGCGCACGCCGCTGAAGGACGACGTCGCCTGGCTGCTCTACGTCGCGCGGCGCTGGCTTGCCGGTCGGGAACTGTATGTCGACGTGGTGGAGGTCAACCCGCCGCTGATCGTATGGATCTCCGCGATCCCCATCCAGCTCGCGAGCATGCTGGGCATCGATGCCCAGTACACCGCCATCCCGTTCTTCGTTGCCGCCGTGCTGGGCTGCGCCTGGTGGACCGCCTCGCTTCTGCAGGGCAGCAGCAGGCTGTTCGAGGACCGCGTACCGGTGTTCGCTGCCATCGGCACCGTGCTGCTGGTGGTCCCGGCCGGCGATCTCGGGCAGCGCGAACACCTGCTTGTCGCCGCGATCCTGCCCTATCTCGTCCTGTTCGCCCGATCGCTCGATGGCGAACGGCCGGCCCTGCGCGCATCACTGATCGCAGGCGTGCTGGCCGGCCTCGGCTGCGCGCTGAAGCCCCGTTATGTCGGTGTGTTCATCGTGCTCGAGGGGCTGGCGCTGCTGCGCGGCCTGAGGCCTGTCCGCGCTCAATCGATTGCCGCCGCGGCCGCGCTGCTGGTCTATGCCGGGCTGATCGCGCTGATCTGCCCTGCCTATCTGCGCCGCGCGGTGCCGCTCGCGCTGGCCCTGTACGGTGCGAGCGATGCGCCCTTCCGCCACCTGCTGATCGACAGTCTGCGCCTGATGTTTGGTCAGGCGGTCGCGCTGCTGCTGTGGTGGACCCGCCGGCGGCGCATGCCCGAAACCAACCTGATGCTGACCCTCGTCGTGTTCGCCATAACCAGCACGGCGATCTGTTTCATGGACGGCAAGGATTGGTTCTACCACCGATTGCCGGCGACGATCGCGACCCTGCTGGCACTGCTGTGCTGGGCCGCGTCGGTTCTGTTTCACCGGCGCGCTTTCGCCCGGACCGCATTCCTGCCGGTGGTGCTCGCCGGCGTCGGAGTCGTCGTGTTCCTGGTGGCGGCCTTTCAGCGTCTGGAGCCGCAGGTGGTCCTGGCGGTGGAGCCGAACCAGATGACGGTGGTCAAGCTCGAGCGCCTCATCCGACAGCAGAAGGCGCGAACCTACATCGCCTTTTCCGAGTGGATCGCGCTCGGCTTTCCGGTGGTGAACAGCACCGGCGTGACCTGGGCGTCGCGATTCGATTCGATGTGGGCGCTGGATGGCGAACTCTGGCGTGCACACTTCGATGCATCGGCTGCAAAGGAATGGCCGGTCCGCCGCTGGGTGGCACACGACTTCATCCTGGGCTGCCCGGACATCGCGGTGGTCGATACGCGGGAAGGGGTGGTCAACTATGTCGGCGTGCTGAGCGCCTCCGACCCGGCCTTTGCCCGTGCCTGGTCGCGCTACCGGCAGATCGCCGCGTTCGATGGCCTGGAGGTCTACCGTCGCGCCGCGACCGGGTGCATCGATCCCTGGGTCGCGGCGGAGGCCCCTCAGGCCATAGACGCGCGCTAAGCGCAGGCCTCCATCACGCGGCCTGCTGCAACTCCGTTCCGCCGGCTGCCTGTGCGAGTGCATCCAACGATCGCCCTCCTTCAACGCTTTCTTCAATCGTTTGGCCCTACCTGGTGTGCGGAGGTGTGGCGGGATGCTGCTCGAAACCGTGCGGAAGCTGCTCGGATGGCACGCGTCGGCAACCGAGGCGCCGTTCGCCGTGCCGCCGACGTTGCTTGCGCCGGAGATCGCGCTGGCAGAAGACGATGATCCGGTGTGGCCGAGCGCACGTATCGGGATCGTCGAAGCGTTGTGGGGTGAGGGCTTCCTGTCTCCGGGCGGAGAGGCGGAGACGCTGCGTCTCGCCAAGCCGATGGGATTGACAGCGGCATCGAGCCTGCTTCTGCTGGGCACCGGCAGCGGCGGCCCGACCCGCGGCATTGCCACCAACCTCGGCGTCTGGGTCACCGGCTTCGAGGCCAATCCCCGGCTGGCGTCACTGGCGAACGAGCGCAGCGTCCGGGCCGGGCTTGGCAAGCGGGCTCAGGTCGAAACCTGGGATCCGCTCGCGCCGAAGTTTCCGCTGCACTACTACCACCACGGTATGGCGCTGGAGCCGTTGCACGGCGCCAAGCCGGAACCGACGCTGGCCGCGATATCGCTCGCCCTGAAGCCCGGCGGCCAGCTTGTGCTGGTGGAACTCGTGGCGGACACGAAGCTCGCTGCGAACGACCCGATGACCGCCACCTGGGCGCGTCTCGATCACCGTCCGCCCGATGTCCCGAGCGAGCTGACGATAACCAGGGTTCTGGGCCGGCTCGGCTTCGACGTGAGGATCGCCGAAGACATCTCCCGCCGGCACATGCAGCAATCGGTGGCGGGGTGGCGTACCGCGGTCCACGCGATGGAGGACACGCGTCCGACGCTGCACGAACTGGCATTGGTGGTGCGCGAGGCGGAGCTGTGGCTGGCGCGCTTCCGCCTGATGCGGGCCGGCAGACTGCGCCTGGTGCGCTGGCACGCGATCGGTCGCGGCGGGATCGGGCCGCCCGCGGGTTGACAGGCGCGCCCGCGGCCCCTATCCAGCGCGGCTCTTCACGAGGCGCCGCCATGAGAGTCCGCAACAGCCTGAAGGCCGCGAAGGCCCGCGACAAGAACTGCCGCGTGGTGCGCCGGCGCGGGCGCGTCTACGTGATCAACAAGAAGAACCCCCGGATGAAGTGCCGCCAGGGCTAAGCCTTCCGGCGCCATCGCGCGCCGTCTAGTGTCGCGACCCTGCCTCAGCAACAAGGTCGCCGCATGATCCCGCCCAAGGAACACCTCGTCATCTGCTTCGCGCATGCCGCGTATCAGATGAAGACCTGCTTCGATGCGCTGAATACCGGCATTGCCAGCTTCGAGGTGCGCGAGCGCGACGAATTCGAACGCCGCGCGCCCGAGGCCGATGTGATCGTCGTGTCCGGCATGTGGCACAACGGGCTGATCCCGCTGGCGACGAGGCTGCGGTTCATCCAGTCGATCGGCTCGGGCACCGACCAGTTCGACAAGGCGGCGCTCGCGACGCGCGGCATCCGGCTGGCCAGCGCCGCGGGCGTGAATGCGCGGGCGGTGGCGGAGCATGCGATGTCGCTGATCCTGGCCCTGGCGCGGCGGCTGCCCGAGGCGCGCGACAACCAGGCTCGGCGCGTCTGGCGCGGCATGATCGGCGACCTGACGCAGCGCGAGGATGAACTGACCGGCAAGACGGTGCTGATCATCGGGCTGGGGCGCATCGGCGGCCGGCTGGCGCAACTCACCAAGGCGTTCGACATGAAGGTGGTCGGCTTCCGCCGAGATCCCGCGGCGGGGGCTGGGGCGGCGGATTCCGTTCATGCGACTGGCCGAGCTGCCGGCGTTCCTGCCGCGGGCTGACTTCGTCGTGCTGACCTGCCCGCTGGTGCCGGAGACCCGCGGCGTGATCGACGCGAACGCGCTCGCGCTGTTGCGGCCCTCGGCTTTCGTGGTGAATGCCGCGCGCGGCGGGTGCGTGGTCGAGTCCGCGCTGATCGAGGCGCTGCGGGCCGGTCGGATCGCCGGGGCGGCGCTCGATGTGACGGACCCGGAGCCGGCGGAGGAACTCTTCTCCGTTGTGGGCGATGCCGAACGTGTTCATCACGCCGCACACCGGCGGCGAGACGCGCAAGTACGAGGCGAACGTCAACGACATCCTGGTGGAGAACCTCGAGCGGATGTGGCGCGGCGAGACGGCGCTGCGAAATCAGGTGGTGTGAGGGACGGGCGGCGTCTCTTCGGCGTCTCGTTTTTCTGTGGCGGAGACGTTATCCCACGCGGTGAGGGAGCGCACGCGGTGTCATCCCAAGCATCGTTTATTGACTCTTCCCGCTGTGCTTAGGATTCGCGGCGAAATAAATGCTCCAAGTGGCGCAACGCCGCACCTTCATCGTCATGGCCGGGCTCGTCCCGGCCATCCGTCGTGGCAGGCTGCCGCTCCTGATGGCCGGGACAAGCCGACCATGACGGAAGGTACGAGTGGCGATGGGAGGTCATTGGTTCGGGCCGCAGGTGTCACGTGACCGTCGGCGTGCGCCGTTCAGGCACCGGCAGTCATCGCGTGATGGTCCGCCGTGCCGAGCGCCTGAAGGGCCGGGCTGGTGCCGGTGACGAAGGCGTGCACCATTTCAGACGAGGGCGGCCCGATGGCCAGGTCAAGCCCGGCCATGACAGTCTCTGGCAGCCAGCCCAAAGTACGGATGAGCGCTGCACGTTGCGGATAGACGGCCGCATAGTAATCGGCTTCGGCCGCAATATCTGCCTGGGGTTCGGCCGTTGGCTCAGCTTCCTGCACATGGTCCGGAGGGTGGCCTGTGCGCCGCGCCGGCAAGGATAAAACGCTCTACGTTATCATACACAAGATTCGGTCTGAGGGGGCAGGGTCGCCGTAGGGATTCTCGGAAAAAATCTGTTACCTAGAATAAACGAGCGCGGTCGGAAGAGGTCGTAATGCGGGCAGCCGCGCGCGGCCATTCGCAGGTTACCGGACCGACTGGATCCGCCTTGCAGCAACACCGCGCGGGCGAGCGTTCGCCACCTTTAGGCGGCCATGGCCGGTCGAGCGCGGTCGTGGCCGACGGATAAGGAAGGAGCGGTGGCTCTTTTCACGGCCTGCAAACCGTGTTCTGGTCGTGGCGCCGAGGCAGCGGTCTCGTGTGACTTTGGTGGGGAGAGAACGGAATGTTCAGCCATGTCATGGTCGGAAGCGACGATATCGCCCGATCGAAGAAATTCTACGACGCCGTGTTTGGCACGATCGGCGGCAAGCCCGGGATGGAGGACGCCAAGGGTCGGCTGATCTACGCGCATAACGGCGGGGTGTTCATGGTGAGCAAACCCATCGATGGCAAGGCTGCCACGCACGCCAACGGCGGCACGGTCGGCTTCACGATGGCGGGCCCGGAACAAGCCGCCGCCTGGCACAAGGCCGGAGTCGCGAACGGCGGGACGTCGATCGAGGACCCGCCCGGCGTTCGCCAGGGCGGCGCCGGTCCGATGTATCTTGCTTATCTCCGTGATCCCGACGGCAACAAACTGTGCGCGCTTCATCGCATGCCGGCTGCGTGAGCGATCGCGCGTAAAAGCTCAAAAGGGCCGCCAGTTCGGGCGGTCCTTGCGCGCGTTTGTTGCTCGCCAGGGTCGGCGTTTAGGCGGTGCCGCATCCCATTGGAGATGCATCAGCGGCCGGAAGTCTCTGCCTGATGGCGAGCCAATCGGAAATTCTGAACAAAAGTCGTGGATGGCCGGGACAAGCCCGGCCATGACGGTGTAATACCAGGCACCCTCACTGTTGACTCTTCCCGCTACTCATCCACCGTCATGACCGGGACAAGCTCGGCCTTGACGGCGTAATACCAGGCACCCTTTCTGTTGACTCTTCCCGCTACTCATCGACCGTCATGACCGGGACAAGCTCGGCCTTGACAGCGTCATACCAGGCACCCTTTCTGTTAACTCTTCCCGCTACTCATCGACCGTCATGACCGGGACAAGCTCGGCCTTGACGGCGTAATACCAGGCACCCTTTCTGTTGACTCTTCCCGCTACTCATCCACCGTCATGGCCGGGCTTGTCCCGGCCATCAGAAGCGGCATCCTGCCACGACGGATGGCCGGGACAAGCCCGGCCATGACGAAACGAACGAGTGGCGATGGAAGGTCATTGGTTCGGCCCGCTGGTATAAGAGCAGCGGAGCCGCTCTCCGTGCGCTGTCCGTCAAAAGTGAACTTCAGCGTCGATCAGCCGGAGGGCGGCAGCAGCACGGCCGGGTCCAGCGTGAACAGCTCCTGTGCGCGGCCCACGCCCCGCAGCGCATAGCGCCCAACCGAAACGAGCTTGTCGCGCTCCGTCGCAGGCAGCGCCGCCGCAAATGCTGGCGACACCAGCACGCCGCGTTCGGCTGAACGGCACATCGCGGCGATCCGGCTGACCTCGTTCACCGCCGGCCCAATAACGGTGAAGTCGAGACGCTGCTCGCTGCCGATGTTGCCGAAAAATACTTCGCCGATATGCAGCGCGAGATACGCCGACGTCACCGGCATCGCCCGCGGCGGCTCGGCGCTCGTTCAACGTTCGCATCCCGCATCGCAGTCGCTCCTCGGCACGCAGGGCGGAACGGCAGGCCTGGACCGGATCGTCTGCCTCGAAGATTGCGAGCACGCCGTCGCCGATCAGCTTTAGAATATCCCCTCCGCCGTCATGCACCGCAGAGATGACAACCTCGGCGTAGTCGTTGAGCAGGGGAATGACCTGCTCAGGAGCAACGCTGTCGGCGATCGTCGTGAAGCCTTTCAAATCCGAAAACCACAGCACCGCATTGATCCGCTCGGCTGCCCCGCGCAGGATTCGGCCGCTCAGAACGCGCTGCCCCGCCCCGCGGCCGAGGTATACTTCGACCAAGGTGCCGGCTATCCGTGCGAGTGAGGCGCACTTGATCGCCAGCGCCAGGGCCGGCACGA
Source organism: uncultured Alphaproteobacteria bacterium (assembly GCA_963780095.1). Classification (GTDB taxonomy): domain Bacteria; phylum Pseudomonadota; class Alphaproteobacteria; order Acetobacterales; family Acetobacteraceae; genus JAMXLO01. The sequence continues at coordinate 124,041 of CAWABH010000002.1, forward strand.
GTCGCCGCAGCGCCGCAAGCTCGCGATCGCGAAACCCGTCCGGATGCCGCGTGGCCCAGCTTGAGTAGAGGCAATCCATCTCGCCGATCGCGCCCTCGCCCGAAAAGCGGTGGATGAAAGCGAGGTAATCGGTATGACCCTCGGCTTTCATTTGGTCGAGCAGGGAGAAGTCGGCGGGCTCACCCAATCCGATCCTCCGGCGCAGTTCGTCGCTGCCGGTGATCACAAGATGGTAGTATGGGGTCTGCTGCCAATTCGCCGCGGCCTCACCCTCGTTGGTGCGACCGTATTCGAACAGACTGCTCTCTTCGACGCCATCATTGCGCCAGCGGAAGGCACGGCCCTCGTATATCGGGTGCAGCGTATCGATGGCGGCAGTCGCCCGCGAGAGAGAAAGTCCGGCTCGCACCGAGCGTTCGCAGAACTGCCGCAGCAGTTCGGTTTCCGTCATTCCACGAAGCCCACTCTCGATCAGCCACGCCGTGGTCCGCGCAATCTCGCTGTCGTCCATGCTCCTGTTCCGCTCGGCCATGAGCAGATTGCCGGAAGACTTTCCGTTGGTCACACCTTGACGAACGGACACCCACCCTCGGCAAGCGGACGGAACGACTGCTCCGCCGCGATCGTCTCGATGACATACTGGTAATCCCACGGCTTCTTGCTGTCCGCCGGCTTCTTCGCCTCGAACAGATAGGTCGTGTGGATCTTCCGCCCGTCCACCCGCACCAGCCCCTTGCCCAGCACGTCGTCGTCGGTCGGCAACTGCTTCATCATGTCCACCGTCACCCTGCCCGACGCCTTCGCCTTGTCCGGCCCGCCCACCGCCTCGACTGCCTTCAGGTAATGCAGGAGACACGAATAGGCACCGGCATGCGTCACGCTCGGATAGGCGGTCGGCGTCTTCGGCAGCACCCGCTGGGTGAACGCCCGCGTGCGCTCGTTCAGGTCCCAATAGAACGGCAGGCACATCATCAGCCCCTGGCCGACTTCCAGGCCCATGCCGTGCAGGTCCGTCGTCTGCGCCGCCAGCGCCACCATCTTGATGCCGCTCTGGGGCAGCCCGAATTCGCGCGCCTGCTTCATGCAGTTGACGATGTCGGCGCCGCCGTTGGCGAGGGCGATGACCTGCGCGCCACTCGCCTTTGCGGTCAACAGAAAGCTGGAGAAGTCAGTGACCCCCGGGAACGGATACTTGGCCACGCCGAGCACCTTGCCGCCCGCAGCCTCCACGGCGGCCGAGGAATCGCGCGTCAGCGACACGCCGAACGCATAGTCGGGCGCGACATAGAACCAGGTCTTGAAGCCGGCCTTGGTCAGCGCCGTCGATGACGGGTGCGTGAGCATCCAGCTGTCGTAGGTCCAGTGCACCATGTTCGGCGAGCACGATTTGCCGGTCAGGTCCGCGGTCACGGCGCCGGAGTTCAGGTGCACCTTGTCCTTCTGCGTGCACAGATTGTTCAGTGCCAGCGCGATGGCGCTGTTGTTCACCTCCAGCACCGCGTCCACATCGCCGCGATCGAACCATTCCCGGACGATATTGAGCGCGATGTCGGTGTTGTTCTGGTGATCGCCCACCAGATACTCCACGGCGATGCCCTTGGCCGCTGGATCGAAGTCCTCGATCGCCTGGCGCGCGCAGGCGATCGACACCGCGCCCGAGTTGGCGCTGTAGGGTCCGGAGACATCCGTCAGATGCCCGATCCTGATCGCCGCGGCCGCCCGCGCCGAGCCGATCACCCACGGCGCGGCCAGTCCGGCGACACCGGCGGTTGCCGCCGCGAGCATCTCGCGTCGCGACGGGCCTTTTGCGTTCATCATCGGACGGTTCTCCTTTTGGGTTTGTTGTTCGCGCAGCATCCTGCCGACCGCCAAGCCAACAAGGTTGATTGTGGGGATATGCAGACCTGGACCCTTCGCTGAGCGATGTTTGACTATAGGACGAGATGCTCCCACTGTGACAGCGCGGTGCGGCCAGAGACGGCAATGACCGTGAAGGAAATGGGGCCGCCCGGCACACGCCTGGCGGCCTTTTTGCACGCAGAGCATAAAATATGCAGGGAGATGGAACATGCCACTTTACATGTATCAGGCAGCCTATGTCGCCGATTCCTGGGCCGCGCAGCTCAAGAATCCGCAGAACCGTGTTGAGACCGTAGGCCGCGCGGTGTGCGAGGCCGTGGCGGGCATGAAGAAGGCCGACGCGGTCGCCAAGGTCTACAAGCCCGCCCGATAGCAGCGCGTCAACCTGCGACATTCGGCGTGGTGGCAAGATTTGCCGCCACGCCTCGGCGGCTAAGCAAGGGCACGTCAGATCCGCGCAATTTCCACGAGTCAAATGTCACAAGAACCAGCGGCCCGAACCAATGACCTTCCACCGCCACTCGTTCGTTCCGTCATGGCCGGGCTTGTCCCGGCCATCCGTCGTGGCAGGGTGCCGCCTCTGATGGCCGGGACAAGCCCGGCCATGACGGTGTAACAGCAACGGGAGCGTGTGCTCTATCCGGGTGGCGACAACACCAAGTTCGACACGAAATCGCGCCGCGCTGATATTGTGGCTCAAGGCCGACCCTGCCCCGATGCGAAATATCGGCAATGTCTCCGACGCAAGGCTGCATACTTTTGGGAGGACCGCGATGATTAGCCATGGTGACAGCGCAATGACTCGAAGCAATGGCAAGGCACCGTCGCGCCATGTCTACACCGCCCGGCCAGCGGCGGGTCTGGCGATCGGCACCCTTGTCAAAAAATTCGGCTCCATCGCCTGCGCGGCCTGCATCGCGACGATGGCCGTGACCGCGGGGGCTTCGGCGCAACAACAGAGCCCTCGACCGCCTGGCCAATATACGGCGATGGTCGTCATGACCCCGAACGGTCCCGCGACGTGCACGACATGGATACAGTGGCGCTTACCGGGTGCCCATCCGGCGGACAAGGCGGCCATCGAGTACTGGTCGGAAGGCTATCTCTCCGGACTCGCTGCTGGCAGCCACCACGACGTGATAGGGCAGTTTCGCCGCGACGAACTTGTCGCCTGGCTCGATCGCTATTGCACCGCGAATCCGCAGACGCCGCTGCCGCAAGCAATCAATGCCCTGGGGCACGCAATGCTCGCGCATCCCGGAGGACCGCTATGATGAAGATGTTGGAGGCCGTTGGAATCGGCAGGCTCATGCTTCTGGCCGTTGCCCTGGCGCTGGCGCTCGCCACGATGGGATGCGCGACGACGGGTCCCCTTGCCACCCACGGGGTCGACTACGCCCCGTCGTTCAACCCCGAAGAGGGAGTTGGGTGAGCGGCTGTGCGATGTGGCGGTGAGCGAGGACGCCGCACGGGTCCTGCCCGTCGCCGGCGCGTTGCAAGGACTGCTTGCCCTGAAGCCGGGGCGGGGCCATTTTCCGCCCCATGATCAGACAACCGGAACCGAAGGCGGACGTGCTGGCGCGACGTGATGCCATCGTGGCCGCCCTGCGTGCGCTGTTGCCCGCCGAAGCCGTCATCGCCGAGACGCTGCTGCTGAAGCCCTACGAAACCGACGGCCTGCCGTCCTATCGCCAGTTGCCGCTCGCGGTCGTCCTCCCCGAGACGACCGAGCAGGTCGCCGCGGTGATGCGGTTCTGCCACCGGGAGGGAATTCGCGTGGTGCCGCGCGGCGCCGGCACGTCGCTGTCCGGTGGCGCTCTGCCGATGGAGGATGCGGTGGTGGTCGGGCTGATGCGGATGAACCGCATCCTCGACATCGACTACGCCGACCGCTGCGCCACCGTGCAGGCCGGCGTCACCAACATCGGCATCACCACCGCGGTGCAGGGCAGGGGGTTCTTCTACGCGCCCGACCCGTCGAGCCAGCTCGCCTGCATGATCGGCGGCAACGTCAACATGAACTCCGGCGGCGCGCATTGCCTGAAGTATGGCGTCACCGCCAACAACCTGCTCGGCCTGAAGATCGTCACCGTGGAGGGCGAGGTACCTCTCGATCGGCGGCGAACATCTCGATGCGGCGGGCTATGACTGGCTCGGGCTGCTGACCGGCAGCGAGGGCCAGTTGGCGCTGGTCACCGAGGTCACCGTGCGCATCCTGCGTTCGCCCGAAGGTGCCCGTGCGATGCTCGCCGCGTTCCGCTCCAACGAGATTGCCGGCGCCTGCGTCGATTCCATCATCTCGTCGGGCATCATCCCGGTGGCGCTGGAGTTCATGGACCGCCCGGCGATCCACGCCTGCGAGGCGTTCGCCCATGCCGGCTATCCGCTGGACGCCGAGGCGATGCTGATCATCGAGGTGGAGGGCAGCCCTGCCGAACAGGACGATCTGCTGGCGCGTCTCAGCGCGATCTGCGAGCGGCACGATCCGATCAGCCTGAAGGTGTCGCAATCGGCCGAGGAGTCGCTGGCGATCTGGAAGGGCCGCAAGGGCGCGTTCGGCGCGGTCGGGCGGATCAGCCCGGACTATCTTTGCATGGACGGGGTCATCCCCACCTCACGCCTGCCCGACGTGCTGCGCCGCATCGGCGAGATGTCCGACGCCTACGGTCTGCAGGTAGCCAACATCTTCCATGCCGGCGACGGCAACCTGCATCCGCTGATCATGTTCGACGCCAATGACGCCGAGAGCTTTCACAAGGCGGAAACCTTCGGCGCCGACATCCTGAAGCTTTGCGTCGAGGTCGGCGGCTGCCTGACCGGTGAGCACGGTGTGGGCGTGGAGAAACGCGAGCTGATGCCGGTGCAGTTCACCGCGAAGGAGCTGGACCAGCAGCGCCGGATCAAGAGCGCGTTCGATCCCGGCTGGCTGCTCAACGCGAACAAGGTGTTTCCGCTGCTGGACGGGGTGTAGCCGTGCCGTGGAACCGATGCGGCCGACGAAGTGCGTCAGCCGGGTTTCGGAGCGCGCGCGGCGGGCGCGGGCGGCGAGGGCGCGGATGACGGGTCCTGATTTGACCCGGCGGCCTTGTTCGTAGTGCTGCACGGTGTCGACACTGAAACCGATTGCCGTCCCTTTCGTCATGGCCGGGCTTGTCCCCATAGGCATCAGGATAAGCGCAAGCCAGAGTGTAATTCTCCCCCTCCCCTTGCGGGAGGGGGTTGGGGGGAGGGGTTGCGCCATCGCAACGCAATGCGGTCGGATAAATACAAGGCTTGACTTCGTAACCGCGATCCCCTCCCCCCAACCCCCTCCCGCAAGGGGAGGGGAGGACTTTTCTCCAGCCGGACCATTATCCTGATGCGTATGGGGCTTGTCCTGGCCATCCGTGTCTTCGGTTGCCCCAGCAAAGTCGTGGATGGCCGGGACAAGCCCGGCCATGACGGTGTAAGAGCAGCGGGAAGGGTCAACAGTAGCGGCGCCTGGTATGATTTGCGCCTAATGCCCGAAAGCCTTCGCATTGGCTGAGCCAGCAGAGCCTGCATGAGCGACCTGCTCGCACCGTCGGATGAGGCAGGGATCGCCGCCGTCGTTGCCGAAGCAGGCCGTGCGCGGGAGCCCTTGCTCGTGGTCGGCAACGGCACCAAATCCGGCATGTTGCGCCCGGTTCAGGCGGCGCGCAGCCTATCCACGCGCAACCACGTCGGCATCACGCTCTATTCGCCGAACGAACTGGTCATCTCCGCGCGCGCCGGAACGCCGCTGGCGGATATCGAGGCGACCTTGGCCGAGCATGGCCAGCACATTATCGCCGAACCGCCCGATCTCTCACTGGTGTTCGGCGTGGCGCGACCACAGACGCTTGGCGGTGTGATCGCGACCAACCTGTCTGGTCCGCGGCGCGTCGCCTGGGGGGCGATGCGTGACCACGTGCTCGGCATCCGGGCGGTCACCGGACGCGGCGAGGTGATCCGCTCCGGTGGGCGGGTGCTGAAGAACGTGACCGGCCTCGATCTGTGCAAGCTCCTGACTGGCAGCCATGGCACGCTGGGCGTGATCACCGAGGTGACGCTGAAGGTGCTTCCGGCGCCGGAAGCGGTCGGCACAGTGATGCTGCCGGGACTGGATGCGGTGGAGGGCGTGGCGGCGCTGTCGGCGGCGCTTGGTTCGCCGTTCGGCGTTTCCGCCGCCGCGTGGTTGCCGGCCGAAGCGTCAGCCCGCATACCGTCGCTCGCCGGGTTTGGTCGTTCGGTCACCCTGGCCCGCATCGAAGACTTCGCTGCGTCAGTGACCTATCGGGCCGCCAGGCTGCGTGAGGTACTGGACAATGCCGGTGCGGCGATACTCGACGATGCGACATCGCGTGAGGTCTGGCAGGCCATTCGCGACCTTGCACCGTTGGCCGCGGGCAGTGGCGACGCAATATGGCGGGTGTCGGTGCGACCCTCGGCCGGCCCCGCCGTGCTGAGCACCGTGGCCGACGCGTTCGGCGCGAACGGCTTTCTCGACTGGGGCGGCGGTCTGGTCTGGATCGCCGGCCCCGCCACCGCTTCGGCGCATGCGTCGGTGGAGGCTGCCGCACGGGCCGTCGGAGGCACCTGGATGCTGATGCGCGCGGCCGAACCTCTCCGGGCGGCGGTGGATGTCATCCCGCCCGAACCCGAGCCGCTGGCGCGCATCACACGGCGCGTGAAGGCCGCGCTCGACCCAGACGCCATACTCAATCCCGGCCGGATGTACGCCGGGCTGTAGGTCGCATGATCATTCCCACGGCCGTCATTGTGCCGCTGTTTCTTGTCAGCTTCGTCCTGCTGGCCTTCCAGTATTTCCGGATCAATCCGGACCGGCGGCTGCTCAATTTACACTTTGGACTGATGATTGGCGCGATCGTGCTCTTGCTTTTGCAGGTTGCGTATCCCGGCCGGCCCTTGTCGGTGGTATTGTTTGTGCTTGCCCTGTTCTGGCTGGGCTTCACGCTCTATTTGTTGCGCCGGCTGCCGCCGCCCAGGCACTGACCCATGCAGACCAGTTTCACCGCCGAGCAGTTGCGCGATCCCGATGTGGCTTCGTCCAATCAGGTGCTGCGGACCTGCGTGCATTGCGGCTTCTGCACCGCGACCTGTCCAACATTCCTGCTGCTGGGCGATGAACTCGACAGCCCGCGCGGGCGCATCTACCTGATCAAGGACATGCTGGAGACGGGCCGGCCCGCCACCGAGGAGGTGGTGCGCCACGTCGACCGCTGCCTTTCCTGTCTCGCCTGCATGACCACCTGCCCGTCCGGCGTGAACTACATGCACCTGGTGGATCACGCCCGGCGCTACATCGAGGACACCTATCGGCGCCCCTGGCATGACCGCACGCTCCGCGCGATTCTCGGAATGGTGCTGCCGCGGCCGGCGGTATTCCGCCTGGCGATGCTCGTCGCCCGTCTGGGGCGGCCGCTCGTTTCACTTATGCCCGCTTCGGGACGCATTGGCCGGCGCCTGCGCGCGATGCTCGCGCTGGTGCCCGACAGGCTGCCGGCGCGCGGTCCGGTCGAGACGCCGAGGACCCATCGCGCCGAGGGCGACCGCCGCGCCCGCGTGGCCTTGCTCGCCGGCTGCGCGCAGCAGGTGCTCGCGCCGCAGATCAACGAGGCGACGGTCCGGCTGCTCACCCGGCTTGGCGTGGAGGTGGTGGTTGCGCAAGGCGCCGGCTGCTGCGGCGCGTTGACCCACCACATGGGGCAGCACGAAGCGGCGATGCGCAGCGCGCGGGCGAACATCGAGGCGTGGAGCAGGGAAATCGAAGGCCAGGGGCTGGACGCCATCGTTGTGAACACGTCGGGCTGCGGCACCACGGTGAAGGACTACGGCTTCATGTTCCGCTCCGAACCGGATCCATGGCGGAGCCGGGCGGAAAAAATCTCGGCGAAGGCGCTCGACATCAGCGAATTTCTGACCCGACTGGACTACGCCCCGACGTGTGAAAGGCCCGGGCTTGCCGTGGCCTATCATTCCGCATGCAGCCTCCAGCATGGCCAGCAGGTCACCGCCGAACCGAAGGCGCTGCTGCGGCGCGCCGGCTTCACCGTGGTCGAACCGGTGGAGCCGCATATCTGCTGCGGCTCCGCGGGCACCTACAATCTGCTGCAGCCGGAGATCGCCGAACGGCTGCGCGAGCGCAAGCTCGGCAACCTGCGCGCGACCAATCCGGACCTGATCGCCGCCGGCAATATCGGCTGCATCATGCAGCTCGGCGGCGGCGGAATCCCGGTGGTGCACACGATCGAACTGCTCGACTGGATGGCCGGCGGCCCACAGCCCGCGGCACTCGCGCAACTGCGAAGTGGGGAGCCCGCCTGAATGCTTGCGCTTGCGGCCCGCGCCGCGCCAGCATCGGCCATGCGACGGATCCTGCTGCCGTTACTGCTGCTTTTGTGTGCGTTGCCGGCGTTCGCCCAGAACACGGGAGGTCCCGCCGCGGAGAAGCGCGCGGCACTCGACAGGATGCTTGGCACGCTGAAGTCGGCACCCAGCGAGGCGATTGCCAGTCCGCTCGAGCAGCAGATCAGGCAGCTCTGGCTGAATTCCGGCACGCCCGCGGTCACGCTGCTGATGAGTCGTGGCCTGCGCGAGATGAAGGCCGATGCGTCCCAGGATGCCATCGACGACTTCACGGCTGCGATCACGCTCGATCCAAACCTCGCCGAGGCGTATCACCAGCGCGCCATCGCGCGTTTCGCCGCGGGCGACACGCCGGGCGCGATCGCCGACATCCAGGCGACGCTGCAACGCGAACCACGCAGCTTTGCCGCGCTGGAGACGCTCAGCGCGATCGCCGAGTCACGCAAGGACTGGAAGGGCGCCTATGACGCCTGGCAGAAGGTACTCGAGGTCGATCCCAAGACCCCCGGGGGCGAGGAACGCCTGAAGGACCTGCGCCGCCATGCGCTCGGCGAGGAAGCATAGGCCTATCCGTCAACCGGGCGTGATCGCGGGCCGGATATCGGTCTTGGCGAAATCGTCCCCTTTGAACAGGAGCGACGCGTGGTGCTGTCTCGCGACGGCATAGGCGAAGCAATCCCCCAGATTGACCAAAACATCGGCGAGCGCGTCGGTTTCGGGTTCACGCGTGAGAATGGCGACCATCGCCGATGCATCGACGAACATCAGGGGTCTCAGCTGAGTGCGTCATAGCAGGCCTTGTCGGCCTCCCGTCCAGTCGCTGGGCGGGCCATGATCCGATCCTCCAGCCGCCGAACTCGCTCTCTGAGCGGCAAAACCAGGTCCAGGCGGCGCAGTTCGTGCTCCAAGGCCAGCTTCACGGCGGCGGTCTTGTTCATTCGCATGCGGACTGCCAATTTTTCCGCGAGTTGGTTCACTTCGTTGTTGCGAATGTTCAGTGGCATGGTTTTCGCCTTTGTGTAGACATCAATACTGTCGTGTCCGTACGCAAGGACACCAGTGCCATTTCGTGGCTTCACTGGCGGACCTGTGTGCACCGTCGTTCTGCTGATCCGTCCTGGCCATGCCTGGCCGCTGATCCTCGCTGCCAACCGCGACGAGCGGCTCGATCGGCTCTGGGACCCGCCGGCCGGGCACTGGCCTGGTCAACCAGGCGTGATCGCCGGCCGGGACCGTTTGGGCGGCGGCACCTGGATGGGGGTGAACAACCATGGCGTGGCGGCGGCGGTGCTGAACCGGCAGGGCAGTCTCGGCCCGGCAGCCGGCAAACGAAGCCGTGGCGAGCTGCCGCTGCTTGCGCTCGCGAACCGCTCGGCCGGCGAGGCAGCAGCCGCCATCGCGGCCATGGATGCCGGCGGCTGGCGGAGCTTCAACCTGGTGCTCGCCGATCGAGACGGTGGCGTGTTCGTCCGCGGCCTTGGCCACGGTCATCCGCACACAAGGCTACTCGCGCCTGGCCTGCACATGGTGACGGCACATGACCCGGACGACCCGGACAGCCCGCGCGTCGCCCGCCATCTGGCGCGTTTCCAGGCTGCGGAGCCTCCCAGCCCGGATGACTGGCGTGCCTGGCAGGAAATTCTCGCCGATCGCCACGGCCAGCCGGGCGAGCAGATCAACGTCGTCCCGCGCGGTGGATTCGGAACGGTCTGCTCATCGCTGCTGATGCTGCCGCGTGAGGGACCGCCCGTCTGGCTGTTCGCCGCCGGGCCGCCGCACGAGGCTCCATTCCAGTCCGTGACCCTGGGCGTCGCCAACTGACCGTCGTGGGGCGTGGCGGCGTTGCCCGTGCGCTGCTATATCCGACTGGCCAAGCCCGCCCGGCCGGCCGGGAAGGTCAACCGCCTAAGAGGGGATCGTGATGGCCCGCCGCCGCCAGCTCTATGAGGGGAAAGCCAAGATATTGTTCGAGGGGCCGGAGCCCGGCACCCTGGTGCAGTATTTCAAGGACGACGCCACCGCGTTCAACGCCCAGAAGAAGGGTGTCATCACCGGCAAGGGCGTGCTGAACAACCGCATCAGCGAATATCTAATGTTGCGACTGGCCGAGATCGGCGTCCCGACGCATTTCGTGCGCCGCCTGAACATGCGTGAGCAGCTCATCCGCGAGGTGGAAATCATTCCGCTGGAGGTCGTCGTCCGCAATGTGGCCGCCGGCAGCCTGTCCAAGCGGCTCGGCATACCCGAGGGGACGCGGCTCCCGCGGTCGATCATCGAATATTACTACAAGAACGACGCGCTCGAGGACCCGATGGTCTCCGAGGAGCACATCACCTGCTTCGGCTGGGCCAACACCGCCGACCTCGACGACATGGTCGCGCTCACGCTGCGCATCAACGACTTCCTCACTGGCCTGTTCCTCGGGGTCGGCATCACGCTGGTGGACTTCAAGCTGGAATTCGGCCGGCTGTGGGAGAACGAGGAGATGCGCATCGTCCTCGCCGACGAGATCAGTCCGGACAACTGCCGTCTGTGGGACTCCAAGACCAACGAGAAGATGGACAAGGACCGCTTCCGCCGCGATCTCGGCAAGGTGGAGGAGGCCTATCAGGAGGTCGCCAAGCGCCTCGGCATCCTCCCCGAGGCCGGCGTGCGCGATCTGAAGGGCCCGGAGCTGATGCAGTGAAGGCCACCGTCACGGTGATGCTGAAGTCGGGCGTGCTCGATCCGCAGGGCAAGGCGATCGGCCACGCCCTGCACACGCTGGGGTTCGGCAATGTTGGCGAGGTGCGGGCGGGGAAGGTGATCGAGCTGGAACTGGCCGAGACCGATCCCGAGCGGGCGCGCGCGGCCGCCGAGGAAATGGCGCGCAAGCTGCTGGCCAATACCGTGATCGAAAGCTACCGGGTTTCCGTGGATGCGTAGCGGAGGAAGGGAGTCCGGAGATCCTTCTCCCCCTCCCCTTGCGGGAGGGGGTTGGGGGGAGGGGGCCGCGCCCATACTCCACGACCCCCTCCCCCAACCCCCTCCCGCAAGGGGAGGGGGAGCATTATCGCCATCGCTGCTATCGCTTCGGCGCCGCGCTGATCCTGGCGACTGCCGCGGCCCACGCCCAACCCGCCTCCGGCTGGAAGCTGATGACGGCAAAGCAGCTCGCCACCGCCTGCCATTCGCCGGATGCCGCCCAGCACGCGACCTGCGTCGGCTATGTCAGCGGCATCTACGACCTCCAGTTCGCGCCCACGCCGCCACGTGGTGTATGCCCGCCGCAGGATCTCACCCCGGATCTGCTCACCGAGGTGGTCGCCGCCTATCTGGACACCCATGAGGACGGTCCGGCCCCCGCCGCCATCGGCCAGGCCATCGTCCGCTTCTTCCCTTGCAGCGAGCCACACAAATGAAGGCCGGCGTCGTCGTGTTTCCCGGCATCAACCGCGAGCGCGACATGGCGATCGCGCTGACCCGCTCCGGCGCCACGCCGCGCATGATCTGGCATAAGGAGACCGATCTGGCCGGCTTGGACCTGATCGTGATCCCCGGCGGCTTTTCCCACGGCGACTATCTGCGCTGCGGCGCGATGGCAGCGCATTCGCCGGTCATGACCGCAGTGCGCGAGCACGTGGCGGGCGGGCGGCTATGTGCTCGGCGTGTGCAACGGCTTCCAGATCCTGACCGAGGCCGGCATTCTGCCAGGCGCTCTGCTGCGCAACGCCTCGCTGCGCTTCCTGTCCATGGATTGTTTTCTCCGCGTCGAACGCACCGACACCGTGTTCACCAGCCGCTACCAGCGGGGAGAAATGTTTCGCGCGGTTATGGCGCATGGCGACGGCAACTACTTCGCCGATGATGCGACGCTGGATCGCCTGGAGGGCGAGGGCTTGGTGGCGCTGCGCTACGCGACGCCAGCCGGCGAAATCGCCCCCGAAGCCAACCGCAACGGCAGTGCCCGTGCCATCGCCGGCATCCTGAGCCCCAATATGCGCGTCCTCGGCCTGATGCCGCATCCGGAGGACCTGGTCGATCCGTTGATGGGCGGCGCCGACGGCAAGCCCTTGTTCGACGCGCTCGCCGCGGCCTGATGCAGCGCGAGGTCAACCAGGAGCTGGCCCGCCAATTCGGCCTCTCGCCCGACGAATACGCGCGCGTGCTCGAGGCCATGGGCCGCACACCGACGCTGACTGAGCTCGGCGTGTTCAGCGTCATGTGGTCGGAGCATTGCAGCTACAAGTCGTCGCGCGTCTGGCTGCGCCAGTTGCCCACCAAGGCGGCCTGGGTGATCCACGGTCCCGGAGAGAACGCCGGCGTGGTCGATGTCGGCGATGGCCTCGCCGCCGTGTTCAAGATGGAGTCGCACAACCATCCGAGCTTCATCGAGCCCTACCAGGGCGCGGCGACCGGCGTGGGCGGCATCCTCCGCGACGTGTTCACCATGGGCGCCCGCCCGATCGCCAACCTGAACGCGCTGCGCTTCGGGCGGCCCGAGGATCCGATGACGAAGCGCATCGTCGATGGCGTGGTGCGGGGCATCGGCGGCTACGGCAACTGCGTCGGCGTCCCCACCGTCGGCGGCGAGATCAATTTTCATCGCGCCTATGACGGCAATCCGCTGGTCAACGCGATGACCGTCGGGATTGCGCCGAAGGATCGGCTCTTTCTGTCGGCCGCGGCGGGTGTCGGCAATCCGGTGGTTTATGTCGGCTCCAAGACCGGGCGCGACGGCATCCACGGCGCCACCATGGCCTCCGCCGAGTTCGGCGCGGACGCCGAGGAGAAACGGCCCACCGTGCAGGTCGGCGATCCGTTCACCGAGAAGCTGCTGATCGAGGCATGCCTGGAACTGATGGCCACCGACGCCATCGTCGCAATCCAGGACATGGGTGCGGCGGGCCTCACGTCGTCCTCGGTGGAGATGGCGGCCAAGGGCGGGGTCGGCATCGAGCTCGATCTCGACCAGGTCCCTGCCCGCGAGACCGGCATGACCGCCTATGAGTTCATGCTGTCGGAAAGCCAGGAGCGCATGCTGATGGTGCTGCGCCCGGACCGCGAAGCCGATGCGCGGGCGATCTTCGACAAATGGGAACTGGATTTTGCCGTCATTGGCCGGATCACCGACACCGGGCGCATCACCGTGCGCCATCACGGGCAGGTCGAGGCGGACATCCCGCTCGCCCCGCTGAACGATCAGGCGCCGCTGTATCACCGCCCGACCAGCGAGACACGGAAGCTGCCGCAGATCAACTCCACCAAGGTGGAGGACCGTGTCGGGCTGACCGCCGCGCTGTGGACGCTGATCGCCTGCCCGGACCTCGCCTCGCGCGCCTGGGTGTGGGACCAGTACGACAGCACGGTCGGCGGCCAGACTGTCAAGCGCCCGGGCGCCGCGGACGCCGCAGTGGTTAAGCTGGACGGCCTGACGCGCGCGCTTGCGCTCACCACCGACTGCACGCCCCGCTATTGCGCTGCGGATCCGGAAGCCGGCGGCACCCAGGCGGTGGCCGAGGCCTGGCGTAACTTGACCGCGGTCGGCGCGCGGCCGCTCGCGCTGACCGACAACATGAACTTCGGCAATCCCGAGCGACCGGAGGTCATGGGCCAGTTCGCCGCTGCGATCCGCGGCATGGCGGCGGCCTGCGAGGCACTCGACTTCCCGGTCGTGTCCGGCAATGTCAGCCTGTATAATGAAACCCGCCACTCCTCCAGCACCGTGCGCTCCATCCTGCCCACCCCGGTGATCGGCGGTCTCGGCGTGCTGGACGATGCGGCGCAGGCGGTCGGCATCGCGCTCGCCCCTTGGCTGGATGTCGTGCTGGTTGGCGTCACCAAGGGCTGGCTCGGCCAGTCGCTCTGGCTGCGTGAGATTGCCGGCCGCGAGGAGGGTGCGCCGCCACCGGTCGATTTGCCAGCCGAACGGGCGGCGGGGGACTTCGTGCGGACCCACATCCTGGCCGGCCACGTCCGCGCCTGCCATGACGTCTCGGATGGCGGATTGCTGGTCGCGGTCGCCGAGATGGCGATGGCGGGCCTGACCGGCGTCAGGCTGTCCACCGGACCGCGCGAGATCCCCAGCCATGCCTACTGGTACGGCGAGGACCAGGGCCGCTACGTGCTTGCGGTGCCGGATGCCGCCTCGTTCATCCGGACCGCGGAGGCGGCCGGACTGTCAGCGGTGCGTATCGGCACATCCGGCGGACAGGATTTGACACTGCCCGATGGGGGCACAATATCAGTCCGAGCGTTGCGCGCGGCGCACGAGCGATTCTTTCCGTCCTGGATGGACGGCGGCTGAATCCGGAGGAGAGACCTGGATGGCGATGGCGGCGAGTGAGATCGAGGCGCTGATCAAGGCGGGGATCCCCGATGCACGCGTCACCGTCGAGGATCTTGCCGGCGACGGCGACCACTACGCCGCGACGGTGGTGTCCGAGGCGTTCCGCGGCGTCCCGCGCGTGAAGCAGCACCAGATCGTCTATGCCGCGTTGCGCGGCCGAATGGGGGGCGAGCTGCACGCCCTCGCGTTGCAAACGTCAGCCCCCGATTAGGAGTTTTCGCCGATGGCCAACGAAGTCTTCGACCGCATTCAGGGCGAGATCACCGAAAACCCGGTGATGCTCTACATGAAGGGCAACGCGATGTTCCCGCAATGCGGGTTCTCCGCGCGCGTGGTGCAGATCCTGACCCACCTGGAGGTGCCGTTCAAGACTGCCAATGTGCTTGAGGACGCGGAGCTGCGCGAGGGGATCAAGCAGTTCTCCCAGTGGCCGACGATCCCCCAGCTGTATGTGAAGGGCGAGCTGGTCGGCGGCTGCGACATCGTGACCGAGATGTTCCAGTCGGGCGAGCTAGAGACGCTGCTGGCCGAGAAGGGCGTCGAGCACAAGACCGACGCGTAGGGTCTTAATCGCATTCTTGGCGACCGATGCGCAGGCTGGTGGCCATGCGCATCGGGATCGTGGTTCCGGCCTATAATGCTGCTCCCTGGATCGGGGGTGCCGTCGCGTCGGTGATTGCCCAGACGCACCGCGACTGGATGCTGGTCGTGGTGGACGATGGGTCGACGGATGGGACTGCCGGCATCGTCGAGGGCTTTGCAGATGCCCGCGTGCGTCTGGTGCGGCAGGCAAATGCCGGTGTGTCGGCGGCGCGGAACTGCGGGGTAGCTGAGTTGTGCGGGGCAGACCCCGCCCCCCAACCCCCTCCCCAGAGGGGAGGGGGAGTCGATAACGCCTCCACGTCACTCCCCGAACCCTCATTACTCCCCCTCCCCTCTGGGGAGGGGGTTGGGGGGCGGGGCGACGCCCTGCTCTTCCTCGACGCCGATGACTGGCTGGCACCGGATGCACTGTTCCGCCTCGCCGCTGCGCTCGACGCATCGCCCGACGCTGTTGCGGCCGCCGGCGCCTGCGCATTCGTCGGACTAGGCGACACGCTTATGCCCCCGTCCGGCGATATCCTTGAACGGCTGCTGGTGCGCAACCTGTTCGCCAATGGCGGTCATCTGCTGCTCCGCCGCGCGGCCGTGCAGGCGGCAGGCGGCTTCCTCCCGGGCCTGGCCTATGGCGAGGACTGGGATTACTGGATCCGCATCGCACTGCAGGGTCGGTTCGTCGCGGTCGAGGGCAGGGAACCGGTGCTGTTCGTCAGGCAGCATCCTCGCGGCGCCTATCGCCACCTCGCCGCCAATCCGGCCGCCTTCATCCCCTGCGTGGACGCAATCTTCGGCAACCCGGCGCTGATCGCGCGCTTCGGCACGGACCGGGTCGCCGCCATCCGCCGGCGCACCGATGCCGAGAACCACTGGGTGATCGGCCGCGAACTCATCCGGCACGATCGGAGCGCGCAGGGCAGGGCCTGGCTGCGCCGATCGGTCCGGGCTGCTCCCTGCGCCAGGCGCATCGCCCTGCTTGCGGCCGCGCAGTTGGCCCCGCTGCTGCCACCCGCGCTGCGCGGCCCGCTCCGGCCGTATCGCCTGCCGCCGACAAACCGCGTTAGGCTCACCGATAAGGCAGACGTGCATCGACCAGGCGATCGACCGGGCCTACCGCGGAACGCATAGCCCTGACGTCCCTGTAAGTCCGGCCGACCGCCTCGTCCCCGAGCAACGATACAAGGGAGGAGGCGCCCGATGGCGACCCCGATCGAACGGCAGACCATGCGCAAGGTCTACTGGCGGATCCTGCCGTTCACATTCATTCTGTATCTGATATGTTACCTCGACCGCGTGAACATCGGCTTCGCGGCGCTGACGATGAACCAGGACCTGGGGCTCAGCGCGTACGTCTATGGGCTCGGCGCCGGTGCCTTCTTCTGGGGCTACTTCCTGCTCGAAGTCCCTTCCAACCTTATCCTGGAGCGGGTCGGCGCGCGGCGATGGATCGCGCGCATCATGGTCAGCTGGGGCCTCGTTTCGGCCGGCTTCGCGTTCGTCCAGGGACCGACCAGCTTCTTCATCCTGCGCTTCCTGCTGGGGCTCGCCGAGGCTGGTTTCTTCCCCGGCATGATTTTCTACTTCACCTACTGGTTCCCGCCGTTCCACCGCGCCCGCATCGTCGCCGGCTTCATGGCGGCGATCCCGGTGTCGATCGGCATCGGCGCACCGATCTCGACGGGCTTGCTCCAGCTGAACGGGCTGTTCGGCATCGCGGGCTGGCGCTGGCTGTTCCTGTGCGAGGCGGCGCCGGCGGTGATCATGGGCATTGTCGTGTGGTTCTGGATGACCGACCGGCCCGCGGAGGCGCGCTGGCTGAACGCCGAAGAGAGGGGCTGGCTGACCGCGGTGATGGACAAGGAACGCCGCGTGGTCGAGGCGATCGGCCGGATCTCGGTGCTGAAGACGCTGATCAATCCGCAGGTGCTGGCGATTGCGGCGATCCATTTCGCTCAGGCCGGTGTCAGCGTGGGCATCGCGGTGTTCACCGCGCTGATCATCAAGCAACTCGGCTTTAGCATCATGCAGACCGGATTCATGACCGCGGTGCCGTATGTGCTGGGGACGATCGGCATCCTGGTCTGGGGCCACATCTCCGACCGGATGAACGAGCGGCGCTGGAACCTTGCCGCTTCGTGCTTCTGCATGGCGGTGGGCTTCGCGGCGGCGGGTTTGACGGTCGGCACGTACTGGTCGATCGCCGGGATATCGCTTGGCGTGGTCGGGCTTTATGCGTCGAACGCGCATCTGTGGCCGTTGCCGTCGATGTTCCTGACGGGCGCGGCGGCGGCCAGCGGGATCGCGTGGGCCAACTCGCTCGGCATTCTTGCGGGCGGCATCACGCCACCGGCAATCGGCTGGATCAAGGATGTCACCGGCAGCTTCGAGGGTGGACTGTACCTGCTGGCGGCGTGGGGGCTGATGGGCGCGATCATCGCCGCGCTGTGCGTGCGCGAGACGGCGGCGAAACTGGCGCCGGAGGATGCGCTGGAGGCGGCGGAGTGAGGGGATTCGGTGGCATGTGCCGCGCCTTCCGCCGCCTTCACGGACGTGACGAAAAGCAGAGCGGACCATAGGGTCGTCATCCCCGCCAAGGTCGTCATCCCGCGAAGGCGGGGACCCAGGCGCCGCCGCCACTAGCCCTCCAGCGCCGCAACCAACGCATGTGCCTTCGCGCCAACCGTCGCGGGACTATCCCCCACCCGATAGATCGCCGAACCGATGCCGAACCCCGCCGCCCCTGCTGCCTGCCATACAGCCATGTTGGACGCATCGATCCCGCCGACCGGCAGCACCACAGTCCTCGCCGGCAACACGGCCCGCAGCGCCCGCAGCACCGCTGGGCTGGCAGCCTCCGCGGGAAACAGCTTCAGCGCATCGGCGCCTTCCGCCAGCATGGCAAACGCCTCGGTCGGCGTGAAGAATCCGGGAACCGCCAGCAGCCCAGTCTCCTTGGCGGCGCGCATGACCATCGCATCGGCATGCGGCGTGACCACCAGCCTGCCCCCGGCCCTCGCGATCTCCGCCACCTGGGCCGTTGTCATGACCGTGCCGGCGCCGATCAGCAGCCGCTCGCCGAATTCCCGCGCCAGCCGTGCGATGCTCTCCACCGGCTGGGGCGAATTGAGCGGCACTTCCACAATGGCGATGCCCTGGCGCTCCAGTGCCTCGCCGATCGCCAGAACCTCGTCCGGCTTCACCCCGCGCAGGATCGCGATCAGCGGGCAGCGTGCAAGCCAGCCGGTCAGTTCCATGCCGCATGCCCGCCGACCAGCGCCAAGCCGCGCGCCGCCGCCTCGCCGTCATGCCGCTCGGGGAACCCGCCAAGCGCCGAGATCGCACGGGCGTACAGGTCGGTGAGTTCCGGCGCTCCGATCACGTGCACCACCACGCCTTCCCTCCCCGCCAGAGCCGAGCGGACCTCGTGGCCGATCAGGATGCCGGAGAGGTAGGCAGCCGCATCGGTCTCGGCGAGCCGACCGGCCAGCACTTGGGCACGCGCGCCGAAGATGTGGTGCAGAAGGCCGCCGGGATCGCCGCATCGCCTCACCCCCGCATCGAACGGCGCGCCGTTCGACGGGCCGTCGCGCATCATGCGCCCCAGGATCGTATGGCCCCGCAACGCGCCGAACGTCTCGCCGGTCATGTGCGTGGTGAAGCCGGTGATGCGGCTGTTCTCGACGCGCACCCACTTCGAGTGGGTCCCCGGCAGGCAGGCCAGGCCGCTGCCGCCCATCGCCTCCAGCACACCCAACACCTGCGTCTCCTCGCCGCGCATCACCTCGGCGACACCCGCATCGTCCGTCGCGGACAGGCCCGGCACCAGCTTCACCTGCGCCCAGTCGAACTCGATCTCGATCAGTGCCGATGCGATCTCCGGTGCGCCGGCGGGGCAGGGAAGGTAGGGCGCCTCCTTCCAGCCCTGCCGGCTGCCGATCATGCCCGACAGCAGCACGTGGTTCTCGCCGACGGCGAGCCAGGGGCCGATCTCTTCACGCAGCGTGTCGGAGAACCGGTTGTTCGGCACGTTGACGATGCCGCGCAAGCCGATGCGGCGGTCACGGATGGCGCCGCCGGGCGTAATGCGGAACGCCCGGAAGTTCGTGGTGCCCCAGTCAACGCCGATCATCGCGTTTCCCCTCTGTCTATCCTTCGTCCGACGCAAGCAGCGCCGCGTTGCCGCCGGCCGCCGAAGTGTTGACCGACACGACGCGCTCCTCGGCAAATCGAAACAGCGTGATCGGCCCGCCAGCCTTCGGGCCGGTGCCCGACAGCCCGCGACCGCCGAACGGCTGCACGCCAACCACCGCGCCGATTTGGTTGCGGTTCACATAGGTGTTGCCGATGCGCAGGCGCTCCGCGATGCGGCGTTGGGTCGCCTCGATGCGGCTGTGGATGCCGAGGGTAAGGCCGTAGCCCGTCGCGTCGATTGCGTCCATCACCTCGTCCAGCCGGTCGGCCGCATAGCGAACGATGCACAGGACGGGACCGAAGATCTCCGTCCGCAGGTCGCTCGCGTACCGCAGCAGGAAGGCACGCGGCGCGAAGAAGCTGCCATGCTCGGTGCCTGGTGGCAAAGCCAGCGCGAACAGCGGCGTGCCGAACGCCAATGACGCACGTTCGAGCGATGCTCGCGCGTCGTCGTCGATCACCGGGCCGACATCGGTCGCCGGATCAAGCGGGTCGCCGATGACCAGTGTTTCCGCCGCGCCGCGCAGCATGCGCAGCACGCGGTCGGCGACATCGTCCTGCAGGCACAGCAGGCGCAGCGCGGAGCAGCGCTGGCCGGCGGAACCAAATGCACTGGTGAGCACGTCGGTGACGACCTGCTCGGGCAGCGCCGAACTGTCCACGATCATGGCGTTGATGCCGCCGGTTTCGGCGATGAATGGAATGATCGGCCCGGACCGCGCGGCCATGGTCTGCGCGATCTCCTGTGCGGTCTCCGTACCGCCGGTGAAGGCGACCCCGGCGACGCGTTCATCGCGCACCAGCGCCCGGCCGACCGTTCCATCTCCAGGCAGCAATGCCAGAGCGGTGCGCGGCACGCCGGCCTCTAGCAGCAACGCCACCGCACGGGCCGCGACGAGCGGCGTCTGTTCCGCTGGCTTGGCAGCCACCGCATTGCCGGCGGCGAGTGCGGCGGCGACCTGGCCGGTGAAGATCGCGAGGGGAAAATTCCACGGCGAGATGGCCGCGAAGACGCCGCGCCCGCCGAGCGCCCAGGTATTGAGCTCGCCGGTCGGTCCGGGCAGTTCGCGCGGTGCGGCAAAGTCGCGGCGCGCGTGCAGCGCATACCAGCGGCAATGATCGGCGGCTTCGCGGATTTCGGCGATGCCGTCCGCCAGCGTCTTGCCGCCTTCGCGCGCCAGCAGAAACAGCAGTTCCTCGCGCGATGCCTCGATCAGGTCGGCGGCGCGCTCCAGCACCTCGGCGCGGTGCGCACCGCCCGCGATGTCCCAGTCCCGCCAGCCATGTGCAAGTCTATTGAGCTCCGCATCGATCCTGGCGGGCCCCGCATCATCGGCTGCGCCAACCTGCATGCGGCGATCGGCCGGGTTGCGGATTTCCCGCGCCCCGGTGATGTCCCGTGCGCGATCAGCGTGGCGACGTATCGCCGCGAGCAGGGCGGGTGCCGCCGCACGGTCGGCGAGGTCGACGCCGGCGGAATTGCGCCGGTCCGGATAGAGGTCGCGCGGCAATGGGATGCGCGGATTGGGGCTGACGCCGAGCGCTCGCAGCCGGGTCACGGGATCGGCGACGATGGCGTCTTCCGGAACCGACGGATCGACCAGGCGGTGCACGAAGCTGGTGTTGGCACCGTTCTCCAGCAGCCGCCGCACCAGATAGGCGAGCAGGTCCTCATGCGTGCCGACCGGCGCATAGACGCGCACCGGATACGTCGCATCGTGATATAGCGCCTCGCCCATGCCGTGCAGGCGCTGCATCTCGAAATCGCCTGCACCCGCGCATTCGAGGACGAACGCCAGGCTGTGTGCATTGTGCGTGGCGAATGCCGGGTAGATTGCGTCGCGACAGTCCAGCATGCGCCGCGCGCAGGCGAGCCAGCTGACATCGGTGGCGGCCTTGCGGGTGAACACCGGATAGTCGGGATGGCCCTGCACCTGCGCCAGCTTGATCTCGCTGTCCCAGTAGGCGCCCTTCACCAGCCGCATCGGAACGCGGTGCTGCGTGCGCCGGCCAAGTTCGGCGACCCAGTCGATCACGGCAACCGCACGCTTTTGGTACGCCTGCACAGCAAGACCCAGCCCATCCCAGCCGGCAAGCCCGGGATCTGCCAGCACACCGGCGAATACATCGAGGCTGATCTCCAGCCGGTCTGCCTCCTCCGCGTCCACGGTTAGCCCGATATTTTCCCCCTTTGCCGCCTTCGCGAGCGCGGTCAGTGTTGCGATCAGTGCCGGCACGCAGCGCGCTGCCTGCAACGGTTCGTAGCGAGGGTGCAGCGCCGAGAGCTTGACCGAAATGCCCGGTCCCTCGATCGGCCCGCGGCCGGCAGCGGCGCGACCGATGGCGCCGATCGCGTCGAGATACGCGAGCCGGTAGCGCTCCGCATCGGCGTGGGTCTTCGCCGCTTCGCCCAGCATGTCGAAGCTGTAGCGCCAGCGCTTGTCGACGCGCGCGAGGGCCTCCTCGATCGTGCGGCCCATGACGAACTGCCGCGCCAGCATCCGCATGCCACGGCGCAACGCGGCGCGGATCACCGGCTCGCCGAGGCGTCGGACGACGCTGCCGATGACGCCCGCCACATCGTCCAGTCCGAGCACCCGGCCGCTCAGCATGAATGCCCAGGCCGAGGCGTTCACCGCAAGCGAGTTGCCGTGGCCGAGATGCTTCTGCCAGTCGGCCCCGGCGATGCGGTCCTCGATCAACGCATCGGCCGTGGCGGCATCCGGTATGCGCAGCAGCGCCTCGGCGAGGCAGAGCAGCGCTACGCCTTCGGCGGTGCCCAGGCCGTATTCGGCGAGGAAGTCGGTGACGTCGGCGCCGGGCCTGTGCGCGCTGCGCGCGGCATGCACCAGCGCGCGGGCACGGATCGCAACGCCGGGCGGCGACGCTGCAAGCGGCAGCAGCGGCGCCAGCACGTCTGGCTCGGGCGCGCGATGGAGGCTGCGAAGCTGCGTCCTGTCGTCCCGCACTCCCCCGTCATGGCCGGCCTTGTGCCGGCCATCTCCCCCGTCATGGCCGGCCCTGTGCCGGTCGTCTCCCCCGTCATGGCCGGCCCTGTGCCGGTCGTCTCCCCCGTCATGACCGGCCTTGTGCCGGCCATCTCCCCCGTCATGGCCGGCCCTGTGCCGGTCGTCTCCCCCGTCATGGCCGGCCTGTGCCGGTCGTCTCCCCCGTCATGGCCGGCCTTGTGCCGGTCGTCTCCCCCGTCATGGCCGGCCTTGTGCCGGTCGTCTCCCCCGTCATGGCCGGCCTTGTGCCGGTCGTCTCCCCCGTCATGGCCGGCCTTGTGCCGGCCATCCACGTCTTCTTTACCGCTCACCTCCACAGTTCCAACGCATGGGCGGCTGGATCTACATCATGACGAACAGGCGCAATGGAACGCTCTACATCGGGGTCACCAACGACCTGCTCCGACGCGTCTGGGAACACCGGGAAGGAACGGGAAGCAGCTTCGCCCGCAAATATGCTTTGACCAGGCTCGTGTATTTCGAACATCACGATGAGATAGGTGCAGCGATCCAGCGGGAAACCAGCATGAAGCGTTGGCCCCGCGGATGGAAGGTTCGGCTCTTGGCTGCTCAGAACCCGGATTGGCAAGACCTGTACCCGACGCTGCTCGGTTGAATTTGCGTCCAACATAATCGCGAGAGGCGCGGAAGGAAGGCGTGGATGGCCGGGCCAAGCCCGGCCATGACGGGGTGGTGTTGGTGGTGGTGGTGGTGGTGGTGGGGTTGTGGGTGGTGGCGGCGGTGGGCGAATTCGTGCGCTTACGTCAGCGATTATAGGTCAAATGGATGCCGACGCGTCGAAGCCGTCGGGCAGGTTGCCGGTCGGTTTGATCATCGCATATGGCCCACGCGCGAGGAACGTCCCGCTCCCCGGCTCCGCCTGCACCTTCCCGTCGCGCATCGCCACGCGGCCGCCCTTCACCGTCGCCACCGGCCAGCCGGTCACCTCCAGCCCCTCGTACGGCGTATAGTCGATCGTATGCTGCATCATCGCGTTGGTGATGGTGACGCGCCTGCCCGGATCCCACAGCACGAGGTCGGCATCCGATCCCGGCGCGATCGTCCCCTTGCGCGGATACAGCCCGAACAGCTTCGCCGGATTGGTGGCGATCAGCCGCACGTAGTGATTGAGATCGATCTTTCCCTTCGCCACGCCTTCGCTGAACACGATCGGCAGCCGCGCGGCCAGACCGGGAACGCCGTTCGGGATATCCGGGAACGGCGCGTTGTTGCCGTGGATGCGTTTGCCCCCTTCGCCCTCGTAGCTCGATCCGCTGTGGTCGGACGACACCACGTCGAGCGTGCCGCGTTGGATGTCGCCCCACAGCGCCTCGCTGGTCGCCGCGTCGCGCGGGCTCGGGCTGCACATGAATTTTGCCCCCTCGAAGCCCGGCCGGTCCATGTCGTCGGCGCCGAGCACGAAATACTGCGGGCAGGTTTCCGCCCACACCTTCAGACCCCGCGCCTGTGCCCGAGCAATCTCCTCGGCCACTTCGGAACACGAGACGTGGAACACCTGAATCGGCTGGTCCACCAGTTCGGCGAGCGCAATCGCCCGATGCGTCGCCTCGCGCTCGACGATCTTCGGCCGCGACCACGAATGGTATTTCGGCGCACTGCGCCCATCTGCCATCAACGCCGCGGTGCGCCAGCGGATCGCCTCGTAGTTCTCGCAATGCACCGTCACCAGCGCGCCGGTGCGCCGCGCCGCGGCCAGCACCCGCAGGAATTCGCGGTCGTCCAGATGCGACGGTTCGTAGGTGAGAAAGACCTTCAGGCTGCGCACGCCCGATGCGACCACCTCGGGAATTTCGTCGCGCACCACTGCATCCGATGGATCGGTGATGATCTGGTGGAAGCTGTAGTCCACCATCGCCTGCGCGCCCGCCGATGATACTCGGCCAGCGTGTCGCGGATGCCGTGGCCTTTGAACTGCGCGGCGAAGGTGATGACCGTGGTGGTCCCGCCCGCCAGGCACGCGGTGCTGCCCGTGACAAAGCTCTCCTCGTCCGCCCCGCCCGTCGGCCGCAACTGCTCGATATGGCAGTGCGTATCGACGCCGCCCGGCAGCACCAGCAGCCCGCCGGCATCCAGCACCTGCGCGCCGTCCAGCTTCTCGCCCAGCGCGGCGATGCGGCCGTCGCGCACGCCGACATCGGCGCGGAACGTGTCGGCGGCCGTCACCACGGTGCCGCCACGGATCACCAGATCGAACTCGGCCATGCCAAACCTCCGGTCAGACGCGTGAGCTTGGCCGGTAGAATGGCTCATGCCGCGCCGGATCGAAATAGTTGGCGTAGAACGCCCGCACATGCGGCAGCAGCGCCTTCGACAGCCGCCGGCGTTCCACCTCATCGTCCGCCAGCGCCTTGTTCAAATCGTCGTGCAGCGCCCGCAGCGCGCCGTCGCGGTCCACCTTGGTGAATTTGCCCTCCGTGTAGATCACCTCGCCGTCGCAGATCACGCTGCGCACGCCTTCGGTCTTGGCGCGCTGCAGCACCGCATCCAGCAACGGCATCGCCTCATCGAGATACGGATAGCTGACCTGCTGCCAGTCGATCAGCACCATGTCGGCGGCGCGCCCGGGCTCCAGCACGCCGAGACGCTCGCCGAACGCGGTGGTCTTTGCGCCGCCGGAGGTCGCCATGCGGAACACCTGCGCCGGCGTCGGCACGTCGTCGCCCATGCCCGGCACGCGATGCGCGCGCAGCACCATGCGCATTTCCTGCAGCATGTCGCGATCGTCGTTGATGCCGGCTTCGTCGAGACCGATCGCCGTGTTGATCCCCTTGGCCTCGAACGCGTTCAGCGCCGCCACACCGGAGCGGAGTCGAAAGTTGGACGAGCAGTTGTGGCACACGCAGGTGCCGGTTGCGGCCAGCCG
This sequence comes from uncultured Alphaproteobacteria bacterium, assembly GCA_963780095.1. GTDB lineage: Bacteria > Pseudomonadota > Alphaproteobacteria > Acetobacterales > Acetobacteraceae > JAMXLO01. The sequence goes on from CAWABH010000002.1 coordinate 149,296, forward strand.
GTCGATGTCCGCCTCGTTCAGCCAGACGCCGTGGCCCAATGTCAGTTGTGGCCCGAGCAGGCCGAAGCGGTCGATATACTCCACCGCCGTGCAGTCGCCGCGGCGACGCGCGTACTCCTTTTGGTACGCTGTTTCCAGCAGATGCATGTGCAGCGGCACGTTGTATTTTCGCGACGTATCGGCCAGCCGTCCCAACGCCGCATCCGAGCACCAGTGCAAGTTGGCAGGCGCCAACTGGATCTTCACGCGGCTCTTGTTCTGGTGCCGCCCGTGCAGGTTCTCGAACAGCGCGATGTAGTCGTCGAGCGAGAGCTGAAACCGCGCGAACCAGCGCTGCATCGGCTCGCGCAGCTCTGCCGGCAGGCCGGCGACGAAATCCTCGTCGCGCTGATACACCAGCCGGTTCTGATCGCGCACCGCGAACGAGTAGGATACCCGCATGCCGATATCCTCGTAGGCGCGGATCACCTCGTCGGCGCGCGATTCGACTTCGCCGAGCTTGCCGGGCATCCAGCCATGGATGTGCTGCACCGTGGTGATGCCCGAGGCGATCATCTCGAACGCCGAGTACAGCGTGTCGAGATACAGGTTCAGATTGCGCGCCACCATGCGCGTGACGAACCACAGCTCCAGCGGCATGTCCGGCGAGCCAAGCTGCACCGGCGTGAGCCCGACATGGTGGTGGCCGTTGATGAAACCAGGCAGGAGAATCTCGTTGCCCGAGCCGATCACCGGAACGTTCGGATGCTTGCGGCGACAGGTCGGCGTAGGTGCCGACGGCGGTGATCGTGCCGTCCTCCTGCAGCACCGCGCCGTCGGGAATTTCGTTCCACGTGTGGCGATCGAGCGCGTGCGTGATCGTGGCGCGGCTGCGGATCAGTGATGCGGGCATTGGGCTCTCCTCGTTCTATCGTCATGGTGGGCGCAGGCCCGCCATCCACGTCTTCCTTGCGGCCGCGAAGACGTGGATGGCCTGCCTTCGCAGGCCATGACGTTCGACGTGCGCGTCACTCCACCGCCAAAGCCTCCTGCTCGGCAAACGCGCGATCCACCTCGTCCCGCAGCAGCCCGGTCAATTGCCGGCGCAACGCCTCGGCCTCGCGGGAAAACAGATCGCGCGGACGCGGCAGATCGATCGGCACGATCGTCTTCACCCGCCCCGGCCGCGCGGTGAACACCACGACACGATCGGCCAGCGCCACCGCCTCGTCGATATGGTGCGTCACGAACACCACCGACGCCCCGGATCCGCGCCACACATCCAGCAGGAAGTCCTGCATCTTGGCGCGCGTCTGCACATCCAGCGCGGCGAACGGCTCGTCCATCAGCAGCACCCGCGGCCGCATCGCCAACGCACGCGCCACCGCGACCCGCTGACGCATGCCCGCCGGACAATTCGTCGGGGCGTTTGTCCATCGCCTCCGACAGCCCGACGCGTGCCAGCGCGCGACGCGCCACGTCCTTGCGCTCCGCCACCGCGACACCCTTGATCGACAACCCGAAACTGACGTTCTGCCAGACCGATAGCCACGGAAACAGCGAGGTCTCCTGGAAGATCAGGCTGCGCTCCGGCGAGGGCATTTCTACGCGTTCGCCGAACGACCAGATCTCGCCGACGCTGGTCGCCTCCAACCCGGACATCAGATACAGCAGCGTGGACTTGCCGCAGCCGGACGGCCCCAGCAGTGCGACGAACTCGTTGGGCGCCACGTCCAGTTCGATACCGCGCAAAGCCTCGTGCGCGCGCGGCGTACCGTCCGCCCAGGTCTTGCCGACCGCGCGGCAGACCATCGCGTCCTTCGAGGAGAACGGGCGGACCGGGCTAGATGCCACTCAGCACCTCCCGCGGCACCCAGTAGAGCAACCGCCGCTGCACCTGGCGCAGCAGGAAGTCGAATGTGAATCCAAGCACGCCGATCAACCCGATGGTGAAGAACACCAGCGACGGATTGAAGGTGTTGCGCGCCAGCATGATCACCTGGCCCAATCCGTACCCCACGCCGGTTGCCTCGGCGATCAGCACCACCATCCATGCGCCGAACAGGTTCAGCCGCAGCACCATGAACAGCCCGGGCAGGATCGCCGGGATCACGACCCGGGCATAGATCTGCCGCTTGGTCGCCCCCATCGTGCGCGCGACGTTGATCAGGTTGCGGTTCACTCCGTCGATCTGCGTGATCGTCGCCAGCACCATGTGGAAGAACAGCGCGACCACCACCATGAACACCGCCGGCCCGTTGCCGATACCGAACAGGAAGATCGCCACCGGCAGCCAGGCGATCGGCGACACCGGCGCCAGCAGGGTGATCGTCGGCAATGTCAGCCGCTCGAACAGCTTGAAGTAACGGATCGCCACGCCCGTCGTGATCGCCAACGTGAATGCGATGACCAGCCCGGTCAGCACGCGCCCGGTGGACGACAGCACCGTGTAAACCACCGCCATCGCCGGGCTTGGCCCCGTTCCACCGCCGGCGCCGATCTGCCAGCGGTTCACCGTGTTGAAGAACTTGGCCTGGTCGACGATGTTGCCGATGAAGACATGCGGCGGCGGCAGCAGCTTCGGATCCGACCAGCCGAGCGCCCAGCACAGTTCCCACAGCCCGGCGAACAGCCCGATCGACAGCGCGCCCCACAGCAGACGCTGCGCCGTCTGCGCAATCGCGCCCCAGGGCAGCGCGCCGAACGGCGAACCGCCGACCGGACGCAGCGCCGCGTCAGGCAGCGGATTTGTATTTGAGCTTGCCATACAGGTCCTGGTTCTCGGCGATCACCTGCTCGAGCAGCGTCCAGTCGATCGCATCGCGGCCCGGCTTCTTCTTGATGTAGCCCATCTCGACGATCGACTCGACGCGGTCGAGGATGAACTGCGTCTGGTTGCGCGCATCCACCACCGACGGCTGCTTCGACATCGCGATGCGCGCATTCTCCATCGAGGTCTTGTAGTACGGGCCGACCAGGATCTTCAACGTCTCCTCCGGCTGGGTCTCGGCCATGTACTGCGCCTTCATCATGCCCTTGATCAGCGACTTCAGCGCGGCGGGATTCTGCTGGATCATGTCGGCGCGCACCGCCAGCACGCAGTCGGTGTAGCCGGGCCCGTAGATGTCGATCCCGTCCGACAGCATCACGCTGCCCTTCACGTCGTTCAGCAGCGCGGTGCCGTACGGCTCGATCGTGCAGATCAGGTCGAGCGCGCCGGCCTTGAACGCCTCGACCGCCTCGGGCGTGTTGCCCATGTAGCGAACGTTGATGTCCTTGAAGTTCACGCCGTGTCGCTTCATCCAGTCGAACGGCAGCACCTCCAGCGTGTCCATCTGGAACGTGCCCAGCGTCTTGCCCTTCAGTTTCTCTGGACTATCCAGGCCCGGCTGCGCGACCAGGACGCAGCCCTGAATGCCACCGCCGGCGATGATCTTCACCGGCGCGCCGGCGTCGAACAGTGCGACGAAGCTGGTGTACGGGATCAGCCCCGCATCCACCTGGCCGGCGCCGAGGAACGTGACCTGCTCGGCGAAGGAGGGCGTGATGACGAAGTCGAGCATCACGCCATCGTCTTTGGCCGACTGCAGTGCGTTCGCCAGGAAGTAGTTCAGGTTGCAAAAGCCCGAGCCGTGCGTCGATTTGACATGCGTCTCCGCGGCGTGCGCGGCGCCCGCGCCGAGCGCCAAAGTGAGCGTGCTGGCCGCGGTGGCGCGCAGGAAGCTGCGCCGGTCGAGACGCGCGGCGCGCAGTTGGGACAGGTCGATCGTG
>CAWABH010000003.1:0-8404 GCA_963780095.1 uncultured Alphaproteobacteria bacterium
TAGAAGATCAGCAGGCGAGTGGTGGTGGGGATTGAGTGCCGCGCCGCTGCGACGCCTCCCATTCGCGCGCCGCACCGCGACGAATTATCCCGGCCCGGACCACGCGCCGGTGCCGATCATACTGGACCTTCTCCTCCATTTCGGACTGTTGCTCGAAACCATGCCGTGTGTGGTGTTGTTACGCTCATGGACGATATTCGCGATCACGGGGGTTTTCTGCTCGGTCGGCCGTGCGAGCCGGCCAGCGTCATGCAATGATGGGTAAGTAGCTGCCAGGGCTTGCGGCCGGTGTTGCAGCGTGCGTCGCGTTTTCGCGCTTCGTGTCCGCCGGTATCGGCGGCCACCGACACAGCCCGCTCACCATCGTGGGCCTGCTCAGTCGGTCGCCCTTGCCACGAGTCATTCGATGCAGCGCGCTCAACTGTGCGCGGGTGCTCGCCTGGCGTACGGCGGGGACAGCGCGTCCGGGCGACGTACACACGGACGGTCGAGCTGCGCGGAGAGAGACACTCGTCGTCGCAGAGCGGCCTTGGCCTCGTAGAAGTAGACGCCGTCGCGGTCCTCGTCTCGGTCCTCATTGCCGATTTTTGGAGGTGAAGTCGTGGGCCTGGGTGGCCTTGGATTGGTAGAACCCGGCGACGCCCGGGCTCCATCGTCCGCCGTATCCAAGGTCAGCGGGACTGCCCGCGCCGCAGATCGCCGATGACGATCGACATCGGGCTGGAATGACGACCTCGAGGAGCGACGTCGTTCGCGCGCAGCCCGTGCCGCCATGCTCGTTAACTGCGCGGCCAGCGACCACCTTCGGGATTAAAGTCGCGCGAGATCGTTGCGGATCGAAGGGCTACAAGGAGATGATTGCCTCGGACGGATCCGGCTGACTGTTCAATGTGACATCGATCCGGAATGTGGTCCCAAGGTCAATGATGGGTGGAATGCGGCCGTCCTCGATTTGCCCAGGCTGTGATGCCCATGGCTTGAATGCGGTCATCTATCGACTGAAGCTCTAATACGCGGCACCGCGCCTGTTTCAGCACTACCGCTGGCGACTTAATGAGCGGACGATTATCCTCGTCGATGAGGGGCTTGCCGCTCCTCGAAGCCGGAGATCACCCGATGGACGTAGCGGCGTGGCTGCGCGGGCTGGGGCTCGAACAATACGCGCCCGCATTCCACGATAACGCGATAGACCGCGAGGTCTTGCGCGAGTTGACGGCTGGCGACCTCAATGATCTAGGCGTTGCCCTTGTCGGCCACCGGCGCAAGCTCCTGGCTGCAATTGCCGCCCTGAGGGCGGAGCCCCCAACACAGGATGAGACTCAATCAGCGGCGAACTCGCCACCTGCCGCCACCTCGACACCGAGAGTTGGCGCTGAGCTCCGCCAGCTTACTGTGGTTTTTTGCGATCTTGTCGGTTCGACCGCGATCTCTACGCTGCTCGATCCTGAAGATTTTCGGGAGGTCATCGGGGCGTATCACCGCGCCGTCGCGGAGATCGTCACCGGGTTGGATGGCTTTGTGGCCAAGTACATGGGCGACGGCGTCCTGATCTATTTCGGCTACCCGCGAGCTCATGAAGACGATGCCGAGCGGGCGGTCCGGGCCGGGTTGGGCTTGATCGACGCTGTGAGTTGACTAGACGTGACGTCCGTAAAGCTCCAAGCGCGCGTCGGGATTGCCACCGGGCTTGTGGTTGTCGGCGATCTGATCGGCGAAGGCTCGGCGCAGGAGCAATCAGTCGTCGGAGAGACGCCCAATCTCGCCGCCCGGCTGCAAGCCTTGGCCGAACCGGACACCGTCGTCATCGCCGCCGGCACGCGCCGGCTGGTCGCAGGTCTCTTCGAGTACCGCGATCTCGGCGCCGTCGTCGTTAAGGGCATTGGCGCGCTGGTGCTCGCTTGGCAGGTGCTGCGCCCGAGCGCAATCGAGAGCCGGTTCGAGGCATTGCACGGATCGGCGTTGACCCCGCTGGTCGGTCGAAACGAGGAGGTTGACCTGTTGTTGCGCTGCTGGGCACAGGCGAAGGCCGGCAACGGACGGATGGTGCTGATTTCCGGCGAACCGGGTGTGGGAAAATCGCGTCTTGTCGGTGCGCTGGCCGAGCGGATCGCCGCCGAACCGCACGTTCGGTTCCGTTATTTCTGCTCGCCGCACCATCAGGACAGCACGCTTTATCCGGTGATCGCGCAAATGGAGCGAGCTGCCGGTTTCTTGCATGCGGACGGGCCGACGGCCAGGCTCGCAAAACTGAAAACGCTGCTCACGGCTACAGATCCGCCGCCGGAAGACGTGGCACTAATCGCAGACCTGCATTCGTTACCGCGGGCCGATCTCGTCCCGCCGCTCGATGTCACGCCGCAGCGCAAGAAGGACAAGACGTTCGAGGCGCTGGTGCGGCAGATCGAAGGTCATGCGCGGCAGCAGCCGATGCTGATGATGTTCGATGACATTCACTGGATCGATCCGAGTTCGCGTGAACTGCTGAACCGCGTGACAGAGCGGGTCGCGGACTGGCCGGTGCTGTTGCTGGCCATGTTCCGCCCCGAGTTTCAGCCGCCGTGGACCGGGCAGCCGCATGTGACGATGCTGACACTGGCACGGCTCGACCGGCGCAACACGACGGCGATGGTCGCAAATGTCGCTCGGAATGCGGCGCTGCCACCCGAGATCGAGGAGGAGATCGCTGAGCGCACCGACGGCGTGCCGCTGTTCGTCGAGGAATTGACCAAGGCGATGCTCGAAACTGGCGCGCAGGCGCCCGCGGCGCTGTCCGCCATGCCAGCATCCGGCGTTGTCGGTGCCGGCGACCTTGCACGCCTCGCTGATGGCGCGGCTGGATCGGCTGGGACCGGCCGCCAAGGACGTTGCACAAACCGGTGCGGCGATCGGCCGCGAGTTCGGGTTCGGGCTGCTGGCGTCCATCACCGATCTGCCGGAGCCGCAACTTCACGAGGCACTCGATCGGCTGACGAACGCCGGCCTGTTGTTCGTCCGCGGCACGCCGCCACAATCCAGCTACATCTTCAAGCACGCGCTGGTGCAGGATGCGGCCTACGGCACATTGCTGCGCAGCCGGCGCCAGCGTCTGCACGCTCGTATTGCCGCGACCCTCGAAGACCGCTTTCCGGAGATCGTGCTGGCGCAACCCGCGCTGTTGGCCCAGCACTGCGCGGCAGCCGGGCTCGCGGAACAGGCGGTGGCTTATTGGCTGAAGGCCGGTCAGCAGGCGCTGGCGGGCTCGGCGATGACGGAAGCGGTCGCCCAGTTGCGGAAGGGATTGGACGTGCTGGCCGGTCTGCCGGACGGCCCGTGGCGCCAGCAACAGGAGCTGGACCTGCAGATCGCGCTCGTATCGGCGCTGACTGCCACGAAAGGCTGGGTCGGCGGCGGAGGTTGATGAGACCCTCGCCCGAGCACGCGCGCTGGCCGAGCAGCTCGATCGACCCGAATACCTCGTGCTGCTGATCGTGGGCCAATGGGCGCTTCATTTCGTGCGAGCCGAGCACAGACTGGCGCTGCCGCTAGGCAAGCAGCTCGAACAGATCGGCAAAGCGCGGAACGATGTCGCCGACGCAATTGCTGGGTCGCTACACGCACGGGATTAGCCGCTTCTTTCTCGGGGAGTTCATTGCCGCGCGCGCCTTTCTGGAGCGGTGTATTGGCTTTGCTGATCCAGCGCATCGAACCGCTCGGAGGACTGTCTGTGGATCCTTACGTTGCGACGCTCACGTACCTCGCCGTAACCCTCGCGTACCAGGGTTACATCGATCAGGCACGGTCACGGATGGACGAAGCGTTGTCGGAGGCCCGTCGGCTCAAACACGCTCATACTCTGGCTCCCGTGCTTTGTTATGGCGAGCTTGCTCGACTGGCTCACCCGCTCGCCTATCGTGCACACGGAGGAAATGTTCGGCTCTATCGACCGAGCATGATTTTCCGTTTTACTTGGGCTGGGCACTGGCATTTCGCGGACGGTCGCTGATTGCGCTACGGACAAGCGCAGGACGGCCTTGCGCTTCTCACGCAGGGGCTGGAGAAATTGCGTCCTACCGGTGGCGTTACATGTATGTCGATGCACCTGACTTGGCTTGCCGAGGCCCACGCCATGCTCGGGCAGCACACTGACGAACGAACTGCCTCGCCGAGGCTGCACGGTTCGTCGAGACCACCGACGAGCGGTTCGATGAAGCTGAGTTGCTGTATCGGGTGCCGGGCGATCTGCTGAATGCCGCCGGCGATCGATCCGGCGCCGAGCGGAACTATCGTCAGGCCATCGCCGTTGCCGAGCGGCAGAGTGCGAAGCTCTTGCAATTGCGGGCATCGACCAGCCTCGCCCGGCTGTGGCGCGACCAGGGCAGGCGGGCGGAAGCCCGTGATCTGCTCGCGTCCAATCTACCATTGGTTCACTGAGGGCTTCGATGCGCCGGATCCTGAGGGACGCCAAGGCGCTGCTGCGACGAGCTGGTGTGAGCTGGTCGGTTGCCGCTCTGCGTCAGCCGGCGCGGCGAATGTCTGCTCCCCAGCCCGCCAGATCAGGGACGGCTTAGGGTCGAAAGCGGCCCTTGGCATCGAGACCCGATATTCTAAGGATGGTTTTCCTATGTATTCGGATTGTTCCAAATTTCGTCGAGGATTACGGCTGCTGCATATTTTTGGCTTATGTATCCGGTCGCGGTCGCGAACAGCAGAGGCCTTGCAACGGCGAGGATCTGAGTGGCGAACCCTGATAAAGGCGGGCCGAAGTCACCGCCGGGACGTGGGAGCTTGTATCATTACTTCCTACTTTAATGACGTCCGCACGACATCCTGGTCCTCGTCCTTCCTGTGCCTCTCGCCCGTCTGCACGCGGTAAAGTAGAATTTGATTGGCAAGCGCGAACTGATCACGCGCCGAAAGCCAGAACGGGAGGAGAGCATGTCGGAGCGGTTGGCGGTCGGCATTATCCCAGGCACTGGCTAGCGGGCGACCAAGATACAGGAAGTTGCCGCAGGCCGCCGAGGAAGCTGGTTTCGAGGCGATTTTTGTGCCGAGGTCAACAATGACTCGGTGGGGACAGCTCAATTGATGGGCCTCGCGACTCGACATATCAAAGTCGGCACCTGGGTCGCCGACATTTATCTGCGAGTTCCCTATCTTTGCGCCAAAGCAGCAATCATCACCGCCGATGCGACCGGCGGACGCTTCATTCTTCGGCTGGGGGTTAGCCATCAGCCTGTCAATCGCGGGCTCGGCATCGACATGCCTGACCCGATGGGGGCATTGCGCAAATATACCACTCGAAGTGGCCAACTCGCTGCGCGGCGAAGGACCGGCGACTCACCTGCCGCAGCAGCACGCTCCTCACCCGGTGCCGATCGATCTCACGGCGTTGACCTCGCAGAACTCCGAAATCGCCGATGGCGTGATGCCCCTGTGGTGGTCGGTCGAACGGGTCGCGCGCGGCCGGCGCTGGATCGAGCGCGGTCGCGGCAAATCCCGTGGACGCGCCAAGCTGGAACTGACGCCCGGCCTGCCAACCTACGTCGGCGACGATATCGATGCCTTGCGCAGCGCCGCACGTGCCAATCTCGGATTATTCACCGGGTTGCCGTTCATTCAGCGTTTGATACGTGCGAGCGGCTTCACGCAGAGGCCGATAAGGCGGAGCAGGGTGGCGGCGGCGAGGCTCTGAGCGATCGCCTGCTCGACGCAATCTGCCTGCTGGGGCCGGTGTTGCGCTGCCGCGAGCGCCTCGCTGAATACCGAGACGCAGGCCTCGATCTGTCGATCCTGTGGCCGGCCATCGGGGTCGACAGCGCGCGGGAAGTCATCGCGACGTTCCGACAATAGACTGGCGGTTCGTCGCGATGGGAGGAGACGCAGGCTAATCCACACCACGATGCTGCATGTATTTTCCGACTGACTAAATGGGGCGGCCATTGTCGGCACCTTCGTCGGAAGGCTAATTAGCGGTCGAAATCGGAAAGTCTCCTGATAGCATCGAAAGCTCCTCTTGGTGCATGATTCTTGAGATTCGCACAGCCGCGCCAGCCCAGGGTCCCAGCAGGCTTCCTGCTGGATTGAATGGATGAGCGCGAAGCAATCTGGACGACTCCCTCAGATTGACGAAGGCAACATTGGAGGCAGGCGATGCATGCGATGGTTAACGGTGTCCGGTTGTTCTTCGACGTTGCTGGCGAGAAAGTCGTCGCCGATGGGCCGCGGATGCGTGAGCGGCCAACGTTGCTATTGTTGCACGGCGGCCCGGGCTTTGATCATTCGATGTTCAAGCCGTCCTTTGCGCCGCTCGCCGAGGTCGCGCAACTGATCTACCTTGATCATCGGGGCAACGGGCGCAGCGAGCACGGCGACCCTGCGCTGTGGACGCTCGATCAGTGGGGTGACGACGTGCGAGCATTCTGCGACGCGCTCGGCATCGAGAAGCCGATCGTGCTCGGCTATTCATTCGGTGGCTTCGTCGCGCAGTCCTACGCAACGCGCCATCCCGATCATCCCGCGAAGCTTGTGCTCTACAGCACCACCCCGGTGCTGGACGACGCGCCGGTGCTGGACGCATTCGAGGCGATTGGCGGTGCCGAGGTGCGCGCGGTCGCAGCGGCATATTTTGCCGACCGCACGCCCGAGAACACGACGGCGTTCCGCGCAACCTGCTTTCCGCTATACAACACGAAACCCGGCGATCTCAACCTGGGCCTGCGCTGGATCGTTAACAACGCGGTCTCCACCCATTTCTTCGAGGGCGAAGGCAAGCGGTTTGATTTCCGGCCGGTGCTGGATCGTATTGCCTGCCCGACGCTGGTGGTGGCCGGGGCGAAAGATCCACGATGCCCGCTGCCGTTCGCGCAGATGATCGCCGATTCAATCCGTCCCGGGTTGGCCCGGCTTGCGGTGTTCGATGAGTGCGGCCATGGCCCGCACGTCGAGGAACCAGAGCGCGCGATAATGCTGCTGCGGGAGTTTGTCTTGCAAAGACGCGATCACGTTGCCGGGCGATCCAGTTGCAGCAGCTCCGAGTACGCCTAGTGGAAATAGTTGATTGGCAGCCATTGCGCGAGCATAGCGCGGGCCAATCCAGGGACTATTGTCACCACGCTCCCCCAAGGTCCCAGGTTGCACCGCCACTCAACCTGCGGACGACGTCATAAGCTCCCATTACGGAAAGTCGACACCTTCATTCATGAGGCGGTCCGACCACCACGCATTGCGAATCTGCGGCCGTGTCGAAGCCCACGAGCAGAAGTATTGGATCGAAGCGAAAACCTCCTGACGTGACGCTTCGCCCCCTCTCATGCCCAGGCCACCGGTCGCCGGCCTGGGGGTCATCAGGCCGGCGGGCCGGGTGGATGGTCAGTCGAAGCACCGCCAGAAACCCCGTCCCCGCCGGGCCCGGCGATCGGCTTTAATATGGCCGGTGGCGATCCCTTGCGCCCGCAGCTCGCGCCCGATCACGTCGCGGCAGACCCCGATCTCCTCGGCGATATAGGAAAAGGTCCGCCCCTTCCGGCGCAGGGCGACGATCGCCGCGACTTCGTTGTCGAACAGCATCATGCGCCGGGCCTCCTGGGCTGCGGCCAGCTTGCGGCGGTGCTCCGGCCAGCGCGGGTCATGGGCGACATAGGCACGCTGTGCCAGCGACAGTTTGGCACGTTGTTCCGCGCTCATCGGGCAGCGCTTGCGGCGCGGGGTTTCGATCGAAGTGTGGTCCATGCACGGGCTCCTGCTGCCCGAGGTGTTCGCCGGCCCTGTGCCGGCGCCTTGCCTCGGGTGCGGTCGCCCGGGGCCGGGCAAGGCGGGCGCGGCACGCCCTGAGGACGGCAGTGGTGCGGGAGCGCAGCGACCCGGTGGCGTCCGAACCGGAGGCGCTTCGTGCTTGGCGAAGCGGGGCTTGCGGCGCGCGACGCCCGGCCCAGACCGCGCCAAACCGAGGCAAGGCGCCGGCACCCGGTCGGCGGACACCCGCGGGCAAGGGAGGGGAGCCGGCGCCATGGCCCACACCCCGATCGCAAGGCCGTGCCGGGCCGCATCAGGATGCGACTGGCACACGCTGCCAGGATGGCGTTCGCGAAGCCCGCCATTGACGCCCATAATCCGCACTAGCCAGCATCACGCGGTGCCAAGTGGTCCGGGGGTATGACGCTGTTCGACAACCGGAGCCCCAGGATCGTCGTGCTGCGCCGGAAGGGGGGGACCTTCGCCGACGCTGGAGGTGCTTGTCGCGCGGTGATTGGTGCGCGTTGGCAGGCGCGCTGGGGATTAGCCACCGGCTGCGTCAGGACCGGCTGCCGGGGCTTAGGCGGGGTTTCTGGCAGTGCTTTGACGGATCACCCGTCTGGCAGGCCGGGCCATAACCCCCAGGTCGATGACCAGCGCGGGGCCACCGACCGCCGGCGGTGGCTATCGCATA
>CAWABH010000004.1:0-75877 GCA_963780095.1 uncultured Alphaproteobacteria bacterium
CGTCCATCTTCAGCGCGGCCAGGAAGGCCGACTGCGGGATCTCCACCTTGCCGAACTGGCGCATGCGCTTCTTGCCTTCCTTCTGCTTCTCCAGCAGCTTGCGCTTGCGCGTCACGTCGCCGCCGTAGCACTTCGCCGTCACGTCCTTCGACAGCGCACCGATCGTCTCGCGCGCGATGATCCGCCCGCCGATCGCCGCCTGCACCGCGATCTTGAACAATTGCCGCGGGATCAGGTCCTTCAGCTTGCCGCAGATCGCCCGCCCGCGCGCCTCGGCCACACTGCGATGCGCGATGAAGCTCAGCGCATCCACCGCCTCGCCGTTCACCAATATGGAAATGCGCACAACATCGCCCTCGGCGTAGCCGTCCATTTGGTAGTCGAAGCTGGCGTAGCCACGCGACACCGACTTCAGCCGGTCGTAGAAGTCGAACACCACCTCGTTCAGCGGTAGCCGATACACCGCCATGGCGCGGTTGCCGACGTAGGTCAGGTCTGCCTGCTCCCCGCGCCGCTCGTTGCACAACTGCAGCACCGCACCCAGGTAATCGTCCGGCACCATGATCGTGGCCCTGATCCAGGGCTCCTCGATACGCTCGATCACGCTGCCGTCCGGCATGTCCACCGGATTGTGCAGCTCCAACACCTCGCCGTTGGTTCGATGGATGCGATAGACCACCGAAGGCGCGGTCGCGATCAGGTCCAGGTCGAACTCGCGGGTCAGCCGTTCCTGGATGATCTCCAGGTGCAGCAGGCCCAGGAAGCCGCAGCGGAAGCCGAACCCCAGCGCCGCCGATGTCTCCGGGTCGTAGTGGAAGCTCGCGTCGTTCAGCCGCAGCCGGCCCAGGCTTTCCCGGAGCTTCTCGAAATCGTCGGCGTCAACGGGATACAGGCCGCACCACACCACCGGCACCGAGGGCTTGAACCCGGCCAGCGGCTCGGCTGGTCGGCGTCCTGTCGTCGGTGATCGTGTCGCCGACCGAGCAGTCCGCCACCGTCTTGATCGCGGCGGTGATGAAGCCGATCTCGCCGGGGCCCAGATCGTCGGTCGGGATCATCTTGGGGCTGAATATGCCCACCTGCTCGACCTGATGGACGGCGCCGTTGGACATCATGCGGATGCGCTGCCCGTGCTTCAGCCGGCCGTCCCTGACGCGGACCAGGATCACCACGCCGAGGTACTGGTCGTACCAGCTATCCACCAGCAGCGCCTTCAGCGGCGCGGCGCCATCGCCCTTGGGCGGTGGCAGGCGGTGCACCAGCGCCTCCAGCACGCCCTCGATGTTCAGGCCGGTCTTGGCGCTGATCTCGATCGCATCCGAGGCATCGAGGCCGATCACGTCCTCGATCTGCTGCTTCACCTTCTCGGGCTCGGCGGCCGGCAGGTCGATCTTGTTGAGGACGGGCACGATCTCGTGGTTGGCCTCGATCGCCTGATACACGTTGGCCAGCGTCTGTGCCTCGACGCCCTGGCTGGCGTCCACCACCAGCAGCGAGCCCTCGCAAGCCGCGAGGCTGCGGCTGACCTCATAGGAAAAGTCAACGTGGCCGGGCGTGTCCATCAGGTTCAGCTCGTAGACCTGCCCGTTCTTCGCCTGATAGGTCAGCCGGACGGTCTGCGCCTTGATGGTGATGCCGCGCTCGCGCTCCAGGTCCATGTTGTCGAGCACCTGATTGGTCATCTCCCGGGCGGTAAGCGCGCCGGTGGCCTGGATCAGGCGGTCGGCCAGGGTGGATTTCCCATGGTCGATATGCGCGATGATCGCGAAGTTGCGGATGTGGTCGAGCGGGGTGTCGGTCATTGTCAGTGGTCGGGGGCCAGAGGTCAGTGGTCAGGAGCCCGGACTGGGCGCTGGCCGTGAACATTCAGATAGAGGGTCCAGGGTGCGGTGTCATCCACCCCGACTCCGTTAGCGCTCCCCTTCCTGGCTAGTGCGGGCGCAATCCAGTCGAGGAAGACAGCCGTAATAACACGGATTGCACGGAAGATCAGATGAAGCCGGGATTACACTGAAGGGAAATATCGGGCGCTGCGCAGAAAGCAGATGCCCGGCACCCCAGAACCCATTGTACCCTTCTCCGTGTAATCCGTGGCATTGCTTCTTATCCGTGCAATCTGTGTTATTCTTGCGTCTCGCCCGATCTCGGCTGAAGTTGTGAAGGGGATCTGCCGATGCTGTGGTGGTTCGTCGGTGTCTGGCTCGCGAGCGGAGCCGTCGTGCCGGTCTTGCTGCTGCTCAGGGCAGCCTGGCGCGGCATCTTCCCTCGAGAGATAGAGGCCGATCAGAGACAGGCGGCAGTCGAGCCGCACAGCACGGCAAGCGCGGCGTCCACCACCCGATCCGCATACGGGATCCGCCGGCTCGGCTCGCCGCTTGCCAGATGGGTGTTCAGGCTGCAAGGGCACGCTCCCGGTAACGCGCGAACAACTCCGCAGGCGAGTCACATGGGGCGGTACATGCTTTCCGGACTGGTCAGCATCGCCGCACTGATCCTGCTGTTCGTCGGGTCGTTCAGCAATTCAATCATCAAAGTGCGCGACATGCCTGCGACCTCGGCCGTGGCCCAGGCGCCGGTGGCGCAAGCGGCCGTGGCCGAGGCGGGGCCGATCCCGCGGCTGGCCTCGGCTGTTCTCGCAGCATGTCCTACTCAGCTCCCGGCGACGTCGGTGCAGGCTGCCGCCGATGGTGAGCATGGGGTGGCACGGCGTGGCCTGCTGCCTGACCCCGCATCGCTCAGCGAAGCACAACAGGTCGCCTTGATCCAACCACGAACCGGCGACGGGGGGGAACGTGCCGGGGGCGATGCCAGCCACCTGACGGACGCACCGGCGTCGCAGGTGGCGGCCTCGGTGGCGCTGCTGACTGTGCCGGTTGCTCCTCCCAAGGGACCAGGCGCCGAGCGCGGCTGGGGGCAACGCCGCCCCGGTGGGGCGCCGGTTCGGCCCTACGCCACCGGGGCGAGCCGCGGCACGTGGCTGTTTGCGCCTAACTCGAATGGCGGCGCCAACAGCTGAGCCGCCGACCTCATCCCGGCTCCACCGGCATCCGCGCAATCCCTAGCCACGCGATGGGCACGCCGGCCTTCTCCGCCGCCTGCTCCGCGGGCAGCGTCGCATCCCAGTCCATCGCCACGAACCGCCGCGCCGTCACACCCGCGGCGGCGTCCGAGATCAACCACAGCAGCGGCGGCACCATGATCTCCGGCTGCAGCATTCGCGCGCGGTCGCCCGCCTCGTCGCCGACGATGCCGGTGTTGGTGACGCCGCCCGGCACCAGCACGTTCGAGGTGACACCGGTGCCTTTCAGGTCCGCCGCCAGCACCGCCATCGCCGCCTCGGCCGCCGCCTTGCTCGCGCCGTACAGCAGGTAGCCCGCGCGCACCATCGTGCCCAGGCTGGTGGTGACGGTGACGATGCGCCCCTTCCCCCCCGCAGCATGTGCGGTACTACGGCGCGCGCCATCAGGATCGGCGCAGTCGCGTTCACCGTTAGGAACCGCTGCCACTGATCCGGCGTGATCTCCCACATGCGGATCGGATTGCGTCGCTGGTCCGCCTTGATCGAGGCCTGGCCGATGCCGGCGTTGTTCACCAGCACATCGATCTTGCCGAAGCGGCTGAGCACGTTGGCGACGATCGAATCGAAGGCCTCCGGCTGTGCGAGGTCGGTGGGGAGCGCCTGCATCGTGGCGGGCTTATCCTGGACGGTCGCGGCGAGTGCCGCCAGTCCGGCGTCGTTGCGGTCCACCGCAGCCACGTCCACCCCGGCCCCGAGCAATCCCAGCGTCATCGCGCGCCCGATGCCGCTTGCCGCGCCCGTCACGATCGCGGTTTTCCGTTCCGCTGCCATTGGCGTGTCCTCCGTCGGGGCTGGCTCGCCCGGGCTTCGGTATTGGAGCCGACGGGGGCAGCCGCCGCGTTATTTCAGGACGGCGAGGCCGGCAAGTCCACACGCATAGGCAGTCAGCAGCACCGCCAGAATGCCCCACATGTATGTCTTGCCCGGCTTCTCGGCGAGCTCAGCCTTGGTCGCGAGATGCGGCAGCGTCGCGGCAAGCATCGCCTTGATCTCGATCGTCGTCGCCTCAAGCCTGCCCACCGCGGACTTGACCTCGCGCATGTCTTCTTCGAGGCGTGAAATTCGCGCTTCCATCCCCCGATCGTAAGGGCCGCTGCCGTGTCCTGCAACCGGTATATCGGGCATCGCTCACCACCTCGCTCCTATTGAAAGATGCAGGTGTGGCGTTAAGAATATACGATGAAGCGAATGCATACGACTGCATGTCAAATGGGACCGACGGAAACCGTCGCCTGCGGCAGCCAGACGCTGACCGTGGTGCCGATGCCTTCGTCGCTTTCGATCAGCAGCTGCCCGCGATGCCGGTTCACCACGTGTTTGACGATGGCAAGGCCGAGCCCGGTACCGCCGGCGGCACGCGAGCGACCGGTGTCGACACGATAGAACCGCTCGGTCAGCCGCGGGAGATGCGCTCGTGGGATGCCGGTTCCCTGATCCGCAACGGTAACCACCACGCCTGGCCGCGCCGGCCACCTCCGGGTGGGATCGGCGGACACGCTGGGCGACGCCACGGCGACATCGAGCCGCACGGTGCCACCCTCGCTGCCGTATTTCACTGCGTTGTCCAACAGGTTCTGCACCACCTGCGCCAACTGGTCCGCATCCCCAACAACAGCCGGCACGTCGGCCGGGATACGCATGTCGAGCGAAACCGCGCGCTGCTTCAGGCGCGGTTCGAATCCCGCTGCCAGGCGCGCCAGCAGGTCCTTAAGATCGACCCTCGCCGATGGCACCTGATGCTCGATCAGCTCGATCCGCGACAGGCTCAGGAGATCGTCGATCAGCCGGTTCATCCGCGCTGCCTGCTCGCCCATGATGCCGAGAAAGCGTCGTTGCGCCGGTGGATCGTCCGCCGCGGGGCCAATCAACGTGTCGATGAAGCCGATCAGCGACGTGAGCGGCGTACGTAACTCATGGCTCACGTTGGCGACGAAGTCGGCGCGCGTGCGTTCCACCGCCCGCTCGCGCGAACGATCCGACAGGACGACAACCGCCTGCCCGCCATCCGCCATCGGTGGATCCATCGGCACCACCGCCGCATGGACCTCGCGCGGCACCGGTACGGGCAAGGTCACCTCGGCCGTCTCGGTCGCGCCGGAGGCAAATGCCCGGTCGATCGCGGCGCGCAGGTCCGGATGCCGCAGCACCGCCGGCATATCGGCGCCGAACGCCGCCCGAGCCGCGGAATTTGCGCGTCGCACGCTGCGATCGGCCGCCAGCACGATCAGCGGATCTGGCAGCCGCTCCACAACGGCCCCATCCGTACGACGCAATTGTTCCACCAGCGCCGTCCGTGCCGCTACCCGCCGTGCCAGCCTCTCCGCCGCGCGTCCAAGCCGCTGCATGCCCGGTAGGACAGGCTCGCGCATGGGCCGCCCGCTCGGCTCGTCGGCACCCACCTGACGCAGGGTCTCGGCCAGCACGTCGAGATCGCGCGACCACAACAATGCCGGCACCAGTGCCGCCAACACTGTCACGGCGGATGCCAGCAACGCCGGTCCGACAGGCGTCCGCCCGCTCAATGCCAGAACCAGCAGTGCCACCACCGGAACTCCGGCGACCATCAACACCGCCCCGAGCACGCGCATTGAGCGCCTCTACCAGCGGCAAGGGGGGCAAACCCCCCGGCCCTTACTTCCCCGTCTCCGCACGTTGGTGCCGCGCCCGGACGCCGCGTTCGATCGCCGTCGCGACGAGCGGGTCCAGGTGGAGCTCGGTGCGGACGAATTCCAACATCTCAAGTGTCCGCTGTTGCGTCACGGGATTGGCGGCCACCACTTCGCAGGCCAGGGCGTAAGCGGTTTCGCGTAGGCGCGGCTCCAGTGCGCTGCGCATCAGCCGTGCGGCGTGCTGCAGCCCGTCCTCCTCGTCCAGCAGATGCACCGCGGCGTCGGTGACGATGCGGAATTGTTCGGTGGTGAAGTCGCGAAACACCGGAAGCGTCTGAACCTGACCAGCCATCACGCCGATTTCGCGGTCCGACATTCCGCCATCCGCCGCGGCCACAAGAACCATGGTGAGGGCCAGCGCTTCGGGCGCTTCCAGGGCATCACGCGAACGCATTGCGGAACTCCGTGCTTCAGCGGCGGACCCTGATCGAACTGTCCGGACAGATCAAGCTTGCAGCGACTCGCCAAGGAATTCGCGAGTCTGCCGAACGGCCTCGGCAAGCCCGACGCGACGGATCACAACACCGGAAGGAAAGGCAGACAGCAGGCGTGTAGGAGTTTGACGGTCGAGCAGCACGAACACGCCACGATCGGTGGCACGGCGGATCAGCCGGCCGAAAGCCTGGCGCAGGCGCAGCCGCGCAACCCTGTCGTCGTAGGCTTTCGGATTGCCCTCCGAGAGATGGATGCGGCGTTCCCGATGCAGAATGTCGGGGCGTGCCCAGGGGACTTTCTCGAACACCACGAGACGAAGCGCGCGGCCGGGCACATCAACCCCATCGCGCATGGCGTCGGTGCCGAGCAGGCAGCTCTCCTCCTCGGTACGGAAAATGTCGACCAGGGTGGCGTTGCCCATGGCGTCGACATGCTGTGCGTAGAGCGGGATGCCGGCCGCCTCCAGCTCCGGTGCGATGCGCGCGTGCACCGCCTGGAGCCGGCGGATCGCGGTGAACAGGCCGAGCGCGCCGCCGCCCGAAGCGACGAACAATGCGCGATAGGCCGCCGCGAGTTGCGGGATGTCACCCATGACCACATCCGTGACAATGAAGGCGCGGGTCTGTGTCGCGTAGTCGAACGGGCTGGCGACGGCGGCGCGGATCGCCGACGAGGGCAGATGCGGCGCGCCCACCCGTGCCTCTGCTGAGGCCCAGGCGGTTTCCGGGTCCGTGTCGCCCGAATCGCGCAGCGTCGCCGAGGTGACCAGCAGGCCATGCGCGGGTGCGGCGAGGGTTGCGGCGAACGGGATGGTCGGATCGAGCCAATGGCGATGCAGTCCGACGTCGACATCCCGTACGCCGTCCGTTGCGCGTTGGACACGAAGGAACAGGATGTGTTCGGGGCGGCGTCCTTCCCCTGGATCGGATCGCGGCTCGCTCAAGGCGCGCAACATGCCCTGCCAGGCGGACAGCGGGTTCAGGGCGCGCCGGTTGAGCGAGCGGCCGGCGGCTTCGATGCGATTGCGTGTTGCCGCATCCATGTCGTCCGCCTCCTCATCCAGACGGGCGAGCAATCGTTCGCGCAATGCGCCCAGCGGTGCGGCGATCCGCGCCATCGCGCGGCCCAACCGAACCGCGGCCTCATCCACGCCGGGGCCAATGGGGTAAACGTCACATTCCAGCGCTCCGTATGGCGCCTCGCCGTGGCGCGCGCCGCCAAGTCGGGCAAATACCTGGTGGCGGACCAGACGCAGAAAGGCCTCGGTCGGGTTCGGACTGCCGGGTTCCGGGCCTCCCAGGTCCGGATGTTCGTTCGCGAGGCGGCCGGACCAGCCAGGCGCAGGCAGCGCGCGGGCCGCCTGCAGTGCCGCCTCCAGCGGCGCTTCCAGCATCGGTCGGGCAGCAACAAGCTCCTCGATCCGCCGCTTCAGGCCACGGGCGCGCGACCGGCCCCCCTCGGCGCCAAGCAGCCAGCGGCGCAGTTCCGCGGTCTCCAGGCCGGAGAGTTCGGCGGAGAACGCACCGTCCGCCGCGTCGAACACGTGGTGGCCTTCGTCGAACACGTATCGGGTCGGCACCGTGCTGTCGTCGAGACCGCCCCATGCGGCCTGGGTCACCACCAGGGCATGGTTGGCAACGACAAGAGGCGCGCTGCGGGCGCGGCGGATGGTGTGTTCGACGAAGCAGCGCCGCCAGTGCGGGCAGGCGGCGTGGATGCATTCGCCGCGCCGGTCGGCCAGGCCAAGGATGGTGGCCGCGCCGAACAGTTCGGCGAGCCATCCGGGCAGATCGCCTCCCTGGATGTCGCCATCTGCCGTGACCAGCGCCCACCGGGCGACCAGACCGAGTGGGATGACCGAGGCCGGCGCCAGCCCCGACGTGGCCGGTGCCAGCGCGTCCTCCATGTTGAGCAGGCAGAGGTAGTTCTCCCGGCCCTTGCGCACAACGACGCGCTTGTGCCGTTCGGTCGGGTCGGGGAACAGGTGGGTCAGTTCCGCGTCGATCTGGCGCTGTAGGTGGCGCGTGAAGGTGCTGATCCAAACGCTGCCGTGGTTCTTCTCCGCCCACACGCTGGCCGGCGCGAGGTAGCCGAGCGTCTTGCCCGTCCCGGTGCCGGCCTCGGCGAGCACGAGATGCGGATCGCCGCGAAGTCTCGCGAGGCGCGAAGGCGGCGGCGGCCGCGCCGGCGTAGTCGGCCTGGCCCGGCCGCTGCTCGGCATTGGGTCCCGAGCATACTGGCGAGCCGTGCGCGCGCCTCGGTTTCTGCCACCGGATGCGCGGAAGGCGGCGGCAGCGGCGCGGCATCCTCCCACTCAGGCAGGCGCTTCCACACGCGCAGCGCCTCGTTCGACGGCGCCGCATCGGGCTTGCCGAGCGCGGCCGTGACGAACGGCGCCCACCCCCAGCCCGCCTGGCCCATGCGCGCCGCCAGTCCTGCGGCGTCGCGGTTCACGGCGATGTCGCGGCCGAGCGAGAGCCGGTGCAGCAACGCGGCGGCAAGTTCCGGGAGCAGCGCCGCCTCGGCTTCCAGACCACCCGTCGGCGGTTCGAAATCCAGCATAAGGGCGAGGCCGCGCGGTGTCGGTGCGGCAGGACGCGCCGGTAGAGCGAATGCGAACAGCTCCAGGAGATCGAATGCCGGCATGCCGCGGATGCCGAGCCGGCGACATGTCGCCGGCGCATGGATCAGCATGGGCGGGGGCAGCGTTCGCAGGCGAGCCGCGGCCTCGGCTGCAGGAAACAGCAACAGCTCGCCGTCAACCGTAAAGATGGCGACGCGGCCGTGGCCGGCTACGATGGCAGGCGCGTCCGGCAGGGCAATTCGTGCCATGGCTATCAGCTGGCTGAGGTCACGGCCGACTCCCTAGACGCAATAAGCCCGCGGCGCCATCGCTCGTCGCGACTTAACCACGAGTCGGTGAGCGCCGGAATTCTTGTCCGGCGATGGCGTCTACGTATGGTTAAGGATCGGAAGGGGACGTCCCATGAGCAAGACCCTACGGAGCGTAATGCTGGCCGCGGGTTGCCTGCTGACCCTGGCCGCCTGCACAACGCCGAACTCAGCGAACGCCGGGGCGCAGAAGGCGCAGGCCGCACCGGTCTTCGTGAATACGTCGGGCGGAGGCGGTGGCGGCGGAGGTGGTGGCGGATACTGATGCAATGTCGGCCGCCTTGCGGTCAGCACTGGTCGTGGTGATCCTGGCATTTGCCGGCTGCGCCGTAGCGAACGGACCTGCACCGCAGAGCAGGCCGTATGTGCAGCCGATGGGCGGCAACGACGGCGGCGGAGGCGGCGGTTCCGGCGGTGGCGGGATGGGCATGTAACGCCCGACGTTGCTCAGGTTTCATCGAGAAAATGATACGCCGCGATTGACCGGGCACCAGTCGGTTTCTAACTTCCGGCGGATGTCTGAAACAATTTGCAACAGCGAGACGGCAATCCCCAAAATCTGGCCGTTCGAGGAGGCGGCCAAGGTCGTCCGGCGGCTCGCAGTGTCAGGCAAGGGGCATGCGTTGTTCGAAACCGGCTACGGCCCCTCCGGCCTGCCGCATATCGGCACGTTCGGTGAAGTGGCCCGCACGTCCTGGGTGCGCCACGCATTCACCGCCCTGACCGGCTTGAAATCGCGCCTGATAGCGTTCAGCGACGACATGGACGGGCTGCGCAAGGTGCCGGACAACGTGCCGAACCGTGACCTGCTGACGCCGCACCTCGGAAAACCACTGACGCGCATTCCCGACCCGTTCGGCACGCATGACAGCTTCGGCGCGCACAACAACGCACGGTTGCGGGCGTTTCTCGATTTATTCGGCTTCGACTATGAATTCGCCTCGTCCACCGACTACTACACCGCCGGCCGCTTCGATGCCGCGCTGATCCGCGTGCTGGAGTGCTACGATGCGGTAATGGCGGTGATCCTGCCGACGCTCGGACCCGAACGCCGCGCCACATATTCGCCGATCCTGCCGATCCATCCGCGCACCGGGCGCGTTATGCAGGTGCCGATGGAGAGCCGCGACCCCGTGGCAGGCACCGTGGTCTGGCGTGACCCGGACAGCGGCGAGGCATTCGAGACCCCGGTGAAGGGCGGCGCGGCGAAGCTGCAATGGAAGGCCGATTGGGCGATGCGCTGGTACGCGCTCGACGTTGATTACGAAATGTCGGGGAAAGACCTGATAGACTCGGTCCGGCTGTCGGCGCGCATCTGCCGCATCCTGGGCAGCCCGCCGCCGGAGACGTTGACCTATGAGCTTTTTCTCGATGAGCACGCGCAGAAGATCAGCAAGTCGAGGGGCAACGGCCTGTCGGTGGAGGAGTGGCTGCGCTACGCCCCGCCGGAGAGCCTGTCGCAGTTCATGTTCAACGCGCCGCAGCGTGCCAAGCGGCTGCATTTCGATGTGATCCCGCGCGCGGTGGACGAGTACCTGGCCAATGCCGCGCGGCTCGGCGCGCAGCCGCCGGCCGAGCAGCCGCTCAACCCGGCATGGCACATCCACGGCGGCCGTCTGCCGAACCACGGCGGTAGCCCGGTGTCGTTCGGCATGCTGCTAAACCTTGCCTCGGTGGTGAATGCCGATACGCCCGCCATGCTGTGGGGCTTCATCCGCCGCTACAGCCCGGACGCGACGCCCGCGACCATGCCGTTTCTCGACAAGCTGGTGGATCACGCGGTCGTTTATTATCGCGACTTCGTCCGCCCGGAAAAACGCTATCGTCACCCGACGGACATCGAACGAGTGGCGTTGGCCGATTTCGCCGAGACCCTGAAGGGCATGGACCACGGCGCGGATGCCGAAGCGATTCAGACGATCGTCTATGAGGTGGGCAAGCGGCACAGCTTCCCGGAACTGCGTGCCTGGTTCGGCTGTCTCTATCAGGTACTGCTCGGCCAGCAGGAAGGTCCGCGCTTCGGCGGCTTTATCGCCCTGTATGGAATCGACGAGACGGTTGCGCTGATCGAGGCCGCGCTGACGCGCCCGGCAGACGCAGCCTGAACGCAATGCTGACCCAGCGCACGCGCGGCATCCTGAGAACTGGTCTGCGCAACCTGCCGGCGGTTCTGGGCGTGCTGCTGCTGATCGGCGCGCTGTACGTCGTGCAGAAGGAATTTCGCCACCTCAAGCTGCATGACATCGAGGCCGCGCTGAGCGAAATCCCGCTGCGCGCGCTGGCGATCTCCTTCGTTTGGACGGTCCTCTCGTATGCCGTCCTGACGATCTACGATCGGCTGGGCACCATCTACGCCGGGCACAAGGTTTCCTACGGCCGCGTCGCCTTCGCCTCGTTCTGTGCCTATGCGCTGTCGCACAATCTGGGATTTGCCGCCGTGTCGGGCGCGGCGGTACGCTACCGGCTGTATGCGCACTGGGGACTGACGCCGATCCAGATCGCCAAGACAGTGGCGTTCTGCAGCCTGACGTTCGGTCTCGGCGGCATGGTGCTTGGCGGAGCGATCCTGTTCATCGAACCGACCGCAGTGCCGTTCTTTGGCCAGCACGTGCCGGTCGCCGTGCTCTACGCTGTCGGTGCTCTGCTGTGGGCGATCGTGATCGCGTACGTCACGCTGTCCCGCATCCTCGGAAACGTGTGTCTGTTCGGCCATGAGATCAGCCTGCCCGGCTGGCGAATGGCAATCGTGCAGGTGGTGCTTGCCACTGTCGACGTCGCCATCACCGCATCGATCTTCTACGCGTTGCTGCCCGCGGCACCGCATTTGACCTGGCCGATCTTCCTCGGCGTCTATGTCGCATCGTACACCGCGGGGCTTGCCGCCAATCTGCCCGGCGGGATCGGCGTGTTCGACACCGCCATACTGCTGGGCCTGCAGCCCTACGTCAGCGCGCCGCACATCGTCGGGGCAATCCTGGTGTTCCGGCTGTATTACTACATCATCCCGTTGTTCCTGGCCGGCTTCCTGTTCACCGGCAACGAGATCCTGCTGCGCGGCGGAGGATTGCTGCGTCGCGTGGAGCGGCTCGGCGCGATGCAGGCGCTGGCGCGTTGGAGCGAGCCGGACTTCGCCGTCGCCAGCGCGACCGGCCTCGTCGCCCTGGGCGGCGTCATGCTGCTGTGCCTGGGTATCCTGGCGCCGCAGCCGGACTTTTCCTGGATCGACCCGGACTTCGCCGAGATTGCCAATCAGGCGGGCCAGTTCGTTCCCTCGCTGATCGGCGCAGGCCTGATCGTGCTGGCGATCGGCCTGTCGCACCGGGTGAACCTGGCATGGGGCGCCACGATTTTCCTGCTTGTCGTCGGCGCCGCCTTCACCGCCACGCAGGGCGAGCGGCTGTGGATTGCCGGCGTGCTGGTGGTGATCGTCATGCTGGTGGCTCCGCTGCGCAGCTGCTTCTACCGCCATGCCAGCCTGCTGAGCGGGCCACTCCAACCGTCCAGTGCGGTGTCGCTGTTCGCCCTTGTGATCTGCATCCTCGCTCTGGCCGCTACCCGCCCGCGCGTGCACCTGCTGGCGAACAACGCTTGGTGGGCGGTGGTGATGTCGCGCGAACTGCCGGATTCGCTGCGCTTGACCGTGGCGCTGGCCGTGGTGCTGGCGTTGATTGCCATCTGGCGGCTGCTGCGCCCCGGCAAGGTCCGGTGGCTGGCCTGGGACTCGGTGGCGAGGCAGCGGCTGGCCCTGCTGGGAGGCATCATACCGCCGGCGAAGGCCGACGGCCTGATCCTGGGCGAAGCCGAGCGTGCCGGCATTCCGTTCCGACGCTGTGGCAGGGTGCTGCTCGGTCTAGGCGACCCGATGGGTGCGGAAAGCGATCGGGTTTCGGCGATCTGGCGTCTCCGCGATCTCGCGCGGCAGGAAGGGCTGTCCCCAGCGTTCTGGCGCGCAGGGCCCGGTCTGCTGAAGGTCTATGGCGATCTGGGGCTGACCGCCCTGGCACTCGGCCCGGATGGACTGCCGCTGCCGGAATTGCCGGACGAGACGCCGGAGGCACGGCAGTATCTGGTCTGCGTCGCCGAGCGCGATTTGACGACGCTGCTGCCAATGTTGCCGCAGCTTGCGAACAACCATGGAGATTACGGTTCCGGCGGCGGCGTAGGCGGAGTAGCGGTTGGTCGGTACACGGCTGACGCTGGACAAGAGTCCTCCCCCTCCCGTTGCGGGAGGGGGGTTGGGGGGAGGGGCAAGCAGCACGCGGTTAAGCGCAAACCTGCGGGGTGAGAGCGGCGTCGGAGTTGCTTCCCGCCAGTGGGAAGCAATTGAAAGCTGGCAGGGGTGTGCGTTAGAGGACAGCGACAAGCTGGCGCGGTTTGAAGCCTTCGCGAACGCGTGGCTTGCAGGTCAGGGCGTGCCCGATCCGCCGTTTCGCATCATCGGCGAGCTTAGTTCCAGAGGGGTCGTCTGACGCGAAGTCGGGCCGCAACGAAAACCTTGCCTTGTGGGCGTGAAACTCGTTTGCTAGAGGACCACTCGCTCGAAAAGCGTCAGCGGCAGTCTCCCGCTACTTCTTTTGTCGAAACACAATTCGGGCAATGCCATGAAACTTTGGCGGCCTGGTTCACGGGCTTTTCTGGGCGTTGCTTTCGCGTTGGTCTGTCTGGCGGTCGGATTTGCCATTTCGGGACAGGGCGTTTCGCGTGCTGCGGCTGCGTTGATTGCGGCTGCCGCGTCCGCTTTTGTTGGGCTCTTGCATTGTAAGGGAGAGGTGAACCACGCCTCGAAGGAAGGAAACAGATAGGCTTTTCAAGCGATCGAAACGGCTCAGAATGCCACAAATGGTGGCAGGCACAGTTAGGCTTAGACTGGTGAGGAAGTTGAAGTCTACGACGCGAATTAGCCCCATCAGGCCGTAGGGGAGTATCAGCCCGAACAGAGTGAAAGATAACCAGTTGAAAGCCTGCTGCTGGCTATTCCTCAGCCGACGTTGTCTGCGGCATCGCATGATAATCCTTTTGGGACCCACCATGCGAATTGCGCGCGCACTGCCTATCCTGTCGGATGGATAGACGGCAAAGAACGGAACGCGTCATCGCACCAAGCCCCTTTGGGTGGACGCCCGCCTGAACAACAGGCGACGGGCGTGAGTTGACGAAACGGTCGAACGAACCAGCGACCAGTACGATTGCCAGAACGCTTGACGTCGTTGCGTAACCACAAAAGGGCCAGAGGCACGTGCGTTGCTGCGTGCACATAGTTTAGCCGAGGGCGTGCGGGCTGCTTTGTGAATATTCTGTTACACTTGTTTCAGTGGCGACCACCTAAAATGACAGCGGAAACTCCTGCAACCGCAGATCGTGCGGCCACTCTGCCGGATCGTCGCCCTTGCCGGTCACACCGGGCCAGTCGCGCCGGTTGGAGCCTGTCTGCTTCACGAACAGCGGGTACTCGAGCCGCTGCGCACTGATCGCGCACGTCGCGTGCCCAGGCCGGCAGCATGGGTCGTGCGCCGGCTCCGCTCTCGCCGCCGCAGATCACCCAGCCGATGCCGCGCAGATCGAGCGCGACGCGTTCAAGCAGCGGCTCGACCGACAGGAACCGGAGCGCCGCAGGAATGGATGGTATTGGATGCCGCCACCGTGTCTTGTGATCGTGCATCCCTCCCCCCAACCCCCTCCCGCAAGGGGAGGGGGAGTATTCCCCTACGGCCAGCGCTTCTCGTGATGCCTTTGGGCCGAACTATAATCCGCCGATCCCCGAAACAGTGGCGGATTGCGCTACGCTGATCCGCCCCTGCGAGTTCGCGCGGCGGCGCAGAATCCAGGCGAACGCTCCGAGGTGTCTTAATGCTGATCGATCTGTTCGTTGCTCTCGCGGGACTGTCCGCTGCCGCCGCCATCACCGCGCTTGTGCATGGTGCTGCGCCAGGCCGCCATGCTGCAACGCTTGCGCCTGCTGGCCGAGCAAGGACTGGCCGGGACGCGCGCCGAGGCGGAGACCACGCGCGCCGCACTGTCGCGTGAACAGGGCCAGCAGCGCCAGGAGATCGGCGGCCACTTCGAAGGCATTCGCGCGATGTTGGAAAGCAAACTTCGGGAAATGCGCGACGGCAACGAGGCAAAGCTCGCGGAAATCCAGAAGACGGTGAACGAGCAGCTCCACGCCGCGGTGGAGAAGCAGATGAACGAAAGCTTCAACCGGGTGATCGACCAGTTCGCCGCGGTGCAGAAGGCGATGGGCGACGTTCAGGCGGTCACCGCCCAGATCGGCGACATCAAGCGGCTGTTCTCGAATGTGAAGACGCGCGGCGGCTGGGGCGAGACGCAGGTGCGCGCGATGCTGGACGATATCCTGCCGCCTGGCGAATACCTGACCAACTGCAAGGTGCGGCCAGACAGCAACGACGTTGTGGAGTTCGCCGTGCGCATGCCGATGAAGGGCGAGGATCGGCCGCTGCTGCCGATCGAT
Source organism: uncultured Alphaproteobacteria bacterium (assembly GCA_963780095.1). Taxonomy (GTDB): domain Bacteria; phylum Pseudomonadota; class Alphaproteobacteria; order Acetobacterales; family Acetobacteraceae; genus JAMXLO01. Next base: position 15,545 of record CAWABH010000004.1, read on the forward strand.
GCCAAGTTCCCGGTGGAGGACTACGAACGGCTGCTGGCCGCATCGGATGCCGGCGACGCGGAGGCGGAGCGCAACGCAACCCGCATGCTGGAGCGGCGTGTCCGCGACGAGGCGAAGAAGATCGCTTCAAAATACATCAACCCGCCGGTTACTGTCGAATTTGCCGTGCTCTATCTGCCCACCGACGCGCTGTATGCCGAGGTGGCGCGCATTCCGGGGCTGGTGGACGACATCGGCCGTGACTTCCGCGTGCTGGTGATGGGGCCCAGTCTGTTTCCGGCGCTGCTGCGTACGATCCATCTGGGCTTTGTCACGCTGGCCTTGGAGCAGAAGGCCGACCAGATCCGCGACCTCCTGGGTGCCACGCGCACCGAAATGCTGAAGATGGACGACGTGCTGGAGCGGCTGGCCAAGCAGGCCGGTGCGTTCAGCAACACCATCGAGACAGCGCGCCGCCGCACGCGCGCGGTGGGCCGGAGGCTGCGCGGCGTCGAGGCAATCGAGCCTGCTGACGCCGAACAGATGCTGGAGCTGGAGTCCGGGGCGTTGGCGGAGGAATGATGCGTGGCTGCCACCCCTCCCCCGACCTCCTCCGCAAAGTGAGGGGATGTCACACGGGATAAGACACGAAGCACTTCTCCGACATGAAGACGTGGGTCTCCACGTAGTCGTGCACCTCCGGCTTCCGGTCCAGCGTCTCCATCGCACCCATCAGCGCCATCCAGTTCAGCATCTCGTGCTGGCCCGCCTGTTCCATCTGCTGGAGCGGACGCTTCCGCCAGAACCCGTAATCGGCGTGTGAGAGTGCATCGAACATCTGCCGGTCAGCCGCATGGTCGGGCCAGAGATAGCCGTTGGTCGGCGACAGGAAGCAATGCGACCAGCTCGACGATGCGATCAGCGCCACGCGCCACGGCGATGCGGCAAAGATTTCAGCCACCGCGCGGCCAACCTCCATGCAGCGCCAGGGTTGCGGCGCCGGCGGATCGGGCAGCTCGCTGTCGTCGCGTGGCGGCAGGAACAGCGCGGCCATGCCGCCCTTCGCATGGATCAGGTTGCGTCCGTAGCAGTTGATGGCGAATGGAATGACCGGCCAGGGAAAGCCGCGCCGATCCCAGTCGAGATACAGCAGCGTGTTGGTGAAGGCGTGCGCCAGGCCATCCATGTGCAGGGTCTTGTAGGCGTAGGCCATGTCGACGCCGCGCTCGATCAGGCCGCTGGCCAGATGCTTCGCCGCGTTGCGCGCGCCATGCAGCTTCATCGTCCACTCCGCGGATTCGTTCCAGCGGTTGGTCTTGGCGGCGCCGTTGCCGGTGTGCCATGGCTTCAGCTCGAAGTCATCGTCGAGGCCCATGACGCAGAACGCCGGAATGATGTCCTCGCGGAAATTCTCGTACTGATCATCGCCCCAGATCAGCACGAGGTCGGGGTTGAAATCGTCCAGCTGCTTGCGGATCGCCCTGAAATCGTCGGCCATGCGCGCTCCATAGCGCCGAGCCGAGGAAACGCCCGCGTCGTTGCCGAGTTCGGCCAGAAGCTCGGTGGGCCAGTTCGCACGATCCTTGTAATGCGCGGGAACATTGGGCGCGGTGAGCAGATGGTGGAAGCCGGCGGGCAGTCGTTCGTCTGGCAGCGTCAGGCCGGGATAGTGCGTGCAGCCCAATCCGATGATCTCGCCCATGTTCTGGCTCCTTCCTGTCGGTGGTACGTCCCTCCGTCGCGCCGACGGTAGGAGACGGCTGGCGTCGACGCAACGGCTGTGCAGGGATCACGTCGTCAGGTCGCCGTCGCGCGCCACGATGCGCCCGGCGGCGACAACGAGGCGGCGCGGCGGGGCAGCAGCCACGGCCTCGGCGACCGTTTCGGCCGCGACCAGCACAAGGTCCGCTCGATAGCCAGGCGCCAGCCCGTAATCGGCGAAACCGCAGCCACGTGCGGCCTCGGTGGTGACGCAATCCAGCGCCCATCCCAGTTCGTCGTCGCGGCGCAGTGCGTTGCGCAGTCCGATATGCATGGCGCGATCCAGCATGTCCGGCCTGGCATAGGGTGTCCAGGTGTCGCGGATGCCGTCATTGCCTCCGAACACGGCAACGCCGGCGGCGCGGCAGGCGGCAAGCGGCGGCACTGGACTGCTTGCCGGCGCCGTCGTGGCGATCGCCACCTCCAGCCCGGCCATTCGCGCGAGCAGCAGGTCACGGTCGCGGTCGGCAATGGAGCCGAGACAGAAGCCATGGCTAACGACCACCTTGCCCTGCATGCCCAGGGCGGCGGTGCGTTCGAGGATCAGATCGAGCGAAAAGGCGCCCATTTCGCCCGGTTCGTGCAGGTGGATGTCGATCGGCTTGCCGTGATGGGTCGCCAGTGCGAACAGCGCGTCGAGGCAGCGCACCGGATCGCGGTCGATGGCGCAGGGATCGATGCCGCCCACTATATCAGCGCCGTCCCGCAGTGCGGCGTCCATCAGCGCCTCGGTCCCCGCCCGATTGGTCAGGCCGGATTGGGGAAACGCGACGATCTGCATGTCGATCGCATCGGCAAGGGCGTCGCGCGTCTGCATCGTCGCATGCAGATGCGCGAGACCGATCTCGGTGTCGATATCCGCATGCGTGCGAATCCGCGTGGTGCCGTTGGCGAGGAAGGCACGCGCCAGCGCAAGCGACCGCGCGGCGGCATCGTGGCCCGCGGCGCCGCGCCAGGTCCGTTCATTCTCGATCCGGTCGAGACGGGTGGGTCCGACCTCGTTGCGGTACCAGGCCGCCGCCCCAAACGGTCTTGTCCAGATGGGTGTGGCCTTCGATCAGACCAGGCAACAGGAGTGTGCCAGCGCCTTCTTCAACAGCGGCGTCGGTCGGCGCGACGAGTTCCGGTCCGATCGCAGCAATCCGGCCATCGTGCAGGAGGACATCCGCGCATGCGGCGCCCAATGGCCGGACGTTGCGGATCAGCAGATCAGACATTCAACGCCCCCGGATTGCCGGATGTGGCAGCATCGCAGTCTGGCGGAGTGTGGGCCACCGACAAAAGCGGCCAGATCTGTCGCCACCGCTTGCGCCCAATGCGCTCGCGGAACACCGCTATGCGACACGAGGCGAAGTGCGGCGTCGGTCGCAAGACGCATCCGAGCAGATCATCGAAGCCATAGGGTGCGCTCAGTTCGATCGTGCCGTCGCGCGCCAGGCGTGCCGCTACGCAGGTCGCCGTCTCGGGCCAGCAACGCATCGCGTCCAGACAATTCAGGTAGGGCGCATCGCCATTGCGGAGATGCATGCGCGCCTGATTTTTCACGGACCATGGCGGGCCGGGCAGCAGTTCGCCGAGCCGATGTTCCAGCCCTCGGTCCTGCGCCTCGTCTGCGCGCGAAGCATCGAACCAGATCATGTCGACATCGTCGAGCGGCGTCGTGTCGGTGTAGGCATGCAGCGCGTCCCAGACGGCGTTGCGCACAGCGCCGGCGGCGATCCAGGCATCAGGCAGATCGAGGTGTGCCAGCGCCCGCAGCATCGCCATGTGGCCATGATCGCGCAGAAGGGCCGCCCGAATCGTGGCCTTCTGCGTGTCGCTCACCAGGTCGCAGCGTAGCAGGAGCAGTCGCGCGGAACATCGGCAATGTTTGGATGCATGGCCCATCGGCGCAGCACGCCCTCGAATACCAGCCCGGCCTTCTCCATCACGCGAGCCGATGCGTGATTGTCGACATCGCACACCGCCCACACACGACGAATGCGTGATGTGGCGCGAGCCAATGCGACCACCGCCGAGAGCGCCTCCGTCATAAGCCCGCGTCCCCAGTGAGTGCGACCCAGCACATAGCCAACGTCCATGCGATGCGCTTCGAAGCGCGCCTCGAAGACGCCGATCAGCCGATCGCGGTCGGCACGCTCCGCCAGTGCCAGCACCTGGCGGTTGCCCTGCGCCATGAGTGGCGCCATCGCGGCGAGATAGCGCTCCACGTCCGACACGTCGCGATTCACCTGCCATGTCATGTAGCGTGCCACCAGCGGGTCGGCGCCGTACGCCGAAAATATCGCCGGCGCATCCGCGATGCTGACCGGCCGGCTGGTGAGCCGCGCCGTCTGCAATTCGATCATCCAAGGACCCAGCTGCGGAACAGCGCGAGGTCAATGTTGCCGCCGGTGATAACGAGGCCGACCCGCTTGCCGGCCATGCGTGCCCGCTCTTGCAGCAGCGCGGCGAGCGGCGCGGCGCCGGCGCCCTCCACAAGATTGTGCGTATCGGTCCAGTAGGCGCGGATCGCCTCGGCGATCTCGTCATCCGTCACGGTCACGATGCGTGCCGCGCCGGCGCGGATGATGGCGAATGCGTCGGGATCCGGCTGCCTCACCGCGATGCCATCGGCATGCGTCTGCGCACGGTTGAGCGCCACCACGCGCCCTTCGGCAAGCGAGCGCGCGTAGGCGGGCGCGCCTGTGCTCTGCACGCCGATGATCTCGGTTGCGAGGCCCAGAAGATCGCGCGTCCGGATTGCGCCGCAGATGCCGGAGCCGAGCCCGATCGGGACATAAAGTGCATCGAGCGGAGGCGCGGCGCGGAACAGTTCAAGCGAGTACGTCGCAACGCCCCTTATCAGATCGGGTGCAAAGGAGGGCGCGAATTCCAGACCCTCGGATACGGCGAGCCGTGCTGCCTCCTCGCGCGCCATCTCAAAATCGTCGCCATGCTCGATCAGCCGCGCGCCGAATGCCTGCATCGCCGCATTCTTCTCCACGCTGTTGCCGTGCGGCACGACCAAGACCACCGGCACGCGGTAGCGCCGACCCGCCCAGGCAAGGGACTGACCATGGTTGCCGCGCGTCGCCGACACGATGCCGCGCACCTGCGGACGTTCGCGGTGCAGACGCTCGGCATAGACCAGCCCGCCGCGCAGCTTGAAAGCTCCGGTCGGCGTATGGTTCTCATGCTTCACCCAGACCTCGGCACCGCTGCGGCTGGCCAACTGCGGCCAAGCGTACTGTGCCGTGCCGGGAAAGCTTTCGTGCACGAGTGACAACGCGGCGTCGAGTTCCGGCAGCGAGAACATGGCCATCTGTCCGGACTGGAAGAGAGAAGCTGATAGTGACGACAAACGGACCGCCACCGGAGGGGAGCGCCCCCGGCCGCAGCCCGCTTCGTCATTCAGAACTTTGGACTTGCCGTCAGGCGAGCTTGAGATTGGTGGCCGCGGCTTTGCCGCGTTCCATTGCCACCTCGTAGTTCACCGTCTGGCCGTCATTCAGGCCCTTCAGGCCCGCGGCCTGGACGGCGGTGATATGGACGAACACGTCCTTCCCGCCATCCTGCGGCATGATGAAGCCGTAGCCCTTCGTTGCATTGAACCATTTGACGGTTCCAACAGCCATCGTCGTCACTCCTTCCGGTGCGCGTCCCCTGTCGCGCTGGGGGGGAATGGGTGGACCAGGCAGTGGGCGAGCAACTGCCTTAGGCGAGCTTGAGATTTGTGGCAGCAGCCTTGCCACGCTCCATCGCCACCTCATAGCTGACCTTCTGACCTTCATTGAGGCCGCGAAGCCCAGCTGCCTGCACTGCCGTGATGTGGACAAACACGTCCTTGCCGCCGTCTTGCGGCATGATGAAGCCGAAGCCCTTGGTCGTGTTGAACCACTTGACTGTACCGATAGCCATCGTCTGCGTCTTCTCCGTCTGATGCACCACGCAACAGCGCGCGATGCTGGTAGACAACCGGCCCTTTGGACGTCTTGAGGGCACCCGATTGGACGGAGGCGCAGCAAGCCAAGCCAAAATGCGATTGCGTTGCTTAGTTGGCACAGAAAGGCTGGCGCCTGTCAATCACGGTCGCGCGACGTTGAAAGAACCCGTACACGCTTCGCACAGAATGTCGAGAACAGTCGAAAAAATGTGGAAATTTGGACGGAACGATCCTGGCGGGACTTCTCCATCGTGGCGGGCGAAGGCTCGCCATCCACGTCTTTACCGATCGCAGTAAGGTAAAGACATGGATGCCGACCCCCGGCCTTCGCCGGGGCATGCTTCGTCGGCATGACGACGGCGCGGCGACCGGTGCGTCACTGTTGGCCGCGGTTGGCACCACAAGCATCAAAAGCCGCTGCGCGAACCGCGCGCTGTCATAGCACGGGCGAACTCTCCACCTGCTCCGATGGCGCGCCGCCCCGCGGACAATTCGGGATAATAGAGATGCCAGACGTGAATCATCTCCGGCCATATCTGCAGGTCCACCGCAACGTCCGCGGCGCCGGCGACCTGCGCGAGGCGAATCGCATCATCCAACAGCGTCTCCGCAGCACCGACCTGAATAAGCAGCGGCGCCAGGTCTCGCAGGTCACCATAAATCGGCGCGGCCAACGGCGAGCGTGGATCGGCGCCGTGGAGGTAGAGTTTCGCCATGTCGAGGATGCCGGCCTTCTGCACGGTTGGATCGGTGGCGGCCTTGCTGGTCATGCTGTCGCCGATCGCTTCCATGTCGACCCAGGGTGAGATGGCCCAGCCGCAAGCAGGTTGCGGAAGATGCGCATCGCGAATCGCCAGCATCGCCGCCACGACGAGACCGCCGCCAGCCGAATCACCGGCAATCGTGATGCCGTCAGGCGATACGCCGGCGGCAAGCAGGAATCGATAGCCGGCAACTGCATCGTCGACGGCTGCCGGGAACGGATATTCCGGAGCAAGCCGGTAATCCAGCGCCAACGTCCTGGCGCGCGCTGCCCTGCCAGCTTCGGCGGCAACGTGGCGGTGACTGTCCAACGAGCCGATCACATAGCCGCCGCCATGGAGATAGAGGATTGCCTTCGAACGGTCGGCGTCCGGCGTTGATGTCCACTCCGCCTTGACGCCGTTGGCGGTGATGGGTTCGACGATGACGTCCGCGGGCAGTTTGTACTGATTGCCGCGCGCATCGATGTCGCGCCGCCGCTGGCCGATGTCGTCTGATCGTACCCGCTTTGCGATGATCTCCCGCAGAGCCGTGATTTCCGGATCGCTCATCGCCTGTCCTCCTGCTGGATTGCCCTTCCTGGTGCTACTTCGCCTTCGCCTCTTCGTCCATGTCCTGCTTGCGCAGCTTGGACACCGGGGTCTGGAAGAAGCGGGCGAAGTCGAAGACCGTTGTGTCTTCCTGATTCCAGCAAACATAGCCGCGGCAGTCGCGGGGTCGCCCCTCGTAGACTGTGCAGCGCCTGTCGTCGCCGAGGAACTGACAGGTTCCTGTGCCGGTCTTGATACGCTTTTCGCCCTTGCGGGTCCGTTCGACGATGTGGCGTTCCTCGAATTCGCGCACTGTCAGGTCCAGGTGTTTCGCCAGCCGCCGGATATCAGCCCGGCTGACCCGGACATAGCCGGCCATCCTGCAACACAGGCTCGGGCATTTCAGGCAATCGAGCGACTCGCCAGTCATGCCGCCACTCTGAGCATCCGCGTCAACCTGTTCAAGTGCCCGTCACAAGATACCACACGCGAACAGCCGCCCCGCGTGCGGCACGGTGTCGTTCACGCCCGCAAGCCGCAGGCAATGCCAGGCCAGCGCGTGATCACTGGAGGTGATCGGAATGCCGACATCCGCCTCGATCGCCTCGATCCGCTCGGCCAGGCGCAGGCTCGTGCAGGAGACGAACACCGCATCAAGTCGGGCGCTGCGGGCAAGCTCGGCGATGCCGGCGGCAATCGAATCCACCGAGATCCGCGCCGCCTCCCTGTCGTCACGCCTGTCGAAGGTCGCAAAGGCCGCGACCTCGGCGCCGTGCCGGTTGAGATAGTTGCGCACCACTTCGTTCACCTCGGGTGAGTAGGGCGTCAGCACGCCGATCCGTCGTGCGCCGAGCGCCTTGAACGCGGCGAAGGCGGCGGTGACCGGCGTGGTGCAGGCGACCTCGGGGCGCGCGCGGCGAATCTGGCGGAACACCTCATCCTCGCCGAGCGCCATGCTGGCCGACGTGCAGCCGAATGCCATCACGTCCAGGCGGATGGCGGGCAGGATCAGTTCGGCGGCAGGCGCGATGCGATCGCGCATGTCGCGCAACGTCTCGGGCGTGATGTCGGCATCGTTGAACAGGCGCGCGCCATACACCGCAACACCGGGCAGGCGGATCAAATGGCGGAACTCATGCTCCATCGTCTGGTCGGTCGCCAGCACCAAAAGTCCGATCGCGGCACGCGCGGCGATGCCGTCATCCAGCGTACAGGGTAGAATACCAAGGTCGGTGAATGTTGCGCTCGCATCCATCGATTCCGCCTCCGTCAATTGCCCAGCGGAATCGCCGGCTCGCGTCCGGCAATCAGGTCCGCGGTGATGCGCGCACTGCCGTGCGACATGGTCCAGCCGATATGTCCGTGGCCGGTGTTGTACCAAAGGTTGCGATGTCGCTTGCGGCCGAGGATCGGCAGGTTGTCGGGAGTCATCGGTCGCAGACCCGCCCACATCTCGGCGCGATGATAGTCGGCGCCATCGGGATACAGCTCCTGTGCAACCGACTTCATGAAGGTGAAGTCGGCAGGCTTGTGGCTTGTGTCATAGCCGGCGAATTCCGCGGTGGCGGTGATGCGCACGCGGTCACCGAAGCGCGAGATGGCGACCAGGTTCGTCTCGTCCACCGATCCGATGGTCGGCGGCGCCTGATGATTGCCGACGGGAATGGTGAGCGAATAGCCCTTGATCGGATAGACCGGCAGATCGACGCCGATCCTGCGCGACAGCAAGGGGCTGTGGCAGCCCAGCGCCATCACATAGGCATCGGCCTTGAACGCCTGGCCGTTGGCACGCACCCCCGTCACCACATCGCCCGACGTATCGATCCCGGTGATCGTCGCGCCGATATGAAACTCGGCGCCGAGATCGACGCAGCGCGCGCCGAGGGCACGGGTGAACTTGTGCGAATCGCCGGTCTCGTCAGTCGGGCAGTAGATGCCGCCGGCAATTTTCTGCGCCGCCCCGCGCAGCGCGGGCTCCAGCGCAAGGACCTGAGCCCGATCGAGAACACGAATCTCCTGCCCGTCATCGGCCAGCAACTGCATGTGGGCAACACCCGCGTCGAGCGCCGCCTGATCGCGATGGAAATACAGGATGCCCCGCGCGTTGCGGTCGTAATCGAGCGTTTCGGCCGCGATCACCTCATGCAGCACGCGTTGCGAATACATGGCGATGCGATGCTTGCGCAGCGTGTTGGCCCGCGCCTTCGCTTCGGTGCACTCAGCGAGGAACTTCGCCGACCAACTGTAGAGACGCGGGTCGGCGGAGAAGCGGAACCGCAGCGCCTGGTCCTTGCGGAACAGCGACTTCAGCAGAATCCAGGGTGCGCGTGGCGACGACCAGACGAAGGAGTGGCCGGGGGCGATCATGCCTGCATTGCCCCAACTGGTTTCCTGCGCAACGCCGGGGTTGCGCTCCAGCAGCACGACCTCGTGCCCGTCCTTGAGCAACTGATAGGCCGTCGTCACGCCGACCACGCCGCCACCCATGACCAGAACGCGCATCGAACTCTCCAGGCAGGCTGATCGCGCAGGGCGCACGTTCTGGTCCCGCCGATATCGAAGCCTCAAGCGATTTTGGTGCGCCGTTGCCTCAGCCCCAGACCTCGCGCGCGGTTTCGACGACAAGGCGCAGCTTCGCCATCTGCTGTTCTTCCGTCAGCACATTGCCTTCGTGCGTCGATGAGAAGCCGCATTGCGGCGACAGGCAAAGCTGACCGAGCGGAACGTATTTCGCCGCCTCATCGATGCGTCGCTTCAACGCGTCCTTGCTCTCGAGTTCCGGCCGCTTCGTCGTCACAAGCCCGAGCACAACCATCTTGCCCTTCGGCACGAAACGAAGCGGCGCGAAACCGCCGGAGCGTGCATCGTCATATTCGAGGAAGAAGCCATCCACCGCGAGTTCGGAGAACAGCGGTTCGGCCAGGAAGTCGTATGCGCCGGAGGCGAACCAGGCAGAACGGTAATTGCCTCGGCAGGTATGCGTGCAGATTGTCATTCCCGGCGGCCGGTTTCGCAGCGCCCGGTTGACCAGACCGATATACGTCATGTGACGCGTATCGGCATCGCCGCCGCCCTTCGCATAGGCTGCACGGCCGGCGGGATCGCACAGTCCAGCGAAAGTCGTGTCGTCGAGCTGCAGATACGTGCAGCCAAGTCCCGCGAGCCGCGCAATCTCGTCGCGGTACACGGCGGCAAGATCGGCAATCAGATCGTCGCCGCGCGGATAGACCTTGTCGTACGCCGCAGGCCCGGAAACGCGGTTCATCGTCCCATGCAACACGCTGGGCGAGGGAATGGTGAGCTTCGGCGTCGCGGTCGCGACGGACTTGAGGAAGGCGAAGTCCTCGCCAAAGATCGTCCCGGTCAACCGGACCTTCGCGTCGATCCCGACGGCGTCTGCGTTGAATTCCAGGTCCTCGTCGGCGCGATGGAACGGGACGCGCACCTTTTCCGGCAGCCTGGCCACACCGGCGATCTGGTAGAAGAAATCCATGTGCCAGGAGGTCCGGCGGATTTCACCGTCGGTGACGCCTTGCAGGCCGACGTCCTCCTGCAACTTCACCAGACGCCGGATCGCGGTATCCTCGATCGCACGCAATTGCTGCGCCGTGATTCGGCCAGCCTGATGATCCTCGCGCGCCTGGCGAACCTCGGCCGGCCGCAGCAGGCTGCCGACATGGTCGGCTCGAAACGGCGGCTCCTTGCTGGCGGACATGGCGTTCCTCCTTGCTGCCCGGGCTTGATTTGTAGCGCTTCGGCCGTCAGGCGGCATCCCTTGTCGCGCGGATCCACTCCGCCGTGCGGCGCACGCCGCCGAAGGTGAAGACGTGGAAGCCCTCTATGGGAGCGCCTGCATCCTCGCCTGCGACCAGTTCGCCGATCATCGCATCAGGACCGGCTTCCACCAGAATGCGCGCGAACGCCGCGTGCCCGCGGGCCAGCGCACGCAACGACGCGCCGATACCGCAGCGTATGGCGAATTTTGCAAGGGTCGCGACACGCGCCGGGCCAGCCACGCCGATGCGAACGGGGCAACCGATGCCGTGCGCGCGCAGCGACGCCATCCAGCGCAGGATCGGTGCCGCCTCGAAGCCGAACTGGGTCACCAATGACACATCGAGCCCACGCTGGCGGGCCAGTGCCACCTTGGCCTGCAACGCGGCATCCAATGTGTGCGAGTCGATCGCGGGATGGCCCTCGGGATAACCGGCGAACGCAACGCTTTTGATGCCTTGGCGTTCGACCACACCGGTCGCCAGCAGGTCGAGGCTCGCGCGGAACGGGCCGGCCGGGCTGTCGTCGCCACCGATGATCAGGGCCGGATTCGACGCCCGCTTCGTCCACCGCGCGATGCAGGAAATCGCTGGCCTGCGTGTAGCTCGCCAGCCGACGCGCGGCGACGTGCGGGACCGGGACGAAACCCGGCGCGATGCAGCCTGACGCAGGCGGCAACGATATCATGATGCGTCACGCTCGGTGGATGGTTGACGAAGACGGTCCTGCCCGGGTCGAGCAACTTCCGCAATGCATCGCCGGCGAACTCGTCGCGCGGCGACAACTCGATTGAGCATCCGCCGATCAACTCCGCTACACGCCGGCGTTGCGCCGCCTGCATCGTGCTCGCGTCCATCAGCCGGAATCCCGCTTGCGCGAGATCACGTAGGATTCGTCCCAGAACCACAATCCCCCGTGCTCTTGCAGCACCGCCTTGGTCGCCTCCAGATAGGCGCCGCTGCTGATCGCTTCGGACAGACGCTGGTCCTCGATCTGTGCGACGTAGATCGCCGCATTCCAGGCGGCAAACAGCGTGGACGTGCCAATCGTCTCGCTGATCTCGCTCGGCAGGGTGTGCATGTCGTAGCGGAACAACGAACGCGCATCGGCATACGCACCGAAATTCAAATCGCGTCCGGTGTTGCCAAGCTCAGCCTTGGTCGCGCGCAGCAGGGCATGGCGGTCGGTGGTGAAAGGATCTTCGCCGGGCCAGATGCGCTGGATGATCTCCAGTCCCGGATCGTTGCCATGCGAGTGGATCGCGATCAGCCGCCCGCCCGGCGCGAGCGCACGCGCCAGCGGAGCGACCACGCGACGCGCCTTGAACTCGATCGGGGCGCGGGCGCGATAGGGCTGCGACGCTATGATCAGGTCGTACTCGGCCTCGGTGAAGCCGCGGCGCGGGCGCACCTGATCAAGCAGGAACCTGTGGTCCTCGCGATAGATCACCAGCACGACGGGTTTTTCGTAGACCGGGTTGCCGGTGGTGCGGCCCATGCGGGCACGCCAGTGTTCCGTAAGGAACGGCGCGAGATCGGTGATCTGCGCCTCGAAGTCGTGCGCGGTGTTTCCGGTCAATGCCACTTCGTGCCAGACAAGGCTGGTGGCGGATGTGACCGAGTTCGGCTTCAGCCACGGCGCCTCGGAGTAGTACATGTTGGTCATGACCAGAATGGTCGCCGGATGCTCGAACAGCCGGTCGGGCATCTTCTCGAGCACCAGCCGCACGTCCTCGAGGCTGATCTCCTTGCCCACAATATAGAACGGCATCGTGGGAAAGCGGTGGTGCATGGCGCGCATCGTGCGCGTGAGGACCGTGCCGTCGCCCATGCCGGCGTCGAACAGGCGCAATGCCGGCGGACGGGGGTGAATGTTGGCGAGTTCCATGCCGACCCGCTGGGCGACGACCCATTTCTCGCTGCAGGTGGTGACGAACAGCAGGTATTTCTGGCGGTTGTCGTAGAAGCGAAAGTTGTGCGTGGTGCCGGTGGACGGCTCTCGCGGCGGCACAGTCAATGCAGCGGGCGTGCCGTTCACCGCGCCGGCGCGTTCGCCATCGATGAAGGCGCGCACGCGGCTGACCGTGTCAGTGGTGACGCGCCCGCCGAGGCGGAGCCGGCTGACCAGCTTGCCGTCGTTCACCGCCAGCCGTCCAAAGGTGGACTTTGCCATGCGGGCGCGGCGGCAGAATTCGGCGATGTCGCGCAGGAGCGTTTCGCTCAAAGGACGACCTCCCGGATGTCGCTTGCCGGCAAGTGAGCGGCACGGCTGGCTCGCGCGTCAACCACAATCGTGCCCACTGGAAATGTGGGCAGAGTGGTGGGCGCTAGCCCCTGATCGCCGCCGCCTCGATGGCCGCCCAGACCCGAGCGCTGGTCGCCGGCATGTCGAGCCCGCGCACGCAAAGCGGCGCCAGTGCGTCCAGCACCGCGTTCATCACCGCCGGCAATGCGCCGACCGTGCCGGCCTCACCCGCGCCCTTTGCGCCGAGCGGATTGAGCGAGGTGGGAACCGCGTTGCTGACCACTGCGACATCGCAGGTCGTGTCGGCGCGAGGCATCGCATAGTCCATGAAGCTGCCGCTCAACAACTGGCCCGACTCCGCGTCGTACACCACCTGCTCCATCAGCACCTGGCCCAGCCCTTGCGCGATGCCGCCGTGGATCTGGCCCTTCAGTCCCATTGGGTTGATCACGGTGCCGACATCGTCCGACACCGCGTAGCGCAGCAGTGCAACCTCGCCGGTGTCCGGATCGATCTCCACCTCGCAGACATGGCACCCGTTGGGGAAGGTGTCCTGTGTCGGTGTGAATGTGCCGGTTTCATAGAGTCCGGGCTCCAGACCAGGCGGCAGGCGCGCCGGCTGAAAAGCCGCCATCGCAACCTGCTGCATCGTCAACGCACGGTCGGTTCCCACAACCACGAACCGACCATCGGCGAACTCGATGTCGGCCTCCGCTGCCTCCATCAGATGCGCGGCAATTTTCTTCGCCTTGGCGATCACCTTGCCGGCAGCGACGGTGAGCGCAGTCCCGCCAATCACCGTGGAGCGTGAACCCATTGTGCCGACACCGAACGCGACGCGGTCGGTATCGCCGTCGATATACTGCACATCGGCTGGCTCGAGCCCGAGCTGTTCGTTGACGATCTGCTTGAACATCGTCTCGTGGCCCTGACCCTGGTTCTTGCTGCCCATCAGCACCATCGCCGAGCCGCCGGGATTGAAGCGGATCTCAGCGAATTCCAGGCCTGGCGACGCCGCACGCTCGATCGCATTGGCGATGCCGATGCCGCGCAGCTTGCCGCGCCGTCGGGAGTCCGCATGCCGCGTCGCGTAGCCGTCGTAATCGGCGAGCTGCAATGCTGCATCCATGCCGCGTTCGAACGCGCCGCAATCGTAGTTCATGCCGTACGCGTTGCGGTATGGCATCGCGGTCTCGGGGACCAGGTTCTTCCGCCGCAGCGCGACCCGATCGTGACCAAGTTCGCGGGCCGCCTCGTCAATCAGCCGCTCGATCACATAGGCCGCCTCCGGCCTTCCTGCGCCGCGATAGGGTGCGGTCGGGTTGCTGTTGGAGAACGCCACCGAGACATGGGTATACGCCGCAGGAATTGCGTAGACACCGCTCAGCGTGGCGACATTGCTGAACGTGGACAGCAGATTGCGTTCAGCCGAGATGTAGGCCCCGACATTGCAGATCGTGTTCGCCCGTAAGCCAAGGAAGCGACCCTCTGCATCCAGCGCAAGCTCGGCCTCGACGATGTTGTCGCGGGCATGCTCGTCGGCCTGGATCGCCTCGCTGCGCGTGCTGGACCATTTCACCGGCCTGTCGAGTCGGCGCGCCGCCCACAGTACAAGCCGATGCTCGACGTATTGCCAACCCTTGGTGCCGAACCCGCCGCCGACATCACCGGCGATCACTCGGATCTTGCTTTCGGGCACCTTGAAGATGTTGCGTGCCAGGGCGTCGCGCACGCGGTGCGGATACTGCACGTCGGCGTACAGCGTATAGCGTTCGTCGCCCCGATCGTAGCTGCCTATCGCGCCGCGCGGCTCCATGTAGTGGGCGTAGACGCGGCTGATGACGAAGCGCCTTCGCACGACATGCGCCGCACTGGCGATCGCGGCCTCGGTCACCGCTCGATTCCCGGCTTCAAAGATGTGGGACAGGTTGTCGGTGCACTCCGGCCATACCGCGGGCGCGCCGGGCGACAGCACCTGTGCCGTGTCGGTGACGGCATGCAGCGGCTCGTATTCGATGTTTACCTGCTCCGCCGCGTCGCGCGCCGCATTCGCGGTGTCGGCGACGACCATTGCCACCGGATCGCCGACATAACGCACATGCCCGCGCGCCAGGCCAGGGTGCGGCGAATAGAACAGCGGCGAACCATCCGGGCGTTTGCGCGGCAGGTTCACCCGCATCGTGCCGAGCCTGTCGGCGGCGAGGTCGGCCTCGGTGAACACCGCCAGCACGCCCGGCGCGGCCTGTGCCGCCGCCGCATCGATCGCGACGATCCGCGCATGCGCATGCGGGCTGCGCAGCATGACCGCATAGGCCTGGCCCGGCAGGTTCACGTCGTTTATGAAATGCCCTTGCCCACGCAACAGCCGAGGATCTTCGAACCGGGTGACCGGCTGGCCGATGCCGTACTTCGCCATTGCGCCGCTGTTCAGCCCGCTGAGAAGTCGATTAGTTGCCGCACCATCGTGCCCGACTTCATCTGGGCAAAACCTTCGTTGATCTCGGCCAGCTTGATATGTCCGGAGATCATATGATCCAGCTTCAGCTTGCCCTGCACATAGAGTTCGAGCAGCCTCGGCATGTCGACGCGGAATCGGTTGCCGCCCATCGACGTGCCCTGGATCTTCCGGTCGCGCAGAAAGTCCGCACCGTGCAGCTCGATCTTGGTGCCGAGCGGGATCATGCCGATGATCGTGGCCGTGCCGCCCGGACATAGCATGCGAAAGGACTGCTCCGCGGTCGTCTTGGTGCCGATCGCCTCGAAGGAATAGGGCACGCCGCCGCCGGTCATCTCCTTCACCATGTCCACCGGATCGGCGTTCGACGCATTGATCGTGTCGGTCGCACCCATCGCCCTGGCGACCTCGAGTTTGGACGCCACGGTGTCGATGGCGATAATGCGTGATGCGCCCGCCATCGCCGCGCCATTCACCGCGGACAGTCCGATGCCGCCGCAGCCGATCACCGCGACGGTCGCGCCCGGTTCGACCTTGGCGGCGTGAAACACCGCGCCGACGCCGGTCATCACGCCGCAGCCGACCAGGGCGCAGCGGTCCAGCGGCACGTCGTGACGGACTTTCACCACCGCATGCTCGTGCACCAGCATTTTCTCGGCGAACGCAGAGAGGTTGAACGCCTGATTGAGAACCTCGCCCTTCCAGGTCAGCCGTCGCGCCGCACCCGGCAGCAGCTTGACCTCGGTGTTCTCGCACAGGTTGGGATGGCCGGTCATGCACTGCGGACATTCGCCGCAGAACACCGAAAGGCACGTGATCACATGATCGCCCGGCTTCACGTAGGTTACGTCCTCGCCGACCGCCTCGACCACGCCGGCAGCCTCGTGGCCGAGCACGCAGGGCGCTGGGTATGGATACAGCCCCTCGATAAAATGCAGGTCCGAGTGGCAGAGCCCGGCGAAGGCCGTTCGAACCAGGACCTCCCGGCGCTTCAGCGGCGCATGCTGCACGTCTTCTATGGTGAGCGGCTGATGCGGTTCGTGGAAGACGGCTGCTTTCATGGCTGATTCCCCCCGGCTGGCAGGTGGGGATGCTAGGCCGGCGGGAAGCAGCGAGTCCACCGCGTTGACTTGGCATGACGGGTCGGTGAGAAGGTGCGTATGGCGCAGAAGGCGGCTGATACGCAGGGACCGACGTTCTGCATCGTCGACCCAACACTGAAGAACCTCGTCGGGCATCATTTCGCATACGATGCGGCAGTTGCGCACGCCGCGAGCCAGAGCGGCTACGCGCCGTTGATCCTCGCGCACAGGTTGTCCGAGCGGGAGATCGCCGAACATATCGGCGTGGAAGCGGTGTTTGCGGAGGACATGTGGGGCGCGCGTCGCCCTGCCACCTGGCTCGGCCGGGCGCTGGCGAAGCTCCCGGCGAACCTCTTCTTCCTTTTCACGTTGGCAGCCAGGGCACGGCGGCTGCCGCCACGCTCCATCGTGTTCGTGCACAGCTTCATCGACCGGCAGATTCTTGGTCTTGCGCTATTGCCGTTGTTCCTGCGCCGGAGGCGGTCTCTCGCATACGTTTACCTGCTGCGCTATCAGCCGGATTTCTATCGATCAGCGGTGGCTGCCTGCTCGTTCTTTCTTTTGGAACGCATCGCCGAGCGATGCGGCGTGCGCCTCGCGACCGACAGCGAGCGGCTTCGCGATCTGCTCGAGGAACTTACTACATTGCCGATCGAGGTGCTGCCGATCCCGCACGTGCCACCGGAAGCGTGCGACGGTGCCACCCAGCCGTCCGATCGGGCACGGCGATGCCGGCTCGTCAGCCTTGGCAGCGCGCGCGACGAGAAGGGCTTCTACGAAATACTCGACGCGATTCGCATTCTGCATCGCGACGGGTTCGGCGAGGGTTTTCACTTCGTCCTGCAATGCAACGATCCCACGCCTGAGGTCGCTGACGCGATCGCCGCCTTCCAGGCCGAGCATCTGCCGCATTGCGAGCTGCTGGTGGAGACGCTCAGCCCCGAGGCATATTACCGGCAACTGCACGAAGCCGATGTCGTGCTGCTGCCATACTGGCAATCCATCTACACCGCACGCACGTCTGGCGTGTTCATGGAGGCACTCGCCGCCGGCAAGCCGGTGATCGCCACACGCGACAGCTGGATGAGCGACCAGCTCGCCGCCTATGGCGCGGGCGTGCTGTGCGACGATCGCAACCCTGCGGTCCTGGCGCGGGCGATTCGACAGGCCGCGGCGGACCTGGTGCCGTTGTCCGCGAGGGCGCGCGGCAGCCGCGGGCGATGGTTGGCGCAGCACAATCCGCAAGCGTTGGTTCAGGCGATCGCCTCGACGGAATCGCTGCATGTCGGTGCCGCGCCGCGACGGATCGCGCTGCTGTACCCATGGGAGGATTTCGTCGAGAAGCAAGGGGGGGCCAGCCGGCGCTGCAACCTGCTGGTCGATTTCCTCGCGCCCAAGGTTGTCAGCATCCGGGTGTTGCAAAGCGGCAGGCGCGCGCCGATGGCCGTGCCCGGCTGTCACGTGAGCGCATTGGGCCGCGTGCCTCCCTCTGCGGTCCTTGCCAGGATTCTGCTGCGCCTTGCCGTGCTGGCCGCAACGTTCGGCAAGGGGACGCGGCACGACTGGATCATCTGGCAGTTCATCCGGCTGCGCTTCATTGGTCGCTTCCGCCGCAGGATTCGCCGACTGATACGATGGGCCGACGTCGTGCTGCTGGAATACCCGTTCTGGATGAGCGTGGTTGGACCGATCGCTCGCCAGAAGGGCAAGCGTGTCGTGCTGACGGTGCATGACATCATGGCTATGCAGATCTCCGACGCACCTGCGCTGCGGAAACTGGCCTGGCGCTTCGAGCGCAGGGCGCTTGGTATGGCCGATCGGTTGGTTGCCGTCTCGTCGAGCGATCAGGCAACGCTGCGAGACGCCGGGCTGCAGGCGGAGTTGGCGCCCAATCCGGCCGATGGCCGTCTGTTCGATCTCGATCGATTGCCCGAACCGCGCCGCATCATCGCGGAGCAGTTCGGGCTGCAACTGCCGGGCCGCCGCATCTGCCTTTTCGTCGGCAGCCTGCATGAACCGAACGTGGTCGCGGCCGATCGCATCCGTGAGCTGGCCCGGCGGATGCGCGGGTGGGCGGGGGCCGCCGACATCGGCTTCGTTGTTGCGGGCGGCTGTGCGCCGGCGGAGCGTGACGGCAACTTTGTGGCGCTCGGGCGGGTTGAGGATGCGCTGCTGATGGCCTTGTATGCCCTGGCTGATCTGGTGCTGATCCCGCTGCCGTACGGAACCGGCACGTCACTGAAGACGATCGAGGCGATGGCCGGGGGAAAGGTGGTGCTCGGCACGGCCGCGGCGTTCCGGGGGCTGGACCTGACGTCGGGCATCGAAGCGGTTGTCGAGGACGACCTGGAGCGCTATTCGGAGCGCGTGGTGGAATTGCTCGCCGATCATGTCGGCAGGGTCCGGATCGGGGCGTCGGCGCGGCGTTCCGCGACGCATTACGACTATCGCATTGCCTATCGCGCATATCTGGACCTGCTGGAGTTTCCTGCCGCGGCAGCGGATGACGATGATCGGTTGAAAATTGGCCGGCTTGCTGAGCGGAGTATCGGCCTTCTCGGTGCGCCCTCGCCGGAGCGGCGGACCAGAATTCCGGATACACCATTCGGGGCCGGCTATCCCTCGACATGATCTCCGACAGTTGTGCTAATGTCCCGGCGAGGGTTAGAGGAATCGGAATGGCGCGAAATGCAACCGCCGCCAACCTGTCGGTGGTGGCCCACAAGATCGATGACATTCAGATCCTGCGCGGTGTCGCGATCACTATGGTGCTCATCTGCCACCTGAGCTTTTCTTCGACGCTGCTTGCAACTTTGCCGGTCCGCTTGACCAACCCGTTCTATGCGGGTGTCGAGCTCTTCTTCATCATCAGCGGATTTGTCGTGACCCGTTCGCTGATCAGAAGCAATTATGAGCCGGTCAGCTTCCTGATCAGACGAGGCTTTCGGCTTTATCCGCCAATTCTGGCATTTCTCGCATTCGGCGGTGCGGTAAATGCAATCATCCGAGTGGTGGACTGGCCACCATACGCAGTAAGTTTTCTTTCCGTGCCAGCGTCCCGCTTCACGGAGGAAGCGGCTGCAATCCTCGGCGGCTATCTGATAAATTATGGGGGCGGCGCGTCCTACATGAATGGCGCGATGTGGAGCCTGTCCGTGGAGTTCCAGTTCTACGCTGCCGCCGCCGTTCTTGCGATCGTCGCTCTGGGATCGAGAGCCTCGCCGCGACTGGTTGGATATGCCTTTGTTGCATGTGCTGCCGCTGTATATGCGGCGTGTTCATATTCAAGGATTCTTTTGACACTGGGCCAGCGCTCCGAGCTCTGCACGTATCTGCTCAGCTACAGGTTCGATTACATGGCCCTTGGCGTGCTGCTGGCTTATGTGCCGGAGGCGGCCCTGCTCCGGACCATTCGATACGGGCGAGCCCTGTCGGCCGGATTCCTGCTGATGCCGATTTTCATGCTGTCCTTATGCCGCTCACCTCTGTCCGCGGCTCCTTCGGGGCCCGATTATCTCGACGGCGCGGGAATGCTGCTCACTGCTCCGTGCTACCTGGCACTCGTCATGCTTGCCATTGGTGGAAATGTGTCGCGTGCGCTGCCGGGCGCGCTCAACAGGCTTCTCTTCATGGTCGGAGAGAGAAGCTACACCATCTACCTGCTGCACTTTCCGGCAATGGTTGTGGCATGGGTCATGATCGTGGTTGTGCATGCTGCATGGGCAGAAAGCGCCTTGGCTTATGCCGTTGCACAGGTGGTTGCCACGCTTGTCGTACTTGTGCCGGCCACTGAAATAGTTTACCGACACCTGGAGCTTCGCTCCATTGCGATCGGCTCGGCTGTCGTAGCTGCATGGCGACGCTGGCGTTCTCCAGTCGCATTCGCCCGGCTACGGGCGTAGCGTTGGCATGATCGACGAGCAGGTGCCGTAACGGTCGGCCAAGTCGCTTCTTTGGTCGGACCTGAGGTTATCAGGCTGCAACTGGCCAATGCAATGGTTTGCCGTCCATGTGACTCAGGGAGCATGGGTGAACCACATCGACCCTCCTCCACGCCAGCTATCTTTGCCTGCGCCCAAATCAACTATCGGCCGCTCAAACCAGTGGTCGAATTGCTGAGCGCGACACACCCAGGTCGTTGGGAAAATCGGGAGAACCCGCTCCCGTGCACCGATCAGGTAGGCCGCCAGGATATAGGCCTCGCTCCAGTACCAATTGATGAACATGTCGGGGTAGTCCCATGGCAACGTTATATCGTGCAAATGGATCAACACGCCCGGCCTGAGACGCGGCAGCACATCGATCATGAACACCGTGACGTCGCTGTTCATAAAGACCCGGTGCGATCCATCCATGAACAGGATGTCGCCTGGCTGCAGCGCGTCGAACAGACTGATGTCGCATGTCTCCAGCCCCTGGCGTACCACCTCGTCGCAAATCGCATCGATCGCCGCCCGTGGCTCCGGATCAATCGATATGATCCGTGTCGAGAGACCGTGGTCCTGAATTGATCGCCGTGCGAATGCGGTCGTGACGCCGGACCCGATTTCCAGATAAAGCCGCGGCTTTGTCTCGCCAATCAAGGTATAAAGTGCGGCCGCATCGAATGGAGCAAACGGAACGCCGAACCACGCCGGTTCAAGCGTGGTATGGTCGAATTGTAGCGGAATTCTGGCCAACAGATCGGCCCGCTCGGCCATGGCACGGAGGATGCTATGATAGTTCGCGTCATGCTCGGCGATCCAGCCAGCGATCGCCGCGATCGGCGGGGACGTTGTTCCCCAGCGTGGCCGCAGATCGCGGGAAGGAAGGTAATCCAGCGGAATCGCGTAACGCGCCCATTCCGCGCCTGACAGCAAGGCATACTGGCTGGCAGCCATCGCGAGCAGGGCTGTCGCCCCTTTATCCGCGCGCGCAGAATTCGGACGCAACTCCAACTCGGCGACCCGACCCAGCGCCGCGTCGCGCTGCTCGACGATGCGTCTGACAGGAGGCGCAAGCATGGCGACCCTCTTTGCGAGCTGTCGGATCACTACACCCTTCCCTTCGGATTGGTCCCGCCCGCGCGGCAGCCAAGGCTGCTCCTGGTCAATTCCCATGCAGGACAAGCCACGTTTCTTTTGCGTCGAGAGTACCGAATCGTCGCAGTCATCAGCGCACGGACGCGGTCGTCGCCATCGGGCATATCCAAGGCTCCCGCCAGCCGTCGGATAGCAGTGCTCGGAAAGACCTACGCGGTTGCCCGCCCTGTGACACGGGATCAAGATCGGATCGAACGCGACACCTCACAATTCTGGCGTCAGCGGTCACTCCAGGAAGAACAATGTTGCTCATGGCGATTGTCGTTAAAGACCTCATAGTTGGGAGTTAGTGGCATAGTGAAAGCCGAACGATGCTTTACGGCAAGCCGCCGTATCGTCGTAAGCTGCCGATGTACCCACAACGCGGTCAACACACCACGTGGCCCGCACAGCATGTCCGCGGGCACGAGATCGATACCGCGGACCAACGACAAGATCGCCCTCGCCTCGCTCGATGCCGTCGCGGCCCACGCAGGCGCATCCGGACGTCCGACGAGATGCTCCGCCACCGCAGCCGCAACGTCGAAGTCGGTGCTCCAATGGGAGCAAAAAGCCTTCCGATAGTTCAGGCAATCAATGAACAGGCGAGCGGCATCTTCCGCCGGTCGGTCAGCGAAAGCATGCTGCATGCCGGCGGTCGTCCGCCACAAATACCAGGCGCGCAAGTCCTCGATTTCAGCCCGCGGGCTCTGCGTGGTGCGCTCCTCCGGATAGTTGTTGAATACGCCGAGCATGCGTGGGACATGCACTGAGTTAATATGTGGCATGATGCGGTTCTTGAACTCGGTGTCGCCCGCCGCACGGAAGCTTTCGTCATACCAGCCGAACCGATCGTGAACCGACCGCCTGTACAGGCCGCCTACCCAAGAGAGGTAGGTGGTATCCAGATACACGAGATCCTGGCGATAATCGCGGCGATCGTAGGGCATGACATCGGCATTGAATACTCCATTGCGATCCACGCTGGTTACCATGCTGTCTGCGATCGCCCAATCCACAGTTGGATCGGCGTCCAGCACAGCCGCCAACTGGCGCAAGGCATCCGGATGCAGGCCTTCATCTGCACCAAGAAAAGCCAGGTAGGTGCCACGCGAGAAGTGAATGCCGCGGTTCCACGCCGCCTGGATCGTTTCGCGCTCATGCGATCGCGCATAGACGATCGGTAGGCTGTTTTCCGCAGCGAATGCAGCAAAAGCACCACGCTCGTCGCCTGGCGAATTGCTGTCGATCAGCACTACTTCGAGTTCGCCGCGCCGCGCCAAACTCTGCAGGCTCAGCGCGGTCAGGAGCGTACTCAACTTGGCCGCCGCGTCGTAAAGCGATACGATGACGGATACTCGCGGCACGCTCCCGCCGCGCCGATCGTCTAGTACCGCGAGCGGCCGCACGGGATTACGCCGGTTGCGTTCCACCGCTTCGCGCATTAGGTTGCGACAGCGATTGAATGAGTCAGGCTCGTCGCCGAACATGGCACGCGCCGTAGCGGCCTCATGCGCATAACCCTCGGTTTCCAGCGCGGAGGCAACATATGGAAGATCTCCAAACACGTCGCGTCCCAACCAGCGCATCACGCGCAGGCCATAAGCGGCAGCGACGATATCGCGGCCGGCGCGTCGTTCAAGCCGGGCGAGTTCTCGGAACAATGGAACCCGATCGATCCGCCGATTTGGAATCTCGCGGGACAGACTGCGAATCTTGTCCAGAACCTGCTTATCGTTCGCTTCATGCCCGTGCCGCAGCCATGCATGGAATCCCGACAAACCACGGGTACGGTTGATCTGACCGAACACCTCGGGGGTATGCCCGGTGAATTCGCGAATCGCCCCCTTGACGCGCTGTCGGCCAATCTTGCGGTGCACAGTGTTCAGCGCTCTGTGACCGGCATTCCCGAGGCGTTGCTTGGCGATCACCGCCGACCGCAGCAGGCTCGGTTCCGGTTCCGATGTGATCGCAATCCGCAGCAACGGCGCGAAGCGTGCGGCTAGGTCCATCGTTGTTTGCTGTGCCGCCGTATCACGGCGCCCACCCGGGAAATACACCGCGTCAACGGTTGCCGCATTCGGCCTGAGTCGCCGACGCTGCACGGCGAGGACCAGGTTCTCGCGACAAGCGTCGTAATCCCGCAGGATCGATGCCGCACGGCCGGCAGCACTGCGGCTGCAATCGATGTCTGAGATAAGCCAGTCCAGCTCGGGTAAATGGGTACGAAGCCATTGCGCAAAACCAGCGCGGTTGGAGATCACCACCGGACAGCCATGCTGGATCGCTTCCAACGCAACCAGATTGAACGTGTCCTGGCGGGATGGCAGCAACAACAACGTACGGGAGGCGAACAAGGCATCCACCTCATCGCGCGTCCAGGTGCCGGCTACGTCCGGACATAGGCTCCGTTGTCGCGCGATCTTGGCTAGGATCGCATCGGATCCGGTGCCGAGCTGGTTTGGTCCATCTGGTCCGATCAACAAAAGACGTCGATAAAGTGACGGGTCGATCCACCAGGCTATGTCAAGGAACAGGTCTGGTGCCTTGCTCTTCTCACGTCGTCCGACGAAGGCAAGATCGGCAGGCTCCACGCTGCGCGTCGGCAAAATCGGATCTGCACAATCCACGATGCAAAGTGGATCGAGCAGGTTCACCGCGAGCGGTGCACACCGGCCCCACTGCGCTGCATAGCTCGCACTGATCGCATAGCGCGCGTCCGCGGCGCGAAACTGCAGATGCTCCCGGTCCCGCATCTCGGCCAGCATCCGGTCATCCGCTCGCCCGGTCGGCCATCCGGCACTAAAAGCAGATGACAGCGTGCCGTGCATTGCCACTGCGACCGTCGATACACGCAGCCCCTCGGCCTGTAGCGCCGGACGTATGAAGGGCCCCAACTGATTGTAATCGGGTGCATCGGCGACATCGAAGTCAAAGCCTGCGCCGACGGCTTCGCGCGCTGCCGCCGCCATGTTCCGGCATTCGAGATACGCCCAGATGAAATGAGCTTGCCCATCCGGCAGATCATCCGGACGGACCCAATAGGTCAGTCGATAAGGTATAGCAATGACATTGCCGGGCCTCGGGCGGTCCGCCGTCTCCAGCCGCCGGAAGTAATAGAAGGTATCATTTGGACGCAATGCGATGAGCCGCTGATAGACCGATTGCCCGCCACCCACGAAGCGATACAGGTCGAAGTCGAGCACCAAAATATGACGACCGCGGCCGCGGTCGCCGTCGCACAGATTGCCAGCAACAGATTGCGAAACCAGATCCATCCGTTAGCCCGTGAGGTCACATCGCCGGGGCGTATATCCGACGGCGACCGCGCCGTCGCATCGATGGCCGATCACCTTCGCCAATTCACGCGAACGTGCGCCTGCCGCTACCGACAGCGCCGCTTGTGGTACGGCTGCCTGTCGTCGCCCTCCAGCATGGCGTGATCCGTGGCGAACTAGGCCGCGTCGTGCAGCAGATACGCCAGCAGGTTCCGGATATGGAACGGCACATTGCCGGCTTGTGTGGCGACCGTGATGACCATGGCATGGTCGAAGCTATGCAAGGTCGAGCCCAGAACGACTGATCCACGGCAGCCTGCAAGCCGGAGTTGCCCGTTTGGTCGATCATGAAGGCACTCATGGCGCTCTCCGATTTCCTGCCGTCATCTTGTCGGACCGGGACTGGTCCTGCCAGTCGGCCGCCTCTCGGTCGGCCCGCTACGGCCTGGAGGCAGGGCCCGGCTGCGGCGCGACCGCAGGCCCGCCGCCCACGCCAGTGCCACCGGCGCCGAACGGACGCCCTTGCATCGCCGCCTGGAGGCTTTGGCCGTTCAGCTGGTCGGCCATGTTATCGTGCGCGCTGGCTCTGCTGCTCGACCCGGCGGATCGCGTCACATGGGTAGCCCCGGTCGACACATGTGTCGCCTTGTGATGCGTCATGCCGGGCTTCCCCGAGGTGGCAGCGGGCGATGTCGCCGCGGTCCCGGCCGCCATGACCGGCGCAGCGAGCAGTCCCAACGCACAGACCGAGGCAATCAGTCCTGACTTCAACATGGTCGAACTCCTTCTTGCGTGGCGGGCCAGGACCGCACGTAGGACAACCCACGGTTGGCTGTCTACCACGTTCTGTTGTATAGACAATTGATCACAATACCATCTGGGTCTGCGTCACTTTTGCCACCAGGCGGCCATCCTCGTTGGTCAGCCGCGTCTCCCACACCTGGGTACGCCTGCCGCGGTGCAGCGGCATGGCCTCCGCGGTGAGCCGCGCTCCCACCGGGCCCGGGGAGAAGAAGTTCGTCTTACTCTCCAGCGTCGTTGTGCCCTGTCCCTCGCGCAGGTTCATGACCGTCCCGAGCGCACCGATAGTGTCGGCGAAGGCCATGATGGCGCCGCCATGGATGATCTCACCCGCGGTGCAGAGTTCCTCTCGCACCGTGAGTTCGGCAACCACCCGATCCGGAGCCGCCGATGTCACCCTGATGCCCAGCCAACGCGGAAACGGCGGCAGTTCCTGCTCCAATCGCACGCTCGGATCCATGGTGTCACCTCCATTGCGCCGGCACATCTTGCCCAGGCGCCGGTCCTCGTCCAATACCGTGCGCCGCCTCCAAGGACCGAGCTTCCATGACCAGTCACGCCGAATCGATCATCCGCGAGGTCATGGCCAGCGAAGCCTATCGCACTGCCGTCGCCACGCTCGCGGCCGAGCATGACCGCACGGTAGAGGACATCGTCACGCTGACGCAGGTGCCCGCGCCATCCTTCCAGGAGACGGCCCGCGCCCGCGCATTCCATGCGATGGCCGAGGCGCATGGACTGAAGAACCTGGAGATCGACGCCGAGGGCAATATCACCGGGCTGCGCCCAGGGGCGGGCAATGGTCCGCTGGTCTGCGTCGCGGCGCATCTCGATACGGTGTTTCCACCGGGCACCGACCTTACGGTTCGGCGTGAGGGCACGCGGCTCTACGCACCCGGCGTCGGCGACGATACGCGTTCGCTGGCGGTGCTGCTGGCCTGGCTGCGCGCAATGGATGCGGCCGGTGTGCGCACGCGCGCCGATCTCCTGTTTGTGGCCGACGTGGGCGAGGAAGGGCCCGGGGATCTGCGCGGCATGCGGCATCTGTTCCAGAAGGGCCCATACAAGGACCGCATCAGTGCTTTCATCACCGTGGACAGCCCAGACATGGACCGCATTGCAGTGGGCGGGGTCGGCTCGAAGCGCTACCGCGTCACCTTCAAGGGACCCGGCGGGCACAGCTATGGCGCCTTCGGACTGGTGAACCCGATGTTCGCCATGGCGGATGCCATCGCCCGGCTCGGCCGCATCGAAGTGCCGGCGAGCCCAAAGACCACCTACAGCGCGAGCGTCACTGGAGGCGGCACATCGATCAACTCGATCCCCAACAGCGTGTGGACGGAGTTCGACCTGCGATCCGAGTCGCCTGACGAGTTGGCCCGGCTTGAGGCGACATTCCTCCGGTTCGTCGAGAAATCGGTCGCAACGGAGAACGCGGCGCGTTCGACGCAGAACGGTCCGGTCACGGCCGAGGTCACAAAGATCGGCGACCGGCCCGCCGGCCGTACCGACGTAACGACCGATCTGGTGCGCCTCGCGCATGCGGCGATCTGCGCGCACGGTTTCCGACCGGGGTTCGAGTTCTCCTCCACCGACGCAAACATCCCGATGAGCCTAGGCATCCCCGCGATCAAGATTGGTTCCGGCGGCACCGGGGGGCGCGGCCATTCGCTGGAGGAGTGGATCGACGTGGCACCAGACCCCTCGATTCGGGGAATGGCCGCAGGCCTGACCACCGTGCTGGCCGTCGCTGGGATCGCCTGACAGGCCATGCGACCCATCCTGCGGCTATGTCTGGCCGCTGCCCTGCTGTTGCTGTGCGGTGCCAACCCGGCGCCGCATCCGCAAACGGTGCTCGCCGCCACGCCGCTTTCGCGAACCGACCTGCCCCAGTGGCGCGCCCGCCACGAGGCGAAGCTGGAAGAATTGCGCAAGGGACATGTCGATCTGCTCTTCCTCGGCGATTCCATCACCCAGGACTGGGAAAGGCACGGCCCGCCCGAGTGGCAGGACTTCGCTCCGATATGGCAGCGCTTCTATGGCGACCGCAACGCGATCAACCTCGGCTTCACTGGCGACACGACGGCGCACCTGCTCTGGCGCATTGAGAACGGCGAGGTCGCCGGCATCGCGCCGAAGGTCGCGGTGATCCTGATCGGCGCCAACAATCTCGGTCGCCTGCACTGGTCGGCGGAGGACACGATCGCCGGCATCGATGCGATCATCGCGCAGTTACGAGTCCGCCTGCCGCATACCAAACTGGTGCTGCTCGGCATTCTGCCAAGCGATCGCTCGGCCTGGGCGACCGAAACGACCCTCACGGTGAACCGAGCGCTTGGAATGCGATATGACCACGTCGGCGATGTGACGTTTCTCGATCTGAGTCGTGTGTTCATGAAGGGCGGGGTTTTGGACCGCAATCTCTTCCTCGATCCGAAGATGCAACCGCCGCGTCCGCCGCTGCATCCGAGTGCAGAGGGCCAGGCGCTGATGGCGGAGGCGATGGAGCCGACGCTCGCTGCACTGCTGGGCGACCGCCGGCATGTCTCGGCGCGCTGACGCTTCGTGACCGCACTGCGCAGCACAAGATACCCCGTGATGGCTGAGGCCAGGGAGCCAAGCAGAACGGCGATACGAACGTCGGCGTCGTAGCCCTCGGCCGGAAAGGCAAGCGTGCTGACGAACAGGCTCATCGTGAATCCGACACCGGTCAGCAGCGCCATGCCATAGACCTGCCGCCAGTTGGCACCCTCCGGAAGCGTAGCCAGGCCGAGACGGACGACAACCCAGATCGATCCGACCACGCCGATCTGCTTGCCCAGGAACAGGCCCAATCCGATGCCCAACTGGATCGGGTCCAGCAGGTCGGTGAGAGCGATGTCGGTCAGCCGCACGCCCGCGTTGGCAAAGGCAAATATCGGCAGAATGCCAAAGGCGACCCAGGGATGCAGGTCGTGTTCGAGACTTTGCGATGGCGACGTCGCCGTCTGCCGCGCGCAGCGGTACGGCAAGTCCGACTATGACGCCGGCAAGGGTCGCGTGAATGCCGGATTTCAGCACGCAGACCCAGACGAAAACGCCGACCAGAATGTAAGCGGCGCGGCACGTCACACCCGCCAGATTGAGCACGGCGAGCGCAATGATCCCTGTGCCCGCCAGCGCAAGAGCAACGACGGAAAGCTCCGCGGTGTAGAACGCCGCGATGATGATGATGGCGCCCAGGTCGTCGATGATCGCAAGCGCCAGCAGGAATATCTTGAGCGACGGCGGCACGCGCGACCCCGAGCAGTGCCAGCACGCCGAGCGCAAAGGCGATATCGGTCGCGGCGGGAATGGCCCAGCCTCGCAAGGCCTGCCTCGTTGCCCCATACACACGCGACATAGAGCAGGACCGGACCCACCATGCCACCGACCGCCGCGATCGCCGGCAGCGCGGCACTCGATAGGCTGGACAACGCTCCCTCGAGGACCTCGCGCTTGACCTCGAGCCCGACGACCATGAAGAAGACCGCCATCAGCCCGTCGTTCACCCAGAGCAGCAGCGGCTTGGCAATGGCGAGGCTGCCGACCTGGACTGCAAGCGGAATGTCCAGCAGGCGCGTGTAGAGTGTGCCGAGCGACTGAGTTCGCCATGACGATGGCGATGCGCGGCGGCGGCGCAGAGGACGATGCCTCCGGATGATTCCAGCTTTGCACGAACTGCTGGAGCCTGGACAGAACCAGATCGTCTCTCCGTCGGTTCGCGTTCAGCCGGCAGCGGTCAGCCGAGCGCTTCCGCCAGCAGATCGAGTGCGCGCTTCGCGAACGCACGCATGTTGGCCACCCGGTCCGCGCTGCCGGTCTCCAGCGTGATCGCGCGCGAGAAATGCGGTCCTTCAAGGCCGATGCAGGTGTGGCCGGCGGCGTCGCCGTAGCGGTTGCCGGTCGGTCCCGTGGCGCCGGTTTCGCTCAACCCCCAGGTCGAACCGAGACGGCTGCGCACCGTCGTTGCGAGCAAGGCCGCGTAGGGTTCGGACGATGCGCGCATGCCGTTTGGCAGCGGGTTCGGAATGTCGAGGAAGCCGGAACGCGCGTACTGCGTGTAGATGACGCTGCCGCCGCGGAAATAGACCGATGCACCGGCCACCGACAGCAACGCTGCCGAGATCAGCCCACCGGTCGAGGATTCCGCGATCGCGATGGTGTCGCCGCGCGCCTTCAGCCGCGCGCCCAATTTTTCCGCCAGTGGCAGCAGGTCCTGCATGTCGTGTTTCTCCCTCACTGTGTACCGTCATGGCCGGCCTTGTGCCGGCCATCCACGACTTTGATGCGCGCGGCATTGAAAGACATGGATGGCCGGGCCAATCCCCGGGTCAAGCCCGGGGACGGCCATGACGCTAGGCCGTACCACGCTCCAAGATAGCCTCGATCACGCGCTGCGTCGCAAGCGCCTCCTCACCGGGAATCGCGGGGTCGCGCGCCTGCTCGATCGCGTCGAGAAAGTCGCTCAGCACCGCCTTGTGCGCCTCATGCGAAAAGGCCATCACGTTCGCACCGCCGCCCGAACCCGACGCATCCGCAAGCACCTCCTCGCGCCCATCCAGGAAGGACAGTCGCAGGCTGCCGCCGTCCAGCCGCGCGGTGCCCTTGGAGCCGATGATGTGGATCCATTCTGGGCTGCCGGGATACGCGGCGACCGTGGCGACGATCGTTCCGGGTGCACCGTTGCCCAGACGCACCAGAGCGGATGCGTAGTCCTCGGATTCCATGTGGTGCAGCGCCGTGGTGCGCACCTGCGCCAATTCGATGCTCTCGATCCCCACCAGCCAGCGGAACAGATCGAGCGCATGGATCGCCTGCGTTATCAGCACGCCGCCGCCGTCGCGCGCCCGCACGCCACGGCCCGGTTGGTCGTAGTAGGACTGCGGCCGCCACCATGGCACCATCAATGTCGCGGCCTGGACCTCGCCGAGCGCGCCCTCCGCCAGCACCTCATGCAGGCGCCGGCTGCCGAGACGGAAGCGAAGCTGCAGGCAGATGCCGAGGCGGCGGTTCGCACGACGTCCGGCCGCGATCAGTTGCTCGCCGCGCTCGATCGATACTTCCAGCGGCTTCTCGCACAGCACGTGCTTGCCGGCGGCAAATGCTGCCTTCGCAATCGGCAGGTGCGCGTTCGCCGGTGTCAGCACCATCACCGCATCGACCGCGGGATCTTCGATGGCGCGCGCGATGTCGGTGGTCGTGGGAAAGCCGTAGCGGTCCGCTACGTCCCTTAGCCTCGCGTCGCTGGTCGCCGCTGCCCAGACGACACGCACTTGATCGGCGAGATCCACCAGGCTCCGCGCATGTGGCTGCAGCGCATTACCGAGCACCGATGACGGAAACGCCGATCACGGACGCTTCGCCGTGTAGCGGATAGCCTGCGCCTGCGCGCGCAACGCGAGCCGGCACACCGCGAACACCTGACGCTGCGGCATTGCCGTTTCGGTTCGTTCTGTGATGTCGCGCAGGAAGTCGCGGTAATACGACACCGGCCGTTTGCTGCAATCGAGGTAGCGTGTGGCGGTACGGTTGGCGACGAACAGGTGATCGGTACCCTCGCGGCCTTCGATGTCGAGGTTCTTCCGAAGTTCCAGCGTGCCTTCGGTGCCGACGACGAAGAACCGGCCATCGCCCCAGGTGGGCAGACCGTCGGGCGTGAACCAATCGAGCCGCACATAGCCGCGGACCGACGGCGTAGCCAGGACGATTTCGGCAAAATCCTCGAAGCCTTCGGGCTCGGTGCCGAACGCGCCGATGCAGCTCAGCGCGATCTCGGCGTCGGACGCATCGGCGAAGGCGAGAAACTGATCGACCGCGTGCACGCCGATATCGTTGATGATCCCGCCATAGGCCGGCCGGTCGAAGAACCACGCCGGCCGCAGCGCTCGGTTCAGGCGATGCGGCAACAGCGCAGAGGTGTGCACCAGCCGGCCGATCTCGCCGGAACGCACGATCCGCAACGCTTCCTGAACCGCGGGCGACGCGAGACGACCCAGGCAGATCGACCAGATGCGCCCGGTCTCGGCGACCGCGCGTTCCACGGACGCGAGTTGCTCCAGCGTGGTGATGCCGGGCTTGTCCACCATCACGTCCTTGCCGCGCCGCATCGCCGCGATCGCAAGCTCGGCGCGATCGCACGGCCGCGCGGCGATCACCACGAAATCGATCGACGGATCCTCCAGCAGCCGCGCGGTTTCCGCCTCGGGCACATGCGGGAAGCGCTTGCGGAAGCCGGCCAGCACACGTGGATCGGTGGTGTCGGGATTGTAGCCGACGCATTCGGCGCCTTCATCGAGCAGGTCCTGCGTGAGGTCATAGATGTGGCGATGATCCAGCCCGATCGCGGCAAACCGCGCCATGCCCTTGCTCCTGAAGCGTCGTGGCCGAGGCTTGCACCATCTTCCCCGCTCCGCAACCAAGGTCCACAATACGGCAAGCCAACAGGAACCGAAGGGGAGAAACACCATGGCAGACCGTTTTGCCGTCATCACCGGCGCGGGCAGCGGCATTGGGCGCGCAACGGCGCTGGCGCTAATGAATGACGGCTGGTCGGTGGCGCTGGCCGGGCGGCGGGGGCAAATGCTGGAGGAGACTGCCGGTATGAAGACCGGCGGCCGCGCACTAGCGGTGCAGACCGACGTGACGGATCCGGCGCAGGTGGACAACCTGTTCGCCCAGGTCAAATCGAATTTTGGCCGCATCGACATGCTGTTCAACAACGCCGGCGGCGGCACGCCGACCACGAATTTTGGTGATTTTACCTACGAGATGTGGCGACGGGTCGTCTCAGTGAACCTCGATGCGATGTTCCTCTGCGCCAACGCCGCGTTCCGCATGATGCGCGACCAGTCGCCGCAGGGCGGCCGCATCATCAACAACGGCTCGATTTCGGCGCATGTGCCGCGGGTGGGTTCCGTCGCCTACACCGCGTCCAAGCATGGGGTGACCGGGCTCACCAGATCGATTTCGCTCGACGGCCGCCAGTTTGATATCTGTGCGGGCCAGATCGACATCGGCAACGCGGCGACGCCGCTGACGGCGCGCTCAACCGCGGGGCAGATGCAGCCGCACGGGCAGATGATGCAGGAGGCGCGCATGGACGTGAACCATGTCGCCCAGCAGGTGCTGTTCATGTCCAACCTGCCGCTGGAATTGAACGTTCAGTTCGTCACCATCATGGCGACGAAGATGCCGTTCATCGGGCGGGGCTGAGATGCCGCGCCATATTGTGCTCTTGGCGGCGATGCTGACGGTTGCCGGCATCGTCGCCGCCGTTGCGGGAGGACCGTACGATGGGACCTATCACGGCGCGCTCACCGCTGATGGCCTGAACGCCGTGAGTTGCGCCAAGAGCGCGCCGGTTCAGATGTCCGTCACCGACAGCAAGCTGGAATATCATCATTTCAGCAATGCGACGATCACGGCACCCGTGGCAGCCGATGGTTCGTTCAGCGGCTCTGCCCAGAACCTCTACACGACCCGGGGTCTGCGAACGCCGATGATCCAGACGCTTGACGGCAAGATATCCGGCAACGCGATCAAGGCAGAAACAAAGGTCGGCAACAGTTGCACATACTCCCTGACGCTGAAGAAATTCTGACGATCTCAATGCTGCGCTGGTGTCTGCATATCAAACGCCGGTGCCCTCTATTGTCATTCCCGCGAAAGCGGGGACCCAGGCGAGGCAGCTCCGAACTCGCCCTTGGGTTCCCGCTTTCGCGGGAATGACGATGGAGCGGTACACCACGCTACCTTAGCAGGCTCGATCGCCAGCTTCGCTCCTCGATCGCATCCAGTATCGCGTCCAACGCGAAGCCCGGCAGCCGTCGCAGCAGCCCGCGCCTGCGGGGACGGAACACGCGGGTCTTCATGCGCTCGCCGCCGAGCCTGCGCACCAGACTGTCGATGTCGGCGAATCCATCGATCAGACCACGTTCCAGCGCGCGCTCGCCCAGCATGAAGCTGCCGTCGAACAACGTTCCCTCATCGCCTTTCAGCCGGTCGCCGCGGCGCGAACGCACCCACGACTTGAAACGTTCGTGCAGCGCATCGAGGAGATCCTGAACGAAGGCGACATCCTCCGGCTTTTCCGGACTGAACGGATCGAGCCGCGCCTTGTTGGCGCCCGCGGTGTAAAGGCGACGTTCGACGCCGAAGCGTGCGAGCGTGTCGGGGAAGCCGAACCCGCCGCCGCGCACACCGATGGAACCGACGATGCTCATCGGGTTGGCGTGGATCTCATCGGCCGCGCAGGCGAGCCAGTATCCGCCGGAAGCGCCGACCTCGCGGATTACCGCGTGCACGCGGACCGCATGCTCATCGGCGCGACGGCGGACCAGCGCGGCGATCAGGTCCGACTGTACCGGCGACCCGCCCGGGCTTTCGATATCGAGGATGACCGGCTGGCCGCGCGCTGTGCGGAACGCGCGGTCGATGAGCGGCGCCATGGTCCCGGCACTCAGCGCGCCTGGACGTGGCGCAATCAGCCCGTGCATCTCGACGAGGTTGATTCGCGGGCGGCGCCAGGGCAGGAACCTGCTCAGCATCGGACGGTTCCGCGCGACTCTGCGCCCGAGGTCCTGCGGATCAGGCGGTTGCCGCCACTGTGCGCGGCTGGTGACGACCGATCACCAGCACACAGATCGTACCGATCGTGGCCACAGCGGCGATCGGCATCAGGGCGAGCGGGAAGCTGCCGGTCTCCGCCTGGATCCAGCCGATCAGGTAATTGAAGACGAAACCGGACAGGTTGCCCAGCGCGTTGATCTGCGCCAGGCCCGCCGCGGCTGACCCGGCTCCGAGCCATTCCGACGACAGCGCCCAGAACGGACCCTTGCTGGCGTAGGTGCCGGCGGCGATCAGCGTCAGCAGCGGGATCATGGCCCAGAGACTGCCGATGGCGGCAAATGTGGCGACCATGGCCAACACCATCCAGGCCAGCGGGAGGGCATTGTGCCACACACGCTCACCCGTGCGGTCCGAGCTGCGGCCCCAGAGGATCATCCACACCGCGGCGATGCCGAACGGAACGGCGTTCAGGAGACCGGTCTGCCAGTTGGTCAGGCCGAACGACTTCACCAGTTGTGGCATCCACAGTGCGAGGGACGTGGAGGCCCCGGCGGCGCCGGAATACACCAGCGCCATGATCAGCACGTATTTGTTGGTCATCACGCGCCAGACCGATTCATGCGAGATGCGCGGCGCGCGGTGGCGTTCGGTTTCCAGCTTGGCGATCAGCCATTCTTGCTGCCGGGGCGCCAACCAGGATGCGTGCTCCGGCCGGTCGGTCAGCCAAATGAATGACGCCACACCGAGCAGCACGGCCGGCAATGCCTCGAGGAGAAAGATCCACTGCCAGCCGCCGAGGCCGAGAAAGCCATCCATGTAGAGGATCGCGCCCGAAATCGGCGAGCCGATCAGGCCGGCGACCGGAATTGCCACCATGAAGATGCCGACGATGATTGCGCGATAATGCGCCGGGTACCAGTAGGTGATGTAGAGGATCACCCCCGGGAAGAAGCCGGCTTCAGCGGCGCCGAGCAGGAAACGCAGCACCAGGAACGAAATCGGGCCGCCGATCAATGCGAAGGCCGCGGAGACGATACCCCAGCTGATCATGATGCGCGCGATCCAGGTTCGCGCACCGAACCGCTCCAGTGCCAGGTTGCTCGGCACTTCGAGGATGAAATAGCCGATGAAGAAGATACCTGCGCCGAGGCCGTAGGTCTTCGGGTCGATGCCGACTGCCTTGTTCATTTGCAGCGCGGCGAAGCCGACATTCACCCGATCGATATAGCAGATCAGGTATGCGAGCAGCAGGAACGGCATGAGACGCCACGACACGCGGCGCATCGTGGTGGCTTCAAGGCTCTGGTCGGCACTCAGCGTCGGCATGGTCGATATTCCCTGTCTTGTCGCGGTGCACCGTAGCCTCCGGGACCGCAGCCGGCCAGGGGCCGGCCTCGGCCATCGCTTTCGGGAGGATGACGAGGTGCTCCCCCGCCATTGGCACGAGGTGAGACAGGAAGACCTCCGCGCAGGACCGCCAGGAATAGCGTTCCGCGTGTGCCCGGCATGCCGCGCGGTCGCCGCCTAGCGCCTCCAACGCCGCCATGCGCAGGTCGGCGTTCACCGCACCGATCCTGCCGTCCGCATTGGCGAGAACGTCGATCGGTCCGGTCACCGGGAAAGCCGCCACCGGAGTTCCGCTGGCGAGAGCCTCCAGCAGCACCAGTCCGAACGTGTCGGTAAGGCTCGGGAACACGAACACGTCCGCGCCGGCATAGGCACGCGCCAGCGCTTCGTCGCGCAACGAACCGGTGAACAGCACGTTTGGATATTCCCACCGCAGACGTGGCAGGATCGGACCGCCTCCGACCACGATCTTCGATCCCGGCAGATCGAGATCGAGGAATGCGCCGATGTTCTTTTCCACCGCCACGCGCCCGACATGGAGGAAGATCGGCCGCGGCAGGTTCCACTGCTCGCGTGGCTCGGGCTTGAACAGGTCCAGATCCACCCCGCGCGACCAGGACCTGATATTGCGGAAGCCACGCGCCTCAAGCTCATCACGCAAGGACTGCGTCGCCACCATCGTGCCCTGCGCCGCACCGTGAAAGCGACGCATCCACGCGTACACCGGGCGCAGCGGAATGCCCGTCCGCGCCTTGAGGTATTCGGCGAAGCGCGTGTGGAACGCGGTGGTGAAGGCGAAGCCCGTCCGCTTCGCCCAACTGCGCGCGGCCATGCCAAGCGGACCTTCCGTCGCAATGTGCAGCGCATCGGGGTGGAAGGCCTCGATCAGGCGAACCATCCGCCGGCGCGGCAGCAGCGCGAGCGGAATGTCGTTGTAGGTCGGGCAGGGGATGGTGCGGAACCGGTCCGGCCCGATCACCTCCACCATATGGCCCATGGCGCGCAGTTCATCCACCACAGTTGTCAGCGTGCGCACCACGCCGTTCGTCTGCGGTCGCCACGCGTCGGTGACGATCAGCAGCCGGTGCGAGGGTGCTGGAGGCAGCATCGCGTCGCAGCCGATCTGCTTGTCGAGGGTGAGTGGGTCAGGCAGGTGCGCGCTGCGGAGTTCGCCGCGGCGTGAAGAACGACAGATGATTGGCCGCTGCCCAGTCGATCAGCTCAAGTCGTCCATCGTGATGTTCCACCAGCGCTGTGCAGCTCTCCACCCAGTCGCCGTCGTTGATATAGAGCACGCCCTGCACCTCGCGCATTTCGGCATGATGGATGTGCCCGCACACGACGCCGTCGAAACCGCGGCGGCGTGCTTCGTTGGCAAGGGCACCCTCGAATCGATCGACCGCCTTCACCGCCCCCTTCACCTGGCGCTTGAGCCAGGCTGACAGCGACCAGTAAGGATAGCCGAGGCGGCGGCGTAACGAATTGAACCAGCGGTTGAATACCAGCGCCATCGAGTAGGCCCAGTCGCCCAGCAGCGCGAGGAACTTCGCATAACGCACCACGCTGTCGAACTCGTCGCCGTGCATTACCAGCAGCCGCTTGCCCGCGGCGGTGACATGCATGGCCTCCCGGCGCAGGCGAATGCCGGCGATCTCGAGGCCGCCGAGGGCTATCGGACCCAGCCAGGCACGGAACATCTCGTCGTGGTTGCCGGGGATGTAGGTGACCTCGGTGCCGCCGCGCGCGTGGCGCAGGATCTGGCGCAGTACTTCGTCGTGGCTTTCGTCCCAGTACCATGACTTGCGCAGGCGCCAGCCGTCGATGATGTCGCCGACCAGAAACAGGTGCTGGCAACTGGTGCGCTGCAGAAAGTCGGCGAGGAAGTCGCAGCGCGCGCCACGGGTACCTAGATGCGTGTCCGAAAGAAAAACGCTGCGATAGAGTGGTCGTGCGCTGGGAACGATGGGGGCGTTCATGTGGCGACAGGAAATAGTCCCAAATCGTTGTGGATAAGATTAAGTTTGCGTGACGAAACTGGAAGGTGCCGCGTATTATGAAAGTCACGGCTTAGAAATCTGATTGTCATTCTTTTGTAATCGAAGCGGCGGATGGTCGGTTCGATCCGCTTTGTCGTTTCTCCAGTGCGCATTGTGCAATGATTGTCGTGTTCAATCCCGTCGCGGGACTGCGGCGCACCAACCTGTTGTGGCGCGTGCTCGATGTCCTGGTGGCGAATGGCGTTCGTGTCGAGCTGTCGGAGACGCATGGCCCGGGACACGCGCGTGCCCTGGCGCGTGCGGCAGCGTGTGCCGGCGCGTCGATCGTCGTGGCCGCCGGCGGCGATGGCACGATTGCCGAAGTTGCGAACGGACTGATCGGATCGCCGGCGCGGCTCGGGGTGATCCCGCTCGGCACTGCCAACGTGCTGGCGCACGAGCTTTCGCTGCCGTTTGCGCCGCGCGCCGTGGCGGCAGCGCTGGCATTCGGCAGGACGCGTTCGCTATGGCCGGGACTGGCGAGCGGGGCAGGGGAGTCGCGGCTGTTCGTGCAGATGCTCGGCGTCGGATTCGATGCCCATGTCGTGCATCATCTGTCGGCGTCGTTGAAACAGACGTTCGGCCGCGGCGCCTACGTGCTGCAGACGCTTCGTGAGCTGATGCGGTACCGGTTCATGCCGATCCGCCTGCGCCTGGACGGCGACGAGACGGTTGCGGGCAGCGTCATCGTCAGCAAGGGGCGGCTGTATGGCGGGCGGTTCCTGCTGGCGCCGGAGGCATGTGCGGAACGGCCAGGCTTTTCCGTTGTGCTGTTCGATCACGCAGGGCCTGGTGCCGCGTTCCTGTACGGTGCCGCGTTGCCGCTCGACCTGCTGGGCGGCGCGCCGGGCGTGCGCCACGTGCGCGCGCTGCGGATCGAATTCATCGGCAATGAGACTGTGCCGGTGCAGGCTGACGGCGACGCTGCCGGCTGCACGCCGCTTTGCGTGACGGACGCGGCGGCACCGATCCAGGTGGTGGTGGGATAGACTGCCGCTTCGTTTGACAGATGGAAAGCCGGTTCCCTACGCTGCGCCATGCGTCCGAGAGAACCGATCATGGCTCATGTCATTCCAGCTCCTGCCGTCGTCGCCGTGCCGATCCCGCTGCGCGAGGTACTTCCGTGGGCCGTGTTCGGCGGCGTCCTGGGGCTGCTGGTGATCTATTTCGTCGGTGCCGAGCAGGGCGCGCTGTCGGTGTTCTCCGGCCACTACGTGCACGAGTTCGTTCACGACGGTCGGCATTTGCTGGGCTTTCCCTGCCACTGAGCTGCCGGGCGTGGCGAGGACCTTGCTGCTGCGCGGCATGCTGGCAGGGGTCCTGGCTGGGATACTCGCGGTCGGCTTCGCAACATTGTTCGGCGAACCGCAGATCGAGCTGGCGATCGGATTTGAATCCCTGATCGAGCATGCGGCCGGCCATGCGCCGGAACCGGAGCTGGTGAGCCGAGCGGTGCAACGCAGCGCTGGCCTGCTCACCGCCGCCGTTGCCACCGGTGCGGCGCTCGGCGGCATCGTCGCGCTGGTATTCGCCTTCGCCTATCAGCGCATCGGACAGTTCGGCCCGAGAGCACTCGCATCGCTCCTGGCCGGTGCCGGGTTCATCGCCATGGTCTTGGTGCCGCAGCTGAAGTATCCGGCCAATCCGCCGTCGATCGGCGAGGCGGAAACGATCGGCGTGCGCACGGCACTGTATTTCGAGATGATGCTGATCGCGGCCGCTGCGCTGGTGCTTGCTGTGCTGCTTGGACGCCGTCTGCTGGCACGGTTCGGCGGTTGGAACGCATCGCTGATCGCGACGATTGGGTTCGTCTGCATCGTTGCTTTAGTCCAGTTCGTTTTGCCCGATGTCAACGAGGTTCCGGACGCCTTTCCGGCCGTTGTCCTGTGGCGATTCAGGATTGCCTCGCTCGGCACGCAATTCGTGCTCTGGGCATCGCTGGGCGTGATCTTCGGCCTGCTGGCCGAGCGCGCATTTTTCGGCAGCGCCCGTCCGATCGATTGAGTGAATCGACCGGGTACCCGATCGACCTTGTCCTGTCAGGCCGCCGTAACCTCCAACGCCTGATCGAGATCGGCAATCAGATCCGCGGCCGTCTCCAGTCCGATCGACAACCGTATCACGTCCGGCCCCGCACCCGCGGCAAGCCGCTGCTCGTCGCTCAGCTGCCGGTGCGTGGTCGAGGCCGGATGCAGGATCAGGCTCCGCGTGTCGCCGATATTGGCCAGATGCGAAAACAGCCGCACGCCTTCCACCAGCCTGATGCCGGCCTCATAGCCGCCGCGCACGCCAAAGGTGAACACCGCGCCGGCGCCGCGCGGCATGTACTTGCGGGCGAGCGCCTTGTACGGGCTCGACTCCAGACCAGCATAGGAAACCCACGCCACGCGCGGATGCTGCTCGAGGAATTCCGCGACCTTCTGCGCGTTCGCGACGTGCCGCTCCATGCGCACGTGCAGCGTCTCGATCCCGGTGATCGTCAGGAACGCATTCATCGGCGCCATCGTGGGGCCATAGTCGCGCAATGCGACGGCGCGCGCCTTGGTGGTGAAGGCAAAGTCGCCAAAATTCTCGTAGAAGCGCAGACCGTGATAGGCGGGTTCCGGCTCCGTCAGCGCCGGGAATTTTCCCCCGTTCGACCAGTCGAACTTTCCCGAACTCCACGACCACGCCGCCCAGCGAATTGCCGTGCCCGTCGAGGAACTTGGTGGTCGAGTGCACGATCAGATCGGCGCCCCACTCGAACGGCCGGCACAGGTACGGCGTCGCCAGCGTGTTGTCCACGATGAGCGGAATGCCGGCGTCGTGCGCGATCTTCGCCACCGCTTCGAGATCGACGATGGTGCCGCCGGGATTGGCCAGGCACTCCAGAAAGATCGCCTTGCAGCGCGGCGTCAGCGCTCGACGAAAATTCTCCGGATCGTTCGGATCGACAAAATGACAGGTCCAGCCAAGCTTTTTGAACGACAGGCCGAACTGCGTCAGCGAACCGCCATATAGATTGCGCGAGGCGACGAACTCATCGCCCTGCTCCATCATGGTGGCAAAGATCAGGAACTGCGCGGCGTGGCCGGAGGCCGCGGCAACCGCGGCACGGCCACCCTCCAGACTGGCAACGCGTTCCTCCAGCACCGCGACGGTCGGATTGGTCAAACGCGCATAGATATAGCCGAAATTGTGCAGGTTGAAGAGCGACGCCGCATGATCGACATCATCGAAAACATAAGCCGTGGTCTGGAAGATCGGCGTGATGCGCGCGCCGGTCGTGGGATCGGGTGACGCGCCGGCATGGATCGCGCGCGTCTCGAAGCCGTAGCTG
Organism: uncultured Alphaproteobacteria bacterium; assembly: GCA_963780095.1. Classification (GTDB taxonomy): domain Bacteria; phylum Pseudomonadota; class Alphaproteobacteria; order Acetobacterales; family Acetobacteraceae; genus JAMXLO01. The sequence continues at coordinate 56,487 of CAWABH010000004.1, forward strand.
ACATTCGCCGACTGTTCCGTGCGCGGCTTCGCCTTGCGTTCGATCGGCGGTTCGGCCGCGCGATTGCGGATGATGCCGGAATTCACGCCGCTCCATGACAACTCACCACCCAGCCGGCCGAACTCGATCTTCGGGCACCGGTTCATGATCACTTCGATCCCCGCCGCCTCGGCGCGCGCCGCCGCTTCGTCGTTGCGGATGCCAAGCTGCATCCACACGACCTTGGCGCCGACGGCGATGGCGTCTTCGACGATCGGGGGAACTGCCTCGGACGGGCGGAATATGTCGACCATATCGATTGGCTCGGGTATGTCGCGCAACGAGGCGTACACATGCTCGCCCTGCAGTTCCTGCCCCGCGGCGGACGGATTGACCGGGATGACGCGGTAGCCTTTGCCCTGGAGGTACTTCATCACGAAGTAGCTGGGCCGGTTCCAGTTCGTGGAGGCGCCGACCATCGCGATGGTGCGTACCGTTGCCAGGATGCGGCGTATCTTGGCATCGGTGTAGGCAATCGGTTCGACCGCGGCCATCGTGTGTCCTCCTCGCTGCGCCTTGCGCCAGCTAAGGCCCGGCGCCGTTCTGGTGACTCTTCCCCGCTACTCTCACCCCGTCATGGCCGGGCGTGTCCCGGCCATCAGAAGCGGCACCCTGCCACGACGGATGGCCGGGACATGCCCGGCCATGACGGAGGGACGAGGGGCGATCGAAGGTCATAGGTTTGGGCCGCCGGTATAAGGCCCGGCACACGCGAATTACAATCGGCGTGGTCCCGATCGGCGCCCTGGTTCAGCAGCAGCCTCGGAACCTGCCCTTGCCGATCGCGTAACGTGCGGCCTGGCGTTCGCGGAAGAATTCCTCGTAGCTCATCACCGGCTTGTCCGGATGGAGGTTCTGCCGGTGCACGACATAGGTCTGGTAGTCGGGCACACCGACCATCAGCCGCGCGGTCTGGACCACCATTTCGCAGACCAGCCGTACGCGCCCCGTTGCGGCCTCAGTCATCGCCGGCTCCCGCAAGCATGCCACCGGCACCGATCTCATGCGTCGTGCTCTTCGGGTTGCCCAGCGCCTTGAAAGCGTTGATCACGCCGTAGACCACCATCGTTACGACCAGTGCCGCGAACACGCCGGCGAGCGTCGCATCGACGTAATCGTTGAACACGATCCGGCCCATCTCCGACAACGTCTTGGCCGGCGCCAACAGCTTGCCCGCGGCCATCGCGTCGCTGAACGTGAATGCATGGCTGACGAATCCCACGGCCGTATCCGGGCTGAACACCTTCTCCAGTCCGGCCGTCACGGTGCAGATCACCAGCCAGACCGTCGGCACGACGGTGACCCAGGCGTAGCGCTGGCGCTTCATCTTGAACAGCACCACGGTGCACAGCGTCAGCGCAATGGCCGCCAACATCTGGTTGGCGGTGCCGAACAGCGGCCACAAGGTCCAGATACCGCCCAGTGGATCGATCACCCCCTGGTAGAGAAAGTAGCCCCACAGCAGACACGCCAGCCCTGAACCGATGATGTTGTTGGTCCATGATTCTGTCGCCTTGAACGCCGGCACGACGTTGCCGACGAGGTCCTGGATCATGAAGCGGCAGACCCGCGTGCCGGCATCGACCGTGGTCAGGATGAACAGCGCCTCGAACAGGATGGCGAAGTGGTACCAGATCCCCGCCAGCGCCTTGCCGCCGAGGAAGCCGGACAGAATGCTGGCCATACCCACCGCCAATGTCGGCGCGCCGCCGGTGCGCGACATGATCGTGGTCTCGCCCACGTCGTGAGCCACCTGGGTCAGCATGTCGGGTGTCACCGCAAAGCCCCAGTCGGTGATCACCTGCGCCGCGTGCACCGGATCCGTGCCGATCAGCCCGGATGCGCTATTCATGGCGAAATACACGCCGGGATGGATCACCGTGGCGGCGATCATCGCCATGATGGCGACCAGCGATTCCGTCAGCATCCCGCCGTAGCCGATCAGACGGATCTGCCCCTCGTTCTCGATCATCTTCGGCGTGGTCCCTGATGCGATCAGCGCATGCCAGCCGGACACCGAACCGCAGGCGATGGTGATGAACAGGAACGGGAACAGGCTGCCGGCCCAGACCGGCCCGCTGCCGTCCACGAAGCGCGTCACCGCGGCCATCTGAAGATCGGGGCGCACGATGATGATGCCGACCGCGAGCAGCAGGATTGTGCCGACCTTCAGGAACGTCGACAGATAGTCGCGCGGCGCCAGCAGCAGCCACACCGGCAGCACCGAGGCGACGAAGCCGTAGCCGATGATGATCAGCGCCAGCGTGTCGCCAGGCAGGTTGAACCAGACAGCCAGTTCGGGCGTCTCGGACACGGTCCTGCCGTAGATCAATGCCACCAGCATCAACGCGGCACCGAGGGCGGACATCTCGCCGATGCGGCCAGGCCGGATGAAGCGGCTGTAGACGCCCATGATCAGGGCGATCGGGATGGTGCAGAACACGGTGAACGTGCCCCAGGGACTGCCCGCCAGGGCCTTCACCACGACCAGCGCCAGCACGGCGAGAATGATGACGCAGATCAGCAGTACGCCGATACCGGCTATGGCGCCTGGGACCGGGCCCAGCTCGGTGCGGATCATGTCGCCAAGAGAGCGGCCATCCCGCCGCGTCGACAGGAACAATACGGTCATGTCCTGCACGGCGCCGGCGAACACGACGCCCGCGAGAATCCACAAAGTCCCGGGCAGGTAGCCCATCTGTGCGGCCAGCACGGGTCCGATCAACGGCCCGGCACCGGCGATGGCGGCGAAATGGTGGCCGAACAGCACGTAACGGTTGGTCGGCACGTAATCGAGGCCGTCATTGTGTCGGTACGCGGGCGTCGGCCGGTTCACGTCCACACCGAACACCTTGTTGGCTATGAACAGGGCGTAGAAGCGGTATGCGATGAAGTAGATGCACACGGAGGCGATGACGAGCCAGGCGGCGTTCACCGGCTCCCCGCGCGTCAATGCCACGACGGCGAACGAGATCGCACCGAGCACGGCCACACCCGCCCACAACAGCTTTGCCTGCAACGTCATCGCTTCGCTCCCATGCATCGGCGTCGGACCCGATGGCGCGGGCCTGGCACAGGTGCCTTGGCCGATCCCGCCTCAGGACCTCGGATTTTTCCGATTGCACGGGCCGGGCCTCGGCGCATTGACCTGGATCAAGTGCGCCGAGGACCGCCGCGACGAAGGATGGCTACCGCGCCTGCTGGATTGCCGACAGAATCCACCGGCCGCCTGGTGAACGTACGAAGGTCCACAGTTCGGTGGCCGTGACGTGCTCGGTGGGACTGCCGTCGACGATGCGGCCGGATGCGTCGCGCGTCACGTCGATCATCGAGAACCGCATCGCCACCGTCGCATATTCGCGGTCGCCCTCGCGCCAGGCCTGCGCCAGGTCGCCCTGCAGCAGGCGCACGTCGGTGACCTCGTTGCGCACGCCCTGACTGGTCTGTGCGGCCAACTGCTCGGCGAAGTAGCTCAGCATCTCAGGCGTCGCCAGCGAGCGCAGCGCATTCAGATCCTGCCGGCTCCAGGCAGCCTGAATGTTCTGCAACAGCCGCTCGTACTCCTGATAGTCCTGCGGGCCGATCTGGATCGGTGGCGGCCCCGCCGGCCCGCCCGCGCCTCCCATCGGACCGGGGCCCGGAGCGCCGCCACGGGCAAAGATGCCCGGTCCGCCGGCGAAGGCGGGCGATGGACCGCGGAATCGCCGGATCAGGAACCGGACCAGCAGCACGAGCAGGAAGATCTGCAGCAGGAAGCCCAGGAACCCGCCAAATCCCAGCCCGCCGCCGAAGAAGCCATGGCCAAACAGCAGGCCTCCGATGCCGGCACCGATCAGGCCGCCCATCAGCCCGGACATGAAGCCGGAACTCCGCCCAAAACCGGAGCCGAAGCCGGGCGAGGGGGAGGCAAACCCCGGCGAGGGAGTGTTCGGCGTGATGCTGCGCTGCATCGGCTGGGCCGAATATGGTGCGGTGTTGGTGGACGGCGGCGCCGACCAGGTCATGCTGCCTCGGCTGCCGAACGAGCCCCCGCCGCCGGCGCGTGCATCCGCCAGCCCGGGCGCGAGCGCCAGGCTCAGCGCGGCGACGGCGGCAAGCAGACGCGGTGTGCGACGCATGGTGGTGTCCCGCTGTTTTGTGAGCATGCGGCCAATATGGTGATGCGGCGGGTCAGCCGCCAGCCATGGTCATGCCGTCCACGCGCACCGTCGGCGAGTCGGTGCCGCGCCGGAAGCGCAGGTCGTTGGCGGCGGTAAGGTGAGCGAACATGTCGAGCAGGTTGCCCGCAATGGTGATCTCGGCGACCGGCTCGGCAATCGCCCCGTCGCGGATCATGAAGCCGGCGGCGCCGCGGCTGTAGTCGCCGGTCACGCCGTTCACGCCCATGCCGATCAGTTCCGTCACGTACAGCCCAAGCTTGATGTCCGCCATGAGTTCGGCCGGCGTGAGACTGCCGGCGAGCAGGTACAGGTTGGTCGGCGAGGGCGAGGGCGGGCCGCCGGTGCCGCGCACGGCGTGGCCGGTGGAACGCAATCCGAGCTGGCGGGCCGAACGGCTGTCCAGCAGCCATGTGGTCAGCACGCCATCGTCGATCAGCGCGCGGGCAGCGGTTGGCGTGCCCTCCCCGTCGAACGGGCGCGAACGCGGGCCACGGACGCGGCGCGGATCGTCGCGGATGACGATGCCGGCTGCGAAGATGCGCTGGCCGAGCTTGTCCTTCAGGAACGACGTGCCGCGGGCCACCGAGGCGCCGTTGATCGCGCCGGCCAGATGGCCCAGCAGCCCTCCGGCGACGCGCGGGTCGTAGATCACCGGCAGCTTCGCGGTGTTCGGCCGGGCCGGGTTGAGTCGGGCAATCGCGCGCTCCGCCGCACTGCGCCCGATTGCCGCGGGGTCGTCCAGATCGGCCAGGTGGATGGTCGAGTGGTAGTCGTAGTCGCGCTGCATCCCAGTGCCGGCGCCGGCGATCGCCGAGGCGGACACCGAGTGACTGGTGCGGAGCAGACTGCCGGCAAACCCGGCGGAGGTGACCAGGAACGCCTCGGTTCGGCCGAAGCCCGCCTCGGCTCCTTCCGAGTTGGTGATGCCGGGCACCGCAAGCGCCGCATCTTCGGCGGTGGCCGCCCGGGCTACCAGCGCCTCGGTCGCCGGCTCGCTCGCGTCTTCCAGGTCCAGCGCGAGGGGTTCTGGCGGTGCGGCGGTGTCAGCCAGGCCGGCGTATGGATCCTCGGGCACCACGCGGGCCATTGCGACCGCGCGCTCGGCGAGTTCCTTGAAGCTGGAAGGCGCCACGGTGCTCGAGGAGACGATGGCGGCGCGCCGGCCGAGGAATACGCGCAGACCAAGGTCCTGCCCTTCCGAGCGCTCGACGTGCTCAGTCTTGCCCAACCTGCGCTGCACCGACAGCGAGGTGCCGGAAACGAGCACCGCATCGGCCGCATCCGCCCCCGCGGCACGCGCGCGGGCGATCAGGTCGGCAAGGAGGTCAAGAGAGTTGGCGGGCATGGCTGGGCTCCACTGGTGCGTCCCGAGATGTGCTTTTCAGGCCAACACCACAAGCGACGAATAAGGCGCGAGCTTCCGATCCACCGTGTAGAGGTGGACAGGTTCCGTGATGGCCTGTGCCAAAAGTATGCGATCGAACGGATCACGGTGATGCATGGGTAAATCCGAAACTATCGACGCGGATTGCCAACGGATCAGCAATTCGGCAAAGCCGCGCGCCAGTGCCTCCTTGGCGATGGTCTCCGCCCGGACTGCGAAGCCAGGTCGTCCAAGCCGCGTCTTGATCGCAACCTCCCAGATGCTTGCGGTGCTGAACAGGATGTCATTGGCTGGATCCTCGATCGCGTCGCGTGTTGCACCGCCCAACCGATCCGGGTCATTCAGCGCCCAGAGAAGCAGATGGGTATCCAACAGGAGACGCATCAACGCCCGTCGAAGGCGTCCAGGATCTCGTCCGGCAGTGGGTCGTCAAAGTCGTCAGGAACACGGAACTGCCCGGCAAGCGTCCCGAGCTTGCGCCGTTCCTGCTTCCTCTCGATCGGCACCAGCCGTGCGATAGGCTTTCCGGCCTTTGCGATGATGACCTCTTCACCCGCCACCGCAGCGTCGAGCAGACGGGACAATTGGCTCTTCGCAGCGTGGATATTGACCGTGGGCATAGCAGCAACCTTGCGGCACTAGCTAGACTTAGCCCATCGCCTACGAGGCGGCAAGAGTCTTCACGACATCGGCCAGCGTTGGCGTCGCAGGGAACGGGCGGGCGGCGGCGCGGGCGTGGGCGATCAGATCGGCGAGCAGGTTCATGACGGCGGCTACGCTTCCACATACTCCGCCAGGCTGGAGGGTTCAGGAACGGCCAAGCCATCGGCGCGCATACCGTCGATGTGGAAGCGGATTGCTTCACGAATTTCCTGTTCCACTGACTGGACCGTGGTTCCTGTCGCGACGCATCCTGGCAGGTCCGGTACATAGGCCGAATAGTTGCCGTCTGCCCGCTCGATCACAACCGCATAGCGCATCATCGGATCCCTTTGAGACCTGCCTGCTTCAATATGCTGTTCAGTGTGCCTGGCGCCACGTCGTCGGAAGGCTTTCCCGCCACCGTGACGCGGCCGACCTTTGTGGAGTGCTTGAACTGCCGGTGGCTGCCTCGCTGGGCGACTTGCCGCCAACCATCGTTTTCCAATGCCCGGATGATCTCAGACACCTTCACCGAGCACGATCAGCGATCAAGCCGCCAGCTTCTCCACGATATCGGCGAGCCCCGGCACCCGCTCGGCCGGCCCCAGCACCGCCATCGTCGGCGACGCACGGAACAGACGGGCGGCGGCACGGCACACATCCTGCGTGGTCACCGCGTTGAGCTTGCCCACCGTCTCCTGGATCGGCACCACCCTGCCGAATACCTGAAGCTGCCGGGCCAGTTGCTCGCAGCGGCTGCCGGTGCTCTCCAGCGACATCAGCAGGCTGGCCTTCACCTGAGCCCGCGCTCGCGCAAGCTCCTGCTCGGTCACCGATATCTGCACCTTGCGTAGCTCCTCAAGCGTGACCGGGATCAGTTCCTCGGCTTCGCTTTCGCCGGTGCCGGCATAAATGCCGAACAGCCCGCCGTCCAGGAAAGGCGAGCTGAAGGAGTATATCGAATAGACCAGCCCCCGCTTCTCGCGCACCTCCTGGAACAGCCGCGACGACATGCCGCCGCCGAGCAGGGTGGACAGCAGCAGGACCGGATAGTAGTCGCGCTCGCCATAGCCGACGGAGGGGAAACCCAGGACGATGTGCACCTGGTCCAGCTCGCGCGCCTCGCGGAACTCGCCGCCGCCGTAGCTGGCCGGCAGCATGGCCGGCAGTGGCTCGTTCGCAAGGTCGGTGAAATGCGTGTTCACCAGATCGAGCACCTGCCCGTGGGTCAGCGCCCCGGCGGCGGCCACCACCACGTTGGACGCGGCATAGTGGCGGCGCATGTAGCCGGTCAGCATCGTCCGCGGCATCGCGCGGATGCTCTCCTCCGAGCCGAGCACCGGCCGGCCGATCGGCTGCGCGGGGTAGGCGCACTCCTGGAAGCGATCAAAGATGATGTCGTCCGGGGTGTCGTTCGCCTGGCCGATCTCCTGCAGGATGACACCCCGCTCGCGTTCAAGCTCCTCGGGCTCGAAGGTGGAGTGGGTCAGGATGTCGCCGATGATATCGGCGGCCAGCGCGGTATCCTCCTTCAGAACCTTGACGTAGTAGGCGGTCTGTTCGCGCGCCGTGTAGGCGTTGATATGGCCGCCCACAGCCTCGATCTCCTCGGCGATCTGCGCGGCCGTGCGTCGTTCGGTGCCCTTGAAGGCCATGTGCTCGAGAAAATGCGAGACGCCGTTCTCGGTCTCCTGTTCGTGGCGCGAGCCCGTCGCGACATAGGCGCCGAGCGAGACTGTCTCCACCCGCTCCATACGTTCAGTAACGACGGTCAGGCCGGACGGCAGGCGAGTGAGCTGGATGGCTTCGTTCACTTGGATCAAGTTCCTTGGTTGAGTGCGCAGTGTATCGGCACCCGATATGGGACCGCCAGAGGCTCGCCACAGGCCCCGGCGCGCGGATTCGCCGTACAACGAAAAAGCGGCGGGGAATGGCCCCGCCGCCTGTTTTCGCCGAGAGCCGGTGATGGGCTCAGAAGTTGACCACGTCGCCGATCAGGAAGCCCTGACCCTTGATGTTGTTGTTCAGGTTCGAGCCTGCCGCCGTTCCGATCGCGCCGGAGACGAAGTTGCGGGCACCCTGGGTCTGGTCGTTCCAGAGATACTCGGCAAACACGGTGAAGCCGGGCGCCACGGTGTAGCTGCCGGCAACGTCGATCCCTCGGGCGCGCAGCTGCGAGATCCCGCTGAGGTTCACGTTGCCCTGCTCCCAGTACTCCTCGCCGACGACACCGACCGTGAACGGCCCGGCCACGTACTTCACGCCGACCAGGATGCCAACCAGCGGCGCGCCGCCCTTCGGCTGCAGGCCCAGCTGGCCGTTCATCTGCCCGCCGACGACGTTGCCACCGACGGTGAAGCCGGCAAAGGTCGCCGCTATGCCGGCGCTGCCGATGGCCAGGTCGTTGTAGCTGCCGTTGAACTTGCTGCCAGGCACCGTCGTGTTGCCGAGGACAGCGGCCGTGGTGGCGCCGGTGTAGTCGGCGTGCTGGCTGCCCTCACCCACGACGTAGGCCAGCAGGCCCGTGGGACCGAACTGACCCTGGTAGCGCACGCCGATCGCCGCCTGGTTGATCGAGCGCGAGCCGTCCTGGATGCCTGGGCCAGACGACAGCGTCGGACAGCCCGTATTGGCCAAGCCGCAGGAGTTGCCGGTGCCGGTGCCGGAGCCGTTGAGTGAACCGACCAATGGGGCGAGGTTGGCGCTGCTGATGCCGTTGCCGTTCGAGGTGTTCGGCGCGTACTGGATGCCGAAGTCGAAGCCGGCGATCTGCGGCGACAGATAGACCGCCTTGGCGTTGTCGTATTCGTTGCCGGCCTGACCCAGGAAGACGAAAGCAGGCACGACGCCGCCTACGATGTTCGGCAGGTCGCCGCCGTTCAGGTTGCCGGTCGGCGTGAACTGGAACGTCGTCACGCCGTTGTCGAAGATGCTGATCAGGCCGTCGGCCTGGCCGACGCGCACGATGCCCCACTGCTCGCCGGCGACGTAGGTGAAGGCGCGCCGCACGAACACCGTCTCGAACGAGGAGTAGCCGCTCGCACCCGAGCTGCCATTGTTGCTGATCTGTCCGATGAAGTTCTGCCGGAACTCGAACGCGGCGCCGTAGCGCAGGCCGTTCGAGGCCATCGCATCGGCTCCCATATAGATACGCGCGAAGCTGTCGATCGCCTGCGGCATGACCTTGACGGATCCCGCGCCGTTCTGGCCGAGCACCGCGCCCAGGCTGCCCGCGGCGGGAGCCGCCGCGACGCGCGTGTCAAGGCTGGTCCAGGTGGTCTGGAAGTCCACCTGCACCTTGCCGTTCACGTGGACGACCATGGTGCCTGGCGTCGGGTTGGCGAGCGCACCCGGGAGTGCCGGCGCCTGGTAGTTGTTGTTGTTGTTCACATAGGCCGTCGGGCTGGCCGCGGGTGGATAGGCCGTCTGACCCTGTGTGGGTACGCCGATGACGGGCGTCTGGGCCAAAGCCGTTCCGATCAGTCCCCCAGTCCCCAGCGTGGCTACGCTCGCCAGCAGAAACTTGCGCATTCCATCCTCCTCTTTGCGCCGGCAGTCCGGCGAGGTTTCCAGATGCTGTCCCGATGTGTCCGCGGATCGGTTAGCTCGAAGCGGACGGGTCGACTGGTTCGGACGAGGAGCATCCAGATCGGGGAAACCATATATCCGGCCACAGCGCGTGCAAATAACGTTTCCCGTCTTCTCGCGACATTACTGAGACACCGTGGCAAAACCGCAACATACTCTATATCTGTACTATCAGAATCATAGAATACAACAACACAAAGCCCCCGTTTGCAGTATGTACCTTCCGTACACACTGCACCACGGCTCTGTTTCAGCCCTGTTCCCCTATGCCAGCCTCGGCTGCGGCCGGCATGCCCTGGTCATCTCCGGCTGCTAGATCGCGATGCTCCCTGCCTGTGACTGAGCCGGACGCGAATCGGCGGCGCACTTGCGCGGCAACCCGACGGATCCCCAGCCCGATTTGATGATCTGCGCCCCAGGCCACGCTCCGCTGTCCACCAGCGCAGTCATGGCCTCGCGCGCGAGTTCGGCGAATTCGACGACGACCGCATTCGCCGCCTGACGGCAGAACGCGAGCGCGCATGTTGAAGTCAGCGGCGGATGGCTGATCGGCCGGAACGCCAACGCGCCACGCGTAACTTCGTCCTGTACGGCTGTCAGCGGCAGGATCGTGCAGCCGATTCCGTTGCGAACCATGACCTTGGTTGACGCGACGCTGCTCACCTGCATGGCAGGAACAAGCCGAATCCCGTACTGCTGCGCCGCGCTGTCAAGGCGACGACGGATCCAGTGCTGCGGGCCCGCCAGGATGAGCGACTCGCCGATCAGGTCGCGCAGCCGCAGCGGTCCGGCGTCCTCCGCCGTGCGGGAATGCACCGGCGCGACCAGGCCAAGGCTCTCCGTAAGGATCGGCGATACCTCAAGCTCGGGGAGAACCGGCGGGTCCTGGACAACAGCTATGTCCACGCGACGATGCAGCACCCATTCCTCGAGCTCGCTGCCGCTTCCCTCGCGAATATCCAGCGGGACGTCAGGCCAGCGGGCCCGGAATGCCCGGACCAGAGGCGCTGCGAGCAATGGGCCCGCCTCGGCGGGAACCGCGAGCGACACCGATCCCGGAACCGTTACGGTAGCAACATCCTCGTCCAGCGGCGAGGCGAGCAACCGCATCACTGTCTCCAGACGATCGCGCAGACACGCGCCAGCCGGCGTCAAGGCGACGCCCCGGCCGTGGCGCACCAGAAGCTGCGTCCCCAGGCCCTCTTCCAGTTTCCGGACCTGATGGGAGATGGCGGGCTGACTGACGTTCAGCTCGCGCGCCGAGCGCCCGAAATTCCCGGTGCGTGCAACGCTGTGGAAATACCGAAGCTCCCGCAGGTCGAACGGCCGTTCCCTGGTGTCGCTTTGCAGCGGCACGGCTGGCACCCGCGCAGGGAAATTGAAGGCGTTCATCCGGACGGGGCCCCTCGTCGTCGTCTTTGCAACGCGCAACCGGACGACTCGCGGCTTGTCCGCGTGATCCGGTCGATTGTGCTAAGAAGGGAGCGTCAGTTCGGCTTTGCAAGAAAGCCGGAAAGGTCGGCGGTTGGGCGTCAGAATAATCCTGGGAGTTTGTCAGGATAATCCTTACACAATTGGGGATTTACCTTACACCGACGAGGGGCAATCACTCGCCCCTCCGTCATGGCCGGGCTTGTCCCGGCCATCCGTCGTGGCAGGGTGCCGCTTCGGATGGCCGGGACAAGCCCGGCCATGACGGGGTAAGAGCAGCAGGGGAGAGTCGCCAGAAACGGCGCTTGGCATGATTGGCGCTTCGCGCTCGGGTCCAGTGTCCTGGAACACCCCTCGTGCGCAAGACTTCTTGCGCGAAGCGCCATTTGCTTTTCTCGGTGAAACTCTGAGTGCACTCAGTGGAACTCTGTATGCGGTTGATTGCTCCCTGTGGTTCGCACCCGCGCCGCGGCTGCGGGGGTAACGATCGCAATGCAGCGCTTCCGCTCGACCGTGCAACACCCACGCTTCACTCAGCCCTTGTCCAGCCATCCCTGATCGGCAGCATAGCGCACGAGTTCAACACGGCTGCGATAGCCCAACTTCTCCATCGCACGCGCCTTGTAGGTTTCGACAGTTTTCACGCTAATGTTCAGGCGCGCCGATATCTCCTTGTTGCTGTGGCCGCCAGCGACCAGGCGGAGGACGTCGGTCTCGCGCTCGCTGAGTTCCGCCGCTTGGCCCAGCTGCGAAAGGAGCGCGCCCCTAGCGGGCCGGCCCACCACTTTCCCGGCAATGGCGGGATCCAGGTACATGCCTCCGGCTACGACCGCGTGCAGCGCACGGATCAGCTCTTCCGAGGCGGAGCGTTTCAGCAGGTAGCCGCTCACGCCGGCTTCCACGAGCTGACGCAGATACGCCCGGTCCTCATGCACGGTGAGCACCAGCACCCGACAGTCCGGCCGCTCGGCCAGCAGCGCGGTGGCGACCTCGATCCCGTTCATCTCGGGCATCGAGATATCGAGCACCACGACATCCGGCAGCAACTGCTTGGCCAGCCGCAGCGCGGTGCGGCCATCGCGCGCCTTGCCGACGACCTCGAAATCCGGGTCGGCCTCGACAAGCGCATTGAGGCCGGCAAGAACGACGGGATGGTCATCGACCATCAGCACGCGCGATGGCGTCGATGTCATTGGTCCGCGCCTTCCCCGATCGGTACGCAGGCATAGACGGTGGTGCCGCCGTGTGGCGCCGATTTCGACCTCGAGACTGCCATTTACCAGCACCAGACGCTCGCGAACCCCGAGCAGGCCAAGATGCGCCTTGCCCAGCGCAATGTCCGTGCCCTCGTCCTTCCGGAATCCGCGGCCATTGTCCTCGACGATCAGCCGCACCTCGCCGTCCGTGGCCTCCAGAATGACGCCGACCTGATCCGCGCCGGAGTGCTTGACCACATTGGTGATCGCTTCCTGCAGCACACGAAACAGCCCCGTTTCAACCGCAGCCGGCAGTCGCCGGTCACCCAGGGTGATCTCGAGATCGATGCGCAGTCCCGAGCGTTCGGCCCATTCCTCAAGATACTGGGTGATCGCGTTCCGCAGTCCGAGGTCATCCAGTGCCATCGGCCGCAGTTCCCACGCCATGCGGCTGAAATCGCGGCCAAGCTCGGCGGTGAGGTCCTTCAGTTCCGCGAGGCGCTGACGCGTGGTCTGATCCTTCGCGCAGGTCGGTCCGATGGCATCGAAGCCCAGCCGCAGCGCGGTCAGGTACTGTCCAAAGCTGTCATGCAGCTCCCGCGCGATCCGCTTGCGCTCGGCCTCCTGCGCTTCCACGGTCCGATGCAGCAGTGCGCTGCGTTCTTCATTCGCGGCTGCGAGAGCCTCGGCCAGGGCACGATATTTCTGTTCGCTCTCGCGCAGCTCGTGAGCTGCCTGATCGCGCGCCTCGCCGCTATGGTGAAGCTGCTCGCCAGCCTGGTGCAGCGAACGCGCAACCGCATCGGTTTCCTCGATACCCGTCGGATGCACTGGCAGCCGTTCGCCGCGGCCGATGCGTTCGGCATAGGTGACGAGCGCACTGATCGGGCTCGCGATGTGGCGCGCGATCAGGCTCGCGAGGACCAGCGCAATGGCCACCGTCGCCAGGCCGACCAGCGCAAGGATCAGAGTGGAACGGCGGACCGGGGCAAACAGAATGTCGTCGGGAATGCCGATATCGACCGCCCAGCCAGCCAGCTTCACGTGAGTGAATGCGTTATAGACGGGGATCCCCTCCCGCGAGATGCTCGGGAACCACCCGTCGTTTGCCGTCTGGAAGCGCTCGATGATCGCCGGACGGCCCATCTGACCGACAAAGCGATCCGCATCGCGGCTTCGGGCGAGCGTGTAACCCCGACGATCTACAATCGTGACAATCCAGTCTGCTGGCAGATCGAGCTGTGCGAGGATCGTCGGCAGGCGAGACGCGACGTTGAGACTGAGGACATAGCTCAGGCGGTCGTCGCGAAATACCGGAATGCTGATCGCGATCACTGGCCGCCTGCTGACCGCGCCGATCGTGAGGTCGGAGATGTCCGGCTGGCCGGTCGCGACGATGCGCCTGATGGCGTCGGCCGCGGTACTCATGGGCAGCGTTTCGCCGAATGGCAGACGCGTATTGACGATTTCCTGGCCCGTGAGATCGCTCAGAACGACGTTCATGCCATGCCTTCTCGCGGCCTCGGTCGCCTGTGCATGGAAAGCCGCGAGGTCACCGGTCTGAAGGTATTTCGATGCCGCGAGGACGAACAGGTGTGACCGCAACAGGCTGAGTTCATGATCAACAGTCGCGGCTGCAGTCTGCGTGCGCTCGCGTACGGTGTTCGCCATGATCTCCTGTTCATGCTCGGCGGAGCGGAGAACAAGGAAGGCGCTGAACGCCAGCAGCGGCAGAACGACCGCGAGAATAAGCCCAACCATGCAGGTGCGGACGGACAGGGGCGATGAAAATCGGCAGCGCAACCACCGCACGCGCGGTATGCGCGTCACGGAGTCCAGTGCGACTCCCGATATCGCCCCCATGGAAACATCCTAGCAGCAAGTCCGTGCAGCTTCCAGATGGACCGCCGGCAGCGTTCTGGCATCATGCTCAGGGGGAGGGCGTCATGAGCGATCAACTACCAACTGCGACCCGCGTATCGGATCCCGGCATTCGAGCATTGTATCGCCTGGAGAATTGCTGGCAGGCCTGGCTGGATGTCGAGGTCGCGCTCGCCAGGTCTCAGGCGGAGCTGGGCATCATCCCGCGCGATGCCGCCGAGGCGATCGCGAAGGCGGCGCGGCTCGAGCTGCTCGATCGCGCGCGCATCGACGAAGGCTTCGCGCGTACCGGGCACACGATCGTGCCGCTGGTCTGGGAGCTCAGCCGGGTGGTCGGCGAGCAACATGGCGGCTGGGTGCACTGGGGCGCCACGACGCAGAATATCACGCAGACCGGCGATCTTCTGGTGCTGCGTCAGGCGCATCGTATCTTCCTGCGGCTGATCGGCGAAGCCCTGGCGGCAATGGCCGATCTGGCGGAACGCGGCGCCGAGATGCCGATCGCGGGGCGCACGCACGGCCAGCACGCGGTGCCGGCCACGTTCGGCTACAAGGTCGCGGTCTGGATCGACGAACTGCTGCGCCATGTGGAGCGGCTGCGGCAGGCGGCGCCACGCATCTTCGTCGCCATGCTGGGTGGCGGCGCCGGTACGTATGCCTCGCTCGGCAAGCAGGGGCCGCCGGTGCAGGCGGGCATAGCCAGGCAGCTTGGCTTCGGCACGATGACCGTGCCGTCGCGGGCGCTCGGCGATCATCTGGCGGAGAACATCTGCATCCTGGGGATGCTCGCCGCCACGTGCGGCAAGATCGGCCGCGAGATCTACACGCTGATGAAGACGGAATTCGGCGAGGTGGAGGAGCCGGTGCCGCCCGGCACCGTCGGCAGCTCCACCATGCCGCAGAAGCGCAACCCAAAGCTGTGCCAGGACATCATCGCGGCGTCAGCCGAGGTGCGGGCGGTGGTGCCGCTGGCGCTGGAGGCGATGCAGACCGAACACGAGGCGGACCGGACCACCAGCCTGATCATGGATTCGGCCGAGGCCCGCGCCTGCATCGAGACCGGCGACATGCTGGCCCGTCTTGGCGAGGTCGTGCGCGGGCTGCGGCTCGATCCTGCGCGCATGCGGCGCAATCTGGACCTGGGCGGCGGCCTGATCATGGCCGAGGCGGTGATGCTCCAGCTCGGCGCGGCGATCGGGCGGCAGCATGCGCACGATGTGGTTTACGATGCGGCGCAGGCGACCGTGGTCGAAGGTCGTTCGTTCGCGGCGTTGCTGGCGGCGGACAGGCGCGTGGCGGAGCACCTGGATGCAAAGGCGATCGAGGCATTGCTCGATCCGACCGCCTATACCGGCCTCTGCGCCGAGATGGCCCGCGATGGGGCGAGACGCGCGCGGGAAGTGTCTGATGGAATACGCGGGGACCCCTCCTCATAATCGCGGAAGGGCGTGATGTCAGACAACAGTAGTTGGTTGTCGCCATCTTTCCCTTCCCCGTCATGGCCGGGCTTGTCCCGGCCATCCCCATCAGCGCCGGTGCCGCAACGGATGGCCGGGTCAAGCCCGGCCATGACCGGAGTAAATTCGTCTCTGATTACGCGGCTTCCTGCATCGCAAGTGCAGGTCGGCGCTTGCGTGTTGCGACCGCCGTTTCGTAGGCGTGCGCCGCCTTTAACAACGTGGGCTCCGCGAACGGCTTGGCGATCAGCTGCACGCACACCGGCAACCCGCCCGCACCGAAGCCGCTGCACACGCTCATCGACGGATAGCCTGTGAGGTTGAACGGAATGGTCAGCGACGGCTTCTCCAGCGACGCCCATTTTGGCACCTCGGTGATGCGCGGCGCCTCGGCGACCTGCGATGCCGACACCAGGATATCGAGCCCCGCCATCGCCGCCTTCAGCTCCAGGCACAGCTCGCGCCGACGGCGCAGCGCCTGCACATAGTCGGTGGCGCGGATGAAGCCGCCCAAAGCCAGCCGGTCGCGGAACAGCTCCCCATAGTCGTTGAAGCGCGTCTTTATCCAGGCCTCGTGGATCGCGTAGGCCTCGGACGTCAGGATCAGCCAGCCGCACGCATGATATTCGTCGAGCGGCGACAGCTTCACCTCGCTGATCTCGGCGCCGAGGTGCTCGAACACCTCGAGCGAGTGATTGATCCCCGCGAGCGTGGCGGGGCTGACCGGACTGTCGGTCTCGAAGAAATGCCGGACCACGCCGACGCGCAGCCCCTTTACGCCCTTGCCGATATCCGCGGTGAAGTCGGGCACCGGACGGTCGGCGCTCGCCGGGTCGGTAGGATCGTAGCCGGCCATCGCCTGGAGCAGCAACGCGCAGTCCTCGACCGTCCAGGCCAACGGGCCGGCGTGGTCCATCGAGAACGACAGCGGCAGCACGCCGGCGCGGCTGACCAGGCCGTAGGTGGGTTTGATGCCGGCGATGCCGCACAGCGCCGCAGGACCGCGGATCGAGCCGCCGGTGTCCGAGCCGGTGCCGCCGAGGATCATGCCGGACGCCACCGCCGCGCCGGTACCGGACGAGGAGCCGCCAGTGAAGTGCTCGGGGTTCCAGGGATTGCGCGGCGGCGGCCAGGGCAGGTCGAACGAGGGGCCGCCCATGGCGAACTCGTGCGTCGCGAGCTTGCCCATCATCACGGTGCCGGCCTCGGCCCACTTGCGCACCACCGTGGCGTCGCGTTCCGGCACGTTGTGCTCGAGCAGCCGGGAATGCCCCGTCGTGCGGATGCCTGCAGTGTTGTAGATGTCCTTGTGGCCGATCGGGATGCCGTCGAGCGGGCCGCGCGACAGCCCCGCCACGATTCGCGCTTCGGCCGCCCGCGCATCGGCCATGGCACGGTCCTGCGTCGGCAGGATGAAGGCGTGCAGCGTGTCATCAAGCTGCTTGACGCGATCCAGACACGCCTGGGTCAGCTCGACAGGGGAAAGCTCCTTCGCCGCAATCTGCCGCGACGCTTCGGCGATGGTCAGGATTGGGTCCATCACCGTACCTCCGGGATGAAGATATGCGCAGGCTCTGCCGCAAGCGCCATCGGCTTGTTCACCCGCGCTATCATGGCTTCCAGCATCCAGTAGGCATCGTAGAGCGTGCGCTTCTGCTCCGCACTGAGCGGCAATCCGGTCTGCGCCACCATGACGTCGAAGTCCGCTTCACTGATGCTGGTCTTCATGCGGATACCTCATTGGTTGCCTGGGTTGGGATTGGAGCGACGGCACGTACGCAACGTGACATCGCGCCGGTCGGCGACATTATTAATCAGTCCAGAAGTAAGTTCATGTTCACGCGGCATATTGCAGGGACGGTTTTTGGAAGAACGAACAAATCTTCCCGGGATTCTTTTGCAAGCTGCGCATCGCAGAGATCACCTTGCGCTTGAAATCGACTTTATCAGTCACCACCGTGCGGCCCACGGTGTCGGCCTTCAAATGCTTCCACACGAGCTCGTCCGGATTACGATCCGGCGAGTAAGGCGGCAGGAAGAACAGCCGTAGCCTGCCGCCGAGCGTCTCGACAAAGGCCTTGGTCTTTTTTGCCCGATGCGCCGGGCCTCGATCGACAATCAGGAAAATCCTGCGCGTGGCGCCCACCAGCAACCGTTTGAGGAACTCGATAAAGACATCGGCGTTCACGCCGCCCGTTGGCTTGACCATGAACCGCATGTGGCCTTTCGAGGTGATCGCCGAAAGCAGGCTCATCGCATGACGGGCACCGGTGGTCGCAACGACCGGGGTTACGCCTTTCTTGCCCCAGGTGCGCCCCGCGTGATGATCGGAGCGGATATGAGCCGCATCGCCAAAATAGATGTCGGCGCCTTGCGCCTTGGCCATTGTCTTGATTTTTGGGTACTCCGTCTTCAGCCATTTGTTGACCAGCGTCTCATCCCGCTCGATCGCACGGTACAGCGGCTTTTGCGGGGTAATGCCAAGCTGCGCCAACAGGCGGCCCACCGAGTTCCTGGCCAGACGGATGCCATACTTTCTCTCGATCAGCGCGGCAACCATCTCCCGGGTCCATAGTGCGAACTGAAATCTGAGCTGTAGCGGGTTCTTCTGTGTCACCGTGTCATAGAGCCATTTCAGCATGCCGCCGTCCAGTTTCGGCGGACGACCCGCCAGAGGCTTCGCCTTCAACGCGTTCCATCCACCGCGATGGTAGAGCGCCAGCCATCGATACACCGCGCGTGGAGTGACCCGTAGTGTGCGTGCGACATCCTCGGGGCTTTCGCCGTCTTGCACGCCTCGCACCGCGCGTATCCGAAGTGCTTCCAGGGTTGCGTGATCCAGTTTACGCGCATCGTCTTTTTGCATGTCGAACGAGAATCATGGCTGAATCGCCATGTCAAGGAAAAACCAACTCTACTTATAGACTGATTAATATCTCCGGTATTTCGCCACGCGTGCAGGTCTCGGGAACATGGCGACAGCGTGCGGCGAAGGCGCAGCCGGGCGCAACCTGGTATCGCCTCAAGCACCCGCCCGCGTTGGCCGATGCCTTCCTGCTGGGCGATCGTCTCGGCGATCTGGGCGCCGATGGTATAGGGGATCGAGCGCCGCCATCGGCTCCAAGATGATGTCACGCTTGGAATACCGCGCTGGCCTGCTGTGCCTCCGGCAAAATGGCATGCGACGCGATGCTCCGTCGAAACGTCCGCGGCCTCGTCCAGCGGCGCGGCGCGCAGTGGCACCGCGTCCGCGCAAATCGCCTGGGCAAACGCACAGCGCGTGCGGAAACGGCAGCCAGATGGAGGATTGATCGGATTGGGCGAATTGCCGGTCAGCGGCATCTCGGTGGTGCGCCGATCCGAATCGAGCGTCGGCTTCGAGGCAAACAGCGCGCGTGTATATGGATGGCGCGGCCGTGCGTAGATTGCCTCGACTGGTCCGGTCTCCACCACGCGCCCCAGATACATCACCAGGATGCGGTCGCTGACATATTCGACCACATTCAGATCGTGGGTGATGAACAAATACGTCAGGCTGAAACGCTCCTTCAGTTCTGATAGCAGGTGCAGCACCCGCGCCTCGATCGATTTGTCGAGTGTGCACACCGACTCG
>CAWABH010000005.1:5000-67653 GCA_963780095.1 uncultured Alphaproteobacteria bacterium
GCGGTCTCGTTGTCGGGCACCAGCAATACATGATCGCACAGGGCGATCGCCGGCTCGCCCTGCCCGCCGAGCAGGCCCACGGTCACGATGTCCATCTCGCGCGCCGCCCGCAGCGCCCGCACCACATTGGCCGAGCGTCCGGACGTGGTGATGCCGAACAGCACGTCGCCGGCGCGACCCAGCCCACGCAGTGGCCGCTCGAACACGTGATCATAGCCGTAGTCGTTGCCGCCGGCGGTCAGCGCCGCTGGATCGAACGTGAGCGCCAGCGCCGGCCAGGACGGCCGCTCGACCGACCCGCGGAGGCGAATCAGCATCTCGGTCGCCAGATGCTGGCTGTCGGCCGCCGAACCGCCGTTGCCGCAGAACATGAGCTTGCCGCCGCCCCGCAGGCTGGCCTCGCAGGCGTCCACCACCGCGACAACGGCACCGCTCAACTCGGCCGCGATCCGCCGCTTCAGTTCGGCGGAGCGCTGCATCATCGCGGCAAATCGGCCGGCTTCGGTCATGGTGATCTGTTATCATTGGTGAAGATTGCCGCGCTTCTACTACCAGGGGCTGTCACTGACCACTCAATAGAGCCGTCATGACCGGGCCTGTCCCGACCAACCGTAGCGCTACCGGTGCAGGGACAGTGGCCGGGATAAGCCGGACAAGCCCGGCCATGGCGTCGAAGAGGCGTTACACCCGCCGGAACTTGTGCAGCGACCGGAGGTTCTCGGGTCGCGGCTGGTCCTTGAATGTTTGCGGCCAGTTCGTCCAGGATACCTCACCGACATAGAGATCGCCGTGGGAATCCACACACAGACCGTGCGGCGCCATGAACTCGGTCGGGCCCAGCCCCGGCCCCAGCCCGCCCAGCCGCGCGATCCGCTTGCCGGTGTTGTCCACGATGGTCACCCGCGGCCCGAGGTTCGGCACGTTGCGGCTGACCGGCTGCACCGCGCCCAACTCACCGATGTAGCAGACCGGACATTTCCCCCCCGGCATGAACAGCCCGCAAGGCCGGTGCAGATTGTTCCACTGCGCCTCGTAGCGCCCGTTGCCGTCGAACACCTGCACGCGGTGGTTCTCGCGGTCCGCGACATAGACCCAGCCATCCGCATCGCAGGTGATGTTGTGCGCGATGTTGAACTCACCCGGATCGGTGCCCGGCGCGCCCCACGACAGCAGCAGCCTGCCGTCGGGCGTGAACTTGTGCACGCGCGAATTGCCGTAGCCGTCGGAGACGTAGATATCGCCGTGCGGCGACATCGCGGTATGCGTGCAGCGATGGAACGGCTCGCCGCTCATGTAGGGCGCGGGCTTGCCGGGAATGCCGAGCATCAGCAGCACCTTGCCTTCCAGCGTGCACTGGCGGACCGTGTGATCGCCGTCGTCGGTCAGCCAGATGGTGTCATCCGGCGCCATGAAGACGCCGTGTGCTCGCGGGAAAACCCCTTCGCCCCATGAGCGCAGAAAATTGCCGTCGCGGTCGAACACGATCATCGGATGCTCGCCGCGATTGAACACGTAGACATTGTCGTTCTTATCGACGCCGACCGAGCCGATTTCCTTGAACGACCAGCCGGGCGGCAGCTTCGCCCAGTTCTCGACTGGTTCGTAGGTGTAGTCGCCGCTGCCCACGGTCACCATCTTACGTCCCCCTTTCTGCTTCGGTCACCTGGCGCAGCTTGTCACGAAGACTAGCCGCCTACCAGTGTCACGAGCCGGCTGGCGGTCGTGGAGTTGGTTAGAATAACCGTGTTGAACTGACGCCCGAGGTCAGAAGTCCCGACAAGCTGTAGAAACGAAACACCTGGCGCCCAGCATGGCCATTTCTACTCCTGCGTTGAACCTTCCTTGCTTCGTCACGCCCATCAGCCAAACCGCACGCAGCTGATCGGCGGCAGGTGACCGGCCGCGAGAGCCCAGCTGTCGCCGGCGTTCTCCGAAACCCACAGATGTCCCGTCGTCGATCCCATTGCCAGGCGGTCGCCGGTAGCGTCAACCGCAAGTCCGTGTCGATGCACGAGATCGTAGGCATGGCTCTGGGGCAACCCGTCCGACAGGACGTCGAACGAACGGGCGCCATCGCGCGTGCGTGCGACCACCAGTCTGCCATCAACCGGAATGCGGCATTCGTCCTTGACGCCTGGCACGAACCACGCGGTGTCGGCGTCCCTCGGATGCGCCGCCGCCGCGAAGCCGAACTTCGCCGGGCGGACCGTTGTCACCTCCTGCCAGGAGCGCGCACCGTCGGTCGAACGAAAGACGCCGTTGTGGTGCTGCACCCACATCGTGTCCGGCGCGGCCGGGCATTGCACCAGCCGATGCACGTCCTGCACTTCCGGCGCACCGTTGCGCGGCGGCGGATAGTATTCGGCGTACATGCCATCGGCCGATGCGCGCCAGCTCGCACCGCCGTCTTCGGTCACCCAGACGCCGCCCGTGGACACGCCGACCGTGACATGCCTGGAATTGCGCGGGTCGACGCAGATCGAGGCGACACCTGCCTGATCAAAGCCGCCACCCATCCATTCCTTGCGCTCCGGCACGTTCCATAGCGGTTCGTTCAGCGACCACGACTCGCCCTGATCCTTCGAAAGAAACAGCGCGCCGGGGATTGTTCCGCACCAGAGCCATCCAGGCTCGTCGGCGCCGCCCGTCTCCAGGCAAAACAGGTAGGACACGCTGGTTCCGTCGGCTTCGTTCTTCGGAAACGCGGGCGCAGGAATTTCCTGCCAGGTCCTGCCGTCATCACGCGATCGCCGCAGCTTGACGCCGAAATGACCCAGCGCCTGCGCGGCGTACAAAGCTCCATCGCGCGGATCAGACAGCAGCATGGAGATCGGGTCGCCGAGGAAGTTTGTGTTCGCGATCGACCAGCCGCCGCGCATCCGGCGCAATTCGAACAGGCCTTTTCTGGTGCCGATAAGCAGACGGTCGCTCATGGTTATCCCCCTTGCATCTATCCGCCCGACAGTGCCTGGAACACGAAGATCTCGTCGTCGTCGCCAACCGGATCGCTGAGCCGATCGCGATCGGCGATGCGGTCCCCATTGACATAAATGGCCACGTGCCGACGCACACGGTCCTGGTCATCGAGAACGTAGGACCGCAGGCGCGGGTGGTCGGCGAACACCTGATCAAGCACGGCGCGAACGCTCGGCCCGGAGGCCGCTTGTACCGGGCAGATCAGGTGCCGCTGCAGATTGGCCGTGAATGCGACGCGCGCCACACTCGCTCAGACGACCTTCACGTCTTCCCAGAACCCGAAGCGTCCGCCGACCTGCTGCATCGAGGGGCGTGGCGCCTCGTAGGACCAGGCGGCACGGTTGTGGCGGATGCCGTCAACCACAACGTCATAGAACTGCACGCCGTGCGGACATTCGAGGTCATGCGCGGTCTTGTCGGTCTTCTCGAGCCATTCCATGCGCACGGTGGAACTCGGGAAGTACTGGTAGCCACCGACTTCGACAATGTCGTCGCTGTCGGCGACCACGCGGTCGTTCAGAACTGCCTTCATTCTCTGATCCTCCTGCAACGGGACAGTGGAGAAACTATGACGCCGGGCGGATCGTCGCAACACGCGTCACGCGGGGACGATGACCATCCAGGTGACGCCGAAGCGGTCGATGACCATGCCGAAGGACTTGGCAAAGAACGTCTTGGCCAGCGGCATCTGCACCTGCCCGCCGCTGCCCACCGCGGCGAACAGCCGCTCGGCCTCGGCCTCGCTGGGCGCATCAAGCGACAGCGCGAAACCCTGGAAGACCGTTTGCCCCGTGCAGCGTCCGTCGGACACCAGCACCGTCGCATCGCCGATCCGGAGGCTCGCATGCATGACCTTGTTCTCGGTGCCGGGCGCGATCGTGCAGCCTTCCTGGGCGGGGCTTTCCTGAGCGGGCTGCGGGCAGTCCTTGAATCGCATGAGCATCGTCACTTCGGCGCCGAGCGCACCGCGGTAGAAGTCGATCGCCTCTTCGCAGCGACCATCGAAGAACAGGTAGGTCTGTACTTGCATGTTGACTCCTCCGTGAGATTGTTGCGTACTTCCGATGTTATGTATACACCGTCCACAAGACCATAACAAAGCTGATGGACAGTGTCCACATGTTCACGGAACTATGATGGCCCGCGCGGCGAGCCGGCCACCACGCGACACGTATCGCCATGGCGATCTGCGGCGGGCGCTGCTCGACGCGGGCATCGATCTGGCGCGCCACGGCGGACCCGACGCGGTGGTGCTGCGCGAGGCCACCCGACGGGCGGGCGTGGTCCCCAATGCGGCGTACCGGCACTTCGCCAGCCGCCACGACCTGCTGCAGGCGGTTCGCGCGTCGGCGCTGTCGGCGCTTGCCATCGCCATGGAGGCCGAACTGAAAAGACTGCGCCGCGGCCGGAATTCCCAGGACGATGCGCGTGCCGGCCTGCGCGCGATCGGCACCGCCTACCTGCGATTTGCGCAGACCGAGCCTGGGCTGTTTCACACCGCATTCTCGGTTCGCGGCGATCCGGAGACCGCTGGCGATCCGGCCAAGGCCGGCAGGAGCGGCCTCGATCCGTTCCAGTTGTTGAGCGCCGCGCTGGACAGACTGGTCGAGGCGGGCGTGCTGCCGCCCGACCGGCGTCCCGGCGCGGAGTATCTGGCCTGGTCCGCCGTTCATGGCCTGGCCATGCTCGTCCTCGACGACGGGCCGCTGCACCGCCTCAAGCATGCGCAGCGGCGGGCCGTCGGGCAACGCCTTTTGGATATGGTCGAAAAGGGACTGTAGCTCACTGCTTCGCGGCGGTCTGCGCGCGCAGGCGCTGCTCCTGCTCCTTGAGTTCGGGCGTCAGCTCCGCGCCGAAGTCCTCCGCTTCAAAGAGCTGACGAATTTCAATTTCGCAGTCTTCGGGGTGGGGATTGGGGCAGCGCTTGACCCACTCGATTGCTTCTTCCCTTGACTTCACCTGCCACAGCCAGAACCCGGCGATCAGGTCGTTCGACAAGTCGAAGGGGCCTTCGATCACGGTCCGATCGCTGCCGGAGAACCTGACGCGCGCTCCCTTCGAGGTCGGATGGAGCCCCTCGCCCGCAAGCATGACGCCTGCCTTCACCAGCTCCTCGTTGAACTTGCCCATCGCGGTCATCAGCTCCGTGCTCGGGAGCACGCCCGCTTCGCTGCTTTTGCTGGCTTTGACTATGATCATGAATCGCATCGTCGCGTCTCCTTGCGGTTGGGTTCCTCAATCGACCGAACCTGGCCTACATCTCAAGGACGAACGGACCCATCATGGTCCGACAGGGTCGACGATTATGTGAACGGGATTTGCCGCCCCGCGTTGCAGTCACGCTGGGCGGCTGTCCATCATGAGCCGATCCAGATGCAGCCGGATGTGCGCGGCTTCCGCCGGCGTATGAGCGAGCGCTATGGCTCGGTCGAATGCGGTGCGCGCCTCATCGGTGCGGCCCATCTGCATAAGGAACGCGCCCCGCACACCGAAGAAATGGAAATAACCGGCGAGCGGTACGGCAAGCGGCTCGATCATCGCAAGCGCCGCCGCGGGACCACGCAGCCTGGCAACCGCAACGGCACGGTTGAGCGTCACGACCGGCGACGGCTGCAAGACCTCCAACACCGCATACAG
The DNA here is from genome assembly GCA_963780095.1 of uncultured Alphaproteobacteria bacterium. GTDB lineage: Bacteria > Pseudomonadota > Alphaproteobacteria > Acetobacterales > Acetobacteraceae > JAMXLO01. Next base: position 10,614 of record CAWABH010000005.1, read on the forward strand.
CTGGTCGATCTCGCCCCAGTCCGTCTCTTCGAAGCGAGTTGCGCGCGCGTGAATCCCGGCGATGGCTGCCTGGACCTGATAGACACCCGGATGTCTGTGACGGAGCGCCTTCTCCACGAGCGTCAGACCTTCGGCTATCAACTCGCGCCGCCAAAGACCGCGGTCCTGATTCTCCATCAGAATGATCTCGCCGTCAGCATCGAGCCGCGCCGGCGCCCGCGCATGCTGCAGGAGGAGCAGCGCCGTCAGGCCCATGATCTCGGGTTCGGCGGGAAACATTCTGAGCAGCAGCCGAGCGAGCCGGATGGCCTCCTCGCAAAGCGGGATGCGGATGTGAGCGGTGCCGCCGGTCGCAGAATAGCCCTCGTTGAAAACCAGATAGATCATCGCCGCGACGGCGGCGAGCCGCTCCGCCCGCTCGATCGCGCCGGGCGTTTCATATGGAACCCGCGCCTCGGCGATCCGGCGCTTCGCCCGGGTAATGCGTTGCTCCATGGCGCTCTCGCCGATCAGGAAGGCACGCGCTATCTCCTTGACCGAAAGGCCGCACACGATACGCAACGCAAGCGCGATCTGCTGCGCTGCCGGCAGGTCGGGATGGCAGCAGATAAACAGCAGCCGCAGCATGTCGTCACGATAGCGCGAGCTGTCCAACCGCTCCGCAAGGTCCGCCTCGGCATCATCCAGGTCCGATATGACCTCCTCGGGCGGCAGCGGCTCGCTAAGTTTGCGACGACGAACATCGTCGAGCGCGGCGTTCCGTCCGACGAGGATGAGCCACGCGGCGGGATCGCGCGGCGGACCGTTGACGGGCCAATGCCTCAGCGCCCGCAGGCACGCCTCCTGGAACGCCTCTTCGGCCTGATCGAGGTCACGGAAATACCGCAGCAGCGCACCGATCGCCTGGGGACGTGCGGCTCTCAGCGCTGCATCGATCCAGCCGAATTCGGTCACGTCCAGGCAGCCCCTGGCTCGAACAGGCGAAGCGGACGAATCTCGAAGGCACCGGACTCGCCATGCCCCATCTGGCGTGCCGCCTCGATGGCTGCCTCGAGCGTCGCGCAATCGACGATGTAGAAGCCAAGGAGCTGCTCCTTGGTTTCGGCGAACGGGCCGTCGATGACGAAGGGCTCGCTGCCCGACCTGACGGTAACCGCCGCCGTCGTCGGCATGAGGCGAGCGACGGGACCGAGCCTTCCCTCTGCGGCCAGCCCACGCGTCACCACAGCGCGTTTGGCGAGAACCGCGTCGTCTTCCTGCTTCGTCCAGGCACTGACCACGTCTTCGTCGTGGTAGCAGAGGATCGCGTAGAGCATGTGGCCTCCTTCGGCATCTCCGTCCCTCAGGACGATCGAGTATGCCGCATCCCGACATGACGACTAAGAAATACCCCCGGAAGCGACGACACCCAGCACCACGCCGCCGTCCACAATGCAACCCATGAGTGTGGCATCATCCGCAATGAATCCCGTTGGGCGGCGCGGAGCAACCCATCCGATACGGGCATTCTCGTTCGCCTGCGACCAGACGCCCGCTACTCGGATGCCCACACTGTCGATGATGGCGTGCATGGTTTGTGACCAGGATCCTCAACTGGCCTCCCGTGTCTTCATTTTGCTTGCAACCTACAATGGTGCGCCATTTCTGCGTGCGCAGCTCGAGAGCCTGCTGAAGCAGACACACGAAAATTGGATTCTATTGGCGGGGACGACGGTTCTAACGACGATACTGCCGCCATTCTCACGGAATTCGCTGCAAGGATCGGTAACAGGCGCTGCGTACGGGTCTGGGAACCCGCGGGGCGGGTACGGCCGGCGGCGAGTTTCATGGCGCTGCTGCGTGCGGCCGTTCCAGCGTTGGGTGCCGCGGATAGTGTCGCGTTCGTCGATCAGGACGATGTCTGGTTGCCGGACAAGCTGACCCGCGGGTTCGCGGCCCTGGCAGCCGTCGATACTGATATCCCAACCCTGTATTGTGCGCGTCTGATGGTCGTGAACGCGCGCCTGCGACGCCTCGCTGAAACCAGCATATCGGCAGACCGATGCGGGTTCCCCGCCTCGCTGACACAAAACGTCGCCGCAGGTTGCACGATCATGCTGAACCGAGGTGCCGCTGCATTGGTGGCTGCCAGTGCACCTCCAAGCGCATCGCCGCATGATTGGTGGTGCTACCTGTTGGTGACTGCCGCCGCTGGCCGAGTTCTGGTGGATAATGCCGTGGTGGCATTGTATCGCCAGCATGGGGGCAACGTTATCGGTGCGCCGCCGTCACAGCTGCGACGCGCAATCGCCGCGCTACGGCGCGGCCCCCGCATATTCATGAACGTATTGCGCCAGCATCTGGAAGCCCTGATCGCGCAGCCCGACCTGGTATGCGAGACCACGCGTCCGATTGTGCTCTCGTCTGCACCACGCACTTCGGGGCAACGTCCGTGAGAGGCTGGGGGCGCTGCACCTGCCGGGCCTTCGAAGACAGACCAGACTTGAGACGTTGCTCTTTCGGCTGTGGTTTCTCATCGGCTGATCCCGTCGCGCGCGACGAAACCCAAACGCGGCGCCGTGATGACGTGAAGCCCGCGCACTCGGCTGGCCAGTCGTAGGTCGCCAGTGTAGACCTGCCGTCGTGATCACTGGCTGAGGTGCACGATGGCATTGCCGCGAACGCCATCTTTGCGACTGGATGGTCGGCGCGCACTGGTGACCGGTGCAGGCCGAGGCATCGGTCTTGCTTGCGCCGCCGCGCTGGCTCAGGCCGGGGCTTATGTCGTGCTCGCGGCCCGCACGGCCGCGGAGATCGAAACGGCTTCGGTGCAGATCCGAGACGAAGGGGGCGACGCTGAGGCGCTGGTGCTGGATGTGACGGATCTCGCCGCCGTGCGTTCCGCCATTGCCATGCAGCCGCCGTTCGATGTGCTGGTGAACAACGCGGGCACCAACCGACCTGCGCAGTTCCTCGACGTCACCGAGCAGGATTACGATGTCATCACCACTCTGAACCAGCGTGCCGCGTTCTTCGTCGCGCAGGCTGTCGCACGCCGCATGGTCGAAGCAGGCAAGGGCGGCTCGATCATCCATATCTCCTCGCAGATGGGCCACGTCGGCGGTGCGCGCCGTACGGTGTATTGCATGAGCAAGCACGGCATCGAGGGTCTGACCAAGGCCATGGCGATCGACCTCGCGCCGCACGGCATCCGGGTCAATTCCATCGGCCCCACCTTCATCGACACGCCACTCACGCGCCCGTTCTGGAACGATAGAGCGTTCCATGACGATGTGCTCCGACGGATCAAGCTCGGCAGGCTTGGGACGGTGGAGGACCTGATGGGCGCGGTGGTGTTTCTCGCGTCCGATGCAGCGGCGCTGGTCACTGGGACGTCGCTCGTCGTCGACGGCGGCTGGACCGCGGAATAGGAGTTGCCATGATCCGCTATCTCAAGCGCGGCACGACCGAGGAAGAGAAGTTCGCGGCCGACCGCAAGGTGCGTCAGACAGTCGAGACTATCCTCGATGATGTCATCGCGCGCGGCGATGCGGCGGTGCGCGAACTTTCGGCGAAGTTCGACAAGTGGGAACCGAGGGACTTTCGGCTGTCACCGGCGGAAATCCAGACGCTGATCGACAGCCTGCCGGCGCAGGTGATCGAGGACATCAAATTCGCCCAGGCGCAGATCCGCCGCTTCGCCGAGGTGCAGCGCGCTGCGTTGCGTGACGTGGAGGTGGAAACGCTGCCCGGCGTAAGGCTGGGCCACCGGAACATCCCCGTCGCAAGTGTCGGCTGCTATGTGCCCGGCGGCCGCTATCCGATGGTCGCCTCGGCGCACATGAGCGTGCTGACCGCGAAGGTCGCCGGGGTGAAGCGGGTCGCCGCCTGCACGCCGCCACTGAACGGCGTGCCGCCGGCCGCCACGGTCGCCGCCATGGCACTGGGCGGGGCGGATGAGATCTACCTGTTGGGCGGCATCCAGGCGGTGGCAGCGATGGCGCTCGGCACGTCGAGCATCCCCGCCGTTGACATGCTGGTCGGCCCCGGCAACGCGTTCGTCGCCGAGGCGAAGCGGCAGTTGTTCGGCCGCGTCGGCATCGATCTGCTGGCGGGGCCGACCGAGACGCTGATCATCGCCGACGACACCGCGGATGCCGAAATGTGCGCGACCGACCTGCTCGGACAGGCCGAGCATGGCCCGACGTCGCCGGCAATCCTGCTGACCACATCGGCGAAGATCGCGAACGAACTGCAGGCCGAGATCGATCGCCAGCTTGCCCGTCTGGTGACCGCCGATATCGCCGGCGTCGCGTGGCGCGACCACGGTCAGATCATCCTGTGCGACACCGACGAGGAGATGGTGGCCGAGGCCGACCGCATCGCCTCGGAGCATGTGCAGGTGCTGACACGCGAGCCGCGCTGGTTCCTGGAGCGGATGACCAATTATGGATCGCTGTTCCTTGGCAAGGAGACCAACGTCGCCTATGGCGACAAGGTGATCGGCACGAACCACACGCTGCCCACGAAGCGGGCGGCGCGCTACACCGGCGGGCTGTGGGTCGGCAAGTTCCTGAAGACGGTCACCTACCAGGAGGTCAGCCCCGAGGCGACCGCGATGATCGGCGAGTACTGCTCGCGGCTTTGCGCCATCGAGAACTTCGCCGCACACAAGGAGCAGGCGGACCTGCGGGTTCGCCGGTACGGCGGCCGCAATACGGCCTAGGCCAACCGCTATGGCGAGCCTGGGTTCTGCCGCTATGATGCAGGCCACGAAACAAGGGAGCGACAGCATGAGCGAAGAGATCGCCACCCTCGGCGGCGGCTGTTTCTGGTGCCTGGAGGCCGTCTATAAGGACCTGCGCGGCGTCACCGGCGTGATGTCGGGTTACGCTGGCGGGCATGTTCCCAACCCGAGCTACCATCAGGTCTGCTCCGGCACGACCGGCCACGCCGAGGTCGTGCAGGTCAGATTCGATCCGGCCGAAGTCTCCTACGCCGATCTTCTGCGCGTGTTCTTCACCATCCATGATCCGACGACGAAGGACCGGCAGGGGCATGACATCGGCCCGCAATACCGCTCAATCATCCTGACTCACTCGGACGCGCAACGGCAGACCGCTCAGTCGGTGATCAAGGAGATCAGCGACGCAAAGGTCTGGGGCGCGCCGATCGTGACCCAGATCGAACCGCTCCAGGTGTTCTACGAAGCCGAGCCCGAGCATCACGACTACTACGCGCGCAATCCGTGGACCGGCTATTGCCAGGCCGTGGTGGCGCCGAAGGTCACCAAATTCCGCAAGACATTCTCCGACCGATTGAAGCGTGCGGCGGCTGAGTAGCCATGGCTGAGAATGGCCTGATCACCCTGCCAAGTGCATGCATGACGTCGCGACGACGCTCGACCGGCTGACGACGGTGCTTGAGGCGAAGGGAGTCAGCATCTTTGCGCGCATCGATCATGCGGCCGGAGCCTCAAGTGTCGGCCTGCCGTTGCGGCCAACGACACTTGTCATATTCGGCAACCCCGCCGCGGGAACGCCGTTGATGCAGGCTGCCCAGACCGCGGGTATCGATCTGCCGCTCAAGGCTTTGGTGTGGCAGAGCGTGGACGGAACCGCCCATCTCACCTACAACGATCCCGCGTGGATTGCCGCCAGGCACGGGATTGCCACCGAGGCACAGCAGGCCGTCAGCGCGTTGAGCGCCGCCATGGCGGCCGTTGCTCGACATGCGACGTCAGCCCAATGACAGGGTCAGGGAAGCGGACATGGATCTGAACTTCACCGACGAGGAACGCAGCTTTCGCGAAGAGGCGCGGCGCTTCTTCCGCACGGACATCCCGCAATCGATCCGCGACAAGGTCGCTGAAGGCGAGGGACTGACCAAGGACGACATGGTCACCTCGCAGCGCATCCTGAACGCACGTGGCTGGGCGACGGTGAACTGGCCGGTGCAATGGGGCGGGCAGAGTTGGTCGCCGGTACAGGTCTACATGTACCAGGACGAGATGCAGCAGGCCAACGTGCCGACGCCGATCGGTTTCAATGTGACGATGGTGGGTCCGGTCATCGCGCAATTCGGCAACGATGAGCAAAAGCAGCGGTTCCTGCCCAAGACCGCCAACGCCGACATCTTCTGGTGCCAGGGCTTTTCGGAACCAGGCTCAGGCTCCGACCTTGCGAGCCTGAGAACAAAGGCCGAGCGCAAGGGCGACAAGTACATCGTCAACGGACAGAAGATCTGGACCACGCTGGCGCAATACGCCGATTGGATTTTTTGCCTGGTGCGAACCGATCCTGCGGCGAAGAAGCAGGAAGGCATTTCTTTCATCCTGATCGACATGAAGACGCCTGGCATCACCGTCCGCCCGATCGTCACCATCGATGGCGGGCGTGAGGTGAACGAGGTGTTCTTCGACAATGTCGAAGTGCCGGCGGAGAACCTGGTCGGCCAGGAAAACAAGGGCTGGGACTACGCCAAGTTCCTGCTCGGCAACGAACGCACCGGCATCGCGCGGGTCGGCGCGTCGAAGGCGAAGGTGGCACGCATCAAGGAACTGGCCTCGATGGAGCGCGTCGGTGACACGCCCTTGATCGAGGACCCGCGCTTCCGCGAAAAGCTCGCCGCGGTCGAGATCGAGCTGAAGGCGCTCGAGATGACGCAGCTGCGTGTCGTGGCGGACGAACGCAAGCGCGAGAAGGGCAAGCCGAACCCCGCGTCGTCGATCCTGAAGCTGAAGGGATCGGCGATTCAGCAGCAACTCACCGAACTGCTGATGGATGTGGTCGGTCCGTATATCCTGCCGTACCAGCGCGATTTCGACGGCCGCAACGAGCCGGTGATCGGCCCCGACTACGCGACTGAAGCGGCGCCGATGTACTTCAACTATCGCAAGGTCTCGATCTACGGCGGCTCGAACGAGATCCAGCGCAACATCGTCGCCAAGGCGATATTGGGACTGTAAGCTAACACTAAACGTACACCTCTCCCGCGCTGCGGGAGAGGTCGTCGCGCATGGCGCGGCGGGAGAGGGTGCAATGGACTTCGACCTGACCGATGAACAGCGCCTGCTCAAGGACAGCGTCGATCGGCTGATCGCCGATCAGTATCAGTTCGAGCAGCGCAAGAAATACCTCGCGGAACCGGATGGCTGGAGCCGCAACGCCTGGAAGCAATACGCTGAACTCGGTCTGCTTGGCCTGCCGTTCGACGAAAGACACGGCGGCTTCGGTGGTGGTCCGGTCGAGACGATGATCGTGATGGAGACTTTCGGTCGCGGTCTCGTGCTTGAACCCTACTTCGCCACGGTGATCCTCGGCGGCGGCCTGCTGCGGCACGCCGCAACGCCCGAACAACAGCAGGCGCTCATCCCCGAGGTCGCACAGGGCAAGCTGAAACTCGCATTCGCGCACGTCGAACGGCACTCGCGCTATGACCTCGCCGATGTCGCCACCACCGCGCGGCGGGATGGCGCGGATTGGGTGCTGGATGGCGCCAAGAGCGTCGTGTTGCACGGCGATTGTGCCGATCGGCTGCTGGTGACGGCGCGAGTCTCGGGCGACCGTCGCGATCGCACGGGCATCGGTCTGTTCCTGGTCGATCCATCCGCGCCCGGCGTCTCACGGCGTGGCTATCCAACGCAGGATGGCCTGCGTGCCGCCGAGGTCACGCTGTCAGGCGTGCACGTTCCCACCGGCGACGTGCTGGGCGAAGCGGGCGCGGCGCTCCCTGCAATCGAGCACGTGGTGGACGAGGCGATCGCGGCACTCTGCGCCGAGGCTGTCGGAACGATGCAGGCGATGCATGAATTGACGCTGGAGTACCTGAAGACGCGCCAGCAGTTCGGCCGGCCGATCGGGCAGTTCCAGGTGCTGCAGCATCGCTCGGTGGACATGCTCGTGGCGCTCGAGCAGGCGCGCAGCATGGCGATGTTCGCCGCCGTCATGGCGGGCGAGCAGGATGCCACGGAACGACGGCGCGCAATGGCCGCGGCCAAGGTGCAGATCGGCCGGTCAGGCAGGCATATCGGCCAGGAGGCGATTCAGCTGCACGGCGGTATCGGCATGACCATGGAGTACAACGTCGGCCATTACTTCAAACGCATGACGATGATCGACATGCTGTTCGGCGACGCCGACATACATCTCGCGACGTTGGCGCGGTTGGGCGGACTGTTCGGGAACGTGCGGGCGGCTTAGCGGTTAGATCGCGCTCATAGTGGTCATTCCTGCGCAAGCGGGTACCCAGGACGACAGAACAGCAATGCTGATGCGGGCACTGGGTCCCCCTGCTCCACACCGTCATGGCCGGGACAGACCGGCCATGACGGTGTAACAGCAACGGGGAGAGTCAACGGATACGGCGCCTGGTATTATACCACCCCTTCCCCGTGCAGCTTCTCCACCTCCGCGTTACTCAGCCCGAGCCAGCTTGTCAGCACGTCGTCGGTGTGCTGACCCAGCATCGGCGAGGCCTTCACCTGCGGTGGCTTGCCGTCAACGCGAACCGGCCAGGCGGGCATCTTGAACGGCGCGTGCTTCGGATGCTGCATCACCTGCATGATGCCGCGCTGCTCGAAGGTCGGCTCGTTCTGCAGCTCCATCGTGTCGAGCACCGCACCCGCCGGAATGCCGGCGCCGCCGACCTGAGCCATCGCCTCGTGCTTGGTGCGGGTCCGCGTCCATTCGGTGATGATCGCGTCCAGATCGGCATCGTGCTTCACCCGTTCGGCTGGCGTTGCATAGCGCGGATCGCTGATCAGCTCCTCGCGCCCCATCACCTTGCACAGCCGCGACCAGTGCTCGGGATTGGCCCGGCTGGTCATGATCCAGACGTAGTCGTTGGCGCCGCCAGGCGCACACGGATACAGCCCCGACGGCGAGTTGCTGCCACCACCCGACTTCGTGCCGTCGCGCTCGACCGCCTTGCCGCTGCGTGCCTGCGTGGAGAAGTTGGTGCGCATGTAGTGCAGCATCGCGTCCTGCATCGCCACCTGCAGCCGGTGGCCCTCGCCGGTCGCGGCGCGACGATACAGCGCGCCGAGAATGGTGATCGCCATCGTCATCCCGGTTCCGGTGTCGCCGAGCGACAGCCCGGGCTTCACTGGCCGCCTGCCCTTCTCGCCGGTCACGCTGATGGTGCCGCCGGTGGCCTGCGCGATCATGTCGAACGCAAGGTTCTTCTCGTACGGGCTGCCGGTGCCGAAGCCCTTCACCTGGCAATAGATGATGCCCGGGTTGAGTTCGCGCACCACGTCGTAACCGAGCCCCAGTCGCTCGATCGTGCCCGGCGCCATGTTCTCCACGCACACATCCGCCTTGCGCAGCATGTCCTTTACCAGTTCCAGCCCACGCGGCGATTTCAGATTGACGGTGATCGACTTCTTGTTGGCGTTGAACATGTGGAAATAATAGGGGTCGTCGTCGGGATGACCGGGCCGCAGCCGGCGGCCCGGGTCGCCAGTCTTCGGGTTCTCGATCTTCACCACCTCGGCGCCGAGCCAGGCCAGCGCTTCGGTGCAGGAAGGCCCCGCCTCGAACTGGGTGAAATCGACGACACGGATACCCGAGAGAAATTGCAGGTCTACGCTGACGTCTGGCATGGCCGTTGTCCTTCCGCAGGTTCGCATTGATTGCTTGACGATCGTGGTTGGCAGGTTGGCACAGTGCGAGACTTGTTCCAAGGCGACGCGGCAATCAGTCCTTGGTGGCGAGGCTCGGCTGCCGGTCGGCGGTCGCTAGTATTGCCTGTCGCAGGTCATTCCTGCGCCATATCAACCCGATCGTGCCGACCGCGACAAGTCCGGTGAGTGCCATGATGTCCACCGCCAGCAATGGCCCGAAGCGGTCGGCCAGAAAGCCGATCAGCAGTATCCCGAGTGGTCCCATGCCGATGCAGACCGTCAGCAGTCCCATCAGCCGCGAACGGATATGCGGCGGCGCGTGCAGCACGATCAGCGAGGTCTGCATGTTGGCGAACGCGGCCGAGCCGATCCCGCCGGTCACCAGCAGCGCACAGGCCAGCGCGAATGTCGGCGCAAACGGCATCAGCGTCACGCACACCAGGAACAGCAGCGATCCGCCGACCATGAGCGTGCGCCCGCTCAATCGCGAGTCGCGGCCGGTCAGCCACAGACCGCCGAGCAGTGCACCGAATGATTCCGCGCCGGCGAGCATGCCGGTCAGCGTCGGCGAGACCATGAAGACCTGCCGCCCGAGCGGCGCGACGAGAGCCGAGTAGCAGAAGCCCAGCAGGTTCATCGCGATGGTGACGGCAAGCACGCCGCCGATGATCAGATGGCCGCGCGCAAAGGCGAAGGCTTCGGCGAGGTCGTGCGGCACATTGGCGAGCACGATCCTGCGGCTGGTCTGGCTGGTATGTCGAGCCCGGCGACCAGGAACACCGCTACGAGATATACGCATGCCGATACGGTGTAGGCGCCGGCAAGTCCCATCGTCTGGTAGGCGGCGCCGGCGGTCATCGGGCCGATCAGCCTGGTGATGGAATTGGTGACCGTGTCGAGCGCCAGCGCGCGCGGGACGAGCGTGCCTTCGACACACTCGCCGACCATGCGCCTGCGGGTGGACATCTCGGTGGACCAGACGGTGCCGGCAACGAGTGCGGCAACACCGACATGCCAGGGTCGCGCGATGCCGAACGCGGCCAGCACGGCGATAGCCGCCGAGGCCAGTCCCGACACGATCTGGCCGATCAGCAGGACGCGCTTGCGGTCCACTGCTTCCGACATCACGCCGGCGAAGGCGCCGAGCAGCAGCATGGGCAACGTGCGCGCCGCCGAGACGACCGCGACGGCGAGACCCGAGCCGGTCGCGTCGAGCGTGAAGAGCGCGGCGGACAGGACCTCGAACCAGCGCATCGTGTTGACGCAGCCGCCGATCGCCCACAGGCGGAGGAAGGTGCGGGAGGAGAGGAGTGCGGAGATACCTCCAGACGCTTCGTCCCTACCGTCATGGCCGGGCCTGACCCGGCCATCCCTCCTGCGCCGCGTACGCGGAGATGGCCGGGTCAAGCCCGGCCATGACGGTTTCAAACGGGCGGGTCGTCCTCCTTCGTCAGCCATCGCTGTGGGATCAGTCGCCCTTCGTCACATGCACCGGCGGCACGCGCGCCGAACCACTCCGGTCGCGCGCGCTCGATCTGCGCAGCGAGCTGCAGCAGCAGGTCCTCACGCGCGAAATTGCCGTATAGCTGCACGCCGATGGGAAGCCCGTCGCTATCCAGGCCCGCCGGGATGTTGATGCCCGGCAGCCCGGTCTCGTTGCCCGGCATGGTGTAGCGGCAGGCATCGGCGAGCCGGTTCACCCACGGATCCAACGCCTCGTCGCGCAGCAGCGAATACGGGCCGTTGGCCTCCGGCACGCGGATCGCCAAGGTCGGTGTCAGCAGCATGTCGTAGCGATCCATCAGCGCGCCGAACTGGCGGGTGACCGTGTTGTTCGCGTTCATCATGCGGAAGATGTCGAATTTGTCGTAGCGGTCCGCGGCTTCGTAATGCCGCCAGGTCATCGGGTTCAGCAGTTTCCGAAGGTCGCTGGTGGGGATGCCCCTGTCCGCGGCCATCGTGGTGAACAGCGAGCGGCTGCTTAGCCACTGGGTCATGTAGCCCCACCACATGGTCTCCCAGTCACAGATCGCGTCGTCGTTCAGTTCTTCGACCGCGTGGCCGAGCGATTCCAGCAGCCGTGCGGCCTCGCGAACGCGCGCCGCCACTTCGGGATCCGTATCGGTGCCGCGGCCCCAGAGCGCGGTGGAAAGCCCGATCTTCAGCTTGCCCGGTTCGCGCGCGATCGCATCGAGGTAGGAGCCGGCGGGCGCGCCCATCTTGATGAACGATCCGCCGTTGGGAACACGGCTCAGGTAGTCGTACACCACGGCAGTGTCGCGCACAGTTCGGGAAACCACGCCGTCGATGCTGATGCGTGTGACGTATTCGTTGCGCGCCAGCGGCTGCGGCACGCGACCGCGCGAGGCCTTCAGCCCGACCAGGCCACAGAACGACGCCGGAATGCGCGTTGACCCGCCACCGTCCGAGGACATCGAAAGCGGCACCACGCCCGCCGCGACCGCAGCCGCCGATCCGCCGGATGACCCGCCGGGCGTGCGCCGCAGATTCCAGGGATTGCGCGTGACCTTGACCTCGCCGCGGTAATCCGTGGTTGTGTCGAATGTCATGCCGAACTCCGGCGTGGTGGAACGGCCCAGCGGCACCAGACCGGCGCGCAGGAAGTTCTCCACCACCGGGTCGGTCGCGCCGATGCGCGTGTCCTTGGTGAACGCCGATCCGGAATCCTGCATGCGGCCCTTCAGCCCGGAGCCGAGGTCCTTCAGGAAGATCGGCACGCCGTACAACTTTCCCGATTTGTCCGGGCCATCCGCGTCCGGATTGTCGTGCACGTCGTCGAACACCTCGATCACCGCCTCGAGCTTCGGGTTGAGCCGGGCGGCGGCCGCGGCTGCCTGCGCAGCGACCTGCGCGGTGCTCACCTGCCGCGTCCGCACCCGTTCGGCGAGTGCCACGCCATCGTGACGCGCCCATTCCTCCCAGCTCATCGCCAGGCCCGTCTCTGCCGCCATCGCTCGCTCCCTCCACTCCGGGCGCCCCATGGACCGGAGGCGCCGGCCGGCATTATCATGCGCCATCGGATGGAAAACCGGCAGAGGGGACCCCTGAGAATGAACGACACGATGGCCACAAAGCCGCAATTCGATCGGACAGCCGAGGACCTCGGCAACATCGTCGAGCTTGGGCACGTCAACGTCACAGTGCCCGACCAAAGCAAGGCGATCGCCTACTACCTGATGGGCCTCGGGCTGACCCGCGATCCCTACCTGATGGCCGGCCTCGACAACATGTGGGTGAACGTCGGCCGCGGCCAGTTCCATCTGCCGACACGCAACCCGCCGCAGGTTGTCCGCGGTACCACGGCACTCGTGCTGCCCGACCTGGAAGCGCTGCTGAAGCGGCTCGATAATGCACAGAAATACCTGGAAGGCACCAGGTTCAGCTTCCGCGAGGCGGGCGATGTGGTCGAGACCACCTGCCCGTGGGGCAACCGCATCCGTGTCCATGCGCCTGATCCGGCGAAGTTCGGCAACCTGCGCGTCGGCATGCCCTATGTCGAGTTCGATGTTCCGGCGGGCACGGATTTGTCGGCGATCGTGCGCTTCTATCGCGAAATCGTCGGCGGCATTGCCGGCGTGGCGAAGGACGAGCGCGGTTCCTATGCGTGGGTGAGCACGTCCGGCGACAGCAAGGTGACCTATCGCGAGACCGACAAGCCCCAGCCGGAGTATGACGGGCACCACATCCAGATCACGCTCGCCGACTTCTCCGGGCCGCACAAGAAGTTGCTGGAGCGGGGACTGATCGCGGAGGAAAGCGACCAGCACCAGTATCGGTTCCTCGACATCGTCGATGTGGACACGAACAAGCCGTTGTTCCGCATCGAGCACGAGACGCGCAGCATGCGTCACCCGATGTTCAATCGGACGTATGTCAACCGCAACCCGGACATGACCAACCGCAACTTCGCGCCGGGACACGAGGTCGGCATTTGGGCGCTGGCCTGATCCGGCCCCTGTACCAAACCGTCATGGCCGGGCTTGACCCGGCCATCCGTCGCGGCACCCATGCGGGTGGCGATGGCCGGGACAAGCCCGGCCATGACGCGTTATAGGAGATCGTCATGCCCGCCCCAGCAACCTACCAAGTGTCCGCGTACAACACCGCAAAGGCGTCGGAGAACAAGATCCACGACGATGCCACTGCGCGACGGTTCGGCTTCACCGGTGGATTGGTGGGCGGGGTGCATGTCTACGCCTACATGACTCACCTGCCGCTGGCGCACTGGGGCCGCGCGTGGCTGGAGCGCGGCACCGGCGACTGCAAATTTGGCAAGCCGGTCTATGAAGGCGACATCGCCGAGATCACCGCCGATGAGACTGCCAACGGCCTCGCGCTGACGGTGCGCAGCCACGGCGAGCTTTGCGCAACCGGATCGGCGACGCTGCCGTCCGCAGTCATCGTGCCGTCGTCAGCCGAATTTGAGTCAGCGACACCGCCGGCGCATGACGTTCGGCCACCCGCCGATGAACGTTCGCTCGCGGTCGGTTCCTGGCTCGGCATGAATCCGCTGGTCGTCACGGCGGACTTTCATGCGCAGGACTTGAAGGACACGCGCGAGACCGATCCGCTGTATGCGGCGGAAGGGATCGTGCATCCCGGCACCATCCTGCGCTGCTGCAACTGGGTGCTGTCGCACAACGTGGTGCTGCCGGCCTGGATGCATGTCGGCAGCGTGGTGCAGAACCTCGGCATCGCACACATCGGCGACACGCTGAGCGCGCGCGCCCGCGTCACGCAGAACTACGAGCGCAAGGGCCACAAGTTTGTCGAGGTTGACGCGCTAGTGCTGGCGAATGAGCGCACCCCGTTGGCGCGCGTCACCCACACCGCGATTTACCGCCCGCGCCAGTTGGCCGAAGCGGCGTAGCAGCCACCATCGCTGAAACGCGAGTTACAGTCTCTTATTCGTCATGGCCGGGCGTGACCCGGCCATCTCTCGCGGCCCCGTGATTGGAGAGATGGTCGCGCGTCACTTCCGCCGTAGCCGGCGCGCATTCGAGGTGGCCCGAAGGTGCCAAGGAGCAATGAGGGCAGACCAGTCAGGAGCGTGCCTTGACCGTGCGAGCACGGACGCTGAGCGTGTTGCGGCCGACATCTTCTCCAGCACCATTCGTGAATACTCGGCCGGCGAACACGTGCCGCGAGCCATCATCAAGGTTCGGCGGCCAACAGTTTCCCACGAGGAAAATGCCAATTCCGTCATCATCCCGGCCAACGATGCTGGCCTGTTGCGTCTTCGTTTGCTCATTGCAGGTAGATGGGAAGATGTCGGCGAAGAGCAAGCCCATCCTCGCGCTTCGGCGAAGCACGACGCACCTTCAACGTTTCCGATAGTCCTTTGACACATGCACGAGGAGTATGGGGTAGCCTACTCGACGCAGTACATTCAACCGGTCGAAATCACTGTGCCGAGGTTCTAGTTCGGCAATTCGCCTTCCTGCCTCAGCATGCGCACGGCCTGACGGAACGCATCGGCTGTGTGTGCAACATCGTCTTCTGTGTGTGTTGCCGACAGGAAGCCACCGATCCGGCTGTTCACGTCCACGCCGTTCACCAGCAGCGCGAGCCGCATCTTGTTCACCAGATCCTTCGACTGCGCCTTCAGGTCTTCAAGGGTCAGCGTCGCCGGATCGAACGTGCTTGGCCGAATGTTACCCCGGCGTAGACCGAGGTAGGTGTGGAAGCCCGAATAAGTGCCATAGACCGCCCAAGCCACACCTTCTTCCTCCAGCACCTCGTTCAGCGCCGCACGCAGCGTCGCCGCCGTGCGTGACGCACGTTCGCAGACGTCGGTCTCGGCGATCACTGTCAGCGCCGCGGTGCCGGCCGCCGCCGACACGGGATTAGCATTGAACGTGCCTGGGTGCTGGATCTTCTCGCGTCCCGTCCGCTGCGACACGGCAAAGTCCAGCTGATCGAGGATATCCTTGCGCCCCGCGACCGCCGCCCCCGGCAGGCCGCCGGCGACAATCTTGGCGAAGCTGGAAAGATCAGGCCGAACGCCGAACGCCATCTGCGCACCGCCCGACGACACGCGGAACCCCGTCACCACTTCGTCGAGGATCAGTAGCACGCCGTGCTGTTCCGTCAGCCGGCGCAGTTCCTGCACGAATTCCGCGCCGATCGGCTGCTGTCCGAACGACGATCCGGTCGGCTCCAGGATTACTGCGGCAATGTCGCCGTTGTTCGCCAGCACGTCGCGCACCGCCGCGATGTCGTTTGGCGGCAGCAGCACCGCCTTCTCCGCCACGCCTTGCAGAACGCCCGGGGTCGGCGAGCCGTCGAAGTGGTTGGTGTAGCCGCTGGCCATGTGGTCGTGCCAGCCATGGAAATGCCCCTGGAAGCGCACCAGCGTCGTGCGCCCGGTGAACGCGCGGGCAAGCCGCACCGCCATCAGCGTCGCCTCGGTGCCCGATGAGGTGAAGCGCACGCGCTCGGCCGATGGCACCAACCGCTGGATCGCGCGCGCCCACAGCACCTCGCGCGGATGACTGGCGCCGAAATGCGTGCCGGCGTCGAACGCCTCGCTGACCGCCTGCGTGACCGCTGGGTGCCGATGGCCCAGGATCAGCGCGCCATGGCCGCCGAAGAAATCGACGTAGCGGTTGCCGTCGACGTCCCATTTGTGCGGCCCCTCGGCGCGATCGATGTAAACGCCGTACGGCTCAAGATATCGCGAATCATGCGTGATGCCGCTCGGGAAGAGACTGCCCGCCTCCTTCGCCAGCGCCGCCGAACCGGGCGTCTTCTCCCGGAACGTCGCGGTGATGCGAGAATTGCTCAGCATGTCGTCCGGCATCAGGTCCATTCCTCGGCGGTCTTTTGCCATCCTACCTGCTGTGGCAGGGTTGGCGAGAGGGGGCGCACATGTTCGATCTCGTATTGAAGGGCGGTCGGGTCATCGATCCGGCGCAGGGCGTGGACGCCAGATTGGATGTGGCGTTCGCCAACGGGAAGGTGGCGGAGGTCGGTCCCGACCTCGTCGGCGGCAGCCAGACCCGCGATGTCTCCGGCATGATCGTGGTGCCGGGACTGATCGATCTGCACACCCACGTCTATTGGGGCGGCACGTCGCTCGGCGTCGATCCCGATGCGTATGCGAAGTCGAGCGGGCTGACCACGGTGATCGATGCGGGCTCTGCCGGGCCGGGCAATCTGAAGGGCTTCCGCCGGCACGTCATCGAGCGGTCCGAGGTCCGCATCCTGCCGTTCCTCAACATTTCCTTCGCGGGAATTTTTGCTCTGTCCAAGGAGATCAATGTCGGCGAATGCCGCGACCTTGCGTTGCTCAATCCGCGCGTGTGCCTGGATGTCGCGAAGGCCGATGCCGATCTGGTGGTTGGGATCAAGGTGCGCGTCGGCGGCAATGCTTCCGGCGCGTCGGGGATCGCGCCGATGGAGATGGCGATGGAGGTGGCGGAACACGCTGGCCTGCCGCTGATGACGCATCTCGATGCGCCGCCGCCATACCGTTCCGATGTGATGCCGCGTCTGCGCCAGGGGGACATCCTGACGCATTGCTTTCGTCCGTTTCCCAATACGCCGGTGGCACCTGGCGGCGCCGTGCGGGACGATGTGCTTGCGGCGCGCGAACGCGGTGTGATCTTCGACATCGGCCACGGCAAGGGTTCGTTTGGCTATGAGACCGCGATGGCGATGTTGCAGCAGGGGTTCCTGCCGGATGTCATTTCTTCTGACATTCACGTCGTTTCAATCGATGGTCCGGCCTATGACCTGCTGACGACGATGTCGAAGTTCCTTGCGCTGGGCGTGCCCCTGGCGGAGGTGATCCGCGCCACGACGGTCAACCCGGCCGAGGCGGTGCGTTTGAAGGATCGCGGCACGTTGCGGGCGGGGTTGCTTGGCGATGCGACGGTGCTGACGGTGGAACAGGGGCGGTTCGTGTTCGAGGACGTGCTTGGCGAGAAGCTGGTAGCGGAGCAGAAGCTGGCATGCCGAGGCATCGTGCTCGGCGGGCGCTGGTGGCACGGATGATGGTACCCGGGCGGCTGTCGTCGGACAGTCAGAAAGGAAGGATTCTAACACGGAGGACGACGGAGGACCACGGAGCATCACGGAGAAAGCAAGTCAGGCGCTTCGCGCAAAGCGCAAACGCCTTTCACCTTCCTTCTCCGTGGCCCTCCGTGGCCCTCTCTGGACTCCGTGTTGAATCCTTCTTTTTCTTGTCACCCGCGTCCGCGGAGTCAAATCCATGACCGTCGCGGTGGTGATGGGCGTCTCCGGCAGCGGCAAGACGACGGTCGCGGATGGTGTGGCGCGGCGTAATGGATGGCGGCTTGTGGAGGGCGACAAGCTCCACCCGCCGGCGAATGTCGCGAAGATGAAGTCCGGCACGCCGCTTACCGACGCGGATCGCTGGCCGTGGCTGCGGGCGATCGCGCACGAGATCGACGCCATACGCGCCCGCGGCGAATCGGCGGTGGTTGCCAGTTCGGCGCTGAAGCGCGCCTATCGCGACATACTTATCGGTGACCGGCCCGACGTGGCGCTGGTGTATTTGAAGGGCTCGAAGGATTTGATCGCCAGGCGCATGGCGGCACGCAAGAACCATTTCATGCCGCCTGCTTTGCTGGACAGCCAGTTCGCCACACTGGAGGTGCCCACGGAAGACGAACATCCGATCGTGGTTTCGATCGAGCCGCCGCCGGATGCGATCGTGGACGAGGTGGTGAGAAAGCTGAAGGAACGTACAGGATGAGCGGACAATTCGCAGTCTACCCCAGCCTGCGCGACCGCGTGGTGTTCATCACCGGCGGCGCCAGCGGCATCGGCGCCGAGCACGTGACGCAGTTCGCGGCGCAGGGCGCGAAGGTGGCGTTCGTCGACATCGCCGATGACGCGGCGCACGAGCTGACTGGCGGGCTGGAAGCAGCCGGGCACGCGGCGCCGTTCTACCAGCACTGCGATTTGAAGGACGTCGATGCATTGCGGGCCGCAATCGCCGAGGTGGGGAAACGCCTGGGGCCGATCACCGTGCTGGTGAACAATGCGGCGAACGACCAGAGGCACAGATTTGAGGACGTGACGGTCGAGGTACTGGGACGAACGGCTGGCGACCAATCTGCGTCATCAGTTCTTCGCCATTCAGGCGGTCGCGCCGATGATGCGGGCGGCGGGTGGCGGCTCGATCGTCAATTTCGGGTCGGTGAGTTGGCACACCGCGCAGGGCGGCATGCCGGCCTATACGACCGCGAAGGCCGGCGTCGAGGGACTGACCCGCGGCATGGCGCGCGATCTGGGACCGGCCAAAGTACGTGTCAACACCGTCATCCCCGGCTGGATCATGACGAAGCGGCAGATCGAGCTGTGGCTGACGCCCGAGGCGGAGGAGAACCTGATCCGCAGCCAGTGCCTCAAGGAGAAGCTGGCGCCGTCGGATGTGACTCGGCTGGTGCTGTGGCTGGCATCGGACGACAGCCAGATGTGTACGGCGCAGTTGTGGGTCGTGGACGGCGGGAGGATGTGACGCGCGGCACGCCTCCTCCCCGCGAAGCGGGGGAGGCGTCTCGCCTTGCGGCAGGGGTTCCCGCTTCGCGGAATGACGCATGACGACGCAATTTTGGCAACGCTACCTGCCGCGCCCATGGACCAGAAGCGGACCCGCGCGCTGCACTACACCGGCAGCCTGTTCGCGCTCGCAGCGCTGCTGTTGGCAATCGTGACATTCGACTGGCGCTGGCTGATCGCCGCGCCGGTGATCGGCTACGGATTCGCCTGGACCGCGCACTACGCGATCGAAGGCAACCGGCCCGAGACATTCGGCCATCCGTTCTGGTCGCTGTTCAGCGATTACCGCATGCTGCTGCTAGCGTTGACCTTCCGCCTGGCACCGCATCTGCATCGCGCCGGCTTGCGGTGACCGAACGCCGCCAGCATCATCCGCGCAACGAAGGGGGAAACAGAACCATGTGGGAACCGAGCGAGCGCTATCCCGACCCGGCCGTGGAGGTGCTTGACGCCAGCTTCAACCGATATCGCCTGCCGCTTGCATCAGTGGAGCGCCTCGCCACCGGGTGCCGCTGGTCGGAAGGGCCGGTGTATTTCGGCGACGGCCGCTATGTGCTGTGGAGCGACATTCCGAACGACCGCATTCTCAAATGGGAGGAAGAAACCGGCGCGGTCAGCGTGTTCCGAAAATCCTCCAACAACGCCAACGGCAACACACGCGATCGCCAGGGACGGTTGGTCACGTGCGAGCATCGCGGCCGGCGGGTGGTTCGCACCGAATATGACGGCGCGCTTACAGTTCTGGCCGACAGCTACCAGGGCAAGCGGCTGAATTCGCCGAACGATGTGGTGGTGAAGTCGGACGGATCGATCTGGTTCACCGACCCGCCGTTCGGTTTGCTCGGCTACTATGAGGGGGAGAAGAACGAGCCCGAACTGCCAGCCAACGTTTATCGTATCGATGGCCAGACCGGCGCTGTCACCGTGGCGGCGGATGACGTGCAGGGCCCCAACGGCGTGGCTTTCTCGCCTGACGAATCAAAGCTGTATGTCGTTGAGTCACGCGCCACGCCATCGCGCAAAATCCGCGTGTTCGACGTCAACGGCAGCACGCTCGGCGCCAGCAGGATGTTCATCGACGCCGGCACTGGCACGCCGGATGGCTTTCGCGTCGATATCGACGGCAATCTGTGGTGCGGCTGGGGCATGGGCGAGGAAGGACTTGACGGTGTGCGCATCTTCAATCCATCGGCCGAGCCGATCGGCCACATTGCGCTTCCCGAGCGTTCCGCCAACCTCTGTTTCGGTGGGCGCTGGCGCAACCGCCTGTTCATGGCCGCGAGCCATGGCCTCTACGCGCTGTATGTGAACACACAGGGCGCGCTTGGTGGGTAGGGGGCTACCGGCCCCAATGTTACTACCGTCATGGCCGGCCTTGTGCCGGCCACCCACGTCTTTCTGCGCCACGCGCAACAAAGACGTGGATGGCCGGGCCAAGCCCGGCCATGACGGTGGTGGTGGCGCCCTGCCGCGGCACTAACACATGTTCAACCTGCGCGAACATGGCACGTCGGTCCGCACGGAGATCCTTGCCGGCGCCACCACCTATCTGACGATGGCCTACATCGTCGTGGTCAACCCATCGATCCTCGCGGCCGCGGGGATCGACCACGGCGCCGCGTTCGTCGCCACATGCATCGCAGCCGCCATCGGTTCGGCCGCGATGGGCCTGCTCGCCAACCTGCCGCTCGCCCTCGCTCCAGGCATGGGGCTCAACGCCTATTTCACCTTCACCGTGGTGAAGGGCATGGGAGTGCCGTGGCAGATAGCACTCGGCGCCGTGTTTCTCTCCGGCCTGCTGTTCCTCGTCATCAGCCTGCTCCGCGTCCGCGAATGGCTGGTGAACGCCATTCCGATGTCGCTGAAGCTGGGCATCGGCGCCGGCATCGGTCTGTTTCTCGGTTTGATCGGGCTGCATGAGATGGGCCTGGTCACCGGCAATCCCGAGACGCTGGTGACGCTGGGCCATCTCGCCACGCCGGGCACGCTGTTCGCCTGCCTGGGCTTTCTCATCATTGGCGGATTGACAGCGCGTGGGATGCCGGGCGCGATCCTGATCGGCATCCTGCTCACCGCCGCGTTCGGGCTCCCGCTCGGCTTGACCGAAGTGCACGGCCTGATCTCGGCACCGCCGTCGCTGGAGCCTACCTTCCTGAAGCTCGACATCGCAGGCGCACTGTCGCTCGGCGTCACTACCGTCGTGCTGACCTTCTTCCTGGTGGACGTGCTGGACAACGCGGGCACGCTGATCGCCACCACGCAGCGCGCCGGGTTGATCCGTCCCGACGGCACGATTGCGCGACTGCGCGAGGCGCTGCTGGCCGACAGCGGAGGCGCGATCATCGGCGCCCTGCTCGGGACCAGCACGACCACAAGCTACATCGAAAGCGCGGCCGGCATTCAGGCGGGCGGCCGCACCGGTCTCACCGCGGTTACAGTCGCCGTGCTGTTCCTGCTCACGCTGTTCTTCGCGCCGATCGCGACCGCGATTCCGGCATTCGCCACCGCACCGGCGTTGGTGTTCGTCGCCTGCCTGATGACGCGTGCGTTGCGCGACATCGACTGGGACGACGCCACCGAATACGTGCCCGCGGTGGTCGTCGCGATCGGCATCCCATTCACCTTCTCGATCGCCGCGGGCATCGGCCTCGGATTCATCGTTTACGTCGTGGTGAAGGCGGCGGCAGGCCGCATCGGCGCAATCGCCGGAGCGGTATGGCTGGTCGCTGGATTGTCGCTGCTGAAGTTCGTGCTCGGCTGATCGATCAGCGCGTGCGCGCCATCACGCGACGATGCACCAGCCAGCCCGCTGATGCGCACAGGATCATGGCGGCGCCCCAGAGCGCGGCGTTCTGCCAGTCGCCGGCTTCAAGATCAGCCAACGAAAGCCCGGCGAACTGCGCCGGCACGACATGCACCGGCGCCCAGACGAACGCCGAGGCGACATTGGCCACCAGGAACCGCGTACGCGCCATGCCCGCCATGCCGGCGACCAGCGGCACGGTGGAGCGCAGCACAGGCAGGAAACGGCAGACCGCCACGCTCGCAGTGCCATAGCGGTGGAAGAATGTCTCGGCATGGCCGATAAGCGAAGGCCTGGTCGCGAACGGCCATATGCCGCGCAGGCGAAAGCGGAACCGATTGCCAAGCCAGTAGGAGACGAAGTCGCCGATAACCGCGCCGATGATCGCGACGACCAGGATCGGCGTCATCGACAGGCCGGCCATTGCCCCGGCTGCGGCAACCGCCATCAGGATCGGGGTGCCGGGGATCAGGATGCCAAGCACCGCAACCGCCTCGATGATCGAGGCGAGGAAGGCGATCAGGATCGCAAGAACAGGGTATTGCGCGGCAAGATCGGCTGCACCGTTGATCAGCGACCACACGTCAAAGCTCCTTCGTCGCCGCCAACGCGGACGCGCTCCCTGTCTAACCCAATTGGTGAGACTATGCGCCAGTTTCCAGACAGAAGGAAGCACGGCGTATGGTGCGCGCGGTCACGAAGGCGCAGATCCGCTACGGAGTAAGTGCTCCAAGTGGAGCAACGGTCGCACCTCCATCGTCATGGCCGGCGAAGGTTGAAGCGCGTCCGGAAATGATTCGGGTGTTGCAGTGCAGCTCCTTAGGCCGCGAGATTGCCCCAACTGGTCGCGCGCTCGACGCGAAGTGCGATCACCGGAAGCTCGGCAAGTTGCATAGTGCGATACTGAGGATAGCGGTTCCGCAAAAATGCCTGCGCGCTGTCATGCTCCGGGCCGTCAGCCAGGATTTCGGCTCGCCCGCGCAGCATCACCCAACCAAGCCGCGTCCAGTCCTCGTCGTAGCGATCGGCGACGAACGCGGTCGATGGGTTGTCCATCATGTTGCGCAACCGCTTGAGCGGGCGGCCGGACGCACGCTTCGGCTTTTCGTCGATCGTTATGTAGAGCGTGTCGTCCGACAGCGCGAAACAGACCGGCACGACATGCGGATTGCCGCGCGCATCCGCGGTTGCCAGGTGTCCGACCCTCTGGGCCATGAGGAAATTGCGCTCGCGATCCTGCAGCATGTGCATGATCCTTCCGGTCAGAGCAGCCCGGCGGCAATGTTCACGGTCAGTGCCAGGATGATCGTGTTGAACAGGAAACTCAGCAAACCGTGCACAGCCGCCAGGCGCCGGAATTTGCGCGCCGTGATCTGCACATCCGATACCTGGAACGTCATTCCCAGGACCAACGAAAAGTACATGAAATCCAGGTAATCCGGTCGCTTCTCACCCGGAAACTCCAGGCCGCCGGAGATCCCCACGCCATCCGGGTCGGCCTCGTAATATTCGTGCGCGTAGCGGAATGCAAAGGTGACGTGCGTCATCAGCCAGGAGACGAACAGCGTCACGGCCACCAGGCTGACATTCAGGCCCCGCTGGGCGGGCGGCATGTCTTTGGTGTCGGCGAATTCGCTGATGATTGCCGCGAAGCTGAATGCGACCGCGCCGACGGTGAGCCAGAATATCGTCCATTCGCCTTCCTCCTGGTCGGCTGCATCCGCCGCCATGCGGTCCAGCCGTTCGGTGGTGAACAGGAAAGCCGACATCACCAGAAAGGCGACCACGCCGATGTCCCAGGCGATGATGGCGCGGGTCGCGCCTTTGATGCCGGCCGGCAGCAGCGGCGCAACTGCCAGGCCGCACAGCATGCCGATGAACAACCGTGGCCGGCCCCGGACGACCTGCCAGGACCAGCGCAGCAGTCCGAGGTCGCTGACCGCCATGCTCAGTCGAGCGCGGCGAGCAGGCCCGCCATCAGCCTGCCGCGATAGACCAGGCTCTCTATAACGATATGTTCGTCCAGCGTGTGCGCGCCGGCGCCCTGCACGCCGAGGCCGTCCAAGGTGGCGATGCCCATCGCGCCGGTGAAGTTGCCGTCCGAACCGCCGCCGGAACTCTGCGAGCTGACGTCGTAGCCGAGTCCGCGGGCGATGCCGCGTGCCATGTCGTACAGCGCCATCACCTTGCCGTTCGGTTCCCAGACCGGGCGGGTAACGCCGCGCGTCACCTTGAACCGCACGTCGTTCGACGACGCCGACAGCGCCAGCATGCGCGCCACGCCGCGATCCAGATCCTCCTGCCGCTTGGCCATCGACAGCGCCTCGCCGGTGCAGGTGGTGGAGACGCAGTTCACCCACTGTCCGCCATGGATCACGCCGACCGAGAAGGTGCAGTCCTCGGTGGTCATGTCCTCGATCTCGATCAGCTTGCGCGCCATTTCCCGGATCGCCGAGCGGCCTTCGCCGGGGCGCGATCCGGCGTGGCTTGGGCGCCCGGTCGCTTCCAGGTTGAACCGGGCGATGGCGTAGCGGCCGGTCACCACACCTCCATCCGCGCGGGCCGGTTCCGGCACCAGGACATAGCGATGCCGTGACGCCTCCGCCTCGATCAGGTCGCGGGTCGATGGGCTCCCGACCTCCTCGTCGCTGGTCAGCAGATAGGTGATCGGCAGCCTGGTCTGCTGGCCGGCGCGCGCCAGTTGGCGGATGGCCTCGAGCGCCATGTAGTTGCCGCCCTTCATGTCCTGGATGCCGGGCCCCCAGGCGCGTCCGCCTTCGCAGCGGAACGGCAGGTTCGACAGTGTGCCGATCGGATGCACCGTATCGAGATGGCCCATCACCAGAATGCCCGGCAGGTTCGGTGTGGGATGCGGGAACGTCGCCCGCACGCAGTCGCCGAACCCCATGCGCCCGGCAACGCGTTCGATGCGAGCGCCGGCGATCACCAGTTCGCGCGACGCGATGTCCATCATGCGGTTCACCGCGGCGGCGTCCCAAGTGGGGCTTTCGCACTCCACCCAGGTGCGGAGCCCGTCCAGCATTGCATCGGCGTCAAAGGGCAGCGCGTTCGGGTCCATCGTCAACTCCGTGATGCATCGAAAGCTGACAGTGCCACGCACCGGCGCGGTCAACAAAGCCGGGACAATCGCTCCGTCAGCAGTGCGAAGAACCCGTCTGCATCCATCGTCTCGAGCAAGCTGACGTTGGCCGGTGCGCCGGTTCGGCCCCAACGGTCGATCACTGTGCGGCCACGGCTCGGGCCGGGGCCGAGATCGACGTTAGCGGCGCAGTCGCGCGCGGTGAACAGATCGGGCCGGATCAGCCAGGCGATCGTGCAGGGGTCGTGCAGCGCCGCGCCGATGCCGCCGAGACGAGGCCCCAGCGGCACGGTGGCCTCGATGTCGCACAGCGCGGTCAGGCAGCGCCCGGTGCCCGCACTGCGCCAGTGTGCCAGATGCGCCGGCGTGCACAGTGCCTGCGCGGTCAGCTCCAGCGTGGCCAGCACCACGGGCCGGCCGCAGGCGAGCAGCACGGCGAGCGCCTCGGGGTCGTTGAAGGCGTTGAACTCGGCGGCCGGCGTCGCATTGCCCTCGGCCCAGGCGCCGGTCATCAGACACGATCCGCTCGACCTTCGCGGCCAGTGCCGGTTCGGTCATCAGGGCCAGCGCGAGGTTGGTGGCCGGTGCGATGCCGACCAGCGTCACCGGTTGCGCGGCGTCGCGCAGGATGCCGCGGATCGCATCGGCCGCAATACCCGGCGCCGGATCGCCGCCTTTCGGAAGTGCAATGCCGCCGAGGCCATCGATGCCGTGCACGCGCGTCTCGTTGACGAAGCTGCCGAGCAGAGGCCGGTCGGCTCCGGCGAACACCGGCACCTTCGAACCGGCGAGCGCGATCAGCGCCAGGGCATTGGGCAGCGTGCA
The DNA here is from genome assembly GCA_963780095.1 of uncultured Alphaproteobacteria bacterium. GTDB lineage: Bacteria > Pseudomonadota > Alphaproteobacteria > Acetobacterales > Acetobacteraceae > JAMXLO01. The sequence continues at coordinate 36,498 of CAWABH010000005.1, forward strand.
TTCCAGCCCGACATTGCCGCCGGCGACGGTGACCGCGAGCAGGTCGATCTCCGGCGAAGCCAATGCCAGCAGCAGCGCGAACGCATCGTCGGTGCCGGGATCGCAGTCGAGGATGATCGGGATCGGCACAGCGATCTCCTTGCCTGTGGCAGGGCAGAATGCCACCCTGCGACACGGAGCGGAACGGCGCATGTCCACACAGCACTTCTCGATCGCCGCCGGCGATGGGTCCGGCGCGGACGGTCCACGGGCGGTGACGGTGCCGCTGAACCGCAAGGCGCTGGCGCCGACATCATCCGAGCGCGTGCGCCGGCTGCGCAGGCACCTCGTCGCATCGCTGCGTGCAATGCGCACGATGAAGGATCCCAGGGGGTCAGCCTCGCCGCAGCGGCCTGAGCCCGATGGTTTCGTCGGTCGCGTGGCGCGTGCGGCGTGCGCGGTATGCAAGGGATGGTGCTGCAAGGGCGGCGGCGACCACGCCTATCTCGACGAGCGAGTGATGGCCCGCGTGCGGCAAGCACGGCCGGAACTGGATGCGCGCGCGGTAATGCGGCTGTACGTCGAACGCTTGCCGGCGGTTGGCTACGAGGGTTCGTGCGTGTTCCACGGCACGGACGGCTGCACACTGGACCGTTCGCTGCGGTCCGACGTGTGCAACAGCTATTTCTGCACTGGCCTCGGCAATTACGTGAAAGTTGCCGACGCAGCCGCGGATGTCGTGGTCATCGCCGGTGAGGGTGATGAAATGCACATGTCACCGGTGCTTTGCAGTGATCAGTGATCAGGAGCAATCGGACGGTGCCGTCGCGCCACTGATCACTGATTGCTGGCCACTGAACACTGACTCACGGTTGATCCGGCACCAGTGGCGCATCGGGGTTGCCTCCGACCTCGTCCCATATGCGGACCTCGTGCGTTGGTTCGCCGCGCACCGACAGCGAGCCGACGACAACGCCGACAGCCGCCACCGCCATCGGATAGAGCAGGCCGATCAGCGGCACGCCGGCAATCACGGTCGTCAGCCAGGTGGCGATGAACGGCACGCCGCCGCCGAACACGCCGTTGCCGACATGGTAGGGAAGCGACATTGAGGTATAGCGGATGCGGGCGGGGAACAGTTCCACGAGGAAGGCCGCGATGGGCCCGTACGCCATGGTGACCAGGATCACCATGTAGAACACCAGCATGCAAAGGATGACGGGATTGTCCTTCCAGTCGTTCAGCCAGGTGAAGACCGGCCAGTAGGTCAGCACCGCCAGAGCGAAGCCGGTGATCATGATTCCCTTGCGGCCGATGCGGTCCGACAGCCAGCCGAACACCAGGAAGAACGGTGCGCCGAGAAGCAGTGCGAAGGTCAGGATCAGATACACCGTCAGGAACGGCAGCTTCAGCACCGCGATCATGTAGGTCAGCGCATAGAACTGACCGGTGTACCAAACGACGCCTTCCGGCGCGGTGAAGCCGAACAGCGCGATCAGGATCAGCTTCCAGTTCTTGCCGCTGCCGAAGCTTTCCAGCGCCGGGTTGTCCGAGGCCTTGCCCTGTGTCTTCAGCCGGTGGAACAGCGGCGACTCCTCGAGCCGCAGGCGGATGTAGCCGGACAGGAGCACCAGGATCGCGGACAGCAGGAACGGGAAGCGCCAGCCATAGGCCTGGAACGCGGCCTCGCCCATGCCGACGCGGAAGGCGATGATCACCAACAGTGCGACGACGATGCCCATGGTCGCGGTGGTCTGGATCCAGCTTGTGTAGAAGCCGCGCTTGCCGTCGGGTGCGTGCTCGGCAACGTAGGTGGCCGCTCCGCCATATTCGCCGCCCAGCGCCAGGCCCTGCACGACGCGGCACATCACCAGCAGGAACGGCGCGGTCCAGCCGATCGAATCGTAGACCGGCAGGCAGCCCACGACGAAGGTGGCGATGCCCATCAGGCCGAGCGTCAGCATGAAGGTGAACTTGCGGCCGATCAGGTCGCCGAGATGGCCGAACAGGACAGCGCCGAACGGCCGCACGACGAAGCCGGTCCAGAAGATGCCCAGGCTGAACAGGAAGCTGTTGCGCATGTCGCCGGGGAAGAAGTGCGTCGCGAACACCGGGGCGAGAACGCCATAGAGGTAGAAGTCATACCACTCGATCAGCGTCCCGCAGGACGAAGCGGCGATGATGAATGGCAGCCCGGGCCTGGTGGCGGCCGTGGCTCGCGTGCCCATCGCGTATGTCGATGTCGACATGGCGTCCTCTCCCTGTTGTTCAGCCCTGACTCGGCCAAATTATTCTTCCAGCCTGATTTACAATGCGTCATCCGGCTCGGCGTGACCAGAAGCGCGGCCGGCGAAGCGCGCGCCATTTTTGGTGGCACGCCATGTGCGGACGCGGATGTGGCTTCGAAGCAACGGTCGGCAGGTCCAGCGGTTGATCAGCGGCCGCCGTCGACCTGCAGGACCTGGCCGTTGACAAATCCTGCAAGGTCCGAGGCGAAGAACACCACGGCATTGGCGATGTCCTGCGCGCCGCCGAGCCGTTTCATCGCGATGCGCTCGACCAGCGCCTTCTGGCCGTCCGGACCATAGCTGTCCCATTGCTTCTCGGTCGCGGCATTGGTGCGGATGAAGCCCGGGGCGACCGAGTTCACCGTGATGTTGTACGGCCCGAACTCGTGCGCGAGCTGACGTGTCAGCCCGACCACCGCGTGCTTCGCGGCGCAGTACGCCTGTATGCCGGTGAGCGACGGCTGCAGCCCGGCGCCCGAACTGGTGTTGACGATGCGACCGCCGCCCGCGCGCTTCATCGCGGGCGCGGCGGCGCGGCATAGGGTGAAGGCGGCATTGACGTTGATGTCGAACAGGGTGTTCCAGTCGTCGTCCGATACCTCTTCGAGCGGCTTCGGACCTTGCCCGCCGACGCCACCGGCGTTGTTGACCAGGACCGCGATCGGGCCATTGGTCTGGGTCTCGATCTGGCGGATCCAGGCGGCGCCGGCGGCGCGGTCCCGCAGGTCCACGACCCTCGTGGAGATCTCGCCGTCGGCTGCGGTTTCCCCGAGTTCATCGGCCGAGATGTCGGTGGCGAAGACGCGTGCACCGAGATGGGCGAAGGTTTGTGCGATGCAACGGCCAAAGCCGTGTCCGGCACCGGTGACGGCGACGGTCCTGCCGTCGAAGCGGATGTTCATGGGGCCTCTCCTGTGGCAACGCGGATGCAATTATACTCCTCGGCTGTGGCATGGGAGAGTACCTGGCGCGGCGACAGCATGCGGCGCTTTCACCGTCGGCAACCCCGCTTTCGCGGGAATGACGACGGCCCCGTCCGTGTGCTCGGCGGTATGCGTCCATTCTTGCGAGGCATTCGTCTGGAATACCGCGTCGACGCCCGTTCGCACCGGCGGTGGTCCAGACACCGCGCCATCAGCGTTCATCTGCGTGCGAGGCGGCAAACAATCTGTTCGAGATGCTCGCTGGCAACCTGATATAAGGCTGCCGACACGCTGGAGGAAGAGGATTTCACAATGTCAGAACCCCCGACGAGCCTGACGTACCAAAGCTGGGTTGTGCTTGGTCTGTTTGGTTTGGTGATTGTATCTCTGGCGCTATCTCTGGTTGTTCATGTCTTCGGATATTCACAGGTCTCCCCCGCCGTCGTAGCGAGCCTGGTTTTTGGGATCGTGGCATTGCCAATCATTTTGGTCCTCGTGGTGCCTGACTTCAGAGGAGATCTTAAAACAGTCGCGTTCGGACCAGCTGGTGTGAATATCCAGATAGAGAGAGTGGAAAGGGTGGAAAGGCAAGCGCAGGCAGCCGAGCATACGGCGCAGAACGCGTTCGACAATGTCGTAAGTTCATATTTCGTGGTATGCCCGCTGGCCATTATTATAATTTAAGGAAAATAGCGAAGAAGGAAGTCGGAAAGGAGGGGAGAAGCTTCGGAGAATTCCGAATGGACGAGGGGTTTCGTGGGCAGCTCAGATATCTGCGCGATAGCGGATATATCAATGTCAAAGGTTCGGTTGGAGACCTGCCACAGCGAGGCAACGAACTCAATGAGCATGTTTCAGTGACGTCATTGGGTGAAGAGTTCATCCGACTTCGTGAACAATACGTCTGATACCCGGCGTGTGGCTGTAGATCACCGATAGAAATGTCACCCGCGTCCCCGATAGAGATGTCACTGGGCAAGCTGTCGTCGAGACGTTTGGGGTGACGTGCGATGATGGTGATTCGGATGAGCGAGCGGGAGCTGACCCGGCTGCACGTGTTGATTGATCTGTCTGACCGGCGACTGACGGTTGAGGCGGCAAGCACCTTGATGGGGCTGGGGCGACGCCAAGTGTATCGACTGCGGCGGGCGTTTGCCACCGATGGCCCGACCGCCTTGGTGTCACGCAAGCGTGGTCGCCTGAGCAATCACCGCCACGGTGAGACATTCCACCGCACCGTCTTGGCGCTGATGCGTGAGCATTACGCTGATTTCGGTCCGACGCTCGCGGCGGAGAAGTTGGCGGCGCGGCATGGTCTCCGCGTGGGTGTCGAGACCCTACGCCAGTGGATGATGGCGGATGGACTGTGGAAGGATCGTCGCCATCGTCTGCCCTCCCCGCATCAGCCGCGTCGGCGGCGTGACTGCGTGGGCGAATTGGTGCAGATCGACGGCTCGGAGCACGCTTGGTTTGAGGACCGTGGCGCTGTCTGTACGCTTCTAGCGTTTGTCGACGACGCGACGAGCCGGCTGATGATGCTGCGGTTCGTCGCCTCAGAATCGGCCTTCGACTATTTCCGGACGACGCGTGCCTACTTGGAGGCACATGGCAAACCAGTCGCGTTCTACAGTGACAAACACAACATCTTCCGTGTGAACAACGGCGAAGGCGGTGAGCGCGTCACCCAGTTCGGCCGCGCGCTGGAGGCACTGAACATCGACATCATCTGCGCCAACAGCCCACAGGCGAAGGGTCGGGTGGAGCGTGCCTTCGGTACGCTGCAGGACCGGTTGGTGAAGGAGCTGCGCCTGGCCGGAATATCCTCGATCGAGGCGGCGAATACCTGGCTACCGGGGTTCATTGCCAGCCACAACACCCGTTTCGGCCGAGAACCGGCCAACGCCAAGGATCTGCATCGGAAGCTGACCGCGGCGGATGATCTGGATGAAATTCTGGCCTGGCGCGAGCAACGAACCGTAACGCAGAACCTCACGCTGCACTACGACCGGATGATGCTGATCCTGGAGCCAACGCTGCTGGCGCGCAGTCTGGTACGCAAGAAGGTGGAAGTGGTGAACTATCCGGACGGTCGGTTCGCGGTGCAGTTCGACGGCAGATCGCTGCCGTTTCGGATGTTCGACAAGATCCAGACCGTCCAGCCCGGCGCAATCGTCGACAACAAGCGGCTATCGGCGGTGCTGGCGCTGGTGAAGGCGCGCCAGGCGGAATACGAGCCGAAACGACAGCGCGGGCATGTGGCGCGGCAGCGGCCACCGAATAACCTGGATGCACCGGGGCTGCCATCGAAGGGGCGGGCGTCACGGGCTGCCCTGGCCGCGGCAGTCACCTGACCGCTTCAAGCGGATCGCACGGCGTTTCGAGTGTGCTGGGGCACGAGTGACGGCCTCAAGGGCTGCGCTGCGCGCACCGGCAAGCCGGCTTCGGCCCTTGACCCCGCCACCCGCCCCCCAGCCCAGGGCAATGGTGCCGTTTCGCTCAGGCCCCGTCCGCCGCCGCATGTGACATTTCTATCGGGGAGAAATCGTGACTTTTCAAACGGGCACCGACAGTGGCTCGGCCTTCCCCGTCATGGCGGGCGAAGGCCCGCCATCCACGACTTTGCAGGGGCACCAGAAGACGTGGGTTGCCGGGACAGTCCCTACCAGATGCACACATCTCGGCGGAGCGCCCCCTTGCGGCGCGGCGTGATCGCTGAATCTCTGGCGATGATACACCGCTGGAGTGAGCGAGATGGGCGATAGTCTGGGGCAGTTTGGCGATCCTCGGCGCGAGCGCGCGGGGAGCTTTCTTCTCGCGCGGCTGATCGAAGTCGGTCAATCGGGGGTTCGCGTCCGCCCGCTTGGCGGCAACCGGGCCGGCGAGGTTCGCCTCGGTCGGTTCCTGCGCAATCGGCATGTGACGCCGGCGGAGATGGTGAAGACGGCCAGCGCACGGACCGCGACACTGGTGGAAGGGCGTCACATCCTGGCCATCCAGAGCCTGCCCCCGGACTTGATCCGGGGGACACCACGAGCCTGCGCGACGATGGAGATCAATGCAGTCTGCAGCTGCATTCGATGATCGCGGTGGATGCGACGGATGGTGCGCTGCTGGGTCTGGTGCATGCTGAGTTCCTGCGCCGCACCGGCGGCAAGAAGGCGCTGTGCGGGAAGCGTCCATTTGACGAGAAAGAGAGCCGCCGCCGGCTGGGATGCCACCAATTCGCCTGCTGCGAGCAAACTCATCTCTAATGATGCCGGCTGGAGCGCCGTCAGCACGAGGTGTCCGACCAAGTCATCCCGTACGTCCATGCGCATGCAAACATATCGGGGGTTAGCGCCGTTGTTGCCCGCCAGCCCTGTCGTGATACTGCAGGGTTTTCTGCGCTTCAAAGCCATGCATCACGGCCGGAAACTCGGGAGACTTGTGTGAATCGACAGGGATGGGCCCGGACATCCACGTCTTTGCTGCCAGCACAAGGATGAAGACGAGACATGGATGGCCGGCCTTCGCCGGGCATGACGATATAGGGCAACCGTTGCGCCACTTGGAGCACTTATTCCACAGCAGAGCCTAAGCTGGCCACGTCTCGTCGTTACTGTAGTCGGAGTGTGATTCGCGAAGCCAGGATGTCGGACCGGCCATGATTGCCCGTCCCGTCAGCTTTGCACAGCAGATCAGGACAATCCGAGCATACCACGCTCGACGACTGCGACCTGGTGCCTGACCTAAACCAGTTCATGCCCGAGGATGGAACTAGCCCCACGATACGGTGGTGCGGCCTGCGCGGACCTTTCACATTTGTGCGCGAAGATGGCGCAGGCCGGCCGCCTCTCAACCCCGCAGCCGAGTCCTCGCTGTATGGCTACGAGGCCTCGTGCGTCTGCAACTGTTCCGCCGTCTCGGTTGCACTCTTAGGAACGCCGGCGAGGCGGAGGCCCTCGGCAAACAAACACCGATCGCTCTCGCGCGCGAGCGGCGTCGTCGCGATGAAGCGTTCCACGGTATAGTCCGGCTCGATCGCCAGAAGGCGCCTGCGAGCGACCGCCGCCTCCTGGGTCCGACCAAGGTGACCGAGCGCGGCAAGATAAGGCTTGAAGCCGGCCGACAACGCAGAATTCATCTGTGTCACTGCTCTGCCCACAGCCACCGCCAACTCATAGTCCCGCTTCAGCAGATGGATCACCGTGAAAAAGCCATCATAGAGAAAGGCGTGCGGATCGAGCGGCGAGAGTTCCTTGTAGCGGTTGATCCGCCGTTCCGCTTCGTCCAGATCACCTAGGTAAGCGTATGCGATGGCGGAGAGCGCCCAGGCCATGGCCAGGTTGGGATTGAGCGACAATGCCCGCTCATGCAACGCGATCGCTTCATGCAGGCGCCGGTGCAGGAAGGCGCGCACATGCCCGGCGATGGTCAGCCCACGAGCATCGTAGGGGTCGAGGGCCACCGCCCGCTCGGCGTGCTGGCCGGCCGCCTCCATCGCCGCCGCCGGATCGTCCGCCCAATCCTGACCGACCAGGAACACCTGCCAGTAGGCGTACCAGGCATGAGCGCCGGCGTATTCGGGCTCGAGTTCGATTGCACGGGCCAGGTAATCGCCTGCCTGCATGAAAGCCTCGCGCTCCAGCCTGCCGATCAGCGGAATCGAACGCAACATCAGATCGTAGGCGGTGGCATCCACCGGCGGACGGCTGGCGCTGCGCTTGGCCTCGATCAGCAGAATCTCCGGATCGATCTGTGCGACCACCTCCGAGGCGATCTCGTCCTGCAGCGACAGCAGGTCGTTCGATTGGCGGTCGAACCGGCGTGCCCATACGACCTGGTTTCCTGCGCGCAGGTCGAGCAGGCGCACGGTGATCCGTATCCGGTTGCGAACTCGCTGGATCGAGCCGTCCAGCAGGAAGTCGATGCCGAACGTGCGGCGGATTGCCGTCTCGTCGCGGTTCTCCGCGGCAAACCGCGCCAGGGAGTTGGAGGCAACGACGAACATCCAGCGGAACCGCGCGAGCGCCGTGGTGATCTCTTCCGTCAGGCCGGGGGCGAGATGCGCGTCCTCCTCGGTCGTGCCGACAAGCTGCAACGGCATGACGCCGACATGAGCGCCGCCACGGGTCGGCCAATTTCCCTGAGGATTCAACTCCAGGCTCGGCGGCGGTTCATCCGGCTCCTCGTCGGCGGGTGGGGCCTGCGAAAGTGTGGGTGTCGGCAAAGGTTGGGGAGATGCCAGCGGGCGCTGCGGGCGCAGAGGAATGCGGCTACCTGAGGGACCGCGGATTTCCGCCAGCAGGTTCTGGGTCTCGGCCGACGGCGCGGCGTCGAGCAGATCGGCCAGCACGGCGCGGCAGCGATCATAGGCCTGGATGGCCATGCCCCGTTCGCCGCGCGCCGCATGTGCCCGCATCAGCGCTCGCCAGGCGCCCTCGTGGGCGCGGTCGATCTGAAGCAGACGCTGCGCGGCCGGAATCGCCGCCTCCGGCTCCAACTGCTCGCGCAGCAAGGCCTCGGCGACGGTGCGGGCCCGGTCGCGGAGCCGTTCGCGCTCGGTGGTAAGCCAGGCGTCGAAGGTTGGATCAATGCCGTCGAGGCCCTCCAGCAGGTCCCCATCCAGCAGGGAGAGTGAAGCCGGCTGGTCAGTGGTGGCCCGCATGACCTCCTCCACATCCACCCAGACCTTGCCGGGGCGCAAGGACAGGTGGTCGCGGGTCACCAGGAGAACCTCGGAGCCTCCGGGGGCGAGCGCCTCGAGTAGTCGATGAATCTCCTGCCGGAGTGATGCACGCGCCTGTTCCTCCGGCCGGCGGCTCCACAGCAGTTCAGCCAGCCGTCCGCGGAGGGCGGGCCGCGGCGAGGACAGCGCAATCACCGCGAGCAGCGCACGGGTCTTGCGTCCCGCTGGCAGCACAGTCTCGCTGGTCAGCGTCCAGGCCTCCATCTGGCCGATCAGCCTCAATCGTACCACGACCTGGCCGGCAGAGCTTGCCGGCGTGACCTGGGCTGAGACTCGATGTGAAGCGCCTGCGATCATTGCGTCATTTTGTGCGATGTCAGGTTGTATAGCCAAGAGTTTCGGCACGCGAAAGCTTAAATTTGCCTCCTCAGATCGCCGATTCTAAGAAAATTTGCCGAACATCCCCGTGCCACGCCTGATTATAGCGTTCCAGCCAATACTCTGCCTGGGTCGGCTCACCGGCGGCAATGGCTTCCAGGGGAGCCAGATAGCCCGATTCGTCCTCGCCGGCGGCATTGCGGCGCCCCCGGGCGCGAAGGCCGTCGCGAGCAATGGCGACAGCGTCCCGCGCCAGATCGAGGAGAGTGCCGCCCCGCCAAGGAGCCGCGAGGCCCTCGCGCGGCACGGCCGCCCGGAGGGTCACCGCGTCCTCCCAGCCGGCTCCGCGCAGCAACGCCTCGGCCGCGGACAGTGCGGCCTCGTCATAGAGCAGGCCGACCCAGAATGCCGACTGGGCAACCATCATGTCCGTGCGTCCGGCGTCGGCGCCACGCATCTCCAGGAACCGCTTGATCCTCACGTCGGTGAACACCGTTGTGACATGATCCGCGAAGTCGCCGACCGTGGCAACCGCGCCCGCGACGTTGTGCAGTCTGCCTGCCATGTAGTCGCGGAACGAGGCGCCAGCGACGTCGATGTAATCGTTGTTGCGGTAAACGAAATACATCGGCACTTCGTCGATCAGCCACCGCGCGTAGCGCTCGAAGCCGAAACCCGGTTCAAACATCACCGCCGGAATGCCGGAGCGCTGGTTGTCGGTATCGGTCCAGACCTGCGCGCGATAGCTAAGGAAGCCGTTCGGACGTCCCTCGGTGAACGGGGAGTTGGCGAACAGTGCGGTTGCCAGCGGTTGCAGCAGCAACGAGACGCGCAGCTTTCTTACCATGTCCTGTTCCGAGGCATAGTCGAGGTTGACCTGCACGGTACAGGTTCGCGTCATCATGTCCAGGCCAAGCTTTCCGACTTTCGGCATGTAGCGCCGCATGATGTCATAACGGCCCTTCGGCATCCGGGGCATCTGCTCGCGTGTCGCGATCGGGTGGAACCCGAGTGGGGCAAAACCGATGTGCAGGTCGCGCGAGACGCTGCGCACCTGTTCGAAGTGAGCATCGAGTTCCGCCATCGTCTCGTGCAGCGTCTCGAGCGGAGCGCCGGAAAGTTCGAGCTGCCCGGCAGGCTCAAGCGAGACTGCCGCATTGCCCTGTTTCAGCCCGATCGGATTGCCGTGGTCGAGGATTGGCTCCCCGTCGAACCGGGCGAGACCGGCAAGCAGGTCGCGGATCGAGCCGGGTTGCCCATCAGCTGGCTCGTAGGGTGGCGGGGTCAGATCCGCGAGGCGAAATCCGAATTTCTCATGTTCGGTGCCGATGCGGAACTGCTCGGGCCGCTTGCAGCCCGCTGCTATGTGGTCGGCCAGTTGTTTGAGCGACGTGATCCGGGTCGCGTCGGTGTCTCCGGGATTGGACATGTCGCTCCCAGGCGTGGCGGGTTCGGGTGCATGGTACTAGCCGCAATCCGCCGCCTGCAACAACGCAAGCCCGACGATGCAGGCGGTCTCGGCCCGCAGAATGCGCGGACCGAGCGATACGACAGTTACAAAGGTATGCGCCAGCATGGCTTCAAGCTCCATCGGCGTGAAGCCGCCCTCGGGGCCGACCAGCAGCGCGGCTGGCTCGCGTGCCGGGCGGATGGCCGGCGCGTCAGCGCGTTCGGCAGCCATGAGGAGTTGTCGGTCGGCGTCCCAATCACCCAGCAATGCCATGAGAGGGCGCGGCTTGTGGAGTTTGGGCACGGTCAGCCGTTCGCATTGTTCCGACGCCTCGATCGCGATGGCGCCAAGCCGAGCCTCGTTTACCCGATGCGCATTGGTCCGCTCGGTAATCACCGGGAGCAGTGCCGCGACCCCCAGTTCGGTGGCCTTTTGGACGACAAGGTCGGTGGCGTCGCGCTTCAGCAGTGCGAAGACCAGCCACAGATCGGGCTCGGGACACTGCGGGCGCAGGCTGTCCTCGACTAGAAAGGTTGCCTTGTCACGCCGGATGGCCTCGATTCGAGCACCGAATTCGCCGTCGCGTCCATTGAACAGCCGAACCACGTCCCCGTTGCCGCGACGCATGACAGTGCCGAGATAGTGCGCTTGCGCCGAGGTCGCCTCGATCGTCGCTCCAGCGGCCAGCGGCTTGTCCACAAACAGGCGGATTGACCCGAACATCATGGCGCGCAGAGTAGCAGCCATGCAGGCGCACACCGACATCGTCGCCACCGGCTGGGTTGCCTTGCTGCCGAGGTCCTGGCTGCCCTGGCTGCTGTTGGCCCGGGTGGATCGCCCGATCGGCATCTGGCTGCTCTTTCTGCCGGGGCTCTGGGGCATTCTGCTATCCGGGTCGGTGCCGCGCGAGTCGGCTCGCCTGACCCTGCTATTTGCAGTGGGAAGTGTGGTGATGCGGGCCGCCGGCTGTGTTGTGAACGACCTATGGGACCGGGATATCGATCGCATGGTGGCGCGTACCGCGGGCCGCCCACTCGCGTCGGGCGTCTTGCGGCCGGTGCAGGCACTGGCCTTCCTGGCCGTGTTGCTGCTGCTCGGATTGGCGATCCTGCTGCAGCTCGGTCGCGTGGCGCAGCTTCTCGGCGTCGCTTCATTGCTGCTGGTGGCGCTGTATCCGCTGGCCAAGCGGGTCACCTGGTGGCCGCAGCTCGTAATGGGCTTCACCTTCGGCTTTGGCGCGCCGCTCGGCTATGCCGCCGGCGCGGGCCGGATCGATGTGGCCTGCGCGGCGCTCTATGGCGCGGCGATCCTGTGGGACCTCGGCTTTGACACGATCTATGCGCACCAGGATCGTGAGGACGATGCCCTGGTCGGGGTGAAATCGACCGCACGTCTGTTCGGCGAGCATACCGCGCCGTTTCTCGCCGCCTGCTACGGAGGAACGGTGCTGCTGCTTGCCATGGCCGGCTGGCTCGCCGGGCTGGGCGGCTGGTTCTATCCGGCGCTTGCGCTTCCCGCCTTATTGTTTGCCCGGCAGGTCATGGGGCTCGACATCCACGACCCCACGCTGTGCCTGCGTTTGTTCAAGTCGAACCGCGACGCCGGACTGGCGGTTGCAGCCGCGATCCTGATCGGCTGGGCGTGATCGGTCGAGACGCGTTTGTTCTGACCCACACCGTATTGAGCAGCGCCGTCCTGGTGCCTGAGATCAGCCTGCGCCTTGCCAGCGAGATCACACCGATCTGGCAGGCAACCGAAGAGTGGCTGGTCGAGCACAACGTTGCGCCACCGTTCTGGGCGTTCGTCTGGCCGGGCGGTCAGGCGCTCGCTCGCTACGTGCTGGACCACCCCGACGCCGTCGCCGGACGTCGTGTGCTCGATTTCGCCGCCGGCTGCGGCATCGCGGCCGTGGCATGCGCGATGGTCGGCGCGGCCTCGGTCGAGGCGGCCGAAATCGACCCGCTGGCCGTCGCGGCAATCGGGCTGAACGCCGCCGCGAACCGTGTATCGGTTGACGCGATGCGGAATGACATCGTCGGCGCCGCATGCCGCTGGGACCTCATCCTGTGCGGCGACGTCTGCTACGAGGCGCCGATGACAGCACACATCCTTCCCTGGCTGTACAGGATGGCACGCGACGCCGAGGTGTGGCTTGCGGACCCCGGTCGCGCCTATCTGCCCCGCCAGGGTCTCGCGCCATTTGCCAGCTACCGTGTGCCAACGAGCCTGGAGCTTGAGGATCGCATCGAGCGCGAGGTGACCCTTTACCGTCTGCGCGGCTGACCCTGTGGCGCATTTGGCTGCTTCGCGTTGGGCCGGTCGCCGGTGAGCCCCGAGAGGTCGATTCCGTTCACCGTCACCGCCGTCCCGTCGCTCGCGATGTCCCACGTAAGCCGATTTCCGTTTGGCTTCGCCAGGCCGCGCAGCATCATCAGCACCGGCAGCGCCTGTTGCAGCTCGGGGTCTTTGCGCGCCTGTGCCGTCAGCTCGTCTAGTCCGGTCGCGGCGAGCCTCGCTTCGCCCTGCCAGGAGTCGGGCGATAGCACAATGACCTTCCCAACGCCCTCGACCTTCGCCGGCCCCAGATCGAAGGACAGGGTCTCGACAGCGAGATTGACCCCGCCGTGTGCGAAGATCGCTGCGATGTCGGGCGCCAGCCTGTCGTCACTCGCTCCCTCCTCGGTCGCGTCCAGCGCCAGTTTCGACAGGTCCTCCGTCCGGATGCCGGAGATGCTTGGCCGCAATTCCAGATGATGCGGCAGGTAGGCCGTCATCTTCGGCGGCAGGTTCGGCGTCGCGAGCCCATCGAGGCCGATCTCGACCCAGGCGTTCAGGTTCCCGTTTGGCGCCTCGCCGCCGAAGCCCACCACCATGCGCTGCAACGCAAGGCCGCCCATTCCGGCGATCTCGACCTGCAGCCCGTCCACCGTCTCCTCCAGCTTGATGCCGGTCAGCAGGTCGGGGAGAGCCTCGATCAGGGCACGCAGCTGCGCTCTGGCCGGCGGAGGGATGTCGCCCTTGCCGTGCCTCTCAACCACATCGGGAGGCAGCGCGCCGAAAAGTCCGTTCATGGCGGACACCACGCCCGCGACCTTGTCCCGGGTCAGTCCGTCAACCCGGCCGAGTGCGCGAACTCTGTGCGCCCCGATCGCAAGTGCGGCGTGGCCCTCGGTCTGCGCGGCCGTCTCCCACCCCTCGATGGTCGTATCCATGGTGGCATCCAGACGGCCATCCTGGGCTGGCTTCAGGCTGGTCTCCACGGCATAGCGGTCGATGCGTTGCTCCTGGTGTTGCTTCGCACCGTCGGTGGTGATCGCCAGGTTCCCGAGATCGATGTGCAGCATCGACGGGCTGACCAGCGCCGGATCGATCTCCGCGTGCGAGTCCTGCCGTCCGACCGAGAGCGCGGCCTTCAGCGGTCCGCTGGCGGCGGCGTCGCCGGTGTCCGGGATTATCACGGTGAAGCTGGCGGCATCCGGCAGCTTGATGGCATCGATCGCCCAGCGCCCGCCATCGAGAGGCCGGGCCGAGGCAGTGATCGCCGCACCGCTTGACGGGTCGTCGAGACCCGGTATCGGCCAGGTCATGCGGTAATGGTCACCCTCGCCGGTGATCTGCACGGGGAGGTCCGGCACGGCGGTCCCCGGGCCGAACAGCCCGGTGAACCAGTCCTTCAGTTGCTGTTGCAGCGTCTGCGCCTGCGCCGGGCCGAGGTCGTCGGCATGGGCCCCGCACGGCACGAGGAGGAGCGGCAGGCAGAGCACAGTGTAGCGGGGCAGGCGCACGGCCTGGTCCTCCTCGGCGTGGTTTCACACCGAGGATACCGCGTCAGGCGCTCAGGCCGCCACGGCCATCACGCCTTCCAACCGCCTCAGCGGTTCATCATGACCGGCAGGTTGGCATGCTCCAACACGTGCCTCGTGACCCCGCCCAGAATCAGCTGGCGCAGCCGCGAATGCGAGTAGGCGCCCATCGCGAGCAGGTCGCAGCCGAAATCCCGCGCCGCGGCCAGCAGCCCGGCACCGACCGAGTTGCGCACCGACTGGAACATCACGATGTCGGCATGCACGCCATGCAACGCCAGATACGCGGCGAGATCGGGCGCCCCCGGGCCACGCCGCTGGTAGCCTTCGGCGGACAGTATCCGCACGGCATCCGCGCGTTGCAGCCACGGCAGCGCCGCATAGACCGCCGATGCGGACTCCGCCGTGCCGTTCCAGCCCAGGCACACCCGCGAGCCGATCGTGGTCGATGCCACCTGCGGTGAAACCAGAACCGGGCGTCCCGAATCGAACAGCACCGCGTGCAGCGCGTCCGATGACGACACGTCCTCGCCGGCGTCAGGATGCGGAACCACCGTGAGGTCTGCGAGGCGGGCCTGCTGGGCGACCAGGTCCTCCTCGCGTCCGGTGACCGAGGCGAAGCTCGCGGTGGCGCACTCGGCGCCGGGCCGCGCCTCCGACAGGATCACGTCGTGCTGCAGCACGAAGCGGTCGAACATCGAGCGGACCGCGTGTGCCCGTTCGCTGCTTTCCTTCTCGGTGGCGGACATCATTTCTTCGATCATCGCGCCGGACAGGCCCTCGCCGGCCAGCGGCGCGACATCGCGGCTGTCCACGCGCACATGCAGCGCGGTGACGTGCGCGTTCCACTGCCTGGCGATAATGAGGCAGGTGGACAATGCCGCCTCGCCGGCGGCAGTGCCCGTCAGAGGCAGCAGCAGCTTCCGGATGGCCATGGCTCAGCTCCCCGTTTGCAGATCAGCCCTGCAATTCTAGCACGAGTCGAGAGCCCTGCGTATCAAATCGCGCGCATGGGTCAGTGCGGAATTCGTGTCGCTTGCATCCACCGTAATACAATTGACGGGGCTGGGATCGGTGCGGCTCGCGGCGCGGGTCACAGGAGTTGCCGGCGACAGGGCCGGGTAGCCGGCGCTCCCCGGCGCGAGCCATGGCGAGCGGCGGTGGCCGAATCACGACGGCGGGATCAGCCGTTGCTGGCCCCGTGCGTGACGCCTCGATGGTCCGAAATGCTGGGTCAGGGCGGGCCGGTGGCGGGTGCTAACCCGGTTGCCAGGTAGGGCGGTGGTTCCGCGGCATACTCGGTGGCGGGCGGGTTGATCAGCCACACGCTGAGCCGCTTGAATATGTCCTTGAACAGCGAGGCGAGGCTGCCGTCGTTGACGATGATGGCCAGGCTGAGTTCCCGCCACAGCGGGTGGGCCGTCGTGATGCCGAGGTCACGACAGATATCGGCGAGGACGGCGCCGATCGGGCGGCGGCGGACCTGGGCCGCGATTTCTGCTGGCGTGGGCAGACGGACGATGCGTGGCTCGGCCGCGCCGGCGCTGGGGTCCACTTGCGGGGCGGTGCGCGGTTGGCGGTG
The DNA here is from genome assembly GCA_963780095.1 of uncultured Alphaproteobacteria bacterium. Taxonomy (GTDB): domain Bacteria; phylum Pseudomonadota; class Alphaproteobacteria; order Acetobacterales; family Acetobacteraceae; genus JAMXLO01. Next base: position 52,569 of record CAWABH010000005.1, read on the forward strand.
GGACGGGGCGTTGATGGCGGCCGGCGCGGCGTCCCGAGGCGGCAGGCGCCGGTCCAGCCTGGCTTCGAGCGCGGCCGCGCGAAGAAGGCCGCAGGTGATGCGCGCGAGGATTTCCCCGATGTCGATGGTGCCGAAGTTTCGCGTGATGCCGGTGAGGTTGGTGGCGGCGGTGCGCTGTTGCAGCGTGGCGGCGAGTTGCTTGCCGTAGCCAATCAGCGCGCGGACGAGGCGGAGGAGGCGCCCGGTGCTGGTGGGCCCATCCGTGTCGGTGGCTTGCCGATCCTGGTGGGGATCGGGGCGGTCGGCTGGGACGGCGGCGGTGGGCGGGGCGGCCATGAACGGGACAAGAGCATATACGGAGAGCGTTGTCAAGGAAAATATTCATATAGAGGAAGATATTCATGGGAGTGGGGAGAGGGTGTGCGGCGCAACGCGCCAGGCACTGATTGGGCCGGCGGTGGGGCGGACGGTGCCCAGGGGCCACGTGCTGGGCTGCAGTGATTCTCGGCACCGGGTGGGAGGAGCCCGCGCTCGTCGTTCTGGTATTAATACGGTCCAGTTCGCGCCCAAGCACGAACCCGCTTCGCGGCGAATGCGCCGACACACGCTCTTCGCCAAGATCAGCGCGACGGCACTGAATATGAGCCGTGGCCAGTTCCCGATCCACGGTGACCTGATGGGTGACATTTTTCGCCGGGCGGAAGCGCAGGCCGAACACCGTTACCCCGAGCATGCCGGAGAACACGGCAATGCCCGCGGCCTGACGCATTTCGGCCCCGGCGCCGCTTGACGCGACGAGCGGGACGAACCTGGCGTCAAAGATTGCGTCAATTGAAAGGCGGATTCCTGGATCAGAAGCCCGCTATCTGGATAAGTTACAGAGAAACTAATGAGTTATACCAAGCGCCCTAAAGGTTGACTCTCCGGGCAGGTGCGGCGTCACCGCAAAACCGTCATGGCCGGGCTTGACCCGGCCATCTTTGCGGCAGGAGTGCCGGTACAGATGGCCGGGTCAAGCCCGGCCATGACGTCTGTGTGGCCAGTGCCGTGTATCAACATTTAGGACGCTTGGTATTAGAGTATTTGAAAAGTATGTATAGCTGGATGGGAGATGAAGGCCTAGGTGCCATGGGCAAGTCTCTTCAGAAGTCGCCGATTTACCTCTGGCATGGACCCACCTAGCGTACGGTTTCGCGTTTCTGCCGGAACGGCTTTTGGCACGAAGCAGGTTACATTGACATATTTTCCTGCTGTTGTGGTTCAGAACTACGATGCGGAGTTCCTCAAGGAACGCACTGGCGCGATCGCACAGGCGATGTCCGGTTTGTTTGAAGACATTGAAGGGCTAAAGGAGCGAACCGGCAAAGCTCACCAGGACATGCAGAAGATTACACAACAGCTGCGGGATAGTGCCCTGCAAAACACATCTGCAGATGCAACCAGTTCTGCGTCCGTTAATTTGGATCAATCTGGAACGCCGGTACCGGAAAGGCGCGATGACGGAATGGCAGCAGTGCAGTCTACGTTGAAAGACACAGAAGCCACACAAAAGCTTGTCGAAGCCTTGGCTAATGTATACTCCAATGACCTGGCTAGCTTTGTTTTCGTTGATACTCTTGCATCGGCTACCATGCAATCTACCATAGGAATACGACACAAATTTTCGTCAGCTCAAAAAAAGACGGGGATCGAGGCCGCGAGAACTCAGCCGTGGGACAAGCCAGGCCGTTCTCGCACCGCGGTGGATGGCCGTCTCAGGGTCGGCGCCTGACCGTCGGCGCCGGGATACTCTCGATCATCACGTTGATGCAGGCCGGCTTGCCGCTCGCCAGCGATCGATCGATAGCGCCCGCCAACTCGTCCGGACCCTGCACCAGTTCGCCATGCCCACCCAGCGCCGCCGCCACCAGGTCGTAGCGCGTCGGCAGCAGCTCGCATCCGAACGTGCGGTTCGGCCCGTAGTCGCGCACTTGGAGGTTGTACTCCGCGTTCCAGCGCGCATCGGTGCCGACCACCGCGATGTAGGGCAGGTTGCAGCGCACCGCCGTCTCGAATTCCGCCATGTGGAAGCCGAACGTCCCGTCGCCGAGCACAACGAACACCGGCGCCTCGCGTTCGATCACGCATGCCGCACCCGCCATCGGCAGCGACGATCCGATCGAGCCGCCAACGCCGTTGATCAAGCGCCGAGCAACCACCGGCAGCACGCTCTGTCCCCATTGCGCGAACTCGCCGCCGTCGCAGATCAGCACCGTGTCGGAGTGCTTTTCCACGTACGGCTTGAGCGCGCGGAACACCTCGATCGGATGCAGCTTGCCCGCCGTCCGCGAAGCGAGCGTCGCCCAGGACGCCGGCCGATCGGTGAAATGTGCATGCACCTCGTCCAGCCAGCCGGCGCTGGAGAATGGCCGGCCTGACGCGCGTCGGATCAGCGTCTCGCCGGCCGGACGTGTGTCGGCGACGCAGGCAAATGCGACGCGCTCGCCGATCTCGCGGATCGCCCGATCGACCAGTGCGGCCTCGGGGTCGATGACGATCCAGCGGCAGGCGGCATCGATCGCCGGTGGTTCACCGAACTTCAGCGTGAAGTCGAGCGCCTTGCCGAGCAGTACGATCAGATCGGCGCGGCGAATCGCATCGGCGAAAGCGCCGAGCGTCGCATCGTTGAAGCCGCGCGGGCTTTCCATGATGGCGGTCGGAATCAGCGTCGCGGCCTCGATGCGCGCCAGCAGATCGCGGCCGGTCCGGTTGGCGAGTTGCGGGCCGGCGAGCAGGAAAGGCCGTTGCGCCGAGGCGATGATGCTCAGGATGGCATCGGCTGCCGGATCGCTGAGATCGATGGGCGAGGCGGTGAACGCGCCTGGCTCCGGCCACACGACTGCATCGGCCGGGACCGTCGCATCGAGCAGATCGGACGGCAGACTGAGATGCACCGGACCAGGTCGCCCGGACCGTGCGATCCTGATCGCCTTGGCCACCTCGGCGCCGAGCGTCGTGGTTGCCGTCGCGGTCCAGGATGCCTTCGCGACGGGTGCCGCCATCTCGGCCTGGCGCAGTTCCTGAAAACCGCCGCGGCCGAGCTGCGAGGTCTCGGTATGCCCCGACAGCAGCACCAGCGGCGACTCCTGCCCGAGCGCGGTGAACAGTGCGGCAGCGGCGTTGGCGTGGCCCGGACCGCCGGTCACCATGGCGATCCCCGGTTCGCCCGTGAGCCGGCCCCACGCATCGGCCATGTGCACCGCGGCCGCCTCGTGACGCGTGTGAACAAGGATGTGTCGGGTGTCGATCGCCGCGTCGAACAGCGACATGATGTGGTTGCCGGACAGGGTGAAGATCGTGTTGTGCCCGGCACGTTCCAGCGTGCGCATCACGATGTCGGCGCCGCGGATTGGGATACTGGTCATGGATGTCGGTGCTTCCGTGCGGTGCGCCGTCCAGGCTTACTCGTCCTGGCCGGGATTGCACCATACGCGTCACGATGATGGTGCGGCCGGAGAAAAGTCCTCCCCCTTGCGGGAGGGGGAGAATAACACTCCGGCCTGCGCTTCTCCTGATCCCGATGGGCATGTCCCCAGCAAAAGAGCCGGTTTCCCATTCTCACCCGATGCGCTGCAGCGCCGCCTCGAGCCGTGCGATATCGGCTTGGACGGATGCCAGGCGATCGCGGTTCTCCTCCACCACGTCTTCCGGTGCGCGCTTCACGAAATCGGCGTTGTCCAGCTTCTGCGCGACCTTGCGTGCCTCACCCGCCATCTTGTCGCGCTCCTTCACGAGACGTGTGCGCTCAGCACCGATGTCGATGGCATCGGCCAGCGGCAGCACCACCGTCGCTTCATCGAGCACCAGCTGCGCCGAGCCTCTTCGGCATCTCGCCCGCCAGCGGCCTCAGCTCCGAGGCGCGCGCGAGCCGCCGGATCGCGTCCAACCAGCGCTGGCCACGTTCCAGTGTTTCCGGTGCGGCATCGCGCAGCAGGATCGGCGTCAGCGTGCCCGGTGGCACACTCATTTCGGTGCGCACAGAACGCACCTCGGAGATCAGCCGCACCACCCAGTCGAGCTCATCGCGCGCAGTGGCCGCGTCCACCACATTGACCGGCTCCGGCCACGCCTCGCGGATCAGGCTGTATGCTGCGCCGTAGCCAAACCGGTCCCACAATTCCTCGGTGACGAACGGCATGGCGGGGTGCAACAGGCGCAGGATTGTCCCCAGGACATGCGCCGCCGTCTGCCGCACTTCATGCGCGGCCGGTGAGTCGCTCTCGGCCAGCACGGGCTTGGCAAATTCGACGAACCAGTCGCAGAACGTATCCCAGGTGAAGCGGTAGCAGGCGGCCGCATATTCGTCGAAGCGATATTCCTCGAGTGCCGCGCCGGCCGCCTCGATCGCGCGGTTCATCGCATCCAGAATCCAGCGCGTCAGCGGCAGGCTCGCGCGCGACGGATCGAACGCCGCGTCCGGGCGGATCGCATTCATCTCGCAGAACCGCGCGGCGTTCCAAAGCTTGGTGACGAACCGGCGATAACTTTCAACGCGCGCGGCGCCGAGCTTCACGTCGCGGCCCGGGCCGGTCAGCGCGCAGATGGTGAAGCGCAGCGCATCGGCGCCGTAACGGTCGATCAGCTCCAGCGGATCGATGATGTTGCCCTTCGATTTCGACATCTTCTGGCCGCGCTCGTCGCGCACCAGGCCGTGGATGTAGACCGTGCGGAACGGCACCTCGCCCATGAAGTGGATGCCCTGCATCATCATCCGCGCGACCCAGAAGAAGATGATGTCGAAGCCGGTGACCAGCACGTCACCCGGATAATAGCGTGCCAGCTCCCTCGTTTTTTCCGGCCATCCCAAGGTCGAGAACGGCCAGAGTCCCGAGCTGAACCACGTATCCAGCACGTCCTCGTCCTGCGTCAGCACCTCGTCTCGTCGGTATTTCGCGCGGGCCTCGGCCCTGGCCTCTTCCTCGGTATGGGCGACGAAGATTGCACCGTCGGGCCCGTACCACGCGGGAATGCGATGCCCCCACCAGAGCTGCCGAGAGATGCACCACGGTTGAATATCGCGCATCCAGGCGAAGAACGTGTTCTCCCATTGCTTCGGCACGAACACGGTCTTGCCGCTCTCCACCGCCTCGATCGCCGGCTTCGCCAGCACCTCGGCGTTGCAGTACCACTGCGTCGTCAGCAGCGGCTCGATCGGCACGCCGCCGCGATCGCCGTGCGGCACCTGATGGGTGTACGGCTCGGTCTTCTCCAGCAGCCCAAGCCGATCCAGTTCCGACACAATCGCCTTGCGCGCCACGATCCGGTCCATCCCGTCCAGCGAGCGGACGAAGCCAGGATCCGCCACGCCGTCCACCGGAGCCAGCACGTCGGCGATCTCGGCCAGCGCGACGTGCGCCTGGCGGTCGAGGATCGACGGCATCGGCAGACCGTGGCGCTGTCCCACGCCGAAATCGTTGAAGTCGTGCGCCGGGGTGATCTTCACCGCGCCGGTGCCTTTCTCCGGATCCGAATACTCATCGGCGACGATCGGCAGGCGCCGCCCGACCAGCGGGAGAATCGCGAACCGACCGACAAGATCGGCAAAGCGCGCGTCCTCGGGGTGCACCGCGACGGCCGTGTCGCCCAGCATCGTCTCCGGCCGCGTCGTTGCCACCGTGATGAACCGGTCTGGTTCGCCTGCGATCGGATAACGGATATACCAGAGGTGCCCCTTCACCTCGATGTTCTCGACCTCGAGGTCGGAAATCGCTGTCTGCAGCTTGGGGTCCCAGTTCACCAGCCGCCTGTCGCGGTAGATCAGCCCCTCGCGATACAGCGTGACAAAGACCTTCCGCACCGCCGCCGACAGCCCGTCGTCCATGGTGAAGCGCTCGCGCGGCCAGTCCAGCGACGCCCCAAGCCGGCGCAGCTGGCGCGTGATCGTGCCGCCGGACTCCGCCTTCCATTGCCAGACCCGCTCGACGAACCCCTCCCGTCCCAGCGCGCGGCGATCGACCCCCTGGTCCGCCAGCAGCCGTTCCACCACCATCTGCGTGGCGATCCCGGCGTGGTCGGTGCCGGGCTGCCACAGCACATCGCGCCCCTGCATGCGGCGCCAGCGGATCAGCGTGTCCTGCACGGTGAAGGTGAGCGCGTGGCCCATGTGCAGGCTGCCGGTGACGTTCGGCGGCGGGATCATGATGGTGAACGGCTGCGCATTGGAGTCGGGATCGGCGGCGAACGCCCCTGCCCGCTCCCAGCCTTCGTACAGACGGGGCTCGATTTCCGACGGATTGTAGGTCTTGTCCAGCATCACACGGCCTCGGTTTGCGGCCTCGCGCGGATGCCGCAGGAGGCCGTCTATGGCAAAACGGTCAGGGAGCCACGCGCCCTACCACGCGCTCGATCTCGACGCGAACCAGACGCTCGACCATCGGCGGGAGGTGCTCGTCGAGCCACGCCTTGAGCAGCGGCCGCAGCTCCTCGCGCACGATGTCCTCGATGGTGGGGCCGCCGCTGTGCACCTGCATGGTTCGCTCGGCCGCGAGCGCGCGGACCAGATTGTCCACCGAGGAAGCCGCAGCCGCGGCCGCTTGCGGCGCGATCAGGGCTTGCGGCTCGATTGCGGCCACCGCGGGCGCCGCCTGCGGGACTGGGGCCGGGATGGGCGCCGGCTCGGCCGCAAATCTCTCCGGCGGCTTCGACACCATCATGGCTGGATCCAGGACCAGGACTCCATCACTTGCGGCAGGCTCCTCAGGCTGTGAACTCTGCGACTGCGGCACAGCGGCTCCGGGCGCGGTCACCTCGTCCTCACTCAGGATACGACGGATCGAGGCGAGGATGTCCTCCATCGAGGGATCACCCGACGACGACGCCACAGATGCCGCACCGGGCTCTGCCCCCGGGGCCGATCCGGGGGATGACCCGGGAGGAGGTGCCTGCGATGTGCTCATGCCGCCTGCCGCCTCGTCCTGTGGTCGTCGCGCGAGCTCATCGACCAGGCTGGTCCTTGGCGTAGTCCCCGAGGCCCACCCACTTGTTCCTCACCGCGTTGTAATACGCCGTGTCGTCGTACAGCGGCACCGGCAGATGCAGGTCGCGCGCGGTCAGGCGGCCGATCGCCGAGGCGACCTGATAGGATGCTGTGATGAGCTGCGCCAGGTTCTGGACCAGCGTGACCTGTGAAGTCAGCAGGGCCTGCTGCGCGTTCAGCACGTCCAGTGTGGTGCGGCTGCCGACGATCGCCTCGCGCTCCACGCCCTCGAGGGCAATCTGGTTGGCGCGAATCTGCTCCCGGGTGCTGTCGGCGGCCGCCCTCGCCGCGACCAGCGTCTCCCACGCCGCCACCGCGTTCTGCACGGCGGTGCGGCGCGCGTCGTCCACCAGCCTGCTGGTCTGCTGCACCGTCTGCTTCGCCTGACGCACCGCGGAATACTCCGCGCCGCCCTGATAGACGGGCACCGAAAGCTGCACCACGGCCTGATAGCCGTTGAGCTGGCTAGATCGGGCACTAGCGTTCTGTTGCTGGAACACCTGACCCTGGAAGCTTACCTGCGGCAGGAGCTGCGAAAATGCGACGTCCACCGCGTCCTTCGCGGCGGCATCGTTGAACAGGGCGGTGACCACCGCCGGATTGTTGTGCGCGGCCAGCGAGGTCGCGTCCTGTTCGTTCTTCACGGGAAGCGCGAGCGGCTGCGGCGCGACGAGGTCGCCGGGCGGATAGTATCCAACCTGCTGCTGATACGTGCCGCGCGCGGTCAGCAGATTGCCTTCCGATGTCTGGCGCTGCGCGGTGGCGCCGGCCAGTGCCGCCTCGGCCTGGGCCACGTCGGTGCGGGTGATCTCACCCACCCGGAACCGGTCGTTGGTCGCCTGAAGCTGCTTGGCCAGCACCTGCTCGTTGTTGATGTTGAGCGCCAGAAGCTGTTGCGCCTGTATGACGCCGACGTAGGCATTGACCACGTTGCCGAAGCTGGTCTGTTCCTGGGAGAGCAGGGTGGCGCGCTCGGCCATCACCTGGTTCGTGGCGCGGTTGACGTTCGCTGACGTCTTGCCGCCCGTGTAGATCGGCTGGCTGAGGGTCGCCTGTGCGGTGCCGATGAGCCGATCTGTCTGCGCGTTGAGGAAACCGCCGCCGCCCTGCTTGGTGAATATGCGGCTCATGCCGTCGCCGTAGCCGGCGGTTCCCGCCATCACGACGGTCGGCCGCCACCCGGCGAGCGCCTGCGGCACATTCTCGTCGGTCGCCCGCAGCTTGGCCCGTTCGGCCAAAAGCTGGGGCTGGGTTGCATAGGTTGCGGCCAGCGCCTCTGAAAGTGTGTGCGGCACGCCGGGATCGGCCGTGGCCGGCGCGTAGGGAGATGGCTTGCGCTGTGCGGGCGTTGCCTGTGTCGCCGTCGCGCGCGTGGCCGGCGCAGCCTTGGCTGGCGGCTGCGACGATGGCGTGGCCGTGGGAGGCGTTGACAGGGGCACCTGTGCAACCGCAGGAGCCGACGCCAGGGCAAAGCCGAGACCAATGAGCAAACCGTGCCGCGAGACCATGCGCGCCCCCGTTCGTTCAGCCGCCGGTGTGCCACAGCTGGCGGCTAAACACCAATCAGAACACGAAGGCCGGTGCCGACACGAGGCTGGGGATCGGCGGCGCGGTGCAGTCGAACATCGGCTGCGCCCGCAGGCCGGCCACTGTCGCCTCGGCCAAGACCGCCTGTCCTTCGGTGGCGCTGACCATGCAGACGGTCGCCAGCCTGCCCGCGTCCTTGCGCAGCTGCTCGCCGATCTCCGGGGGAATCACCCCGACCGCGCCCTCGATCAGGATCACGTCGTACGGCGCGCCGGCTGGCCATCCCGCCGCGAGGGGTCCGGAAACCAGGCTAACGCCGGGCGCGAATTCGGCGAGCGCCGAACGGGCCAGCGCCAGCAGCGCCGGGTCATCCTCCAGTGCCGTCACCCTGGCGCCGCATGACGCCAGCAGCGCCGAGCCGTAGCCGGGGCCGCCGGCGACCACGAGCACCCGCTCGCCCTCGGCAAGCGCCACCAGTTGCACCAGACGGGCAATGACCATCGGTTCCAGCAGCACCCTGCCGCGGCCGAGCGGAACGTCCTCGTCGGCGTAAGCGAGCGACGCCAGGCCGGGCGGCAAGAAGCGCTCACGCGGCAGCCGGCGCATCGCGGCGATGATCCGCGGGTCGGTGACCTTGTTGGGGCGGACCTGACTGTCCACCATGTTATTGCGGGCTTCGATGAATGCCGGGTCGGCGCTGTCCATTGCGGGCTCGTCGTGCTGGGAACCGCACGGCTTATAGAGGTCGCTGGGCCGCCTCGCAAAGCCAAGACTGTCCGGGGGCAGGCGCATCAGTGGAGGTGGGGCTTGACCTGGCTTGGAGGCTCACCCGATATACCGCGCCCTTCACCAGGCCGGTCCGGTGGCAGAGTGGTGATGCAGCGGACTGCAAATCCGCGTATGCCGGTTCGATTCCGGCCCGGACCTCCATCTTTTCAAGCATTTATCGACCGGTCCTAGTTTCTGCAAGGTGTCGAAAATAACTGCAAAGGATGGGTTCCGGGCAGACCATCGGCAGATGACCTTTCCGCCATGAGTGCCTGCGGCAAGGCTTGGCTCTGGGTTGGCATGCCTGGACGGCGTATGGCCTTTGGTAGCGAAGTCCCCATTACAGAAAAGCTGCCGGCCCAGCCGAAGGCTGTCAAAACCGCGCCCGTAGCCGCTGCGGCCAGTCCCCGGATCGTCTTTGCATCGAAACCGACACAGCGGGATGCTTGGCGCAGGGGTCAGGCCCTGACCGGCCAGGATGAGCAACCGATCAGCAACCGTGCGCTCGATGACGCAGACCAGCTTTCGCTGGCATGTCAGGTGCCGATTATGGCCAGGAATGGCGTGGCGATACCCGTCATGTGCTCCATCGACGCTCTGGCCGCGGAAGGCAGGGGCTAGGGCCTGTCGTCAATTAGCCGGTTTCGGCTGGTAGGCGCCCCCCGGACGCTGTGTGGTTTGGCCGGTGAGTTGCAATTGCCATACTCAACCGTCAATCGTCGCCGGGTGCTGCGTAGCCGATTCCGGCGCGGCAGTTTCTTCGATTTATAGGCGGTCAGCTTGCTGGAGGCTGACTGATGATGCGGCGGTTCGGACTGCGCGACGATCAGTGGGAACGGATCAAGGACCTGTTGCCCGGGCGCGAAGGCTCGGTCGGGGTGACCGCGGCGGACAATCGGTTGTTCGTCGAGGCCGTGCTCTATCGTTATCGTACCGGGATGCCATGGCGCGATCTGCCGGAGCGGTTCGGTGACGGAAGTTCAAGGTGCACAGGCGGTTCAGCCGTTGGGCCGAAAGCGGTGTCTGGGAGCGGGTGTTTCAGCATCTCGCAGCAGACGCCGACAACGAATATGCGATGATCGACAGCACCATCGTGCGCGCCCATCAGCATAGCGCCGGAGCCAAAAAAAAGCCGGCGAGGACCAGGCGATCGGGCGCTCGCGCGGCGGACTGAGCACCAAGATCCACACACTGGTCGATGCGCTCGGCAATCCGCTCGGCTTCTTCCTGACCGGCGGCGAGGCGCACGACCTTGTGGGAGCGGACCACCTCCTGCCCACGATGGAGGCCGCTACGCTGATCGCCGATAAGGCGTTCGACGCCGACGCACGCGTCCTCGAGCCGCTGACCGCCGCCGGCAAAACCGCCGTGATCCCGCCGCGGGCCAACCGGTCCTCGCTGCGCAACTATGACCGACAGCTTTATGGCGAGCGCCATCTGATCGAGAACTTCTTCGCCAAGATCAAGCAGTTTCGTGCGATCGCCACCCGCTACGAGAAGACCGCGCGCAACTTCCTTGCCGCCGTTCAGCTCGTCGCCAGCGTCGTTTGGCTTAATTGACGACAGGCCCTAGTTGGACATTCGGCTGCACCGTCAGTGCTTGACGCTGTTGTTCGGCCGACATTCCGCCGATGCGCTGAAATGGAAATCGATGGCGTCCCGGGAAATGGCTCGCCAACACCCACCTGAAGGAAGCGTCGCAAACGGATTGACGAGATTGTTGCGGATGATCTGCACGGTCAGCAATGCACGATCAACCGCATGAATGCGAACGATCGACCCTATCTGAATCTCGACCTTTAGTGTCAGGGGCTCACCGCTGCGGTCAAGGACGAGAGGGCGCCGTACCGATGTGTAGCGTTGTTCGTCGAGGTCTACCTCAACGGCAAAACTGCGATGCTGATAGAACATAATCGGTTCGTACACGCGCGCAGCCATTACAGTACAAGGCGGCGTCACGATTTCCATCGTGGAGATTCCCAGTAGGCTTCTCCCCCTCGCCCGGTACGGTTGACACGGTAAACAGCGTCCTCGGAGCGTCCGCACATCAATCAGCGGTGCGTTCCCCTCGGCATCACCTATCATTCGTCATTCTTAGTGATGATTTGCCCACAGCGGACTGTCAGTGCCGAACAGGATCGACATCTACCATCGGACAACCATATCTTGCAGCGATTTCCTTCCAGCCATCACGCGCGGCGCGAACAGCTTCCAGTGAAGCCATGAGAATCGCCATCTGCTTTTCGAGTGTCGCTATCTGAAGTGCATCAGTTTGGCAGTTCCCAATACGATGGTCAGCGGCTAAACGCTCAAGCCTGATCGCTGAGGCACATTCCCCAAGTCGAATCTTGCTACGACTGCGCCCGACTGCGTCCAAGCAATTATCCGTATGGGCACGCGCGCTGATCAGTGGGTCAACCGGCTCATTCATCGTATAGCATCCTTCTCTCATAGTCGGGCACGGCCACGGTCAGACATCGCGTTCACGCAGCATCGCGGACCACTGCTCTATTGCCGCGTCCCGATCCGGCCGGGATTCCAATTCGCACCTAATCGCATCGCGCTCTTCGAACCATTCAAGATGGTTCTGGTCTTCGTTGGGGTCCGTCAGCGCGAGATGGCATTGCCACAACCGTTCCAGCAACTCGCTAGTCGGATCGTTGGAAAAGTCGTCATCCATCGTGATCATCCATTAACTCGGTTCAAGGTGTAGTCTCGGTCAGATGAGCCAGCGCCCCGCAATCAGGGCATTTGCCAAGGGACTATCTCGCCAGGACTAATTTGTTCCGTAAGATGTTTGACTTCCCACAACTGGCATTCGAGTTCGGATACCGTTTCGATCAAACCACAATTCTGGCATTTGCAGCCAATTGTCCTCTTCGTCGTCAGTCATCGCGCTCGCCTTCATGCTCGGTGATGATTTGGCGTATCTTCATCGTTCAAACTGTTTTCATCGGATGAAATATAGACATGGCTTTGCCGACCGAGGGCGTCGGTCGGTTTCTTAGAACCTTGTAGAAGTGCGCCTGCTCTGATCCGCGAGCTCATGCGCGATAGATGCTATATACACGATCAATCGCGGCGTTCAATCCCAAATCGTCACTCTATCACGAGATTCAGTTTAGAGGTGGCTGGCTTCGTCGAGACAGTGTTTCGCCGTCGATAAGTGGAGCCTGTGCCGGTTGATAGAGTAGTATGCCGTTGTCGGGGCGTCACGCAGGGAGGGCGTAGCCCGACCGGAGTGATGCCCCGACAACGGCGGCGAAACTCAGGCTACCGCGAGCAGCGGCAGGTGGTCGAAGTAGGCACGATCCGGCGTTCGGGCAGCAAGACCCGAATGCGGTCGTTTGCAGTTATAGAAGTCCAGATACCGCCCGAGCGAAGCACGTGCCTGGCCGACACTGTCATAGGCGTGCAGATAGACCTCCTCATATTTGACCGACCGCCACAGCCGCCGACGAACACATTGTCACGCCACGAGCCGCGGCCATCCATGCTGATCGCGATCGCGTTCTCGAGCAGCAGGCCAATGAATGCGGCGCTGGTGAACTGACTGCCTTGATCGGTATTGAAGATCTCCGGCCGGCCGTACCTGACCAGCGCCTCCTCGACCGCGTCGAGGCAGAACTCGACCTCCAGGGTGATCGACAGCCGCCATGCCAGGACCCGCCGGCTGAACCAGTCCACCACCGCCGCAAGATAGACAAAGCCTCGCGCCATCGGGATGTACGTGATGTCCATCGCCCACACCTGGTTCGACCGCTTCACCCCCAGGCCACGCAGCAAATACGGATAGATCTTGTGCCCGTCTGCCGGTTTGGACGTGTTCGGACGGCGATACAGCGCCTCGATCCCCATCCGTCGCATCATCGTTGTCACCAACTCGCGACCGATCGCAATACCCTCACCGCGCAGCAGATCGCGCATCATCCGGCCGCCCGCGAACGGATAGTCCAGATGCAACTCATCGATCCTCCGCATGATCGCAAGCTCGGCCGCAGGCACTGGCCTTGGCCCGTAAAGAGTGCTGCGGCTGAGCCGCAGCAGCTCTGTTTGCCGCATCAGCGGCAGATTGTGACTCCGGTCGATCATCGCTTTGCGCTCAGCAGGCCTGCCTTGCCGAGCGCACCGGCCAAAAAATCAACCTCCAGCGTCAGCTCGCCGATCTTGGCGTGCAACACCTTCACATCCACCGCCGGCGCTACCTCGAGCCCCGCATTGCCCGACCCAAATATCCCCGCGACACCCTCCATCAGCTGTGCCTTCCAGGCCGTGATCTGGTTCGGGTGCACGTCATACTGCTTGGCCAACTCCGCCAGCGTCTTCTCTCCCTTGATGGCTGCCAGCGCCACCTTGGCCTTAAATGCCGGGACGTGGGGTCCGGCGTGCTCTTCTCGTCATGGTCGCTCCTGTTCCGCGGCATCCTCGCCGCTCTCAGGCAGAAATTCCACTTAACGCACTGTCCGAAGTTGGCCAGCCACCTCTTTTGTCATGGTGCAGTGCAAGAAAGTTCTTCGCGAATGACGTTGTGCCGATAATTGGCTGGATGCTGTGATTGACCCTTTGTGGGGGTGAGCCGCACCTGCTACGGGCGGCTTCGTCAATAGTGCACGGATTCCACCAGTTTCCGCAATCAAGATTGCCGGTGAGAAACCGAAGTAGAACAATGTACTATACTACAAAATGTCATCTTGTCAAGTAAACCCAACAGACTTTGGCGATTCAGTGCTTGACGTTGGCCAGTAATCGCGCCAAATCGTCGGTCATGCCCCGCGCATCCTTGCGCTGGGCTACGGGCAATCAGGAGACGCTGGCCAGCAACCCCGATGCGTTGGGCTTCTGCCCTGCTGTCCGCGCCTCGTGCGCTGCTACTTGCGCTTCGTGCGCTGCGCCGGGCTTTGTGCCCTTGCTACCTGCGCTTCGCGCGCTGTTACCGGGACCTCGCGCCCCCAAATTTGACGGCCATGTGATCCTCGGATCGCGTGGATGAAAAGGGGCTTCGCGTCCCGATTGGCTGAATGCCACGCGATCTGGTGATCACGTGGCGGCTAACTAAGGGGCCTCGTGTCCCGTACTGAGTTGACGCGCGTCATCTCGCCTTCGAGGGGAGAACCAATACGTGCCGACATTGCCTTATGACATCACCACAAACTGCGTTCTGGCAGGATTTCGAGGTCGCCAAGATCATCATCGAGGATGTCGCTGCCGGGCGACGGTTGATGGGCATGATCTCGTCCGACACAGGCTTCGGCAAGACATTCTTGTCCAAACGCGCAATGCGGAAACGCATGCCGCCATGCGTCTTCTACGAATTCAATCCGAAAGATGCGAATGCGCTGGTATCTCTTCTATGGCGTATGCAATCTGGCGCGATCCTCGACAAGGGGAGACGCATCGAGGTCGGGTTGCTGGATGATGCTGATGAGGCTTATCCCGTTGACTTAGGTCGGCACTACATATAAAGGAATGAGCGGTTCGGCTGGCCACGTGTGGAATCGGGGGGACGAGCAATCGATGGCGAGGGCGCGCTCGCTTTCGGAGTTTCAAACGGCGTTTTCCGACGGCAGGCGTGTTGTGCGGCGTTTCTGTTCAAGTGCCGCTGGCCAGGCGGTTTCGCCTGCCTGCGGCGCGCCTCGCGGTGTCGCGCTGAATAGCCGCCCACGCCTGTTCGAATGTCTCTGACTGTGGCCGGCAAACTTCGATCACGGCTGGCACAGCGATGCACCGTTCCAGCTGCCGCTGACGATGTGGTTCTGGGCGGCGCATTTGATGGCG
>CAWABH010000006.1:0-8667 GCA_963780095.1 uncultured Alphaproteobacteria bacterium
GTTACCACCACAACGGCAGCTCCGCCCCGATAGTGTCGGCTGTTGGCGCGGAGGGCGATGGTTCATCGTCCACGCATTCGCGGCGATACTGGCGAAGAACGTACTACTGGAGGTCGCGCGGCGACCGGCATGGCCGCGCTGCGCCACTTGCGACGTCCTGTTCGCAGCTCGGCGCTTCTAGATGCCCGCGCCGGGGCGGATCTCGCCTTCCAGCTGCCGCCGTGATGTCGCACGCGCCGGACTACGGCACGCGTCACCGTCTCGCGCATTGCTCAGGCGATGCGCCACACGTCGCCGACGGGTGGGCAGCGATCCGGGTCGACCGGCCTCGCGACCGACCACTCGACCCTGCCCGCCGATCGCGTTAGCTGGCGCAGCTTCGCGCTGCTGGACCGCCGATGGCCGATCCAGGCCGCGCACCGACGCGACCTGTCGAGGCAGCGCCAACGGGCTACGCTCCACCGGGCGTCGGCGCTGCCGACAGCTGGAAGACTGCCCCAGCTCGCCGCCGTGGAAGCCGTGACGGCGACGTACTGGAGATCACCATGGGCATCGACGGCTGGAGCTGGCGCTCGCCCGCCGGGCAGCTTCGTGGCGCGCGATGCCTCGGTGCTGCCGAGCGCGCTGGAGCGGAGCGCGCGCAGTGTCGATTTGATCGAACGCTTCAGTTGCCCACGACCGACGCCTCTTCATCGAATGTGCGAGGGGCAGGCCGGCATGACGCCGGCGAGGCCATTCGCGATTCTTCGGCACGCCCACACACAGGGACGTTCGATAAGAACTCAACGATCAAGGCCGCCATGCGCGCGCCGCCCGCGCGTGGTGATGCGACTTTCCTCTTCCATCGGCTAATCGACATTCTGGGAAGCTAGGACTTTGACTACGTCTTCATGACGGCGAGCACGGCCTTCGATTGTGAGCGTCTCGAGGCTGTGTCGGACGGCCGAGCGCTACAACCTCTACAACCTTCGCCCGGATGCCGACATCGGCCGTCGACCATCCTCGCGATCTCGACCGGAGTCATCGGCATCCTGGACCCGCATCGCCACCGAGGCGGACGCGCCAACTGGTGCGGGCGTGCTATCGGCCCGCTGGGTGACGTCGTTGGGCGCGACCGCGGCACCGACTACAATGCCGGAGTCGCGGACAAGGCGGGCGATATCCGCGAGCGAACGATCAGTAGCCAGTTGCGCCTGCTCGAAGACGTCGCCGTGCTGGAGAACCTCGACGCCATCCGCGGCGCCGGTATCGATCTGTACAGCATCGCCGACGACTTCGGCGCAGAGCCTCGGCTCACCTGGCCGACTCGATCATCCGGAAGTCGTGAAGGCAAAGCAGGAGATCACGCGGCGAATCACCAGGCGGACAAGGATGCAGCGGACGTGATGGAATTGGCAGGGGTCAGCGACATGCTGCTTCAGGGCGGCGGCGCTTTTCGAAGTGTACGAGTCACTTTCTCATGCCGCTGAAGCGAGATAACCCTGGCCAAACGTCCAGGGAACCGTCGGTGATGTTCTGAATGTGCGACGCGTACACAGGCGGAGCACCAGCTGGCAGTCCTGCTTTCAGGGCGGCCGCCTGGACCGCGTCTGAAGACGTCGCACGGGTTGGAACTGGGGGCGCAGACCGACGCGCAGGTGCTCCCGCAGCACCGCACGATGTTCGGATCTGCGAATCGGACAGGGCTCGGGCAAAGGGGCCAGAGCAATGGAAGAGAGCCCTTCGAGGTCGACAACGCCGTTTCACCGATGTGCAGCAGGCGCTGACCGATGGCCGCACCATCGACCCGGTTGACCCAAGCCTGATCTTGCCGCAGTCGCGGCCTATGACCGCGCCGGCGCGAGCCTCGACTCGGTGCGCGCGGTTGACCCGGACACGCTGCAATCGCTGGACTGCGGGACGAGCAGAAGCCGTCGAAGCGCTACGACTCGCCGGCGTCCCAATCCTCGTCAGGATTACATCGCGATCGCGATCGTCAGCAGACCACCGCGGCTCCATCGCCTCAGGGTGCACGCGCAAGCAGCATTCGACCGTCGCTGCCGGCTGCGCGCCGCCGGTGCCGTCATCCTCGGCAGGGCAAGTGACCGGTCCGCCAATTTCATCGCGATTGACATGCCCGGCTCAGCTCGCTCGGCGGGCAGATCAGCACCCCTATACGCCCTCGCTCGACGACAAGGGCTTGCCGATGGTGCCGCCGGGCGGGTCGAGCTCGGGCTCGGCGGTAGCGGTCGCCGGGCTGTGCGCCGCGGCGATCGGCACCGGAACATCGGGCTCGCTGCTCAACCCGGCTGCACAGAACGGCTCGTCACGGTCAAGCCGACCATGACCCTCATCAGCCGCGCCGGCATTGTCCCGATCGCGCAGCAGCGAGGATACCGCCGTCCGCTGACCCGCACCGTGCGCGACGCGGCGATCCTGCTCGATGTGCTCGCGGCCCGCGATCCATCGATCGCAGCGACCCGACGCTTGCAGCGCCCAGCGGACTACGCCGCGGTCCTCGAAAAGGACGGTCTGAAAGGCGCGCGGATCGGCCTGCCGAGCGATCCCGCCGACCCGGCGAACGATTCTATTACGGCAAGCTGTCGCCGCGCGCGGCGCAGGTGATGAACGAGGTGGTTCGAGACGTTGAGGTCAGCTGGCACCGAGATCGTCCGCGCCAACATTCCGACGGCCGGCTGGATCGGTGGGCCCGGCACTCGGATGGCCGTGCTCAACCGCAACCCGGAAAGCAGGACGAAACATGACCGCGTACTGCCCGATCGTGTTCGTCTATGAGATAGAAGCGGGACCTCAATGCTTATCGAGCGAGTGGGCGAGCGAGACGCCGATCGGCACGATGGCGGATGTCATCGCCTTCAACGACGCGCACGCCGACAAGGCGCTGCGTTTCGGTCAGGACCTGTTCTCTGCCGCCGAGGCGACGCACGGCGACCTTTCCGAGCCGGAATACCGCTCGGCGCGGCGATGGACCTGCGCTCGGCGGCCACGCTCGGTCTCGATGCCTATATGGACGCGCATCGGCTCGACGCGGTGCTGTTCGCTGGCCGGCCGGGGCCACGATCGCGGCCGAGGCAGTCACCCGAGCGTTCAGTGCCGGCCGGCTTCACCGCCGGGCTCGACGGCACGGACACCCCGATGTTCCGCTCGGCGCGACGTTCACCGGCCGCGCCTGGAGCGAACCGACCTGCTCGTCTCGCCTACGCCTTCGAGCAGGCGTCTCCAGGCGCGCCGTCCGCCTCCCGGCTCTGCCGCTTGACCGAAGGCGATGATCGACCGAGCACCCGACGCACTTCCTCGGCGCTGAACGAACGGCGTCAGGAGAGGTCGAACTCAGCCATCAGACGACAGCGCGGTCATGGATGCCTCGGCGCAGAACGCTCCCGACCTACCAGCCGGACACAGAGGGCAGCACGACATCCTCTCGGCATCCGGCACCGCATCGGCGCGATAGTCGCCAAGGAGTTCCAGGTCGGCCAGCACCGCGCTGCCGTGGCGCCCACGTCCGTGCTGTTCAGCGTCGATTTCCCACTTTCGCAGAGATTGATGCCTGGGACCCGGACTATTTCGACGACTCGCCGCCACGACCACTCCTGCGAGCCGTATACCGAACGTCCCGAATAGGCGGCTGATCGACCCTCCGTTGAGTGATAGTACCCAATCAAATTCGGCATTGGCCACGCGCTCTTGCCCAACCTTCCACCCATCCCAACATACGCTGCGACGCGACGGCTCAGGCATGGCAGCCGCATAGGATTGTGCATACGGCTGTAACTCTCGTCGACGGCGCTGGCCGCCTCACGTGCACCAGGCATCCCAGGCCGGCCACGCCACTGGTCCGATGGACGCTGCGCCGCCAACGCAATGCCAGTGGCACAGAGATAGCGGGAACAATCCATCAGATGATCGTTGGCCTTCACGATCTTGCCCCGCTCATCCCGCCGGTAGACGCGGAACTCCGCCCGCCAGTTCTGCAACGTGCTGAACACCTTCAGCCGGCCAGTACCTAAGCCGCGTCCACACGTTGTAGATGCCGCTCTCCACCGCGTTGTCGGCCGTAGTCAGCACAAGCCCGAGTTGCTGATAGATACTCAACAGTTGCTCGCCGTCGTGCTGACTGCGCCCACGTGCCGCAGGATCAACGACACCAGGGATCCACCCACCACGCGCGAGTATGGCCTGAGCATGAATCGCAGGCTCCGCCTGTCCTCTGTAGTACTCGCTGTAGCAGTAGGCCACGTCATCTTCCGGATCGATCGCAGCCCATATCGCAGCCGTGCGGTTCCAGCCGACGTCGAGCGCATAGACGTGCCGATACCATGGGGGGAACTCGAATGGCTCACAGATAATGTCATTCTCGTCGAGGGGGAAGATCGCCCCGCTTCCGAGCGCGGGAACGCCACGCGTTCGCGCACCACGGAGATGAGGCGGTATGGACTGCAACAGTTCCGCCTTCGCCGCGTCGCTCAAGTGCGGCACATCAGCCCATTCGATCATGGTGACATACGGGCCAGCGTCCGTGGCCTCCGGCGCCTTGCAAGATGGCAGGAAGTGCATCGCCGTCTCGGACATGCCCCGCATTGGCGTGAAGGTGCAGAGGAGGACGCCATCCGTCGTGCCGGTACGCATCAGGCACTCCACGTAGATGCCGAAGTCTGGTTCCTCATCGAGCCAGATCGCGTGCACATTCGCAGCTTGGAACGCCTCGCGACCGCTCTCGTAAGTGCGGAACGCCAGCAGCGACGTGCCGCCCGATGCGTGGCGCACGTGCACCGTGTCGATCGCGTCCGGTGTGCCACTGCGAGCCGTGGCGCGGCTGATCGCATCACCCGTGATCATACCGTGGCCAAGGGCGCCGGCAGGACCGAGGAGGAGGCGCTGGGCACTGTCGCGGATGTCGCGCACGCTCTCGCCGCACGCCCAGGTCGTGACGGGCTGATGGAACCGCTTGCCAGCCCACCAGGCCGGATAGTGGCCGGTCAGATGGCAGCGCCAGTTCATAGGCCGCCGTCGTCGACTTGCCACAGCGGTTGCCGGACAGCATCCCACGTTCGCGACGCGTGGCGCCGGCCGCCATGAACGCCACGTGCTTCGGGTAGAGCTCGCGCCGCAGTGGCCCCTCATCCGGGAACACGCTATCGATCAGGCGACGGCTGCGGGCCCGATGCTCGGCCTCCAAGAGGCTCAGAAGCTCGGCCAGACCAGCGTCGCCTAGGTCGCTCATCGGGGGGGTTTCCCGTGCCGATTTGTGGGCCGATTTGTGGGCCGCAGGGAAGGCACATAAAAATGTGCGTGATATCAGTGCGTTGTGGCCGAGATTGGCGGAAGTACTCCGCCTATAGCCTCTTCGGCACGTAATCGACACCGCGCTGCATCTGGTCGATGGCCGCTGCACTCTGCTCGCGCTTCTGCTCGGCAACCTCGCGCTCCAGCCGGTCGACGCGCGCCTGCACGATCGCCCGCGTCTCGCCGGGACTGAGCGGCCCAGCCTCCGGCGCGCCGCGCTGGCGCCGAACCCTGGCGACCGCCTTCATCTCCTCGGCTGTCGGCTTGATCGCCTCGGCCTCGCCATGCCCATTGCCGGGCGCTGGAGGCACCGTAGGCACCGCGTCGGCCGGCTCGGCATCGATCACCCGGCCCTCGACCAGTGCGGCGGCCTGCGGGCCGTAGAGGCCCGGCAGCAACTCGGCAATCCGGCGGCGACGCTGCACGGGAGTGAGTTGCGGACCGTCGTCCTCGGTGTCGTTCTTCACCAGCACAGCAGCGCAGTGCAGTCGGATGTCGAGAGGATGATCGGGATCCCGCGCGATGCTCTCGAACAACATCCTGATCGGGCCATGCCACGCCCGCGCATCGGCCATCACCTCCTCCAACGTGCGGATCGACGGCAGGGCGCGAAGGATTGTCGCCCGTTGTGGGCCGCTCGTGCCGCTCGGATTGCCGCTTTTGCCCGGTTTGAAGCGTGTGCGAGGCGACGGGTTCGGATTTGCCATAAGCGCAGGAAACCGTAGGAAAGTTACAACACCACTTGGTCTGTCAGCCGTACCGGCACAACCGAAGAGATGCAGTCTCAGCCTACAATTCGGCGCTTTGTGGTTTGTTGCCAATGTTGCTTACGCGCGAGATTTGTTGACAATGTAGCTTATGCGCGAAGCGCCCGTATTTTGACCTTCCTTCCTATCTACCGGCGCGCGTCGTACACGACCGGGCGATTTCCCTAAGCTACATTGTCAACATCCTCTCGCAGTGAGGCGACGTGTCGAGCGATGGCGTCGCGGACTGCCGCCCGTCTGTCTCGTTCGGCGTTGCCGCGCTCGGCGAAGTTCAGATGGACGGCTGGGTTGACGATCCACGCGACGGGTGGCTTTGCCTCATTGCGGGAGGGTCACGGGCGCGAGTCCATCCGAGGTGCAGAGGCTATCCATGGTGCTGTTGAGGGTGTCGCGCTGTTCTGGTGCTCGCAGCTGGCGGTAGTCCTGGACGATATCGCGGGCGGCGATGCGGTCGAGCCGGTTTGCCAGGATGTATCCAGCGATCCACGCGGCATGATCGGTTTGTTTGGTGGCGAAGATGATGGCTTCGGCGCGCAGCAGGTTGGGGGCGAGGATCTGGCGCATGTAGCTACGGACGCGTGCGGCGATGTCGAGGGAGACGACATCGGCGGTTGGTCCGATCTCGCCGCGGGCTCTGGCGGCGGCGACTTCGATGAGGTGGAAGGTCAGGCAGAGGCGCGCGAAGAGTCCGGGCCACTTTCCGAAGGTGCTTTGCAGGCGCGGGGATGTGTCCGGCATGGCGGCCATGACGCGGGCGAGTGTATCCACGTCTTCGCGTGCGGCGTGGGCATCGGCGTGCAGGGCGACGTTGTGGGGTGCCCTGTGCCTGTGCGTGCGGCCTGAGGGCAGCCAGTGCGGGGAAGATGTTCCGGTAGGTATGGAGTGCGCTGCGATCTGGCGTGCTGATCCTTGCCGATGCCTTGAGGCGGCGGCACGTCGAGCATCATGCGCTGCAGCAGTCCGTCGTCGACGGCTTGCGTTGCGATGCGTTGGATTGGTTCGGGCTGAATGCCGCCGAGCAGGCAGACTGACCAGCTATTTGCCGAGAAGGAGCCGCGGCCAATCCTGTCGATCGTGAAGCGTCCCGCCGTTGTAGGCTCGGAGGTATGCGCCGCGGTCGCTTCCTTTGTTGGCTGAGTATTTGTCCATCCCGGCAAGGAATTCGGCGAGTTCGTCCTGTCTGACGAGAATCTTGCCTTGCGGTGCGACCATGCTTGCCGTCTTCGTCGTCGCGTAGAACTTCCTGCAACGCTTCGATGGTCGCGCTTTCGACCAGGTAGCGTGGCCTTCGTGGTGGCGTCGGCTCAGGGTCTGTCTTGTCGCCGGCCTTCCAGGCGGCCAGTGCGGCGCGGTGGGTGGCCATCTTGCTCTGACCAGTCCTTTCGCGCTGCCACTTCCATGGCGACGATGGGGGCGGTTGCGATGGCGATCACCGGGCTTTTCAGGATGCTTGGCGGCCCTACGATGGCGCCCCAGAGGCGTGCGGCCTCGGTCCAGGTGAAGTCGTGTCGTTTGGGTTGGATCTGCCATTCCTCGCTGATGACGGAGGCGCACGAGACGATTGCGGCCAGTGCGACGCTGCTTGTCGCCGCGCCCAGCCTCTCGGCAGTGTCGGTTATGAACGGCCACAGCGATGGCGGGACGTGGTGCTCTTTGAGTTGCGGCGCGCCCTTGTCGCGGTCGGAGAGGAAGTCCACCGGTTCCGGCCATGGCGGCTTGGCTGTCGAGAAGTTTGGGAAGCTGGCGCCGTCGCGGACATTACGCTGCCTCGCGGTGCATGGATTTGGGACTCCACGCGTGCGACGTCGAAACCTCGGCGCGTGACATGCCCAGGCGCAGTCCTTCGGCGAACGCCGATGCTTCGATCGCTTCTTGCGTGCGCGTCGGCGGATCAGGTGGAAAATATGAGCTTCGCCAGCGTCTTACGTTCATCGGTGTGGGTGATGCCAAAGCGTCGGGCCAGGTTCGCCCAGCGCACGCGTCCGGTCGCCGGCGAAGTCGAGGATGGTCACCACGTCCACCACGTCGAGCGCGGTAACGCCACCGCACCATTCTGGCAGGTTGTGGCGTGAAGCGGATCGGTTCCATTGTGCGAGTAGATACGTTCGATGCCGCCAAGGACTTGATGTCGGCGCCGTAGCGGCCCCAATGCGATGTTCGGGTCGGCGTGTTCGTCCCCTGCCTGTCATAACGGTGGGCCGTCAGCACTGAGGCCAGATCGAACAGTTGGCGCATCTTCTCGATCAGGCTGTCGGCGGATCGAATCCTGCTGCAATGCGGGCCTCCAGACGCTCCTGAGCTTCAGCATGGGCCTCTGCTGCGACACGGTCCTGTTCGACCTGTCGCTCCGCCAGAAGGTCGCCAGCCTCCTTCTCCATTAGTGCGGCATCGTAGGCCGCGCCGGACACGACATGCGCCTCATGATGATCCAGGTCATCGAGATCGCAGCCGACGGGAGATAGAACAGCGATGCGGGTCCGCGCTTGCTGCGGTCGATCACGCCCTCGACGCCAAGCAGCTGCGCCAGGGATCTCGACCGCAGGCAGGTCTGGTGCGATCTCCCGCGAAAGCGGCACCAGAACGCGGTAGCGTGGCCGTCTTGGACATGGCTGTGGGT
>CAWABH010000007.1:0-10055 GCA_963780095.1 uncultured Alphaproteobacteria bacterium
ATGCAGTCCCTGACGAGTTTGGATCCGCCATTTGCACCTCGCCCTTGAACTCGGGCTTGATCAGGTCGGCCCAGCAGGCCGGCGGCGTCAGCTTGCGCCGTTTTATGTCCTCGGTGTTATAGCCGAAGCCGAGCGCGCCGAGGTAAAGCCCGACTGTCCGGTTGTGCGAACGGTCCGCCTGGCGCTGCGCCCAGTCGCGCAGCTTCGGCAGCATCGGCGACTGGTAGGGTTCGGTGATTCCCTCGTCGGCGGCCTGCAGATGCGGATCGCCGGTGCCGCCAAACCACACGTCGCCGTGGGGGTTGTCCTTCTCCGCACGCACGCGGGCATAGACCTCGCCCGCGCTCATGCGGGTCATGTCGACCTGGACGCCGGTTTCCTTTTGGTACACGGTGGCGACCGCGCGGCACCATTTCTCGTCGACACCGCAATACATCACGAGCTGACGCTGCGCGTGGGCGGCGCCGGCCACCAGCAAGTACGTGGCGACGGCGGCCACGCCCAGTAGATGGCGGCCGATGCGATGCGGTCTGATCATGCGTCCCCCCAGCGGCGCGTCATTGCAGCTCGCGCGAAATCCAAGCTTGGATCAAGCGCGGCCGCAATGGAAGCCTGCGCCAGGCCGACGTTCAGTAGATCAGAACGGTGTCCCAGAACGCGCAGTTATGGGCGGCGGCAAACTGGGCCTCGGTGATCGTCGACGACTTCGGCACATTCTGCGAGAAGTAGACCTTTGAGTTGGCGGTGTAACGCGGCCAGGGGTGATCGTTGGTCAGGTTCGGATTGCCGGAGTACATGAAGTTCGTCCACGCAGCGACCAGCTGCTCCGACAGCACACGCTCCTGCGGAGACAACTTGTGCAGAATCCCCAAGGGTCCGCCGTGCCAATCGGTGAACAGGAACTGAATGTCGATGGTATGCGCCGCACCATGGGCAAAGCTGATCGGTGGGAAATACCAAGGCGCATTCCGGTCGCTGAACTCATAGGCGTAGAGCGGCACAAACTCGGACACCTGCTTGTTGAGTTGCGGATGCCGGCACACGTTTGCATCCGTGCCGACCGCGACCCAGGCGGCGCCGGGGTTCGGATAGGCGCTGAGCGGGTACTTGGCCAGCACGGCATCAGGCGTCCCGGCGGGATAGTTCGGCGGTCCGTTGCCTGGCCCGGCTGGACCGCCATAGGTCGTCTTGACCAAATTCGTGTACTGGTCCGCCGACATCGGACCGAAGAACAGCTCGTTGATGCTCGCGGCAAATGCTCCTTCGTCCGCGACGCTCCCGTTCATGATGGGCACATGGTTGAACTTACCCGTGGACCATGCGGTGTCCGCCGGAACCGGCAGGATCGTGCCATCAACCATCAGGCCATTGACGTAGGGACCATTTGCCGCGGCGGTGCCTTGCAAGGACAGAATCTTCTGCACCGTCAGCTCACGCAGGCACGATGCCGACGCGGCGGTCGCATCAGTGCCACAGCCTGCGGCGGTCGCGAAATTCGCGCCCCGCAACTCGGCGAACGACATCGGCGCGACGGTAAGCAGCGGGCCGCTCTCGAAGATCGCCCTGTGCAGCAGCCCTGCGCTTGCCGGCGAAATCACGAGTGCGGCGGTGCTGGTCGAGCCGGCGGACTGGCCGCCGACGGTGACATTGCCAGGGTCGCCACCGAACGCGGCGATGTTGCGCTTCACCCATTGTAGCGCGGCCTGCTGGTCCATCAGTCCGTAATTGCCGATGTGATGGTCTTCAGCGTCGATCGCGGGATGCGCGAAGTAACCCAGCAGGCCGAGCCGATAGTTGACGGTAACGACGACGGTGGGGCCGCCTGGGCCGCCCTTGACGAGCGCGCTCGCGTCGTAGTCGTTGCTTTCACCGTCAAACAGACCGCCGCCGTGGATCCAGACCAGGACTGGAAGCTTCTTTCCATTGGCAGCAGGACCATGGTTGGGCGTGAAGACGTTCAGGAAGAGGCAGTCTTCCGTGACGCTGACCGGGCCGGCGAATACCCCCAGTTCAGTGATCTGCGGGCAGGTGTTCCCGAATTTGGTTGCATCGAGCGTCTGCGTCCATGCCGCGTGTGGCTGCGGCGGCTGCCAGCGCAACGCGCCGACCGGCGCAGCCGCGAAGGGAATGCCGAGGAATGAGTTCACGCCGTTATTGACGAAGCCCTGCACCGGCCCTTCGCCGGTGCGGACAAGAGGGCCGCCGTGTTCTGCGGCGATTGCATTGGGTGCGGTCCCGGCTGTTGCCAACAGCGATCCCGCCAGAACAGCGGCTGTCAGGATGAGGACGTTTTTTCCCCGCTTGGCCATTGTTTCACTCCCGAGTGTGGCGTCTTCTTGGTGCAGGCATCGGCACGGATGATGCGCGCCTTCCGCTCGTTGTGGCAAGACTGGCTTTTGTCGGACGCATGTGCCATATTGTCGGACAGGAGAGCGAAATGGATACCATGGAATCCGCCCGACCCAAACGCGGGGCCACGCTGGCGGCGACTAAGCCGCGCGCACGCAAGGCGCGTGCCCCCGGCACCAAGCTCGTGGAAGCGCAGGTCGCCGGAGCATTCCGTGTTCTGGAGAAGGCCGGCGTCCTGACTGGCCACGCCGACAAGGTCAGTGCCCGGATCGACCACGGCCTGCTGACGGCAGCCATGCGCAAGCTTGGGTCCGACAATACATCCTACGTCCTGCAAGCCGCTCTTGCCGCTTTCGTCGGTCGTGACCCGTTCGTCGAGTGGTTCCTGTCGGATCGCGGTCCGCGGCTTCCCGCTGATTTCGAACTTGCCATCTGAGACATTAGGCGCTGTTGCCCGGCGCTACGTCCCGGCAAATCACGTCGTCGCGCTGCGGTACCGCGCGGACAGAGCGCTTCCATTGGATGCCGGGGCTGCTCCGGCACTGCCGCTGCTGTTCGATACCATGGTGTATCTGGACCGTGACGCCGGAAGGTTGCCACAAGCCATTCGCGCACTGATCGATGCGCGACAAAATACGGTTTTTCATTGCGGCGTGGCCTGTGCCGAACTGGCCATCAGCATCGGCATTCTCGATCCTTCCGATACGCGCACACGCGAGTCGATCGCGACGATCCAGGCACATATGGACTTGATGGGGACTGGCCGGGCGGTTAGCCCCAGTGCCTCCGCCTGGACCGAAGCGGCGATCCTGGCGGGGATGCTGGCGCGAACGCAGGGTCTCGCGGTGCCGAGGCGGCAGCTCAACCCGGATCAATTGTGCTGCCAGATCGGGCGTCGGCGGGAGCTGCTGCTGGATGCGCTGCTTTACATCACCGCGATCGAGCGCGACATGCTGCTGCTCAGCGGCAATATCCGGCACATGGATCTGCTGTTGCAGCTTCGTCCGTCGCGCAACGTGCTGCTCTATCGGCCGTTGTAACTCGCGGCGCGACGGCCACCTTGGTCGCGGCGTCAGCGCATCAGCGAAAACGGCGTCGGCATCAGCGCACTCGGCACGCACCTTCATGCGCGTGTCGACGTCCGGGTAGTTCCACATGTGCACCGCCTCGTTCGGCTGCGGCGCCTCGCCGGTCCATAGGCACACATTCGGCGAATACTTCTCGCGCACCGGGAACACCGACTTGAACAGCTGGGCCCACTGCGCCGCCTTGCCGGGCTGCGTGCGGTATATTCGCAGCTCATAGACGCCGCCGCTCGCCGCCGGCGGTTTGATATCGACCACCGGATTGAGGAAGCGGATGTCCTGCCGCTGAAGCATCGGCTGCACGACAGGCACATACTCCTTCGTCCAGCGCTCGTTCTTCGACAACGCCTCGCGCAGGCGCGTGCGCTCGTCCAGGCTGGCGTAGCTCCACAGGTGCCAGGCCTGATTGAGTTGGCCGAACTCGGCGGTCCAGTAGCCGTGGCACTTCCCGTAATCGTCGCCGCGCACCGGGCGGCCGACCTTCTCCACGTGCTGAATATAGGCGGGCAGCTTGCCGTTATGGAATGTGTATGTGCGGAGCTCGTAGATCATGCTGCTCATCCCCCGAGTATTGTGCCGGCCTCGATGCCCACCTCCGATGCGGCGACTTTTCGGCCGCCATCCAGGCGCACCCGCTCGATCTCGATGAAGCCGCCCTGGCCATGCACCACCAGCTTGCCGCCGATAGTCGCCGCCTCACCCAGCTTCTTGCCCTTCACTTCGGAGAACGTGCGCGCGATCCGCTTCGCCGCGTTGAACACGAACAGCTTCTTGCCATCCATCGTCGTCCAGGCGCCCGGGGCGGGATCGCAGCCGCGGATCAGGTTGTAAATGATGTCAACGTGGTTCGCCCAATTTATCCGCGACTCCGCGTCCCGGAGGATACCCTCGTAGCCGGCGTCGGGCTCGTACTGCACCAGTGCCGGCGCCTTGCCGGCCACTACCAGTTCGGCGACCTCCACCAGACCTGCCACGCCCATCGGGAAGATCTTGCCGAAATACAGCGAACCCAGCGTGTCCTCCGGCTCGATCCGCACCGCGCGCGTCAGGATCACCGGCCCTTCGTCCAATCCGTCGGTCGGGCGGAAGATCGAAAACCCGGTCTCCGTCCGCCCGCAGATGATGGCCCAGCTCATCGACGATGCGCCTCGGTGCAGCGGCAACAGGCTCGGGTGGAACTGGATCGTGCCGAACTTTGGAATGTTGCAGAAATCCTGCGGCACGAACTGGGTCACATAGGCCATCACGCCGACATCGGCATTTGCCTGCCGCATCGCCTCCTGCGCCGCGGGATCGGTGAGCTTTGGAAACTGGTGGACCGGAACACCGCGCTCCTCGGCCGCCACGCGCAACTGGTCGGGGCGGCCTTTCTCGGGAGCGCAGAACACGACGGCCACCGTGTCGCCGCGGTTGAGGAAAGCTTCCAGCGTGGCCTTGCCGAAATCCTGCTGGCCGATGATGGCGATGCGCATGCGGCGGCCTCCTCCCGTGCTTGTTGCTGTCCGGTTCAACTCGCACGCCGGCCCAGCCTTGGCAACTGAGGTATCTCGGACGAGGCTAGCTGCGGGGATGTCGGCGCAAGAGCGCGATGTTATCCGGCGCGCGCCGACTTGGGGCCACACGTGGGGTCCACCGCGACCATTTGCCGGGCGCAACACCAACACCGCTGAAAGCCGCTCCTGCCCAGCCCCTAGCTCTTCGCTTCCCTTGTGGCGGCGATTGTGAAATCCTTTCCGGGCAGCCAATGGTAGGCAGGCGTTACATGCCGGGGGGCGCGCTATGATATCGCCTCGAATAGAACGTCGACTGGCCGCGATCCTGGCGGCGGACGTCGCGGGCTACAGCCGGCTCATGGGTACCGACGAGATCGGCACGCTGACCGCGCTGAAGGCGCATCGGCGCGAGCGCATCGACCCCACCATCGCCCGTCACAACGGCCGAATCTTCAATACAACAGGCGACGGGCTGTTGGTGGAGTTCGCCAGCGTCGTGGATGCTGTGGGCTGTGCGGTGGCGATCCAGCGCGCCATGCTGGCATTCAACGCGGGATTACACACTGAGCGGCAGATAGTCCTGCGCATCGGCATCAACGTCGGTGACATTATCATCGACGGTGGTGACATCTTCGGCGATGGCGTGAACGTCGCTGCCCGGTTGGAGGCCCTGTGCGAGCCAGGCGGCGTCTGTATCTCGCGTTATGCCAACGAGCAGGTGAGCGACAAGCTGTCACTGGCGTTCGCCGACCTCGGTGAACAGACCGTCAAGAACATCGCCCGAGCCATCGGCGTGTTCGGCTTGGCGCCTAAGGACATAGCGGCTCTCCCCGAGGACGCACTGCCGGAGCCCGAACCGCCAGAATCGCGCACACCGCTGATGCCCGCGCGTCGCCGCCCTGCCGGCGCGATGGTCGCAGTTGGGGTCGCAGTAGCGGCGCTCCTTGCTGCCGGGGGGTGGTGGATGCTGCACGACAGGACGTCGCTGCCGGTTGTGGCCTCCGTGTCGCCCTCCGCTCCGCGTCCCGCTCCTTACTCCCCGCAGGACCGACGTGCATCGCTCATCGTGCTGCCATTCGAGAACAGTAGCGGTGACCCTGCACAGGACGGTATCGCCGCCGCCCTTACCCGCGACGTGATCGGACATATGTCCGCGGTGAACCCCGTTCGCCCGATTGTCCCCGAGGCGACCGCGGCGGTATACTGGGGAAAGACACCGGATCTGCGCGCGATCGGCCGCGACCACGACGTGCATTTCGCGCTCACAGGCCATGCGCACCAGCAGGACGGCCGGCTGATCGTCGCGGCAACCCTCTATGAAACCGAGAATGCCCGGCATCTGTGGTCGCAACAGTTCGACCGCCCGGATCGGCCCAGCGAGCGGAACGGTATCATCGGGCGCATATACAGCAACATCGACCAGGCCATGACCGACGCGGAGGTCGCGCGCGCCAAGCGCGAGTATCCGGACAACTTGGACAAGCGCGATCTTCTTCTAGCATCATTGGTGACCCCGCTGCAGCAGAATTCAAAAGCAAACCTTCTGGCGCAGATAGCACTGCTGGAGCGGGCACTGGCTCTTGATCCCAACTATGTCATAGCGCTTCGACGCGACGCCCAGGTGCACGCGTACCTAGTGCTCAACGTCTATTCGTCCAACCCCGACGCCGACCTGGCCATCGCGACGAAGATGGCGGACCGGGCGCAAGTATTCGCCCCCAACGATACCGAAGTACTGAAGACAAAGGCCACCGTGCTGCGCGCACAAGGCATCTGGGACGGGGCGGCAGCGATCCTCCGCACGGTGATCGAACGTCATCCGCTGCAGGCCGACAGTTATCGGGAGCTCGGCTCTGTTCTGCTGGCCCAGGGGTATCGCGAGGAAGCGCTGGAGCACTACATGACCGCAAAGCAGCTCGCTGGGGAAGGCGACCTCATCAACATTATTGACGCGAACATCGCCATCGCACTGCTGGCGAACGATAGGTACCCCGAGGCTATTGCGCAGGCCCGGCTGGCGATCGGAGAATTTCCAGCTGAAAGTGGCATCAGTGCCGAATTTGCTTGGTTGGCGCTGATCGCAGCCGAGGGTGCCAACGGGCGGGACGCAGTGGCGCATGCGGCCTTGCAGAAGTTCCTCGCCACCCCGCGGACCTTGCGCACCATGGACGAGATCCAAAAGCTCCCCTATTTCGCCGCCAACGCAATGCTGCTCGAACGGCTGCGCCGCGCTGGGATGCCCGAGAATTAGGCGGCGCGGACGTACGGTTGATCGGATAGTCTTCGGAATTGTCGCCAGCTGGTCTAGCCTGGGCAAACACGCGGGGGACAGAACGATGGCATTCGACGAACAGTCCGCGATCGACAGCTTCTGGGCCGCGCGCGACCGCGGCGTTTACTTCCCGACCGAATGGTTCGATCGCCTGACGCTCGACGAGGCGTATCGGGTTCAGCTCGGCCTCATCGACCGCCGCTGCGTCGCGGGCGAACGGCAGATCGGCTGGAAGGTTGGCCTGACCGCCAAGCCGATCCAGCAGCAGTTCGGATTCCACGAGCCGGTGTTCGGCTGCATCCTGGAAAGCCGACGCTCGGGTCACGTGTTCCGTCCGGACGACCTGATCAAGCCGGGTTTCGAGCCGGAGCTGTGCTTGCGGGTCTTACAGCCGCTGGCGGGGGACGTTGCCATGGCGGACGTGCGTCGGGCGATCGATGCGGTCTATCCATCGCTTGAGATCATCGAGACGCGTGGCGATCTGTCCGCGCAGATCGCCGTCGCGATGGCGGACAACGCGCAGCAGAAGACGATCATCCTCGGCAGTCCGGTTCCATTGGGCGAGCTTGAACTGGACAGTGTCGCGGCCACCATTCAGATCAACGGCAAGACCGTTGCGACGGGACGCGGCGACGCCGTGCTCGGCAATCCGCTGAATTCGGTGGTCTGGCTGGCCCGCAAGCTGCCGGAGTTCGGACGCGGCATCCGGGCGGGCGACCTGATCATGAGCGGCTCATTCACACGCCAGTTCCCGATCGCGCCAGGTGACCGCGTTGATGCCGCTTTCGTCGGTATCGGCAACGTACAGACCGCGATGCAGGATTATTCCATTTAGCGGTTGACTGTCACGCATTCGTGATCCAAGCTGGGTCCGTCGCTCAGTCCCCGCCTGTGGCTGGCGGACCAGCGAAGGACCCTGCAAATGGAGACCGGTGCCGTAATGATCAAGGCAGACACCGATTGTGGCGTTGTCTTCCGTTGTCAAATGCTGAATGAAGACGGCGGTATTCTCTTTCCGGCTTACATAGTCGCCGAGAGCCTGCACTTCGCAATACAGCACGCCTTCCGCATCCGTGATACGCGCAATGAAACCGCGTCGTCATCGGAACGTGTTTACGGGTTCAAGGTCTGGCACGAGCCCTCGGCTGCCTGACCGGCGCCGATCACATCGCCCGTGCCGCCTCGCGGGCACAGCGGATTTAACCCGCATTTCTCACCGAATCAGGTGCATTGGGGCGCGGATTCTGAGAAATCGTGTTGCGACCACGGTTTTTCTCAAATCCACAGGACGCCCCAATGCAAACAGACTGTACCCCCGCATTGTTTGAATTTCCACCCGTCGGAGGCCGCGATGTTGTGGCCTCGTTCGACGGTGGTGCGATCACCTCCGATGCCGGCGCGCTGCTGCTGGGCCAGACCGACCGAGCGATCCGGCTGACGGAGCGGTTCGCCTCCTGCTTCGCCGATACGCGCACAGCGGAGTTGGTGGAACACCCGGTCGAGACCATGGTGATGCAGCGCGTGGTCGGCATTGCTCTGGGTTATGAGGACCTGAACGACCACGACCAACTGCGCCGCGACCCGGTGCTCGCGGTGCTGGCTGGCAAGCTGGAGGCGCAGCGGAGTGACTGTGCGCCGCTGGCCGGCAAGTCCACGCTGAACCGGCTGGAACTGAGCCGCGCCGAACCGACGCGTTATCACAAGGTTAGTCACGACCCTGCGGCGATCGAAAGCCTGTTCGTCGATCTCTTCCTGGAAGCTCACACGAAGGCTCCGAAACAAATCATCCTCGACCTCGATGCCACCGACGATCCGCTGCATGGCAACCAGGAGGGCAAGTTCTTCCATGGTTATTATGACTGCTACTGCTACCTGCCGCTCTACATCTTCTGCGGGCGGCACCTGCTGGCGGCCAAGCTGCGCCGCTCGAACATCGATGGCGCCGCCGGGTCGGTCGAGGAAGTCGCGCGGATCGTGGCACAAATCCGCCGCCGCTGGCCAAGAACACGCATTCTGCTGCGCGGCGATTCCGGCTTCACCCGCGAGACCTTGATGGCGTGGTGCGAAGCCAACCGGGTGGATTACGTGTTCGGCCTGGCCCGCAACGACCGGCTGGAGAAGGCGATCATTCCCGAGCTGATCACGGCGACGATCGAAAGCATCCGCACAGGCAGGACCGCCCGCTGCTTCAAGGACTTTAGCTACACCACGCTGGACAGTTGGAGCCGCGAACGCCGGGTCATCGGCAAGGCCGAGGTGACGGGTGGCGAGGCCAATCCCCGCTTTGTTGTCACCTCGCTCAAGCGGAGCGAGGCCGGCGCGCGACATCTCTACGAGAAGACCTACTGCGCGCGTGGCGACATGGAGAACCGCATCAAGGAGTGCCAGCTCGACCTGTTTGCGGATCGGACATCAACCGCGACCATGCAAGCCAACCAGCTTCGCCTGTGGTTTGCTTCGATGGCCTACGTGCTGCTCTGCGCCTTGCGCCGCATCGGCCTGGCACACAGCCAGTTCGCCGATGCCACCTGCGGCACGATCCGGCTGAAACTGCTGAAGCTCGGCGCCTTGGTCCGTGTCAGTGTACGGCGGATCAAGATCGCGATGGCGTCAGCCTGCCCGTGGCAGGATGAGTTCGCTCTGGCGCATGTGCGACTGCGCAACGCCATCGGCTAATACGAACCAGATAGCGCATAGGTGCCGTAGAGCCCCCGCCAACGCTGCCCGAGATGGCGGCGCGGGCGGAGCTTTGCTGCGATCCGGCACTTTCCCTGGTGCAATGCAAGGGCGTAGCGAGATTTAGTCTGAACTCGCAATAAAAGACGTCAGGCTACTCGCCAGTATGAGAAATGCGGG
>CAWABH010000008.1:0-23229 GCA_963780095.1 uncultured Alphaproteobacteria bacterium
ACGATGCTTGCGGTCATCGTCGCCTGTGTGCCGTTTCGCGCCAGCGATGGACGCCACGTTTGCCATGCTGCGCGGCATGGCGTAGCTGCGAGCGGGTCGCCTTGCCCAGATGATCGTGCATGCATTCCCGCCGCTGGCGGCGATCGCGACACCGGTCCCGTTGCTGCGCTTCCTCGGTGACGCGCACGCTGAGCTTCCCCGGGGTATCCGCGTGTCTGCTGCTGGTTGGAGGCGATTCGTCCTCGCCATGCCGACGGTGCACGAAGTTCGTCGGAATGTGCACGCGGTTGGGTGCTGACGGCGGGCTTCGCGTTCCCCGTGCAGGCGCTGTTCTTCGCCCCGCACGTAACTCCGTTTTTGTACTTTCAGTTCTGATGGTCATACAACTGACCGCTTTGCCTACATGGTCTCTACCTCGTCATGGCCGGCGAAGGCGGGTCATCCACGTCTTCCTGGTGGACCTCCCAGACGCGTGGATGGCGCGCCTTCGGCGCACGATGACGTGGGAGTTGGTGTCATGACCCGCGGATGCACCACCTGCATCCGACTGATCTGCGCCTGCCTGGCATCGCTGCTGCTTTACGGTCTGGCATTTGGATTCGTCACGGACCGGCCGCTCTCGCTTGGCTTCCTGCAACATCAGCTCAACGCCAAACTTGCGCGCGCCGCATCGATCGATGGCGGGAAGCTGGTGATCCTGGCCGGGTCCAACGGCCCTTACTCGCATCGCTGCGAAGTCATCGAATCGGTGCTGGCAATGCCATGCGTCAATGGCGGCATTGCTGTGGGGATCGGCCTCGACTACCTGTTCGCCCGCTGGCAGCCGCTCCTTCATCCTGGCGACCTGGTTTACCTGCCCATGGAGGAGGCGCAATACATCCGCACGCGCGCGGCAACCGATGTCGGGCCGGATGCCGCGATCATGTTCCGTCATGACTGGCGAACGCTTGCGTCACTCGAACCGCAACGCTGGCTCGCCGCGCTGTTCGCGTTCGACCTGCGCGCGGCGCTGATGGGGCCGATCGAGTCCGCGCTGCTTGCAGCACGCTTCCACGACCCTCGGGCGGCGGCGACCGGCGCGACCAACGCGTGGGGCGACCATGTCGGCCACACATCCGAATTGGCCGCGACGAGCCAGTCGATACTGGCGACTGCCATCCCGCAGCATCCCTCGGCTGCGCAGATCCGCGCGGGCTACGGCAGCGCGCTGATTGCCGAATTCACGCGCTGGGCCAGATCGCATGGCGTTACGGGTTATCGGCGGACTGCCGACGGAGTTCGCCGACGCACCGATGCCCGACGCGACGCTCGATGCCATCCGGTCGATCTATCTGGCCAACGGAGGAGAATTCCTCGTGTTGCCGAACTTCAGCCGCTATCCGAGGTCGGCCTTTTTCGATACCGCCGAGCACCTGAACGAGGCGTGGCAGATCGCGCACTCGAAGCTGCTCGCCGAGCAGCTTCGATGGCACCGCGCGCCCATTGCAGCAGTTCATCCTGCTGGTCCAGCAGACCCTCCGGCACGACGTAATATGCCGATAGACTGACCTGCCGCTCGCCGCGCCGATAGCTGAACGGCTCGCTGCCGGCGCGTTCGAAGCGTTCGCGCGTGATATCGTCCACCCGCAGATACATCGCGTCGCGCACCAGCAGCCCGAACATCACGCCGCCGTGGAACAATCCCACACCGCTGAACATGCGGCGCGGCATTGGATCGAGCGGGCCGAGCAGGTCCAGGATGAAATCCTGAAAGCCGCTGCTCACGCTCGGCATCAGAACGCCAGCGAGGTCGCCTGCACCACCAGCGGCAACGTGCGCACCATCGACAGCACGTCCTCCGGCACCACGTCATCGACTGACACCAGACAGATCGCATCGCCGCCCTGGCTTGCGCGGCCAAGATGGAACGTCGCGATGTTGATGCCGGCGCCGGCCAGGGTCGCGCCGAAGCGGCCGATGAACCCAGGCTTGTCCTGGTTGGTGACATACAGCATGTGCGACGCGAAGTCGGCCTCGACCTTGATGCCCTTGATCTCCACGATGCGTGGCCGTGAGCCGGCGAACAGCGTCCCGGCAACCGAGCGGGTGAGCTGATCGGTCTCTATCGTGACGCGCACCAATGTCTGGTACTCGCTTGGCCGGTCGTGCACGGTCTCGGCGACGTCGATGCCGTGATCGCGCGCCGCCACCGGCGCATTCACCATGTTGATGCCGACCATCAGCGGCGTCATCAGCCCGGCGAGCACCGCGGCCGACAGCGGGCGGATATTCAGCGCGGCGACGTGGCCTTCGTACTCGATCAGCACGCGGCGCATGACGCCCTCGCGCGCCTGGGTGAGTTGGCCGGCGAACGCACCGAGCAGACGGCACAGCTCCATGTACGGCTTCAGCCGCGGCGCGTCCTCGGCCGAGACCGACGGCATGTTGATCGCGTTCGCCACCGCGCCGGTAAGCAGGAAGTCGCTCATCTGTTCGGCGATCTGCAGTGCCACGTTCTCCTGCGCTTCGGCTGTCGCGGCGCCGAGATGCGGCGTGCAGACGACGTTCTCGAGCGCGAACAGCGGCGAGGCCGTGGCCGGCTCGGTCTCGAACACGTCGAGTGCTGCGCCGGCGACGTGGCCCGAACTCGATCGCCTCCGCCAGCGCCGCTTCGTCCACCAACCCGCCGCGCGCGCAGTTGATGATGCGCACGCCACGCCGCGCCTTCGCCAGCGCCTCGCGCGAGAGGATGTTGCGCGTCGCGTCGGTGAGCGGCGTGTGGACCGTGATGACATCGGCGCGCGCCAGCAGGGTGTCGAGCTCGACCTTCTCCACGCCGAGGTCGAGGGCACGGTTTTCCGATAGGTACGGATCGTAGGCGAGCACCTTCATCTTCAGCCCGACCGCGCGGTCGGCCACGATGGAGCCGATGTTGCCGCAACCGATCAGGCCGAGCGTCTTGCCGGTGAGTTCGACGCCCATGAAGCGATTCTTCTCCCATTTTCCTGCCCTGGTGGACGCGGACGCTTCAGGGATCTGACGTGCGAGCGCGAACATCATGGCGATGGCATGCTCGGCGGTGGTGATGGTGTTGCCGTGCGGCGTGTTCATCACCACGACACCGCGTGCGGTGGCGGAGCGGATGTCGACATTGTCGACACCGATGCCGGCGCGTCCGACGACTTTGAGGTTGGTCGCCACATCAAGCAGCTCGCGCGTCACCTTGGTGGCTGAGCGGACGGCGAGCCCGTCGTAGGGCGCGATAATGGCGCGCAAATCGGCGTGGCGATAGGCCGGGTTTCAAATCGACCTCGATGCCGCGACGGCGGAAGATCTCCACCGCGGCGGGGGATAGCTTGTCGCTGATCAGGACTTTCGGCATGGGTTTGTGCTCACGGTTGAATCGTCACGGGTCGGCCTGGCCCCCTCCCCCAACCCCCTCCCGCAAGGGGAGGGGGAGTGCTGTTGTTCCAACTCCCCCTCCCCTTGCGGGAGGGGGTTGGGGGGAGGGGTCAGGCCGCTATTCCGCTGCCTTCTGTGGCGCCTCCGCGACCACGCCGTAGGCCCAATCGAGCCATGGCAGCAGCTTCTCGACGTCCGCCGTGTCGATGGTCGCACCCCCCCAGATGCGCAGGCCAGGCGGCGCATCGCGATAGGCCCCGATGTCGTAGGCGGCGCGTTCCTTCTCCAGCAGTGCGGCCATCGGCTTCGCTGCTTCCGGGTCCGCTAGCGTCAGACAGATCGACGTGCAGGATCGCGTCGCAACGTCTTCGGCCAGGAAGTCCACCCACGCCGTCCGCCCCACCCATCGCGCAATCACCGCGAGATTGGCTTCCGACCGCGCAATCAGCCCCGCGAGTCCGCCGACCAATTCCGCCCAGCGCAGCCCGTCCAGCGCGTCCTCGACGCACAGCATCGAGGGTGTGTTGATCGTCTCACCCTTGAAGATGCCCTCGATCAGCTTGCCGCCCGAGGTCAGGCGGAAGATCTTCGGCAACGGCCAGGCCGGCTTGTATGTCTCCAGCCGTGCAACGGCATGCGGGGACAGCGCCAGCATCCCATGCGCCGCCTCGCCGCCCAGCACCTTCTGCCAGGACCACGTCACGACATCGAGCCTGTCCCACGGCAACGCCATCGCGAACGCCGCCGAGGTGGCATCGCAGATCGTCAGCCCCACCCGGTCCCGCGCGATCCAGTCGCCATTCGGCACACGCACGCCCGACGTCGTGCCATTCCACGGGAACACCACGTCGTGGCTGAAATCCACCGCTGCGAGATCGGGCAATCGCCCATACGGCGCGGACAGCACGCGTGCATCGGCGAGCCGAAGCTGCTTCACCACATCGGTGGCCCAGCCCTCGCCGAAGCTTTCGAACGCAAGGATATCGACGGGCCGCGCGCCGAGCAGCGACCACAGCGCCATCTCGACCGCGCCGGTGTCGGAGGCGGGCACGATGCCGAGCCGCCAGTCAGCCGGCATGCCGAGCATCGCGCGGGAACGCTCGATCACGTCCGCGAGGCGCGCCTTCGGCTCCTTGGCGCGATGGCTGCGGCCGAGCACCGCGTCCGACAGCGCATCCAGCGTGAAGCCGGGGCGCTTGGCACAGGGACCTGAGGAAAAATTGGCATTGGCCGGACGGATGTCCGGTTTCGGCGCTATCGCCATGTGCAGCTCTCCCTTCCAGAAGAGAAGCGCCCCGGTGGGGGAGCGTGACCCGGTGCGGCCTATAGCGACAAGGTTGACGGCACGTCAACGATAATACGGAGACAGCAATGATTCGCTTGTGCCTGCCCGGCCGACTTGTCCGCCATTCCCTGCTCGCTGTGCTGCTCGCCGTTTCGTTCGGCATCGCCGCTCATGGGCAGACGCCCCAGGCGGCCGATGCGCCGGCGGCAGCGCGCGAGGCCGCCGCACCCACCCTCGACAATCGCCATCTGCCGGCCGATGTCACGACGCAGCACACGCTGGAACTGCCGGACCGGACACTGCGGTTCTCTGCCACCGCGGGCGCCATCCAACTCGCCGACGACAAGGGCGTGCCGCGGGCCGATGTTGCATTCATCGCCTATCGGCTGGACGGCGCCGATCCGCGCAGCCGGCCGGTGACCTTCGTGTTCAACGGCGGGCCCGGCATGGCGTCGGGCTGGCTTCAGGTCGGCGCGGTCGGGCCGTGGCGGATCAGGCTGGGCGCCGATGCAACCATTCCGTCGGCACAACCCGATCCACTGCCCAACGAGGACACATGGCTCGATTTCACCGACCTGGTGTTCATCGATCCGCCCGGCACCGGTTATTCACGAATCCTGGCCTCCGGCGATGAAGCGCGCCGGTCGCTGTGGTCGGTCGACGGCGATATCGCGGCATTGGCGGAAGTGATCCGCCGCTGGCTCGATCGCAACGAGCGTATCGTCTCGCCGAAATATCTGCTCGGCGAGAGCTACGGCGGATTCCGCGCGCCACGCCTCGCGCGCGCTCTGCAATCCGATCAGGGAGTCGGCGTCGGCGGCCTCGTGCTGGTTTCGCCGGCATTGGAGATCGGCGGCGGCGGACGCACGTTCGATCCGTTCCGCTGGGTCACGCGCCTGCCATCCATGGCCGCAGCGTCACGCGCTGCCAAGGGCAGAGTAGCCCCCGATATGCTGGCGGATGTGGAACAGTACGCCAGTACCGACTATCTGCTTGATCTCTTGCACGGGGTGCGCGACGCGGCCGCGGTCTCGCGGATCTCGGAGCATGTCGCGGCTCTTATCGGCCTCGATCCGACGCTGGTCGCCCGCTATCGCGGACGCATCGACAGCGAGGTCTTCCTCCACGAAGTTGGCCGCGCCGAGGGCCGCGTCGCCAGCGCGTACGACGCCACGATTACACGGGCCGATCCGTTTCCGCACACCGCGTTCAGCGAATATGCCGACCCCGTCCTTGACGGGATGAAGGCACCGGTCAGCAGCGCGATGGTTGCGATATATACCGGCCGGCTGCACTGGAACCCCGAAAACGCCTACCACCTCGCCAACGACGAGATCTTCCGGCAGTGGCAATGGGGACGCGGCCTGGCCAGACCGGAGGCAGTATCCTCTCTGCAGGCGACGCTGGCGCTTGACCCGCGCATGCGCGTGCTGATCGCGCACGGCATGTTCGACCTGGTCACGCCGTACTTCGCCACCAAACTTATCCTGGATCAGATACCCGAGTTTGCAGTACCGGAGCGAGTGCGCCTGGCGATCTATCCGGGCGGGCACATGTTCTACACCGATGATGCCTCGCGTGCGGCGCTGCGCGAGGCATCGCGGGTTATTATAGAGCAGCGCTGAGCAGAGACTCACGCTGGACTTTGGCTTGTCCATCGGCTGCTGAACCGTCATGGCCGGGCTTGTCCCGACCATCGGAAGCGGCGTCGTGCCACAACTGATGGCCGGGACAAGCCCGGCCATGACGAAGGAAAGAGCGGCGATCGAAGGTCATTGGTTCGGGCCGCTACTCTTATATATTACACTGCCATCGCGAAGACCGGCTGCCGCGCCGCATGTTCCTCGGCCAACATCACGGGTGCCATCACTGCAAGCAACGTTTCCTGCGTCACCAGAGTAGCGCGTGTCAGCGGCAGTCGCACGTCGTCCGCGCACAAACCGAGGCTGGCCAGCGCAGCCTTCACCGGAATCGGATTGCTCTCCCTGAAAAGCGCCACGTTCAACGGATCGAGCAGGTCGCGCAGCGCAGCAAACCTTCCGAGGTCGCCGTTGTCCCAGGCACGGTGCAACAGCGCGCAAAGCGCCGGCGCCACGTTGGCGGTGACCGAGATGCAGCCGATCCCGCCCATGGCCCGGTGCGCGGGCGCTGTCGCGTCGTCGCCGCTCCATTGCATGAAGGCATCACCGCAGCGCGCGCGCAGCCTGGCCGGCCGTGATAGATCGGCGGTCGCGTCCTTGAGGCCGATGATAAGCTCGGCGTCGTGCAGCCGCGCCACGGTGTCGTCGCTGATCGCCACGCCCGACCGCGAGGGAACGTCGTAAAGCACGACAGGAAGATCGGTGGCGTGGGCGATCGCGCGGATATGTGCGGCGATACCCTCCTGCGTCGGTTTCACATAGGGCGGCACGGCGCAAAGCAGCGCATCCGCGCCCGCGGATGCCGCCTCGATGCCCAATGCAACCGCCGCGGAGGTCGCCAGCGCGGTGCAGCCGGCGATCACTGGCACGCGTCCGGCCGTCGCCTCTGCCACAGTGCGCACGGCGTGCGCGTACTCCGAGAGTATCAGCGCGGCCGCCTCGCCTGTGCTGCCGCAGACGATCAGCGCGGCGGTGCCACGGTCGATCTGCCGCTCGGACAGGCGGGACAGAGCGTCCCAATCCACGCGCGTGTCGCGGAACGGAGTTGCCAGCGCGGTCAATGAACCGCCTACGCCGGAGATGATGTTGCGCATCGTCCTGGTTCCTTTCAGGCGCACCGGCGAATGCCGAACGCGGGCAGCTCGGCGCGAAGCACCAGACGTCCCGCCGCGCGACTGATGCGGATCGCGGCAAGACCTTGCGACGTCAGCATGCGGTGGACAGCGTTTTGCATCGTGGGCAGGATGTCGATGCAGATTGCCAGGCGGCCATTGATCATCAGCGCACGGCGGATCCGTGGCAGCGCGTTCGCCAGCCAGTCGAGCGAAGGGACATTCGGCACGATCACGAGGCTGGCGCTGTCGGCTTCAGGTCGCTCGAACGAGCGGAGATGGGTCACATTCGGCGCGCCGGCGCGCAGCAGCGCGCACATCAGGTCGGGGCCGTCATTGCCGAGCACAAGTATGTGCTCCTCGTCTTCGATCGCGCCGAGGCACTCGAGCAAGGCGGCACCCGGTTCGGGCGGCTTTAGCGGCAGGCTGGGCGGCGCGCGACGAGGCGCGGCCGCCGCACGGACGTGCGTCAGCATGGGAGGCTCTCCTGAGCAGGTGCAATGCGCGGACCGGAATGGTCACTGGTCATGGCGGGCCGAAAGATCGGCGCGGTGGCGTATAAATTCGATCTATGGCGTGGCCCGCGCGTATAGCATTGGCGTAGGTGTTGGCTTGGTGTCACAAACCCCACGGACGCAACCAGCAGTGCCGCCGTTAGTTCTCCCCTCCCCTTGCCGAAGGAGGACTCTCGTCGGCCATCGGTCTTCGCATCGAATGGACACCGTCGTTCGGCCCGATCCGCCCGACCAACGGCCGCGCCGAGAACCAGGTTCGCCGGAATCATACCAGGCGCCGTATCCGTTGACCCTCGCCGCTGCTATTGCACCGTCATGGCCGGGCTTGTTCCGGCCATCAGAAGCGGCACTCTGCCACGACGACGGATGGCCGGGACATGCCCGGCCATGACGGAAGGAACGGAAGGTCATTGGTTCGGGCTGCTGGCATCACTCGACCCAATATTCTCATATGCCGGCTACGATTCGGACCCGCGGCGGCGCGAAGCACCGGGCCAATACGAATCCTACGCCGACCTCGTGCCTGGCGAATGGACCCACCTGAGGATCGAAGTCTCGGGCGCGACGGCACGGCTCTATGTTGGCGCTGCCGTGCAGCCCGCTGTCATCGTGCACGATCTGAAACGCGGCCCGAGCGCGCACGGGTCGGTCGGGCTCTTTGTGGGCGCCGGCACCGACGGCCTCTTCCGCAATCTGTCGCTCTGCATGTCGACGCGGACGAGGCGGCCATGACGCAGATACGATTGCTATGACAGTGCGCGCTTCAGCGTCTCATTGACGAGCGCGGGATTGCCTTTCCCGGCCATTGCTTTCATCACTTGGCCGACGAAGAAGCCAAATAGCTTATCACGTCCGCCTTTGTATTCCGCCACCTTGTCAGCATTCACCGCCAGCACCTTTTTGACCGCCGCATCGATCGCAGTTGTGTCGGTGACCTGGCGCAATCCTTTCTCCTCGACGATGACGGCGGGATCTTTCCCGGTCGCCACCATCGCCTCGAACACCTCCTTGGCGATGCGGCCGCTGATCGTGTTGTCGGCCAGCAGATCGAGCAGCCCGCCGAGCGCGTCCGCAGATACCGGGCCGTCGGAGATCGTCCGTCCGGCGCGGTTCAATGCCGCAAACAGATCGCCCATCACCCAATTGGCAGCGGTCTTCGCGTCACGCCCCTTCGCGACAGTCTCGTAGAAATCCGCCGTCTCCTGTTCGGCTACCAGCACGCCGGCATCGTATGTAGTCAAACCAAAGTCGTGCATGAAACGGCGCTTCTTGGTGTCCGGCAGTTCCGGCAGTTTCGCCTTCAGTGCAGCCACCCATGCCTCGTCCAGCACCAGCGGCAATAGATCAGGATCGGGGAAATAACGATAATCGTGCGCGTCCTCCTTGCTGCGCATCGAGCGCGTCACGCCGCGGCCGCTGTCGAACAACCGCGTCTCCTGCTCGACCGCGCCACCGCTTTCCCACACCTCGACCTGGCGCTTCGCCTCCGCCTCGACCGCCTGCATGACGAAGCGCACCGAGTTGACGTTCTTCACCTCGCAGCGCGTGCGATACGGCTCGCCGTGCTTGCGCACCGACACGTTCACGTCGGCACGCATGGAGCCTTCCTCCATGTTGCCGTCGCATGTACCGAGATAGCGCAGGATGGTGCGCAGCTTGCGCAGATACGCACCCGCCTCCTCCGGCGAACGCAGATCAGGCTCGGACACGATTTCCATCAGCGCCACACCGGCGCGGTTAAGGTCGATGTACGACTTCGTCGGATGCTGGTCGTGCAGCGACTTCCCGGCATCCTGCTCCAGATGCAGCCGCGTGATGCCGATTTCGCGCAACGAACCATCGGCAAGCTCGATTTCGATGGTCCCCTCGCCGACAATCGGATGCTGGTACTGGCTGATCTGATAGCCGGCCGGCAGATCGGCATAGAAGTAGTTCTTGCGGTCAAACCGGCTGACCATGTTGATGTGAGCATTCAGCCCGAGCCCGGTGCGCACCGCCTGCGCCACGCATTCTCGGTTGATCACCGGCAGCATGCCGGGAAACGCGGCATCGACGAAGCTGACCTGCGAGTTCGGCGGCGCGCCGAAATCGGTCGCGGCCCCAGAAAACAGCTTGGCCTTGCTGATCACCTGGGCATGCACTTCCAGGCCAACCACCACTTCCCATGTCCCAGTGGAACCCTCGATCGCGTACCCCATCGTTCAACCTCCCGCGCGTATCTGCGGCAACGCGTCGAACGCCGCCGCACGCTCCAGCGCGGCGCCGACGGCAAACACGGTCTCCTCATCGAACGGCTTGCCGATCACTTGCAGACCCAGCGGCAAGCCATTGGCGTCCAGACCTCCCGGCACCGAAATCCCGGGCACACCCGCCATGTTCGCCGGCACGGTGAACACGTCGTTCAGATACATCTTGATCGGATCGTCCATGTTCTCGCCCTGCGCGAACGCCGCCGATGGCGCGGTCGGCGTGACCAGCGCATCCACCTGGGCGAACACCTCGGTGAAGTCGCGCAGGATCAGCGCCCGCACCTTCTGCGCCCGCAGGTAATACGCATCGTAATAC
Organism: uncultured Alphaproteobacteria bacterium; assembly: GCA_963780095.1. GTDB lineage: Bacteria > Pseudomonadota > Alphaproteobacteria > Acetobacterales > Acetobacteraceae > JAMXLO01. Next base: position 10,499 of record CAWABH010000008.1, read on the forward strand.
CCGGCCGACAGCACATACGTGCCGATCAGCACGCGCCGACGCACTTCGGCGCCAAACCCGGAGGCGCGCGTGCGCTCATACAGATCGCGCAGGTCCTCGCCGTTCTCGCGAAGACCGAAACGCACACCGTCATAGCGCGCCAGGTTCGACGAAGCCTCCGCCGGCGCCACGATGTAGTAGGTGGTGAGCCCGTACTTCGTGTGCGGCAGCGACACGTCGATGATCTCCGCACCTGCATCGCGCAGCCAGTCGAGCCCCTGCTGCCACAGGCGCTCGATGTCGTCCGGCATCCCGTCCATGCGGTATTCGCGCGGCACGCCGATGCGCAGTCCCTTCACATCGCGGCGGCAGGCGGCCTCGAAGTCCGGCACGGGGACATCCGCGCTGGTGGAATCCTTCGGATCATGCCCGGCCATCGAACCAAGCAGGATCGCGCAATCGCGCACCGTGCGCGCGAACGGGCCGGGATGATCGAGCGATGACGCGAACGCCACCACCCCCCAGCGCGAGCACCGTCCATAGGTCGGCTTCACGCCGGCGACGCCGCAGAACGAGGCGGGCTGGCGGATCGAGCCGCCGGTATCGGTCCCGGTCGCCCCCATCGCCATCCGCGCCGACACCGCCGCCGCCGAACCGCCCGACGAGCCGCCGGGGACCAGCACCGCGGTCGTGTCCTGCCGTCGCTGCCAGGGGTTGGTGACCGCGCCATATCCCGATGTCATGTTCGACGAGCCCATGGCGAATTCGTCCATGTTCGACTTGCCGAGGAACACCGCGCCGTCACGGAGCAGATTGGCGCTGACGGTGCTTTCATAGGGCGGAATGAAGGGCTCCAGTATGCGGCTGCCCGCCGTGGTGCGCACGCCTTCGGTGCAGAACAGGTCCTTGATCGCCAGCGGAATGCCGGTAAGCGGTGCCAACTCGCCGCGCGCGAGTGCCGCATCGGCCGCATCGGCTTGGGCGAGCGCTCCTTCGCCGGTCACGGTGATGTAGGCGTTGAGCCGCGGATTGAGGGCAACGATCGCCGCCAGATGCGCCTCGGTGAGTTCACGCGCGGTGAACTGTTTCGCCCGCAGCCCGTTGCGCGCCGCGGCGATCGTGAGATCGGTAAGCCTCACTCGACCACCTTGGGAACGACGAAGAAGTCCCCTGCCCGTTCCGGCGCATTGGCCAACACCTTCTCGGGATAGCCGCCATCCGTCACCAGGTCCTCGCGCATCTTCAGCGCCATCCGCGCGGCGCCGGCCAGCGGCTCAACGCCATCAACATTCACTTCATTGAGCTGCTCGATCCAGCCCAGGATGCCGTTCAGCTCCGCTTGCAGAGCGGGCAATTCAGCGTCCTCGACGCGGATGCGGGCCAGCGTGGCAATGCGGCGGATGGTCGCGAGATCGAGCGACATGGTGCACGAGATCCTGTTCGGGGAAACAGGGCGGAACAATACCGGCCGGAATGGCGCGGTTCAACCGGTGCGAGCGGTCGACGTGGCAGCCGACGACAGCCGGAATTGTGCAGCCGCCCTCCGGTGGCGCGGCGGCGCCTGTCCGGATCGATCAGGCGAGTTGTGTCAGCAACATTGTTGCTTTTCCTGAGATTGGTGCTCCGCCACCAATAACTCATAATGCTCGACCAACGTAAGCAAGGCTGTTAATTCCTCGACCGTCAAAGCCGTCGAAGCCATCATGCGAAGGGACCTCTCCCGCTCCAGGAGCTGCTGGACTGTGAGATTGCTGGGGGACCGCAGATGGCTTCTCATGGGGCCGCATTCTCAACGGCTCGTGTAAGAGAGCCGTAAAGCTGGGGCATGAATCAAGATGAATTTTCCGTTTTCGGGCTAATATATAGGCGGTTGGCGCCTCGCCAGATTTCCACTCTGCTCGCAGCTATCTTACAATGTTCCTGGCATGCACGGCGCCCTGCCTCGATAGCGGCTTCGAGGTTTCTTGCTTCCACGTGCAGGCCCCACGCCACGCGATCGTCGGCGGTAAGGCAGAAGCACCGGTATCGTGCCACGACGAAATCCTCCGGTCAGACCTAAATCCTCCCGCATTTTCGACCGATGATGAATATCGACTTTTGATTTGGCAACTATTCCCCGTCGATCTGAAAATTGCCCGTGACCTTGATATATCAAGCCCCCTGCTTCCATGCGCCGATCAGCAATGCACGCCCGTCGCCCACGCGCGAATCCCGCGCAATGGCATCGGTTGCACGCAAGACGAGGATAGGCTTGTCGGCCGCCAGGACCAGCATGTAGCGGAAGCCGAAGGGCTTTCCCGAGAGCGGGACAGAAGCTACACCGGTCACCGTGAAACCAAGCTTGGACAGTCCCGCCACCACGAGCGAGAATGCCTTCGAGCCGCCGGGAGCCTCGACGTTCACCACGAGCCGGTCCGGATGCAGATCCGGCACGCGGGTCAGGCTGCGGGCGATCACCCAGAAGCTCGCGGCGCCGCCCGATGCGTTGTCGATGCGCGTCTCGCCCACGATGCGAACATCCGGATCGAGCGCATCCAGCAACAGCTTCGTCGTCTCGATCGACAGCCCGCCAGCGGCTGTCGCCGGGACCATCCCGCCTGCCGCCTGGCCGCTCCTCACCGCGTCGGCTACCGCACCAATCGTTGGCATCGCCACGCTGCGATCGAACGCTGGCGTGTGGGAACGCGATGTCTCGGCTGCCCGCTCGGCCAGCGTGCCGGATTGCTCGACATAGGCAAGATCGGCCGCCATGGCGGCGCAAGGCCAGATGAGGGCCGGCAGGAGCGTGGTCCAGGCGTGGCCGCGGTGCATCAGGCGATTGGCGCACAGGCACGCGCCAGCCAGTCACGACCCGGCGGATCGAGGTGTGGTCCGACGTCCCCCAGCACTCGCGCGTGATAGGCGTTGAGCCACGCCAGTTCGGCTGTGTCCAACAAACCCGGATCGATCAGCCTGCGATCGAACGGCGCCAGGGTCAGCGACTCGAAACCCAGGAACGGCTTGGTTGCCCCTGGAGGATCTTGCGCCTGTACCAGCAACAGGTTCTCCAGCCGGATCCCATAACTGCCGGGCAGGTAGTAGCCCGGCTCGTTCGACAGGATCATCCCGGCCGCGATCGGCACGGGTCTGGCGAGGCGGGAGAGGCTCACCGGCCCCTCGTGGACTGACAGATAGCTGCCCACGCCGTGGCCGGTGCCGTGGTCGTAGTCCAGACCGACCTGCCACAGCGCGCGCCGGGCAAAGGAATCCAGGTGCGCGCCGCCGACGCCCTGCGGGAAGACCAGTGTGGCGATCGCGATGTGACCCTTCAGCACGCGCGTGACCCGTTCCCGCAGTTCCATCGGCGGCTCGCCTCGTCCAGTCCAGACGGTGCGAGTGATGTCGGTCGTGCCATCCGGATACTGCGCGCCGGAGTCAATAAGATAGACCTCATCAGGGCGGATCGGCCGATTGCTCTCCTCGGTCACACGGTAGTGGATGACGGCGCCGTGCTCGCCAGCCGCGGAGATTGCCGGAAAACTTTCGCCGCGGAACCCCTCGACCTCCTCGCGCAGGGCCAGCAGCTTCGCCGCCGCGGACATCTCCGTTTCTCGGCCTTTTGGACCGGCGTCCGCCAGAAAGTGCAGGAATCGGCACACGGCCACCGCGTCCCGTGCATGGGCATTGCGAGCTCCCTGCTGCTCCACGTCGTTCTTGCACGCCTTCGGCAACAGGCAGGGATCTGGGCCAGCCATCACCACCGCGCTCACCTGGCGCAGTTTCTGCGCGAACCAGACTGGCGTGCCAGAGGCATCAACCCGCACCCGCTTGCCGGCCAAGCGCCCCAGCGCCGGTTCCAGACCCTCCCGCCCCGCCACGGATACGGCGTTGCCGAGCCACTCGCGCGTCGCGTCGGGTATCTTGGCCGGGTCCATGAACAGTTCGGTCCCGCCATCGGCATGGGTCAAGGCAAAGCCCAGGGCGAACGGTGTGAATGGAACGTCGCCGCCTCGGATGTTCAGCAGCCAGGCGATCGAGGCCGGGTCGCTGATCACCGCCGCATCCTGCTTCGCCTCGCGCAGCAGTCCGGCTATCTGCTCGCGCTTCTCCGTGGAACTGCGCCCGGCATGCTGGAGCGCATGCGGCACCGCCGGCGCGGCGGGCGGTGCCGGCCGGTCAGCCCACACCGCATCGACAGGGTTTCGCGCCACCGGCTGCATGGCGAGGCCAGCCTCGCTGAAGCGTGCCAGCCCCTCCTCGCTGATCAGCAACGGGTCGTAGCCGATCTTCGCCCCCTGCGGCGCATTGGCCGCCAGCCAGGCGGGCGGCGGGTCCTCGGTGATGTGCCGGCGCTCCCAGAGGGCGGGGTCGGTCTGCGCGGCAAGCTGCAGCACGTAGCGTCCGTCGGTGAATACCGCCGCCTTGTCGGGCAGCACCGCAGCCAGCCCGGCGCTGCCGGTGAAGCCGGTGAGCCAGGCGAGCCGCTCGGCCGAGGCCGGGACATACTCGCCCAGATGCTCATCGGCCCGGGGCACGATGAACCCGTCCAGCCCCTGGCGCTGGAGTTCCTGACGCAGCGCTGCCAGACCCTGCCTCGTCGAGCCATTCATGTCGTGTCTCCCTCGATGGAGCTCATTCATAAATTCATGCCTCGTTAATAACGTATGCACTGATGACATAACTGGCGGGGCGAATCGGCAATTATCCACAGGCGCCACAAGGCATATGTTGCATCGCAGTAGAAGACCGATGAACGCCTCGCCGCGATGGCGCCGCGAATACACTCGGTCGCTGAAATTGGAATGAGACCCATGAGCGCCCCAATGACCCAGGACCAGTTCACGTTCTCGCTCGGGAATGCGAGCTACGTGGATTATTCATACGACGAGCCACCGGCCACCGTCGTCAAGACGCCACGGACAGGCGTTGGCCATTGGCTGAGCCGGGCCGTGGCAGCGTTCGCAGCGTGGCGGCGCCGGCAGGCGGTGATGCAGGAAATGTCGATGCTGACGGAGCGTGAACTGGCCGATATCGGTCTGTCGCGAGCGGATCTGCCGCGGGTGTTCGATCCCGCCTTCGCCGCGGATCATGCGCGTGGTCGGGACTACCTCGCGTACTGAACCGGTGGCGGGCCGCCGAGGCCCGCCTTCCCGCCGCGGCGCACTATCAGTGTGGTCCAGGGTCCCTCCTGAATGCTGGCTTCCAGCACGAGACCGCAGCGGCGGTGGGCTGACGCAACGTCCCTTGCCTGGCTCTGCAGCAACCCGGATAGGACTGCCGTGCCCCCAGGTGCGAGCCGTGCCGCCAGCGGCCGAGCCATCAGGCAAAGCGGGCGCGCAAGGATATTGGCGAAGATGAGGTCATAGGGACCGCCGTTGCGTATGGCGGAGCATTTCCAGCCATCCGCCAGACGAAGCCCGACCAGCCTTCCCAGCCGATTCAACGCCGCATTCTGCTGCGCCACACGCACGGACCAAGGCTCGATGTCAGTGGCGAATACACGATGATGCAGCAGTCGCGCGGCAGCCATGGCCAGGATCCCAGACCCGGTTCCCAGATCCAGAATGCGACGCGGCCGCCGGTAGGCAATGCGCTCCAGCGCGCGCAGACATCCGCGCGTCGAGCCATGTTCGCCCGACCCGAAGGCAAGGCCCGCATCCAGTGTCAGCGTGATCCGGCCTGGGGTCGCGTGTCCGTGCAGGTGCGTTCCGCGCACGGCGAACCGCCGGCCGATCAACTGCTCCGGGAATGATGCGTAGGTCCGCGCCAGCCAGCCCTCCGTCGGCGTCGGTGTCCGCCGCACTGGCACTGATACGCCGGAGACTTTGGCAGCCAATGCCAGGGCAGTCGCCAGTTCCGGTTCATTGCTGCCGGCCTGCTTGATCCCCTCGACACGCCAATCGCCTGTCCTGTGATCACGAAAAAAACCGACCGTCGCACAGGCGGTGGACAGTGCCGATTCGTAGATTTCGAGTGCCGACTCCGGCACATCCACCGAGATGGTTTCCAGTCGGGCAGTGTGGCGGTGATTCACGGTGAGAGCGGCGACCAGAGCGACCCCTCCCCCCAACCCCCTCCCCTTGCGGGAGGGGGTTGGGGGGAGGGGTAAAGGCCCTATCACGCCTTCTCCACGAACCGGTCGAGCACGCGCTTATCGCCCGCCTTGTCGAACGCCACGTCCAATCGTTCGTTTTCCGCCGAAGTCACTGTCCCGTAGCCGAACTTCTGGTGGAACACGCGGGCGCCGATCGGTATCGCCTCGGTTCGCGCCGGCCGCCCGGGTTGCTCCCAGGATTCGATCGTGCGCGTCCGCCGGGCCACGAGCGGAAATTGTCCGGTGAATGTCGTGGCGGCCAGAACCCGCGTATCGCGAGCCAGCGCCGCCGAACCGGTCCGTTCCACGTCGGCATCCGGCAACTCCTCGATGAAGCGGCTCGGGATGCTGCTCTGCCAGTTGGCATAGATCCGGCGGTTCGCGGCATGACTGACGATCGCGCGGCGCCTCGCACGGGTCAGCCCGACATAGGCAAGCCGACGCTCCTCCTCCAACGACTTCACCCCGCCCTCGTCGAGCGCTCGCTGGTTGGGAAACAGCCCCTCTTCCCAACCCGGCAGAAATACGGTGTCGAACTCAAGGCCCTTTGCGCCGTGCAGCGTCATCAGGCTGACCCGGTCGCCTTCCGCGTTCTCGTCGTTCTCCATCACCAGCGAGACGTGGTCCAGGAAGCCAGACAGCGTCTCGAAATCCGCCAGCGCACGCACCAGTTCCTTGAGGTTCTCGAGCCGCCCCGGTGCCTCGGGCGATTTGTCCTGCTGCCACATGTCCGTGTAGCCGCTCTCGTCGAGCATCGTGGCTACCGTCACCAAATGACCGTCCGTGTCCAGCATGGCGCGCCAGCGCGCGAAGCCGCGCAGCAGTTCATCGACCTGCTCCTTGACGCGCCCCTTCAGTCCGCCACTCGCGATCAGCATCGCCGCGGCTTCCGACAGCGGAATGCCGGCCGCCCGCGCTGTCTCATGCATGGTCCGTAGCGCCACCTCGCCCGCACCGCGCCGCGGGACATTGACGATGCGCTCGAAGGCCAGGTCGTCCGCCGGCTGAACGACAATGCGCATGTAGGCGATGGCGTCGCGGATCTCCTGACGCTCGTAGAACCGCAGGCCGCCGACCACGCGATATGGCATGCCGAGGGTGATCAGGCGCTCCTCGAAGGCGCGCGTCTGGAAGCCCGCGCGCACCAGGATCGCCATCTCCGCCAGCGGTTCGCCGTCGCGACGCAGCGTCTCGATGCGGTCGCCGACCATGCGGGCCTCCTCGTCGGAGTCCCACAGGCTGACCACCGTCACGCGCTCGCCCTCCGCATCCTGACGGGCGGGCCGCAGCGTCTTGCCCAGCCGGCCCTCGTTGTGGGCGATCAGCGCCGAGGCGGCGGCCAGGATCGGCGCGGTCGATCGGTAATTCGCCTCCAGCCGGACGATCCTGGCACCCTCGAAGTCCTTCTCGAAGCGCAGGATGTTTTCCACCTCGGCCCCGCGCCACGAGTAGATCGACTGGTCGTCGTCGCCGACGCAGCAGATGTTGCGATGCCCCTGCGCCAGCAACCGCAGCCAGAGATACTGCACGAGGTTGGTGTCCTGGTATTCGTCCACCAGGATGTAGCGGAACCGTTGGTGATACTGTGCCAACACGTCCGGCTGCACGCGCAGGACCTCGGTCATGTGCAGCAGCAGGTCGCCGAAATCCGCCGCGTTCAAGGCACGCAGCCGCGCCTGATAGGCCGCGTACAGCTCCCGCGACCGGCCCGCGGCGAAGTCGGTGTCCTCAGCCGGCGTCACGCGTGCCGGGGTGAGCCCGCGATCCTTCCAGCGCTGGATCACCGCCATCAGCGCCGGGGGCGCCCAGCGCTTGGCGTCCACCCGCTCGGCCTCCATGACCTGCTTCAGAAGGCGCAGCTGATCGTCGGCATCCAGAATGGTGAAGTTCGGCGTCAGTCCGACCAGCTCCGCGTGGCGACGCAGCATGCGCGCGCACAGGGCATGGAACGTGCCGAGCCACAGGCCCTCGACCGGCCGCCCGAGGATCGCGCCCACCCGTTCGCGCATCTCCCGGGCTGCCTTGTTGGTGAACGTCACCGCGAGCACCTGGCCGGGGAAGGCCCGTCCTGTCAGCAGAATGTGCGCGAAACGCGTCGTCAGCACCCGCGTCTTGCCGGTCCCGGCGCCGGCCAGGACCAGAAGCGGCCCGTCGATGGTTTCGACCGCGGCACGCTGCTCGGCGTTAAGACGCGCGAGGTAGTCGGTCATGCGACGGGGCGCGGCCAGGGCATGGGTTTGGATATAACGCGCGGCGCCGGTTCGGGCCAATCGGTTCCGGCGACCGTGCAGATGGTGGTGCTTGGATCGAACGCTTTCTCGATCGGCCGTCGGTCGAGGCTGTGCCGCTCAGCCATGGCGCCGCATGTGGCAGCTACCAACTCCATCACCTTGAGCACCGGGATCCTGCTGATCGGCTGCTGATCGCCACTGCAATCGAGCTGGCCTGTCCTCTTGTGACCTATGACGAGCGGATATTGCACTTTGGCAAGCGGCGCGGGCGACAGTGCGGGTTCGCGACCAGCAGCTGACAGCCAGCATCAGGCCGGCCTGATCGGTCGCACCCCCAGAATATGGGCGATCGCGTAGGTCAGGTCAGGCCGGTTGAGCGTGTAGAAATGGAACTCATCCACCCCGTTGGCCTGCAGCAATCGGACCTGCTCGGCCGCCACGACCGCAGCCACCATCCGGCGGATCTCCTGGTCGTCGTCGGTACCGTCGAGCAGATGGCCAAGCCAGTCCGGCACGCTGGTGCCGCACATCGCGGAAATCTTGACGGCCTGGGCGAAATTGGACACCGGCAGGATGCCCGGCACGATTGGCGCGGAGATCCCGGCTGCCAGGCAGCGATCGAGGAACCGCAGATAGACCGAGGTATCGAAGAAGAACTGGGTAATGGCCCGGGTCGCCCCGGCGTCCAGCTTGCGCTTCAGACTGTCGAGGTCGGCGCCAGGGTTCGTCGCGGCCGGATGGGTCTCAGGGTAGGCCGCCACCGAGATCTCGAAATCCGCCACGCGCCGCAATCCGGCCACCAGGTCGGCGGCGAAGGCGTAGCCATCGGGATGCGGCTCGTAGGCGGCGCCTGGCGGGGCATCGCCGCGCAGTGCCACGATATGACGCACGCCGGCTTCCCAATATTGCCGCGCCACCTCATCCACCTCGCCGCGGCTTGCGCCCACGCAGGTCAGGTGCGCCGCAGGAACGAGCGCGGTTTCCCGCACGATGCGGGCCACCGTGGCATGGGTTCGGAGCCGCGTGCTGCCGCCGGCCCCGTAGGTGACCGAGACGAAACGCGGCCGCAGTGGCTCGAGCCGGCGGATGCAGGTCCAGAGCTGGCTCTCCAACGCGTCCGTCTTGGGCGGGAAGAATTCGAACGACAGGAGAGGCGGCGGATGGGTCGCGCCACGCGCCGGCAGCGCGGAAAACCGCGGGCCGGTCAACCAGCGCTCCAATGTCGGCCGCCTCGAATCACCCGTCAGGCCGTCTGCGGTATTGTCCATGGCTTTTCTTCCCCAGCTTCGCCCTCCAAGGCAAGCGCCGATTGCGGCCGGCCACGTTGCGCCATGGCGAGTCCGCGTTTAGTGTCGAACACGGAAACCTCAACCACGTCCCTGTTCCCAGTGGGCGAGAGAGCTGCCATGTGCTGCCTGTGCTACCCTGCCTGGCAGCGGGCCGGATTTTTGTGCTTCGTCCGAGGAATACCGATGCGCGCCGTCCTCCGTCGTCACCTTCTGGTGATCACCGCCGTGCTGCTGGGCAGCCTCGGCGGTTGCGCAACCCCACCGCCCGCCGACGACGCCGACGCTGTTGCCGACTTCAAAGAGGCCAACGACCCGCTGGAACCCACCAACCGCGCCATATACGCGTTCGACGACGCGCTCGACACGGTCATTCTGCGTCCGGCCGCGAAGGCCTACCGCTTCATCGTACCGGCACCGGCACGTACCGGCATTCACAACGCCCTGACCAACCTTGGCACGCCGGTGCAGTTGGGCAACGACATTCTCGACGGCAGGCCGCGCCGCGCCGGCGACACCACCATGCGCTTCCTGATCAACACCACGGTGGGGGTGCTCGGGTTCTTCGACTTCGCCAAGGACTGGGGCTACCCGGATCACGACGCCGACTTCGGCCTGACACTCGCCCTGTGGGGCCTGCCGGAGGGGCCATTCCTGTATCTTCCGGTGTTCGGACCATCGGACCCGCGGGACGCCATCGGGCTGGCCGGCAACGCGGTGATGGACCCCTTCACCTGGGTGGGCCAGGGCACCACGGTGCGCGCGCTTGACTGGTCGCGTATGGGTATCAACGCGATCGATCAGCGCGAGCGCCATCTTGATGACATCGACAGCACCAAGAAAACGGCGCTGGACCCTTACGCCACGTTCCGCAGTCTGTACCGGCAGCATCGGCACGGACAGGTCGAGGATCTTCGCAAAGACAAGCGCGCCACAATTCCGGTATGGTTCCCGGAGTCGGGCGCACCGAATACCGTCACCTATTCACCGGCCGTATCGCCGGCCTATTGACCGAGGCCACAGCACGCCATGCCTAACCGCCGCACCTTCCTGGTCCTGATCGCAGCCTCGCTGCTGCCAGCCACCGGTCGACTGATCCCTCCCGCATTGGCCCAGGCGGGCGGTGGGCACGCCAGCGACTTCGTCAAAGGCATCGGCGACAAGCTCGTCGCCGTCGTGAACGGTCCGGGCAGCGACCGCGACAAGCGGGAGAGGCTGACCCAGATCATCGACTCGGGGGTCGATGTCGATGGGGTCGCGCGCTTCTGCCTGGGGCGTTTTTGGCGCAACGCCTCGCCCGAGCAGCAGAAGCGCTACATGGAGCTGTTTCACCAGGTGCTGGTGAACAACATCACGAGCAAGCTCGGCGAATATCAAGGCGTCCGCTTCACCATGGGCCGCTCGCAGCAGCGCGATGATACCGACGTGGTATCGACCGTCGTGGAGCGGCCGAACAACCCGCCGACCAATGTCGATTGGATCATCAGCAGCGCCAGCGGCAGCCCGAAGATCATCGACGTGGTCGCCGAGGGCACGTCGCTCCGTCTGACGCAGCGCAGCGACTATGCGTCCTATCTCAGCCGCAACAACAACAACATCGATGCGCTGATCAACGCCATGCGCCAGCAGGTGGCCCAGGCGGGATAACGACGCTCGGGATAGCGACGCTTTCGTACATCACCATGCGGTAGCCTTGCTGCACGAAGGCGGCACATGCGGTCATGCCGATGCCGCCGAGCACCATGCGCGAGGCGAAGTTGTCCTCCCGGGCCACCGCGACAATCCGCCGCAGCCTCGCCTGTCCGTGGCCGAAGCGCAGAGCGGCGCCGGCCGCCTCGCGCGCCAGACCTCGCCCCTGCGCCTCGGGCCATAGCGCGAACCGCAGTGCGACGCCCCGGCCGTCCGGCCGCAATTCCAGACCCGTGATTCCGACGAAGGTTGTCCGGTCGCTTTCCGCCAACTCGCGGATCGCCCATATGCCGAAGCCGTTGGCGCCCCAGGCGACGACGTCCTCGGCCAGTTCCTCCGCCGACTGCACCGCCGAGCGAACGCCGCCCAGCATGATGGCAAAAACGCGCGGATCCGATTTGATGGCGCACAGGTCGGGCAGGTCTGCCCCACCCACCGGCGTCAGCACCAGCCGCGCCGTGCGCAGGATCCAGAGCGGGTTCATGGCGGGCCCGGCGCCATTCGGCACCGCCGGGCCGGATCGCAGCGTTCAGTCGCGGTAACTTCGGTCGATGCCGTCGAGCAGTCGAAGATAGGCGGGCCACTCAGCCGACGCCCGCCCCCTGTCATGATGTTCATACTGCTCGGCGACGTGCTCGCAGATCTCGGGGGCAATCTCCAGCAGCGGCGCGCCGGTCGCCTCCATCATCAGCTGAATGCGAGCGGCGCGAACGAACTCCTTCATCAGGCTGAACGCCTCGCGCGCGGTGACGCCGACCGTTGTCACCCCGTGATGGCGCATGATCAGCGCGCGGTTCCTGCCCAACGCGGCGACGATGCGTTCACGTTCATCGAAGCTGTCGGTCAGGCCCTCATAATCATGGTAGCCGACCCGCTTGTAGAAACGCATCGCGTTCTGCGACAGCATGCGCAGTCCATGCCTCAGTCCGGAGAGCGCGATGCCTTCCTCCGGATGGACGTGCACCGAGCAATTCACGTCGGGCCGGCCGCGCAGGACGCCGCTGTGCAACGTGAAGCCGGGACGGTTGACCCCGGAACGTTCGTCCAGGTCGTCGTCCATGCTGACCTCGACCAGGTTGGATGCGGTGACCTCAGTATAGAGCAGCTCATGGCGCTTGATCAGGAAGCGTCGCGGATTTGACGGGCAGCGCATGGCGGCATGGTTGAAGATCACGTCGCCCCAGCCATGATGGGCGAGCAACCGGTAGACGGCGGCCAGATCGACGCGCGCCTGGTGGTCATCGCTGGAGGTGGTCGTCGGGGCCGCAGTCTCGATGTCCATGACACCGTCCTTCGTTGTCAATTCAGGCGGTTATGTAGCGGCAGGTTGTGCTGGCGCGCAAATGCGGCCATTTGGCGGGGCGGGCGGAAAGGAATTCACTACAAAGGACGCAAAAAACACGAAGCCCGATACCTCTCTCCCCGCTGCCTTTACAGTAAACCGTCATGGCCGGGCTTTGTCCCGGCCATCCA
>CAWABH010000009.1:0-12859 GCA_963780095.1 uncultured Alphaproteobacteria bacterium
CTCTGCCCCACCACGGGACGCCGGCCGACGGCGCCAGCGTCATTCTTGGCGTCCGGCCTGAACACATCGGCCTCGCCGCCGACGACGCTCCCGGCCAACAGATCAATGCCGACGCCGATTTCATGGAGCCGATGGGCGCCGACACGCTCGGCTGGTTCACCATCGGTAGCCAGCGCCTCTCCGCCCGCCTTGCTCCCCAACGCGCGCGCAGCGTTGCCGGGCAAACCTGCCTCGCCCTCGATCTCCGCCATGCCTCGCTATTCGATGCCGTCAGCGAACGCCGTTATTAACACTTAGGGAAACGGCCATGTCCGACATCGTTCTATCCAGCTCTACACGCTACGCACCCTCGGCGATATCGACCTCATCCTCGATACCGTCGCCGACGCCGGCTACAAGAACGTCGAAGGCATTGGTTCACATCTCGATGACGCTGCCGTCGTGGCACCGAAAGTGGCGGCCCGCGGCATGAAGATGACCTCCTCGCACGTAGGCCTGTTGACCTTGCGCGAGCGTCCGGACGCGGTGATCGACGCTTGCAAGACCTTCGGTTTCACCGACCTCTATATGCCCGCCGTCCCGCCCGAGATGCGGCAGATGGACGCCGCCGGCTGGCGTGCCGTGGGCCGGGAACTCGGCGACTTTACCGAGCGCTTCGCCAAGGCCGGGATCAATCTCGGATACCACAACCACCACTGGGAGTTGGACAAGAAAGATGGCGACAAGACCGCTCTCGAACTCCTCTTCGAGGCGACCGGGTCCTCCGGCCTAGCCTGGGAGGTCGACGTTGCCTGGCTCGTCCGCGGCAACGCCGATCCCACGGATTGGATCGAGCGCTACCAGCCCATCATCACCGCCGCCCACGTCAAGGACATCGCGCCAGCCGGTCAGAACCTGGAGCAGGACGGCTGGGCCGATGTCGGCGCTGGCGTGCTCGACTGGAAAGACCTTTGGGCCACCTGCCTCCGGGCCGGCGCCCGCCACATGGTGGTGGAGCACGACAAGCCGGCCGACCCAGGTCAGACCGCCCGCGCCTCGCTCGCCTATCTCCGCTCGATCGCGGGTTGACCGTTATGCAACCCGTCACCGTCGGCGTTATCGGCTGCGGCGTCATCAGCGACGTCTATCTGAAGGGCGCCCCCCGCTCGGCCTATATCAAGGTCAAGTCGGTCGCCGACATGCGCTCCGAGGCAGCGGCTGCCAAGGCCGCCGAACATGGCGTCATTGCCGCCACCTCCCCCGAGGTGCTGCTGGCCGACCCGGACATTTCCATCGTCATCAACCTCACAGTCCCCCTCGCCCATGCCACGGTGAACCGCGCCATCGTGGCCGCCGGCAAGCACGTCTATGCCGAGAAGCCCCTCTGTGCATCCTTCGCCGAGGCGAAGGAACTGCTCGCACTTGCGGCCAAGGCCGGCGTACGCGTCGGAGGCGCGCCAGACACCTTCATGGGCGCCTCCCACCAGGCCGGGCGCCGCGCCATCGACGAAGGCCGGATCGGCAAAGTGATCGCGGGTGCGGCCACCGCACTCAACCACGGCATGGAGCACTGGCACCCCAACCCGGATTTCTTCTTCATAAAGGGCGGCGGGCCCGTCCTTGACCTCGGCCCATACTACGTTACCGACCTTGTCCAGCTGCTCGGCCCGGTCGACCGCGTCACCGCAGAGACCACCATCGGCAATCCGGTCCGCACCATTACCAGCCAGCCCCGCGCCGGCGAGAAGTTGAAGGTCGAGATCGAGACGACTGCCACCGCGCTGCTGAGCTTCGTCTCCGGCGCCACCATCGCGCTCACCGCCTCGTGGGACGTTTGGAAGAACAAGCGCCTGCCTTTCGAGCTCTACGGCGTCGACGGCTCGCTACTTGTGCCTGACCCGAATTTCTTCGGCGGCACGCCGGAGATCTCCGAGAAGGGTGCCGACTGGGCGGCGCTTGACATCACCGTTCACCCATTCCACGCGGTCAACCGCACGCTGCGCGACGGTCGCGAAGTGGCAGACTACCGCATCATCGGCCTGCTCGACATGGCCGCTGCCATCCAACAGAACCGCCCGCATCGCGCCAGCGGCCAGCTGAGCACTCATGTATTGGAAGTGCTCGAAGCTATCGGCACTGCCGGCACCGAGAAGCGCTGGGTCGATCTCACCACCACCTGCGAGCGCCCGGCTGCCGTTCCCCTCGGTGCCGGCGAGGAGGTGTTCGCGGCATGAAGTCCAACATCAAGGGGCCAGGCATCTTCCTGGCCCAGTTCGCGGGCGATGAGGCCCCCTTCAACACCCTGGCCGGCATGGCCGAATGGGCCGCCGAGCTTGGCTATACCGGTCTGCAGATCCCGACCTGGGACGCCCGGCTGTTCGATCTCGCCAAGGCCGCGGAAAGCCAGACCTACTGTGATGAGATCAAGGGCACCCTGGCCGAGCACGGCTTGCAGGTAACCGAGCTTTCCACCCACCTGCAGGGCCAGCTCGTCGCCGTCCATCCGGCCTATGACGCCGCGTTCGACGGCTTCGCGCACGAGAGCGTCCGCGGCAAACCCGCCGCGCGACAGGAGTGGGCGGTCAACCAGCTGCTCCAGGCCGCCCGCGCCTCCGGCAAACTCGGCCTCAAGGCACATGCCAGCTTCTCCGGTTCCCTGGCATGGCCCTACCTGTATCCCTGGCCACAACGCCCGCCCGGCCTGATCGAAACCGCTTTCGACGAGCTGGCCAAGCGCTGGCGCCCGATCCTCGACGCCTTCGACTCCCATGGCGTCGATGTCTGCTACGAGATCCATCCGGGCGAAGACCTGCACGACGGCATGAGCTACGAGATGTTCCTCGAGCGCGTCGATTGTCACCCGCGCGCCCGCATCCTCTACGATCCGAGCCACTTCGTCCTGCAGCAGCTCAACCACGTCACCTTCATCGACTTCTACCACGAGCGAATTGGCGCCTTTCACGCCAAGGATGCCGAATTCAACCCGACCGGCAAACAGGGCGTCTACGGCGGCTTCCAGTCCTGGCTGGACCGCGCCGGCCGCTTCCGGTCGCTCGGCGACGGGCAGGTCAGGTTCCCTGAAGTCTTCTCCAAGCTCGCCCAGTACGGCTACGATGGCTGGGCCGTGCTGGAGTGGGAATGTTGCCTGAAATCCCCCGAAGCCGGGGCCCGCGAGGGTGCGGAGTTCATCGCCGCCCACATCATACCGGTCACCGACAAGGCGTTCGATGACTTCGCCGCCGCCGGGACCGACGAGGCGGCCAACCGCCGCATGTTGGGTCTGGATCGGTGAGCATCGGCGCGGTGAACGAGAGCGGCCGCACCCGCCGTCTGCGCCTCGGCATGGTCGGTGGTGGAGAGGGTGCCTTCATCGGCGCCGTCCACCGCATCGCGGCGCGCATCGACGACGAATGGGAACTCGTCGCCGGCGCCTTTTCGTCCGACCCCGCCCGCGGCCGGCGCAGCGGCATCGACCTGCGGCTTGACCCGCAGCGGTGCTATGGCTCCTTCAAAGAAATGGCGGCAGCCGAAGCCACCCGCTCAGACCGGATTGACGCGGTCGCCATCGTCACCCCCAACCACGTCCACCACCCCGCCGCAAGCGCCTTCCTCGCCGCCGGGATCGACGTGATCTGTGACAAGCCGCTCTGCCGTACGATGGGCGAGGCACGCGACCTCGTCGCTCAGGTGAGCGCGTCTGGCCGACTGTTCGCCATAACTTACAACTACACCGGATACCCAATGGTCCGGCAGGCCCGCGAGATGGTCGCGGCCGGAGAACTCGGAACCATCCGCACCATCCAGGCCGAATACGCACAGGACTGGCTGTCCACCGATCTTGAGACCACCGGGCAAAAACAGGCCGACTGGCGCACCGACCCCGCCCGCTCTGGCGCCGGCGGCGCCATCGGTGACATCGGCACCCACGCCTTCAACCTCGCCGAATTCATCGCCGGGCAGGAATGCGCCGAGTTGGCTGCCGATCTCTCGACCTTCGTCGCTGGTCGCCGCCTCGATGACAATGCGCAAATGCTGCTTCGCTTCGCGGGGGGCGCCCGCGGCGCCCTCTGGGCAAGCCAGGTCGCGCCGGGCAACGAGAACGGCCTTGCCATCCGCATCCATGGTGAGAAGGCTGCCCTCTCCTGGCGCCAGGAGCACCCGAACCAACTCGTCTTCTCCCGCCTCGGTCAGCCGCCCGTGGCCCTCAGTCGTGGTGGCCCCACGATCGGTGCGGCAGCCGCCCATGCCACCCGCCTCCCTTCTGGCCACCCGGAAGGTTATCTGGAAGGTTTCGCCCAGCTCTACCGCGATGTTGCAGCCCAACTGCGGGCGCGGCAGGCTGAGATTGCTGTGGATCCGCTGACCACACTGGTTCCCAGCATCCGCGAAGGTGTACGCGGCATGGCCTTCGTCACGGCAGCGATCGCTTCATCGGCAGCCGACGGGGCCTGGACGGCGATCCAGGCATACTAACCCGACTTTCGAGTAAGCGGCCCGTTGAGCCCACATTGCACGGCGCGGTGCTGGTGTGATGCGTGTCGTCCATGGCCCGACTTGAACGGTGAAGGTTCGAAAAGCATATCCAGATCAATAGGTTGATGGCGCGGCAGGTTGATAGCACCACGCAGGACATTTCAGCAGCTGAAGATCAGTTTGAAGCTGGCTCGCGAAAATGTTGGCTGGCGGCATCATCCTGTCATACCAGCGCGCTTAAAGGTTGACCCATGCCCAGTCCCGATAAAAAGTGAAAAAGACTGGACTGCATCATCCGGACAGTGTCCACCAAGTCCAGACTTCGGAAGCAGCTGAAGAACGAGACCTTCCGTCGAGGGCATCAATGCTCGGCTCCCGGCGTGCGAACGAGGTCAAGCCCCGGAGCCGCGAAGCGGGGCGTCGTAGACGCAGGGCTTGAGGTCGGTCACACGCCGGGGGACCATCGATCCGCCCGTTCCGAAGTCCATCGCATCTGACATGTCCGACAGATCGAATGCCGATTTGGACACATTAGTTAGCGTGCTGTCGGGCTCCAGTTGTGCATGAAATACACCCAGGCGGACTTCGTGTCTCTTCAAAGTCCCGCTTCCCACCCTCGCGATCCCAGTTTTCGACCGAGCATCGCGGGGCGCACCTTATTCTCTGGTTATGAATTCCCTGTCGCAGATCTCGCAGAACCGCCTGCGACGCGCACATCGAACCCCCAAGCCTCTCGCACGAATGCCTCCGGCAGTTGGCCTTTCTGGCGGTCTCGGAAATCGCGGAGAAAGTTCGGGTAGGAGCGGACTGGAGCAGGGAAAGGAACCGGGATCCAACATTCTCTGGGTTGCCGGTCAGGATGCCGGCGAGATTTAGCGGATCGGCACCGGACAAGGAGACGAACTCATCCGCGTGCGGTCGGCGCCGCACTTGGCGAAGCATGCCGAGCGCATCCGGCAAAGCATACTGCTCGCCGGCGAACCCCGCGACGAAGCGTCCGCCGGGAATCTCGCCACGCGCCTCCAGCCGCCGATAGACCCGCACGAGGTCACGCCATGGCGGCAGCCAGTCCGGCTCTCGGGCCAGAAGGCGCCAGAACACCACGCCATAGCGGCGCAGCAACGCATGCGCGACATGCTTAAGCGCAGCTGCGCCGGCGGCTTCCGCCGGGTGGCGCCCGAGCGCCCAGCGGCCAGCGTCCTCCATGCCGAAGCTCAGAATGCGCCGCCGCCGGCTGCCGCCACCGCTTGGCTTACGCCGGTCCGAGGGGACCAGAAGTGCGCGCAGCCCGCCGAAATTGTCCGAGGTCACCAAGCCCCAGGCGACCAGCTCGCTGAGCGCATCCTCTACCTGCGGCGCCAGTAGACCGCTGGCATCGGGCAGCTCAGCGAAGAACAGCGCGCCGTGCGTGCGCAGGCAGTCCAGCACGGCCTGGGCACCGAGCTGAGCGGCAGCGTATCGGCGGTGCCGGCCAACGCATGCCAGAACCCAGCGTGCTGGCGAGCCAACAACGCAATCGGCGCCGTGCGCACCAGTGCGGCCTGCCGCTCACGCCCACTTCGGGCTGCCTGTGTCAGGCGGCGCCATGTGATGCGTCCCGCCATGTCGTCAAGCCAAGACGGCTCGTAGCCGGCGATGCGGGCCGGCAGGAGTTTCGGTCTCCCACGCGCCGGCAGGCGCCTCGAAGCCCTCCAGCAGGGCAGCCGCCACCGGCACGGCGTCAGGGCCTTCCAGCCGCGTCTCCCCGGTCAGGGGCATTGCCAAGCTAACCGATACGGAGACGCGCGCGGGAGACGGAAGGGATAGCGCGGCGTCACGCTGCTAGGCGGACGCAGGTCTCCTGTCGCCAGATCCGGAACGCCTTTGTGCGAGCGCCTCGATAGGCGGCTGCGCTCATGAGATGGCGTCGCGGCCGGAAGTGGCCGTAGATCATGGCATGCGTGGACAGGAACCGCTGTGTGCCTGCCCGCCTGATTTGAACCTCTGCATCTGCCGCTCACGTCGTCGCGTGGGCCGATGCGAATTCTCGGCGCGGTTGTTCAAGTACCTGCTCGTCCGATGCCGGACATCAGGCATGATGGCTCGGTGAGCGACGCCGTAGCTGCGCAGGCCGTCCGTGACCAGGCGTCGTGGCTTGTATTGCAGCCCATGCAACAACTGTTTCGATGCCGTGCTGGTCCACCGCGCGCCACAGATAGTGCAACACACCGCGGATGCGGATGAACACCTCATCAAGGTGCCAGGTGTTGCCAGGCTTCGGTCGTCGGCGGCGTAGCCGTCCGGCGAAGTTGGCACCGAACTTCAGGCACCAGTGCCGGATGCTCTCATGGGTCATCACGATGCCGCGTTCGGCCAGGATCAGCTCCACGTCGCGCAGGCTCAAGCTGAAGACGTGATACAGCCACACAGCGTGGTTGATGATCTCGGCCGGAACCGGTGCCGGGGATAGGAAGCGGGTTCGAGTGGCATGTTGTCAGCCTGCCCGGCCATCGTCCAAGCGCTAGCCCCAGCTAACTTGGCAATGCCATGGCGAGGCCATGCGCGTCCGCGCGCACGATCGTCGCCTCGGCCGCGCGGTAAGCCGCGACCATGCCCGTGTCGTTGCCGCCATCGAGCAGGACCGTCGCTCCCGTCTCGCGCACCACGGTGACAGGCCGTCGCGGCAGCCGGAATTCCGCGTGGTCGACGACATTCAGAAGTTTGGGGAGGCCGGAATATTCGTAACCGCACAGCGCCGCATCCAGCACATGATCCGTCAGGATGCGCGCGTCGTCGTCGTCATACCCGGAGCCACGCATGGCCGCCTCGCCAAGCGCCCGCGCTTCGGCGACCGTCATGTGGATGCGGTGATTGCCGGTCCTGTCGGCCATCCTGTCCTCGCATGTGCCGTTCTAGCTCGCCGGATCGCAACAGTGTCCATCGCGACAGATCGGGTGGACGTGCCGGATCGTCGTTCAGGGATGCATAGGCGCCCGCACGGCATGGTGGCACCATGCGATGCTTCGCGGGCACACATGAGGACATGCGATGAAGGAACCGAACCCGAGGCCGCCATGCGCGCAGGGCGTATGGCTACATCCTTCCCCTTTCCCTCCCCGTGGGTGATCGACATTCTAGGGAAGCTCGACTTCGATTTCGTCTGCATTGATTTTGCACAAAGTCTTGGCTATCCCGGCCAGCCCGACCATCCGGAGGTCATCAAGGCCATGCAGGACATCACCCGTCGCATCCACCAGGCCGGACGCACGATGCAGCAGGACGTCATGCAAGGGGCGTGGATTAGCGATATGCTGCTGGATGCGGGTCGCCGTAGTTTGTCACCGTAGCATCGGCGCGCGCCCACGGCAGTCCAGAGGCAAGGCATGAGCAGGATCGGCATCGCCATTTCCGGCGGCCCCAACCCGGCCGACATCGTTGACCTTATCGTCCTCGCCGAGCGCCTGGGCTATGAATTGGCCTGGGTCGCCGAAGGCCATGGCGGCGACCAGTTCTCAAACCTGGCGGCCTGCGCGATGCGGACCTCGCGCATCACGAGGCGTGCGCGCCGCCCGACTGAACGAAGACCAGGGAAGACCGAGCCATGAAAATCGTCACGGTGTCCGCTATTCCGATGTCCGCGCCCGTTCCGGTGGAGAAGCGTCACCGAACCGATCTCGGAACAAAAGTCAAGAGCGACGCGACACTCATTCGCATCGAGACGGATAGCGGGCTGGTGGCATCGGCGCGGCTCTTGGCACACCGCCGATCGTGATGGCCGTTGTCGAGCACGAACTCGCGGCCGAGTGCCTCGGTGAGGACCCCATGTTCTCCGAGCGTATCTACGAGAAGATGTACAACGGCTCGCGGGCAAAGCCGGCGCTCGAACGCGGCGTGACGCAGGCGGATGAAAGCCGGCGGCGAGGCGTCATCATGGAAGCGATCGCCGGCATTGACATCGCGGTATGGGACGCCAAGGCGCAGGCGCTTGGCATTCCGGTCTACCAGGCGCTTGGCGCGGCGCGCAGCGCGGTTCGCGGCTACGCGAGCGGCGGCTGGGCGCCCGGCGACGAGGCCGAGGCGGAACTCGCGGGCTACGCCGCCAAGGGTTTTTCCGCCTGCAAGATGCGCGTGGTCGGCCGCGACGGATTCTCGATCGCCAATTGCGTGCGCCGGGTGAAGGCGGCCCGGCGCGGCATCGGCCCCAATGTCGAACTGATGGTCGATGCACACGGCTCGCTAGAGGTGGCAACCGCCATCAAGTTGGCGAGGGAACTGGAGCCGTATGACATCGCCTGGTTCGAGGAACCGGTGTCGCCGGACGACCACGCCGGTCAGGCGGAAGTACGCCGTTCGACGACCATCCCCATTGCCTCGGGCGAGCGTGAGTTCACGCGATTCGACTTTCAGGATCTGCTGGAACGCCGTGCCCTCGATATCGCCCAGCCGGACGTTGCCCGCACCGGCGGTATGACGGAGATCAGAACGGATTGCGGCGCTGACCTCGGCGCACAGCGTGCGCCTCGCGCCGCACGCCTGGGGCAGCGGGGTGCTGTTCGCGGCGAGCCTCCACGTCGCGATGGCGGCGCCCAACTGCCACATCCTGGAGGTCAAGCTGCACAAGGCTACATGCCGATGATGTGGGATCTGTTCAATGAGGCGTTCGAATACCGCCCGGATGGCATGGTGCATGCGCCGGGCCGACCGGGTCTCGGCTTCACCTTGCGCGACGATGCGCTGGGAAAGGTTCCGGTATGTCGACGGGCCCGAGTTCGAGTTCTAGCTACTTTCCGGCGCAAAATTCCAACCTTGAGCTGCCCCGCGATCGATTGGAGGCAGCGCAACTAACCCCGCCAACGGGAGCTGGCGGGGTTCACGCAGAATTATCCGGGGGTAGAGGGCAGTAGCTATTTGGCTGACTGTTTGCCGATGGCGAGGCCGGGCATTGCCAAGTTAACCGCGGCTGGCGCTTGGGCGGCCGGTAGGCGAGGCTGACGGCATGACACTCGACCCCGCTTCGTATCCCCGGCATCGGTTTCCTGCCGAGATCATCAGCCATGCAGTCTGGCTGTATCACATGTTCAGTCTCAGCCTGCGTGACGTCGAGCTGATCCTGGCCGAACGCGGCATCACGGTGACCCACGAAAAGCATCCGGCACTGGTGCCTGAAGTTCGGTGCCGATTTCGCCAGGCGACTGCGCCGTCGTCGACCGCAGCCCGGCGATACATGGCACCTCGATGAGGTGTTCATCCGCATCCCAGGGTGCGTACCGGACCATCCGTGGCGCGCAGTGGATCAGCATGGCGTTCCATGCGGCAACCGCTTGAAAAATCGCTTGGGCAGCCGCCCCGCTCCGCCGAACCTGCACCAGGATGTCCAGCACAGTCTGCAGTACAAGCCCCGGCGCCTCGTCACTGACGGGCTGCGCAGCTATGGTGTCGCTCAGCGAGCGGTACTTCCCGATGTTCGGCATCGGCGCGCTCGCGGGAGAGCGTTCCGGATCTGGCGACAGGAGCCTGCGTCCATCAAATAATGTGATAGCCAACGTCGGCCGCCCTCCGCCCACGTACGTTCTCGGCTTCGGTTAACTTGCAAATGCCCGCCGGGATGATCGGCGACGACGCGACGAGCTACGTCATCATCATCGTGTTGTGCAGATCGATCTCGCGGCACTGCCTGACGATCCGGCTGTTCTGCAGCGCATGCTGCAGGAGGTGGTGCCTGAACTGCAAGCCGAGAACGAGAAGCTGTGGCAGCTGATCCAACGGCTGCTGCGCCATCGCTACGGCCCGCGTTCGGAAAAGCTCGACCTCGATCAACTGCATCTCGTCCTTGAGGATGCGGAGCAGAGTGCCGCCGAAAGCGATGCCGCCAAGAGGTGCAGCAGAGCCACCGGAGAGGCGGCGGCGCAGAGACGTGACCAACCGCAATCGTGGTGCATTGCCCGCGCACCTGCCGCGCTCCGAGGTCGTCATCGATATCGAGAACAAGGAATGCCCGTGCTGTGGCAGCGCACTGCACGTGATCGGCGATGATCGCACCGAGACGCTCATCCGTCCCGCCCAGCTGCGCGTGAAGATGGATGCCGCACCTGCGAGGGCGCCGTGGTGCAGGCACCGGCGCCGGAGCGGCCGATCGATGGGGCATGGCAACGGAAGCGTTGGTTGCGCACGTCGTGGTCAGCAAATTCTGTGATTCCCTTCCACTCTACAGACCAAGACAGGGCGGCTTTGGTGCTATGCAGTCGATGACCGGCCTTGGTCGGGGCGCACCCATCCGGCAGCAACCTACGTCTACTCCGAGGACCGCAGGGGCGAGCACCCGACCGCACACTTGGTGGCATTCAAGGGCACCCTGCAGGTAGACGGCTATGCCGGGAATTTTCACGGCAGCGACGCGCTGCCGTCAGGGCCCCCCGCTAAACGGGTGTGTGGCGGCTACTGATGCCGATTTTCGGGGAAGTAGGGCAGCGGATGGCGCGGCATCGGCGGACAGGGCTAGGCTCATCCGGTGTGCCGCAATTCCCAGGATCTAGGGGCCGCGTGACCCAGCCGCCAGCGGTAGTTCGGCCGCCTTGGTAATCGGGCCGCGGTGGTCGGGCACCGGGGGGAACGGACGGCTGAGCATAAGCGGAGTAGCAGGCGAGCAGAGAAATTGGCGACGAGAGCAGGATCAGGCGGCGGGTCGTCCTCCTGAAATTGTAACAGTTCACACGCTAGCCCTGCGCCGCAGGAACCGCAGTTTCAGGCAGCGGCGTGGGGTCGCCCGAGGAGCCGAGGAGGAAGCGCGGGTCGCGGACCTCGTCGCCAGGATGATGCGCCCACGATGACGGACGACGCCGACCTGCCGACCCCTCGAGTGACGCCGCCTTACACGGGCGAGGCGCCTTCAAGTCAGGTCGGTTCAGGCAGCGTCGTGCATTCCCACGAGATACATACTTCTTTACAGGTCGTGTGGCCCTTTCCGTCGCTAGTACACTGGTATTGCTCGTCCCACGCACTTGCAAATGTCGATGGTGGCCCCGCTGCCACTGCCGCCACCTCCTCCTTGGGGCCTGTCCGCCACAACAGCGAGATGAGGGGTTGCAAATAAGCACAACACTACCTGGACCTTCCGGCAAAGCCTTGACGCGTCGCACCTTAAGCGTCGTCGTCATTCCCGAATTCGGCAATTGTGTTCCACTGGCCATGGGGATTCTCCGAAGCAGACCTGCTGGGGCGGGCAGATGTTCGAGATAGGCTGCCCACACTTGACGTTAGTTCAACGAGTGGGTCGAACGCGTGAAGTGGTTCACAGTCGGGTAGTTTTCTTTCGCCTCAAACACGAGTCTCGGCTCCACGGGGGCGCACGGCTATTGTTCGCCGCATGGCTAGATCGTCACATACGCCTTCCGCCGCCGCCGGCAGCCGAAGAAGAAGAAGGCCATCGCCATCGCAGCGCCGATCGTCCAGGCGCCTGGGAAGTCGGAACGCATCCGGCGCCGCGAGGAAGCCGCCCAAGACCGCGAGGTCTCACCAGAGGAAGAGGGTGAAGTAGCGGATCTCGTCCGGCGGATGATGCGGCCACGCGATGAGTGACGCCGGTCCGCCTCACCTTCAGCGGCAGCCAAGCTGGTCACAGGTCGAACAGCGACCGCCGGAGGGAACCTGGTGCCGAGCTTGCTATGGACGGCGTTGGTGGACGGAGCGGCACGATCCAAGGGGTCGGCGCTGCATGCGCTGTCACCCGCCGGACCACATGGCGCCGGATCAGGTGGAGATCGTCGGTTGGCAGGACGACGCCGACCTTCCAACACCGCGCTCTACGCTCGCGGCGCGCTACGTGCGTGTCCTTCTGACGGGTTGGCACTGCCGGCACCAGCGCGATGCGGACCTGCAGAGCCTGATCGACAGCGGCCGTGGTGATGTGCCGCTGACCCGGCTGCGCTGGCGCTGCGCACAGTGCCGGAGCGACCGCGTGGACATGGTGGTGACAAGCCGGGACCGCGTCATGCCCTGGCGTGCGTGATGTGCATCATCAGCGTCGATTATTCTGCGCATTTTCGAGGGCGGCAGGTCTGCTAGCTGGCGAAACGCTGGGGGCCGGAATTCGGAAGACCTCGCGGCACTAGCCGACCGCGTCCGAGCTTTGATGGCACAGAACGACCCGGACGTGATGCGCGCCGGTCTCGCCGATGTCGCTGCGAAGCTGGATGCCCAGGCGCAGGCCAGAGGCGCGGCTGGCGGCGCGCTGGGCGGCGCGAGTGCGCATGACGGACCGCGCCGGAACCGGCACCGTCAGTCGGGAAGATCGCGCAGCCCGCGAAAAGCTGATCGCTGGGTCGCGGTGATTCCATCAGCCGTCATGTCCAGATCTGAGCGCCTTTTCTTGGGCATCTGGCCGCGCGTTCTGGGCATCTGGCGCGTGTTCTTGGGATGTTCACGGGTGACG
>CAWABH010000010.1:0-15609 GCA_963780095.1 uncultured Alphaproteobacteria bacterium
TCACAGCTTTGGCGTCATTGCCGACCGGCGCCGCCACACTGCCGAGAAGAACACGATGACAACGAGTAAATGCGGCGTGTGGCCACCTCAGGTCACAGTACGCCATTCAGTGTGAAAGTGCCATTATGCTCCGCGAGACCCGCCGGATCTCAGTAGTGGAATGAGCCCGAAGGCGACCTGGCTCGTCAGTCCGACGGCGCCCGCCAGCGTACCATATGCGCGCAGGTATTCCGCGGACGATCGACCAAAGGCGACGAGGGACAGCGCCAACTCCGCTGTCATCAACAAGGCAAACGCGGCAGTGCCCATGGCCAGTCCGGCGCAGCGCCCACGAACGCCGAATACACGAATCGATGACCCGCACGCCAGCCACGACACGAATAGCATAATCGGCGAACTCGAGTAGGACCGCAGGCAGTTCGCCCCACAGAGGCGCGATCAGGAGGACTCGGATCGTTCCCAGCACGAACCCCGCTGCGAATACGGGTGCGAAATAGATGATCGCCGCGCCGCCGATGGAACCGTTCAAGCGGCGGCTTATTGAAGGTCGCACGACACGAGGTCGGCATGTGCAAAGCCGAGGGTGTAGTCGAGCAACGAAATGATCGTCGGCGTCACGCGGAAGATCGCTACGTCGGCTGGTGACGGCAATGCCACGGTCAGGCCCTCCTGAGCCGGATAGCGCGCGAAGAGCAAGCCGAGTGCCTTCGCCCCCTCGGCCCCATCGATGACCCGGCGGGCATGCGCCGCCATCGACAACCCTTTGATCTGCATCACCTGGGCGGCATCGTCATCGATGGCCAGGGAGACGCGGTCGTTCTCCAGAACACAGCCATAGCTGGCGTAGCGCAGCGCCATGTTGCTGTTCTGCTCCGCCACTAGGAAGCTGACATTAGTTTCTCGGTTCAGCCGATGGACGATCTCAAAGATCTCTTCGACGAGCAGTGGTGCGAGGCCCATCGAAGGCTCGTCCAACAGGGGGCTGGTGCTCCATGGGCACTGGCAAATGATGGGAGCACTGGAGGCTGCCAATGGCACGCTGCTGTTCGGCATCAGTACCGCATACATTTTCGGGGTGATGCAGGTCTATTGGCCGATGCTCCGTCGAACGCTATGACCCGGGTAGCGCCAACGGCCGCCTGCACCCGAGCGACGTTCACAGGGCCGCGGAAGTAGCCCTGGTTCTCCGGCGCCGCGCGCCAGCGCGCCTGGCTGGCGGCCTTGCTGGCCGCTCTGCAGGCGGTTGCCGAGCAATAACGCTGGTGATGGTGGGTTGCGCAGGTCGGGACGGAATAACTTCAGACAGCACTTGCATTTACGGCGGTTGCGACCGGCCATGGCGGCCCCTCCTGCGAGGACGCATCATCGCCACGGTGATCGCCGGTCCGGTCCCGATGCCGGACTGAGCCACCCGCGGTCCTTCGCCATCTCGGAGCGTTCAATCGACCGCCTCGGACCGTCCCACGATCGGAACTCCAACCCGCTGGTTTTAGACCAGAATCAGGGTGACGCTGACAGATGCGGGGCTTCACCGAACGAGGGAGTGGACACAAGGCTCATTAGGACTTCCTAGGCCACGTCGATATCCGACACACAGCCCACTACACGGCAACTGTCTCCCCGCAGACTGGCGGCCGTCAGGGTCAGGTGAGCGGCGCCATGCGCGCCCACCGAGCTTCGGGCGACCGCATCAAGAAGGTCTCTCTGGGCGATTGGCCTCAGCAATGACACTTTGGCGCGTATCAAGGTGGTGATGGCAGCCTAATTCGTGCTATTGCTGCCCCTTCGGCATCACAGCCGCGACAGTGGATTTGCCACAGCAAGGTGCCTGGCACGGCCAGTGTATGGTCGCATCCATCGGCGCGCGCCTCTGCCATCCGGACGGAGGCGATCACGGCGAAAGAGCCTCTGATCATGGAGACCAGATCGACCACACTGTCGACTGACGCCCAGGCCATCCTGGAAAGCATGGGGGACGCATTCTATGCCCTCGATGGCGAGTGGCGCATCGTCTACGCCAATCGGCGAGCGCTGGCATTTTGGGGTGTCGATGTCTGGGAGGTCATCGGCCGTGTCATCTGGGAACGGTTCCCTCAGCTCCTCGGCACAGTGAACGAACAGGTCCTCCGGCGCGTTCGTGCGGAACAGCAGGTGATCACCTTCGAGGCGCCGTCGCCGACCACTGGCATTTGGGTGTCGGTCAATGTGGGGCCGACTGGCGATGGCGTCACGGACTACTGGCGTGACATCAGCGAGCGCATCGAGGCCGAGCAAGCGCTCCGGAGCTTTGCCGGAGACCTCGAGCGTGAAGTTGCGGATCGCACCCGCGCGCTGAGCGAAACAGTGCAGGAGCTGCGTCAATCGCGCGAACGCTACAGCGCGATTTTCGAACACTCACCTGTTGACCTTGCCTTCTGGCCATCCATCCGGACGGCCGCATCGTCTGCGAGGATGCCAATCCCGCCTGGACGCGCCATTCCGGCTACAGCCGCGAGTTTGTGGTCGGCAAGTCTCTGGACGAGATCTTCCCAGCCGAGCAGGCAGACTTTGCGACGATGCAGTACCGTCGGGCGATCGAGACCGGGAAGCCCGTGGTACGAATGCAGGCACACGATTCCCAATCGGGGACGTATCGCGCCGCTCCTTCCTGGTGCCACTCACCGGGACCAGCGGACGTGTCGAGCACGTGTTGCTGGCTTCGGTTGACCTCACTGAGATGCGTCGCGTTGAGGCGCAGTTCAGGCAGGCGCAGAAGATGGAGGCGATCGGCCAGCTCACTGGTGGCATTGCGCACGACTTTAACAATCTGCTCACCGCT
The DNA here is from genome assembly GCA_963780095.1 of uncultured Alphaproteobacteria bacterium. Taxonomy (GTDB): domain Bacteria; phylum Pseudomonadota; class Alphaproteobacteria; order Acetobacterales; family Acetobacteraceae; genus JAMXLO01. The sequence goes on from CAWABH010000010.1 coordinate 2,819, forward strand.
GTAATCGGGAATCTCGAACTGCTTCTGAGGCGGCTCACTGATCCGGAGGCACTTTCGCGAGTTGACGCCGCGATGCGTGCCGCGGTGCGTGGTGGGCAGCTTACCCAGCAGTTACTGGCTTATGCGCGCCGTCAGAACCTGATGCCGCGGCCGGTGGACGTAAATGCGGTGATCATTGGCATGGGCGACCTGCTGCAGCGCAGCCTCGGCGGTCTCGTGCAGGTGGAGACCGATCTGGCCTCTGACCTCTGGCCAGCGAACAGTGACCCGACTCAGCTCGAACTGGTCATCCTCAACCTTGCCATAAATTCCAGAGACGCAATGCCTGCCGGAGGCCGACTGCGCATTGTGACGCGTAACGTTCATGAGGCCGAGGTCGATCGTCCGGGCTCACTCGATCCGGGTGATTATGTGCGGATCGCCGTGGTCGATTCCGGCATCGGAATGGCGCCGAACCTCGTGGAGCGCGCATTCGAACCTTTCTTTACCACCAAAGAGATCGGCAAGGGCAGCGGCCTTGGCCTGGCGCAGGTTTACGGGGTCGCGACGCAATTCGGCGGGACAGCGCGGCTTGCCAGCGAGCCAGGCGCCGGCACGACTGTGGAGGTCTTCCTCCCACGTGCCACGAAAATGCAAGCGGTCATTGCATCGGCCAAGCCGGAGCCTACGGACATCACTACCGGCAGCGGTCTCGTTCTGGTGGTGGACGACGATGCGGACGCCCGCCAGATCGCTGCAATTTTCCTGAGAGAGGCAGGATATGTGGTAGAGGAAGCTGGCAGCGGACGGGAAGCGCGAGATATACTTGCGGCTGGCCCGGTCTGCCTGGCGCTTGTCGATTACGCGATGCCCATGATGTCGGGTTCCGAGTTCGTGCATCTGGCCCGTCAGATCCAGCCGCACCTGGCGGTGATCTATGTGACCGGTGCTGCGGACACGTCGGCGCTACGGGAGCAAGCACGTGATCCGATTGTTATGAAGCCATATTCAAGCGCGACCCTCCTGGAGGCCGTTCGTGCGGTGATGCTGGGAGCGGCTGCGTCCGTATGATGCCGACGAGCAAATGTCATAGGATAACGACCCGCGTCCCGCCGCCGAGCCCTGGGCTAGCTGCCGGAACGAGCGCCTCATGGTTCGGCACGCCGAACACCACCGTGGTGCGGATTTTCCTGGAACCCCATCGGATCCTTCACCACCGGGTCCAGATCCAGGTAGTTGCCTTCACGGCTAAGGAGAGTCAGTCGATCGGCAACTTGCCACATCGAAAGAACCCTGTCAGGACCTGGCACATTGACCGCCCGGTGTCCGCCCGCGTGGGCTCCCGCCCGACCTCGTCCAGATCATCCGGTCGTGCCCGTGGCCTATGCCCGGTGACGGCCGTGATGCTACGGACAATGGCGCGCTTAATGTCTGTCGAACTGGGACGCCATGGAGGCTGGCTGGTGCATGGCAGCGCGTACACGCATGACGGTCGCGACGACGACACCCCTACGCCAAGGGCCTTGGAAACCTTCAACATGCCGTCACCGGTCGAGAGGCGAGCGCGTATCGCGTCCTCCACCTTCCTGCCCACCTTGGGCCGGCCGAGCGTCTTCTTGCCTTCCGCGCGCATCCGCGCCAGTCCTGCTATAACGCGCTCGCGGATCATGCGGCGTTCTAGCTCCGCGAATACTGCAGCCATCTGCAGCATTGCACGGCCGTGCGGCGTGGTTGCGTCCATGGCTTCCTTGTCCGCATAGATCGCCACGCCGGCTGCCTCCAAGTCCGCCAGCGCGGCCGTAACCGCCGCTGTGCTGCGGCCCAGGCGGTCGATCGACCAGAACATCAGGTCGTCGAAGCGCCGCATTGTGGCGTCCCGCAACATCGCGTCGAAGCCAGGGCGTTTGTCCGATTACGCAAGAAGAGCTGGATGCGCGAGAGAAAAAGGTTGTCGAAGAGTACAACATCGCGCATCCCGATCAGCCAATCCAGAGCTTTGGCGAGATGGCGGGTGGATTGTGGCATAGCTTTACACACTTGTTCGGCGGCGGCGGAAGTCAACGATCCAACCAATATGCTCCCGTTGCGGATCAGAGTATGCTGTTTGGCTTGAAGGTTGTCGCAGATGCTATTGCTGCCGGGGAAAGCGTCGGAGATTATAGCGCCAAGAATCCCACAAGCTCGGCCCATGGACGGTATCAGTTCACTGCTGCCACGGATGCCGATGTGTCGAAGAAGATTCAAAACTATGGCGAGGCTCCGGAAGACCAGGACAAGAAGTTCGCCTATCTCGCGTCCACGGCCTACCGTCAGCAGACCGGTCGCGATCTTGCGGAGGACGCAGCGGCCGGCGGGCATGAGATGCAGATCGCCGATGCTCTGAAGGGTGTGTGGCCGTCCGTGCCGGGCGGCTCGCAGCAGAACACGTCCGCTATGGCATGGATGCGGCACATGATCGATGCGCGCGCTGCTTACGGGCCACAGGCGCGTCAGACAAGCACGCCAACGCCCTCACAGACCAGCATCGTCCCAGGGGCCTACACGCCGGACCCAGCCCTCCAGGGCGGCTCTGCGCCGGCTGCGGTGCGTAGCTCGACCACAAACGACAATTCACGTGTCAACACTAGCAGCGTCGAGACAAACATAAACGGCAAGATCGGTAAGTCGTTGCAGAAGTTTGCCTACGTAAGTCAATCCAACGTAGGGCTGGCGGGACTGGCCATGCTATGCTTTTACGCATGGCAAAGCAACCTTGTGCTTTAGGAATGCCGACGCCGCGTGACGCGGACGATATCGGTGCATCGGGCTACGGCACCGGCCGGCACGCGCAACTCACCGCCGCAGCGAAGGCGATCACGGTGATTTTGGAACAGATCGGCCCGGCGGCTGCGCTGGTGCTGTTGAACGCGTCGATCGACGCAGTTGTGGAGTTGTGGACCGCTTGCGGGAGCAGGCCTGACATTTGCGACGCGGCATGCGGTCTCGCTAATCTGCGATCGGCCAAAAAACAACCCGCCAACATCGCTAACTGCCGGAGTTGGTGAACAATCGTCCTTCTCGCAAGGACCTCCGGTTGCTGGTCATCGGCCCGGGTTTTTCTTTTGCCCTACCGGGTTGCGGCGGACCTTGAGCGCCGGCTCATCCCCTACGTCTTGTATCTGTCGATTGCTTGCGCACAGTCCGAGCCGTCCGAGCTCTTCCTTCGCTAGTGGGCACATCTTGTTCTTATTTGGCGGATCGTTGGGATTTTTGTCGAACACTATCTGCAGGGCATCGCGGATCTGCCCGCGGTTGGCTTGCCGTAGCAGCAGCGGTGCCATCTAGACCTGCCTCTCTAGGTCGTCACCGCCAACGGTGCAGACCGGACGAAACACTCGCATGTCCACGAGGACAAGGCCATCGGCAGAAAACAGAGCCCTCTGCCACTGGTTTCGGGCAACAAAAAGCCGCCCACGGCGAACCGGGGCGGCGAAGGTAGAGACTCATAGTCCTGGTAGATTAGCGCGATCCAGGTATCTCGCCAACGGCCGAAGCTCTCGCATCAACGGGCATCGGCCACCACACCCGCCACGTCGATACCGGTGGGGATCACCGATGGCGCGCTGGCTATGTTCTGGAGCATGGCCAGCGCAAAGCCAACGGCGGGGAAATAGGGGAACAGTGTGTGGCAACAGGCACGGTGAAGTGGTTCAAAACCACCGAGGGATTCGGCTTCATTCAACCCGACGACGGCTCGGACGATGTATTTGTGCACATCAATGCCGTGCAGCGCTCGGGAATTGCTTACCTCAACGAGGGCCAAAAGGTGGGTTTTGAGGTCGAGCCCGGATGCAACCCGATAAGCTCGCGGCGATCAATGTTCAGGCCATTTGACCTCGGCCGGCGTCGAGTTCGTCGCCGAGAACGGCGGAGGGCCGGGGTGAGACTGAAGACGAGCTAGCAACGATGGCGCACCGCCAGCCCGCGGGCAGCTCTTTCTGCCATCCGTCTGATCGGCCGCCCTCCTTGGCCGCGGTCAAACAGCCGGTAATCTCCCGTTAATCACACGTTAACGAGCGTATGCCCCTCGGTATTCGGTGGTAGAACGTGCCTGTTACTGAGACTTGCGGCGCGCGTCTGGAATGGAATCCCTTGGTGCGCGCCGTCTTTCCATAGGGCGATGACCTCAGCATGAATGCACAAGTTCTGTTTCTGGTGATCGTCGGAGCGAACGGCATCTCGTTAGCCCTCTTTGCTGCCCCGAGGCTACTCGCGAGAATCAGATTGGCTGTAGCCGCCCCCGCATGGGGCCGCTCTGGTGGTCAGACTGGCGGTTTCCCCCGGACGCTGGATAGCGGTTTCCCTGGCTCAGACGCTTTGAGACACTCTGCATCGAGCTTGCGCAGTTCACGATAGATGGCGGCGGATCGCTCCGTTGCGCTCAGACTGAACCAGATATCGGTCGAATAGGACGCGGCTGCCCGAGCAGCAGCGATCTGAAACTTATCGGAAGGCATTCGGTACCCTCCCTTGCGCGGTGTGTCGTGGTCGAGTTGTGACCTCCACTGTCGTGAGTCGGTTCCTTGCCTATAAACGGCTGCTGAAGACCTAATCGTGCACAGCTGTCTCGGCACCAAGGTCGCTAGGCTTTCCCCCGATTGCGCTGTTGCGGCATCTTCCGCTTTATTCTTTCGTGACAGTAGCGTTAGTAATATGGGAGCGTGAGCGGATGTCAAGATTTATTCCAACGAGTGGGCTAATCTAGTCTAGTTGGGAAACCTCCTAACCCTCTTGCCGGCCGTGCCGTCGGCATTACCTGCTGCGGCAAAGACAATGGAGGCTAGTGCATGACAGAACGCGTCGCTGTGCTGCTACAGCGTGTCGAGACGGCCGCGCTCGCTGACGAAAAGCCAGAGGTGCTTTGGGAGAGCGAGGACTGATGCCCGGCTTGAGCCGTCTCGCGATGTTGGCGGCGATGCGGCGGCCGTCGGCTCGATTATGGTGGGGCGCGAAGGGAACGGACGCCGGGCCAACGCAACGGAACCTTTAGCGTGGGCCTCCTCCATCGATCGATATGACCCCGAAGACCGGCTAACTGGACGGTTGGTTGAGCCATCCTCGATGACAATTTCCCAGACGTAGGCTTTCTTGCCGGATGTTGGCTGCACATTCACCTGTAATGGAAGCTGTCAGATATCGTGGGCTCGATATAGGTCCACTGCTGGACGGCGAACGGCGGCTCGCGTCTCTGCGAGTGGCCGAACCACATAGCCTCAGCAGGCAGCCACCAATACAGGTTGCGCGGTTAAGACCTCTTGTAATGGCGAGCCCGCCGCAGCGGCAGTTCCGATAAAGGAATCAACGGGTTGCGCCGTTGAGAGATCTTGTAACGCAGTGCCGGCACGTCGAGCCCTGCGCCAATACCCGGGATGGCGCGACCGCCAGGCCTGGACTCGAGCGACGTTCACCGGGCCGCGGAAGTAGCCCTGGTTCTGGGGAGCCGCTCGCCAGCGTGCATGGCTGGCAGCCTTGCTCGCCGCTCTACAGGCGGCCTCAGAGCAGTAACGCTGGTGATGGCGGTTACGCGGGTCAGGACGAAATAACTTCAGACAGCACTTGCATTTACGGCGGTTGCCACCGGCCATGGCGTCCCCTCCTGCGAGGACGCATCATCGCCACGGTGATCGCCGGTCCGGTCCCGATGCCGGATCGAGCCGTCCGCCGTCATTCGCCATCTCGGAACGTTCAATCGACCGTCCCAGGCCGGCTTGCGACCGGAACTTCAAACCGCTGATTTTAGGGCAAATCAGAGCATCGCTGACAACGGTTGGCAGAGGCCGGCCAGACGCGGAATATGATCGCGGCAGAGTTGGGTATCGGCGTCGCCTCCGTGTACCGCATCCTGGCCTCGGCACGGGCGACCGGCCCGCATGTGGCGTAGTCCTGTCACGGCGCGGATATCCGTCTCAGCTAGCGTTGTAGCGGGTTTATCACGCTAACGCAGTGCTCGGCGCGAAAGGCTAATCATAATCCGCAAAAGTGGAATGCACGGTCCACTACGGAGGAGTCCAGGTCGCTCCGCGATCCCCCGGCGGGAGGCTGACATATAGCCTATCTTCGTCAAGCCAGATCTCGACTCTGCTTGTCGTGGTTTTGAAATGCTCCTGACAGGCTATATGACCTGCGATGATAGCGCGCTGCAAGTCTGGTGCATGGACCTGCGTTTCCCAAGCGACCGTATCGTCTGAGGTCAAACATAGACACCTGAATTCTGGCACTCGACTTCCCTTTGCTGCACTGCCGTGCGCGATTCGTCGGTTTGTTCGAAGGCGCAAATGAGCGCGTCTCAAATGCTGATAACAATATGTTGCATCATGCCCAAGCCGTCACTCACGCACACCTGTGCGCAGCGTGGTCCATCACGGATCAATCCAATCTGAGCGTTCCGCACTCGTATACAGCTTCGTCGATCCAAGCCAAATTTGGACTCGACTGTCCGAGCAGTGGAAATGCTCTTGGCACGACTTATGCGCCGCAATGATTGCGCTAATCAGGTCTCGCGCGGGGAGGTGTATTCCCCAACTGATCCTATCATCATCCGTCAAACAAAAGCACCGATACAGCGGCATTGCGGACACTCCGAATGTAACAATGATCCGTTGATCGCAATGAACGCAGAATGTTGTCACCGGCTGACTGCAATCGAGGGCTCAATCCTCTTTGGCGATCAGCTTGGTTACCGCATCAACCTCACGCGCGGTCTGAGCCGCGTCGAGCTTGCGTAGTTCACGGTAGATGGCTGCGGATCGTTCCGTTGCGCTCAGCCTGAGCCAGACATCGGCCGGATAGGCTGAAGCAGCCCAGGCGGCTGCGATCTGGAAGCTATCGATGGGAACTAGATCACCGGCGACCCGCCCCGCCGTGGGGTTGCGCACGAGCGGGATGAGAGCCGGGTTGACGTTGTGAATTCGGCCCGGACGGCGACGATCCTTGATAGTTTCCGCCTGTCGCGCGTGCGCGACCTGAGCACCGGTACGATGGGAAACTCGAACATCATCCATGAGGGATCGTCCTACGTGGCATCGAACCTCACTATATCGTGAGTGCGTTGACGAAACTAGTTATATTGCCGTTATACAATCGTTATCTCGTAGGAACGGCACAAGTCTGCCGCTGTAGGTCTTGGTGAGTTCTTGTTGTGTCCCTCGTCCGACCAGCCTACATAACAGGACGCATTAGAAGGGTTCGTTACGTCGCCCAGCGCAATTTCCTTCAGTGTGGGAGCCATCTTCGAGGTGGTGGACGAGGCAACCGCTGTCCTCGAAAGGCTTGCCAGCCAATTCGAATCGCTCGCGACGCTCTGATCAACAAGACGAAGGCGAGCCTTGCCGGCTTCGGCAAAGGCGAAGGCTTGTTCACTGGAATCAGGGATGGACTGACGGCGGTAGAAACCCTCTGACTGAAGCGGGCGAAGCAGCCGTAAGAGCGTCCCAGGTCATGATGGATGCGATGGGGGCAGGGCTGGAGATGGAGATGCTGCCAGAACATAAGCCGGCTCTGTCGGAGAGATTGGCGCGGCATACGCGTGAGCGGCACAGGAAGCAGCACGGTGGGATGAAGCTGTTGATCGTTGACGATGAAGAGGGTGTGCGCACGGTAGTGGCGGAATTCCTGAGTGACGCGGGATATTCGGTCCTTCAGGCGGAGGGCGGTCCTCAGGCGCTCACTCTGCTTGCCAATGACCCCTCCTTGCGGATGATGATCACCGACATCCGTATGCCTGGGATGTCGGGCATCAAATTAGCCGATGAGGCTGTTCGCCGCCGTCCAGAACTCAGGATTGTTCTGATTTCTGGATATGCCGAACAACAACACCAGCGGTGGCCTTTCCTTCTGAAACCGTTTAGAATGTCCAGCTTGATCGACCTCATTGCACGCGAGATGGGGCGGGAGCATTGATGACCCGGCTGTCGCCGACGAAGCAGCCTTCCCGACGCGTCGCGCACCGTTCTCGTCGGCCCCGAAGTGCTGCCACGAGAACCCTGCGCGCCAATTATTATGCGATCGTTCGAAGTGATGACGCCGCAGTGCAGGGGTACGGACTGCCACGCGTCCCCACCTGATCGGCGCCGCGGCGTAGCGCTCGGCATACTGTTCCCAGCGGGCCGGGCGGCGGAGGCGCAGGAACGGATCAAGATAGGGCCGCGTTCCGGCGGCGATGTTCTCAGGCGGCGTGCGAGACAGGGAGAAGTCGAACAGCGCCAGTCGCTTACGGCCGGTTCCGCCAGCTGCGCCAATGGCGATGTTGTTCGGCTTGATGTCGCGGTGGGCCATGCCTTGCTGTTCAAGATAGTCGATGGCCTGGAGCAACTCCTCCCCGTACCGGCTTACCATGTCCAGCGACGGGCGGTCTGGACCTCGAATGATGGCGGCGAGACTTTCCGCGCCAGCCCAATCCATCAAGATGCCGACGCGGCCGGAGACAGTGACGGTCTCAATGTAGCGCACGATGTTGGTCTGACGGGGGGAGGCAAGAACATCGGCCTCCGCGCGCAGGCGACCCTCGTGGGTCGCATTGATGGCGACCTTCAAGACCATCCTGGTGTCGCTGCCTACACGATAGACCAAAATGGCATCCGCAGGCTACCTTGGCCCAGGCGGCGGTCAACGATCAGGCCCGCATCGAGGCGCTCTCCCTTTTGCGCGACACTCCGGTCGACAGTCGTCTCTACGGGCTGTGCAGGGCGCTCATCCGCCTCGGCCAGCGCCAAGTATTCCAGAAACTCGGTCGCTGTCTTGAGGCGCTGGCCTACGTCCGGCGTGGTGCTCATCCGCACCAAGTCCTCCAAGCCGCGACAAACGCCATCGATCGCGCCCGAGAGCACGAGGCCGCCACCCGCGGCGAGCTTTTGCTGGCAAGTCCAATGGATTGTCGGCTGGCGGGTGCCCGGTGAACAGGCGATAGGCAATGCCACCCAGCGAGAACACGTCCGCGCGCGCTCCCGCCTCGGCTCCGCTACTGAGGATCTCCGGTGCGACGTAGAGCTTGGCGGGATCGCTCAGGTGGTCCGCGAGGTGGTGCGTCCCGGGCATTCTGGGCGTTATGCCGCTTGACCCTTCGCCGCGCATGGCGACCTGCCAATTCATGATCAGCAATCGTGGAGTTCGCGTATCGGGGTCCCGGACCAGGATGTTCTGCGGCGCGAGGCTCTGATGATACAAATGCTTGCCGTGGGCATAGCCGAGCGCGAGCGCAAGCTGACGAAGCAGGTCAAGCAAGTAAGGACGGAAGAAATCGGGTTCGGTAACCGTAGTGGCATAAATGCCGGGTGTTTGAAACTTACCCCAGGCGCGGCGGGTGACTGGCGTCGGCCCGCTCGGTTCCCAAACCAGGCGAAGTTCGGGATAGCGGAAGCACCGCCGCTCTTCAGAAACAGGCGGCGCACCACCCGCGGCAAATCGCGCCAGTGTGTCACGTTGCGCTTGCACCGCCTTGGCATGTAATGCCTGCAGCCGGTCCACAGCTTGGTCAGGTGAGAAAGTGGTCTCGGGTTCATTGGGCATGGGATTGGCGGCCTCGGTTTGGCGGAATCGAAGCGTTAGTGTCACAATACCAGGGCCTTCATACCCGTCCATTGAAAGAAGGACCATCGCGTGAAATGACAGCCTCATCGAAATTTCCTGCGCGTGAAAAGCTTGACGCCCTGAAGTGGCGGTGCATTGGTCCTTCCCGGGGCGGTCGTGTTGTTGCCGTCGCGGGTGATCCCGCGGATGCCATGGTATTCTATTTCGGCGCGTGTGCCGGCGGTATCTGGAAGACCATCGATGGCGGCATCTATTGGCGATGCGTTTCTGACGGCTTCCTTGGCAGTGCCGCCATCGGCGCCATCGCCGTGGCCCGGTCCGATCGCAATGTCATCTACGCAGGTACTGGCGAGACCGAAATTCGCCTCGACGTGTCCTATGGAGACGGCATCTATAAATCAACCGATGCCGGGCGCACCTGGTCAAGTGTCGGATTGCGCGAGACGAAGCACATCGGACGGATCTGCGTTCATCCATCGAATCCCGACATCGTCTATGTTGCCGCACTCGGCGATGTGTTCGGTCCCAACGAGGAGCGCGGCGTCTTCCGTTCGTGCGATGGGGGAAGAACGTGGGAGAAGGTCCTCAACCGCAGCTACGACGCTGGCGCAGTCGATATGTCGATGGATCCCAACAACCCTCGGATCCTGTTCGCCACCTTCTGGGAGGCCCGCCGCAGTTTCTGGAATCTCTCCAGTGGGGGGCCGGGAAGCGGATTGTTCCGTTCGACTGATGGCGGCGACACGTGGGAGGAAGTCTCGCGCGCGCCGGGGCTTCCCTCCAGCCTGCTGGGCAAGCTTGGTGTCGCAGTTTCGCCTGCCAAGGCTGGCCGCGTCTGGACACTTGTCGAGGCGTCGGACGACAAAACCGGCCTCTATCGTTCGGACGATTACGGCGCCCGCTGGACAATGGTCTCGTCCAACCGGGATCTGATGCACCGGCCGTGGTACTATACGCATGTTTTCGCCGATACGCGCGATCCCGACACTGTCTACGTCGCCAACCTTCAGATGTGGAAATCGACCGATGGCGGGGTCAGCTTCACCGAAATCATGACGCCACATGGCGACAACCACGACTTATGGATCGATCCGGTCAACCCGGCTCGGATGGTACAAGGCAATGACGGAGGTGCCTGTGTGTCATTTAATGGAGGTCTCACCTGGTCATCGATCTACAACCAGCCGACCGCGCAGTTCTATCGCATCGATACCGACAACCGCTATCCGTATCGCGTTTATGGCACGCAGCAGGACAACACCTCAATCGCCGTCCCAAGCGCTACTCAATGGGGTGCTATAACTCTCGGCGACTGCACCTACCCCGGCACCGGCGAGAGCGGCTTCATTGCCGTGCATCCGGACGATCCCAACATCGTTTATTGCGGCGCCGTCGGTTCCAGCCCTGGCGGTGCCGGAGCGCTGCAACGATACGACCACCGGACCGGCCAAATCCAGCTTGTAAACGTCTGGCCTGAGGAATCGACCGGCATCGCACCGCGCGACATGAGATATCGCTTTGCATGGACCTTCCCCATCGTATTCTCGCCGCACGACAGCAATGTTCTCTATGCAGGCGGCAATCATGTCTTCCGGACCAGGAATGAAGGGATGGGCTGGGAGGAGATTTCTCCGGATCTCAGCCTCAACGACATCTCGCGCCAGGGACCCTCGGGCGGCGCTATCACGCACGAAAGTGCCGGCGCCGAGGTGCATGCAACATGCGCCTGTGTAGCCGAATCGCCGCACCGCAAGGGTGAGATCTGGGCTTCTACCGATGATGGCCTGGTGCACGTAACCCGAGATGATGGCGCTTCGTGGCAGAACGTGACCCCACCGGCAATGCCGGAGCTCGCCTACATTGGATGTGTCGAGATTTCGCTGAACGATCCCAACACCATCTATGTGGCCGCGACCCGCTATAAGCTTGCCGACTACAAACCCTACCTGTTCCGTAGCACAGACGGCGGCCGGTCTTGGCAATCCATTAGCAACAACTTGCCCGCTACGGAAATTACGCGCGTGGTCCGGGCCGATCCGGTTAGACCGGGGCTGCTGTTCGTCGGGACCGAAACGGGCGTGTATGTCAGTCTCGACGACGGAAAAGGCTGGACGCGCATGCCTGGAGGACTTCCTGTCGTTCCCGTCTACGACCTCAAGATCAAAGGGACAGACCTGGTCGCGGGCACGCATGGCCGCTCATTCTGGGTACTCGATGACATCTCTCCGCTGCGCGAACTTGCCGACGGCAATGCCGAAACGCGGCTGTTTGCGCCGCGTACTACGGTCCGGACCCGGCTGCATTTCGGCGCACTGGGTGGCGTGCGAATACCCTTCTCCTTCGCTCTGACCTTCGGCATTGGCGGCGGCATCGCGACTACTGAGCGGCCGGACGGTCTCAGCGTGCGGGAGCATCTCGATGTCGGCGAGAACCCACCAAACGGCGCCATCGTCTACTACTGGCTTGATGACGATGCATCCGGGCCGATCACTCTGACCTTTCGTCAAGCCGACGGTGCGCTCATCGTGACGTTCCGTAGTGATGACGAAGCACTACCTTTGGGGCGCCGTCCAGGAGTTCGCCGCGGCCTCAACCGCTTCGTGTGGGATATGAAGCATCCAGGACCAGTGCGCATCGATCCGCCGTGGGCCACCTTTAAGAACAAGCCGCTGGCCCGCGAGCCCGAGCCTCAGTCGGGTCCGACAGTGGTGCCAGGAGAGTATCTGGTGGTGCTGACCGTCGGGTTCGACACTCAGTCTGCGGTTTTTTCGATCGTAAAAGATCCACGTCTTGCCACGTCGCCGGATGACTACGCGAGGCAATTCGCGCTGCTCAAGGAACTATACGACAAACTGTCGACGCTGAATGGAGCAGTCAATCGCATCCGACTTGTCCGTCGACAGCTTCTTGCACTTGCGGAGCTGCTTGGCGATCATCACGTTGCTCTTGTGGCTGCGGCGAAGGCGGCGCGCGAGCGTCTGACGGAGATCGAGAGCGTGCTGATCGATATTCGTAGGGAGTCACCTCGTGACGTACTGCGCCATCCAGCTGGCCTGAACGATACGTTGATAGACATGATCAACACCGCCGCTATTGCTGACATGGCCCCGACAGTACCGGCAATTGCCGTCTCGCGGGAGACCATGGCTCGCGTCGACGCCCAGATTGCAAAACTCGACGTGTTGCTGACAACGGACATCGTCAACATCAATCGGATGGCAGCAGAAAGTTCGATCGCGCACGTCCAG
>CAWABH010000011.1:0-21741 GCA_963780095.1 uncultured Alphaproteobacteria bacterium
ATTCGTGCGGGCGAGATCCACGATTTCGTCGCCGCGGCCACTGAGGATCGCCTTCACCATATAGAGCGTGAACCCTTTGGCCATCTCCACCGTGATGGAGGGGGGCATTGCGAGCTCCAATCGGTTGACGACTGCATCGACCACGACGGGTCCATCGTGGCTGAGCGCGGCGGCAACGCCGCCGTCGACCTCACGCGGATCATTGATCCGGATTCCGCGTATGCCGATAGATTCGGCCATGTCGGCGAAGTTTGGATTCTGGAGCTCCGTCCCGCTGGTGATGAAACCGACGGACTTCTGCTCGAGCTCCACAAAGCCCAGAGCGCTGTTGTTGAATACCACGACTTTGACCGGCAACGCGCGCTGTCGCAGGGTGAGCACATCGCCCATGAGCATGGCAAAACCGCCATCGCCGGACAGCGAGATGACTTGTCTGCCGGGGAACGCGGCCTGTGCACCGATTGACTGCGCCATGGCATTGGCCATGGAGCCGTGCCAGAAGGAGCCGAGCAGCCTGCGCCGGCCGTTCATGCGCAGATAGCGTGCGGCCCAGACCGTCGGCAATCCCACGTCGCAGGTGAATATTGCATCGCCAGCGGCATGGTCACTCAGTGCTTTGGCAATCTGCTGCGGGTGGATGAATCCTCGATCAGGCGTTCCGCCTGCCAGCTTATCCAGTTGCTGACGCACGTTGGCGTAGTGCTCTTGCGCACGCTTCAAATGCGAAGCATCTCGCTTCTGAGTCAGGCGGGGAAGAAGAGCGGTTAGCGTTGCGCGCACGTCCCCGACGATGCCAAGCTCCACCGGCGCACGGCGTCCGATGTTCTCCGCTCGGATGTCCACCTGCACGATGCGCGCATCCTTGCCTTCGGGGTAGAACTGCCGGTAGGGAAAGTCTGTCCCCAGCATCAGCAACACATCACAGTCGAGCATTGCGTAGTAGCCGGAGGCAAAACCAATCAGCCCCGTCATACCGACGTCGTAAGGGTTCTCTCCCTCGACGTGCTCCTTGCCCCGCATCGTGTGCACCATCGGCGCCCGTAGTCGCTCGCCGAGTGCCAGCAACTCCTGGTGCGCGCCCTGACACCCAGAGCCGCAGAGAAGCGTCACGCGGCCGTCGCCGTTGAGCACCTGAGCAAGGCGATCGAGGTCCTCGCCCGCCGGAACGACGATAGGAGAGGGCGCGAGCAGACCTCCAACGCCGGGCAGTGGAGCCTCGACCGCGGGCTGAAGCGCGACATCGCCCGGTATGACAACTACTGAGACGCCACGCTTTCCACGCGCCTCCCGAATGGCAACCTCGAGGGTGCGAGGCATCTCGTTCGCCCCGGAGATCAGCTCACAGTAGTGGCTGCACTCGCGAAAAAGCGATTCCGGATGGGTCTCCTGGAAATACCCCGAGCCGATCTCCGCGGAGGGGATTTGCGCAGCGATGGCCAGGACCGGTACGCGGGATCGATGGCAATCGAAAAGGCCGTTGATGAGGTGCAGGTTGCCTGGCCCGCAGCTTCCGGCGCAAACCGCCAGATCCCCTGTCAGGTGCGCCTCCGCACCCGCGGCAAACGCAGCCACTTCCTCGTGCCGCACGTGGATCCATTCGATCTGTCCCTGGCGACGAATTGAGTCCGTCAGTCCGTTGAGGCTGTCACCGACGATGCCGTAAATACGCTTCACGCCTGCTGCCGCGAGGGTCGCCACGAATTGGTCAGCTACGGTCTTCATGATGTATGCTCCTTTGATGGCTACGATGCTTTGGTAGTCGGGTGCCTCACTCACGTGCCTCGCCCACGGTCCCGAATGTCGATCTCGACCGTGGCGGTCATGCCGGCCGACAGGACGACGCCAGGTGGCATCTCGTCGATATGAATGCGAACCGGGATGCGCTGGGCCAGGCGCACCCACGTGAAGATCGGATTGACGTTGGCGACCCCTTGAGCGGCGGGTTGCGCGTTCGCAACGTTGATGGCGCGAGCGATGCTCGTCGACGTGACCGCGCAAGATCTCGCCGTGGCCCATCAGCTTGATGCGCGTCGGATCGCCCGCGCGGATCGGAGCCAGGTTCGTCTCCTCGAAATAGCCGTCAACCCAAAATGAGTTTGCATCGACCACCGAGATGATGTTCGCACCGGCATTGGCGAAGTCGCCGAGTTGCGCCAGCAGGTTCGTCACGTAGCCGTCGACGGGAGAGACAATCCGCGTGCGCTCGAGATTCACCTGCGCTTGCCTGAGCTGAGCCTTGGCCTGCGCAACATTCGCCTCGGCGCTCATGCGCTGCGCCTTCAGCGAATTCGACTTGCCGCTGCGCCAGATTGAGGTTTGCGCGTGCGGTCTGGACCGCCGCTGCTTGCTGATGCAGCTGCGACGTGAACTGCTGGGCATTCTGAACGGTGCCCCAGCCGTCTTGCGCCAGCGTCTGGAAGCGCGTGGCCTGTTGCTGTGCGAACACGAGCGCTGCCTGCGCCTGATCCAGCTGTGCCTGGCTGGCACTGATCTGGGCCTGCTGAACAGCCATCTGCGCGTCGATGTTCTGCACGCTCGCCTGGGCTTGCTGCACCGCTGCCTCGGCCTGACTGACGGCGATCGTGAAGTTGGTCGGATCGATCGCCATCAGGAGATCACCCTTACGAATGTAGCCGTTGTCGACAACCGGCAGTTCGACAATTCGCCCCGTGACCTCCGGAGCCATCGTGACGACATAAGCGCGCACGGTGGCGTCGCGCGTCCACGGCGCCCCCATATAGATGTCCCACGCCGCCCAGCCGAGCAGCCCGGCGAGCGCGACCGCCGCCAGCGTGATCAGGATTGGCATCACCCTTACGCGGCGCCCAGCGTGACTGCGGGGTTTAGGGACGAATTTGCCGTATTTCGATGCGACTTCGGTGGTGGTCATGACGAGCTCAGCCCAGCGACGATCAGGATCCACGACGAGAGAACGATGGCGTACACGGCAAACACGAACAGAGCCGGATGCCAGGCGTGTCGCAGCAGGCCGAAGCGGTCGGCGGCGCGGCGCAGTGCCATCGTGACGAACCAGGCGCCGATAACAATGAGCGAGATCGGCGCAACGTAAACGCCGAACAGGTCGATCTCGGCGAACCTCATGCGGGCGCTCCCGAGTCGAAATATGAGCCGTGCTCGGCAAGCACTTCGGTGATGGCGACGATACGACCGCGCACCCGAAGCGCATCGTCTGTCTCCGGTCCCGTGTCGGGGTCGGAGGCCAGCCGGCGGTCGAGTTGATGCAGCCGCGCGATCGCGGCCGTGCTGTTGCCCTGCGCGAAGGACGCGAGCGCGGCGTCGAGCTCCGTGGTCGCCCCAAGGCGCGGAACCAGGTGGCAAAGGTGATTGATGTCGGTGCCGACCGACAGCGCCGCCAGAAGCTGCGCGCGCTGCAACGGTTCAGCTTGGTCTGGCAGTGCCGCGAGCCGGTCGTACATCCGGCGTTCCCAATCCGCCGACCGCGGCAGCAGAGGGCTGATCGCGAGGCGACGCAGGTCGCGCAGGGTGAGAGCAAGCAGCCGCTGCGCCCGCAGCGCCGGCGAGAGCGGCGGCAACAGACGAAATGCCAGCGCCGCGATGGCGGATCCTACAAAGATTGCCAGGGCGGTATTATAGAATCGCTCCGTGTCGTAGATCATCGGGTTCGTGGGTGAGAGAAGACGCATGACGGCGACGGCAATGCCGCCGAACACGGCCATCAGTGCAGGCGTCCGGCTCCGAGCCGCGGCAAAGCCGACCGGTATGAAGAAAAGCGCCATGGCGGCGCAGAAGGCCGGAAACGTTTCGATAGCCGGCAGAACCGCGAATTCTATGATCGCTGCGACCACGATGCCGAGGGCGGCGGTCAGCGCGAATGCAATGGCGCCGAGGTACGCCAGATCGCCTTTCGGTGACAGCAACAGGACCACGATGGTGACGAACACGATTGCCGAGCCGCCGTTCGGCCAGGCGGTGGCAACCCAGAGAAGCTCAACCGCACCGATCGTGACGAACGCGCGGACTCCATTGACAACAGCCGGTAGCCAATCGGCGACGCCTGGCGGGATGCGACATGGCGATTTCCGGCAGGCGTCCGGCCCGGGGCATCGACGAGCAGCGCCAATGCGTCGAGCACGCACGCTATGCCGTTCAAGACTTTGGCCGTTTCATCGGCGAGCAGCCGCCGCGATGGCGTGTCGGTCTTCAGGGCGAGCACTTTGCTCCCCCTGTTCGCAAACGCGCTGCAGGCTCACTGGATCGGCAATCCAGCGCTTCGGGGAGCTTGACTCCCATGCCGATCGCAGCTCGGCGGGGATGCCGGTCAGGATGCTTCCACGGCCCGCCGGCCCACGTCGACCGGCAAGCGTCTCAGATGTGCTGCAATGCCGCGCCAACCAACCAGCGCTGCGAACAGGCCGTGCACCGCAGTCTGCAACGTCGTCGACCTGTCGCGCAGGTGGCTGGATTCTCCGAGCGTTTGGTCGATCATCGGGTCGAGCTCGATGACGCGTCGTACAAGTTCGCGTCGCTCGGCTTGCGTGTCCGGCATTTGCGGCCCCGCCAGCGCCAGCATGCGGGTAAATCCGCCCACAATATCGGCCGCCAGATCGGCAAATGACGCCGCAAGCCTCTTCTGGGCGCCGCCAAGGTCGGTCCCGGCGAGGACGATACCGGCACACACGATACCGATGCAGATCTCGCTGGCACGGAAGATCGCCAGCATGAAGACCTCCGAACTCGCGCCGCCGGTCGCCCCGAGCGTGTCGGCGGCGACGATCGCGGCCGTGTAGCCGGCGAGGGCCGCCGCGTAGGATGCGAAGTTGCGCAGCACCGTTGCGACGAACGCGCAGATTCCGCCCCACAGGGCCAGCAGCGCAAAAAACGCAATGCGATCCTGCGGAAAGCAGGCGGTGAGGACCACGATCGCTACAGCGCCGATCACGGTGCCGATCATCCGGAACCAGCCCTTGCGCAGCGAAGCCCCGAGCTGCGGCTGGCACACGACCGCAGCGGAGGTGCCGGCCCAAAACGGGTCGTCGAGCTGGAGCCAGAACGCGACGAACAGTGCGAGACAAACGGAGGCCCAAAGTCGAACGCCGAAGAGCAGCGGTGCGCGAGCATCCGCGAGCGCGTTCGCCAGGCTCCTTCCAAGGCCCGACGACATCGCCTCGCGTGCATCTGAGGGTGTTGCGTGATCATCGGCGCATGCGGCGTCGATCATGCAGCCATTCAGTGCTGCATGTGCAGATTCATCAGCTCGGGCGGAGGCATCATGTTCTCGTTCAGGTTCGCCATGATCCAGATCGAACCGGCAGCCACGAGGATCACGATGAGAATGCCGAGCGCGAGCGCCAGGACGTTGTTGGTGCTGTCCGGCCCCGTCGTGATGTGCAGGAAGAACACGAGATGCACGCCCATCTGGGCGATCGCGAGGACGGCAAGCCCCAGAAGCACGCCGGGCGCCCAGAGCAGCGACGTGTTGGCGACCCAGAACGATATCGCCGTGAGGGCGACGGCAAGAACCAGTCCAATCGTGTGGATCCCCACGTCGGACAGCGTTTTGCCTTCCGTCCCGGCCAACGCCGGGCTGTCTCCGGGCGCGCGATCGAACCGCGTGTCAGTCATGGACGGACTCCCATCAGATAGACGACCGTGAACAGCCAGACCCAAACGATGTCGAGCGTGTGCCAGAACAGGGCAAAGCAGAGCAGCCGGCGCTCGACGTTGGGACGAAAGCCCTTGACCGCGACCTGCGCCATCATCACGACCAGCCAGACGAGTCCGGCGGTGACATGCAACCCGTGGCAGCCCACGAGGGTGAAGAACGCGGAGAGGAACGCGCTGCGTTGCGGGGTCGCGCCGCGCGCGATCATGGCGGCGAACTCGCGGATCTCGAGGCTGAGAAACGCTGCCCCGAGCACGAAGGTGACCGCAGCGAAGAAGTAGGTGGCGGCGCGCCGCCGCGAATTGACCGCCAGCGACATCAGCCCGCAGGTGTAGCTGGAAGCCAGCAGGCAAGCGGTCTCGATCGCGACGCTGACCTGATTGAACAGCTCGTCGCTGGTCGGCCCGCCCGCAGTGGCGCGCACGAGTACCGCGTAGCTCGCAAACAGCGCCGAGAACATGACGACGTCGCTCAAGAGGAAGATCCAGAAGCCGTAGGCGACGACGATCCGCTTCGAAGCGGGACCGGCCTCGCCGGCATCCGGTGATATCTTCTTGCCGACCTCATCGATCGCGACTGCGATGTTCATCACGCAACCTCCGTCTGGGCATGTCGTTCGAACCGAGCGATCTGCTCAGCGGA
Organism: uncultured Alphaproteobacteria bacterium; assembly: GCA_963780095.1. Classification (GTDB taxonomy): domain Bacteria; phylum Pseudomonadota; class Alphaproteobacteria; order Acetobacterales; family Acetobacteraceae; genus JAMXLO01. The sequence goes on from CAWABH010000011.1 coordinate 6,287, forward strand.
TATTTCGATCTCCTCCTCATCGCGGAACGCGAAGACCAGGAGTGTCGCGAACACGCCGAACAGCCCCAGGACCGCCAGCCACCAGATGTGCCAGATCAGCGCAAAGCCGATGACGACGGCAAAGAACGCGGTGACGAAGCCGATGGCGCTGTTCTTCGGCACTTCGATCGGCTGGTACGCGCGCGCCGGGATCGACTGATCCGGTATTCCGCGCGTGCGTTGCTTGCTGCTCCAGTAGGCGTCAATCGCGGAGACTTCCGGCAGGACGGCGAAGTTCCAGGCCGGTGGCGGTGACGCTGTCGACCATTCCAGCGTGCGGCCGTTCCACGGATCGCCGGTCAGGTCGCGGTGCTGCTCGCGGTCGCGGATCGACACGACGAGCTGGATGACCTGGCAGGCGATGCCGACCAGGATGATCACGGCGCCGACCGCCGCCACCACCAGCCACGGTTGCCAGGCGAGATTGTCGTAGTGCTGCATGCGCCGGGTCATGCCCATCAGGCCCAGCACATAGAGCGGCATGAAGGCGACATAGAAGCCGACGAGCCAGCACCAGAACGATGCCTTGCCCCAGCGTTCATCGAGCGTGAAACCGAACGCCTTCGGGAACCAATAATTGAACCCGGCCATCACGCCGAACACGACGCCGCCGATGATGACGTTGTGGAAATGGGCGATGAGGAACAGGCTGTTGTGCAGCTGGAAATCCGCTGGCGGCACGGCCATCAGAACGCCGGTCATGCCGCCGATGACGAACGTCACCATGAACCCGATCGACCACAGGACCGGCACCGTGAAGCGAATGCGTCCGCCGTACATCGTGAACAGCCAGTTGAAGACCTTCACCCCGGTGGGAACGGCGATGATCATGGTCATGACACCGAAGAACCCGTTGACGTCTGCGCTGGCTCCCATGGTGAAGAAGTGATGCAGCCACACCAGGAAGGACAGAACGCAGATCGCCATGGTGGCGGCGACCATCGAGCGATAGCCGAACAGCGGCTTTCCGGAGAACGTCGAGACCACCTCGGAGAACACGCCGAAGGCCGGCAAGATCAGGATGTAGACCTCCGGGTGACCCCACACCCAGAAGAGGTTGACGTACATCATCGGATTGCCCTGGGCAGCGACCGAGAAGAAGTGGAAGCCCAGGTAGCGGTCGAGCAGCAGCATCGCGAACGTCGCGGTCAGCACGGGAAACGCCGCGACGATGAGGAGATTCGAGGCAAGCGCGGTCCAGCAGAAGACCGGCATGCGCATATATCCCATGCCTGGTGCCCGCGTTTTCAGGATCGTCGTGACGAAATTGATGCCGGTCAGCAAGGTGCCGATGCCGGAGATCTGCAGCGACCAGAGGTAGTAGTCGACACCGACGCCGGGCGAGAATTGCAGCTCACTCAGCGGCGGGTACGCGACCCAGCCGGTCTTTGCGAACTCGCCGACCGCCAGCGAGATGTTCGTCAAGAGGATGCCCGAAGCAGTCAACCCGAGCGCCACCGAGTTCAACGTCGGAAAAGCCATATCGCGGACGCCGAGCTGCAACGGGACCACGAAATTCATCAGGCCGATCACGAACGGCATCGCCATGAAGAAGATCATGATCGTGCCATGCGCCGAGAAGATCTGGTCGAAATGCTCCGGCGGCAGATATCCCTGCGCGCCGCCGGCCGCGACGGCCTGCTGAGCGCGCATCATGATCGCGTCGGAGAAACCGCGGAGCAGCATGATCAGCGCCAGCAGGCAATACATCACGCCGATCCGCTTATGGTCGACGGATGTGATCCACTCGCGCCACAGATAGGGCCAGTATCCCTTGACGGTGATCCAGCCGAGGATGAGCACCACGGCGATGATCACCACTGACGTCGCGCCCATGACGATCGGCTGGTCGAACGGGATCGCGCTCCAGGTGAGCTTGCCAAGGAGGTTCATCGTTCTGCCCTCTGTGACTGATGATTCGCGTGCCGCGATGGATCAACTGGATGCATGACGGCGCCCAGGATGCTGTTGAAAAGGCCGGGGGCGACGGCTCGATAGGTTAAAGGCGCGACCGTCGTGCCTGGTTTGGCCAGATCGGCATAGGCTTGCGCGTCGAGCACCGGACCGTCGCTGCGAGCGGCCGCCACCCATTTGTCAAAGTCCTGAGTTGGTACCGCGGCGACGGAAAAGCGCATGTCGGAAAAGCCGCTGCCGCTGTACTGCGCCGAGAGCCCGCGGTAGGTCCCAGTGTGATCGGCCTGCACATTCAGGTGCGTCGCCATCCCGGCCATGGTGTAAATCTGGCTGCCAAGCTGCGGCACGAAGAAGCTGTTCATCACCCCGGAGGAGGTCAGCTCGAAACTGACTGGGGTATCTACCGGGATGGTCAGTTGGTTGACGCTCGCAATGCCGAGTTCGGGGTAGATGAACAGCCATTTCCAGTCGAGCGAAACGACCTGAATGCTGACGGGCCTCATTTGGGAGGCGATCGGCCTGCGCGGATCGAGGTCATGTGACCCGATCCAGGCGACGCCGCCGACCAGGAGCACTGTCATCGCGGGAATCGACCAGACGAGCAGCTCAAGGCGGCCGGAATAGGCGAAGTCGGGCCTGTAGCGAGCTCGACGGTTGGACGCGCGAAACCAGAAGGCAACACCCAACGTGGCGAGGATCGTTGGGATGACGATCGCCAGCATGATCCCGAGTGAGTTGAACAGGATCAGCCGTTCAGCGGCGGCAATGGGCCCTTTCGGATCGAGAACGCCCTCACTGCATCCGCTGAGCATCGCGACGCTGATCAAGGCGCCGACACGGAGATCGAGGCGCATGTCAGGCCTCCCCTGCGGTTGATCTGGTGGAACCGCAGATGGCGCGTACCGGGAAAGTCAGGCGTTCCGCGTGTGCGGGGCCATAGTAAATCCGAGCGCCGCACGCTGCGACCGTCTTTGACCAGCGATCGATTTGGTGGTCGGCCAGGAGGGCCGCAAACAACAAGAAGAGATAGGAAATGGAGAAGACGAACAGGCGATGCGCAGCTCGCCGATCCGCCCCGCGGCTCCTGCTCAGCCGGGCAGCGAGCGCGATGAAGACCGATTCCGCTGACAAAGGCGGTCGCACCATAGATTGTTCCGGCAAACCCGAGCAACGCACGGGAGCACGGACGCCGGGACCAAAAGCACGCTGTAGGCAAGAATATGCCACGCCGTTGTGGCGCTCCCACCAACAACGGGCAGCATCGGCACGCCCGCACGGGCGTAGTCGTCGGTACGCGTGATCGACAGCGCCCAGAAGTGCGGCGGGGTCCACAGGAAGATGATCAGGAATAGGATGAGCGGCTCAAGCCCGATGGCTCCGGTAGCCGCTGCCCAGCCAATCACCGGTGGAAGAGCGCCGGCGGCGCCGCCGATGACTATGTTCTGGGGCGTCCGACGCTTCAGCCAAATGGTATACACGGCGATGTAGAAGAAGATCGCGAAGGCCAAGCAGCGCCGCGGCTGCGACGTTGAGCGCCAGGGCGAGAACGGCGACTGCGCTGCACGCGAGGACGAGTCCGAACCCAAGCGCTTCGGCCCGCGAGACTTTGCCGTCGGGGATCGGACGCCTGGCCGTGCGCGTCATCACGGCGTCGATGTCGGCGTCGTACCACATATTGAGCACACCGGCCGCGCCGGCGCCCGCAGCGATGGCAATAATCGAAACGGCTCCGAGCAGCGGATCGACTTCGCCCGGGGCGATGAACAAGCCGACGGCGGCCGTGAAGACCGCCAGAACCATCACGCGTGGCTTCATCAGTGCGATGAAATCGGGAACGCGCGCGGCCAGTCCGGACCATGAAGCGGTTTGCAGGCGCGAGATGGGAAACGCTGTCGTCTTCATGCTCAATCCTCTCAGGGACACGCGATGTGTTCTGTGGTGCGAGCAGTCCGCAGCCGCGTGAATGCCCGGCTGACCGTCTTGATCGTCGGTTCGAGATAGTCGGCGATGTCAAAGCGCGTCAGCGGCAGCCTGGATCGCTGGCGTGAGTAACCGCACGGCAACCCTTGTGTATTGGCGAAGCGCGTCTGAGAGGTCGGCATGACTATCGCCATCACGGGTGTTTGGCCGCATCTCCGTCGATGGAGTTCCACGCCCTCGGCGGCCCGTGCCGAGCTTGACTGTTGAGGCCGGCCACCGCGCGCACGATGTATCAACAAGGTCGAGCACATGATTGCTTCCCTAAGGTACGGGCGTGCACAGAGACGGGTCCGACGCCAGCATTCAGTCGGTGGCAATCAGCACAGGTTCGTCATTGGTTGCAGTCGGCCGACCGTGCTGCGACCCGTATCTCTCGGCCCATTGCTGACCGAGATGTGCAGCCTCCGCTGGCGTCAGCCAAGACCATTCCGCACCTCGCGCGCGAATGGCTACCCATGCCGTCCCTCCATCGAGGATCCGCTCTTCCACCGAATAAGAACTGTGTGCGTGGGGCATGCTACATCTCTCGCAAATTCAGGTTGAAGGCACTCTTCAAGCCACGAGAGGCGCCAGAGCCGCCCACATGGCTAACAATCCAAAGGCAATCATCGTCGCTGTGATGTATGCACCCATTGTGTTTCTCCTCACTGCGACTGGGTCCAGAATGGCGGGACGTCAGCCGCCTTCGCTGTTAGCGATCTCCGCCAGCTGCACGGCGATCTCGTGGTGCAGGGCGCAGTCGACGCCCGTCAGCGACTGCTCGCGCTCTGATGTCGTGCACACCCATGTCTCGCGCGATCCCCCAGATGAGGGGCACACCGCATTGAAAGGGGGGATGCACTGGAACGCTGCGAACGCATTCCCCCGCACGTCAGATGGCAGGGCGGGCTCAGAGGTCACGGACCTGTCTCCGCCTCCGCTCCTGGTTCCAGCTGTTCTTGCAGGCTTCCGAGCGGAAGTAGATAACATCGAAGCCGCGGCCGTACGGGTTCCGCAGCGTCTGCGTCACATTCTGCTTGTGTTCCTTGCGGCATCCGCACGAGCATGCAGCATCGGCGTTTTCGCCGGCGTGCGCTGACTCAGCCATCAGCTCGGCAATGGATGTCAGCTCGCCGAACAGGTTCCTGGGCCATGGCAGTTGCTCCAGACGCCGCGGTTCGGTTGCTCGTTGCAGGAAATTTGGCGTGCAGAACGGATCATGCGCGGGACTGCCCTGAGCCTGACGGCGCTGTCGAAAGTATTCGGCATCATATGTAGACATCGGTATGCCTCCTGTAAGGACGATGCAGTCGTCGGTGGGGAATTCGCCAGCCCATCTGCCGACACAAGAAGACCTACGCCGGTCGAGTAGTCAGCGGCGAGTAAGCAATGGTTTGAGGGGGTAAATCCGCATAAATCCATCAGCCGCACTCGGTTATCATCCGCTTCGTATTGACGATCGCGGACGGCGGCGCACGACTCGTTGAAGGCCACGTGATATTCTTCCCGCGCGCAACGGGGAGGACACGATCAGCAAAGAAGTGGACGAACCGGCGTTAATGGTGAGGTTCGGCGTGACCTGTTATGCGGCCTGAAGGTTCGGCGCCGCCCCCCGGTAATCCTTTGTTGTCCGCATTACCCGCTACGACTGGCACGCCCGGAGGCTGCCCCACCTTATCGAGGGGCAATGCGCAGGCATGTTGCGAATGAGTATCCCCCGCCGCGGGGCCATTAGCCCCCCATTCGGGGGATGCCCCTGGCCGGCGTGCCAAACCAAGTTTGTGCGCAATGCCGCACGATCCGGATTGAACCGCCTGTGACCGACCGCGCACACATCATGGATCGCATCGACAGCACGTCCGATGGCATTTGCCGTACTGATCCCGATGCTCGACGCCGGAGAGTCCGGTTTCGCTCCTGGCGCCGCGGCATTCACGAGGTCGACCCCCCGGTGGTCCACCGGGCCAAAATCGCTATACCGCCCTCAGATGCCGCGGCCGTCTTCGCGGACGCGCACGACGGCGCCGACATCAACGATGTCGCCATCCTCGGGATCACGACCATCGAGGATTCCGAGCCCGTCATGGCCGACGCGCCCTAGGGCCGTTCGGCTGCCCAACGTACAAACCCGTTGAGGATAAGGTCATGTCGAAGGTTCTGGTGCTTTACTATTCCTCCTATGGCCATATCGAAGCTATGGCGAATGCTGTCGCTGAGGGGGCGCGGCACGCCGGCGCGAATGTTGACATCAGGCGTGTGCCGGAGCTGGTGCCCGAGGAGATCGCTCGCAAGTCACATTACAAGTTCGATCAGGTGGCGCCGATCGCGAAGATCGACGATCTCGCTGCCTACGACGCGATCATCATCGGTGCCGGCACGCGGTTCGGGCGATTGCCGTCGCAGATGGCCAATTTCCTCGACCAGGCCGGAGGACTTTGGGCGCGCGGAGCATTACACGGCAAGGTCGGCGGCGCGTTTACGTCGAGCGCCACGCAACATGGCGGGCAGGAGACGACGCTGTTCTCGATCATCACCAATCTTCTGCACTTCGGCATGGTGGTGGTGGGCCTCGATTACGGCCATGCCGGACAGATGACGCTTGACGAGATTACCGGCGGCTCACCCTACGGCGCCACGACGATCACCGGCGGAGATGGCTCGCGACTTCCCACCGCGAACGAGCTCGAGGGAGCCCGTTACCAGGGCCGCAAGATTGCGGAGACCGCAAGCAAGCTGCACGGGTGATCGAGGTGAAGGGCTTCTCTCTTCACAAGGCGGCACATGGGGTCGCGCCCCGAACAGGGGATCGCACCCGATCGAAGGGGAATGCGCGGGAACGCTGCGAATGCATTTCCCCCGCCCAACGGCCTTTAGTCCCCCATCGGGGGGATGCTCCTGGCCGGCGTGCCAACCCAAGTTTGCTCGTAATGCCGCAGCAACCGGATTGAACCGCCCGTGACCGACCACGCACTCATCATGGATCGCACCGACAACACTTCCGACGGCATGTGCCGCACTGATCCGGATGCTCGACGCCGGAGAGTGCTGTTTCGCTCCTGGCACCGCGGCACGCAGGAGGTCGACCTCCTTCTGGGCTCGTTCGCGGACGATTTTCTCGCGGGTTTGGACGGCGCCCAGCTCGATCGGTTCGAAGCCTTGCTCGACTGCCACGACGTCGACCTGCTCGACTGGATCACCGGCCGCTGCACGCCGCCCCAAGAGTACGATCACGATGTGATGCGCCTGCTGCGCACCTCCCACTTCCATCAGAAAGGATGATCATGGAGCGCCCGCTGTCGCCGTTCATGTTTCCCACGTGGTATCGCTTCCAGCTCACGTCGGCCATGTCGATCCTGCACCGACTGACCGGCATCGCGTTGGCGGTCGGCTCGATTCTCCTCGCCTGGTGGCTCGTGGCGGTCGCCGCGGGCGACACGCTGTTCACAACGACGCACGATTTTCTCGCGTCCCCAATCGGCGTGCTGCTGCTGTTCCTGTGGTCCGTCGCATTCTTCTACCACTTGTGCAACGGCGTCCGACACCTCGTGTGGGATGCCGGTTTTGGGTTTGCGCTCGAACAGGCTCGTCGCAGCGGCTACGCCGTGCTCGTGGCGACGGTCCTTCTGACTGCGCTCACCTGGTTTCCCGTGTGGCTGAGCTAAGGAGGTCTGTCATGGCAAGTCAAAACCAGACCGTCGGCGCACACGCACCTGCGGCATCGGATGCTACGGCACTGCGCGACGGAACGGTGATGCGCCGGATCCGGCGTCTCGGCAGTGCCCGCGACGGCCTTCGGGAGTGGCACCTGCAGCGAACCACCGCCATCGCGCTCATCCCGCTGGGACTCTATTTCGTCGCGTCGATGGTGCGACTGGCGAGCGCCAGCCAGGTGACCGCCGCTCAATGGCTGAGCTCGCCGGTGCCTGCGCTCATGACCATCTTCTTCCTGGCAGCGCTGTTTGCGCACGCGTACGTTGGCTTGCGCTCGGTTCTCCTGGACTACGTGCACACGCGCGCGCGCCTGGTCGCCGCCCAGCTTCTTGTGCACGGCGCGGCAATAGTGCTCGCCGCGGCAGGCACGCTGGCCGTCCTCAAGCTCTTCCTCGCCCGTTAGAAAGGCCAACAATGCCCAATAGTTACGACATCATCGACCATTCATTCGACGTGATCGTCCTCGGCGCCGGTGGCGCTGGCCTGCGCGCGACGCTCGGCATGGTCACCGCTGGGCTCAACACCGCCTGCGTCACCAAGGTCTTCCCGACCCGCAGTCATACCGTCGCCGCGCAGGGCGGCATCAGCGCGGCGCTCGGCAACATGGAGAAGGATGACTGGCGCTGGCACATGTTCGACACGGTCCGGGGCTCCGACTGGCTCGGCGACCAGGACGCGATCGAGTACATGTGCCGCGAGGCGATTCCAGCGGTGATCGAACTCGAGCATTTCGGCGTGCCGTTCAGCCGCACCGATGCCGGCAAGATCTATCAACGCCGCTTCGGCGGTCACACAACCGAATATGCCAAGGGGGGCATGGCGTATCGCGCCGCTGCAGCCGCGGATCGCACGGGCCACGCGATCCTGCATACGCTGTACCAGCAATGCCTCAAGCATAAGGCGCGGTTCTTCATCGAGTATTTCGCCATCGACCTGCTGATGGACGAGAACGGCGCCTGCCAGGGCTTGCTCGCGTGGTGTCTGGAAGACGGATCGATTCACCGCTTCCGCGCGCACACGACCGTTATTGCGACCGGCGGGTGCGGCCGGGTCTATCAGTCCTGCACGTCCGCGCACACGTGCACCGGCGACGGCAATGGCATGGTGCTGCGCGCCGGACTGCCGCTACAGGACATGGAATTCATCCAGTTCCACCCGACGGGAATCTACGGCGCCGGCTGCCTGATCACCGAAGGTGCGCGCGGCGAAGGCGGCTATCTCACCAACAGCGAGGGCGAGCGCTTCATGCCGAAGTACGCGCCCCGCGAGAAGGACCTGTCTTCGCGTGACGTGGTCAGCCGGGCCGAAGCGATCGAGATTCGCGAGGGACGCGGGGTCGGTGAGAAGAAGGATCACATCTACTTGCATGTGGAGCACCTGCCGGCCGAGGTCCTCGACGAGCGGCTCCCGGGCATCGTCCAGACCGCCCGCATTTTCGCTGGCGTAGATGCGCACAAGGAGCCGATCCCGGTCATTCCAACCGTCCACTACGTTATGGGCGGCATCCCGACGACCATCAGGGCAGAGGTGGTGTGCCCGACCAAGGACGATCCGAACGCGGTCGTTCCGGGTCTGATGGCGATCGGGGAGGCGGCGTGCGTCTCCGTGCATGGCGCCAATCGGCTCGGGACCAACAGTCTGCTCGATCTGATCGTTTTTGGGCGTGCCGCTGCCCTGCGCGCGGCTGAGATCATCGAGGCAGGGTCACGTGTGCCGGAGGCGAACGTCCACTCAGAGGAACACGCGCTCGAGCGCTTCGACAAGATCCGTCACAGCAAAGGCGGCAACAAGCCCGGCGAGATCCGCCAGCTGATGCAGGAAACGATGCAGTCGGGCTTTGCGGTGTTTCGTCGCGACGACACCCTGCGGGAAGGATTGCAGGGGCTCGAGAAACTTCGTGATCCCCTGGAGCGCGTGACGGTCGATGACTCGTCTCTGACGTGGAACGTCGCTCTCGTCTCCGCGCTGGAGCTCGCCAATCTGGCGGACCAGGCGGTCGTGATCGCTCACTCCGCGTACGCCCGCACCGAATCGCGCGGCGCTCACGCGCGGGAGGATTACCAGAAGCGCGATGACGAGAACTGGCTGAAGCACACCTGCGCGTGGAAGGACGAGGACTGGAACGTCAGATTTGACTATCGCCCGGTCCGTCTCCACGCGCTGTCCAACGACGCTCCGAGCTTCCCGCCCGCCGAGCGCACTCACTGATCCTGATCCAGAGAGGTTTTCGATGTCCGAGTTTACGCTTCCTGCCAACTCGAAGGTCGGCGTCGGAAAACGCTGGCCGCTGCCGAAGCCGGTCGAGCGGGCCAAGAGCTTCCAGATCTATCGCTGGAATCCGGAGAAACAGGCTAACCCCGCGATGGACACGTTCGAGATCGATCGCGACCACTGCGGGCCAATGGTGCTCGATGCGCTGGTCGAGATAAATGATCAGATCGATCCGACACTGTCGTACCGCCGGTCGTGCCGGGAAGGAGTGTGCGGTTCCTGCGCGATGAATATCGACGGGAAGAACCGACTTGCTTGTCTGACCCCGATGGACGACCTGAAGAAGGGAACCAGCCGCATCACCCCGCTGCCACATATGCCGGTGCTGAAGGATCTCGTGTTCGATATGACCGGGTTGGTTGCGCAGTACAAATCGATCGAGCCCTGGCTGCAAAACGACCAGCCGCCACCCGATCGCGAGCGACGCCAGTCGCCGGAGGACCGCGCCAAACTCGACGGTCTGTGGGAGTGCATTCTGTGCTTCTGCTGCTCGACCTCGTGCCCGAGTTACTGGTGGAACCCCGACAAGTATCTCGGCCCATCAATACTGCTGCAGTCTCAGCGCTGGCTGGCCGACAGCAGGGACCAGCACACGGGTGAGCGTCTCGATCAGCTCGACGACCCGTTCAGCCTGTACCGCTGCCACACGATCATGAATTGCACCAATGCCTGCCCGAAGGGGCTGAATCCCGCCCAGGCAATCGGCAAGACCAAGAAGATGATGTCGGAGCGTTCGTAGGAGCGTGCCGGAACGAAGCCGGCCAGCGCGCCGTCAGCGAGCACGCACGATCATGGACCGCATCGACTACGAAGCCTGTTTCAGGCGGCACCTGGACGCGCTCCGCGCAGAGGGGCGCTACCGGGTGTTCGCCAACTTGGGGCGGCGTTGCGGATGCTTCCCCCGCGCCTACGATCACCGCACCGGAGACGAGGTTACGATCTGGTGCTCGAACGACTATCTCGGCATGGGTCAGCATCCGCTCGTCCTCGATGCGATGATCGAGGCCATCGATGCACTCGGTGCCGGCAGCGGCGGCACCCGCAACATCTCGGGCAACACGCATCTTCACGAGCGGCTGGAAGCCGAGATAGCCGAATTGCACAAGCGCGAAGCGGCATTGCTTTTTACGTCGGGCTTCGTTGCAAACGATGCGACACTGTCGACCTTGGCGCAGGCGATGCCGGGGATGATCGTGGTATCGGACGCGCTCAATCACGCGTCGATGATCGCGGGGATCCGCAACAGTCGCGTCGAGAAGCACATCTTCCGGCACAATGATCCCGACGATCTCACTCGCATTCTCGCCACCTTTCCCGTTGAACGGCCGAAGCTCGTCTGCTTTGAGTCGGTCTATTCGATGGATGGCGACGTGGCACCGATCGCCACGTTGTGCGATGTCGCTGACCGCTACGGTGCCATCACGTACCTTGACGAGGTTCACGCGGTCGGGCTTTACGGGCCGCGCGGCGCCGGTATCGCCGAGCGTGATGGCGTGCTCCATCGCCCAACCGTCGTCCAAGGCACGTTGGCCAAGGCCTTTGGTGTCATGGGTGGCTACATCGCGGGTTCGGCCGCACTCGTCGACTATGTGCGTAGTTATGCGCCGGGCTTCATCTTCACCACCTCGTTGCCGCCCGTTTTGGTAGCTGGCGCGCTCGCGGCCATCCGCCACCTGAAGACCAGTCACACCGAACGGGTGCAGCACGAGAAACGGGTTACGCAAGTGAAGCAGCGCCTCATCGAGGCAGGGCTGCCGGTGATGCCGTCGCAAAGCCACATCGTGCCCGTGCTGATCGGCAACGCAGTCCAATGCAAAGCCGCATCCGACACGCTGCTGCACCGCCACGGCATCTACGTGCAGCCGATCAACTTTCCCACCGTGCCGCGTGGCACCGAGCGCCTCCGCCTGACCCCGACCCCGCTCCACAGCAATGCCGATGTCGATGCGCTCGTCGAGGCGCTGAGCGACGTGTGGGACAGCCTCGCCCTGTCCAGGGTCCAACGTCACTGACGCACGACACATCACCGCTACGTTCCGACCTATACACAGGAGAAATGACCATGGACGCATCGTTGCGCGATCATCCGACAGGCTACGGCCTGTTGCACAACCCACGCCTGAACAAGGGGACGGCATTCACCACGGCGGAGCGCCAGGCCTGGGGGCTGGAAGGTCTGCTGCCGCCCGCCGTGACGGGCGTCGAATTGCAGGTGGCGCGACGACATGCCGAGATTGCTGATCTCGACAACGACCTGCTGAAATATCTGGTGTTGTCCGACCTTCAGGCACGGAACGAGACGCTGTTCTACACCGTGCTGATGTCGGATCCGGCAACCTACATGCCCATCGTGTATACGCCGACGGTGGGCGAGGCGTGCCAAAAATTCGGTCATATCTTTCGCCAGGCGCGCGGCGTGTATTTGCCGATCACCGCGCGGGGCCGACTGAAGGAGCTTCTGCTCAATTGGCCCGAACCGGACGTCCGGTTCATTGTTGTCACCGACGGCGAGCGCATCCTTGGGCTGGGCGACCTCGGCGCCGGCGGGATGGGGATCCCGATCGGCAAACTCGCGCTTTGTACCGCACTGGCGGGCGTGCCGCCGCAACACTGTCTGCCGGTCGTGCTCGACGTCGGCACGAACAACGAAACCCTGTTGGAGGAACTCACTTTATCTCGGACTGCGCCAGCACCGTGCGCGCGGCGACGAGTATGTGTCCTTCGTCGATGAGTTCGTCGCGACCGTGCAGGATCTCTGGCCGAAATGCTGCATCCAGTGGGAGGATTTCGCGAACTTCAACGCCGTCCCGATCCTGGCACGCTATCAGGACAAGGTCTGCACCTTCAACGACGACATCCAGGGCACGGCCGGCGTCGCGTTGGCCGGCCTTACCGGCGCCTTGCGGATCACCGGGCAGAAACTCGCCGACCAGCGGTTCCTGTTTCTCGGCGCCGGGTCCGCGGCGACCGGCATCGCCGAATTGATCAGCCTCGCGATGGCGCGCGAGGGCGTGGACCTGAAGGCGGCACGGCAGCGCAACGTGCTGTTCGATGTCAATGGTCTGGTTGTGACTTCGCGCACCGACCTTGCGGACTTCCAGAAGCCGTTTGCGCAGGACCGCGCTCCGATCGCGACCTTCCTCGAAGCCGTGGAGGCCGTGCGACCGACCGGCATCATCGGCGTCAGTGCAGTGCCGAAATTGTTCACGCGGGAGGTGATCGAGGCGATGGCGCGGATCAACGACCGTCCGATCATTTTCCCGTACTCCAACCCGACCTCGCGCTCTGAATGCACAGCAGAGGAAGCCTATCGCTGGTCGGGCGGCCGGGCGGTGTTCGCCAGCGGCAGCCCGTTCCCGCCGGTCGAGATCAACGGTCGACGCTTCGTGCCCGGCCAGGGGAACAACGTCTACATCTTCCCGGCGATGGCCCTGGCGGTGTTCGCCACCGAAGCGACCCGGGTGACGGAGGAGATGTTCATCGTCGCTGCGCGGGCGATCGCCGACCAGGTCGCTGAGGAACATCTCGCGGTAGGGCTGATCTACCCGCCGCACAGTCAAATTCGCGACGTGTCGCTGCGGGTCGCCGAGCGGGTCGCCACGGCCATCTTCGACCAGGGCCTGGCACGCGTGGCGCGACCGGACGACGTCGGCGCACTGATCCGCGCTCGCGCTTACCGTCCGGTCTATCCGGAGTGAAACGAGATGGCGGATGTACTGCTCCGCCGGGGCGCGCTCGAAGCGCGCCCTGACCCGGACCCGGCGACAGTCGTCCCGCCAGTGGCAGAACGGGCGAGCGATCAGACTCTGCATCGGATAGTCATCGTCGGTGGCGGAGCGGCGGGCCTTGAGCTTGCGACGAGGCTCGGCGACAGGGTCGGCCGGCGCGGCAGGGCGCACATCGCGCTGGTCGACAATGCGAGAACCCATCTCTGGAAGCCTCTTCTGCACGAGGTGGCAGCAGGCGCCATGGATCCCGCCGCATACGAGGTCAACTACCTGGCGCAGGCGCATTGGCACGGGTTCCACTATTGCTTCGGTGCGATGGTCGGGCTGGATCGCACCAGGAAGGAAGTACGCTTAGGCGCCACGTTCGACGAAGACGGGCGCGAGGTCACCCCATCGCGCGCGATCAGCTACGACACGCTGGTCGTCGCGATCGGCAGCGTCACCAATGATTTCGGCACGCCCGGCGTGGCAAGCCATGCGGTGCCACTGGAGACCCCGGCGCAGGCGGCGCGCTTCAATCGGCGGTTGTTCGATGCGTTCCTGCGGGCGCAGACGCAGCCGGGACCGGTGCGCCCCGGCCAGCTTCACGTCGCGATCGTCGGCGCCGGAGCAACCGGCACCGAGCTGGCCGCCGAGCTCCATCGCACGGCGCGTGACATGATCGCCTATGGGTTCGATCGCGTCGACCCGGAGCGCGACATTCGCATCGTGCTGATCGAGGCCGCGGACCGCGTCCTCCCCAGTCTGCCCGATCGCATCTCCAAGGCGACGCGCGGTCTGCTCGACGATATGGGGGTCGAGGTTCGTACCGGCGCCAGGGTCATCGAGGCGACGGCGGAAGGGCTCAGACTTGCCGACGGCAGCTTCATCGCTTCGGAGCTGATCGTGTGGGCCGCCGGCGTCAAGGCGCCGCCTGTGTTGCGCGAACTCGATGGGCTGGAGGTCAATCGCATCAACCAGCTCGTCGTAACCGCGGCACTGCAGACCACCCGCGATCCCAATATTTTTGCCCTCGGCGATTGCGCCGCCTGTCCACGGCCCGGCGAGCCCAGCCCGGTGCCGCCGCGGGCGCAGGCCGCGCACCAGGAGGCGGCGCACATGCTGCGGCAGATCGAACGCCGGCTGCGCGGTGCGCCGCTGCTTCCCTATACATACCGGGACTTCGGCTCGCTGGTTTCACTCGGCCGATGGTCAACCGTCGGGAACCTGATGGGCTTTCTGCGCGGACGCAACTTGTTCATTGAGGGCTTCTTCGCCCGGATGATGTACGGCTCGTTGCGCCTCATGCACGAGCGGGCGCTGCACGGAACCGCAAGCACACTGACCGGCGGCGTCGCGCGCGCGTTGGCGCGGCGAACCAGGCCGCGCGTGAAGCTCCATTGAACGTCGATACGCTGCGAGGACGACGCCGCGCGTTCGGCCGCGCCATTCCTGAAGGAGAGGACAGCATGAGCGACATCCGGATTGAATTCGACAGCCTCGGTCAGGTCGAGGTTCCCGCAACCGCGCTCTGGGGCGCGCAGACGCAGCGGTCTCTGCAGCACTTCAGCATTGGGCAGGACCTGATTCCTCGTGAGATGATCCCCGCCTACGCAATCCTGAAGCGATCGGCGGCGGCGGCGAACCGCGCTGGCGGTCGTCTTGATGACCAGGCGTGCGACCTCATCACGCGCGCCTGCGACGAAATCCTCGCGGGTCGATACCACGACATGTTCCCGCTGCACGTATGGATGACGGGCAGCGGGACCCAGTTCAACATGAATGTCAACGAGGTCGTGTCGAACCGCTGCTGTCAGCTTGCGGGTACGCCGCTCGGCAGCAAGCGCCCGGTTC
>CAWABH010000012.1:0-8826 GCA_963780095.1 uncultured Alphaproteobacteria bacterium
GGGGCGAACCGAAGGTCTCCACCTCACGCGTGTGATAACCGCGGCCGAGGCCGAAGATCACCCGCCCGTTGCTGAGGATGTCCGCCATCGCATAGTCCTCGGCCAGGCGCAGCGGATGCCACATCGGCGTGATGTTGAAGCCGCAGCCGATCTTCAGGTTCTTCGTTACGTGCGTGAGGTGCAGCGCCATCAGCAGCACGTTTGGAATGCATTCGGTGCCCTCGCGCTGGAAATGGTGTTCCGCCATCCAGAACGCGTTGTAGCCAAGGCCGTCCATGAGGACTGCCATGGATTGCGCCTTGTCGAGCGCGGTGGCGAGATGCGCGTTGTCGTAGCGCCGGTCGTTGATCGGGGTGCCGGCATAGCCGACGTTGTCCAGATCGACGTGGCCCGCGTAGAGGCTGTCGAATTTCGTGATCATGTCGTTGTCCTCCGGGTACTTGCCGCCATGGTAGTGCAAGGATCACGCTTGGCAACCTGAAGCGCGCGGCGCTGATACTGGAGAACAGTCGATGCCTGAGTTGCCGGATGTCGAGATATTCAAGCGCCTCGTCGAGCAGCACTGCATCGGTCGCGTCGTTGCGCGCACGGATGTTGCCGATCCGGGCAGCCTGGAGGCCGCAACCGCCGTGGGCTTGCAGAGGCGGCTGAAGGGCAGGCGCCTTGCGTCATGCCGACGGCACGGCAAGGTCCTGTTTGTCGGCTTCGACGATGGCGGCACGCTTGCCATGCACTTCGGCACCAATGGCTCGTTGCAACACGTTCCGCGTGACGCGGAGGAGCCGTCCTATGTCCGCATTCAGTTCGAGTTCGCCGAGGGTGACAGGCTCGCCTATATCAACCCGCGGCGCATCGGTCGTGTAAGCGCGACTGACAGTGCCGCAACGTTCATCGCCGATCAGCAGATTGGTCCTGACGTGCTCGATCCGGCGTTCGACGAAAAGGCGTTTGTCGTGACGATTGCCAACCGCAGACAGGCGATCAAGGCGGTCCTGATGGATCAGGCGCGAATGGCCGGAATCGGCAACATCTACGCCGACGAAATTCTGTTCCAGGCAAGGCTGCATCCCGCCATTGCCGCGAACAGCCTCGATGCGGGCATGCGGCATCGTCTGTTCGCTGCGATGAAGCATGCTCTGCAGACAGCGATCGACTGCGGCGCCGGCGCCGAAAATTTTACCGACCGGCTGCCGAAGGGGTTCCTGCTGCCGGAGCGCCACGCTGGCGGTCATTGCCCGCGTTGCGGCACGCCGCTGATGATCGACAAGCGCGGCGGCCGCACGAGCTACCATTGTCCGAAGTGCCAGCCCCAACCCACCGGCTGATCCGCTATATCGGCATGGCTGCTTGTTCGCGCTGCCGCTTGGATCGGCGATCGCTCGAAATTTCGTCGTTGGAATCGAACGGTTCCTATCGAGTGCCGATCCGTAGCAGGCATTCGTCTATCGGCATGAAGCAGATGCCCGCCGCACCGTGCCGGATGCCCAACGACCTGCGATTTCCTCGTGTGGGCGGATGTCGGTCAACACGGTCAGGCGGCCCGATGTAGTATTATCGTTCTGCGTCTCTCCCCACCCGTTCGAACGTGTCCGCCGCAACCTGGACAATCTCGCCGTTTCCCGGAAATCCCGTGCCGAAGTTCGAAATGTAGAGGGCGCCATCCGGACCGAAGGTCATCGCGGTCGGCAGCGTCAGACCGGTCACGACATCCTCCACGGAACCGGACCGGCCCAGCCGAACGACCTTTCCGTTTCCCGCAATTTGCCCCGTCAAAAGCGCACCAAGAGGCGTCGTCAATTGCAGCGCATAGAGCTGATCGTGATGGTACGACAACCCGACGATCGCGGTGAACCCGGCAGTCGAATCCAAAATCTTGCCTTCACGCGATATGTCGAGAACCTTCGAGGTTCCCGCCGCGCTGGTGAAGTTCCCGAGATTTCCCACCTCGAATTTGCCATGATGGAAGGTAATGGCGGTCGGCACGATGTGACCTTGAGAGGCAGAAATGTCGATCAACTGGCGAACAGCGCCATCGCGATCGACTTCGATCACCTGACCATGGTTCGGCCCGACGACGTACAACTTCTTCCTCACCGCTATCATGCTGTAGAAGGTTTCGTCCGGTTCGAAGTCGGCCGGCTGGATGTTTGCTGCGGGATGCGTCATGACGAACTCGCTCAGGTCGGCAACCTGAGTCCATGTCCCTGCGTCCCGGTCGACCTTGATGACCGATGCGGGCGTGTCAGGATTTCCGTGGGAGCATCCGCCGCCCGCGATAAGCGCGTAGAGCCTCCCGTCGATGAACTCGATATCGGCAACACCATCCGAGTTCGTTTCATTCGGCGGAGGAATGTTCGTGGAGGGCAGATGGTCCACCACGATACTTCGCGTGCCGTCCGGTCGGATCATCGATATCCGGGCAGTCGGGCCACCGCTGTATGGACCGAACGGCGCCGGGACCTGTGTGCAGAGACCGACCGTGGTGTTGGGACCGCCTACTCCGGCCTCGGCGACGTAGAGATTCCCGTCCGGACCAAATCGGAGACCGCGCGGACCATCCAGTCCCCCGGCGATCACGGTGAAGTTGCTCGTTTCGGCGGCCGCGCCGCCTGAGATGGCAACCGACAAGGCGCCAACGCAGGCCATAGCGAGTATTCGATTCATTGTGAGTTCCTCCCAGATCTCGGTTCCTCTGCCTTGCTTCCGACTGATAGGTCGAAACAGTGCTGAAGTCTGATCGCCGTTGTTCTATGGTGCCGTTGCTGCGACTTGAGAAATACCAGGGCCCGGTTAAGGCGCCACGTGCTGACACCAAAGCGTTGCAAAAAGCTACAAAGCGATCTTAAATCCGCGATATTGCCTTCGCCGGAAGACGTGTCAGGAGGGGCCGGAATGTTGCGGCTCCCAACCCTAGGGGGGCCTGCCGTGAGTTCCAGTGCACCGGTTGATGTCTTTCATTTCGGAGGCTTTCTGCTCGACCCGCGCTGCGGCGGCCTTTTTCTGATCGACGATTGCGGTGCCCGCATACCGGTGCAAATCGGGTCGCGGGCGCTTGATGTGCTTTCGGTGCTGGTCGGACGGCGCGGTGAGCTCGTCTCCAAACATGAGATCATGGACGCGGTGTGGCCGGGCACCGCCGTGGAAGACGGCAACCTGACCGTGCAGATTTCGGCTCTGCGTCGCGTGCTCGACCGAGACCGGCCCGCAGGAAGCTGCATCCAGACGGTGCCGGCACGCGGGTACCGGCTCGTCACGCCGGTGCGCCTGGCCAGTGGACACTCGGACGCCGGAACGGCGATGCCGCACCACATGGGCGTGCAGGAGGATACGCAGCGTGCTCCCCGCCTCTCGATCGTCGTCCTGCCGTTCCAGAACCTGAGCGGCAATCCCAAGGAAGACTATCTTGGCGACGCCATTACGGATGATCTGACCGGCGAGCTGTCGCGCATCCCAGGTGCCTTCATCGTCGCGCGCGCTTCCGCCTATGCCTGCAGGCACAAGGCAGAGGACATCAGGAAAATCGGCACCGAGCTCGGTGTACGCTACGCGGTCGAAGGCAGCGTGCGCCGGATCGGCGCAATCCTGCGGGTCAACGCCCAGTTGGTTTCGGCCGAAACCGGAGCAAATCTCTGGTCGGACCGTTTCGATGCAGAGATTGCGAATCTTGCGGCCTGCCAAGAAGCGATCGTCTGCCGGATCGGGTCTGCGCTCGGCATCGAGGTGGTCGATGTCGAAAGTAAGCGCAGTGTGCGTGAGCGGCCAACCAACCCGGATGCATTTGACCTCGTCCTCCGGGCAATATCGCTACAAAATCAGCCATTCAGCATGCAGCGCAACGAGGCAACCCGGTCGCTGTACGAACAGGCGCTGGTGATCGATCCCACGTCGCTCCGTGCCATGCTGGGTCTGTTCCGCGTCCTGGTGAACCAGTTCAATGACCGTCTGTATTGGATAGACGGGGACACCCAGCAACGCGTCATCAGTCTTCATGCACACGCTCAATCCATTGCACCACACGACGAGGGCGTCCTGACATGCACTGTTCGAACTCCTCGAGGTCCAGGAGAAATGGCAGCAATTGTTGGTTGCTGCCCAAAACCTGATCGACAACTACCCGAACAGCGTTTTCGGTTATCTTTATCTGGCGCGCGGCAAAATAGCCACCGGGGACGCAGAGGAAGCGCTCCCCTTGCTGGCAAGGACGATCGAACTCAATCCACGCGATCAATATCTGTGGGACCGGTACTGGCGCATGGGCTTTGCCCTGCAACTTACAGGGCGCTACGAAACTCGATCACGTGGCACCGACGCGCGCTTTCTGTCTACCCTGACGCACCACCCGTTGTCCATTCCCAAAGGTTGCGTCAAATGGCGTCCGCCTGGGCACTCGGCGATCATATCGAAGAAGCGCGCCGTGCAATCGTCGAAGCGAACCGGATGTGGCCATTGGCCACAGTGCGCTCCTGTTCACCGCGGAATCCATGGAGCAAGGCACTGGTTGCACAGATGCGGCGTTACCAGGAAGGGCTTCGCATCGCCGGACTACGCGATCATGCGGAGGAAGATTCCGACTTCGGCGTGGTCCCGGACGATATGCTGCGCTCGGACCTCGCCGGCTTCACTCCCAGGACGGTGGCAGGCGGGAGCACAATTGGGACCAGGGCATTCCAGTCTGTCCTCAACGAGCAAAGTCCTGTCGTCATTGATACAACCTTGAGTTTCTGGGGATGCTCAATCCCGGGCGCCATCGGACTCAGGCACGCAGGGATAGGCGGAAGCTTTACGGATGGAACCCAGGACCGCCTCAGTCACAAAATCCGCACGTTGACCGGCGGCGATCTTGATCGATCGATTGTAGCGGTCGGCTGTAATTCGGAACGCTTCGACGGGCACAACCTTGCGCTACGCCTCGCTGCGCTCGGCTATAGGAACATCTACTGGTATCGCGGTGGCCGGGAAGCATGGGAAGCGAAAGGACTGCCCGAGACCGGGCTGAACGTCGAAGAGTGGTAACCGTTCGCAGCCGGACAAGGAGTGCGTGGGCCACGACATGGTGGGCACTGGCCGAGCTGGGCAATTGGAAATCCTGTTTCCAGGCGAGGCCGCATCCTGGCATAGCCGCGAACAGCCTCGACGCGGTCATGCGGCACCGTCTGTTCGGCGTGAGGTGCCAGCCCGAACCCACCGGCTGATCCGCTATATCGGCATGGCTCGCGTTGATCCGCATCAACGCGCCGAGCACGCCGTTGTGTCATCTATCGTTTCGTTGATGGCACAGGAGCATTGCGGTCATGCGCGCCGGCCTCTACCCAGTGTTGGGGCTGCTGGTGCTGGTCGCGGGCTGTGCCGGGAATCAGCCTGCCCAATTAACACCGCAGTTGCGACAATCTACCGCCGCACCGCCGGCAGGCGCGATGTCGGACGCGGACGTGTCACGCGAGGCCGACCGGCTTCGCGCGGCGCTGTTGCTGGAAGTGCCGGAGCACACGATCGTCACTGCCGACGGCGCACGTGCGTGGATCGGCCGCGCCAAGGCCATCGTTGACGCGGCACCAATGGTGATCGACCGGCGCCCAGCTGCTCGTTGTGGTCGATCGCGATCCTTCCGTTCAGCAGCTACGCATCATATTGGCGCGGCCGGACGCGCCCTGGCAGGTGATCGGCGGCAGCAAGGTTTCGACGGGCCAGGCCGGGAGGCATGGCTACTTCATCACCCCGGTCGGCGTATTCCTGCACACCGATGGCATTCTCGACTATCGCGCCCTCGGCACGTTCAACGAAAATCATATCCGCGGGCTCGGCCTCAAGGGGATGCGCGTGTGGGATTTCGGCTGGCAGACAGCTGAACGAGGTTGGGGTGTCGATCGCGATACGGTCGAGATCCGGCTGGAGATGCACGCCACGGACCCCGAGTATCTTGAGCAAAGGCTGGGGCGACCGGCGTCGGAGGGCTGCGTTCGGGTGCCGGCAACGATGAACCGGTTTCTCGACGTGCATGGTGTGCTCGACGCGGACTATGAGCGGGCGGCACAGGAGGACCCAAGGTTCCAGAGCCATCCTTCGACCGGACCGCGAGCCCACACCGCTGGCGGGCAATGCAATGGTTGTCGTGGATTCATCGCAAGACGGCCGATCGTTGACGCCGCCATAACGCAATTATGTTGGATCACCGTGGCGCGGCAGTCGCCCGGAGTTGCAATGGCTCGGGCGATTAGGCAACGGGCGTTCGAGATCAGCCCTCATCGATGATGGATGCCTGTGGTGGCAGTTCCGCTCGCTCGTGCCGGGCGTGTCCGGTGAACAGCAGCTCCAGCATCGCGGTCACACCGACTGTCACCGTCATCATCGCCGCGAACCACACCATTTGCAGGGTCCACACCGCCACCCAGCCGCGCAGCATTCCGCCGCTTCCGATCATGTCCTGCATTTTGCATCCCCTTGTCGCGCCCCACGCGATACGGTTGACGCTGGTCGTATCGGCCGAGGCGCGCTTTGATCCAGATCAACGGCATACGGGTACACGAAAATATGTAGTACAGCCGTTAGCACGGAAGGAAATTCGGCAAATGAGCCAGAGCAGCCCTCAGTTGCCTGCCGCGCTGAACCTTCAGGGCCGACGAGTCCTTGTCACCGGTGCGGCGAGCGGTATCGGGCAAGCGACCGCCTGGCGCTCGCGCAGCTCGGCGCCGAGCTTTTGCTGACCGACCGTGCACCTCTTGCCCGAGACACGCGCGCAGGTGGAGCGCATCGGCGCAGCGTGCGCCACGGCCGAGGGCGATCTCACGTCCGATGCGTTCGTCGCCGAGTTGCTCGGAAAGGGCCGGATCAACGCGGTCGCACATTGCGCGGCGATCCTTGAAAGCCGCCCATGGCGGGACGATCCCAATTGGCACGACCGGTTCCATCGGGTGATGGATGTCAATGTCCGTGTGCCGCTTACGCTGTCCGCCGCCGCCATCGACCATATGGCGGAGCATGGCGGTGGAGCGATCGTGCTGGTCGGTTCGGTCGCCGGGCGCACCGGCGGGACTTCGGGTTTCACGCCGCCCGACTACGCGGCCTCGAAGGGCGCCGTGCATGCGCTGGTGAAGTGGCTGTCGCGCCAGGCAATCGGTCGCGGCGTGCTGGTGAACGGCGTGGCGCCTGGTCCGGTGCAGACGCCGATGACCACGGGCTTCACGTCGGGCTCGCAATTGCCGCTCGGCCGCATGGGACGTCCGGAGGAGCTGGCCTGGCCGATCGCCTTCCTGTGCACGCCGGCCGCGAGCTACTTTTCGGGCGCCATCCTGGACGTGAACGGCGGCGCGTTTGTAGGTTGAAGCCGAGGGGACCGGTGGAAGGGAGGAAGACATGACTATTGTGCTTGATCACACGATTGTGCCGGCGCGCGACAACGAGGCGTCCGCCAGGTTCTTCGCGCACATCTTCGGTCTGGACTACGAAGGCTCGGCTTCGCACTTCGCCCCGGTGCGGGTGAACAAGTCGCTGGTGCTCGACTTCGACACTCGCGCGACGTTCGATTGGCAGCACTACGCGTTCAAGGTGAGTGACCCGGAATTCGATGCGATCTTCCAGCGGGTCAAGGACGAGGGCCTTGCGTACGGCAGCGGCCCGTTTTCACCGGATGACATGGCGATCAACCATCGTGGCGGCGGGCGGGGATTCTACTTCAAGGATCCGAACGGTCATCTGCTGGAGGTGCTGACTGTCTGAGCGTCAGGTCTCGGCCGAAATCATAAGGCACTGGCAAATACGCGATCATCAAAGCTCGGGCAGGCCCTCCGTTTGGTGTTCCGGCGATTGACAGTGCCAACGAGCGGGCCTGCGACGCTCCTTCCATCCGGCGCAGGACTTGCCCTATCGTCGTCTGGCGGCCGCTGTACCGGCACTGGGGACATGTCATGAAATTCGGCTACTTCACGCTGAGCGACAATCACTACGCCGACAATCCGCGTCCCCCCAATCAGTTCGTCGCGGATATTATCGACGAGGCGTTGTACGCCGAGACGTTGGGAATGCATTCGGCCTGGATCGGCGAGCATCACTTCAGCACGCTTGGTGTCCTGTCGTGTCCCGACCTTGCGCTCGCGTATATCGCCGCGCGCACGCAGCGCATCCGGCTGGCGCCGGCGGTGACTGTGCTGCCGCTGCATCATCCGATCCGCGTCGCCGAACAATGGGCAAGCCTCGATCTGCTCAGCGGCGGGCGCGTCGATTTCGCAGCGGGTCGCGGATATGACCGGCGCGAATATGCCCCGCTCGGCGTGTCGTTCGACGACAACCAGTCGATCTTCGAGGAAGGCATGGAGGTCGTCCGGCGGCTGTGGTCGGAGGATACCCCGGTGTCGCATCGTGGCCGGCACTATGCGTTTGAGAATGTCGCGATCACGCCGCGGCCGGTGCAGCGGCCGATCCCGGCCTATGTGGCGTCGTTCTCCAGGCCTTCTATCGAACTGGCCGCGCGGTTGGGTTGCGGATTGATCGTGGCGCCGTTTGCCGCGGCGATGACCTTTGGCGGGCTTGCCGAGGTGCGGGAACTTTACCTGGAGACCTGCGCAAAGCATGGCACGCGACCGGGGCGCCTGATGTGCAGCTATTTCACGCACTTCGCCGACGACGACGCGCAGGAACAGGCGGCGCGCGCGCGGCAGATGCGCTACTACAAGGAGTGCGTCATCCCTGCCTTCCCCGGTGATCCGCGCACGGCGCCGCCGAGCTACCGCTATTTCATCGCCATGGTCGAACGGTTGCGCAACGTGCGGCCGGAGGATCTGACCGAGAATTCGGTTCTGTTGGGATCGTCCGCGCACATCACCGATGTGCTGA
>CAWABH010000013.1:0-10773 GCA_963780095.1 uncultured Alphaproteobacteria bacterium
TGCCGGTCCGGCCCAAAGTGACCGCGTAATGATCGATCGTGTGGCCGGGCGTCGGAATCAGCCGGACCAGATCGCTCACCGCATGATCGCTGGTGATCAGGTCATGGCGTTTCGCTTCGACGATCGGAATGACACTGTCGGCGATCGGCGGCACCGTCGTCTTGTCGTTCTCCGCCAGCCAGAAATCCAGCTCGGTTTTCGAAAACAGATACCGAGCCTTTGGAAATGTCGGGACCCACCGGCCATTCTCCAAACGCGTGTTCCAGCCGACGTGATCGACATGAAGATGCGTGCAGAGGACAAAATCGATGTCATTCACCGTAAGCCCGACCTCGGC
This sequence comes from uncultured Alphaproteobacteria bacterium, assembly GCA_963780095.1. Classification (GTDB taxonomy): domain Bacteria; phylum Pseudomonadota; class Alphaproteobacteria; order Acetobacterales; family Acetobacteraceae; genus JAMXLO01. The sequence goes on from CAWABH010000013.1 coordinate 338, forward strand.
GAGGCCTTGCATGAATACGTTGTCCGTCTTCATGTGCCAGACCGGCCGTGCCGGGCGGTCTTTATTGTTGCCGACGCAACTATCGACCAGGATCACGTGTTTGCCGGTGCGCACGATATAGGATTGGAAGCACAGCACCAGACGATCCTGATCGTCCAGCGCCTCCGGACTTTTCATCCAGGACCGGCTCTCGTCCAGCATCTGCGGCGTCAGTTTCGGTAGAAACTCAAGCGCGGGAGTGAAGCCGCACTCCATCTCGATGATCCGGTGAACGATCATGTCCCCGAGCTTGAATGTCGTCGTCGCCATCGCGGCTTCCCTCCCATATCTGCTGGTGGATGTTAACCGCGTCTAGGCGACCCGACAAACCGGCTCACTCGGCAGGCATCAGCTTGCGCAAATCCGTTACGGGCCTGGCGCCGTAGTGGCTGATGATCTCGGCGGCGGCGATGCTGGCCATACGGCCGCATAGGTGCAGGCTCTTGCCCGAGGTCAGGCCGGCCAGGAACCCAGCGGCATAAGCATCCCCGGCGCCCGTCGAGTTTACCATCGTGGTGGGCTCGGCCTTGATCGTCACTGTCTCAGAACCATGCAGGATCACGCTGCCGGCCTCACTTCGGGTCAGCGCGGCCAGTGCAACGTCTTTCCGAGCGGCCTCGGCGGCTTCCTCGAAACTGTTGCGTTCGTACAGGGCGGTGATTTCGGTCTCGTTCGCGAACAGGATATCCACATGATTGGCCACCAGGTCCAGGAATGCCGCCCGGTGACGGTTCACGCAGAACGCGTCCGACAGTGACAGCGCAACCCGCCGGCCGGCGGCGTGAGCAGCATTGGCGGCCTTGCGGAATGCGGCCTGAGCGGCGGGCGGGTCGAAGAGATATCCCTCCAGATAGGTGATGGCCGAAGCGGCGACGAGCGCTGGATCGACATCGGCCTCGGTCAGCGAGACACAGGCGCCCAGGAAGGTGTTCATCGTGCGCTGGCCGTCCGGCGTGACCAGGATGAGGCAGCGAGCGGTCGGCGCTCCGCCGGACAACGCAGCGGTCGGGAAATGCACGCCCACGGCATTGATATCATGGCGAAAAACACCGCCCAACTGATCGTCCGCGACCTTGCCGATGTAGGCGACCCGGGAGCCCAAGGCCGGCGGCGACAGCGCAAGTGTTGGCGGCTGATCCGCCGCTGCTTTCCTGCCCCGGCGGCATCGCGGCATAGATCTGATCCGCCGCCGCGGCGTCGATCAGGATCATCGCCCCCTTGTGCATGTCGTGCCGCGACAAGAAGCTATCCTCCGCCCTGGCGACGACATCCACGATCGCGTTTCCGATGCCGAGAATATCGTATGTCGGAAGAACCATAATCATCCTTTCGGTGTGCGCCCTAAATCGCCGCTCGATGACGTCGTTGCCCGGTTGCGGCGATCCGGGACCATCAGCGTGGTGTTCTCTACCACCGGAGCGCCGATGAAAAGCTCATCCTGCCAAGTTATCAGTGCAATCGCATTTGAACACGCGTCGGCTCAACGGGTCTTCGGTCCAGGCCGGCGCATTTTTTCGCAGGTAGGCGTTTTCGGGGAGGAGGCCGAGGGGATGGTCAAGGGCTCGGACTTCGGTCGTGAAAGAACCTTCAACAAGCCCGCTTTGTCATCGAAAATCCAGCGCCTATCGAACCATTTGCAATCAGGCCCTCAGGGGCTGACGTGACCTTGGAATTTCGGCGGCGGTCTGGTTCCCCATTGCGACCGGAGCCCCTCCTAGCGAGACGAGGTTGCCGCCATTGCGGACATTCAACCGATCGGTATCTGCCCAGTGCTCATGGACGCGGCCCCATGGATCGGCCCAATAGTCGTAGATCCTGACTGCCGAGCAGGTGACGTCCGATGCCCACAGGCGCCGGTACTTGGTCAGACTGTTCAGATATTCGTGGCCGATGAACACGTCATCGACGTCCTGGACCTCAAATGAAAAATGATTGAGGCCAGCCCGCTCATTCTTCATACAGAAGAAGGCATGGTGATCGACATAATCATTACCAGCATCAATCCGACTGAACTGACCGATGATGTTCTCTTTCTCCCCGGCATAAACGTCGTCCGAGCACACTAGACCGAGGGTCTCGCGGAACCAGCGAACGGTCTCCTGGTTTCTCGGAGAGCCGAGAACAGCGTGGCCAATTCGTTTGACACTCGACGGCCCGGCGGCGAACCGAATGACCTCACCGGCTCGGTTCAACGGCTCGACCCCCGAGTTGATCGGCTGCCGCACCACCGCGATCGGCTGGGCGGCTTCGATGCCATGTACGATCTCGATCGTGTAGCCGTTTGGTTCGCTCAGGCGAACCCGTCTGCCGCCGCCGGGCTCATCGATGGTCTCGATATTCGATGCTCCAGGCAGCTTCGAGATCGTGGTGAGGTCGTCCTCGTTGCTCGCTGCCCAGGCAAATCCGATGAACTTTGGATCGCCTTTTTCGGTGACGTGGATATGGTGTGAGGGATCGGTGCCCCGCATGTATAGCGCCGTTGGCGTTCGAGCGGCTCGTACCATGCCGAACGCAGTAAGAAACTCCTCCTGCGCGTCCAGGTCCGGTGACCGAAGCCGGGCGTAGGCAAGGTCGCGTACCTTGATAACCGCCATGGGTCTCCTCCATTTATCCGACATTTCTCTGCCGGTCGGTTTTCTTTGGTCCAGCGTGGCGAGTTTCTGGCGCCGCGGCAAGCCTTCAGCCTGAGGTCGCAGGAGGTCGCCACTGCTGGACGCACGCAGGAGTTCGCTGGGCCGTTCGCCGGCTCCCCGGTATTCGGCGTCTGCGGCCGACGATCCCAAGCCACAGGCTTACCTGCGATCGACCTGAGCCTGAAGCACGACCAGAACCCGACTATTGTAGCGGCTCGGTGGGTCTTTCGGCCTGTCGAGCAGACGGCGCAGCGCGGCAAACTCGGGCCCGGAACCACCGATGCTTAGAAACGCCTCGACATCAGTCTCTGTCGCCTGTCCACCTGACGACAGATTGGCTTCATGGCGGACCGAAGGGCGCCCGGAGTTGGCGTCTCGGATCAGAGTCCAGCGATCCCCATTCGCACTTCGATAAATCTCTTCCGTCGATTGTGTCATGACGAACACTCCGCCTTCTGGAGAGGAGACCCTTTGCGCGGTCTGATTGGCCCGCAAGGGCGCGGATAAGATCAGCGGGCGGCGATCCCGTTTTGGAAGCGCCGCCCGACGTCTTGTCCGCAGTCATGTCCTGGTCATCTCACGCGCGCCAATGAGCCGCGCATGAGACGCCTTTTCGATCGAGATCAGGCAACATCGAAGCGATCGAGGTTCATTACCTTGGTCCACGCCGCCACGAAGGCTTTCACGAACGCCTCCTTCGCGTCACCAAATGCATAGACTTCTGCGATCGCTCGGAGTTGGGAATCTGAGCCAAAGATCAGGTCGGACCGGGTGGCGGTCCACTTGACCTCGTTCGTCGCGCGGTCGCGCCCCTCGAACACGCCTTCGGACGCAGATGACGCCTGCCACTCCGTACCCATGTCGAGGAGGTTGACGAAGAAATCATTGGTCAACGCTTCGGGACGCTTGGTGAATACGCCGTGTTTGGACTGCTCGACATTGGCATTCAGGACGCGCATGCCGCCGAGCAGAACGGTCATCTCAGGCGCGGTCAAAGTCAGCAACTGCGCCCGATCCACCAGCAGTTCCTCCTCAGAACGGGGATGGCCGCTGCGGATATAGTTGCGGAACCCGTCTGCGATCGGCTCAAGCACGGCGAACGACTTCAACGTCGGTTTGCTCCTGCGTCGCGTCCGTCCGCCCCGGCGTGAAAGGGAACCGTCACGTCGTGTCCGGCCTTCTTCGCCGCGGCCTCGATGGCGGCGGAACCGCCCAGAACGATCAGATCGGCGAGCGAGACCTGCTTCCCACCGGAGTTGAACTCCTTCTGGATCTGCTCGAGTTTCTGAAGCACCGGTGCGAGGAGAGCCGGCTGGTTGACCTTCCATTCGTTCTGCGGCGCGAGGCGAATGCGCGCGCCGTTCGCCCCGCCACGCTTGTCGGAGCCGCGGAATGTCGACGCCGACGCCCACGCCGTCGAAACGAGTTGCGCGATCGACAGACCGGAACCGAGGATTTTGGTTTTGAGAGCCGCAATGTCCTGAGGCCCGATCAGTTCGTGCTTCCTCTCAGGAACCGGGTCTTGCCACAGCAGCGTCTCTGACGGAACCAGTTTGCCAAGATACCGCGCGCGCGGGCCCATATCGCGGTGCGTCAATTTGTACCAAGCCCTGGAAAACGCGTCCGCTAACAACTGGGGATTGTCGCGGAAGCGCCGCGAGATCGGCTCATAGATCGGGTCCATTCGGAGCGCGAGGTCCGTAGTGAGCATCATCGGGGCGTGCCGCTTCGCCGGGTCGTGGGCATCAGGCACGGTGCCCGCTGCAGATGCGTCCTTAGGTGTCCACTGGAAGGCGCCAGCCGGGCTCTTCGTCAGCTCCCACTCAAAACGGAACAGGTTGTCCAGGAAGTTGTTGTCCCACTTCGCCGGACTAGTGGTCCACGCGCCCTCCAACCCACTGCTGATGGTATGGACGCCTTTGCCGCTGGCAAAGGTGCTTTTCCAGCCGAGGCCTTGCTGCTCGATGGGAGCACCCTCGGGTTCGGGACCAACATATTTGGCCGGATCGGCGGCACCATGGGCTTTACCAAAGGTGTGTCCGCCGGCGATGAGCGCGACTGTCTCCTCGTCATTCATCGCCATCCGAGCGAAGGTCTCGCGTATATCCCTGGCTGAGGCGAGCGGATCCGGCTTGCCATTCGGCCCTTCCGGATTGACGTAGATCAGACCCATCTGAACGGCGGCCAGAGGCTTCTCAAGCTGACGATCGCCGTGGTAGCGCTCGTCGCCCAGCCACGTGTGCTCGGGGCCCCAGTCGATGTCCTCTTCGGGCTCCCACACGTCCTCGCGGCCGCCGGCGAAACCGAACGTCTTAAACCCCATCGATTCGAGCGCAACGTTGCCGGTCAGAATCAGCAGGTCGGCCCACGAGATTTTGCGACCGTACTTCTGTTTGATCGGCCAGAGCAAGCGACGCGCCTTGTCGAGGCTGACGTTGTCCGGCCAACTGTTGAGGGGCGCAAAGCGCTGCGTGCCGGAGCCTGCGCCGCCGCGGCCGTCGTGGATGCGGTAGGTACCCGCGCTGTGCCATGCCATCCGAATAAAGAACGGCCCGTAGTGGCCATAGTCGGCCGGCCACCAGCTCTGCGAGTCCGTCATCACCGCGTGCAGGTCCTTGATCACTGCATCGAGGTCGAGGCTCTCGAACTCCTTGGCGTAGTTGAACGCCGCGCCCATCGGATTGGTCAGGGAGGAGTTTTGGTGGAGGCCACGAAGGTTCAGCTGGTTCGGCCACCAGTCACGGTTCACCTTGGCCAGAACGGTTGTATGTCCCTTCTGCCCGCCTGACACCGGGCATCCGCTTTCTGTTGACATGTTTTCTCCATCCAAAGTCTGCAATCTACGACGATGTCCCGACGATGGCGTTCGGCATCTATCGGGCTAATCGATGTTATGAAAGTGATCTATAGGGCGGCCGTTTGCAAGGCAGCTTGAGGGCGAGGTGTGATCCGGTTGATGTGGTAGTTTACCGGTTGGCTCGAATGGCTTGTATGGCCCACACGATCTGCGCGGGGTGAGCGATGGCCGAGCGTTTAGCTGGCAAGGTGGCAATCGTAACGGGGGCTGCGTCCCGGGGGGAGGGCGTCGGCAACGGCGCGGCGACCTCTATCCTGTTCGCGCGGGAGGGCGCGAAAGTCGTGCTGGTCAACCGCGACGCAGCACGCGGGGAGGCACTCGCTGAGCAAATCCGTGCCGAAGGGGGCGAGGCATCGGCTTTCGCGGCGGACGTCACCCAGCAAGACGCAGCGGAGGCGATGGCTGCATTCGCGATGGAACGCTACGGGCGCGTCGACATCCTGCATAACAACATAGGCTTTGGACATAGCGGCACGCCGGAAACGCTTGAGCTGATCGATTGGAACCGGGTGTTCGAGGCCAATCTGACTTCCGCCTTCATGTGCTGCAAGGCCTGTCTGCCCCGGATGCGGGCGGGCGGAGGCGGAGCAATCCTGAACGTCTCTTCGACGGCCGGCGCGATGGGTTTGTCAGGCACCGCCGGCGGCCTGGCCTACACTACCACGAAGGCGGGTCTGCACGGCTTCACGTTGTCGGTCGCGGCGGATTACGCGGTACATGGCATTCGCGCCAACACATTGGTGGTCGGCACGGTCAATACTCCTCTGGTGGCGCATCTCGGCGAAGAGGGGCGGGAGCGGCGACGCAAGGCGGTGCCACTGCAGACGGAGGGCACCGGATGGGACGTTGCCCATGCGGCGGTGTTCCTGGCCAGCGATGAGGCGCGCTGGATCACCGGGGTCATGCTGCCGATCGACGGCGGTTTTCTGGCGATCCGGCAATGGCCGCGATAGGGCGTTCGGCGATGACGATGCCGCCGCGTCAGCTCGCCAGCGACCTGATCGAACGATCCCGTAGCCGGAGTTTCGTGCCAGCGAGCCGCGGTGCGACCTTCTTATTCGCGCAGCCTAAGCGGCCCCGTTCTCGAAAGCGGCCATACCATTGGAACCGCATTGATTTACAATAGCGCGTCGCGCGACATTCGCGACCCCTGACGATGTTTTGTAGTGACATGGCGATGTGCGTGCAGAGTCTTGGAAGACGAGAAAAGGACGCCATAGCTAATTGAGAGTGCAATGTCAGTACCCGAAAAGATCCCATTGTCACTGACCATAAATGGCATCGACATGAAGCTGAGCGTGGCGCCGTGGACGAGCTTGCTCGATCTGTTGCGCGATCATCTCGACCTTACGGGCAGCAAAAAGGGCTGCGATCATGGCCAATGCGGTGCGTGCACAGTGTTGGTAGACGGAAGGCGGATCAATTCCTGTCTCACACTTGCCGTCATGCAGGATGGCGCCCGGGTGACGACCGTTGAGGGCTTGGCGGCTGATGGGGTGCTGCATCCGCTCCAGCAGGCGTTCATCGATCATGACGCATTTCAGTGCGGCTATTGTACGCCGGGACAGATCTGTTCGGCGGCTGGCTTGATCGCCGAGGGCAAGGCAAGCAGTGCGGACGAAATTCGCGAGCTCATGAGCGGCAATATCTGTCGTTGCGGCGCCTATCCAAATATCGTGGACGCGATTCAGCAGGCGATCGCGCAGTCATGATCAATTTCCAATACGTGCGCGCCAGCGACGTTGCCGACGCGGTGCGACTGATTTCCGCTGATCCGGCCGCGAAATTCATCGCCGGCGGGACCAACCTCATCGACCTGATGAAAGAGGACGTCGAGCGCCCTTCGCGCTTGATCGACATCTCACGGCTGCCGCTCAACAGCATCGAGGAGACGGCGGAGAAGGGATTGCGGATTGGCGCTCTCGTGAGGAATTCCGACCTCGCCTATCATCCGCTGGTCGCGGAACGCTATCCCTTGCTGGCAAGCGCAATCCTGGCCGGCGCGTCGGCACAGTTGCGCAACATGGCTTCGACCGGTGGCAATCTGCTGCAGCGAACGCGCTGCCCCTATTTTTATGACACGGCCACGCCTTGCAATAAGCGTGAAGCAGGGAGCGGTTGTTCAGCTATCACCGGCCTCAACCGAAACCATGCGATCCTCGGCACCAGCGAGGCGTGCATCGCGACGCATCCCTCCGACATGTGCGTGGCACTTGCCGCGCTTGGCGCCACCGTCGAGGTGGCCGGGCCAACCGGCGAGCGCGCGATTGCGTTTCCCGATTTGCATTGCCTGCCGGGGGACACGCCGCAGCGGGAAACCACGCTCGAACCGAACGAGGTCGTCACGGCTGTCGCGCTTCCGCCGCGGGGCTTTGCAGCCAATTACTCCTACCTGAAGGTGCGTGACCGGCTTTCGTACGCCTTCGCGCTCGTGTCCGTCGCGGCCGGGCTGGAGCTTGAAGGAGAGCGGATCAAAGAGGCCCGTCTGGCGCTCGGGGGTGTGGCGCACAAGCCGTGGCGCGACCCGGCGGCCGAAGCGGCCCTGCAGGGCCACGCCGCCGACCAGGCGACGTTCGCCCGCGCGGCGGAGGTCTTGTTGCGTAACGCCAAAGCTGTCGGGCACAATGCCTTCAAGATCGATCTGGCTCACCGCGCTGTTGTGCGTGCGCTGACGCAAGCGGCCAATGGCACGCCGCAGTCGCAGTCCAACAAGAAAATAGCGTAAGTGGAGGTGAGCATGACCGCTGACTACGTATATCGGCACTGCGACCTCCCGCGTCGATGGCCGTGCTAAAGTCACCGGCGCGGCGAAATACGCCGGTGAATTCAATCAGCCTGGCCTTGCTCATAGCAGTGTCGTTACTTCCACGATTGCCAAAGGCCGCATCGCGCACATTGAAGTAAGCGAAGCACTTGCCGTCGAAGGCGTGATCGACGTGCTCACGCATCAGAACCGGCCACATATGGCGACCGACGATAGCGCCTACAAAGACGACGTGGCGCCGGAAGGTTCTCCGTTCCGTCCGCTATACGACGATCGGATCTTGTTCAGCTTCCAGCCGATCGCGCTTGTCGTGGCCGAGGAGCCGGAGATCGCGCGCTTCGCGGCGTCGCTGGTGCGGGTGGAATATGAACCAGAAGAACACGTGACCGATTTGCGCGGCCAGCGAGACAGCGCTTTTGCCCTGGAGGCTCCGGCAAATCCAGCCGAAAATCCAATGGCGCCGCCGAAGCCGCGCGGCAATGCCGAGCAGGCCTTGGCCGCGTCCACGGTGCGTCACAGCGGCGAATACTTTGTCCCGATCGAGCACCACAACCCGATGGAGCCGTATGCCTCGACGGTGATCTACGAGGATGGCGGCCGGCTGACGGTCTACGACAAGACCCAGGGCGTGCAGAATGTTCAGCAGTATTTGCACCGCGTGCTGGGCATGGAATCCGAGGATGTGCGCGTGGTCTCCCCCTATGTGGGCGGCGCGTTCGGCTCCGGTCTGCGCCCGCAATACCAGGTGGTTCTGGCGGCGCTGGCGGCGCGTGCGGCGAAGCGCTCGGTGCGCCTCGTGCTGACCCGGCAGCAGATGTATGCGCTCGGCTATCGTCCCGCGATGATCCAGCAGATCGAGCTGGGTGCGAATGCCAGCGGAACACTCGATGCGATCACCCACGAAGCGGTCACGGTGACCTCGCAATTTGAGGATTTCCACCGCCAGGAGACCGGCTGGTCCGGCCTGCTCTACAAATCCGACCATGCGAAATACGCGCACAGGCTTGCACGGCTCGACCTGGCGACGTCATGCGACATGCGCGGCCCAAGCGCGGCGCCCGCGGTTTATGCACTCGAATGCGCCATGGACGAGCTCGCCGTCGCCCTGAAGCTCGATCCTCTCGAGCTGCGCCTGCGGTGTTATTCGGACCGCGACCAGCACAGCAACCGGCCCTACAGCAGCAAAAGCCTGCGTGAGTGCTATCGCCACGGTGCTGAGGCTTTCGGATGGTCCGGCCGCAGTCCGGAGCCGCGTTCGATGCGCGACGGCACCGATCTGGTGGGGTGGGGCATGGCGACCGGTGTCTGGGAGGCGCTGCAGGTGCCGATCGCCGTGCGGATCGTGCTCACGGCCAACGGCCATGCAGAAGTTGCATCTGCAACCTCCGACATTGGCACCGGCACCTATACGATTATGACGCAGGTCGCGGCCGATATGCTTGGATTGCCGCTCGACAATGTCACCGTCAAACTCGGTGACTCGACGCTGCCGCAATCGCCGGTCGAAGGCGGATCATGGATCGCAGCCTCAGTATCCAATGGAATTGTCACGACATCTGATGCGATCCGTGAAGAGTTGCTGCGTCTGGCGAAGCAGGTGCCGAACTCGCCATTCGCCGAGACGACCGCTGCCGAAGTCGCACTTGCTGACGGCAGGCTCGTGAGCAAGCAGGATCAGTCGCGCGAACTATCGATCGCGGCGGTGATGCGGCATGCCGGCGTGGATCGCATCGTGCAGGAGAAATCCACCACCTTCGCGGATGATGGTTCACACGCGCACAACACCCATTCGGCAATCTTCGCCGAAGTGAAGGTGGACGAGCAGCTTGATGTCATTCGCGTCAGCCGGATCGTCAGTGCAGTCGCCGCCGGCCGTATCCTGAACACGAAGACTGCCAGGAGCCAGATCATGGGCGGGGTGGTGTGGGGCATCGGCATGGCGCTGCACGAAGAAACTCTGATCGACCACAAGTTTGGCCGCATCATGAACGCGAACATCGCCGAATATCATGTCCCGGTGAATGCGGACGTGCACGACATCCAGGTCATCTTCGTCGACGAGCCGGATGACATCGTCAATCCACTCGGCATCAAAGGGCTGGGCGAGATCGGCATCGTGGGCGTGGCGGCGGCGATCGCCAAC
>CAWABH010000014.1:0-145639 GCA_963780095.1 uncultured Alphaproteobacteria bacterium
ACACGATCACCGCCTACGACGCGTCGCTGGTCATCGTCGACAGCGTCAAGCGCGTCGTCGCCTCCGGCAAGCCGGTGACGCGGGAGAGCGTGCGGGACGCCATCCAGACCGCCAAGGTGCCGACGATCCAGGGCGTCGTGTCGTTCGACGAGAACGGCGATCTGGCGGATCGCACCGTCAGCGTGTTCCAGATCAAGAAGGACACGACGAAGCCGCTGACCGACGTGTCCGCGCAGTACAAGTACCTCGACGTGGCGCCCGCAGTCCTGACACGACAGGACTTCTGATGCTCCTGCCGATCCCTTCCCCGCATCGCGGGGGAGGGGTTTGTCGCCAAGGGGGGCTTGCGGCGCCACAGGCACGCGGCTTGCTTGGCTCGCCGCCAATCCGGAAAACCGGGACCAACTGGGAGACCACCATATGCCGACAGGCCACGCGCCCGTTCAGGCTGTAGCCGCCATTGCCGCAGACATGAGGCGTCGCGCGCAATGACGACCTTCGATCTCCTGCTGCAGCAGACGATCAACGGGCTGAGCCTTGGCGCGATGTACGCGCTGCTCGCACTTGGGTTCACGTTGGTTTACGGCATCCTCGAACTGATCAACTTCTCGCACTTCAACGTCTTCATGGTCGGCTCGTTCGTCGCCCTGTTCGTGCTCCAGGGGTTCGGGCTGTCCGGTCAGGAGGTCATCCTGACCGGCCTGCCGCTTGCCGGCGTCCTGTTGGCGACGTTCCTGATCACCATGGCGTTCTGCGGCGGTCTTGGTGTCGTGGTCGAGCGGATAACCCTGCGCCCCTTGCGCAACGTCAAGGGGCCAGCCGCGATGATCACCTCGATTGGCGTCTCCTACATCCTGTTCAACGTGATCCTGCTGACCGTCGGCGCGGATTCGAAGAACTTCCCCAATCCGTTGCCGACGATCCGCTGGCAGATCGGTGGGGCCACGCTGGACTTTCGCGTCGTGCTGATCTGGGCGATCGCGCTGCTGCTGATGGGGATCCTGTATATGTTCGTGCAGCGCTCCCGCATGGGCAAGGCGATGCGGGCGACGGCACAGGACGCGGAGGCCGCCCGCATGATGGGCGTCGAGGTGGACAAGGTCATCATGATGGCCTTCTTCCTCGGCTCTGCGCTCGCCGGCGCCGGCGGGCTGATCTTCGGGCTCTATTACAACTTCACCAGCTTCATCATCGGCTTCACCGCGGGTCTGCGCGCCTTCACCGCCGCCGTGCTGGGCGGCATCGGCAACGTGCCCGGAGCCATGGTGGGCGGTGTGCTGATCGGACTGATCGAGGCGATGGGCGGACAGTTCATCGCCACCGCCTGGACCGACGTGATCATCTTCTCGATCCTTGTGCTCGTGCTGGTGTTCAAGCCGGCCGGTCTGTTCGGGCGGATCGCGCCCAATAAGTCGTAAGGTGGGAAAATCATGAGAGGGCGCCGCGCATGAACGCCACCGCTTCCGCCGCCGTCTCGGTGCTGGCGCGACCGTTCGCCCGCATCCCCGAAGCGAAGCGACGCCGGCTTCGGGCTGCTGCTGCTGACCGCCGCGCGCACTGGCGTTCCCGTTCCTGCACGACAACGACGCCGACGTGGACAGCATGGCCAACGCGGCCGCCTATGCCACGCTGGCACTCGGGCTGAACATCGTCGTCGGCTTCGCGGGTCTGCTCGATCTTGGCTATGCCGCATTCTTCGCCATCGGTGCCTACACCTACGGCATCCTGACCGCGTTCCAGTTGCAGCCGGAGTGGAGCGCGTTCTGGGAGCCGTTCCACTTTCTTGGCCTGGTCGCCAAGATGCCGGGCGAGACCGGCGACGGCAGCGTGGTGCATTTCACCCTGTCGTTCTGGCTCGGCCTGCCGTTGGCCGCGGCGATGGCGGCGTTCTTCGGCGTCCTGTTCGGCGCGCCGACGCTGCGTCTGCGCGGCGACTACCTGGCCATCGTGACGCTGGGCTTCGGCGAGATCGTGCCGATCGTGGTGCGCAACTGGTCGGACCTGACGAATGGCGCCGCGGGGTTGAACGGCGTCGCCGCGCCGCGCCTGTTCGGCTGGAGCTTCGGCGTCGATGCGCGGCCGTATTACTACGTCGCGATCGGGATGGTTGCGCTGCTGGTGTTCGTCAGCATCCGATTGCGCGATTCCCGCATCGGCCGCGCCTGGATGGCGATCCGCGAGGACGAGATCGCGGCGGGCACGATGGGCGTCGACCGTACCAAATTCAAGTTGCTGGCGTTCGCGATCGGCGCTGCGTTCGGCGGCATGACCGGCGTGTTCTATGTCGCCAAGTTGCAGACCGCGACGCCGGAGATGTTCGGGTTCCCGGTGTCGGTGATGATCCTGGTCATGATCGTGTTCGGCGGCATCGGCAGCGTGTGGGGCGTTGTGCTGGGCGCCTTCATCCTGCAACTGCTGCAATCCTGGTGGCTGCAGGACCTGTCCGAATGGCTGCATGCGCTGGGGCGGCTTGTGGACAGCAGCATGCTGCAGCACATCGACCTGGTGCCGTCGATCGAACTGATCTTCGGCCTGATCCTGGTCTGCATGATGCTGTTCCGCCGCCAGGGGCTGATCCCCGCGACGCGTCCGCAACCGCCGCTGAGTTTCGATCAGCAGCATGCCGAGATCAGACGCGGCGGCTTCACCGGTCTCAAGCTTGCCGGCCTGGGCGGCGATGTGCGCACCGGAGCGGCGGCGCTCGAGGTGAGCGGCCTGACGGTGCGGTTCGGCGGCCTGACCGCATTGGACAAGATCGATCTGGTGGTGCCGACCGGCGGCGTGGTGGCGGTGATCGGCCCGAACGGCTCCGGCAAGTCGACGCTGTTCAACGCGATCACCGGCCTTGTGCCGGCGGTAGGAGGGTTCCATCCGATTCCACGGCGAAGAGATCATGGGGCTGCCGGACTATCAGATACTGGCGAAGGGCATTGCACGCACGTTCCAGAACCTGCGGCTGTTCGCCAACTTGACGGTGATGGAGAATGCGCTGATCGGCCAGCACGCGCGGCTGCGTACCGGCACGCTCGCCGCGATATTCCGGCCGCCGGGGACCAAGGCCGAGGAGATCCGGGCGCGCGAATGGGCGATGGAGATCTTTGCCATTTTCGGCAACCGTTTGACGCCGCGGGCGATGCAGATGGTGAGTGGGCTGTCGTACGCCAACCGTCGTCGGATAGAGATCGCGCGGGCGCTGGCGTCGCGCCCGCGTATCCTGCTGCTCGATGAGCCGACGGCCGGGATGAATCCGGCCGAGACGCTGGAACTTGCAGAGCAGATCAAGAGTTTGAACGGACTTGGGCTGACGGTGCTGCTGATCGAGCACAAGCTGGACGTGGTGACCACGTTGGCCGACACGGTCTATGTGCTGGACCATGGCGAGGTGATCGCGCACGGCAAGCCGGACGAAGTGCGGCGCGACGAGGAGGTGCTGCGCGCGTATCTCGGTCGGAATGCGCAGGCGTCCATGGCGGGTGTGGGGACAGCGCATGTTGCATAGTATCTGTCGCCCCCTCTCGTCATGGCCGGGCCTGTCCCGGCCATCCACGACTATTCTGCGACATCCGAAGACGTGGATGGCCGGCATAAAGCCGGCCATGACGATGTGGGCATGGCTGGAGGGTCGCGATGCTACTTGATGGCCGGGTCGAGCCCGGCCATGACGGAGACGATGATTTATGTTGCTAGAGTTCAAAGATGTCGACACCTACTACGGTGACCTGCACGTTCTGAAGCAGGTGAACTACTCGATCGGCGAAGGCGAAATCGTCTCGCTGCTCGGCGGAAATGCGTCCGGCAAGTCAACCACTATGAAGACCATCATGGGCGTGGTGCGTCCGACGCGTGGAACCGTGATCTATCAGGGCGAAGCGATCGAGCGCATGCCGACGGCCGAACGCGTGCGGCGTGGCATCGCACCGGTGCTGGAGGCACGCCGGCTGTTCCCGCGCATGACCGTGTTCGAGAACCTGGAGATGGGCGCCTATCTGCGCAAGCGCGGCCCCGAGTTCGACCAGGACCTGGAGCGCGTCTATGCACTGTTTCCCCGCGTGAAGGAGCGGCGCAGTCAGATCTCCGGCACGCTGTCGGGCGGGGAGCAGCAGATGGTGGCGATGGGACGCGCACTGATGGCGCGGCCGAAGCTGCTGTGCATGGACGAGCCGTCGATGGGTCTGTCGCCGAACCTGGTCGAGCAGGTGTTCGACATCATCCAGGAAATCAACCGGCAGGGCATGACGATCTTCATGGTGGAGCAGAATGCCAATATGGCGCTGTCCATCGCGCATCGGGCCTATGTGCTGCAGACCGGCCAGGTGGTGCTGTCCGGCACGGCGGCGGAACTGCGGAAGAACCCGCTGATCCGCGAGGCGTATCTGGGAGAAATGCAGGTGACCGTGTAGGGGAGACGGCGGTGCAACAACAGGTTGCGGTCGGCGGCAGCATATCTGCAACCGGCCCTCGTGCCGTCATGGCCGCGGTGATCGGCAACGGGCTCGAGTGGTACAACTTCATGTTGTACGGTGTGTTCGCCTCGATCATCGCGAAGCTGTATTTCCCGACGGCGAATGCTCTGACGTCGCTTCTGCTGTCGCTGGGCACCTTTTCCGTTGGGTTCTTCATGCGCCCGCTCGGCGCCGCCGTGCTGGGCGCCTATTCCGACAGGAACGGGCGCAAGGCGGCACTCTCGCTCACCATCATGCTGATGTGCATCGGCACCGCGATGATCGCGCTGTTGCCGACCTTCGCGCAGATCGGGCTAGCTGCGCCGATCCTGCTGATGGTTGCGCGGCTCATGCAGGGGTTCTCCACCGGCGGCGAGATGGGCAACGCCACCGCCTTCATGCGCGAATACGCCCCCGAAGGCCGTACCGGCTATTACGTAAGCTGGGTCTATGCCTCCTCCAGTCTGTTCATCGCACTGGGGTCCGCCGTCGGCACCATCGTCTCGCGCGGCTTCAGCCCCGAGGCGCTGGAGACCTGGGGCTGGCGCGTGCCGTTCCTGCTCGGCTTGCTGATCGGTCCGGTTGGCTACGTGTTGCGCACGCGCATCGCCGATCCGCCGGCGCATCGACAGACGCATGAACCCACCGGCACGCCGTTTCGCGACGTCGTCACGAAACATCCGAAGGAGGCATTTGCGTCGGGCGCGCTGATCACTCTGTCCACCATCTGCACCTACACGCTGCTGATCTATACGCCGGTCTATGCGGTGCGCGCACTGCATTTGCCGCAGTCTGCCGGCTTTACCGCGACGATGGTGGGCACGGTCACGGCGGGCATTCTGATCCCGGTGTTCGGGCACTTCGTCGACCGCCTGGGACCGCGATGGTTCCTGCGCACGGCGCCGGTGTTGCTGTTCGTGCTCGCCTACCCGATGTTCGCCCTGGTCAACGCATCACCAAGTTTGGCGACATTGCTGATCTATCAGATCGTGTTCGGCGTGGTGATCGCGATGTATCAGGGTCCGATCCTCAGCGGCATCGGCGACATGTTTCCCAACCGCGCGCTCGCCACGGGGCTTGGCCTGGCGGACAACATCGCCGTGTCGGTGTTCGGCGGCACGGCCGCATTCACGATCACGTCGCTGATCGCCGTGACCGGATCCAACATGGTGCCGGCTTTCTACATCATGGGCGGCGCGGTTGTCGGTCTGCTTGGTACATTGCCATTGCGCCGGTAGGGTGCGGCGCATGTGCAGAAAAGATGGGTTCACCACAAAGACACGAAGACACGAAGGGTGGCGGGTGACTTTGTGTCTTCGTGTCTTTGTGGTGAACCTGCTTCTTTTTGCAACAGCACATGCAGCTGACCCGTTGCGTCTCGGACTTCTCCACACGCTCTCTCCGGCGCCGTTCTACATCGCCCAGGAGCGCGGTTACTTCCGTGACGAAGGCATCGACCTGACGTTCCGCTTTTTCGAGGCTGCGCAGCCGATCGCCGCGGCTGCCGTCTCCGGCGACATCGATGTCGGCGTTACCGCCCTGACCGGCGGCTTCTTCAATCTCGCCGAGAAGGGCGCGCTTAAGGTGATCGGCGGTGGCTTGCACGAACAGCGCGGCTACGAGGGGTCGGCGATCCTGGTTTCCAACAAGGCCTATGCGGCGGGCCTGACCTCGCCTGACAAACTCGCAGGCCACAGCTTCGCCATCACGCAATATGGTTCGTCGTTCCACTACATGCTAGGGCGCATCGCCGAAGCCGAACATTTCGATGCCGCCAGCGTGACGCTGCGGCCGGTGCAGCAGATCGCCAACATGGTCGCCGCGGTCGGCAGCGACCAGGTGGACGCGACGATCGCGATCGCCTCGATGGCGAAGCCGCTGGCGGCGGGCGGGCAGGTGCACATCATCGGCTGGGCGGGCGATATCGTGCCGTATCAGATCACCGCCGTGTTCACCACGGTGCCGATGATCGCACAGCACGCCGATGTGTTGCAGCGATTTCGCGCGCGCATATCAGAAGGGTGTGGCGGACTATCGCGCGGCGTTCCTTCGGCTCGATCCGGAGGGCCGGCCGATCATTGATGCCACGACCGACGCGGTGATACCGCTGATTACCAAATACGTCTTCACCGGCGATCCGAATGCGCGCGACAAGATCATCGCGGGTGTTGGCTATTATGACGAGGGTGCGGCGCTCGATGTGGCTGATGTGATCGCGCAGCTCAAATGGTTCAAGGCGCAGGATCTGGTGAAGGGCGACGCCGATCCGCAATCGGTGATCGACACGCGCTTCCTGCCGACACGATGAGTGCCGGCCTGCGGCTGGTTCTGCGTGGCGTGCGACACGCCTATGGCGACCTTGCCGTGCTGGAGGACATCGATCTGGTTGCCGAACCGGGCGAGGTGATGGTGCTTGTCGGTCCTTCGGGATGCGGCAAGTCGACATTGCTCGGCATCATGGGAGGTCTGCTGGCGCCGCTCTCCGGCGAGGTGCGCTGTGAGGGTGACGTCGCCGATGACTGCCTGAACCCGTTCACCTATGTGTTCCAGGACTTCGCGTTGCTGCCCTGGCGCACGGTTGCGGGCAATGTCTCGCTGGTGCTGGAGGATCGTCTGCCGCGCGCCGAACGCGCCGCGCGCGTGGTGGAGGTGCTGGCACTGACCGGCCTCGCCGAATTCGCCGCAGCGTGGCCGCGGCAACTTTCCGGCGGCATGCGCCAGCGGGTGGGTATTGCGCGTGCGCTGGCGGTGCGGCCGGCGTGCCTGCTGATGGACGAACCGCTGTCGTCGCTCGATGCTCAGACACGCGATCTGCTGCTGGACGAATTTGCCGCGCTGATCGAACGCGCCGGAACCACCACGATCTATGTCACGCACAACCTGGCCGAGGCGGTACGGCTTGGCCAGCAGATCGTCGTGCTGTCGCGCCGGCCAGGGCGGGTGCGCTCGATCCAGCGCATAGACCGGCCGCTTGCGGGTCGGGAAGCGAGCGATCCGGATCTGCAAGCTATCGAGGCAGCGCTGTGGCATCTGATCCGCGACGATGCGGCCGCCGCCGATCGTGATGTCGCGAGCCGCCCGCAGGCGTGACGCGGTTCACAGCGGGCGGGGCCAAAGTTATGCTGCCATGACGCATCGGTATGGTGGGACTGATGAGCGTTATGTCGGTGCTGTCGCCATTTGTCATTCTTCGCCAGCTTCGCAGCGGCAAGGAATCCTCCACATTCGAGCGGCTTGGCCGGTCGCGTCACGTCGCCGATCTGCGGCTGATCTTCTCGGTCACCGTCATTCTGATGGTTGTCGGTGCCGTTGTCGCGCTGTTGTTCTCGCTCGAGTATGAGCGGGTCACCACGTGGACGGCCGAGCAGGACCATCACGGCTTCTGGCTGTGGGTGCGGCTGACCATCGCGGCGATCGTGTTCAGCGGGCCGTTCATCGGCGCGATCTGCATCCTCGGCGGCGGCGTGCTCGCCTGGACGTATCAGACCGGCAGCGCGCGGCTGGGCGTGGTCGATCTGTTCGCCTGCGAAATCGCCACACTGTGCCGCGTCGGCGCGGTGGTCGATATGGTGCAGCGCTATGTCGATCTGTTCGAGACCGGACCGCACGCGGCGCTGCCGCACGCGATCGACGGCGAGGCACCGACCGACGGCAGCCGGTTCAACTCGCAGGAGAGCTATTTCCCGGTGTTCGAGGCGTCGGTGAAGGATCTCCAGGCGCTGGAGGCCGACGTCGTCAAGCACGTCACGGCGTTCTACACCTACATGAAGGTGATGCGCGACACGCTGCGCAAGCTGGCCGACATCAGGCCGGCAGCCGACGGCGGACGCCACGATGACTGGCATCGCGCGATCTGCAGCGTCATCTACATGCAGTTCCTCGCGCTTGAGAGTGCGCGTCTGGCGATCAAGGACCTGGTCGAGTTCGAGCCGACGCAGGCCGAGGACATGATCACCGTCCTGCTCAGCGAGCTTCCCGCCTATGGCTTCCTGCGCGAGCAGTTCCAGGGCGATCTGCGGCAGCGCCGGCTGCAGGCGCGCGACCAGATCTATCGCCGCGAGGTCCCCGCGCTGTACCAGCTCGTCATGGCGGGAACAGGGCCGCAATGGGATGCCGCGAAGGACCTGGCGGCGGAGATGATGAAGCGGTTCGATCTTGTCCTGGTGGACACGCCGACGGAGCGGATCAGCAAGGCGGCCCTGGCGGTGGCCGC
Source organism: uncultured Alphaproteobacteria bacterium (assembly GCA_963780095.1). Taxonomy (GTDB): domain Bacteria; phylum Pseudomonadota; class Alphaproteobacteria; order Acetobacterales; family Acetobacteraceae; genus JAMXLO01. The sequence goes on from CAWABH010000014.1 coordinate 8,656, forward strand.
CTCGGCTTGCGCCACAGTTCGGGTGTAGCCTCCGCCACGTCACGGTGAGCCCCGCGGGCGTCGCATCGCCTTGTGGGCGGGTCCGAAGGTGTGGAACGCAGATGAACGCAGATGAACGCGGATAGGACCCCGCCGCGGCACGCAGTGCTGGTACACCTCTCCCGCGCTGAGCGCGGGAGAGGTCGGCGCGAAGCGCCGGGAGAGGGTGCTTCAGGGCGGACCGGTGGCGGGTGCCGGCAATCGCGGCGGTGCCGCGGGCCATCCGGGGTCCGCACGGCCGGAGTGCTCGCCGGAGAAGCAGGCGAACAGCCGCTCGTGCAGGTTCGTGAAGAAGCGGGCGAGGCTGCCGCCATACATGATGATGGCGTGGTTGATTTCGTCCCAGAACGCCCGGTCGAGATGGCCGGGCGCGATGCCGAGGTCCCGGCAGATATCGACGATGACGGCGCCGACGGGGCGGCGACGCACCTCGGCGGCGATTTCCTCTTCCGTGGGCAGGCGCGCGAGGCGCGGGTCTTCGGCGGGGTCGGCGGGCTGGGGGGCGGGCGGCGCGTCCAGCGGCGCGACTGCCGTGCGGGGCGTGGCGCGCGTGTGGCGGGCAGGCGGATGGGCGCCGGCGTGAGGTCCTGGCCGCGTGCGGCGCGCCGGCACAGCCTGGCTTCCAGTGCCGCGGCGCGACGCAGGCCATTGGTGATGCGGGCGAGGATGACGGCGAGATCGGCGGTGCCGAAGGGGCTGGCGAACAGGGCGAAGCCTGGGGCGGCGGCGCGCTGCTGAACCGTGCCGGCGAGTTGCTTGCCGTAGTCGATCAGTTTGCGGACGAGGCTGAGGACGCGGCCGAGGGCGGCGGGCATGGCGGCGTTGGCCCGGGGCGGATCGGGGTCCGTGGTTGGGGTGGGGGCTTGGGCCGGCGGCTGACATGAACGCAACAAGAACATAAAGAGAGAGACTTGTCAAGGAAAATATTCCGGAGCACGGCCGGACCAACAGTCGGTGTAACAGCGATCACGTCCAGTAAGCCGCCGTTCAGGACGCGGCCAGAATGCGATCTCAATCAATCTTGAGGTTTCTGAAATCCGCATTCGCTGCAGGAAGCCGATAGATACCATCGTACGCATGCAGGCCGGACGAGTTGTATCTTCCGCGTCTCCTTCGGGCACAAATACAATCAGGCCCTGGCGCGCCCTGGTTAGGAGTACGCGATACGAATTGGCCACATATGCCTGCCGTGTAGCCTCATTTACAGCTTGCCATCGCGTTCCTTTGAATTGTAGCGCATGCCATACGTTACCAGCGCGCCGGAAATTGGCGTCCCAGCATAGGCACGCCCAATCGAGTTCAAGTCCTTGAACGTCGAACTCCGTGGCCGCATCCTCTAACGCATCGGCAGATCGCACGTCGTCAGAAGGAGCCAAGAACCACTTTTCGGGCTCGATCTTGGCTTTGACGAAGATCCCGTGAGGTTTCAACCGAGCGGCGTTCGACGAGGCCAGAAGGCCTGCACGTTCATTGCCGCGCCGACGTTCGCGCAACCATTTACGCGCGTTTGCAAGATTACGGGTTATAAGAAGGGGATAGTTGGGTAGATCCTGATGGATCGGGCGGCCGCATCGGCATCGCCGTCAATCAGGTGCCCAATGAAGTCCGACGAGTTTTTCGGCTCGAAACGAGCGGATCGATGTCGCGAGGTGGAGGTGGGGCGCGGTCTTGAAGTGTGGCAGTTCAGAGCGGTGCGACCGCGAACTCGGGCGCATGCACTTCCCAACGGGGAAACGAACGCTCGAGCGCCCGCAGCCATTCCTCGACGCCGGCCTCGCCCGTATTGATCTCTTGGCCTCCCCCCACCAGGCAGATGATCGCGCACCAATCTGGGTGGCGATCCATGACGCTGAGCAAGAACTCGGGCTCCGACATGGAGAATCCGGGCTGCCCACGCTTTCGCTGCATAAACTTCGAAGTTTGATCGACGTCCCACGCACGCTGAGCCTCATCGAATATGGCGACTTTTTCATCCGGGGCGGCGTCAGAGGCGAGCGCATCATCGCGGAAATGATGGATGTTCTGAATGAAGGCCGATGCGCGACGGTATTCCTTGGCTTTGGAGGGGACCCTGCCAGCTTCACGCTCCCTTTCGACAGCGTCGAGCGCTAACGCTTCACGCAGCACGGCGACCAACGGGCCATTTCCGGAGAGGAAGACTGCATGCTCCTCGCTATGGGCCCGCTGGCGCGCGGTGGCCAGATTGAGCCCGGCCAGCGTCTTGCCCGACCCGGGTACCCCGGTGATGAAACAGATGATTTTCCTCCTCTGCAGCTTTGCTATGTCGATGGCCTTGGCCACATAGTCACAGGTACGGGTCAGGTTCTCAGCGCCTGCCTCGGAACGAGAAATCTCTTCGACATCGTTGCCTCGATAGAGGGCTTGGGCCGCCTCAACGATCGTCGGTGTTGGGTGGTAGCGACCGGCAATCCACTGCACTGGATCGATCGCGTTTGCTTCCCACATCCGGCACGCGCGGTTAATCGCCGACGCAAGTTCACTACCATTGACGCGCAAAGGACGGGCGAGGTCATCGTCATCCCATACGAATGACTGTTCCAAGCCGCCCGGCGCTTCGGTGGCGACCAGAATGGGTACGATCCGAGGGTTGTGGCTGGTTTCATGGAAGTGCTTCAGATCAAGTCCATAGCCATAGACCTGGTCAATGCTCGAGCGATCAAACCGGTGCGCGCCGAGCTTGTATTCAACGACAAAGATGATCCCGTTCTGAAGGACGATCAAATCGGCCCGTCGGCCCATCCTTGGTATCAGGAACTCCATGAAGAAGTGCGCTGATGGCAGCTCCGCAGCGAGCGTCCGCAGATGGCCGATCTGGTATTCCCAGGCGGCCCGCTGGGCTGGTTCAATTGCAAATGGAAGCTTGTGGGCGAGCTGGCCTAAGATTTCGGCACCGCTTGCCGCACCGATCTTGTGAGCCGAAATCGAAACGTAGGCACGATCCATTTGCTGTACTTTGCCCTACACGTTGGGAGAAATCTACAGGTTGCGGGCGACACTGCGCGAAGCGCCATCATTTGCTCTTCTCCGTGGTCCTCCGTGGCCCTCCTTCGTCCTCCGTGCTGAAAAACAGCCGAACGAGCCAGCACGGACGGAGCCAGCCAAGGCCGATGCAGCCGCGGCTGGGACCGTAAGATGCGCCCCCTCATGGGGATTGCCTCGCTCCGCCGGCAATGACAAGTGAATGTCCGTCCAGGCAAGGAGACCGGCGATGAGCGCGGCGATCGAGAAACCCCAGGCCTACCCGCACCCGCACGTCAACGACGCGTGGCTTGCCAAGCTGCGCGAGGACATCATCGACCCCGCGCTGCCGATCGTCGATGCGCACCATCACCTGTGGGAACGCAACGGACGCTACCTGCTCGATGAACTGCGCGCCGATCTGGCGTCGGGACACAACGTGCGGGCCACCGTGTTCATCCAGTGCGGCTTCGCCTATCGCAATGGCGGTCCCGAGGAACTGCGCCCGGTCGGCGAGACCGAATTCGTCGCCGGCATCGCGGCGCGCGCCGCGGCCGCGGGCATCCGCGCCTGCGCCGGCATCGTCGGCTACTGCGACTTCCGTCGCGTCGAGCACGTGGATGCGGTGCTGGAGGCGCACATCCACGCCGGCGGCAGCCGCTTCAAGGGCATCCGCCAGAGTGCCGGCTGGGATGCCGCGGTCATCCTGACCACCGCCACGCCGGCCGTGCAGCATCTGTTGATGGATCCGGCGTTCCGCACGGGGCTGGGACGGCTGCGGAAATTCGGCCTGTCCTACGAATGCTCGTTCTATCATCCGCAGCTGCCCGAGGTCATCGATCTGGCGCGCGCATTTCCCGATCAACCGATCTGCGCCAATCACTGCGGCGGCCCGATCTGCGTGGGTCCGTATCGCGCGCATCCGGATGCGACGTTTGCCGATTGGCAGCGCGATCTGCGCGAGCTGGCGCGCTGCCCGAACGTGGTGCTGAAACTCGGCGGCCAGGCGATGACGATCCGCGGCTTCGCCTTCCACGAAGCGGTGCTGCCGCCGTCATCCGGCGAGCTGGCGGCGGCGTGGCGTCCCTACATGGAGACGTGCATCGATGCATTCGGCGCCGAACGCTGCATGTTCGAGAGCAACTTCCCCGTTGACAAAGGGATGTGCAGCTATCCCGTCGTGTGGAACGCGTTCAAGCGTCTGGCAGCCGGATGTTCGGATGCGGAGAAGGCGGCGCTGTTCCACGGCACGGCGGCGACGCTTCTACCGGTTGGGCGATATCGGCTGACCGATGCGCCTGCTCAAAGGCAGCGTACCGTTCCGCGGCGGCGGTTTTTCGCCCGCGCGACCTGCCTCTGGCGGGCGTCGTCACCTTGGTTGGGCTTGTCGCGCTATGGCAGCTTGGCGATTCGCTGGGACTGATCCCAACATTGTTCCTGCCGTCACCGGCGAACATCGCGCTGGCGCTTTACCACCTGACCGTCAGCGGCGAACTGTGGAAGCACCTCAGCGCGTCGCTGGCACGGCTCGCCATCGGCTGGATAATCGGCACCGTGTTCGGCATCGCCCTCGGCCTTGCGGTGGGACTGTCGTCATTGCTGCGCTCGCCGGGGATGGCAGTGGTCTCGGCGCTGTTTCCGATTCCAAAAATCGCGCTGGTGCCGCTGTTCATCATCTGGTTCGGAATCGGCGAAGGCTCGAAGATCGCCACGCTGGCGTTCGGCGTGTTCTTCCCGACCGTGATCACCACCGCCGGCGGAGTCGACAACGTGCCGCGCTCGCTGATCCGCATGGCCCAGAGCTTTGGCCTCCGCCGTGCGGCCATCGTGCGCAAGATCGTGCTGCCGGCGGCGCTGCCGGCGATCCTCAGCGGCTTCCGCGTCACCGCCTCGATCGCCATCGTGCTGCTGGTGGCAGCCGAGATGATCGGCGCCGAACGCGGCATCGGCGCCTTCGTGCTGTCGGCCGGCAACCTTTACGACACCGACAATCTGCTCGCCGGGATCGTGGTGCTGTCGCTGCTGGGCCTCGCGGTGGCTTGGTTGATCGGGCTTGCTGGAACGCAGGCTGCTCGCCTGGCGGTAATTCGACGTGAACCGTGGCCTCGTCTTGTTGTGCGAGCAGACGACGTAGCGCAGAAATGGCCGGAAGCACACGGCGCAGGCCTGGGAGAAGCAGCCAATGGAACGGATCGATCTGCGTTCGGACACGGTGACGCTGCCGAGCTATCCGATGCGTGCGGCAATGGCCAACGCGCCGGTCGGCGACGACCAGTATGGCGAGGACCCGACGGTCCGCGCGCTGCAGCAGCGGCTTGCCGTCCTGCTCGGCAAGGAGGCCGCGCTGTTCGTGCCGAGCGGCACGATGGCGAACCAGATCGGCCTGAAGCTGCTGACGCATCCCGGCGACGACGTGGTGGTGGGCGATGAGTCACATATCGTCTGGCACGAGTCCGGTGCTGCGGCGGCGAATTCCGGCGTGCAGTTCACCGTGGTCGGGCGCGGCGGATTGTTCTCCTCGGCGGATTTACACGCCGCCTACAAGCCGCCGGGACACATCATCTTTCCGCCGACCACGCTGGTGGTGGTGGAGAACACGCACAACCGCGGTGGCGGCGTGGTATTCCCACAGGACGAGGCGGAGGCGATCTGCCGCACCGCGCGCGAGCTTGGCATGGCGAGCTATCTCGACGGCGCGCGACTGTTCAACACCGCGGTGGCAAGCGGCCGCTCATTGGCCGAACTGGCGGCGCCGTTCGATGTGGTGTCGGTGGCGTTGTCGAAGGGGCTGGGATGCCCGGTTGGAAGCGTGATTGCCGGGCGTGCGGCCGACATGGTGCGCGCGGTGCGGGCGCGGCGCATGTTTGGTGGCGCGATGCGCCAGTCCGGCATCCTGGCGGCCGCCGGTCTTTATGCGCTCGACAATCATATTTCACGACTGGCCCAGGACCATGCGAACGCGCGGGCCCTCGCCGAACGCCTGGCGGAAACGCGGGTTGAGATCGATCTGGCGACAGTTCAGACGAACATCGTGATCTTCCGCCTGCCCGCGGCGCTGCCCGATGCAGCCACCGTCGTGAGCCGTGCAAAGGACGAAGGTGTCCTGGTCTCTGCATTCGCGGCGCGAACCGTGCGCGCGGTGACGCATTTGAACGTGGACGCGGCGCAGTGCAGGCAGGCGGCCGACGTGCTGGCGAAGGCGGTGGAGGCCTGAATGGCCGAAGCGACACCGATGCACGACTGGTTGTCGCCGCGCCTGTTGTCACTGGTTCGCGATGCCGAGCAGGCGGGCTTCGACCGTGCGGCCGTCGTCGCGGTGATCACCGATCTGATCACGATGCCGCCGTTCAACGACATGGGCGTGCCTTCGGACGATGACGACTCATGAGCCTTCCGAGTGCAGCTCATATCCCAATGCCCACCGCCCCCAGGCTCCCATGGCCGCCTGGCGGCTGGCGATGGTGTGCGTGAGCAGCGTCAGAACGTCGCGCCGGATCGATGCGAGCGCGTCGGCGTCATAGACGGATCGCGCCCCACACACCTCGACCAGCCGCTCGATCGCCCACTGCACCTGATGCTGCGCGTGGGTCATGTCGCGGCGCGTGCGCAGCACGACATCGGGCGCGATCGGCTCGCCTGCCGCCACCAAAGCCTCCGCCGCCTGCCGGCCGTTCCACATGGTCAGCGTCGCGGCATCGATTGCGGCGGCGGCCTCACCCACCGCCACCTGCACGAATTCGCTCGCCGCCATCCGCGTCACCCCGCGCGAGACGCGTCCGCGCAGGCCGGCGATCGCGACCGCCAGGGCACGTCGGCCCAGAGCGATCGACACCGGCGGCAGGGAATAGTTCACCAGCAGCCCGCGCGGTGCGCGCAGCAGCCTGTAGTCCGGATGCACCAGTGCGCCTGGCGGTGTTCCGGCGAGCAGATCGTCCAGCAGAACACAGCGATGCTCGGGCACGAGCACATCGCGCAACCGGAGCGACCGACTGCCGGTTCCTGCCAGCCCGAGCACATGCCAGTCATCGATGATCTCGATCTCGGTGAATGGCACCAGCAGATAGCCAACACTGCGCGGGTCGCCGGCCTTGCCGAGGAAGGCGCCGATGATCGCCCAACGCGCGTGGCTGCAGCCGCTGGAGAACGAGTACTCTCCGGACAGCCGCCAACCGCCGTCCGCGCGCGTCGCCACCGAACGCGGCGCCAGCGAGGATGACGCCACAGCCAGCGGATCGTCGCCCCACACGTCGATCTGCGCCTGCAACGGATACGACGCGATGATCCACTGGTGCTCGCCCAGCACGGCATAGACCCAGGCGGACGACGCGCAGCCTTCGGTGAGGGTCTCGACGATGCGGGAGAACAGGCAGAAGCGGAGCTGAAGGCCGCCGAACCGGCGTGGCTGCAGCACGCGCAGTATGCCGGTGCGGTGGAAATCGGCGATGGTTTCTTCCGGCACGTTTCGGCCGGCGGTCGTGGCTGCGGCGCGCTCCGCCAGTTTCGGGATCAGCGTCCGTGCCTGATCCAGCAAGTCCTGCTCTGAACCTTCCAGCGCGAAGTCGCCTGCCGTTGCCATTGTGCTTCTAGCGGTTCATCCCGCGCACCGCCGCGCACACCGCACGCGTCACCTCCGCCGTCGTCGCCTTGCCGCCGAGATCGGGGGTCATTACGCCCTCGGCACAGACCTGCTCGACCGCGCGCATCAGCAGATCGGCGGCCGGCTTTTCGCCGAGGTGTTCCAGCATCATCGCCCCGGTCCAGAAGCTCGCGACAGGGTTGGCGATGCCCTTGCCGGTGATGTCGAACGCCGAACCGTGAATCGGCTCGAACATCGACGGACTGCGGCGCTCCGGATCGACGTTGCCGGTGGGCGCGATGCCGAGCGATCCGGCCAGTGCCGCGGCAAGGTCCGACAGGATATCGGCGTGCAGGTTGGTCGCCACCACGGTGTCGATCGTGCGCGGCTTGCGGACCATGCGCGTGGTCATCGCGTCCACCAGTTCCTTGTCCCAGGTCACGTCGGGATAGTCGTGCGAGACCAGCGCGGCGATCTCGTCCCAGAACACCATGCCGTGCCGCTGCGCATTGGACTTCGTCACAACGGTGAGCAGCTTGCGCGGGCGGTTGCGCGCGATGTCGAAGGCGAAGCGCATGATCCGCTCGACGCCGCGGCGGGTGAAGATCGCGGTCTCGGTGGCGACTTCCTCGGGCAGCCCGCGATGCGCGCGCCCACCGTGGCCCGCGTATTCGCCCTCGCTGTTCTCGCGCACGATGACCCAGTCGAGGTCACCTGGCCCCACGTCGCGCAGCGGCGAGGTGACGCCGGGCAGGATGCGCGTCGGGCGGACGTTGGCGTACTGGTCGAAGCCCTGGCAGATCGGCAGCCGCAGCCCCCACAGCGTGACGTGGTCGGGGATGTCGGGGTCGCCGACCGCGCCGAAATAGATCGCATCCGCGGTGCGCAGCCAGGCCAGCGCGTCCGCCGGCATGAATTGGCCGTGCTTGCGGTACCAGTTGGAGCCCCAGTCGTAGTGGTCGATGGTCAGGGCGAAGTTGCCGTCGCGCGCGGCCACGGCATCGAGCACTTCCAGGCCGGCGCTGATGACTTCGGGGCCGATGCCATCGGCCGGGATGGAGGCGATGCGGTACTGGCGGGTCATGGACTTGGCTCCCGGTTGGCGGAGTTGCGTTATTGGCGGTGAGTGGTAGCGCGTGGGTGTCGGAACACCAAGTGATGGCTTGGATTGACGGCTGGTGCTAGGCTGCGGCCATGGTAGCACTGCAAAAGCGCATTCCCGCGCGGATGACGGTCGACGAGTTCCTGGTGTGGGACGCCGACGATCTGACGGGTCGGCGGTGGCAACTGATGGATGGCGAGCCGGTGCTGATGGCCCCGGCCGCCGAGCAGCACGGCGCGATCCAGGCCGAGTTGGCGAGGTTGCTTGCCAACCATCTGGCCGAGCGCGCGAGCCCTTGCCGCGTGATTGCTGCGCCAGGCATCGTGCCGCGCGTGCGCGCCAACGAGAATTTCCGTGTGCCGGATCTCGGCGTGACCTGTGCACCGCCATCGCGCGAGGTCATGGTCCTGGAACCGGTGCTGCTGATCGAAATTCTGTCGCCCAGCAATGAGCCGGAAACCAGGGCGAACGTCTGGACCTATACGACGATACCAAGCGTCGAGGAAATTCTCCTGGTCCGCAGCACCCGGGTAGAGGCCGAACTGCTTCGCCGCGGGAAGGATGGCACATGGCCGGAGCAACCCGCCATCATACGTCCAGCCGACGTGTTGGAACTGACGAGCCTGGATTTCACTGCCTCGCTGGCGTCACTGTATCGGACCACCGGGCTCGCGACCTGAGGAAGGACGGACCGTGCGGCGCGGCTGATATCTCCCGGGCAGATAATCGCATGCTCGGAAGTGAAACCCAAGCGTCTACGCTCATTCAAGGTACCGCGATCCAAGTTGTCATCCCCGCGCAAGCGGCGAGCCAGTTCCGGCCATCCTGGCATAGGACGCGTCCGGATCGCTCGGGTGTTGGCTAGATGGCGACGAGGAACGATCGTGGTCCTGATGGCGGCCATGTCTGCGACGCCTCAGTGCACGATGGCTGGGCTCTCGACCGGTTCGCCTTCCATCTGCTCGTGCAATCGCATCGGCGCGCCGTGCGTCTCCACGCCCAGGATGGTGAATGACAGCCCGACGAGAACCATCGCGAACCCCAGGAACATGAAGGCAGGCATCACCGCATCGGCGGTGGCATGCGGCGAGACGATGTTGCCGGTGCCGGCGATCAACGCCAGGCTGAGCGGGCCCAGGATCTTGCCCACGCCGTTCGCGGCCTGGCCCAATCCGGACGAACGCGCACCCAATCGCACACCAAATACCTCGACGGTATAGGGAGCGAGGTTTGAGAAGCTGCCGTCGATGCCGAAGGTGGAGCAGCACAGGAAAACCACCAGCAGAGGCACGCCGGCGACGAACGTGTCGTTGAACCAGGCAGCTGCCATCAGCGAAATTGCGCCGAGGAATCCCCACAGCTGGCCGCAGCGGCGCCGTCCCATCATCGGTGACACGATGCAGACGACGATCTTGCCGAGCACCCCGGCGCCGGCAACGAACACGAAATACCCAGCCGCCTGCTGCACCGTGATGCGCAGCAGCAGCGACACGATCGTCGGCCCCCACAGATAGACCCCATAGGCAGCGGTCGATGCGCCGCCCCAGATGATCACGGTCTCCCAGAAGCGCGTGGGGTTTTGGTACAGCTCCGCGAATCGCCCGCTTGGCGGCGCTGCCGGAGCGATGGTCGGCAGCGGCACCCGCTCGAGCGGCAGATCGAGTTGGCGCGCAACCTGGGCGCGTGCCTCGGTGAAGCGCCCCTTGGCCATGAGCCAGCGCGCCGATTCCGGCACGACCAATGCAATCAAGATACCGACGGGGATCGTCACGGCGCCAAGCATTGCGACGCCGCGCCAGCCGAGCAGCGCCAGCAATGCTGCGGATGTCGCCGAGGCAAGCAGTACGCCGGCGGTTGCGAATACGATGTAGAAGCTGGTGACCGCGGTGCGGTACCGTGTCGGCGTGATCTCGACAACCAGTGTGAGGCAGGGCGTCACCGCCGCTGTCAGTCCGAATCCTACGACAAATCGCAGCGCGGCCAGTACGACCCAGGCGCCTTGCGGTACCAGTCCGATCGAACCGGCGCCGATGCCGCAGATGAAAGTGCCAAGGACGAGCTGCTGTTTGCGGCCCCAGGCGTCGGCCATGCTGCCCCATATGACCGCACCGCAGATCGCTCCCACTCCGCCGCTGTAGAGAATGATCGCGGATTGTCCGTAAGTGAGGTTCCATTGCGGGCCAAGCACGGCCAGCAGGAATGCCACGATGGCGAAATCAAAGAACTCCAGCACTGTTATCAACGAAAGCAGGCTGAAGTTGAGCCAGTAGCGCGGACGCAGGCGTGCGCTGTCAAACAGCGACAGCAGGGCCTCGGACGATTGCCCGCTCATGGGCGCCTCCTCTTGGCGCCTTGCCTGACCAGTCGCGTCCGGTCAGGACGGCGCTGTCTTGTGTATTCCGCCGACGGACCACTCTCAGGCGGCGGCCCTCTGGGGCCGATGAAAGCAGGCAAATTCAAATGCCGTAAGCCGACAACACGCGATCGCACATCACCATTCCGTGTTGCGATACCGTTGACTCTCCTCGCTGCTCTTCATCGTCATGGCCGGGCTTGTCCCGGCCATCTCCTCCCGCGCTGGTGCCGCCACAGATGGCCGGGACAAGCCCGGCCATGACGGAAGGAACGAGCGGTGACGGAAGGTCGTTGGTTCGGGCCGTTGGTACTATCATGCAGCCTTTGCAGCGGATCCGTAGCCCTAGCCAGGTTCCAAACGGATCGCGGCCTCGCCGTACTCGACCGTTCCGATGATCGCCGCATCGATGCCAGCGTCGCGCAAAATCCTGACGCACACCTCGGCATGCTGCGGCGCAATGCCCGCCAACAGTCCCCCAGAAGTCTGCGGGTCGAGCAACATCACCGTCCGCACACCCGGCCCGGCGTTGCGCAACAGACGTCGGTTCTCCGGCGCCAACGTGCTCTCGACACCCGCACCGGCGAGTTCCAGCGCGCCAGGCAACGCGGGCACGCGATCCGGCCAGAGCACCGCGCCGACATGTGACGCGCGCAGCATCTCCAGCAGGTGTCCGGCAAGCCCAAAGCCGGTGATATCGGTGCAAGCCACGACACCATGCTCGCGCAGGATCCGCGACGCGGTCGCGTTGCTTGTCCGCATCGAAGCGATCGCTGCCTGCAGCCAGGCCGCACGCGCCAACCCGCGCATATGCCCCGCCAGCACGATGCCGGTACCGAGCGGCTTGGTCAGCACCAGCGCATCGCCCGGCCGCAGCCCTGACTTGCGCAGCAGCTTCGCCGGATCGGCCAGCCCGGTGACCGCGAACCCCAGCGCCGGTTCGGCCGCCTCGGCGCTGTGACCGCCCACAAGGGCGCAGCCATCCGCCGCCAGCACGCCGCTCGCCCCGTGCAGCATGTCGGCAAGTTCGGTCCGCATCTTGTCGCCCGAGGCGTAGGGCACCGCGGCCACCGCCAGCGCAGTCCACGGCCGCGCGCCCATCGCATGCAGATCGGACAGCGCGTGCGCCGCCGCGATCTCGCCGAACACGAACGGGTCGTCGATGAAGGCGCGGAAATGATCGACGCTCTGCACCACCGCAAAACCCCGCGGCGGCAGCATCACCGCCGCATCGTCCGGCGCGTCGAGCCCGATGAGCACATCGGCGCCCGGCGTGCGCGGCAGGCCCGCCAGCGCCCCGGCCAGTACCTCGGCGCCGACCTTGGCGCCGCAACCGCCGCAGCGCATCGGGGTTCCCCCCGCCATCGGCGCCATCGGCTCCTGGTACATGCGCATCCAGCGCCGGTCGATCCAATCCTTCCAGCGCCAGACTGGCCGGCCCGCGACCGCAACCCCGTTGCGCCAAGCCACCGCGCGTCTGTGGCCGAGGCCGAGGATCACCAACGCCTGCGACTGTGGCCGCCAGCGCCGCAACGCCCGCCCGCGTGCCGCGCGCCGTAGATTGTCCGCCAACGGCCGGCCGGCGCGCACCGCCCAGACACCGGCCTTCGGTCGCGGATTGCCCTCGATGGTGGCGCAGTCGCCGGCGGCGAACACGAAGCCATGGCTGACGCTGCGCAGAGTGGCATCCACCAGAACGCATCCGGCAGCGTCACAGGCCAGGCCCGACGCGGCAAGGAAGTCCGGTCCCACCACACCGGTCGCCCAGAGCACGGCCGAGACTTCCAGGAAGCTGCCGTCTGACAGCGCCAGTCTGCCGTCCACCCACGCTCCCGCGGTCACGCCGCAGGCCAGTTCGATGCCCGCGTCCACCAGAGCGGCGCGAGCGACAGACCGCGCAAAGGATGGCGCGGTTGCCAAAGGCTCGGCCGTGTCGCTCACCAGCACGATCCGCGCCCGTTCCCCGTAGCGCCGAGCCAGGGCGAGCGCCAGTTCCGTGCCGCCGGCGCCTCCGCCGACCACGGCAATGCGCGCACCGGTCTGCAACGACGCTTCCAGTGCCGCCAGCCGCTCCAGAAACTGCCCGATCGGCTTCACCGGCTGTCCCGACGCCGGCGGCATCGCCGGTTCGCCGCCGACATCGATGGACAACAGGTCGAACGGCACGGCAGGGCGTCCGGTGACGGCGATGCGACGCTCCGCCAGATCGATGTCCGTGGCCTCCGCCAGGATCAATCTGGCGCCCGCCCCGGCGGCAAGTGGCGCCAGGTCGATATGCGCCTCGTCGAACGAGTAATCGCCGCGGATCAGGCCGGGCAGCATGCCGGTGTAGGGCGTCTCCGGCTCGCGGCCGATCAGGGTCAGCCTCACGCCGGGCTCCGGACGCATGGCAAACCGTCGCAGCACCTCGACATGCGCGTGGCCGGCGCCCAGCAGGACGAGGTCGGTGGCGATCGGCACAGGTTGTTGCATGGCGGCGAGACTAGCCCGCTTGCGGCGAGTCGCCGGAGCGGCAAGGATGCCCCGATGGTTCGATCGGGCAGATCGGGTTGCTCTGTTTTTGTCATTCCCGCGGTTATTGTCATTCCCGCGAAAGCGGGAACCCAGGCGGAGCGGCAAAGGTGCTTGCACGCCTGGGTTCCCGCTTTCGCGGGAATGACGATGACGGGTCGAAGCCGACGCGTGTCCGCATGACGTGGTCCACATGACGTGGTCCATCCTGGTGCGTGATCCGGCCACCGGCGCGTTGGGAGCCGCGGTGGCGACGCGCTTCTTCGCGGTCGGCGCGCTGGCGATCCACGTCGAGGGCGGGGTCGCGGCGCTGGCAACCCAGGCCATGATCAACCCGATGTATGCGCGTGCACGGCATGGCGCGGCTGCGTGCCGGCGAACCGCCCGACGCCGTCGCCGCGGCGTTGCTGGCGGAGGACGCCGGGCGCGACCATCGCCAGCTGCACATGCTCGACGCCCAGGGCCGCATCGCCCAGCACACCGGCAAGGATTGCGTGGCCTGGTGCGGCGCGGTGCGAGGCGTGGACATCTCGGTTGCCGGCAACATGCTGGCCGGCCCGGCGGTGGTGGAACGCACCCTGGCCGCCTTTCAGCGCGCGACAGGTACGCTGGCCGAACGACTGCTCACCGCGCTGGAGGCCGGCGAGGCGGCGGGCGGCGACAAGCGCGGCCGGCAGTCGGCGGCGCTGAAGATCTGCACGCGCGATCCGTATCCCGATCTGGACATCCGCACCGACGATCATCCCGATCCGCTGGCCGAACTGCGCCGGCTCTATGCCGTGAGCCAGGAGCGGTTCGCTGTGTTCCGCCGCTTCCTCGCCGGCGCCGACAGCCCATGCGGCGTATTCGACCGCGCGGTGATCGACGCCGCCGTTGCGCGCGACGGGAAACCACCCCATTGACCGGCCAAACCACAAAACCGGGGAGCTTCATCATGCGCCGCATCCTGCTGGCCGCCGCCTGCCTTGGGGTCACCGCGTTGTCCACCCCAGCGCCGGCCTTCTCGCAGACGCTGCGCATTGCGCTGCGGCAGGATCTGGACGTGATGGATCCCACCACGGCAACGAGCTATGTCGGACGCATCGTGTTCGCCGGGTTGTGCGACAAGCTGTTCGACATCGACGCGAAGCTGAACATCGTTCCCCAGCTCGCAACCGGTTACGAATGGGCGGACGACAAGACCCTGGTCATCCATCTGCGGCCGGGCGTGAAGTTCCAGAACGGCGAAGTGCTGGACGCGGCGGCGGTGAAATACTCGCTGGAGCGACACCTGACGATGCAGGGCAGCTATCGCAAGAGCGAAGTCAGCTCGATCGACCATGTGGAGGCGGTGGACCCCGCCACGGTGCGCATCGTCCTGAAGACGCCATCGGGCGCATTTCTGGCGCAGCTGACCGATCGCTCCGGCATGATCCTGCCGCCCAAGGCAACCGAGGCCGCGGGCAAGGATTTTGGCGCGCACCCGGTGTGCAGCGGGCCGTTCAAGTTTGGTGAGCGCGTGCCGCAGGACCACATCACGCTGGAGCGTTTTGCCGACTATTGGGACGCCAAGAACATCCACTTCGACAAGGTCGTCTATCAGGTCCTGGTCGATCCATCGGTGCGACTGGCCAATTTGCGTGCCGGCACCATCGACCTCGCCGAATATGTGGCGCCGACCGATGTTGCCGCCGTCAAGCAGGACCCGAAGCTGCGCCTGGTGCTGTCGGATGCGCTCGGCTATTTCGGCATCACCAACAACCTGGCGAACGGGGCAAGAGCCGACAATCCGTATGGCCAGAAAGCGCTGGTGCGTCAGGCGCTGGACCTGGCGATCGATCGCACTGCGCTGGTCAATGTCGTGTTCAGCGGCATATTCGTGCCGACCGTGCAGGCGGTGCCGCCAAGTTCGCCGTTCTTTGACGAAGCGCTGAAGATCCCGGACCGCGACGTGGCAAAGGCCAAGGCGCTGCTGCAGCAGGCGGGCGTCACGTTGCCGGTGAAGCTCGAGCTGCTGGCGATCAACGATCCGGAGAACTTGCAGGCCGCCGAAGTGATCCAGTCGATGGCGAGCGAGGCCGGCTTCGATGTGCATATCCAGGCAATGGAATTCGCGTCCTCGCTGCAGGCCGCCGTGCACGGCGACTTTCAGGCCTACATGATCGGCTGGTCGGGTCGCGTCGATATTGACGGCAATACCTATGCCTTCCTGCACAGCGGTCAGAACAACAACAACGGCAACTATGCCAACCCGACGGTTGACAAGCTGCTCGACGATGCGCGGGGGATGACCGATCTGGCGAAGCGGCGCGAGCTG
Source organism: uncultured Alphaproteobacteria bacterium (assembly GCA_963780095.1). Classification (GTDB taxonomy): domain Bacteria; phylum Pseudomonadota; class Alphaproteobacteria; order Acetobacterales; family Acetobacteraceae; genus JAMXLO01. The sequence continues at coordinate 24,512 of CAWABH010000014.1, forward strand.
TATGCGCAGATGTGGCCGATCTTGCGGCAGGAGCTGCCGATCACCTATCTGTGGAATGCCCGCAACATCGTCGGCATGTCGGCGAAGCTGAGCGGGTTCCGCGCGATCCCGGACGGCATGATCCGCCTCCAGGGCCTGGAGATGGCGAAGTAGTGCGCGGACATCTCGGCGCGCGCATCGCGCAGATCATCCCGACGCTGCTGCTGGTCAGTGTGCTGGTGTTCGGCCTGCAGCAGCTGATGCCCGGCGATCCGGCGCTGGTGATGGCCGGCGAGGAGCGCGGCGACCCGCAGGTGCTGGCGCAGATCCGCGCCGAACTGTGGCTCGATCGGTCGCTGCCGGTGCAGTATTTGCACTGGATGGGCAACGTGCTTCACGGCGATCTCGGCTTCTCGTGGCGCATCCGCCAGCCGGTGGCGCAGCTTGTGGTGCAGAAGCTGCCGGTGACGTTGCAGCTTGGGACGATGGCGTTCCTGATCGCGGTGCTGATCGGCGTGCCGGCCGGCATCATCGCCGCGGTGTACCGCAACGGGTTCTGGGATTATGTCGCCAATGCCGTCGGACTGGCCGGCCTGTCCACGCCGAATTTCTGGCTCGGCATCATGCTGATTCTGCTTGTGTCGGTGAAGCTGGGCTGGCTGCCGCCGTCCGGCTATGTGCCGCTCACCGAGGACTGGCGGCAGTCGCTTGCCACCACGATCATGCCGGCGTTCGTGCTGGGCAATGCGATCGCCGCGATCCTGATGCGGCATACGCGCAGCGCGATGCTGACGGTGCTGGACCAGGACTATGTGCGCACCGCGCGCGCGAAGGGGCTGCGCGAATTCGTCGTGGTGATCCGGCATGCGCTGCGCAATGCGCTGATCCCGGTGGTGACGCTGGGAGCGCTCGAACTGGGCACGCTGTTTTCCGGCGCGGTGCTGACCGAGCAGGTGTTCAGCATCCCGGGTTTCGGCAAGATGATCGTCGATGCGGTGTTCAATCGCGATTATCCGGTGGTGCAGGGGGTCGTGCTGGTGACGGCGTTTCTTTATGTCATGCTCAATCTGCTGGCGGATGTGCTGTACGTGGTGATCAATCCGAGGCTGAGGGGGGCATGAGCAGGGATAGCAGACCCCGCCCCCCAACCCCCTCCCCAGAGGGGAGGGGGAGTCAGTACTGCGGGTACTCTGCTCCCCCTCCCCTCTGGGGAGGGGGCCGGGGGGCGGGGTCGCGCCGATGAGCACCACCGTTGCCGTCCCCGCCATCCCACACGCGGCAGCCATGCCGCGCAGCCCGGCGCGGCTTGCTTTGGATCGCTTCATCCATCGGCCGGTCGCGGTCGCAGGCCTTGCGGTCATCGTGCTGTTCGTCGCCGTGGCGATCCTCGCCCCGCTGATCGCGCCCTACGACCCGATCGCGACAAGCTGGTCGGCGATCCGCAAGGCGCCGTCGCTCGCGCACTGGATGGGCACCGACGAGAACGGCCGCGACGTGCTCTCGCGCGTGGCGTTCGGCGCGCGCGCCAGCCTGCTGGCCGGCGTGGTCTCGGTGCTGATCGCCGCCGGCATCGGCGTGCCGGCCGGACTGCTCGCGGGCTTCGCCGGCGGCTGGATCGACGTGGTGCTCAGCCGCATCGTCGATGCCATGCTGGCCTGCCCGTTCCTGATCCTGGCGATCGCGCTCGCGGCGTTCCTCGGTCCCGATCTGACCAACGTGATGATCGCGATCGGCGTCTCCACCGCGCCCCGCTTCATGCGCGTGGCGCGCGCCGCGACCTTGGATGCGTCGAGCAACGACTACGTCGAGGCGGCGCGCGCGATCGGCAATCCCGGATGGCGCGTCGCGGTGCGTCACGTGCTGCCGAACATCGTGCCGCCGATCATGGTGCAGGGGACATTGGCGATCGCCGCCGCGATCATAGCCGAGGCGAGCCTGTCGTTTCTCGGGCTGGGCCAGCAGCCGCCGGCGCCGTCCTGGGGCTCGATGCTGAACTCGGCGCAGCGCTTCCTGTCGCAGGCGCCGTGGCTCGCGGTGTTTCCCGGGCTGGCGATCTTCCTGGTCGTGCTGTCGTTCAATCTGGTCGGCGACGGGCTGCGCGACGCGCTCGATCCGCGGGGACGATGACTTAGGACGATGAGCAAATATTAAACTTCCCAAGGTAGCCTCCACCTGATGTGATTGGTGGTGGCGTGCATGGCCATGACGATGACTTTGGGCAGGAAATTTTTGCAAACGCGGCTCCTAATACCGAGCGCCCTAAATTTGTGTACGGCGCTGGCCCCACACAAGTCATGGCCGGGCCTGACCCGGCCATCTGGCCGGCACGCGGCTGCAAAGATGGCCGGGTCAAGTCCGGCCATGACGGCTTTACGGTGACGCCGCGCATACCCGGAGGGTCAACCGTTAGGGCGCTTGGTAAAAGTGTCATCCCGCTTGCTGCGATGCTGGCCGTCATGGCAGGAGCGGGTTCGGCATTCGCGCAGTGTGCGACCCCGGATACTGCGCTGTGCTCAAGCAGACCGCGGATCAGGAAAAGCTGCTGTCGCCGTTCAATCAGCTGATGAGCACGGCCGCAGGTGTTGCCTTGCTCAACGCGAACCTCCAGACCGAGAATGGCATCTATCTGAACTCGACCCAGGCCCAGAAGATTGCTTCCAGCACGATTTTGGTCGTATCAGCCGTGCCGGCCAATGTTCTGCTCCGCGCATTCCCGGGGAATCCGAATTACTTTTACAATTCGGCGGGTTGCCGACTGCGCCCGATGCCCAGCGTCTGTCCGCGCTGCGTTGGAGGCGATAACCTTCAACGCCCAGCTGAACAACATAAAGGCCGATTTCGGTATTTCACCCAATGTCTATGGCCATGCCTACACACTGCTGCCCGGGCAGATCGACAGTTTCGGCAACCCGCCGCCGTATCAGGTGTCTGCGGCGATTCATAACAATCCCTTTACGGCAGCCAACTCGTCTGCTTTCGCCGCGCAGAATCAGCAAACGCCCGGCACATTCAACGTGAACTGGCAAGGACAAACACCGGGCAGCAATTCGCAGATCGGCGATTTCCCGAGCGCACACACGATGCTGGCAACGTTCGACGCGATCACGGCTGCCGTCCTCGCGCCGGGATATTATCAGCAGCTCGCCCAGTCGGTGGAGGACTTCGCGTACGACCTGAACGTATCCGGCGTGCATTATCCGACCGACGTGATCGACGGGCGAATTCTCGGCACGTACGTGCTCGCTCAGACGCTGGCCGGCAATCCGCTGTATCCGAGCACCGTTCCGGCCAATCTCGCCGCGCTCAGCCAGGCGATGCAGGGCTATCTTGGCGGCGGCGGCAGTTCGCCGTACGCGGCGCAGTGCGCCGGCAGCGTGGCCGCCTGCGCTGCCACCGGTGCGATCCCGAGCGCCGCGACGTACGCGCAGCAGATACGCGCCTATACCAACGATCTGACCTACGGCCTGCCCTCGGTCGGCGACACGACCTTGGCGCCGATCGTGCCGTCCGGCGCATCGGCGTTGATCGCCACACGGTTTCCCTACCTGAACACGGCACAGCTCAACGACGTTCTTGCCACCACCGAACTGCCTTCGGGTGTGCCGCTCGACGACGGCACCGGTTGGGCGCGGCTCAATCTCTACGCCGCCGCCAGCGGGTATGGCGCGCTCAACAGCAACGTCACGGTCAATATGAACGCCGCACTCGGCGGCCTGAACGCCTTCGATGTCTGGAGCAACGACATATCCGGGCCCGGCGGTCTGACCAAGCAGGGGTCCGGAACCCTGATCCTGGCCGGCAACGACAGCTATACCGGCGGCACCGTCGTGCAAGGCGGCACGCTTGCGGTCACCGGCGCGGTGGCCGGCAATCTGGCGGTCTGGTCCGGCGCCACGTTCGCCGGCAACGGCAGCGTCGGCGGTTCGCTGCGCCATGCTGCCTGGGTCCATCTATCAGGCCGCGGTCGGTGCGGGCGGCACCGGCCTGATCCGGGTCGGCGGCACCGCGACGCTGTCCGGCGCCACCGTCACCGTCATCAGCACCGGCAGCACGGCGCTGGGCACCGCCTATCCCGATCCTCACCGCGGCAGGCGGCGTGTCCGGCAGCTTCAGCGCGTTGACCGAACCGGCCAGCGGCCTCGCCGCCGGCACGCGGTTCGACACGCTGTACGGCAGCAATACGATCTGGGTGGCAACGACCCCGAGCCTCTACGGCAACCTCACCGCCGCCGGCGTGGCCGAGAGCAGCAGCGAAAGCGCCATCGGCGGCGCGCTGGATGCGATCCGCCCGGCCCCCGGCACGGCGCTGGATCCCGCCCACGCGGCGCTGTTCGGCCCGCTCTACACGCTGCCCGCCGGCAGCATCACCGTGGCGTTGGATGAATTGGCGCCGTCGATCTACCCCGACGTGATGATCACGGCGCGCAACTCCTGGTACCTGATGGCCAACGCGGTCAGCGGCCAGGTGGCGGCGCGGCGCGGTCTGGCCGCCGAGCACACCGCCAACAGCGCGCCCGGGCCGGACGGCAGCACGATCTGGGTCAGCGGCCTCGGCGGCTACGACACCATCGGCGCGGGCGACGGCTCACCGGGCTTCACTGCGGGGCTGGGCGGCACGGCGGCCGGCATCGATATGCCGGTTGCCGGCACGGCGCGTATTGGCGTGGCGGTCGGAACGGTCGAGGGGCAGACCTGGTCGCAGGCCAGCGGAAACGCCTCCAGCAGTACGGCGCAGTTTGTCACCTATGGCCAATGGCAGAGCGGCATGCTGTTCGCCGAGGCGCAGGTTGGGCTGATGTATCAGCAGGAGACCGCGCATCGGAGCCTGCCGCTGTTCGGCGAAACGGCGCTGGGCGCGACGGACGGGCTGGCCGGCGGCGGCGACGTGCGGGTCGGCGTGCAGCAGAACCTCGGCGCGTGGCTGATCGAGCCGAGCCTCGGCTTCGGCGGGTTCGATCTGCACCTGGGCAGTCTGACGGAGACCGGTGGCGGGGCACTGGCGGAGACCATCGGCGGCGCGACGCTGGGCAGCGCCGAGAGCACGCTCGCGGTCAGTGCGCAACGCGGCATCGCGCTGAGCGAGACCGTGCGGATGACCGTCAAGGGTCGCTTGGGCTGGGCGCACGAGTTTGCCGACAACACCGCGACGATCGCGGCAAGCTTCGCGGGCCTGAGCGGCAGCGGCTTTGCGTTGAACAGCGCACCGATCGGGCGCGACGCCGCGCTGGTCGGGCTGGGCGCCGACATCAAGGTGGCGTCCTGGCCGATGGCGGTGTTCGCCGGCTATGGTGGCGCGATCAACGGCAGCAGCAATGCCCAGTCGTTCAATGCCGGCGTGCGCTTCGTTTGGTAGGGTGAAAGAGCGCCTGGCATCGCCAAGACGAACGCGGTGGCGGCTGGCCGGATCGGGCCTGCCAGGTGCGCGTCCTATCGTAGGCGCCATGGTTGGGGCTCGCGCCCGGGGTGCTGGACGAGATGGCCGGGTCAAGCCCGGCCATGACTACTCTGCGTGCCGCGCTTCACCGCCGCGAGGGACGGCCGGGTCACGCCTGGCCATGACGGCTCAGTGACTGTGACTCGCGTTTCTGCGATGGTGCGTATGGTGCGGGCACGACGATCATAGGCTTTATCGATTATTCCCATTGTCAAATTCGATCGAACGTGTCGGCCTGGGGACGATTGCCACCCGCGCCTCGACGTGGCAGACTCACATGACAGTGCGCACCGGGCGCGCGCAGTGGAGACCGCCGTTGCGCGCTCGCGCCACGTTGACAGTGGACTGGGCGGGTTGCACGGTTTGGAGTGGATAGCGGACCCGGTGAAACAGGAATTCGGAGGTGGGAAGCGCATCATGGGTGCCGGCCCAACGACGAACAGGTCCAATGTGCAGGCCTCGCGCACGCACTTGGGTCTGGTTGTCGCACCCATGCAGCTCCCCCAGGCCGCCCGCCACAAGTTCAAAAATTCACGTAGGGGTCGTGCATCGAGCGTGACTCGAGAGTAGCTTATCGCAGGAAGAAGGAGAGGAGCATGGCCAACCAAGAAGACATCGCTTTGATGGCCCATCTGATGCGACGCGCGGGCTTCGGAGCAAGTCGCGACGAACTCGAGACGCGCGTGGCGAAGGGATACGACGCGACGGTCGAGGAACTGCTGAACCCCGACACGCAGCCACCGGTGGATCCCTACACGCTGCTGCGGCATCAGCCGGCGGCGTTGCTCCCCGGCGGGCAGCCCCCAATGGGCAACGTCAACTACATGTACTACCTGGTGAACACCAAGCGCCCGCTCGAAGAAAAGATGGCGCTGTTCTGGCACAGCGTGTTCGCCACCGGCAACTCGAAGGTCGACAACTACGATCAGTTGCTCGAGCAGATCGAGCTGTTCCGCAAGCGCGGCATGGGCAACTACCGCGACCTGCTGGTGACGATCGCGAAGAACCCGACGATGCTGTTCTGGCTCGACAACAACCAGAACCATGGCACCGCGGTCAACGAGAACTGGGGCCGCGAACTGCTGGAACTGTTCAGCCTCGGCGCCGGCAACTACACCGAAGTGGATGTCCGCGAGGCATCGCGCGCCTTCACCGGCTGGACGTTCGAGACCAAGCTGCCGCGGCTTCCCTACGGGCGCTTCCCGTGGAAGTTCGAATACCGCGCAGAAGACCACGATGACGGCGAGAAGACGTTCCTCGGCCACAAGGGCAACTTCAACGGCGAGGACATCATCAACATCATCGTGCAGCAGCCGGCCTGTGCCAAGTTCATCTGCCGGCACCTGTACAACTTCTTCGTCGCCGACGAGCCGCAGGTGCCGGCCTGGTCGATCGAGGAGCCGCGCGATCCGGCGGCAATCGCGATGCTGATGAAGGTGTTCCAGGATTTCGAAGTGCGAGATGAAGCCGGTGCTGAAGGCGCTGTTCAAGTCGGACTTCTTCAAGAACGCGCGCTACCAGCACCTGAAGTCGCCGGCCGAGGTGGTCGTCGGCACATTGCGCCTGGTGGGCGGCTACGAGCTGCCGAAGCCCGGCTACGGCGAGCTGTCGATGCAGCCGTCGTACATGGGCCAGGACCTGCTGAACCCGCCATCGGTCGAGGGCTGGCACACCGGCAAGGAGTGGATCAACAGCGGCTCGCTGATGTCGCGCATCAACTTCGTCGCGGCACAGATCGGCAATCCCGATCTTCCGGGCGTTCAGGCGATCATCAAACGCCTGAAGGCACAGGGCACCAAGACGCCGGAGCAGCTGGTCAGCAACTGCCTCGATCTGCTCGGTCCCGTCGAGGTCGGTGCGGAGACCAAAAAGGAGCTCACCGACGCGGCGAAGCAGTGGGGCGAGATCGGCTGGGACAACGACGCCAGCACCCAGAACGCCACGCGGCGTACCGCCGAGATGCTGCAGCTCATCGCGGCAACGCGTGAATTCCAGTTCGGCTGAAACATGACACGGAACGGATAGGAGGAACTACTCTATGTCGGCAACGCAGCAATCGAAGGATCCGGTGCTGGTCGTGTTGCAGCTCACGGGCGGCAACGACTACCTGAACACTGTGATCCCGTACAACAACGGCCTGTACAAGGACAATCGCAAGGCGGTCGGCATCGCCGACAGCGACATGATCCACCTCGACCAGGCGCACGCCATTCCGAAGTACATGGCGCCGCTGAAGAAGTTCTGGGATGACGACAAGCTCGCCATCATGCACGGCGTCGGCTACCTCGACTCGCCGCGGTCGCACTTCCGCTCGATGGACATCTGGCACACCTGCGAGGCCGACAAGGTCGGCACCGAAGGCTGGCTGGGCCGCGTGGTGCGCGAGTTCGATCCGAAGAAGGAGAACGTCGTCACCGCCGTGAGCTTCGGGCCATGCCTGTTCCGCGCCCTGGCAGTGCCCAACGTCCCGGTCGCCTGCGTGGCCGGTCCGCTGGAGCAATACGGCTTCCTGCCGACGATCCGCGATCAGGCACAGCGGCTGAAGGTGCTGGAGACCTTCTCGCACATGTATCAGCCGATCGAGGGCAGCGGGGTCATCAACTATCTTGGCACCACCGGCCTCGACGGACTGAAGGGCGCCGACATCCTGAAGGTGGCACCGGGCCTCTACAAGTCGGATGTGGAATACCCGAATACCACGATCGCGCAGAAGCTGAAGGGCGTTGCCCAGGTGCATCTGGCCAATCTCGGCACGCGGGTCTTCTACTGCGACCACGGCAGCTTCGACTCGCATGCCGGTCAGAACCCGCTGCATGGCAATCTGTGGACCGCGGTCACCGAGGGCCTCGATGCCTTCATGACCGACCTGCGCGCGCACGACGCAGCTGACAATGTCATCGTGCTGATGTTCTCCGAGTTCGGCCGTCGCGTGCGCGACAACGGCTCGGGCACCGATCACGGCGCGGCCGGCGCCACGTTCGTGCTCGGCGACAAGGTGAAGGGCGGCCACTACGGCGAGTATCCGTCGTTGGATGCGAACAAGCTCGTGCAGGGTGACCTGAACCCGAACATGGACTTCCGCAGCATCTACTCGACCATTCTCGACAAGTGGATGGGCCTGAACCCGGCGCCGATCGTTAACGGCACCTACGAGAAGCCGGCCTTCCTGCACTAGACCGGCGGATTTTTTCCGCGCCCTCGTTCCCGTGACGCAACCCGGGAACGAGGGCGGGCTTTGGCTTTGAGAGATCGAGGGAGGGAATTATGGCGCTTACGACAGTTGTTCGCGGCAGGGCCTATGACTGGAGCCATGCCATCGGGCGCGGCGCTGCGACGGGCACAGGGTTCAACTACGTGCAGACGATGTGCCTTGGCACCGACAACGACATCTACACCGCCAACCGCGGCAACGAGAACAACTTCGGCATGCGCGTAAATCGCATCCGGCTTGGCGGCGCGGGCGATGAGGAGCTGGTCGCTGAATTCTTCCAGCACGGCCAGGGCGACGGGAAGGCCACGTGGCCGTTCGGCGTTGCGGTCGGCAGGGACGGCCAGGTGTTCTGCTCGGACGAGTGGACCAACACCATCTCGGTGTTCGATCAGAACGGCAAGTTCCAATATAAGTTTGGCCAGAGCGGCAGTGGCGACGGCGAGCTGATGCGTCCGGCGGGCATCGCCATCGAGAAGAACGGCAATGTCATCGTCGTGGACAGCGGCAACAACCGGCTTCAGATATACACGCCGGAGGGCAAGCTGGTCGCCTCGTGCGGCAAGGGCGGCACGGGCGATGGCGAATTCAACCAGCCCTGGGGCATCACGACCGACAAGGACGGCAACATTTACGTCGCCGACTGGAAGAACCACCGCGTGCAGAAGCTGTCGCCGCAGGGGCACTTCCTGATGAAGATCGGCTCGTTTGGCGAGGTTCCGCGTCCGGACGATGCCTATGCCGTCACCTATCTCGGACCGTTCGTGTCCAGTCTGCCGACCTCGACCTATCCCAAGGCCGGCCTGCTGAACCACCCGACAGACGTAGCGGTGGATCCGGACGGCGACATCTATGTCACCGACTGGGGCAACCACCGGGTCTGCATCTTCGAGGCTGACGGCACGCCGCTGACCAACCTGTACGGCGACTCGCAGGTGATGTCGAAGTGGGGCGCGCAGAGCGTCGATGCCAACCCGGATATGATGAAGGCGTATCGCCGCGTCAGAAATCTGGAGCCGCTGTGGCGGTTCTGCTTCCCGACGGCGGTGGATTTCAATCCGGCGACCGACGAGATCATCGTGGCCGACAGCCAGCGGAACCGGCTGCAGGTATACCGGAAGGTGCGCGACTACCAGGACTTCCAGGCGAACCTGTAGCGCGTCAACAAGGCAGATACTCCCCCTCCCCTTTCGGGAGGGGTTGGGGGGCGGAGCGCCCGACGGCACTGGCGCTGACCCCTCCCCCCAACCCCCTCCCGCAAGGGGAGGGGGAGTATTTTTTGCTCACGCCGCCAGACGTTCGAGTTCGGCCGTCCTTCGCGGCTGTAGTGGCCGCACAGCCCATGTCCGAGGAACTCGGAGAACCACGCCTCGTGCTTGATCTCCTCGTGTTCGGCTGCCAGCAGGAGCCACTCTTTTCGGCATGGGTGCATCCTCCTGTACGGGTTTCGCCAGCTCCGGCAACGCGAAAACCGCGGCGGCAGGTTCATCGCAACCGACGCAGCCGGATTGCGGGCCCACTTGCAGCGGCCCACTCATTTGCCCAATCTAAGGATACGGTTTAATCAATAGAGGGCGACGATGAGGGGGTACGAATGACCCTGGCGGAACTCCGCTATCTGGTGGCGGTCGCCGACCTGCGGCACTTCGGCCACGCGGCGGAGCGCTGTCATATCACCCAGCCGACACTCAGCAGCCAGCTGCGAAAGCTGGAGGAAGGCCTCGGCGTGCAGCTGGTCGAGCGCACCACGCGCTCCGTGACGCTAACGCAGATCGGTGAACGGATCGTGACGCATGCACGCCGTATCCTCGAAGACGCGGATCAGATCACGGAACTGGCGCGCCATCGTCATGGCGTGCTCACCAGCGTGCTGCGCCTCGGCATCATTCCGACGCTGAGCCCCTACATCCTCCCGTTGTTCCTGAACCGACTGCACCAGAGCTATCCGCACCTTCGGCTGGTTCTGCGCGAGGACCTCACCGACAACCTGCTCGCCGCACTCGAGGCGCATGCTCTGGATGTGGTGATGATCGCATTGCCCGAGCAGACCGGCGTTCATCCGACGATGCCGCTGTTCCGGGAACAGTTCTGCTTCGTCTGCCCGACCGGGCACAAGCTGAGCAACCGGCCGGCCGTCACCGAAAGCGATCTGGCGCAGGAGCGGCTGTTGCTGCTTGACGAGGGCCACTGCCTCCGCGAGCAGGCGCTGGCGGTATGCCGCGATCAGCTCCGCGAACGGGAGACGCCGGCCGACGACTTCCGCGCGACGAGTCTCGAGACAATCTGCGAGATGGTCGCCGCGGGACTTGGCAGTACGCTGCTTCCGGCCATGGCGGTGCCACACCTCGTCGGGGACGATCAGCGGCTGGAGGTCCGGCCGATCAATTCAGCGATGGCGCACCGGCGCATTGGCTTGCTGTGGCGCGCAAGCTTTCCGCGCAGCGACGATCTGCTGGTGCTGGGCAGGTTCATCCAGGCACAGTTGCCTGACATCGTGGAACCGCTGGGTCCCACGACGAAGCAACCGAATCGCGAAAGGACGGCGCGGGCGCCAGAGCGCGGCGGGGCGAAAGTGCGTGCCAGTTCCTGATCACGTCTGCTGATTTAGCCGCATCCATTCTCACGTCGGCGGCCAGTGCGTTGAAGAACAGATCGACCGCGGCGGTCATTTCGGCTGAGGGAATGCCGAATGGACATGTCTTCTTGCTGTTTGGGTATAGCATCACATCATGTCCCGCCCCGTCTGGCATCCCGATAGCCTCGCCGCGCGCATGCCTTTCCTGCGCCGGCGTGCCCTGCTGACCCAGGCGACCCGCGCCTTCTTCGCTTCGCGTGGCTATGCCGAGGTCGAAACGCCCTATGCGGTGCCGACCCCTGGCGAGGAAGTGCATCTGCGCGCCTTTCGCACCGAACGCGAGCACCCGGACGGCCGCCGCGAGCCGCTCTGGCTGCACACCAGCCCGGAGTTCGCCATGAAGAAGCTGCTGGTGGCGCGCGCGGGGCCGATCTTCCAGATCGCCCGGGTGTGGCGAAACGGCGAGGGCAGCGACCTGCACTCAGCTGAGTTCACCATGCTGGAATGGTATCGGCCGGACGCCGGGATGGATTCGCTGATCGAGGAAACCACAGCCTATCTGCGCGCCGTCCTGCCGCCGGTCGTGTCCTGCCGCGGCGTGACCACGGACCTTTCCCGCATCGAACGCCTGACCGTGGCCGAAGCGTTTTCCCGCTATGCGGGCGTCGATGTGCTGGCCACCGCCGGCGATGCGCCAGCGCTCGCGGGCGCCGCCGGGTCGCGCCTGCGCGTGGGGGAAACCTGGGAGGACCTGTTCTTCCGGCTTCTCCTGGACCGGATCGAGCCGCAAATCGGTCGTGCGCATCCGACCTTCCTCACGCATTGGCCGGCTGCGCAGGCCGCTCTGGCGCGCCGCGACCCGGCAGATCCGCGCGTCGCCGAACGGTTCGAACTGTTCGTCTGCGGCATCGAGCTGGCCAACGCCTTCGTCGAACTCACCGATGCCGAGGAGCAGCGCGCGCGCTTCGAGGCGGATCGGGCGCGACGCCATGCGCTTGTGCCCTACCCGTCGCCCCACCCGTCATGGCCGGGCTTGGCCCGGCCATCCACGACTTCTCCGCCGACGGGAACCGGCCCCGACTGGCCGCTCGATGAGGACTTTCTTGGTGCGCTCACGTTCGGCATGCCCCCGGCCGCCGGCATAGCGCTTGGCTTTGACCGCCTGGCGATGATCGCCTCGGGCGCCGATCGCATCGATCAGGTGCTGTGGCTTCCCTGATACGGCGCGATCAGACGCGAGGAGAACCGGTTGACCCAGCCCAGCCACACATCGTCCACGCGGGCGAACAGGTAGCCGACCCCGATGACCACCGGGGCATAGACAGCGGCCACCAGCAGCAGCGTGACCTCGTGCGGCATGGACGGCTGCAGCGTGACGAACAAGCCGCAGCCGACCGAGCAAAGCAGCGGAAAGTGGAACAGATAGACCGGGAACGACAGACGTCCGAGCAGTCGGAATGGCGGTGACGCGAGCGACCGGCCGAGCCAATGGTTGCCGACAAGGCCGAGGATGATCATCAGACCGCTCGCGGTGTGAATGGCGATCCGGTCGAAACGCACCGGATCAGGATCGCGCACGGTGGCGAAGGCGGCATAGGCGCCGCGCGGCTCCAGATATCCGAACAGGAAAATTCCCCCCGCGATGCATGCCAGCGCCGCGCCCGGCGACAGGCGGATGTCGAAGCGCGAGACGAGCCACGCAAGCCCGGTGCCGGCCACGAACGCTATGAGGTAGGGGTCGGTGAATTGAACGACGACCGCGGCCACCACGAGGAACCAGGCCGTCGCCGCGGTGCGTGCCCGGCAGATCACCACCGCGAGGAAGAACGTGGCGAAGCTGCCGAGGAACTCGTGATGCATGGTCCAGAGCACGGGATTGTACATGTCGGGCTCGCGGAGGAAGGCGAACAGCGAGCCCTCCGCCAGCGCGCCGAGCAGTGATGGGGCGAACCCCTGCTGAGGATGGGACCCGCCGAACGTGCCGAGCCACGCCGACTGGCTGAGCTGTGCCGCCTCACGATGCCGGTAGAGCCCGCAGCGGAACAACAGCCAGGACAGCAGCACGGCGAGCATCACGAGGCAGACCAGACGCAGCCAGCGCTTGGCGGCGGCGCGCATCACGATGTCGGTGTGGCCCGAGCGGAAGAAGCCGAGCGGCAGGACGAAGCCGGACAGCACGAAGAACAGCGTGACCGCGGCGGGTCCGTCGATCGATGCGAAGCTGACGCTGCCGAGCATTGCGGAGGACTGGTCGAAGCCGTCCACGATGCCGAGCTTTGCCGGATCGAAGGCCCACAGGAAATGCCAGGCGACGACGATGAACGCTGCCAGGCCGCGCAGTGCCTCGAGTTGCACGAGCCTGCTGTCCGTGCGCACCGTGACGGGAGGCAAGCTTGCGCGGACCGCCGTATCGGAACCTGCAATGTACAACGGGCTTCCGCCTCCGCATCGCTGGGGACGGGAGCGAACAAGGCGATGAATCTGACCTCAATGTGACGCGCGCAGGCACGTCGGCGTGAGTTTCATCGGCAACGTCCGTGGCGCTGTCGTCGCAGCGGTGGCTCACGGTAACGTTGCATGCGACGATCTCGCGTCGCGCGATCCGACCGCTGCAACAAGCAACGGTGTTGCCCAATCGGCTGCCGCCGCGATCGATGAGCGATATATCGCCGACTATCGCGCCGGATTGGCACTTTTTTTGCTTATCCGCCAGACACACGGTCATAATGTCGGACTCATGAAGCACATCGCGGTCCTTACGAGTGGTGGTGATGCCCCTGGCATGAATGCGGGCATCCGCGCCGTCACGCGCAGCGCGCTCGATCAGGGCATGACGGTCTACGGCGTGCGCCAGGGCTGGCAGGGCCTGGTGGACGGTCAGTTCCGACAGCTGAGTGCGCGCGACGTGGGCGGCATCATTCAGGTCGGCGGCACATTCCTTGGCAGCGCTCGATCCGCCGAATTCCGCGAAGATAGCGGCCGGTCGAAGGCGCTTCGCAACCTCGCCCAACAGGGCATCGACGGCGTGGTGGTGATCGGCGGCAACGGCTCTCAGACGGGCTCGCATATGCTCGGCCAGCTTGGGGTTCATGTGGTCGGCATTGCGTCCACCATCGACAACGACCTGCTCGGGACCGATATTTCCATCGGCTGCGACACCGCCATCAACGTCACACTTGAGGCGATCGACCACCTGCGCACGACCGGTTCGTCGCACAACCGCGCTTTTCTGGTCGAGACCATGGGGAGGGACTGCGGCTATCTGGCGATGATGGCGGGTCTCGCGGGCGGTGCGGAAGTCATCTCCACGCCTGAGCACGAGGTATCGGCGAGCGAGATTGCGCAGCGGCTGCACGCCGCCTACGAGCGCGGCAAGACGCATGCAATCGTGGTGATTGCCGAAGGCGTCAAGGAAAATGCCACCAGGATCCTCGCGTATTTCGACGCCGATAAGCAGAGGACGGGCTTTGAGCTGCGTGCCACGACGCTTGGGCACGTCGTGCGCGGCGCTCCGCCCAGCGCCTTCGATCGCCTGCTGGCCACCAGATTGGGCGTCGGTGCCGTCAAGTCGCTGAGCGATGGTGAAACCGGCGTGCTGGTCGGCTGGCAGAAAAACGAGGTCACGCGGACGCCGCTCGCGGACATCGTCGGACGCACCAAGCCGGTCGATACGGAACTGGTCGAGCTAGCGCGCATCCTGGCGAAGTGATCGCACCAGGCGTTTGGTACGGCGGACACCGCGTTGGTGCTTCATGAGGCGAGTTTGAGGGGCGGGTGCGGCGGCCCGGAAATCAAGAAATATGCAACAAGGAACTCCCCTGATAACGTCGCGGGAGTTCGCAAATCCGCCCCATTGGCCTTGGTTACTTGTGCCGCCACCCCGGCCCTGAGCGAAGGCCACCTGCACTCAGGCTCAGGGCTGCGCTGTCCGATGTTCAGTGCGTGCGGACTGCCAAACTGCGCGCGCGGCGTCCGCATTCAAGGCGGCAATTCCCAGACCCACGATCAGATCGGGCCATGCCGAGGACCAAAGGAAAGCTGTCACCAACCCGGCTACGATGATGGCGACATTGGCGAGCGCGTCATTCCTCGCCGACAGAAAGGCAGCCTTGGTGAGGCTGCCGCTGTGGTGCTGGTAGCGCGCCAGCATGAAGGCGCAGAACAGGTTGATGGCGAGCGCACCCGCTCCCGCCAGTGAGAGCGGAAGCGGATCAGGGGCGGCCGGATGGGTGAATTTTTCCCATGCTGTCCAGATCGTGGCGATTCCCGGCACAAACAGAACCCCGGCGAGCGACATGCCAACCCGTGCCCGATGCTTTGCCGTCCATCCAAGCGCAACCAGAATGAGAAAATTGACCGAGGCATCTTCCAGAAAGTCGATGCTGTCGGCGAACAGAGAGACCGACCCAATGGTCAGCGCGACAGCAAACTCCACCCCGAAATACGCAAGGTTCAGGATCGCGACGAGCAGAATGATCCGGCGGAGCGTGTCATCGGCGGTTCGAGGAATCACGCAGAGACGCTACCATATTTGGGAGTGCCGTCACCGGGCAGAAACTGGCCGAACAGAACATCCGCTGATTCTCGCGCGGCTTCGGGGGCAGTGATCGTCAGGCATACCGTGTCGGCCTGCTCATGGAGATCGAAGGTCAGGAACGCGCAGCACATTCGTTCCTGTTCGACCATCTTTTGCACCTCTCCGGCTGCCTCGGGCGCATAGGCAAGATACAGCACAAGATCATCGCGGTCGTGGCTTCGCAAAGCTTTGCGGGCAAGGCTGCCAATCCATGCGAGGCGACGCCGATAGTCGCCCGCGCTTAGGCAGCAGACGATGGATGGCTGTTCCGAACCGGTCATGCTGATATCCTTCATCACTCAAGCAGGATGTCGTCCCAATAGAATGATAGCTGCACCTGCGAGACAGACGGCAGCGCCCGACAAATCCCAGCCTCGCACTCAATTTCGAGAAGAAAGTCCGGCTGTGGCAGAGCCGATACGACGGTCGTTGTGCGGGCGGGATAACGTCCGTCCGGGAAGTAGCTTGCGTCAATGCGGTTCATGTCCGCAAAATCCTGCTGACGGATGAGAATTACGTTGACCTTCACCACGTGTTCCCATCCCGTGCCGGCGGACCTCAGAACGGCGGTTACGTTATCCATGACTTGCCTCATCTGCGCGGGGAAGTCGCCGACCGCGAGCTCGCCGGCCGCATCAAACCCAGGCGTTCCGGATACAAAGACGAGCTTGCCTGCCTTCACCGCGGCGGAGAGCGGCGCGCCCCAAACCGATTTTCCAAAGTGCTGAAGCGGCGTCTGGTCGGCCGCTGCCTGCCGCGCGCGGAGGCTTCCCGGAGCAGCGAGCGCCGCGCCGAACAGGCCCACGGCAACAAGACGGTTCTTCATCTCCGTCTCCGCAACTCAGCCATTGGCGCATTTTCGTCGGCACTTCCCCGTCATGGCCGGATCCACGACTTCATGTCACCGACTGTCGGAAAGACATGGATGGCCGGGCCAAGCCCGGCCATGACGGTCTTGGATGAAGCCCGGCTTGATATTGCGGTTCGGATAAGCTGCACCGCCAGGAACATGATACAGGCGCGTCCCGCGGTCCGGGCAGAACCAGCACTCCATCGTTTTCACGGGACTGGTCTGCCGAGCGAACATCCTCGGCTTGCCTTTCGTAATACGAAAATGCGCCCCGAAGGGCGCTCCGGATTGTTGCTGACACTCGGTGCAATGGCAGGCGTACACAACTGACGGTGGGCCGGCGAGGCCAGCGCGCGCGTCCATCCTCGCCCCCGCGCGGCACCTCGGAAACCCGGCTGGCCCATGCCCGCCATTCCAGTCTGGTTGGAAACTCTCCGTTATTGTACTATTACCGACCGGGCACGCCATGCGGAGGGGAGCGGTGTGGAGGAGTGGCTGCGGTCGATCGGGCTCGGTGAGCATTTCGCGGCGTTTCGCGACCAGGGTGTCACCTTGGATCAGGTCGCCGACCTGACAGATGAGGATCTGCGCGAACTCGGCCTGAACATCGGCGACCGCATGCGGTTTCGCCGCGCCGTCACCGCGCTCACGCCGTCGAACGCCGCCCCACAACAGACAGCCCCGGTGCTCGAGACGACGCGTGCCGAGCGGCGCCCCCTGACCATCATGTTCGTCGATCTGGTGAACTCCTCGGGCCTCGGCGAGCGACTGGAGCCCGAAGATCTGCTGGAAGTGATCCGCTGCTACCGGGAGTTTGCCAGCATCGCAATCAACCGCTTCGGCGGCATGATGGGGCGGTTCATCGGCGACGGCATCCTCGCCTATTTCTGCTATCCGGTCGCCACCGAGAATGACCCAGAGCGCGCGGTGCGCGCGGCGCTGGAGATCGTGCGCGGCATCGGCCTGCTGGAGACGCCGGCGGGCACGGCGCTGAATGTCCACATCGGCATAGCGACCGGGCGGGTCATCGTCGGCGACCTGTTCGCGGGCGGCCAGCAGGACGTGAACTCCATCATCGGCTCGACACCCAATCTCGCGGCCCGGTTGCAGGGCTTCGCGCCGCCGGGCGGCATCGTCATCGCCGAAGAGACCTACGCCCGCGTCCGCGGCATGTTCGTCTGCGAGAGCCTCGGCCAGCGCGACGTGCGCGGCTTCGCGCAGACGCATGGAGCCTGGCGCGTGATCGGCGAGGCGTCGGGCCGTGCGACTGCGCCTCCGCGACTGACGCCCTTCTTCAATCGGAAGGCTGAACTCGCGATCCTGGCCGATCGGTGGAACCGCGCACGCGCCGGGGAGCACGGCACCGTGCTGGTGATCGGCGAGGCCGGCATCGGCAAGTCGCGTCTGATCGAGCACTTCCTCGCCGCTCACATCGACGACAGCGCCTGCGCCGTGCGCCTTGCGGGGAGATCGGTCGACGAGGACAGCGCGCTGTATCCGCTGATCGCCTTCCTGCGCATGATCGCGCAGTTGGAGCCGGACGATCCACCCGATGTGCAGCTTGCGAAGCTGCACGCGGTACTGGCGGGCGACGAAGCGGTAAAGCGAGGCGTGCTGCCCGTGCTGGCGGAACTGGCGGGCATCCCGTCGGACGATGCAGCGCTGCGGGCGCTCTCACCGGAGCAGCTGCGCGAGCGGATGCTGTCGGTGCTGATCGAACAGGTTCTGCTGCTGGCGCGCGACAAGCCGCTATGTCTGCTGATCGAGGATATGCACTGGCTCGATCCAACCTCGCTGGAGCTGGTGGGGCGGATGGTGAAGAGCATCGCCGGGCGGCCGGTGATGATCCTGCTGACGGCGCGAGAAGGTTTCGAGGCGTCGTGGACGGCGGATCGCACGACGACAGTGGTGCGGCTGGCGCCGCTGTCGCCCGCCGATGTTGCCGGCATGGTACAAAGCCTGTTCACCGACCGTGACATCCCGCCGCATCTCGGCCGCGTCATCGCGCGCCGGACCGACGGCATCCCGCTGTTCGTCGAGGAAGTCGCCCGCGCCCTGTTGCAGGCGCATTCGCTCGACGACCTCGGCGACGACAGTATCGAACTGCCGGATCGGGCGGTACCGGCATCCTTGCACGAGTCGCTGATGGCGCGGCTCGACCGTTCCGGCGTCGCCAAGTACATTGCGCAGATCGCCGCGGTGATTGGGCGCACCGCACGGCGCGACGTGCTGGCGGCTGTCGCCGCGCTGCCCGGGCACGAGCTTGATCAACCGCTGGCGACGCTGCGCGATGCGGGCGTGATGATCAGCGAGTTTGTCGAGGGGGCCGAGGGCTACACCTTCAACCACGCGCTGCTGCGCGACGCGGCCTATGACAGCCTGGTGCGCGATGACCGACGCCGCCTGCACCTGCGCGTCGCGCGCGCCCTCGAAGCGCTCGATCCACAGACCGTGGCGCAGCAGCCGGAGCTGCTGGCAATGCACCTGGCGGAAGGCAACGAGGCGGTGGCTGCGGCCCCACATTGGCTGGAGGCGGCCCGGCGCAGCCTGGCGCGCTCGGCGCTGACCGAGGCGACCCGACTGCTCAAACGCGGCCTGGACGCGCTGGAGAAGTTGCCGGTCAGCGACCCAGTGCGACGTCTTCGGCTGCAGATGAGCGGCCTGCTGGGTCCTGCGCTGATTGGCCTGAAAGGCCCGGGATCGCCCGAGGCGCAGGCGCTGTACGCCAGCGCCTATGCGTTGTGCAGCGAGATACCGGAGGAGCCCTCGCACTTCCCCATCTACTGGGGCTGGTGGCGGGTCTCGCAGACCTTCCACGCCTGGCTGCAGCGGTCGGATGCGATCCTGCATCGTGCGGTCGCCCACGGTCATCCTGAATTTCTGCTGCAGGCGCACCACAGCAAGTGGGCGAGCCATTACCACGTCGGCGACTTCGCGCGTTGCTGCGAGCATATCGAGGCCGGACTGGCGATCTACGAACGCGGCGACTATCGCCATCACGCCACGCTCTACGGAAACCACGACCCGAAGGTGTGCGCGTATGGGGAGTGGGCGCAGCTGTTGTGGATGCAGGGCCGGCCGCGGAGCGCGTTCGCGGCGGAGCGCACGGCGCTGGCATGGGCCGAATAGCTCGATCATCACGGCAGCCGCGTGCATGCGTCCGATACTGGCCTGCTGCATCAGGTCTATCGGCGCGACTACGGGGAGGTGTTCCGCCGTTCGGCGGAGCTGGTCATCTTCACCTCGGCGCATGCGATGTCAGACCACCGCTCCAAGGGCCTTATCTTCCGCGGCTGGATCACCGCGATCCAGGACGATCCGATGGCCGGCCTACGGACCTTGCTGGAAGGACTGGCGCATCAGCGCAGCGGCACGGCGCGCGAGGATTTTCCGGTCTATCTCTGCCTGCTCGCCGAGGCCCAGATGGCAGCGGGCCTGCCTGACCAGGCGGCCGAGGAGCTGCGGCAGGCACTGCCGGAGTTTGACCGGCTGGGGCTGCAGTCATGGCGGCCCGAGGTGCTGCGCGTGCTGGGCGAAGCGACACTCGCCGCGGACCCGACCGCGATCGATCGGGCGGAAACGCTATTCGGCGAGGCCGCACGCGTCGCCGACCAGCAGGGCGCCGCGATGTTGCGGCTGCGCACGGCGGTCAGCATGGCGCGCCTCGACCTGCGGCTCGACCGGGTGCGGGAGGGCGCGCGGCAACTCGAGACGGCGCTCGCGGCAATCGCCGAGGACGACGACGGGCACGACCTGCGTGAGGCACGCTTGATGGCCGCCCGGCTGCGCGCCCGGCTGGGAACTGTTGCGGCGATCAAGGGCGGCCCGCAATGAGTCTGGGCGAATTGCGCGGCGCTTGGCCGGAAGGAGCTGGAGCCGATGGCGCCAAGCGCTTCCGTGACGGCACTCATCGGGTCGTCGACCCGGAGGCAACGCTCGCCCGCGTCATGCCACTGGCGGCGCGCATGGGGATCACCCGTGTCGCGGTGCTGACCGGGCTCGACAGCATCGGCATTCCGGTGGCGGCGGCGGTGCGGCCGAACTCCCGCAGCATTGCCCAGCACCAGGGCAAGGGCGCGACGCTCGCTGCCGCCAAGGTGTCGGCGGTCATGGAAGCGGCCGAGACCTATCACGCCGAAACCGTCACGCTGCCGTTGCGGCTGGCATCGTTCGACGAGATGGGTGTGGCGGCGGCCGCGCCGGCACGCTTGCCGCTTGCGCCTGCCGGTGTCGCGCTCGGCAAGGCCGTGACGGCCGAACGGATTCTGTGGGTCGCGGCCCAGGAGCTGATGGCGGCGGCGCCGCTTTGGGTCCCGTTCGAGCTGGTCAGCACCGACTTTACCCAGCTGCCGCCGGCGGGTGGTGCACTCTTCCAGGCCACGACCAATGGCCTCGCCGCCGGCAACACCTGGCTGGAGGCGGTTCTGCACGCGCTGTACGAGGTGGTCGAGCGCGATGCGGTGGCGATCTGGCGTGCCGCCGGCGCGACCACCCAAGATGCGCGGGCGGTCGATCTGGACACAGTCGATGCCGCCTCGTGCCGTCGGCTGCTGGCACTCTTCGCGCGCGCCGGCATGCGGCTGCGGGTCTGGGATGCAAGCTCGGATGTGCGGCTGCCGGTCTTCGTCTGCCTTGTGCAGTCGCGCGATGATACCGACGGCGTCGAGCCGCAGCTCGGCACGGGCTGCCACGCCGCTCGCGAGATCGCACTTGCACGGGCGCTGACAGAAGCGGCGCAGGCTCGGGTCGCGGTGATCTCGGGTGCGCGGGACGATTTCTTACCGGCGGACTACACCGCGGCCAGACGCGCCCGGCAGTGGGAGATTGCCTCGCACTGGCTGCGTTCGCCGGCGCGGCGCGCCTTCACCGCGGCACCCGATCGGGCGACGACGAACGACCTCGCCCAGGAGCTCGAAAACGTACTGGCGACCCTGCATGCCGCCGGCGTGCGACAGGCGGCGTGGGTCGATCTCAGCCAGCCGGAGATCGGGATCCCCGTGGTGCGCACGATCGTTCCGGGCCTTGAAGGGCCGTGGACACCGGAAACCGGCGAATATGCACCCGGCCCACGGGCTCACGCGGCGCGCGGGGCTGCCGCATGAACGCTGTCGTGTTCCTGGGTCCGACGCTGCCGCGCGCCGAGGCCGCCGATCTGCTGCCTGCAACCTACCTTCCGCCGGCCCGGCAGGGCGACATCTATCGGGCGGTGCGCGCGCTCCGGCCGGTGGCGGTGGGCCTGGTCGATGGCCGTTTCCTCGACACGGGCACGGTTTGGCACCGCGAGATCCTGTGGGCGCTGTCGGAGGGCGTCCATGTGTTCGGGGCCGCCAGCATGGGCGCGCTGCGGGCGGCCGAGCTGGCGCCGTTCGGGATGCGCGGCATCGGTCAGGTGTTCGCGGCCTATCGCGACGGATGCTGGCCGGGCGATCCCGGCGCGTTCGAGGATGACGACGAGGTGGCGGTCGTCCACGCGCCGTCCGAGCTGGGCGGCGCCGCGCTATCCGATGCGATGGTCGATCTGCGCGCCACGCTGGCTTCCGCCGAGGCGGCCGGCATAGTTGCGGCCTCCGACCGCCGCCTGCTGATCGAGGCGCTGAAGCGCCGGCCTTTCGCCGAGCGGAGCGTTGCCGCGCTGCTCGAGGACGCCGCCCGGCTGCTGGACGCGACGACGACGCGCCGGCTCGCGGCCTGGCTGCCCGGCAACAAGGTTGAACGCAAGCGGCTGGACGCCGTCGAGATGCTGCGGGCCATGGCGGCTCTGCTTGCCACGGCGCCGGCGCCCTTCACCGCCGACTTCGTCATGCAGCAGCCGCTGTTCTGGCGGCGCTTCGTCGCACAGTGCGATGCCGAGGACGCGGAGGCGCTCGACCCGGCGGCACGGTGCGTGCTCGAACGGCTGCGACGCGATCCGAAAGCCTGGCGTGCCTGCGCGCGCGCCGTCCTCGGCCGCCTGCCGCCGGCTGGCAGCGGAACGATGGTCGAGGCGGAGGTGCCGCCGCACCGTGCCCTCGACCGGTTGCGGCGCGAACGCGGACTTTGGCGACGCAGCGACCTGCTCGCGTGGGTGGAGGCGAACGGGCTGGACGAGGCGGGGCTGGAGCGGCTGCTGCTGCGCGAGGACGAACTCGACCGCGCCGCCGCGGCAGAGGCGCCGGCCGGGTTGCTCCGAGCGATGGCCGATCACCTGCGTCTGAGTGGTGCGTTCGCCGCGATCCTGCGGGACGCGGGCGGCGCTCCGTCATGAGACGCGTGGCCGAGCCGGGCACCCGCTTCCGGCTGTTCCCCGAATACGCGTCCGGCTACGCGGAGCCCGAGACGGTGACAGTCTCGCCGCCTGCCGGCAGCCTCGGCCGCGGCCCGGCGGACGCCACGATGTATGTGGCGAACCCGACACTGAAAACCGAGCCTTACTCGCCGCCCGCGACCATGCCGCCCTGGCGCGGGCCTCAGTACCTGCCGGCGACGCCCGACCGGGCCGGGCATTTCGACCATATTCCGGTCGAGGCGCCGGAGTTCCTCGCGGCGCACGTATACGGAACCGTGCGGCACACGCTGGATGTCTGGGAATGGTATCTCGGGCGTCGGGTGACCTGGTGGCATGCGGCGTTCCTGCCGCGGATCGAGCTGGTGCCTGTCGTCACGGGATGGCCCAACGCGCATTCGGGTCCCGGCTTCATCGAGACCGGCATGATGCCCAACGAAACCGGGCGCGAGCAGCTGCTTGCGCTCAATTTCGACGTCATCGGGCACGAGACCGGCCACGCGATCCTGTTCTCGCAGGTCGGCGTGCCGCCGCCGGATCAGGTCACCAGCGAGTATCTCGCATTCCACGAAAGCTTCTCCGACCTCATCGGGATGATTGCCGCGATGAGCTTCCCGTCGGTCACGCGCAAGCTGCTCGCGCAGACCGGCGGCAATCTCTACGCGGCCAATCTGGTCAATCGGCTCGGCAAGCTGTCGGATCGCGAACAGGTCCGCATTGCCGACAATGAGACCATCATGGCGGACGTTGCGGGTCTGCGGCTCGAACCCGATGGCAACTGGTTCGACCCGCTGGGCGAGAACCGCAACCAGCACGCGCTCTGCGAGCCGCTGACGGGGGCGATCTTCGACATGATGGTCGAAATCTTCCAGGACGGGCTGGTGCGGCGTGGCGCGATCGCGCCCGATCACGACACGCGCGGCTGGACGCGCGAATCCGTCGAAGCATCGTTCGCCGAACTGCACCTGCGATCGACGCGCGCCCTGGCGCGCTTCAGCGCTGAATTCGAGGGCGCGATCGACGACGCGCGGGACGTGCTCGGCTGCGCGATGGCTCATGCGATGCGCACGCTGAACCCCGAGACGCTGAGCTTCGAGCGGGTCGCCGCGCGGCTGCTCGAAGCCGCCGCCGGGCACGGACAGGGGCATATCCTGCCCGCGCTGCTCGACGATTTCCTGTGGCGCGGGATCGATCCGCGGCCGTTCCTGACGATCGATGTGGCGCGCGACCCGATGCGGCGTCCGGGCCGCACGCGACGCATGCTGCGCGCAACCGATCCGCACGCCCCACCCGGGTGCGGCTGCGGCGACCCGCGCGCCTTCATTTTCGCGCGGCGGCTGATGCCGCATTCTCACCGCGAGGATGCGGCGGCCATGACATGAGCATGGCGTGCCGACCTTTCGACAGGTTATCGTCATCGGCAATGCGGGTGGATCGTCTCGCAACGACACTGGAACATAAAGGGGGATAGAACATGGCAAGACAACCATACCTTGGCGAAGGCCTGCTGGCTCCTGGCGTCATCCGTTTGTTCGGCCGGAAGTTCGAAGGCCTGATACTGGGGAAGGAGGGCATCGATCCCACCTCGAACAACCCGCTCGTGTTGCAGGAGCAGATCGAAGCACTGACGAGGCGGCTTGACGATATAGAGCAGCCAGCGGACGAGCAGCCACTGGCGGCCGATCCGGACCTTGATCCGGACGATGACCTCGTTGATAGGCCGCAGGATGGGATCGCGCGGCTCGCGCGCATTTACGGCTTCAGTTATCTCGGCAACTACTACAAGATCGCCAACCCGCCTGTGCTACGGGTCTATGGACAGGGCTTTCCCGTACGTTCGGGTTTCGCGCCGGACAACCACATGGACATCCTCGGCGTCGAGTTCAAAGACGAGGACTTCGTACGCGGCATCCGCATGTGGCCGTCGGATCATCTCGACGTCGCGGTGCGGATCGATATAACGATTGGGTGGCTGCGTGAGATCTTGCTCGACCCCGACATGTCCAAGGACACCAACGTGACCGGCAATAGCTGCGGCGGCCGGGCCGACGTCGTTGGCCGCGACAGTGGGCTGGTCGGGCGAGATAGTGGGCTGGTCGGACGCGACAGCGGGCTCGTGGGACGCGACAGCGGTTTCGTCGGCCGTTCGCGACGCTAGACCGCTTCCAAACAGATCGGAATTGCGGCCATGCGCTGGTCCGGAAGTGCACAGCCGGCGGTCCGGCAGTATCGTTGCATCATCGGCGTTGTGCGTATAGTGCGGCCAGCGCACTTATAACAATGGCCCTTCAGAATCATGCCAAGCGCCGCTTGTGTTGACTCTCCCCGCTGCTCTCACCCCGTCATGGCCGGGCGTGTCCCGGCCATCAGAAGCGGCACCCTGCCGCGACGGATGGCCGGGACAAGCCCGGCCATGACGGAAGGAACGAGTGGCGATGGAAGGTCGTTGGTTCGGACAGTTGCTATAGAAATGCCCCGGCTGCTCGGACAAGATCCGCGCCAACTGCAAACCTCAGTGCCGTCGTCGGTAACATCGGACACCCTGACCCGCTTGGTCTTCGTGGCCGCCCAGGAACCGGTACGAAATCATCTCGGTATCGATTGCGGGTTCCGCTTCGGGCCGGGCATGGCGCGATTTCGCCATGCCGCTACGGCATCGCCGATCCATATCGGATTTGGTTACCGAATGTCACGCTCGCGAAGCGGTGTTGACCGGTATCCAGCGCCATCCGTCTTCGTCGACACGGCGAAGCGCTCACCCGATCCGCGCCACCATGAACAGCCGATGAAACGGCAGCAGCGTCGTGCCGTCGGCGCGGCGCGGATAGTGCGGACGCACGGCCTCGGAATACGCCTGACCGAACGCCGCCTTCTGCTCGTCCGGCAGCCTGTCCAGGAACGGTCGCAGGCTGCTGCCTGACGCCCACTCCAGCACCGCGTTCTCGCCGACGAGCGCGTGCATGTAGGTGGTCTGCCACATGTCCAGCGAAGCGACATGCGGACGCAGCACGTCCCAATACTCCGTCGCCGAGCAGAATCCCCGGCGCCGAACCGACCCCGCGCAGGCGCTCGGCCCACGGCCCCGACGCCGCGATATCGTACGGCGCAAGGCGCAACGGCGTGTCGTGCATCGCCGGCATCTGGATCGCCAGCACGCCGCCCGGCGCCAGGAACGACAGCAGACGCGGAAACAGCGCTGCGATGCTCGCCCACCCAGTGCAGCGCGGCATTCGAATAGATCAGATCGGGCGCCCGATCCGGCTGCCACTGGAAGAAGTCCGCCTGCTCGAACCGGCAGCCTGGCGTCGCAGCGCGCGCCTTCTCCAGCATCGCCGCGGAGCCGTCGACGCCGACGACATCCGCCGCCAGGAAAGCGCTGTCGCAGGATCGCGGTGACATTGCCGGGCCCGCACCCGAGATCGACCACGTGCGCCGGCGCGTCGAGCGGCACCCGGGCCAGCAGATCGAGCGCCGGGCGCAGCCGCTCATCGGCAAAGCGCAGATACTGCGCCGGATCCCAGGCCGCGGCAGAAGCGCGCCATCGTGCAACCTCCCGAGCCGACCTGTCGTTGCGGCTGCGCCCTATACGTCGGCCGACGTGGCAGGGGCAATCCGCGCGCCGTCCGGCGGCGCCGCCACCTGGGCCGCCGCTTCCGCCGCCGGCAACGTCAGACGGAATGTCGTGCCGGTGGGCCCGGTCTCCAGCAGCTCGATGGTGCCGCCATGCGCCACCATCAGGTCGCGCGCGATCGCCAGGCCGAGCCCGGTGCCTCCGCCTTGGATGCTGGCAGCGAAGGCACGGAACAGATCGGCACGCACCGCTTCCGGCAGGCCCGGCCCGTCATCCCGCACGTCGAGCACGAACGGCCCGGTCCCGCGCACCGACACACGCACGTTGCGCGCCCCTGCCTCCGCGGCATTGCGCAGCAGATTGACCAGGACGCGGAACATCTGATTGCGATCGGCCTTCACCACGACCGCCGGATCGACTGCATTCTCCAGCATTCAGATCGCTGCCGGCAGGACTTCGCGGTCTGCGCCGCCTCGTCGACGAGGGGGGCCAGTTCGACCGGGGCCAGCGCCAGCGGCGGCGGACCTTCCCGCGCGTAGTCGAGCGTCCGCCGCACCAGGTCGGTCGCCCGATCGACGGCCAGCACCAGCGTCTCGCCCGGCGCGCTGCACCTTCGGATCGGGGTTGAGTTGCAACCGCTCCGCCACCAGCAGCGCCGGCGTCAGAATGCCGCGCAGGTCGTGGCTCACCTTGGCGACGACGGTGCCCAGCGCGGCCAGCCTCGCGTTGCGCCAGAGCGCGGCGCGCAGTTCGTGCTGCATGGCGGCGAGTTCCCGTCCGGCAACGGCGATCTCGTCGTTCCGCAGTCCCGTGACATCGTCCGGATCGAGCGGCACCGTGCGCTCGGGATCGGCGCGGAACGCCGCGATGCTGCCGGTGATCCGGCGCATCGGCCGCACCAGCAGCACCAGCACCGCCAGATAGACCAGCCCGCCGGTGACGCCGGCGATCAGCAGCGAAAGCCCGGCAAAGTCGCGGGCGAACTGTCGCAATGTATCGCCCAGCGCCCGCTCGTGGACCACCACTTCAACGCGGAGTCCGGCGTTGAACGGACTTTCCGCCACCACCCGTACCAGGCGATCGTGCGTGCGGGCGATCGCGGCGAGTGCGCTGTTGAGTCGCCGGCAAGCAGATTTGTCCGGCGCAGATCGAACACCGCGGCACGTTGCCGCGGTATCGTCGCCCGATGATCAGATCCGTGCCGCCGGGTTTGCTGCAGCGGATCGCACTCGACATCGCGCCAGACGAAGGATGTTCGTCGTGCTTCGCCGCATCGAGCGGGCCGCCGGAGGCAGCGAGCACGACGATGGACGCATCCTCGATGCGGTCCATCAGCCAGTCGTGACCGCTCATGGGCGATATAGGGCAGGAAGACCACGATCTCGCTCAGCAGCACCGCGAGCGTGGCAAGCAGCCACAGCCGAGCCGAGAGGCTCTGCCGCGGTCTGACATGCGGCGCTGTGGCACACGGATTTGTCATAAGAGCAAAGTGGGGGGAATGATTGCCTAAGGCAACCAAGAAAGCAGCCGAACCATCCATTTCGTGCGCGGCGCGAACAGGCGCGGCGCAAAGAAGCTGGTCGCGGCGCGTTTGGCGGCCTCGGAGCGGGTCGGATAGGGGATGATCAGCGACGCCAGCGCCGACAGCTTTACGCGTTGTGCAATGGCCAGCGCCCAGAGGCCGATCATCTCGCCGGCATTCGGCGCCAGGATCCCGGCGCCGATCACCCGGTTCCCGGCGACGACAAGCTTCACCAGTCCCGCCGTGTTGCGCTCGGCGATTGCCCGGTCATTGTCCGGGAGCGGCCAGCGCAAAATGAAGATCTGCTGCCCGGCGGCGCGGGCCTCGGCCTCGGTCATGCCCGCCTGTGCGAGTTCGGGATCGGTGTAGGTGACGCGTGGCAGCGCCGCGTAGTCGATCCGCGCCGGCAGTCGAAACAGCGCGCGGCGGATGACGATGCCGGCGTGATAGGAGCCGACATGGGTGAAGGCGCGCGGCCCGATGCCCTGCGGGTCGGCAATGTCGCCCACGGCATAGACGCGCCGGTTGGTCAGGCTGCGCAGACCGCGATCGGTCGCGATCCCGCCCGGTCCGGCCCGCACATTGCCGGCCGGCAGATCGAGCGCGTCCAGGTTCGGCCGCCGCCCGACCGCGACCAGCAGGTGGCTGCCGGCGATCCTCCGCCCATCGGCGAGGACCAGGGCTGGCCCCGGTTCGACCGCGGCCACCGCGGCACCTTCAAGCATCGTCACGCCGCGCGCCGACAATGCGTCGCGCAGGCCGGCCACAAGTTCGGGGTCTTCCTTGCCGGCGATCGGTCGCCGCCTCGATCACGGTGACCCGGCAGCCGAGCCCGGCGAAGGCGTCGGCCATCTCCAGGCCGATCGGGCCGCCGCCGAGGATCAGCAGATGATCCGGCCGTTCGGCCAGATCGAACAGCGTGGTGTTGGTGAGGTGGGGAACGCGGTCCAGACCCGGGATCGGCGGCACGGACGCGGTGCTGCCGGCGGCGATGACGATGCGCCGGGCGGTGATCCGCCGTCCGTCCACGGCAAGTGTGTCCGGCGCCGTGAAGCGTGCCTCGCCGCGCAGCACGGTGGCGCCGAGGGCGCGGAAGCGGGCTTCCGAATCCGATCGGCGCGATCGCTGCGATCACACCATGCACGTGCGCGCGCACCGCCTCCCAGTCGATGTCCGGCTCGGGCAGGCGCAACCCCAGCCGCCCTGCCCTGCGCGCCGCCTCGGCGGCGTGTGCGGCGGCGAGCAGGGCCTTGCTCGGCACGCAGCCGAAGTTGAGGCAGTCGCCGCCCATCCGGTCGCGCTCGATCAGCGCCACGCGCAGGCCAAGCTGCGCGGCGACCGCGGTGACCGAGAGGCCCGCGGCACCGGCGCCGATCACCGCCAGATCGAACTCAGGCATCCGAGCGTTTCCACCGCCGCCATGCGACCGGCAGCAGCGACGAGCGCCGCCAGGGCGACCAGCGGACCGAGGACGCGGGGGGAGAAGATGATCGCCAGGTCGGGTTTGCCGCCTGCCGCCAGCACCGCGCCGATGCCGGCGCCGATCGAGGCATAGACGAATGTCGCCGGCAGGACGCCGATCAGCGTCGCGGCGGCATAGGGCATCAGCCGCATGCCGCTCAATGCGGCGGACAGGTTGACCAGCCAGAACGGGAAAGCAGGCACCAGCCGGACGGCCAGCAGGTAGCTGAATCCGTCGCGTTCCAGTCCGGCGCGGACCCGGTCGAGGAACCGGCCGCCGCGACGGGCGATCGCATCGGCAAGGTGGTGGCGGACGGCGAGGAAAAGCGCGACTGCGCCCGTCGTGGATCCGACGACCGCAAGCATTCCCGCCAAACAGGGTGCCGAACAGCAGACCCGCCGCGACGGTCAGCACGGCCGATTCCGGCACCGAGAGCGCAACTGCCACGGCATAGATCACAACGTAGAGCGCCGGCGCGGCGACCGGGTGGGAAGCGACCCAGGCGCTCAGCGCGGCCTGGTTGCGCGTCAAGCGCGCCCCAGCTGATCTGCTGTGCCAGGCCGCTGGCCCAGGCTGTGGCAATTGCCGCAAGCAGCAGGGCAAGCGGCCAGAATCGGCGGACGAAGCGCATGGCGGATGCATGTAGTGGCTTTCGGCACGTTGTCGCATGACAATCTTGGACCGCCTCAAAGCCGGCAGATGTCAGCAAGGCACGATTGACGGCCGGGGACCGCACTCCTATAAGCCGCGGCCTGCGACGGGCACTGGGTTTGGGGCCCGTCCCCGTGATCGCGCGGGTCGCCAGGCATCATCGGAGATTTGGCCGTGAAGCGCACCTACCAACCGTCGAAGCTGGTCCGCAAGCGGCGGCACGGGTTCCGTGCCCGCATGGCGACGGTCGGAGGCCGCAGGATACTGGCGAACCGCCGCGCCAAGGGCCGCAAGCGCCTGTCGGCCTGAACCGGAGCGAACTTGCCTGGGCTCGGACGTCTGACGCGTCGTGCGGAATTCCTGCGTGCAGCGGCGAAGGGGCGCAAGGCGCCGATGCCTGGACTGGTGCTGCAGGCACTGCCGCGGAACGACGACGAACCGGCACGGCTCGGTTTCACTGTAACGAAGAAGATCGGCAACGCCGTGATCCGCAACCGAACCCGCCGCCGTCTGAAGGAAGTCGCCAGGCTGGTGCTGGCAGGGCAGCCGGTGTCCGGCGTCGATCTTGTGCTGATCGGGCGCGAAGGCACCGCCAAACGCGACTTCGTGGCTTTACAGGACGATCTTCGGCGGGCGCTGGCCAGGGCCCTAAAGGTCGAGCCCGCGGCTCGCCCGAGGGTGGGCTCCGCCGCATGACCCCAGCCGCTCATGTCGCCGTGGGTGCGGTCCGGGTCTACCAGTGGACGGTGCGACCCGTGATCGGCGCCAACTGCCGGTTCTTCCCAAGCTGCAGCGACTACGCGATCGATGCATTTCGCGCCCATGGGGCGCTGCGCGGCAGCGGGCTTGCGGCGCGGCGCATCCTGCGCTGCAACCCGTGGCACGCAGGCGGCTACGATCCGGTCCCCACTTGCGACTGCGCTTCTCCGTCGGACAATGCCCCAACGCATCGGGCCCCCTCCCCCTCCCCTTGCGGGATGGGGCCGGGGGGCGGGGGCAGGCGCCACGACGGTGACCCTTCCACGTTTTCCGCGACCTCGACTGGTGCTGGCGCCACCCCGCCCCCCGGCCCCCTCCCCCAAGGGGAGGGGGAGAATCGCGCCCACCACTGCCGAGCAGAGGCGTGATGGACCAGAAGCGCCTCTTCCTGGCGATTGCTATCTCGATTGCCATCCTGCTCGGCTTCCAGATGCTCATCGCGCCGCATCTGCCGCAGCCGCCCAAGCCGCCGCCGCAGATCGCCAGCAGCGAGACCACGCCAACGCCGTCGCCGACGGCCGCCGCACAGGGTGCGTCGGGCGCTGCCGCAGCAACCGCCGGCCCGACCGTGCCCAAGCAGGTGCCGCGGCTGCAGATCGCGGCCCATCGCGTCCGTGGATCCATCAGCCTGCTCGGCGCGCGGATCGATGATCTGGTGCTCACCGACTACCGCGAGACGCTGGAGCCCAATTCGCCCGATGTAAGGCTGCTCGAGCCACGTTCGGAGGACCATCCGTATTACGTTCAGTACGGCTGGAGTGCGGCGCCAGGCGAGCAGGTGAAGCTGCCCGACAACGACACGGTCTGGGCCGCATCGGCTGATACGCTGAGCACCGGCCATCCCGTCACCCTGTCGTGGGACAACGGCGCCGGCCTGACCTTCCAGATCACGCTGTCGATCGATGACGACTACATGTTCGCCGTCCAGCAGTCGGTGAAGAACGCCACCGACCAGCCGGTGAAGCTGTTTCCCTGGTCGCGTATCCGGCGTGACTACACGCCGGAGGTGGCAGGCTATTACATCCTGTTCGAGGGCCTGCTCGGCTTCGTCGACGGCAAGCTCCAGGAAAACACCTATTCCAACGCCAAGAGCGAGGGCGCGAAGAAGAACGGCATCGCCTACACGGCAACATCGACCGGCGGCTGGGCGGGCATCACCGACAAATACTGGCTGACCTCGCTGGTGCCGGACCAGTCGGTCGCATCCACGGTCAACTTCCGCCACACCTCGGAGAACGGTGACCATTATCAGGTGGATTACGTCGCCCAGGAGCCGAAAACGATCGAGGCTGGCGGCGAGGCGTCGGTGACATCGCACCTGTTCACCGGCGCCAAGGTCGTTTCGCTGCTCCACGCATACGAAGAGCGTCTCAAGATCCCCAACTTCGACTATGCGGTGGACTGGGGATACTTCTGGTTCCTGACGCGGCCGATCTTCCTTGCGATCGACTGGCTCAATGGCCTGCTGGGGAATTTCGGCCTGGCGATCATGGTGTTCACGGTGTTCGCCAAGGCGCTGTTCTTCCCGCTGGCGAACTACTCCTACCGCTCGATGAGCAAGATGAAGCTGCTGGCGCCGAAGATGCAGGAGCTGCGGGAGCGGTTCAAGGATGAGCCGCAGCGCATGCAGCAAGAGATGATGGCGATGTACCGCACGGAGAAGGTGAACCCGGCGTCGGGCTGCCTGCCGATGGTGGTGCAGATCCCGGTGTTCTTCTCGCTCTACAAGGTGATCTTCGTCACCATCGAGATGCGGCAGGCGCCGTTCTTCGGTTGGATCCACGATCTGTCGGCGGTGGATCCGACCAACATCTTCAACCTGTTCGGGTTGATCCCGTTCGATCCGACGGCGATCTCGCCATTCCTGCATCTGGGCGCGTGGCCGCTGATCATGGGCCTGACGATGTTCCTGCAGCAGAAGCTGAACCCGCCGCCGCCCGACCCGGTTCAGGCGCGGATGTTCCAGTTCATGCCGGTGATCTTCACCTTCATGCTGGCGCGTTTTCCGGCGGGTCTGGTGATCTATTGGAGCTGGAACAACCTGCTGTCGATCGGGCAGCAATGGCTGATCATGCGGCGAACGCACCTGGCCCGACCGAGGCTCGCGCGCACCTGACCGACGAGGAAGCAGCCGCGATCGAGGCGGGGCGGAAGCTGTTCGCCGCCGAGTGCCGCTTCGTTTATGCCGCACAGCGGCTGGACCAGTTGCCGGCGCCGGCGGGGGCCGAGGTGGCGTTCGCGGGCCGCTCCAATGTGGGCAAGTCGTCGCTGCTGAACGCGCTGACCGGGCGGCGCGCGCTGGCCCGCGTTTCGACCGAGCCGGGCCGCACGCGGCAGCTCAATTTCTTCGATCTCGCCGAGCGGCTGACATTGGTCGATATGCCTGGCTACGGCTATGCGCGCGCCGGCAAGGCGGTGAAGCAGGACTGGCAGGGCCTGATGTTCGATTACCTGCGCGGCCGCCCAACGTTGCGGCGCGTGATGCTGCTGCTGGATGCGCGCATCGAGCTGAAGGACGCCGATACCGAGGTGATGGAACTGCTGGACCGCGCGGCGGTGACGTTCCAGCTTGTGCTGACCAAGGCAGATGCGGTGAAGCCGGAGGCCCTGGCGCGCAAGCTTTCCGAAGTGACGGCGCTGGCGCGGCGGCATGCGGCGGCCTATCCCGAGGTGGTTGCTACCAGCAGCGAGACGGGGCAGGGGATTGCCGAACTGCGTGCCGCGATTGCGATGCTGGCCGACATGGCTTGATACCATCGGCCCCGTCCGATGGCCGCTCCGGTGAAGGTTTTCGGATGCCGTCAGGCGTACGAAAACCGCCCAAGCACGAACCCGCGAGGCTGCGGCGACGGTCTATGGGGATTTCGAGTTTTGCTGGGTTGAGGTGATGGCGAAACCTGCTCGGCGCTGGAGTTGGCGGGGACCTGATGAGTGATCCCCATAGCCTGCCCCCGGACTTGATCCAGGGGTGTGGAGGACGGCGGTGATGCCGATGCGGGCGCCGAGGTGCTTCGGGTCAGCCGCGATCGTCATCATCGTCTCCGACGCCGCGCGGAACAGCAGATCGT
This sequence comes from uncultured Alphaproteobacteria bacterium, assembly GCA_963780095.1. Classification (GTDB taxonomy): domain Bacteria; phylum Pseudomonadota; class Alphaproteobacteria; order Acetobacterales; family Acetobacteraceae; genus JAMXLO01. The sequence continues at coordinate 58,429 of CAWABH010000014.1, forward strand.
AGACCATCGCCTTGTTCTGCAGGGCTATGTCCGCAACTTCGGTGGAAGCGTGAAGACGACATGGAAGTAGCCGGCCGGCAGTAGGTCGGCTTCGCGCTCGGCCAGCCAGATCCGAGCCGAGGTCTTAGGGCGGGTTGCGCATCACGAGCCGCTGCCGCACGGCCGCGCGAGTTTGCTCCAGCGCGACGGCCGCGTCGCTGGAGTCCACCGCGACCCACTCACCAGCCTGCGGATTGGCCCGGCTGGCCGCGCGTAGCACATCGACCGTCGCGTCGGATGCATCGTGTTGCCGGCCGGAAATCCGCGCCTCGAGCACCGGTAGCGGCGCTTCCACCCATAGGCCGAGAAACGGAACACCGGCCGCCCGGGCAGCGCCGTCCCAGCATCGCGCGGTTATCCTGTTACGGTCGGACACCCAGGCCGGGCCAGCAAGGCGGTGCCCGCCGGATGGATACGACGTATCGTGGATGCGCGTTTCGCAATGCAATGAAAGGTGGCGAACATGGGAAGGCTCGACGGCAAGGTCGCAGCGGTGACGGGCGGGGCATCGGGGATCGGCGAGGCGACGGTCAGGCGTTTCGTCGCCGAGGGCGCGAGCGTGGCATTCTGCGATCGGGACGGCGAGCGCGGCCAGCGCGTGGCGGCCGAGCTCGAGACCGCCGGCGCCAAGGTCGCCTTCACGCAGGCTGACGTTGGTACCGAGGCCGCATGCCTCGGCTTCGTCAACGGTGCCGCGGAGACGTTCGGGCGCCTCGACATCCTCATCAACAATGCCGGCATCCGCAAATACGAGAAGGTCGACGAGGCGAGCGCGGCGAGCTGGAACGAGATCCTCAGCGTCAACCTGATGAGCTACGTCTTCTGTGCCAAGGCGGCGGTTCCGCTGATGCGCGGCAACAAGGGCGGCGCCATCGTCAACGTCGCCTCCGTGCGGTCCGTCGTCGCAGGCGGCGGCAACCTGCAGTACGACACCACCAAGTCCGCGATCGCGGGCTTGACGCGGGCGCTCGCCGCCGACCACTCGGCGGAGGGCATTCGTGTGAACGCCGTCGGCCCTGGCCCGATCTTCACGCCGTTCCATGCGCGCCGCATCGCGGCGGCCGGCGAGACCGTCGAGCAGTACAACGCCCGCGCCGCACAAGGCACCATGCTGAAGCGCCCGGGCAGGGCCGAGGAGGTCGCCGCCGCGATTTTGTTTTTGGCCTCCGACGATGCCTCCTACGTCACCGGCGCCCTGCTGTTCGTGGACGGCGGTATGACGGCGCTGTGAGGGGTGTTCAGCGGGCGCTCACAGTCCAATCGCCCAGTTCGCTGCTCCGCGCTTTCGGCTTTGAAGACGACGGCGATCGTGACCTTCTGCTGGCGTCAACGAATTGGAAAGGTTGTGCCGGCAGTAAACAAGGAAAATGGAACCGCAAAACACGCAGAACACGCAAATGGATATCGGCGAGGACAGGATTAACCTCCTGTCCAAACGAATCATTGGCTGCGCCCTGACGGTGCTCCACGCGCTGGGAACTGGATTTCTTGAGAAAGTCTATGAAAACGCATTGGTGCACGAGCTGCGCAAGTCTGGGCTCGCCGTCTCGCAACAACATCCCATGGTCGTTCGATACGATGGGATCGTGGTCGGGGAATATGCTGTTGACCTACTCGTCGAACACATCGTCCTCGTCGAATTGAAGGTAGCCAAGGCGATCGACGAGATTCATCTCGCGCAGTGTCTGAATTATCTGAAAGCCACAGGCTTGCATCTCTGCCTGCTACTCAACTTCGGCAAGCCTCGCCTTGAGATCAAACGCATCGTCCTGGCCCTGTAAGGCACCGCCGCCCTTTGCGTGTTCTGCGTGATTTGCGGTTCCATTTTACTCTCGGTCGGACAGACCGCGTTGCGCGGAACCAGGGCAGACGTGCACCCGGCTAAATTCATCCGGCTCTAGCACAGGCCCTGGTGCGGACGGTCGGCTGAAGCGGGCGGGCAGGGCCGAGGAGGCCGCCGCCGCGATCCTGTTTCTGGCCTCCGACGATGCCTGCTACGTCACCGGCGCCCTGCTGTTTTTGGATGGCGGCATGACGGCGCTGTGAGGGATATGCAGCCGGCGCTCTGTCCAAACGGCGCCGACATGCTACTCTACACGATGGACGATGGCGTTCGGATGGAGGAAGAGCGGCAATATCGGTGAGCCGCGGCGATGTCGAAGACCCGGAACAACCACTATGTGCCGCAATGGTATCAGGAAGGCTTCTTCAAACCTGGCCAGAACACCTTGCGCTATCTGGACATGCGGCCTCGCCAGCACGCCCTTACTGACGGCCGGATAGTTACAGAAAAGGCATTGTTCGACGCCCCTACCTCTCGTGCTTTCCAGGAGAGAGACCTCTACTCGACCTTCTTCGGCGCGTCCATCAACGATGAAATTGAGCGCAAGCTTTTCGGCGCGATCGATACCAGCGGCTCAAGTGCCATCCGGGCCTTCGCGAGCGATGACGTGAGCCAGTGGCATCACCATTTTCGGACTCTGTTTGAGTATATCGACATCCAGAAGATCCGGACTCCCAAGGGCCTCGATTGGCTGAAAACCCAGTATCCCTCGCTGACGCAGAACGAGCTGATGCTCGAAATGCAGGGCATCCGCATGATGCACTGTACGATCTGGACTGAAGGTGTGAGAGAAATCGTTTCCGCGGAAGACGCCCACGTCAAATTTATTGTTAGCGATAATCCTGTCACGATCTACAACCATGCCGTTGATCCCCAGCATCGTTTGTGCGCCTACCCCGGTGATCCGAGCATCGCTCTCAAGGCAACGCAGACGATTTTCCCCTTGAACCGCGACTTCTGCCTCATCCTGACTAATCTCGAATACGTCAAGGATCCGGCAACCAATCCACTGGAAAAGCGAACCTTCGCGCGCAACTTTCGCAATTCCATCGTTCGGACCGACGCATTCATCCGCACCCGCAAGCTATCCGATCTCGATGTCACCCGCATCAACTTCATTCTGAAGGCTCGTGCACGTCGTTATATCGCCGCAGATGAAGATGAGTCGCTCTACCCAGAGACGGTGATCGAAGAGACCTGGCAGAACTTGCGCAAAGTGTTGCTTCCGGAAGACGAGACTTGGCGGTTCGGCGGCGAACTGTACGTGGGTTTTGATGACGGACGTGTCCACTACCAGGATGCTTTCGGCAGGACCGAAAAGCCATCCGACGACTTGCTAAAAGCACCCAGACCGCGTCGGCCCAAAGAACCCTGCGGATGCGGATCAGGGAAGCGGTTCATGGATTGCTGCAAGCCGAAGCCGCTAACACTCCGCCCGACTTGGCTCGAACTCAGCATCCGCGAGCGCAACCTGGTCCTATATCGTGCAGTCGTCGACATACTGCGCCTCGATCAGGGCAAGAACTGGACACAGGTCCGCCGGGATTTATCAGACGAGCAGATCAAGGAAATCTACCGGGTAAACGCGGCCCTTTGGCCGTTGGAGACCGACCTGCTGCGGCTTCTCCCACAACCCGATGGTTACCCCCGTGCAATCTACACCGGCTCGATCCATCCGCTGGCAATTGTCGAATTCGCATCAGGCGCATCGCTCTATTTCGGGGAGTTGATCGTCGAGTCTCCATTCGTCCACGCGAGAACTCTCAAAAGTGACTTTAGTCCGATCGAGAACCCAAAAGCGTTCCGACAGGAATTCCTAAAGTCCGTTGTCCTGTTTCTGAACATCATGCCGCTGGTTGAGCAAGGATTGGTGAATCTAACACCGGATATATGCAATTTCGATTTCCATCTACGGGATCAGATGTATCGCATGGCGCAGCTGCGTTCGCCAGGCTTGGAGCGCGATGCCGACAACGAGCTCCGGCTCCGCCAACTCATTGACGAGGACACCCGCCGTAGTCTCATGTCGCTTCCGCGAGACGCACTGCAGCGACAGTTGCGGAAGGCGTCGCCCGAACTTGATGAGGCGGGCCTGGACAATGCCGTACGCCTCATTGAACGTGCCAGGGAAGAAGACCCATTGGCAGTCCTTCAGGAAGGGTCATTCGAAGGCGGCAGGGAAGGCGGCCTGCTTCACATGATGAAGCTGGCCCCGAATTTCGAGATCGCCATGTATCTGGCGCAGGCGACCGGAGCTTGTATTGTCACCGACTGCATATTCCGGTGGAATGAAATCCGACGGACCATTCGCCAACCAGAACAGGGCTTCGCGCTCCCCGCGTTGTCGCGGGCCATCACGGAAGTGAGCTTCCTCTTTCCGCTCGACGTACATGACATCCTGAGGCTGCAGCCGGACTTCTCGGGCTATCCAGCCTTGATGCGGGGCGCCTTCAAATCTCTCACGAGTGTCGATCGAAAGCCCAACTTCGAAGCGCATTTAGCCGCGCGCTTTGGGAAGACGCATGCGACGGCGCAAGCAATGCTGGAGAAGAAGCGGCTTGCCGTGAGTGTGGGGAAAATCTCCTGTGCATTTCCCGTTGGCGGTATCCAGGACAATACCGTCAACCGCCTTCTCCTGATGTCCAGCTCCGAGCACCACCTGCCAAGTGTCCCCATGGCCTTCTTCATCGATAAATTCACTCCATCCAAACCTTCCGGCCCTCCGGACCGCAGCATGCCGAGCCGCGATTGATCCACCTAAAGTTGTGAAGGACGTCAGCCACTCCGATGATCCTCATGGTTTTCAACATCAACCAGGTCCGCCCCAGAATTTCGGATCGGGCGGATGGATCGTGCTGCCGTCGTAGCGCAGCCCCCGCCGCGCGATCGAGCGCCAGGCGCAATGGTCCGTCGAGATCGACGATCTCGGCCTGCTGTGCGACGAGCAGCGCCGGCGCGATCCCAAGCGACGTGCTGATCACGCCACCGACCATGATCCGCAAGCCCCGCCGCTTCGCTTCCGCCGCCAGCGCGAGCGCCTCGGTCAGCCCACCCGCTTTGTCGAGCTTGATATTGATGGCCTGGTATTTCCCGTCGAGCCGGTCGAGATCGGCAACGCGTCCGGCAGGATTCGTCAGCGCAGAGCGGGATCGGATGCTCCAACCGCGCCAGCGCGTCATCAGCATCGGCTGGCAGCGGCTGCTCGATCAGTGCAACCCTCAAATCGATGAGCATCGGCATGTATTCGCTAAGCTGACGCTCATTCCAGCTCTCGTTGGCATCGACGATGAGGCGCGCCGCCGGCGCCGCCTGCCGCACCGCCCGCACCCGTTCGACATCGCCGTCGCCCCCCAGTTCCAATTTGAGCAGCGGCCGAGTGCGATTGGCGGCCGCCAGCTCGGCCATCTTGTCCGGTGTATCGAAGGCGACCGTGAACGCCGTCATGAGCGGCGGCACCGCGCCCTGAGCCCGGCCAGCTCCGCGACGCTGCAATAAGCGCGCTTCGCATCGATGTCCCAGAATGCACAGTCGAGAGCGTTGCGCGCCGCGCCCGGCGGCAGCGCGTGTTGCAGTGTGTCGCGGTTGAGCCCCGAGAAGACCGCGCCTTTCATCGCATCAAGCGCGGCGACGACGCTGTCGATGCTCTCGCCGTACCGCCGAAGCGGCACGGCTTCGCCGCGGCCGCGCGACTCGACGTCGGAGATTTCGGCGACAACGATGTCGACCGTGGTCTCGACACCGTGCGCGGTCATCAAACGGTCGCGCGAGCGGCCAGGCGCGGCGGGTGACTGTCAGTCGTTGAGGATGTGGCGCCATGTCCGTCCCGACCCTTTCGGCAAATTTCTACGCGAGTGATCTTATACCGAGCCGCTGCCGCACGGCCGCGCGGGCCTGCTCCAGCGCGACGGCCGCATCTCCGGCGTCCACCGCGATCCAGTCGCCGGCCTGCGGATTGGCTCGGCTGGCGGCGTGCAGCACATCGACCGTCGCGTCGGATGCATCGTGCTGCCGGCCGGAAATCCGCGCCTCGAGCACCGGTAGCGGCGCTTCCAGCCACAGGCCGAGAAACGGAACGCCGGCCGCCCGGGCAGCGCCGTCCAGCATCGCCCGGTGGCGCGGATCGATGAACGTGGCATCGGCGATCACCGCATGGCCGCCGGCAGCCGTCTCGCCGGCCAGTCGGGCCAGCGTTGCGAACACTGCTGTGCTCGCGGCGTCGCTGTAGGCCGCTTGCGGCAGGCGATCCTCCGGCGCGGCACCGTGGAGGCGCTTGCGGATCTCGTCGCTGCGCAGCACGAGCGCACCCGGCGCTCCGCCCAGTTCCGGCGCCAGGGCACGTGCCAGCGTCGACTTGCCGCTGCCCGGCAGCCCACCGATTGCCAGCGCGATCGGTGGCGGCGGACGCAGGTAGTGTCGCGCCTCGCGCAGATAGCATTCCGCCTCGACGGCATGGCTTCGGCTCGCTTCGACATGAGCGCGCACCATGGCGCGCATCGACAGGAACGCCGGCAGACCGCGCGTCAGTGCGGCGTCGCCAGTGCGCGCGACGTAGCGGTTCAGCACGCGGTTCGCCGCGCGCTTGTCCACACGCTGCTCGATATCCATCAGCGCGAAGGCAAGGTCGTAGCCGAGGTCGATCGTCGCCATCCTCTCGTCGAACTCGAGCGCATCGAACGGCACCGGCTTGCCGTGCCACAGACAGAGATTGCCGAGATGCAGATCGCCGTGCGCGCGGCGGACTAACCCATCGCGGGTGCGCTGGTGCTGCCAGGCTTCGATGCCGGCGAGTGCGGCATTCTCGGCCGCGAACCAGGCCTGCACCGGTTCCTCTGCGAGCCCGGCATTGCGCGCCGAGCGGACATTGCCTTCGGCGATCCAGCGCATGGTGTCGGCCACCGCGACATCGGTGACGGGCGGCAGCGCGCCGTGAAATTCGGCCACCGCATCGCCGAGTGCATCGAGCAGCGCAGGGGTGAACCGGCCGGCGCGTGCGCGCGCGTCGAGAAAATCCCCCGCTGGCACCCGCGCCATCCGCAGGACCCAGTCCACCACCGGCAAACCTGCGCCGCCCAGCGACAGGCGTCCGTCCGAACCGCGCACCACCGCCACGACGTCGCGGTAGAGTCCAGGGGCGGCCGGGCCGTTCAGGTCCAATTCGCGCATCGCGAACCGCCGGCGATCATCGACGCGGGAAAAATCGAGGAACGGCAGGCGCACCGCCTTCTTCAGCTTCCACACCGTGTCGGCGCCGATGAACACCAGCGAGATGTGCGTCTCGACCGGGTCCGCACCCGCCAGACGGCGCAGCAACGCGGCGGTCTCCGCCTGTTCGGGCGGGACGGCCATCGCCGGCTCAGGGAAACAGCTTGCCGACCGACCAGCCGCCGTTCGCAGTTCTGGCATAGACGGTTCGGTCGTGCAGCCGGTACGGCATGTTCTGCCAGAATTCGAATTTTGCCGGGACCACCCGGTAGCCGGACCAATGCGGGGGACGGGGGATGTCCTCGCCAGGATACTTCACCTCGTATTCGGCCAGCCGCCGCTCCAGCACCACTCGATCCGGCAGCACGCGAGACTGGTCGGACGCCCAGGCGCCCAGACGCGAAATCCGCGCGCGGGTGGCGTAATAGGCATCGGCCTCCGCGTCGGTCACATCCTCAACACGACCCTCGATGCGCACCTGCCGGCCCAACGTCTTCCAGTGAAACAGCAGCGCGGCGCGGGTGTTCGCCGCGAGCTCCTCGGCCTTGCGGCTTTGCTTGTTGGTGTAGAACACGAAGCCGCGTGCATCCGCCCCCTTGAGCAACACGATCCGCGCCGACGGCAGCCCGTCGGGGGTCGTGGTGGCCAAAGTCATGGCATTCGCGTCTTCCGGTTCGTGGGTCCAGGCCTCGGCCATCCAGTCATCAAATTTCGTGAACGGATCAGCGGCGAGCAAGCTGGTGTCGGGCATGATTCGATCTTCCCCTCGAACGGGCGCACTCTGCCGTCACGCGGCCTGCGCGCCAAGCCGGGGCGTACCTTAGCGGTTGCTCTTGCCCCGCCACGTGAGGGTGTGCGACCACCGACGGCAGAGGACGCCGCCTCACAACGCCGGACTTCGAAGGATCGACCATGCCTGACAGCGCCCCCGCGATCACGCCCAACAAAGGCACGTTGATGCAGGGCAAGCGCGGACTGATCATGGGCGTGGCAAACGAGCGCTCGCTCGCCTGGGGTATCGCCGCCGCCTGTGCCGCCCAAGGTGCGGAGCTAGCTTTCACCTTCCAGGGCGAGGCTCTGGAGCGCCGCGTGCGGCCGCTGGCCGAGTTGGTGAAGTCGGACCGATTGTTCTCATGCGACGTGGCGGATGAGGCGAGCATCGACGCAGCGTTTGCCGCGCTCAGGTCGCATTGGGATGGGCTCGATTTCCTGGTGCATGCCATCGGCTATGCCGACAAGGCGTATCTGCGCGGCCGCTATCTGGACACGCCGCGCGCGGCATTTGTGCAGGCGCTGGACATCTCGTGCTACTCCTTCACCGCCGTGGCGCAGCGCGCCGTGCCGATGATGTCGGCCGGAGGCAGCCTGTTGACGCTGACGTATGTCGGAGCCGAACGCTGGACTCCCCACTACAACGTGATGGGCGTCGCCAAGGCGGCGCTGGAGGCCTCGGTGCGCTATCTGGCCGCCGATCTGGGCGGGCAGGGCATCCGGGTGAACGCGATCAGCGCGGGACCGATCAGAACACTGGCGTCTTCGGGGATCGGCGACTTCCGCTACATTCTGCGCTGGAACCAGCTCAACGCGCCGATGCAGCGCAACGTGACGATCGAGGATGTCGGCGGCGCCGGCGTGTATCTGCTGTCGGACCTGTCAGCGGGGGTGACCGGCGAGGTCCACCATGTGGATTGCGGCTACCATATCGTCGGCATGAAGAACCCCGCCGCCCCGGACATCGCCATCGTCGAAGGGTAGGTATGGAGTGGGCGACCTGTACGACGACGATATCCTGCTGTGGAGCGAACGCCAGAGTGATCTGCTGCGCCGGATAGCCGCGGGTGAGCCGGTCAACGAACGGCCTGACTGGGTGAACATCATCGAGGAGGTCGAGAGCGTGGGACGCAGCGATCTTCGGGCGGTGGAGTCCCTCCTGCTGCAGGCCTTCATGCACATGCTGAAGGCCGAAGCGCTGGCCGAACTCGCTCTCGGTGCCGACATGGCAGTCTGATGCCCTGCTGTTCCGCTCCCAGGCACGACGCGCTTTCAGTCCATCCATGCGCCAGCGGATCGACGTGGGCGAGTTGTATGCCAATGCAGTGAGGGTCCTGCCAACGAGCATGGACGGGCAGCCGCCGCAGCCGGTATCGCTGATCTGCCCGATGACGCTGGATGAACTGCTCGCTGTCTGAGGCACGCCGATGCACGGCGATGGAGATTACCGCCCCTTGGTCTGAATGCGGGTAACTGCTCGCCTGCCGCCGGTGCGTGGAGGTGGCAATGCAATCAAGCGGACACAGAGTTTCACTGAGTTCGCACAGAGTTTCACGGAGAAAAGTAAACGGCGCTTCGCGCAGGACGCTTGCTCACGCAACATGTCGGACAGCAGGCCCGAGCGCGAAGCGCTAGTTGCCTTCTCTGTGAAACTCCGTGTGCACTTTGTGAAACTCTGTGTCCACTTGATTGCTTTTTTGAACCGCAACAGGTGGGGGTAGGTGAGTAATTACGATGACCAACTCCCACAGCTCCGTGCGCTGACCACCAAAATCGGTCGGTGACCGAATTTTAAGGGAATCGTGGCAAGGAGGACCAATACTCGAGGAAAGTGGTCGTGACCCAAATAACTCCAGTCGACGCACGGCCGGAGGCCAACCCTTACTCGGTCGTTTACGTACGGCGGATCTGTCTACTCCGTTACGCATGCAAAAAACGGTCTCCTGATTGGCACGAAGGATGGCCGGGGTGGGGGAGTTGGCAGGTCCCTGCCCTCCCGTCTTCGGCAGCCGGAAGCGATGCGGATGCCGCGATCGCCCTTGATACGCTGACGTCGACCACGCCGAGCCGGAACCCGGCGAGCGTTGCAGAAATTCCCGATGGGTTTGACGTCACAGCGTGAACCGAAGCCGGCAGGGACGCCGGTGCCCAGTCATTCACAATCCAACCCAGGAGCCGCGCACCATTCACGGAACGGCAACGTAACAGCGTCCCCAGCCTGGGTCAGCCAGCGCGCAGGACCGCCTCGCCGGCGATTCGGCCTCCCTTAATGCCGTGCTCCCCATTGGTCCGGTCAGTATCCATGTGCCTGATGATTGGACGATGGTTTGATGGCATGATGCGCGCGTCCTGAGGAACGCCAGCGTGTCCCACAACAGCTTCGGCCACCTGTTCCGCGTCACCACCTGGGGCGAGAGTCACGGGACGGCGATAGGCTGCGTGGTGGATGGCTGCCCGCCGCGCATCCCGCTCTCCGAGGGCGACATCCAGCCGTGGCTCGACCGCCGCCGCCCGGGCCAGTCGCGCTTCACAACACAGCGGCAGGAGCCTGACGAGGTCCGCATCCTGTCCGGCGTGTTCGACGGCCTGACGACCGGCACGCCGATAGCGCTGCAGATCGACAATGTGGACCAGCGCTCGCGCGACTACTCGGCAATCGCCGCGCAGTTCCGGCCCGGCCATGCCGATCTGACATATGAGCTGAAATACGGCATACGCGACTATCGCGGAGGCGGCCGTTCGTCCGCGCGCGAGACCGCGATGCGCGTGGCTGCCGGCGGAGTGGCACGCAAGGTGCTGGGACAGGGCGTGCGCATCCGCGGTGCACTGGTCCAGATCGGCCCGCATCGCATCGATCGCGGCCGCTGGGACTGGGACGCAGTCGATGCCAATCCGTTCTTCTGTCCCGATCCGGTCACCGCCGCGCTTTGGGAAACCTACCTGTCCGAGGTGCGAAAGGCGGGCTCCTCCGCCGGGGCGGTGATTGAAGTCGCGGCCGAAGGGGTGCCGCCAGGCCTCGGCGCGCCGATCTACGGCAAGCTGGACGCCGAAATCGCCGCGGCGCTGATGTCGATCAACGCGGTGAAGGGCGTCGAAATCGGGGAAGGTTTCGCCGCCGCCGCGCTTTCGGGCGAGGCGAATGCCGACGAGATGCGCATGCACGACGGGATTGTCGAGTTCGACTCCAACCACGCGGGCGGTATCCTCGGCGGCATCTCAACCAGCCAGCCCATCGTCGCGCGCTTCGCGGTCAAGCCGACCAGCTCAATCCTGACCCCGCGCAGGACCGTGGACCGCACCGGCCAGGAGATCGAGATCACCACCAAGGGCCGCCACGATCCCTGCGTCGGAATTCGCGCCGTGCCGGTGGGCGAGGCCATGCTGGCCTGCGTGCTGGCCGATCACCTGTTGCGCCACCGCGCGCAGAACCCCGACGCCCCTGAAACGGCCCGCCTGCCGCACAACTGAGTGGACGAACTGTCTCCCGTGGAATGAACCGCGCGCGGAGCGCGTCTACCCTCGGGGACAAGTCTCGCCATGCAACCAAGGCCGCCACCTTTCGATCCGCGTGCGCTCGATGCGTTCGTCGCACTGGCCGGGCCGAGGACATGGTCGGCGCGGATCGGGGAAATCCACCGCCTGGCCGCGTCTGGCCCGCGGGCGGGCCTGGCGACCCGCCAGCGCCACGCCATCGAGCTCGCGATCGAGCGCCTGCGCGGTCCGCTGCAGCGCCCAGCCTCGACCCCCGAGCTGCATGCCGCGCGCCTTGCGGGCGAAGCGGTGGCGCTCGCCTCGCGGCTCACGCCGCATGGCCGAACACGTCTCAGTGAGCGGCTTCGTGCGGACCTCGGCAGCGACGGAACACTCATGTCGCTCTTCCACCTGCTTCGCACCTCCGCATTGCAGCGCGGGCGCGGCTTCCAGGTCCACTTTGCTGGTTTCGAGGACGATGCCAGCTATGACCTGCTGCTCGTGAGCGGAATGGTCGAGGCGGAGGTTGTCTGCGATGTCGTCTCGGCCGAGGAGGGGCGTCTGGTGCACCGGAGCGCCTGGTCCCGCCTCGCTGACCGGATGGACGAAGATCTGCAGGCCTGGCTTACGCGACATCCCGGTCACTATTTGCTGAAGATGACGCTGCCGCTGGGCCTGCAAGGCGGCCTGCATGAACTGACGGCAGACGGTGGCACGTTGGCATCCCTGCATATCCGCATCCGTCGCATGCTCGAGACGCAGGGTCGCGGCGACCATGACGAAGGATTGGTGCTCCGGCTGGATCCGCTGGTGCTGCACGCCGGACAGTCCGCCCAGCCTGCCCTGTTGTCCTCATTGCGCCAGGAGTTCGGCCCGGAAGCCCATCTTTCAGTCACGACCGCTGGCGATGGCGTCTTTGTGATGGCGGCCCGCGCCGGTCGCGAAAACGAGGTTGGCAGCGCCCTCCGTCGCCGGCTCGGCGTCATCGCGCCAGCACGTCTGACCGGCACCCGTCCCGGTATCCTCGCGATGTTCGTCGAGGATACCGATCGTGTGGAGTGGCGCGGCCTGCGCGAGCGGCTGGAACTGGAGGGCGAGGCCCGGCAATTTCTGGCGCACAAGGATGCGCGCCCGGTCATCGCGGTGACCTGTGCATCGCGGTTCGAACTGTTTGGCATGTCCGCGCCCTACGCCGCTGAAGACGGTGAGCTGCGATTTCGAAATCCGGCACATCCCGCCGCCAAGGCCGCGGCACTGGCTCCAGCCGTGTTGTCGTCGGTTTGATCGGGCGCCGACCTTTAACCATGCGGTAATGATTCCGATCTCATGGGTGTGCCGCAGGACTGCCACGTTCCTGCGGTTTGTGTGCGTTGCCGACGCGACCCCTGGGGGAGACTGGAATGACGGACGCCGAGTACGCCCGCAAGCTCGACGAACTCGACCGGCTGTTGAATGATCCGGACGTTCCGATGGAACCCGCGAAAGTATGGTCTCTCATGGCCGAGATCGCGCAGCGCGACATGGCCGCGGTCGGCAGTCGCCCGACCCCCGCCTGAACTCAAGCTTTCGCCGCGGCGATCAGGAATTCCCGGTTGCCTTCCGGGCCGGTGACCGGGCTTTCGATGGACCCGAGCACGCGCCAGCCCGGCAGGGCCGTCCACCACGAACGCACGCGGGCGCACACCGCGGCGTGAACCGCGGGATCGCGCACCACGCCCTTGCTGCCCACCGCTCCCCGGCCTGCCTCGAACTGGGGCTTGATCAGCGCCACCGCCCAGGCGCCGTGCACACAGAGTCCCAAGGGCGCTGGCAGCAGGGTAGCGAGACCGATGAAGCTGGCGTCACATACCAGAGCCTCGATCGGATCGGCAACGATTTCGCGCGTCAGATAGCGGGCGTTGGTCTTCTCGTGCACCGCGACGCGCGGGTCCGTGCGCAGCTTCCAGGCGAGCTGGCCGTGGCCCACATCGACCGCGTGCACCTTCGCCGCACCTTGGGCCAGCAGAACGTCGGTGAATCCGCCGGTGGACGCACCTACATCCAGGCAGACCCGCCCCTGGGGGGACAGGCCGAACCGGTCGAGTGCGTGCGCGAGCTTCAGCCCACCGCGTGAGACCCATGGATGGTCCTGGCCACGGACCTCCAGCGCGGCCTCGGGTGCCAGCGCGTCGCCTGCCTTGGCGATTCGGCGCTCGCCGCTGAAGACCTTGCCAGCCAGGATCAGCGCCTGGGCGCGCGTGCGGCTTTCGACAAGACCGCGATCCACCAGCAATTGATCAGCCCTGATCCGCATGATGGTTCAATGCTACACCGCTAAGGGCAGAGCGATCTGCATTCCGACCCCCTGGTGCGAACGCGCGGTCATCCTTACGTTACTGGGGAATGGTGGGTTTGAAACGATACCATTTGCCGTGACCCGAGGACAAATGTTTCGGATCGCGGGCGCAAGGGAATTGGGGATGAAGCCGGGAGTGCTGGAACGCAGATTGGCCGCCATTTTGGCGGCGGACGTGGTCGGCTACTCGCGACTGATCGGCCTCGACGAGGAGGGCACTCTCGCGCGGCTGAAGGCGATCCGTTCGGGTTTGATTGATCGCAAGATTGCCGAGCATCACGGCCGAATCGTCAAGACCACCGGCGACGGAATCCTGGTTGAATTCCACAGCGTTGTCGATGCGTTGCGGTGTGCTAACGAAGTGCAGGCGGACATGGCCGAGCGCAATGCCGCTGTTCCTGCCGAACGACGCATCGAATGGCGCATCGGTATCAATGTCGGCGACATCGTCGTCGAAGATGGCGACATTCTTGGTGATGGCGTCAACATTGCAGCGAGACTCGAAGGAATAGCCGAACCTGGCGGGATCTACGTATCCGCCCGTGTGCAAGAGTATGCCGCCGGCAAACTCGACAATGTCGCCTTCGCGGATCTTGGCGAACGGCAACTGCACAACATCGCAAGTCCGGTGCGGGTCTACCGGGTGAGCAAGGGGGTCGCATCCCGGGCGTCGCTGCCGCTGCCGGAAAAGCCATCGATCGCCGTGCTGTCATTCACCAACATGAGCGGGGATCCGGAGCAGGAATTCTTCGCCGAGGGTATTGCCGAGGACATAATCACTGTACTATCGAAATCGCGGTCGTTGTTCGTCATCGCCCGCAACTCAAGCTTCACCTACAAGGACAAGACGGTCGCGGTCAGAGACATCGGGCGCGAGCTCGGAGTGCGCTACGTTCTCGAGGGCAGCGTGCGCAAAAGCGGCAATCGGGTACGCGCGACGGTACAGCTGATCGAGGCTGCTACAGGCAGGCATCTGTGGGCCGAACGCTATGACAGCGAGCTTACGGATATCTTTGCCGTGCAGGACGAGATCACTGCCAGTGTTACGGCGGCGATCCAGCCCGCGGTTGATCGACGCGAGCGCGAGCGTGTGGCGCGCAAAGCGCCGGAAAGTCTGGACGCCTGGGAAAGCTACCACCGCGGCATGTGGCATTTCGCAAATATCGAAGCCACGGAAAATGCCAAGGCCCGCTGCTTTTTTCAGCGCGCGATCGAACTCGATCCGCGATTTGCCCGGGCGGATGCCGCGCTTGCCCTGACCTATCTCAACGAGATCACACTGTTCAGCCCAGAACGCCGGACGGCGAATATCCCGCTCGCGCTCGAACACGCGGGGAATGCGATCAAGATCGATGTGGCCGACGCGACAGCCCATGCTGCGTTGGCGCGCGCCCTGTGGATGTCGGGATTGCATGCGGAGAGCCTTGCCGAGGCTGATCTCGCGGTCAGGCTTGATCCCAATTCCGCGGTGGCCCATGGCGCCCAAGGCGGCGCGCGCCTCTGGGGAGGACAACCCCGTGAAGCGATCGCACCGCTCCGGACCGCGATACGTCTGAGTCCGTTCGATCCGCTCGTCCCGCTATGGTCGCACTTTGTTGCCAGGGCGCATTACTGGGCGGAGGATTACGCCGCGTCGATTGCGGCGGCACGCCAGTTGCGGCATTCGTTTCCGAACTTTCGACAGCCATACAACACGCTGATTGCTGCTCTTGGACAGATGGGGCAGGTCGATGAGGCGCGCATCGTGATGGATGATGCGATCGAGCGGTTTGGCGCAGGCTTTCGCCGTTACATGTCGCTCCCGTTGAACGAACTCCGGGAACTGCGCCCGGCGGACCGCGAGCACCTCATCCGCGGCTTTCGCGAGGCAGGGCTGGTTGAATGAAAATCCGCCTGGCGCTCTGTGTTTCCGCTTGCACGGTGATGACGACAGGGGGTGCCTAGACCGCTGCCAACGGCCTGAACCGATGACCTATCGTCACCGCTCGTTCCTTCCGTCATGGCTGGGTCAAGCCCAGCCATGACTATGAAGCATGAGGCGTGTTCGGAACTGATACGGTTGTTTCTCGGCAGATCATCAGGGTGCGGGCGAAAGCGTCGGCGCGTAGCCGCCGAGGCGGACCTTGCCGGCATCCGCGGTGGGGGCGAGCGTCGGTGCGTAGCCGCCGAGGCGGACCTTGCCGGCATCCGCGGTGGGGGCGAGCGTCGGCGCATAGCCGCCGAGGCGGACCTTGCCGGCATCCGCGGTGGGGGCGAGCGTCGGTGCGTAGCCGCCGAGGCGGACCTTGCCGGCATCCGCGGTGGGGGCGAGCGTCGGTGCGTAGCCGCCGAGGCGGACCTTGCCGGCATCCGCGGTGGGGGCGAGCGTCGGTGCGTAGCCGCCGAGGCGGACCTTGCCGGCATCCGCGGTGGGGGCGAGCGTCGGCGCGTAGCCGCCGAGGCGGACCTTGCCGGCATCCGCGGTGGGGGCGAGCGTCGGTGCGTAGCCGCCGAGGCGGACCTTGCCGGCATCCGCGGTGGGGGCGAGCGTCGGTGCGTAGCCGCCGAGGCGGACCTTGCCGGCATCCGCGGTGGGGGCGAGCGTCGGTGCGTAGCCGCCGAGGCGGACCTTGCCGGCATCCGCGGTGGGGGCGAGCGTCGGTGCGTAGCCGCCGAGGCGGACCTTGCCGGCATCCGCGGTGGGGGCGAGCGTCGGTGCGTAGCCGCCGAGACGGACCTTGCCGGCATCCGCGGTGGGGGCGAGCGTCGGTGCGTAGCCGCCGAGGCGGACCTTGCCGGCATCCGCGGTGGGGGCGAGCGTCGGTGCGTAGCCGCCGAGACGGACCTTGCCGGCATCCGCGGTGGGGGCGAGCGTCGGCGCGTAGCCGCCGAGGCGGACCTTGCCGGCATCCGCGGTGGGGGCGAGCGTCGGTGCGTAGCCGCCGAGGCGGACCTTGCCGGCATCCGCGGTGGGGGCGAGCGTCGGTGCGTAGCCGCCGAGGCGGACCTTGCCGGCATCCGCGGTGGGGGCGAGCGTCGGTGCGTAGCCGCCGAGGCGGACCTTGCCGGCGTCCGCGACGGGGGCGAGCGTCGGTGCGTAGCCGCCGAGGCGGACCTTGCCGGCATCCGCGGTGGGGGCGAGCGTCGGTGCGTAGCCGCCGAGGCGGACCTTGCCGGCATCCGTGACGGCAGCAAGAATGGTAGCGGTGTGGTGGTGCATCGATTGGAATCCTTCCTTTGAGGTTTAGTGTCGAGTTTGTTGTGTGAGGACCCGTCCGGTCCTCCAGTGAGGTACGCACGACGATTTCACATTAAGGTTCAATTCTCGTTTTGTTAATGTTACCTTACCGTCAATTCGCCACGGCGGTTTATTGAAAATGCGACGAATAGTGCGAGGCTGCCCGGCTGTATCGATTTCTGTATCACTTGAGTGTAATACGACTGATCGCTGGTCTCGTTGCCAACCGGATTGCGAAAAAGTAGATTCGCCGTAGCGTTGCATTCGCCGAATTCGGCGGCGACACCAAATGGGCGGCCCGAGTCGGCGCGTTCGTCTGCGCGCGCGGCGCCGAAGCGCTGTGGCCGACGCTGACGGATGGGTAGGATCCGCGCTCACCGTCATGGCCGGGCTTGTCCCGGCCATCCACGCATCACCCGCACGGGACTGGATGGCCGGGACAAGCTCGGCCACGACGTTGCGGGGATTACTGTGCCGGCACGCGCGTGTCGGCGAGTTCCACCTCAACCGCTGAGTTCACCGCGCCAAGCGTGTGCCTGATGTCGGCCGCATCGTGCGCCAGCGAGACATAGAACTTGCTCTCGCCCTTCATGATGCCGGCCTCGCGGAAGCGGCGATTGAAGCGCCGCTGCATCTCGACATCAGCGCGCAGCATCGCCCGGTAGTCCGACACATCACCTGCGGCGTACACGATGTCGAACAGCGGCGGCACGCCGATCACCTGTGCAGGCAATCCGGCCTTTTGCAACATGCCAGATATGCCCGCCATCAGTTCGCGCCCGGTGGCGAACACCCTCTCATAGGCACCAGGCCGCCGCAGGATCTCCAGGGTCGTGAGGCCGGCGACCGCAGCCACCGGGTTGCCGGACAGCGTGCCGATCTGCGTCAGGAACCGATCGTCGCCGACCTTGCCGCGATCGAACTGCGACATGATGTCCTCACGCCCGGCGATCGCCGCGAGCGGGAAGCCGCCGCCGATGATCTTTCCCAGCGTGCAGAGATCGGGCGTCACGCCGTAGAACTCCTGGGCCCCGCCGTAGGCGAAGCGGAACCCCGTGACCACCTCGTCGAAGATCAGCGGAATGCCGTGTTCCGTGCATGCGTCACGCAGCGCCTGGAGAAATCCCGGCTTCGGCGGCAGCAGCCGCTGGAACGGCTCAACGATGACGCCGCCGAGTTCGTCGTGGTGCTCGTGGATCAGGCTGACGGCCATCGCCGCATCGTTGAACGGGGCGATGATCATCTCGTCGCGGACGCTGCGCGGGATGCCGGGCGAATCCGGCACCGCCTGCGGAAAATTGCCGGGGCGCTTCGGCGCGAGGCTCATCAGGCTGTAGTCGCTCATGCCGTGATAGCCGCCCTCGAACTTGAGGATCTTGTCACGGCCGCGGAACGCGCGGGCGACGCGCATGGCGTAGGCGTCCGCCTCGGTGCCGCTGCTGACGAAGCGCACCTTCTGCGCGCAGGGGACCGCATCGACGATGGCGGCGGCCAAACGGATCCCGTGCTCGTTGTTGGCGAAGAACGTTGTGCCGCGCGGTATCTGCGCCTGCACCGCCGCCATCACGTCGGGGTGGCAGTGGCCGATGAACATCGGGCCGGAGCCGAGCAGGAAGTCGACATACTCGTTGCCGCTCATGTCCCAGACGCGGCCGCCGCGACCCTCACGGACCACGATGTCCGCGGGCAGGTTGCCGAAGCTGCCGGCGGGCAGAACCCGGCGCGCCAGCTCGATCAATTCCAGTTCTTCGTCGCCGCGCTTCAGTTCGCTCATCGTGTCACTCCGCTTGCATCAATGCCACGCCATGTTCCCGGCGGCGCGACCGCCAGTCGCCGAACAGAACCATCAGCACGGTCAGTATCATGAAGCAGACCGAGCTGTAGAAAATCCACCGCGGTTCGCCGTTGTCCATCAGCCAGCCGCCCAGCATCGGTCCAATGGTGCCGCCGATATTGAAACCGGTGGTGACGATACCGAAGGTCCGTCCTGCCATGCCCGGCGGTGCGGCGGCGCGCACCAGCATGTCGCGCGACGGCATGATCATGCCGGCGAGGAAGCCGGCTGCCGCCATGGCCAACACCAGGAACACGGTGCCGAGATATACGGTGCCGATCGTGAAGGTGATGACCGCCGCCACGCCGAATCCGGCGGCGGCGACCTCGGCATGACGGCGCGTCGCATCGGCCACGAACCCGCCGGCGAGAACGCCGATCGCGGTGGCCATCAGATAGGCCGACAGCGCGGCGTTCGCGACCGAGAACTGCACGCCGTACAGCGCGACCAGCGCCACGACCGAGAATGTCGTGATTGCGCCCGAGGACAGGCTGAGCAGCGCGAAGAACGCGGTCAGGCTGATGATCGCGGGCGACAGCAGTCTTGCGCCCGGCGGCCGGTCGGGTCCTTGGCGCGCGGAGACGCGATGATTTGCCGCCTGGTCCAGCCCGCGCGCCAGGAGCAGCGGGACGGCAACCGCGGGACCGAGCAGCCCGGCGCAGATCAGCGCGGCACGGAACCCCGCGGTGGAAGCGACGAGCAGCATCACGGTCGGAGCGATCGCGCCACCGAAGAAGCCGGCGAACGTGTGAATGGAGAAAGCGCGGCCCACCCGCCCGGGATCGATGACCGAGCCGAGGATCGAATAATCGGCGGGGTGATAGACCGAATTGGCGACGCCGGCGATCACCGAGGCGCCGAGCAGCCACGAATACACCGGGAACACCCCGATCGATCCGTAGGCGATGCCGGACAGGCAGAGGCCGACGATCAGCATGCGGCGCGGACCGAAGCGGTCCACCGCATAGCCCATCGGCGCCTGCACCACAGCGGAGACCACGTTGGAGATCGTGATCGCCAAGCCAAGTTCGACGAACCCCACGCCCATGCGCTGCGTCAGCAGGTAGAGCAGCGGCGGCAGCACGAGGTAGTGGAAGTGGCTCACGAAGTGCGCGGCGGAGATCAGCCAGAGCGCCCGCGCCTCGCTCAGCTTTCTTGTCTCGGACGTCATGCCATCTCCATAGCCGATCCTGGCCCGGAGCGCGACCTACCCCGCGCGCGCCAGGGCCCGATCGACGAAATCCAGCCGGTCCTGGCCCCAGAAGATCTCGTCGCCGATGACGTAGCTGGGCGCGCCGAACACGCCGCGATCCAGCGCGGCCTGCGTGTCGACCGTGCGTCGCGTCGTCCAGCGCGGATCGGCGCCGAGCTTCATCACCGCATCGGCGTCGAGCCCGATCTCGGCGATCAGCGCGGCGAGTGTCGCCGGATCGCCCGGGTTCTTCTCGTCCTGCCACACGGCACGCAGCACGCGGTGCGCCAGTGCGATGGCAGGTTTGTCCCCCATGGTTTCGCGCAACGCGATCACGCAGGCCGCCGACAGCGCCTCGCTGGAGGGGAAGAATTTCGGCTCGACGTTGATCGGGATACCGAGGAAGTCGCGCCAGCGCTTCAGTTCCATCAGCCGGTAGGCCTGGCGCTGCGGTGCCCGTTTCGGCAGCGGAAGGCCGCCTGACGCGGGGAAGATGGTGCCGAAGTCCACCGGGTGGATGCGCAGCGTCGCGTCGTATTTGGCAGCCAGCGCCTCGATGCGCGCGGCGCCCAGATGGGTCCAGGGCGAATTCAGCGAGGCATAGTAGTCGATATGCGCGGCCACGGTGCGCGTCCTCCCTCTCATCTCATCGTCATGGCCGGGCTTGACCCGGCCATCCACCCCGTCACTGTCATTGCACAGATGGCCGGGTCAAGCCCGGCCATGACGAATTGAGGAATCCTGCGATGCGATGGCGGATCGGCGACGTGACGGTGACCAAGATAGTCGAACTGGAGGTGACCGGGGGCAGCCGCTTCATTCTGCCGCAGGCGACGCGCGAGGCGATCCTGCCGATCGCGTGGCTGCGGCCGCATTTCGCCGATGAGGACGGCCGCCTGCGCATGAGCATCCACAGCTTCGCGGTGGAAACACCGACGCGCCGCATCGTCGTCGATACCTGCCTCGGCAACGACAAGCAGGACCGGCGCATTCCGGCATGGAACAACCTGCAGGGTCCGTTCCTTGCCGACCTCGCGGCAGCCGGGTATCCGCGCGAGTCGATCGATACGGTGCTCTGCACGCATTTGCACGTGGACCATGTCGGCTGGAACACGATGCTGGTCGACGGCAAATGGGTGCCGACATTCCCGCGCGCTCGCTATCTGATGGGGCGCGTCGAATTCGAACACTGGTCACGCCCGCGCGGACGCGAGGACATGACCGCGGTGTTCGCTGATTCGGTGCTGCCGGTCTACGACGCCGGGCTGGTCGATCTGGTGGAAACCGATGCGCGCCTGAGCGACGAGATCAGCCTGATACCGACAGTTGGCCACACGCCCGGTCATGTCAGCGTGCGCATCCGATCACGCGGCGAGGAGGCGCTGATCACCGGCGACTTCATGCACCACCCCTGCCAGATCGCACATCCCGAGTGGGCGTCCACCGCGGATTCCGATCCAGAACAGGGCCAGCGCACGCGCGAACGGATGTTCGAGCAATTGGCCGGAACGCCTGTGCTGGTGATCGGGACGCATTTCGCCGGCGCGACCGCGGGGCGGATCGTGCGGGATGGCGTGGCGTATCGGCTGGATGTGTAATAGCAACCGCCGTTGCTGTTGACTCTCACCACCGCGCTTTCACCGTCATGGCCGGGCGTGCCCGGCCATCTAAATCTACCATTGGTGCAATCGCAAGACTGGATGGCCGGCACAAGCGCCGGCCATGACGTAAGGACCGGGCTGGTGAAACTCCTCGCGCCTTACTTGATGCGGCCCATCGCGCGCAGGTTCTTCTCCACGTTGCCCATCATCCCGGTATACGGCTTCGCATTCGACATATCGCGGATCTTGTCGATCTTGTCGGCCACCATCTCGATCGTCACCGGCTCCTCGGGATCGAACTGCACCCCCTCGGAAAAGAAGTACTGCACGCGCGCATAGTTGCCGGCGGTGGCGGCGATGATCTCGCCCGTTGCGTTGCATTCCTCGCTGCACAGCCAGGCGACGGCGGGCGAGACGAACTCCGGGCGCATGTATTTCGCCATATGCGGCGGCAGCAGACTCTCGGTCATGCGCGTGTTGGCCGACGGCGAGATCGCGTTGCACAGGATGTTGTATTTGGCGCCTTCGATCCGCAGCACGTTGATCAGGCCGACCACCGCCATCTTGGCCGCCCCGTAGTTGCTCTGGCCAAAATTCCCCACCGTGCCGGAACCCGACGTGGTGACGACGATGCGGCCGTATTGCTGCTTCCGCATGATCGGCCAGGCCGCCTTGGTGCAATACACCGTGCCCATGTAGTGCACCTGCGAGGCGAACTCGAAGTCCTCCATGCTCATGTTGATGAACGCCTTGTCGCGCAGGACGCCGGCGTTGTTCACCAGGATGTCGAGCCGGCCGAACGCGTTCACCGCGGTATCGACGATGTTCTGCGCGCTCTTCATGTCGGCGACCGAATTGTAGTTCGCCACGGCCTCGCCGCCGGCGGCCTTGATCTCGGCCACCACCTTGTCGGCGACCGAATGCTCGCCGCCGCTGCCGTCCACCGCGCCGCCCGGATCGTTCACCACGACCTTCGCGCCGCGGCTCGCGAGCAGCATGGCGTGCGAGCGGCCGAGGCCGGCGCCGGCGCCGGTCACGATGGCGACGCGATCGTCAAAGCGGATGGTCATGGTAAGGTCCCCTTCTGGTCGGATGATGGTTGCGGGCGTATCCTACTGGCCAGTAACTCTCAAGAGGCCACCCATGAGCTATCTGCGCAGCGGCATCTTCCTGGCGCCGTTCCACAATCTGACGGAGAACCCGACGCTCGCGATCGAGCGCGACATGGAACTGCTGTGTCACCTCGACCGGCTGAACTACCATGAGGCCTGGATCGGCGAACACCATTCGGGCGGCTTCGAGATCATTGCCTCGCCGGAGATGTTCATCGCCGCGGCAGCCGAGCGCACGCGCCATATCAGGCTTGGCACCGGCGTCGCGTCCCTGCCCTACCACAATCCGTTCATTCTCGCGGATCGCATGGTGCAACTGGACCACATGACGCGCGGGCGCGCGATGTTCGGCGTGGGGCCGGGCGCGCTGGTGCATGACGCCCTGAAGATCGGCATCAAGGCGGCCGACCAGCGGCGCATGATGAATGAGTCGCTGGATGTGATCATGCGGCTGCTGCGCGGCGAGAGCGTCACCGAGAAGACCGATTGGTACAACCTGGTGGACGCGCAGCTGCAGCTGCGCTGCTACACGCAGCCGATCATGGAGATGGCGGTCGCCGCGTCGCGCTCGCCGTCGGGCGCGCTGGCATCGGGGCGGCATGGCATCGGCATGCTGTCGATCGGCGGCACCAGTCCCGAGGCGATGGAGAAACACACGCTGAACTGGAGTCTGTACGAGGAGCAGGCGCGCCTGAACGGACACGTGCCGGACCGCGGCAAATGGCGGCTGGTGACGCTGATCCATGTGGCGGAGACACGCGAGAAGGCACGCGAGAACGTGAGGTTCGGGATCGACGCGTTCCGCGACTACTTCTCCGATGTGGGCACGTTCCCGATCGTGCCGCCCGACATCAAGGACCCTTACGCATTCTTCGTGGAAAGCGGCGCGGGCTGCATCGGCACGCCAGACGATGCGATCGCGTATATCGAGAATCTGCTGGCCGGATCGGGCGGTTTCGGTGCGATCATGGAGCTGGCGCACAACTGGGCGGACTGGGAGGCGACCAAGCGGCACTATGAGCTGATGGCGCGTTTCGTGCATCCACACTTCCAGCATTCGCGCGAGCTTCGCCGGGAGTCATACGCGTATGCGAAGGATCACCACGAGGAGTTCACCGGCCTGTCGAGCGCCGCGGTGCAGGCGGAGATCGATCGTCTGGCGGCGCGGAAGGCGGCGGAGTAGCCGCGCGCGTCCCGGTTCAGGCCAGCCGTTTCAGTCGGTCGCGAAACGCCAGCCGTCCGCCGCGCGCTCGATCAGTGTGCGGCCGTGACCGAACGGTTCGGCCGTGACGCCGCGCGCATGGATCTCGATCCGGTCCACCGCGACAGTGACCACGATCATGTTCGCCTCGGCGAAACCGTCCGGAAACGGCGCGCTGACGCCGGAGGCCCAGAGGCTGCGCATCTCGCTCCTGTCCTCGCCCGGCGACGCGCGCCCGACCAGTGCCACGAAGACATCGCCGCCGCTGTCCTGATAGGCGAGCGTGACGCGGGGATCGCGGCGGATTTCCCCGACCTTGCGCGCGCCGCGCCTGGTCAGGAATCGGCGGGTCCATTCGTCGCTGCCGGCCGCGCCGGCGAATGACCGGACGGCGCGTGCGTTGGCACCGCCTTCCTCGGCCCGCGTGGCAACCCAGCAATACCGCACGCTCGCGATGGTCCCGCGCGCCACGGCAAGCAATCGATCGATCTGCGTCTGGTGCTCCATGGTCGTGGACATGTGCGTATCTCCCTGTCGGGCTGCAGCAGCATGACCCATGTTGACGGATATGTCTAGAACGTATATTCTACAAATATGGGTCGTGCCAAATTCAGCCGGTCGGACTTCCTCGGCGCGGCACTCGCGATCGCCTCCGAGCATGGGCCGTCCGCGGTGACGGTTGCCTCGATCAGCGAGCGCCTCAGCGCGCCGACGGGCTCGTTCTATCATCGCTTCGCTTCGCGCAACGTCTTGCTGGGCGCGCTTTGGCTGCGGACGGTGCTGAATTTCCAGCAAGGCGTCAGAGAGGCGATCGATGGCGGCGACGGATTGCGGGCGGCGCTGCACACGCCTGCCTGGGCGCGTGAGCATCTCGACGAGGGCCGTCTGCTGCTGCTGTATCACCACGACGATTTCGTGCAGGGCGAATGGCCGGAGGAATTGCGCGAACGCGTTGCAGCAATGACCGAGGGCATGCGAAGCGGGGCGCAGCGCTTCGCCCGCCTCGTGTTCGGACACGACGGGGCAGAGGAAGTCCGCCTCGGGCAGTTCCTGGTCGCCGAGGTTCCGGTCGCCGCGGTACGCCGGCATCTGCTGCGCCGCGAGCCACCACCGCCACTCGTCGACCGACTGATCCGCGTCACGTATCGCGCCATTGTCGCCGACTACCGTCGAGCGAGGCGGTCCCACTCTGCGGATTGAGCTTCACGTCGTCGAGGTTGGAAATCGTGGATGCGTGCGATCTGCCGCCAACGGCAGACGCGGGCGGAATTGATTCGGTTGTTTCCTGGCCGATCCTAAATCCGGCGAACCGCCTCCGCCATGCGACCGACGATCTCGCGCAGGACCGGTGCCGGGGTCGCGAAGTTCAGGCGTGCGAAGCTGGCGTACTGCGGACCAAAGGTCTCGCCGAAATTCAGTCCGACGCGGGCGTGATCCAGGAAGAACTGCCCTGCCGTGGATGGCAGCTTCAGCGCGGAACAATCGAGCCAGGCCAGATAGGTTGCCTCGGGCAGTCGCATCGTCACGCCCGGCAACGCGGCCCCGATGGTCTGCGCCAGCCAGTCGCGATTCGCCTGCAAGCTGCGCCAGAATCTCGTCGAGCCAGGGCTGGCCGTCGTCCCAGGCGGCGATCGTGGCATCGACGCCGGTGACGCCGGGTGAGCCGAGCAGACGCGCGGGAATGCGCTCGAAGAAGCGCGCCTTCAGCGCGGGGGCGCCGAAATGCATCACCGCGCAGCGCAGTGCAGGAATGTTGAAGCTCTTGGTGGCCGAGGTGATGGTGATGGTGCGGGCGGCGATCTCGGGTGAGAGCGACGCCAACGGGATGTGCGTGTTGCCGGGATAGACGATGTCGGCGTGGATCTCATCGGACACCACGGTCAGGTCGTGACGGATGGCGAACGCCGCCACCTCGTCGAGTTCCGCGCGGCTGAAGGCGCGTCCCGTGGGGTTTTGCGGATGGCAGAAGATCAGCACACGGGCGCGCGGATCGGGTGCGGCCTCGTAGGCGGCGAGGTCGAGCACCCAGCGCGTGCCGTTGTCGCGCATCGGATTGGCGATCAGGCGGCGGCCGGTGTCGTTGATCGCGGCCATGAACGGCGGATAGGACGGCAGTTGCAGCAGCACCGCATCGCCCGGCTCGCTGAACGCCATGACCGAGGAGAAGCTGGCCTGCACCAGATCGCCGATGGGATGTGCATCGGCGGGGTCGGTCTGCCAGCCGAAGCGGCGCTGCATGCGGCGGGTGAACGCGGCGGCAAGCGCACCTTCGCGCGCGGCGTAGCCGTATTCCTGGTTGCGGGCGAGACGGGTAAGCGCCTCGGTGATTGCGGGCGCGACGCCGAAGTCCATGTCGGCGACCCAGGCGGGCAGCACGTCGTCGGGGAATTTGTGCCACTTGTTGGTGCGGCGTGCCCGTAGGGTTGCGATGTCGAAGTCGGTCGCTCTGGTGGCCATGCAGTTGTTCTCCGTTCCTGCCGCGGGCATAGCATTGGGCAGCCGCAGGAGCGAGTAAGGGCCGGTCGGGCCTCGGTGACCGCCTCGGTCAGCGTCGTGTCGTCACGAGCGCGGTCATTCATCGAACGGGTCGAGTGTATTTCGTTCGGCGGGGACAGGTGCTGATCATCCTGCTGTGCGATGGCGACAAACGATCGCAGCGGCGGGATATCGCCCGAGCGAAGATCCTGGCAGCTGAACTTGAGGTATGAATGATGGTGAAAACCGACCCATTCGATGCGGCCCGTTACCTGACGTCGACGGAGTCGCAGGAGGGACTGCTGAATGACGCTTTGGCGAGCGGCGATGCCGGTTATGTGGCTCAGACGCTTTGGGTGATCGCGCGGGCGCGCGGCATGACGCAGGTTGCGCGCGAGGCCGGGGTGACGCATGAGGCTCTGTACAAGACGCTCAGCGAGAACGGCGATCCTCGGCTGACCACTCTGCTGGGGGTTGCCCAGGCGCTTGGCGTGACGCTGACGGCGCATATCGGTCCGGTGGGCTGAACGCCCGCTTCACCGAACGGCATTTCGCGGAGCGGTTCGGACACGCGATCGGTTTCGGCTAATGTGCCGCGGCTGACGTTGGTGCGCAAAGAGAAAGGGGCGGACCCTGCGGCCCGCCCCCCTCGTTCGCAGC
This sequence comes from uncultured Alphaproteobacteria bacterium, assembly GCA_963780095.1. Taxonomy (GTDB): domain Bacteria; phylum Pseudomonadota; class Alphaproteobacteria; order Acetobacterales; family Acetobacteraceae; genus JAMXLO01. The sequence goes on from CAWABH010000014.1 coordinate 85,382, forward strand.
GACGACGTTCGGATCAGAAATCCATGTCGCCCATGCCGCCACCACCCGGCGGCATCGGCGGGCCCTTCTTCTCCGGCTTCTCGGCGACCATCGCCTCGGTGGTCACCAGCAGGCCGGCGACCGAGGCCGCATCCTGCAGCGCCGTCCGCACCACCTTGGTCGGGTCGATGATGCCGGCCCTCACCAGGTCCTTGAACTCGCCGGTCTGCGCGTCAAAGCCCCAGTTGTACTCGTCCCGGTCGAGGATCTTGCCGGCGATCACCGCGCCATCCTCACCGGCATTCTCGGCGATCTGGCGCAGCGGGGTCTGCACCGCCTTGCGCACGATCTCGATGCCGAAGCGCTGATCGTCGTTGTCCGCCTTCAGCTTGGACAGGATCAGCGATGCACGCGCCAGCGGTACGCCACCGCCAGCCACGACGCCTTCCTCCACTGCCGCACGGGTCGCGTGCAGCGCATCGTCAACGCGGTCCTTGCGCTCCTTCACCTCAACCTCGGTCGAGCCGCCGACTCGGATCACCGCGACTCCGCCGGCCAGCTTCGCCAGCCGCTCCTGCAGCTTCTCGCGGTCGTAGTCCGAGGTGGTCTCCTCGACCTGCGCGCGGATCTGGTTGCAGCGGCCGACGATGTCGGGCTTCTTGCCGCCGCCTTCGACGATGGTGGTGTTCTCCTTCTCGATGAGCACCTTCTTCGCCTTGCCGAGCATGTTCAGCGTGACGCTCTCAAGCTTGATGCCGAGATCCTCGCTGATCACCTGGCCGCCGGTGAGGATCGCGATGTCCTCGAGCATCGCCTTGCGGCGATCACCGAAGCCAGGCGCCTTCACCGCGGCGACCTTCAACCCGCCGCGCAGCTTGTTCACCACGAGCGTCGCAAGCGCCTCGCCTTCCACGTCCTCGGCAATGATCAGCAGCGGCCGGCCGGACTGCACGATGCTTTCCAGCAGCGGCAGCATCGGCTGCAGGCCGGACAGCTTCTTCTCGTGGATCAGGATGTAGGGCTGATCCAGATCAGCGACCATCTTCTCGGCGTTGGTGATGAAGTACGGCGAGACATAGCCGCGGTCGAACTGCATACCCTCGACCACGTCGAGCTCGGTCTGGATGCCCTTGGCCTCCTCGACCGTGATCACGCCCTCGTTGCCGACCTTCTGCATCGCCTCGGAGATCATCTTGCCGATCTCCGTCTCGCCGTTCGCGGCGATCGCACCGACCTGTGCGGTCTCGGCCGGCGTGGTGATCTTCTTGGACCGCTTCTTCAGTTCCTCGACGACGGCTGTCACCGCCTTGTCGATGCCGCGCTTGAGGTCCATCGGGTTCATGCCCGCGGCCACCGCCTTGGAGCCCTCGCGCACGATCGCCTGGGCGAGCACGGTCGCGGTGGTGGTGCCGTCACCGGCGATGTCGTTGGTCTTCGAGGCGACCTCGCGCACCATCTGCGCGCCCATGTTCTCGAACTTGTCGGAAAGCTCGATCTCCTTGGCGACGGTAACGCCGTCCTTGGTGATCCGCGGTGCGCCGAAGCTCTTGTCGAGCACCACGTTGCGACCCTTCGGGCCCAGCGTGACCTTCACCGCATCGGCCAGGATGTCCACGCCGCGCAGCATGCGCGCACGCGCATCACCGCCGAACCTAACGTCTTTGGCAGCCATATGTCAGTTTCCCTCGTAATTGCAGTCTGGTGATTGTCGGGCTTCGGCAGGCGCCGATCAGGCGGCCTTCCGCTTCGCGGCGGGCTGGCCCTCGATGATGCCCATGATGTCGGACTCCTTCATGATCAGGAGTTCTTCACCGTCGAGCTTCACCTCGGTGCCGGACCATTTGCCGAACAGAATGCGGTCGTTCGCCTTGACGTCGAGCGGCACAAGCTTGCCGGCCTCATCGCGGGCGCCGGGCCCGACGGCAATGACCTCGCCCTCCATCGGCTTCTCCTTTGCCGTGTCGGGGATGATGATGCCGCCCGCGGTCTTTTCTTCGGCCTCGAGCCGACGGACCACGACCCGGTCGTGCAGGGGACGGAACTTCATTCGATCGCTCCTTGAGTGATCTCAGTGAATGAGATGGATGATTTGCCAACGCCCGCCGCGGCCCCATGATGGGCACCGCGAGCAGGGCTGTTAGCACTCCCCCTCTGGGAGTGCCAGCGATCTAGGCCCACGCGAGCGTGAAGTCAAGCCTTCGGCAGCACTTTGCGACGGTGAGTGCCAAGTCTTTGAAATATGTGCGATTTAAGCTTGCATAAAGAACCTGGTGTCATGTCATTCTGTTATCCTTCCGAATGCATCGCCGTCCCGGCGGTCAATGGAGGCAAGGGCGAGAAGGGCCCGGCAGATACGGAGACGACGATGAGCCTGGCGCTGCAACTGAGGGACTATCGGCTGACCACGGCCGAAATCCTGTATCACATGCCCGATCATCCGGAGATCCTCCAGACCTACATCTGGCAGGACCTCGACATCGCGCCACGCTTCCCGGTGCTGCGCAAATTCCTCGACTTCTGGCATCGCGAACTGGATGGGCGGTTGCATTCCGTTCGGGTCGCCTCCGCCAGCCTCATCAAGCCTCCATCATATCGACACCCCGGGGCCTATATGCTCCTGCACTAGCTCGCGCCGCGGTTGCACTCGACATTGGACGATCCGATGCAATGCCGGACCGCCCGCAGTTATTCTTGACCGGCGTATATCCTTATAGTGCGCCGGGTATGCTTATATCACGCATCATGCCCTTCGACGTCCGTGACTTCTCTGGCGCATTGCCGGAAGACCGTGCGGCTGGTCGCCGCAGCCGGCGGTTAGTCGCGCTGTGGTTGTTCGGCGTCGCCGGCATGGTGCTGGCGATGATCGTGCTCGGGGGCGTCACCCGGCTCACAGGTTCAGGGCTTTCCATTATGGAATGGGCCCCTTTCCGCGGCGTGCTGCCACCGACGCACGATGCGGAGTGGCAGCGGCTGTTCGATCTCTACCGGCAAATTCCGCAGTATGCCTTGGTGAACGAGGGCTTCGGCCTCGCCGGCTTCAAGCAGATCTTTTGGCTGGAATGGATCCATCGCCTGTGGGGCCGGCTGATCGGACTGGCCTTCCTGGGCCCGCTGGTCTGGTTCTGGGCGACCGGCCGGATCGAGCCCCGGCTTCGCAACTGGCTCGCGCTGCTCTTTGTGCTTGGAGCGCTACAGGGCCTGGTTGGCTGGATCATGGTCGCATCGGGCTTTCTGCCAGACAGCATCGCCGTATCGCCGTATCGGCTGGTGATCCACCTCGTACTCGCCCTGCTGCTCTATTCCGCCCTGGTATGGACGGGCATGACGGTCCTGCAACCGACGCCCGCGCGAAGCGCAGACACCGGAAGGCTCCGGTCGCTGGTCCTGGCCTGTTGTGCGATTGTGGCAATGACCATCGTAACCGGCGGCTTTGTCGCCGGTACTCATGCCGGCTTCGACTACAACAGCTTCCCGCTGATGGATGGAAGGCTTGTGCCCGACGGATACGCGCGCCTGCAGCCGCTGTTGCGCAACGTGACTGAGAACATCCCTGCGGTGCAGTTCAATCACCGGTTGCTGGCAACGGTGACTGCGCTCATCGCAACTTCCACCGTGGCGGTCGGGCTGACGATGCCTCTGCCGCGGGTTATGCACCTGACGGTCATCGTGCTTGGGGCGACGGTTTGCGTGCAGTATGTTCTCGGAGTGGCAACGCTGCTGCTTGTAGTGCCGGTCGGCCTGGCGGGCGCGCACCAGGCCAACGCCGTGCTGACGCTCACAGCCTCACTTGCGCTGCTGCATATGCTGCGTCCAAGCGCGGCGGCACGGCCCCGCAGATCGACTGCATGAACACCGACGTCACACCCCTGACCGCCCAAAGCGAGGCGGTGTTGGATGTGCTGCCGGTCGGCGTCGCGATCGTCGACGCCGACCGGCAGATCGTGCTCGTCAATTCAGCATATTGCGCGTCGCTTGGGCTGCCACCGGGCAGCTTCCCGAACGGGATGAAGCTGGAGGATGCGCTGCGCGCGGCCGCCTACCGCGGCGTCTACGGACCGGGCGATCCGGAAGCGCAGCTTGTGGAGCTCGCCGCCGCTGATTACTCGCGGCCGGGGAGGCTCCGCCGGCGCAGCTTCATGGGTCGCAGCTACGACCTGCTCAACGCGCCGCTGCCACAAGGCGGCCATGTGGTCTGCGCGGTCGAGACAACGTCCCTGCTGGCGGCGCGCGATGAAGCCGAAACCACGCTGGCGCGGGTGACTTCGGCGCTTGCCACGCTGCGAACCGGGTTGGCGACCTTCACGTCTGACCGCTCGCTGCTGTTCAGCAATCCTCGGTTCGCCGAGCTGCTCGGAGTGCCGGTCGAGCGCCTCCAACCTGGCATGGATTTTGGCGATCTGCTGGCGCTGCTCGCGATGCGCGACGAGTTCACTGGCCGGGACGGCGAGGCATTCATCGCTGACCAGCGTGACGCCGACCGCTCCAAGCCCATGGCCGTTCGGCGTATCCGCACCAACGGGCTCGTCATCGATGTCAGCTCGGACCCGCTGCCCAATGGCGGCTGGACGATGGCGGCGACCGACATCAGCCCACTCGCCGGTGCCGAAGACGAGGCCCGGCGCCGCGCCGCCATCCTGAATTCGATCCTGGATGCCATTCCGCACGGCGTCTGCGTCTACAGTGCGGATCGCCGGGTCACGATGTTCAACCGCGCCTACACCCAGGCGATGACGGGTGCGCCACTGAACATCGGCGATCATCTGGAGACGGTGGTCAGGCGCCGCGCGGAGGCGGGCGAGTACGGGCCCGGCGATCCGGACAAGATCTTCGCACAGCAGATGGCGTTCGACGTGACCCGCGCGCAGTCCCGCAAGCGACGGCGGCCGAACGGCATGACGGTGGATGTGCGTACCACCCCGTTGCCCAACGGCGGCTACATCAGCGTGGTGACCGACATCACGCCGCTCGCCGAGGCCGAGGCGGAAGTGACGCGCCGCGCTGAGGAACTGGCAGTCATGCTGTCGTGCATCCACCACGGCGTGCTGCTCTGGGGATCGGATCACCGTCTGCTCGCGAGCAACGCGATCGCCGCCGAACTGCTGCACCACCCGCCAAGCATTCTCGAGCCAGGTCGGACCCAGGATGAAATCCTGGAGAACCTTGTGGCACGCGGGCACTTCGGAAAAGGCGACGAAGGGCGGGAACGCGCAGGTACTCTGGCGAACCTGGACCGGTTCGAACCCTACCTGCGGCAGATCGTCACCCCCGACGAGCGTGTCCTCGACGTCCGATCGGACCCGACGCCTGGCGGCGGCTGGGTCACCACGCTCACCGACATGACCGAGGCGCGGATCGCCGAGGCCGAGTTGCGCCGGGCCAAGGACACGGCGGAGGCCGCGAACCAGGCCAAGTCGCGCTTTCTCGCCACCATGAGCCATGAGCTGCGCACCCCGCTGAATGCGGTGATCGGATTTTCCGACACGCTGCTGCGCGAGGCGGCCCACCCATCGGGCGCGCGTGTGGTTGAGTTCGCCCAGCAGATCAACAAGGCCGGCCGGCATCTCCTTGGTCTGATCAATATCATCCTCGACGTGGCACGCATCGAGTTCGGGTCGGTTCGATCTCGCCTCGGACAAAGTGGATGTCGGGCGCCTCGTGCGTCTCTGCGCACGCCAAGCGGATTCGGCTGCGCAGGCGGCCGAGATAACGCTGGCCATCGACGTACGGGACGATCTTCCGCCGATCAGGGCGGACGAACGGCGGCTACAGCAGGTGCTGACCCATCTGCTGTCGAACGCGGTGAAGTTCACGCAAGCGGGCGGCACGGTGTCGATCGGCGCATCGCTGGACGCAAGCGGCAGTCCCCTTCTGTTCGTGCGCGATACTGGGATCGGCATTTCGGAGGAAGACCTCGATCGCGTCTTCGAACCGTTCACCCAGCTGGACAGCAGCCTGGCTCGGCGCTTCCAGGGTGCCGGGCTCGGTCTTTATGTGTCGCGGGCGTTCGTCGCCGGGCATGGCGGCAAGCTTGTGCTGCGCAGCACCCCTGGCGAAGGAACCACAGCGGAGATCCGACTGCCGGCGGATCGGCTGATAGCCGCTGGTCAGTAGCCAAACCGCTGGCGGCGCACCATTCTACAGATGATCGACCATTTGCGAGGAATTCGCCATGACCCCACTCGTCGAAACCGACCGGCTGTTCTTCGAACGTGCGGATGCCACGCTCGATCGCGCAGCGGCGGAAGGCGCACTCGCATCGGCGATGGCGCGCACCGATGATGGGGAATTGTACCTGGAGTACCGCGAAAGCGAGCAGATCAGCCTGGATGACGGCCGGATTCGTGCGGCCGGCTTCGACACCTCGCTCGGGTTCGGGCTTCGCGCCGTCGCCGGCGAGGCAACCGGCTATGCCCATGCCGCCGAGCTGTCCGAACCGGCCCTGCGCCGGGCCGCCGCCAGCGTGGCCGCGGTGGCGGAGGGTCATTCCGGCGTCGCCGCCGAGCCGCCCCGGGCAACCAACGCGCGGCTCTATTCCGACGCGAACCCCCTCGGTGCGGCGGATTTTCCCGCCCGCACCGCGCTGCTGGCCGAGATCGACGCCTATGCGCGGGGCAAGGATTCGCGGGTCGTCCAGGTCATGGCCTCGCTGGGCGGCGAGTGGCAGGCGGTGCAGATCATGCGCCAGGACGGCACGCGGGTGGCCGATCTTCGACCGCTGGTGCGGCTCAACGTCTCGGTCGTCGTCGAGCAGAGCGGCCGGCGCGAGACGGGAAGCTACGGTACCGGCGGCCGGTTCGGATACGACATGGTAACCGCCCCGGCGACATGGCGTGGCGCGGTGGACGAGGCCCTGCGCCAAGCGCTGGTCAATCTGGACAGCCGCCCCGCGCCAGCCGGGGAAATGGAGGTCGTGCTCGGTCCGGGGTGGCCAGGCATCCTGTTGCATGAGGCAATCGGCCACGGGCTCGAGGGGGACTTCAACCGCAAGAAGACATCGGCGTTCGCAGGCCTGCTGGGCACCCGAATTGCGTCGCCAGGCGTCACCGTGGTCGATGACGGCACGCTGCCCGATCGTCGCGGCAGCCTGACGGTGGACGACGAAGGCACGCCGACGAGCCGGACGGTGCTCATCGAGGATGGCGTTCTGGTCGGATTCATGCAGGACCGGCTGAACGCAAGGCTGATGGGCATGCGCGCGACCGGCAACGGCCGCCGGCAGTCCTATGCCCACACGCCGATGCCGCGGATGACGAACACCCTCATGCTCGCCGGGCCGCACAGCCCGGAGGATATGATCCGCTCGGTACGCCGTGGGTTGTATGCGGTCAATTTTGGCGGTGGTCAGGTGGACATAACGTCCGGCAAGTTCGTCTTCTCGGCCAGCGAAGCCTACCTGATCGAGGACGGCAAAGTGACCGCGCCGGTGAAGGGAGCCACCTTGATCGGTAACGGGCCGGATGCTCTGACCAAGGTCGCCATGGTCGGCAATGACATGGCGCTCGATCCGGGAATCGGCACATGCGGCAAAAACGGCCAGGGCGTTCCGGTCGGAGTTGGCCAACCGACTTTGAAGCTGGCGGGTCTGACGGTTGGGGGGACGGCAGCCTGAAAGGGTCCCGCTCCCACGTTTGCCTGCCGCCGCCGCTGTCCCCGACGCCGGCAAGGTCCGCCTCGGCCCATTCGCCCCGACACTGGCGCCGACATGGCGCCCCTACGCTGATTCTGATCGAGGCCAGAACGGACGCTGATTGAGCGGCAAAACCGGGGACCGGGCAGCGACGTCCGGCCCGCCTGCCATTCAATGTCCCAACCAGGACAAAAATAGTGTCAACCAACGCCTCGCCTCGCCCTGGCCCGCAACAGCCTCAGCGGAACAAGACGCCCCTGGTTTCCTTCCATCGCTTCATTCCGTCTGCGCGCCTACCTCAGCGCGCCGACCGTTCGGCTGCCGGCTCGCTGCCGACCCGGGCGTTCCGGGTCCTGTGAACCTGCCACCAGTGCGTCAGGCTTCGGTTATTATGTCTTCCCGCCGATCAGCTTCAGCCTGCAGTGGGACGGCCGTGATGTCATGTGGACCTGGGAGGGCGCCGGCACCTGGTTGCCGCTCAAGTCGGCCCAGTTCCCCAATTTCCGCAATCTGTTCGACAACGTGGCGCCTGAGGAGATCCGCGAGTACGCGCCGCCTTTCCTGGGCGCCCTGCAGGAACCGGGCCTCATTCAGCTCTGGACCGGCATCGTCGCCCGCACCGCCCCTGGCTGGAGCCTCCTGGTGCGCGCACCCGCCAATGTTCCACGCAGCGGCAGCTACGAACTTTTCGAGGGTATCATCGAGACCGATCGCTGGTTCGGCCCGCTGATCACCAACATGCGGCTGACAAAGACTGATGTGCCGATCGACTTCCGCGCCGACTTCCCGCTGCTGCAGGTGCAGCCGCTGCCCCGCCAGGCCTATGAGGATACGACGCTCAACAACTACGAACTGGTTCCTGATCTGGCGCAGCTGACGCCCGAGGACTGGGACGCCTATTACGACACGGTAGTGCGCCCGCACGTCCAGGAGGTCCGGCCGCGCGGCCAGTATGCCGCCGCCGCGCGCAAGCGCCGTGCCGCCGAATCCAACGACAAGCCCACCGAGTGACGAATTAACGGACTGGACAGACCTTCTAGCGTATAGTTGAAGACAGCCATGAACACCCTTGCCCGCATTAAGATCGTGCTGACGGCATGCATCGCCGCATTCGCATTCGGCCTGCTGACGTCACCTGCCACGCATGCCGCGGCTGCAGCGGCCTGTCCCGCAGCTCCGATCATACCGGCAATCGAGCTGCCGCACCTGCGTTCCGCCGTGAACCACGGGATCGAAGGTGTCGTGGTGGCGCTCGGTTCCTCTTCGACACTAGGGGTGATGGCCTCCGACATTGCCCATTCCTACCCGGCGCTGCTGCAGCAACTGCTGTCGGCCGGACTGCCCGATGCTCACATCGTGGTGTTGAATCGTGGCATTGGCGGCCAGGATGCGACCGAGGAACTGGCCAGACTGGATGCCGATGTCATCGCGCTACGCCCGCAGGTTGTCATCTGGCAGGTCGGCGCCAATGGCGCGCTTCGCAACGCCGATCCGGCCATCTTCAGGAGCACGGTGAGCAGTGGCGTCCACAGACTTGAGGCCGCTGGCATCGACGTCGTCCTAATGGATAACCAGCAAGCTCCACGCCTGCTCGCCGCACCGGACGAACCGTTGCTCGACCAGGCGCTGGGACAGGTCGCGGCGGACACCGGAGCGACGCTGTTCTCGCGTCGGGCGTTGATGCGATCCTGGCAGCGGGATGGCGAGCCGCTGGCCGATTTCATCGCCAGCGATGGGCTGCATCACAACGACCACGGCTATCTCTGCGTGGCGCAGTCACTGGCCCGCGCCATCCTCTCAGGCCTGGCACCGCGCCAACCGGTGACCGCCAGTCGCTAGAGTTGTTGGCCGCTTGACACGCTCCAGGCGCGCCGGTCAGCCAGTCAGTTCCCGCCGGACGATCGCGGCGCCAGCGGCGAGCGCGCACAGCTTTCCGAACGCACGCTCACGCGGCATGTATTTCATGCCGCAGTCGGGCGCCGGGATCAGGCGTTCCGCATCGACATGCTGCAACCCGCGACGGATGCGTGCGGCAACAGCCTCCGCGGTTTCCACCTCCGCACTGCCGAGATCGAGCACGCCGAGCATGATCTGTTTGCCTGAGAGGTCGGCCAGCACGCCGAGGTCGATGTTCGGTTCGGCCGCCTCGATCGAGATCTGCTGCGCCGTCGTGTCGGCAAGCTGCGAGAGGAACGCGTAGCCGCTCGGCTTGTTGTGCACGACGTGCGCATAGCCGAAGCAGAGATGCACCACCGTCGGTCCCGCAATCCCCTCCAGCGCCCGGTTGATCGCGCGCACGCCGTAGCGCTCCGCCTTGTCCGGGGCCGTGCGCACCCACGGCTCGTCGAGCTGCACCACATCGACCCCGGTCGCCTTGAGATCGCGCAGTTCCTCGTTCACCGCGGCGGCGTAGTCCATCGCCATCTCTTCCTCGTCGCGGTAGAACTCGTTCCTGGCCTGCTGCGACAGAGTGAACGGACCGGGTAGCGTGATCTTGGTCGCGCGATCGGTCTGGCGCAGCAGGAACTCGACATCGCGCAACTCCACCGGGGCGCGGCGGCGGATTTTGCCGACCACACGCGGCACCGGTGTGACGCGACCCGCCTGCGATCGCACTTCGCCGGGATGCTCCGCATCGATCCCTTCCAGCGCGAGTGCAAACCGATTGGAGTAGCTTTCGCGGCGGATTTCGCCGTCGGTGATGATGTCGATTCCTGCCCGCTCCATGTCGCGGACCGCCAATATGGTCCCATCGTCCTGCGCCTGTTCGAGCAGTGCCTCGGGGATACGCCATATCTCGTGCGCATGGGTGCGCGGCACGCCGTGCTTCTCCAGAGCCGTGCGATTCACCAACCAGTCGGGTTGCGGATAGCTGCCGACCACCGTCGTCGGCAGCAGATGCGTCGGATAGGCCATCCCGGAATCCTCCTCGGCGCGTATGCGTGTTACGCTAACAGCCCTGGCCTTGCGTGACGAGCGCAGGAACGATCCGAGGAAACGCCCGTGCTCCATACCACGAGGCTGGTGCTCGCCTGTCTGGCGCTGTTGCTGTCTGCCTGCGCGCCGCACCGGATGGCGGCGGGCGACGGAGCCAACCGGCGGTTCGAGGAGGCAAAGTCGTCGCCCCCGGAACTGCGGGCCTTCCTCTATCGGATGCCGAAGGGCGGCGATCTGCACAGTCACCTGAGCGGTGCAACCTACGCCGAGGCGCTGATCGATGCGGGCGCCGCGTCCGGCGTGTGCGTCGATCCAGTCCAGTCCGCCGTTGCACCGTGTGGCCGAGCAACGCGCAAGATGGCCGATGCGCTGCACGACAGCGATTTCCGCCGCACCCTGGTCGATGCCTGGTCGATGCGCGGTTTCGTTCCGAGTAGCGGCATCAGCGGGCACGACCACTTCTTCGCCGCCTTCACCAAGTTCGGCGGGGCCGCGAGCATGGGCGACATGGCAGCCGATGTCGTCAATCGCGCCGGGCGCCAGCACATGCGCTATCTGGAGTTGATGGTGACGTTCCAGAGCCGCGCTGTGACCGCCATGGCGCGCAAGCTCCACTGGACCGGCGACATGGCGGACTTCCACCAGCAGCTGATCGCGGAGGGACTTCCGACGCTGCTGGCAAATGCACGCTCCGACATGGACACAGGCGAAGCGCGGATGCGCTCCTTGCTGCAATGTGCCACGCCGCAGGCCGAACCCGGCTGCACGGTTACAGTACGCTGGCTGCAGCAGGTGACGCGGACCAAGCCGCCCGGCGAGGTGTTCGCCCAAATGCTGTTCGGCGCCCTGCTGAGCCAGACCGATCCGCGCGTGGTCGGGTTGAACTTCGTGGCCCCGGAAGACGATACGGTTGCACTCGCCGACTACTCGCTGCACATGCGCATGCTCGATTATCTGCATGGCACGATGCCAGAGACGAACGTGTCGCTGCATGCCGGCGAGCTGACGCTCGGTCTCGTGCCACCAGAGGCGTTGCGGTTCCACGTGCGCCAGGCGGTGGAACTGGGGCACGCGAAACGCATCGGCCACGGCGTGGACGTGATGTACGAATCTGATCCGCTCGGGCTGCTGCGCGAGATGGCCGATAAGCGCGTGGCGGTGGAAATCAACCTGACCAGCAATGATCAGATCCTGGGAGTCCGCGGGCCCGCGCATCCGTTCCCGGTCTATCGTGCGGCCGGCGTGCCGACCGTGCTGTCCACCGACGACGAGGGCGTGGAGCGCATCGATCGCACGCACGAGCTGCAGCGCGCGGTGAGCGAGTTTGGGCTGGGCTGGCCGGCTCTGGTCGGGCTGGAGCGAAACACGTTGGAATACGCCTTCGTTGCCGGCGCAAGTCTGTGGGCCGATCCGGTCGCGTGGCGAAAGGTCTCTGCGTGTGATGGCGCCGCTGTTCGGTCGCCGCCGCCGGCGTGCGCAGCATTCCTACGGGCCAGCGAGAAGGCGCGGCTGCAGTGGGAGCTCGAAGTCGACCTGGATGCGTTCGACCGCGGGGCGGCTGAGTGATACCAGGCGCCGCTTTTGTTGACCCTCCCGCTTCCTTTACACCGTCATGGCCGGGCTTGTCCCGGCCATCAGAAGCGGCACCCTGCTACGACGGATGGTCGAGAGTCGTTGCCGAAATCAGGATGCGCCACTTGGCAACGGTGGCAGCGTAATGTGCAGCAGCGCATTTCGCAGCGGCGCGCTGGAGAGCGCGATAAATCCCGTCACCGGCGTGTCCAACTCCAATGCCAGAAATATCGAGGATGCCAGCGACAGGGTCGCCAGTATTGTCACCGTGAACACCAAAAGGTTGCGCGGCGAGCTGAGACCGGCAATCACGAAGATCACCCCCAGCCAGAACACCAGGATTGCGACGAACGGCCAGGACAGCGACGGTTCCGCGTTCACGATCAGATTCCAGCGCTGGTCCAGCAATGCCATCATGCGAGTCCGGAGACTGGCTGCAATCGAGCTCTGAAACGCATCGTCGGGTGTCAGATGGCGGATCGCCATATCGATCTGATTCAGCAAGGCACCAAGCTCGGCACTTTCAAGGTCGTTGTCGCCGAGGCGGCTCAGATGACGCGGATAGTCTCCCGACGGCGCCGCCTCGTCCGGCCACGTGTCTGCGATCGCCGCCTTCGTGTATAGAATCAATTGGACGCGGAGAGGATCGGCAGTCGATCCATACTCACGCAGCCGCTGATCCAGCTCCGTGATCTGGATGCTGAGCCCGCGCAGACTGGCCTCGCAGGCGCTGAACCGTGCCTGAGAGGACGAGATCAGCAGACCGAGGACCAGTGCTGCGAACGTCACCAGCAAGGTGATCACCACGCGGATGGATTCGACCAACTCCCGGCTGCGGTGGACGTCGCGAAGGAAGCGCTGCACTGCGAGGCCGCCCCAGAACGATCCAATCATCAGAAGCAGCGACAGTACCGCGACGCTCAGTTCGTACACACGTGATCCTCCTGCACGGGCCGCTTCATGTCAGGCAGTGCGCCATCGCGAACGTACGTGAATTGCACGCCCTAGTCAGCCTGGCCGAGCGCCCCATACATCTCCGCGAGGTGCGGGCTCATGGGAAGGTTGAGCGTCTCCCCGTTGGGTAGCCGATCGAGGAACCACCGCGAGTAGAGTCGATTCAGCGTCCCCTCGCTCGCCATGCGTCCGAAGCTGTGACGGATGAGATCGGCAAAGGCGGGATCGTCTCGACGAAGCGTGATCGCGTACGGTTCGTAGGATAGGTAGTCGCCCACGATATTGAATTGCCCGCCGTTCGGGCGCGTGGCGATGAAACCGTACAGCAGGATGTCGTCGGAAGCGAAGGCGTCTGCCTTCCCGGCGGCGAGCATGTCGTAGGCGGCATCCAGACCGGGCGCTTCCACCACCGTGATCGGGGGTGACACGCCGCTTGCCAAACGCTGGATCACCTCGGCATTGGTGGTGCCAGCCCCGACCACGACCGTACGGCCCGCCAGATCGCGATAGGACGAAACTTTGATGCCCCCGGTGCCTGCCAGCGGGGCCATCAGTTTGGTCCCCGCCAGGAAGAACACCGGCGAGAACGCGACGGTCCGCGCGCGTTCGGCGTTGGCCGTCGTCGATCCGCATTCCAGATCGAGCGCGCCCGAAATGATCTTCGGCAGACGCGCATCCGCGGTGACGGGCACATAGACGATGCGAACTCCCGTTTGCCAGGCTGGCGCATCGGATTCCAACAGGTCGCGGCTCAGGGTGCGTGCCACGTCCTCGGCGATGCCGTGGCACAGGTCCAGCGAGAAGCCCACGGGCTGCCCCGCCTTGTTGAGGAAAGAAAACGGTAGCGCGCTGTCCCGATAGCCGATCAGGATCGTTCCGCGATCCTTAATCGTCTTCAGCGTGCCAGTGAGGAGTTCGCCCTCCTCCGCGCGGACACCGCCACAAGCCAGGGCCGCCGCAAAGACCAGAGCAGCGGCTGCGCGCTTCATGCGGGCTCCACTTCCATCTCCTCGATCATCTCCTGCGTGTCGAGGTCGCTGATCAGTTGTCCCTCCCATTTGGCAACCACTGCCGTCGCCAGCGAATTGCCGATGACGTTGGTGGCCGAGCGGCCCATGTCGAGGAACGTGTCGATGCCGAGGATCAGCAGCAGGCCTTCCTCGGGCAGACTGAACTGGCTGAGCGTTGCCGCGATCACCACCAACGAGGCGCGCGGCACGCCGGCGACGCCCTTGCTGGTCAGCATCAGCGTCAACAGCATGGCGATCTGCGTCCCGGTGCTCAGCGGAATGTCGTAGGCCTGCGCGATGAACACGCTGGCAAATGTGCAGTACATCATCGTGCCGTCGAGATTGAACGAATAGCCGAGCGGCAGGACGAAGCTCGATATGTTTCGCGAGATCGGAAATTTCGCAAGTTGCTCGAGCATCTTTGGATAGGCGGCTTCCGAACTGGCGGTGGAGAAGGCGAGCAGGAACGGCTCCCGCACCAGCAGTATCAGGCGTTTGACGCTGGGACCGAGGAAAATGAAGCCCACGACGATCAGCACGATCCAAAGGCAGAGGAGGCCGAAGTAGAACTGGCCCATGAACTTGGCGTAGTTGACGAGAATCCCCATGCCGTTCGTTGCGATTGTCGCCGCCATGGCGCAGAACACCGCGAGCGGCGCCAGCTTCATCACGTAGCCTGTCACGCGCAGGATGATGTGGGACAGGCCCTCGATGCCCTCGAGTACCAGACGTGCGCGCTCGCCCATGGCGGCGCAGGCGACGCCGAAGAATATCGAGAAGACGACGATCTGCAGGATCTCGTTTTCCACCATCGGGCGGATCGCCGAATCCGGGAAGACATGCTTGACGAAGCCGTCCAGCGTCATGGCGTGCGCGTCGATGCCTGAACTCACGCCGCTGGCAACCTTGTGGACACCGACGCCGGGCTCGAACAGGTTGACCAGGACGAGACCGAGCGTCAGCGACACCAGCGAGGCGCTGACGAACCACAGCATGGCCTTGCCGCCGACGCGGCCGACCGCGCCGGCGTCGGACATGTGGCCAATTCCAACGACCAGGGTTGAGAAGACAAGCGGCGCGATGATCATCTTGATCAGGCGCAGGAAGATCATGCTGCCGATCGAGATGTAGCCGGCGAAGAGCTTCTGCGTGGCCGGGTCGGCAAACTCGTCGTGGATCACGCCGCCGGCGGCGATCCCCAGCACCATCGCGACCAGGATGTAGGTCGTCATGCGGCTTGACTTCATCGGCGCTGCCCTCCCCGTTGGGTCGGTGTTGCCGTTATGTTGCAATGGTTGCGCGCGGCGTTGCAATGGCTGCGGAACTGGTCCTCCAAATTGCGCAACGATCGCCATAACGGTGGGGAGCACGAGCCGCGTTCGCAAATGGTGCGGTTGTTTCCCGGCAGTCACTAACCTATAAGCCGCTCCGTCTCCGGGTCGAACAGACAGATCTTTCGCGTGTCCAGCGCGAAGCGTGCGCGCTCGCCTGGCTTCAGGCGAATGTCGGGCGCGACACGGCCCAGGACCTCGTAACCGCGAAGCCGTAGCGGCACGATGGTTACCGCGATCCCGGCCAATTGGTCACATTAGCCTCATGACTCCCCTCATTTATCAGATCGGCCCGAAAACGTCTGCGAAGAGTGGCTGGTCTTGCAGCATGAGGGAGAAGCGCTGCATCAGCGGACCCAGCCTGGTCTCTGGCATCGTCGGGATTAGCTCGTAGAGCATGCAGCCCTGGCGGAATAGCGAATGAACACGGCGCTTGGCCGTGTTGGTCTTGAGCATCCGATCATAGCCCAGCGATTCGCCGGCGGCGCCGAGCAACGTCAGGAGCACTACGGCAAAGGCGTTGATCAGCCATAGCCGGTCGCGCCGTTCGGGGGAATTCACATGAACCGTACCCATTCCCATGCCGAAGCGCAGATCCTTGGTATCGCGCAGCGCGCACTCGATGCCCCAGCGACGGCCGTAGTAGCCGATCAGTTGCTTGGCGGTGGCACCGGTGCTGCTGGCGGCCAGACACCAGGCCTGCTTCATGTCCGGGTCCTGAACACAGACCACGGTCCCCACCGGATAGCGATCGGCGGTGACCGCGGCGCCGCGCAGCACGCGTGCGCGTCCGCCGGGCCGCACCAGGGCTGCAGCGGTGCGGGTTTCGCCGGTGGTGGCGGTGACGGCGATGTTGCCGCGGAAGCGGATGACGTAGTCGAAGTACAGCTCCTCGGTCAGCACCCGGTACAGCTTCTGGTCGCCGAAGCCTCGGTCGGCGACAACGCATACCTTGATGTCGGCCGGCAGCAGTTCGGCCAGCCGCACCAACACGCGATACTCGTAGAGGCTGCGGTTGTTCTTGAGCGTGTTCTTATTGACGGTCAGCCATACCAGGGGTGTGGCACGGCCATGGTCCGTGATCAGGGACACCATGATGGTGGCTTGTTTGTCCGCATCGAAGTCGGTCCAGTCCAATGCCACCACGATGGCGTTGCGTGCGCCGACGAGAGGGCATCAGGAACAGGATTAATTTGTTTTAATATGTAAATTAAAAATAAAATGAGTGACATTAAATAAATATATATGTGAGAGAACTGATATTTGTTTAAAAAATACGCGTAGGGCACCCAGCGAACAAGGATATCGTCGACGTTGATCATCGGGTTGGAGAGCAGGCGATCCACCTGTTTGGTGGCATGCTTGGGGTTCAGGCCACGTGCGGCGGCGAGGCCCTGACCAATCATGCAGACCGCAAGCGAAGCGCTGCGTCATCACCCGATTGATGAACTCGGCAGTTTCCAGATCGAAGCCGTAGGGTTGGTCGGGCTTGCATTGCGTGACAAGATACGGGCAATGGTCCGGCGGCCACAAGGGCCGCCTCGAGCGACAGACCGACCTGCTGGCAGAACAGCCCCACATTGAAGTTAGACACGTCGCTGTCTGCCGGAACTGGATGAAGCCCGTAATGTGATTTCCCTGCCTTTGGTAATCGAAACGTCCCGCGTGGCCGATATTGGCCAATGTGCTGATCGCCAAGTATGGCAGCGCACCAGCAAGACTCTTTGGGTGGTGCAGCAGCTCCTGGAAAGTCCGACGGGTTGGCGGCCGGCAGCCGCTACGGGAGCAAGATCGGCCACCGGCGACATCATATGACCGGTGACGGAGTAAGCGTCGGGACAGTCAAGCCGTTCGGCAAGACGGCCGACACTCCCTGATCGGGACCGGGTGAGGCTCTCCCGACATTTCCGGGTGGTTCTGGCGCTACGCCCTGCACGAACTGGGAGGTGCCGGACGTCAGCCAGGACATGATTAGCGTCACTGGCGCCCGCCTCGGACAAGTCGTCGGGCGGCTGTTGCAACTTGGACGACGGCGGTCCCGGCCAATTGGTCACATTAGCCCAATCGCCAATTTGCGAATAATTCGTGTACGCCGGCGCAACAGTGAGAGCTCGAACTGCCGCATCGACCGCGTCACTGAGTTAATCATACTAACCAATGTAGCCCATTGACGCAACCGGACTGGACGAGATATGCCACACTGGAGTGGTGTTGGCAGACGAAAACTCTAAACAGCGGTGAGAACCCGCAGCGGCCGCGCTCCCGATTTTCATCCCCCCGGCATCGCCCGCGACAGCCGCCCCCCGACGCGCACCGGCTCGATCCGCCGCGCCAGCCCCGTCGCATCATCGGTCTCGACGAACACGCCGCAGACCGTCGCCTCGCCTTCCGCCGGCGCCAGACGCTCACCCGGCATCTTGCGCCAGAAACGCGTCACCGCGCCGTCCTTCGCCATGCCGATCACGCTGTCGTAGTCGCCGGACATGCCGGCATCCGACTGGAAGGCGGTGCCGCGTGGCAGCACCTGGTGATCGGCCGATGGGCAATGCGTGTGGGTGCCGACGACCAGCGACACCTGCCCGTCGAACGAATGCCCGAACGCCATCTTCTCGCTTGACGCCTCGGCGTGGAAATCCACTACGATCGCCGCCACCGTGCCGCCCAGCCGGTACTTTGAAAGCTCCTGCGCGGTGCCGCGGAACGGGCAATCAAGCGCGTCCATGTAGAGCCGCCCCATCGCCTGCAGCACCAGCGCCCGGCGACCGCCCGGAACCTCCACCACGACCGACCCCGCACCCGGCGTGCCGGGCGGAAAATTCAGCGGACGCAGCAGACGCGGGTTCTCGGCGATGTAGGGGATGATCTCCTTGCGGTCCCAGGCGTGATTGCCGAGGGTGATCACGTCCGCCCCCGCGGCGAACAGCGCCGTCGCCATGTCGGGAGCAAGGCCGAAGCCATGCGAGGCATTCTCGGCGTTCACCACGGCCAGATCGATGCGCAACGCCTCGCGCAGCTTGGGAAGCGACGCAGCCACCGCCTCGCGGCCGCACCGCCCGACCACGTCGCCCACGAACAGGATGCGCATCGGCTATTCCTTGCAGAAGATCACGCCGCGCTCGGTCGCCACGGCGTCGAGCCTCGCGTCGTAGGGGCCGGCCGGCACTTCGTCCAGTTCCTGCGCGGCGTATGCCACGCCCAGGCGAAACCGGCCCGGCAGCGTGGCGAGCGTGCGATCATAGTATCCGGCGCCATACCCGATCCGGTTGCCAAGCCGATCGAACGCGAGCAGCGGCACCAGCAGGAAATCCGGCGCACGCTGCTCCCCGGTCGGCCGCATCGTGCCGAAGCGTTCGGCCACCATGACATCCCCGGGTCGCCAAAGCCGGAATATCAACGGGTTGCCGCGCTTTGGTGTCTCGGGCAGTACCACCGGATGGCCGCGCTCATGTAGCGCATGCAGCAACGGCCGAATATCGATCTCCTGCCCCATCGGCCAGAACCCGGACACCACCGCGCCAGCCGGCGGCGGCGCATCGCGCAGCACATGTTGGGCCAACGCCGCGCCGACTGCCGGGTCCCATCCAGCACGCGCCGCCATCGCGCGCTCGCGGACGGCGCGCTTGGCTTCGATCAGATCGGCTGACGAGTGCGGAGCCGCCATGGCCGTTGGCGTGTCATCCTCCCAGAGCCTGCTTGTGCAGGTGGGCACCAGATACCGAGACCAAGATCCCGACAGAGCCAGTTCCCGTGGGAGTTGCTTAGTGGCCCAGGGGATGTATTGCCTGACGCACCGGGCAGCCCCGCTCTCACGATCTAGGGATGCTCCATGCCAACGGCAATGTCTTCCGCGCGCTTTGCCAGCTTGCCGAGCCGCCGGCCGAGTTTCGCGTCCGTCGGCTGGCCTGCCCGCGCCGCCTTCAGCGCCTGATTCATCTCGTAGAGATCATCCGCCATCAGCAGGGACGCCATCACCAGCATGCGCGATTCGCCGCTCGGGCCGGCCGATGCCCTGATCGTCTCGATCCGCCGCTCGACCTCGCCGGCCATTGCCAGCAGATGCTGTTCTTCGCCGTCCTGGCAGCCGACGGTGTATGCGTAGCCGTTGATGCGAACGGTAACCTGCGCCATCGAGTGATCCTTGCCTTCGGGTTCAATCGGCCCTGCCGCCGAGCACTGTCCGTAAACGATCGATCAGGCCGTCGAGTCGCGCCGCAATTTCTTCGGTATGCACCGAAATGGGCTGATTCGGGATCCCCAGCTCGTCGCGCGTCGTCGCCTGCGCGATCCGTTCCAGCGCTGCCTCCAGCCGGTCTGCCGCCAAATCCGGGTCCTCAGTGTCGTTCGCCATCGCCGCCCGACCCCCTCGCCGCCATCCGTCGATCAGCCGGCGCCAGGCCCGGCTGCAATGCCGCTCGAACTGAAAGCGGGCAATCGCTTGAACGTCAAGCAGTTATCGGTGATCTGGGATCAGTGACCAGTGATCGGTATCCCGCTGTCGTCGTTCACGGTCTGGCGCATGCGCGCCAGGTGCTCGCCATCGGCCGTCCCGTGACGCTGCTGTCCGCGCCCGGCGCCGCGCTCTTTGCCGGTTGCGGCTGGTGGCGCGCCGTGATCGAGCGCGCGCGCAGCGAACACCCAGCCGTTTCGATCGACGATATCCTCGATTGCGCCGACGCGCCCGGCCTCGCACTCGGCGCATTGCGGATCGGCCAGCGCCTGCTTGTGCTCAGCCCGACCTCGCCCGGCTGGCAATCCGTCGCCGCGATCGCCGCGTCGCTTGGCGGCGAGGTGTTGACCTCGCGTCCTCCAGCACTCGATATGGCTTATCGGAACGCCGCTCGCCGGCTACACGATTGGTTGCAGGTGCGAACCACCCCGGGTGACAGCGGCGACGCCCTGGGCTAGTACGCGAGAGATCGCCCACAGCCCTCAGCAGGAGGACCGTCCACATGCGCATCACCCAGAAAGTGAAGAAGATCCTGGATTGGTACGAGGGCGATCCGCCCGGCGTGAAAGCGAACCTCGCCCGCATCCTGTCCACCGGGAAACTGGGCGGCACCGGCAAGGTGTTGATCCTTCCGGTCGATCAGGGCTTCGAGCATGGGCCCGCGCGCAGCTTCGCGCCCAACCCGCCGGCATATGATCCGCACTATCACTATCAACTCGCGATCGAGGCCGGGCTGAACGCCTACGCGGCCCCGCTCGGCATGATCGCCGCCGGCGCGGACACGTTCGCCGGCGCGAT
Source organism: uncultured Alphaproteobacteria bacterium (assembly GCA_963780095.1). Taxonomy (GTDB): domain Bacteria; phylum Pseudomonadota; class Alphaproteobacteria; order Acetobacterales; family Acetobacteraceae; genus JAMXLO01. The sequence continues at coordinate 106,037 of CAWABH010000014.1, forward strand.
CCCCACCATCCTGAAATGCAACAACTCGAACAGCCTGGCCACCAACAAGGACCAGGCGGTCACCGCCGGCGTGAAGGATGCGCTACGCCTCGGCTGTGCCGCAATCGGCTTCACAATCTATCCCGGCAGTGAATTCGCGTTCGCCCAGATGGAGGAACTGCGGGAGCTGACAGCCGAGGCGAAGGCGAGCGGACTGGCTGTGGTGGTCTGGAGCTACCCACGCGGCCCCAACCTCGATCGCGCAGCCGAGACCGCGCTCGACATCTGTGCTTATGCAACGCAGATGGCGGCGCTGATGGGCGCCAACATCATCAAGGTGAAGCCGCCGTCGGCGGTCATCAGCCTGGAAGCGGCGAAGAAGAGCTACGAGAAGATCGACGGCTCCACACTCGCCAAGCGCGTCGAGCACGTCATGCAATGCGCCTTCAACGGCAAGCGAGTCGTGGTGTTCTCGGGCGGCGAGGCAAAGGATCTCGACGGCGTGTTCGAGGAAGTGCGTGGCCTGCGCGACGGGGGCGCGAACGGCAGCATCATCGGCCGCAATACGTTCCAGCGGCCCAAGGAGGTGGCACTGGAGATGCTCAACAAGATCATCGACATCTATCTCGGCAAGGCCTGATCCTTGGCGGACATGGGCGGCAGCCATGCTGGCTGCCGCGTCTATCTGATCACGCCGCCGCGGCTCGACCCTCTGCCCTTTGCCGATCTTCTGGCCGCCGCGCTCGACGCGGGTGATGTGGCTGCCGTGCAGCTTCGCCTGAAGGATCTGGACGACGATACGTGGCGCCGCGCGATCGATGCGCTGCGCCCGGTGACGCAGTCGCGTGGCGTGGCGTTCCTGCTGAACGACCGCGCCGACCTTGTGCGCACGACCGGCTGCGATGGTGCGCATGTCGGGCAGGACGACATGCCGGCGCGCCAGGCTCGCGCGCTGATGGGGCCCGATGCGACGCTGGGCGTCACCTGCAAGGGCAGCCGCGACCTCGCGATGGCCGCGGGCGAGGATGGCGCGGACTACGTCGCGTTCGGTGCGTTCTTTCCGTCCGGCACCAAGGAGGTCACGCGCTTCATCGATCCCGACATCCTGCGATGGTGGTCGGAACTGATGGAGCTGCCGTGCTGCGCGATCGGCGGCATCACTGCGGCGAACTGCGCGCCTTTGGTGCAGGCCGGTGCCGATTTTCTGGCGGTGGTCGGCGCGGTGTGGAACCATCCCGATGGACCTGCCGCTGGCGTGCGTGCGCTGGACGCAGCGATCGCCGCCGCGCGTTACGAGGGCTCAGTCTAGAGCATGTTCAAGATTGTTACGCGCTGATCCCGCCGTGCGAGTTCACGCGGCTTGCTCGATCTGCCAAGCGCTGGTGGACCGTCCCGTCCCCCGCGCTACCGCGCCAGGACAAGCCAGATCAGCAAGGCGATCAGACCCCACAGAGGCACAGCAAATAGAACCGCGTTCATGAAGCCGCGGGCCGCCTTCAGATCGTCATCGGCACCAGGGGGCGCCGAGTCCTCTATCGGTCCGGAACATGGTCGAGACAACGGTGTGATAAGGGCCGAACCTGCATGGTCGACCGGGGCAGGCCTGCTGCGCTGCAGAACCATGGCCGGGTCCGGGGCAGCGGCCGGCAAATCTGCGACACGAACAATATCCATCGAAACCTCGGATGCGGACGGCCGCACCGACGAATTGGAAACGTGGCTGGTGCCTTTCGCCATCAGGGTGTTCATCGGACTTCGCGCGTTGCGACCAGCCATACTTGCCCACAATGGCGTGGCTGCGCATTGATCTGGATCAACCGTCGGTGGTAATTATTCTGCCGCCACGCCCTTGGGTGGGATCTGCTCCAGCCGCCGGTCGTGGCCGAGCGCGAGCAGCACGATCCCGGATATCACCGGCGCCCCGGCGAGCGCCAGCAAGGCGATCGTGTCGCTGCCGGTGAAGTCCTTTACCAGTCCGAACATGTAGGGGCCGAGGAAGCCGCCCAGATTACCGACCGCATTGATCATCGCGATCCCGCCGGCAGCCGCGATGCCGGATAGCATCGCCGTCGGCAGGGACCAGAACGTCGGCGCGATCGACTGCTGCCCCATGATGCCGACGATGAGCGCCACCATGATCAGCGTGGGACGGTCGATCCCGATGAAGATGCAGGCAGCGAGACCGGCGGCACACACGAAGCAGGCCGCCGCCACGTGCTTGATGCGTTCGCCATGCATGTCTGAATGGTACCCCCAGTAGATCATCGCGAAGGCGGCGAAGACGAAGGGGACGGCACTGATCACGCCGGTCATCGTGGTTGACACGCCAAATGCCTTGATGATCTGTGGCAGGAAGATCAGCAGTCCATAATTCGACACGTTTTGTCCAAAATACACCAGGGTCAGCCACCACACCCGCGGGTTGCGCAACGTCTCGCCCAGTTCGAATCGGTGAATGGATTCCCGTTGTGCCCGCTCGCGCGTCAGCCTTGTATCCAACCACGCACGCTGGTCGGGCCGCAGCCACATCGCGCCACTCGGACGGTCGGTCAGCCAGATAATCACAACGACGGACATGATGATCGGCGGCAGCGCCTCGATAATGAAGAGCCACTGCCAGCCGGCGATGCCGAGCCAGCCATCCAACAGCAGAAGTTGCGACGACACGAGCGGACCGATGATCAGTGAGATCACGCTGGCCGACTGGAAGATCCCCATCATCCGCGAGCGGTAATACGATGGGAACCACCAGGTAAGGTACAGCACGATGCCGGGATAGAAGCCCGCCTCCGCGGCGCCAAGCAGAAATCGGATCGTGTAGAAGCTCCAGTCGTTCCAGACGAATGCGGTCAACGCCGAGATTACGCCCCAGGTGAACAGGATGCGCGCGATCCAGCGACGCGCGCCGACCTTGTCCAGGATCAGATTGCTGGGAATTTCAAACAGGAAGTAGCCGACGAAGAATACGCCCGAGCCGAAGCCGAACACGGCGGCTGAAAACCCGAGCGCCTTGTTCATTGTGAGGCCGGCAAACCCTACGTTCACCCGGTCAAGGTAAGCGCAGAAGTAGCCGAGCATGAGCAGAGGCATCAGTCGCCAGGCAATTCGCCTGATCGTCTCTCGCTCCAGCGGATCAACCTGAACCTGGGTAGAGATCGCCGGCTGCTGTGCCATCGGATCGATCCTCCTTGCAATTGATTCCGGATGAACCGGGTTTTGTTTGTTACTTGCCAATCCGAGATTGCCAAAGACGACGGTGAAGACGGCGTGGCTCATGGAAGGCTAGCCCCCGTTCCGAGGCTACTGCAATGGTGGTAGGAATTGCTGCGGGTCACACCTACATCGTCATGGCCGGCCCACGGGTCAGGTCTCTCCGCTTCTAGCACCGTCATGGCGGGGCTTGTCCCGGCCATCAGGAGCGGCACCCTGTCACGACGGATGGCCGGGCCTGATCCGCGGAACACGTCCGGGGACGGCCATGACGGAGCGAACGAGTGGCGATGGAAGGTCATGGATTCGGGCCGATGGTATCAGTCGATTGTTGCTCGGCAGATCCATAAGAGCGTCGGGGCTCAATTTGACAGGATTCTTGCCGGAACGGTAGGTATCGCTGCGCGCGATGCATCACCGCCGGCCCGGCAATGCGACCGACCAACCATCACGCATTTATAGTGTGTCCAAGTGCCTCATTTTCTCGGTAGGCGGCATCGGCTCATGTGTAGTTTCCTTGGGTTAGGCATTTTCATCAAGCCTATTTGAATTTCCTTCCAAGGGCTTTATCATGGCCAACTTTAGGTACCTCTCTTGCAGAATTCGTCCGCTGCCACTATGTAGCCACATCTTCAGATTGAAAGGATGAAGCCATTGTCCCGTAAACCGAGCTTCGCGCGCTATCTCCGTGACGCGCGGATCAAACGTCGCCTGTCAGTTAGTGAAATTGCCGAGCGCGTTGGCGTCACCACGGCAAGCATCTATTACTGGGAGACCGATCACTGCCGCCCGACAGATGCCAACCTGTCCGCGCTTTGCAAGGCACTGAAGCTGCCGATCAAAGCGACGCGGGAGATGGCCGCCGGGTGAAGCGCTTCGCCCACTGATCGGAGCGTTTGAATTCATCCCCGCCGGATAACAAAGGGCGACGGTGGGGACAACCGCCCGACGCGTCTACAGAAACGAAACCGGGTCGACATCCACATCCACCCGTGTGCCCCGCGGCACGGGGACCTTGGCCAACCAGCTACGCAGGATCGGCTGCACAGCAACGTCTCGGTGGGTCTTCAGCAGTAACCGCCTCCGGTGGCGGCCGCGGAGGATTGCCAATGGGGCGGGCGCGGGGCCAAGTACCTCGATCCCGGCGCCTGTCGGTGCTGCCCGACCGAGGTCGCGGGCCAGCGCATCCGCCGCCGGTGCGGCATCGGCGGACACAATAAGCGCCGCCAGGCGCCCATAGGGCGGCCAATGCCCCGGCCTCCGCTGCGCCGCCTCGCGCGCCATGAACGCGGCCAGATCGCCCTCCACCAGGGCCTGCATCACCGGGTGCTCGGGTGAGAAAGTCTGCAAGAGCACGCGCCCGGGCGCCTCGGCGCGCCCGGCACGCCCCGCGACCTGGTGCAGCAGCTGCACCGTCCGTTCGGCGGCGCGCAGGTCACCTCCGGCAAGGCCCAGATCGGCATCGACCACGCCCACCAGGGTCAGATGCGGAAAGTGCCAGCCCTTGGCGACAATCTGGGTGCCGATGATCAGATCCACCTCCCTGGCGGCGATGGCACGCGCCGCGCCGGCAGCGGCGAGCGGACCGGCAATCGTATCGCTGGCCATCACCAGACGGCGGGCCTCGGGAAACAGCGTGGTGGCTTCCTCGGTGATGCGCTCCACGCCGGGACCCACAGGCACCAGGCTATGGGCCGCGCCACAGGCCGGACATTCTTCGGGGATCGGCACCGTGTGGCCGCAATGGTGGCATTGCAGCGTCCGGCGGACGCGGTGCTCCACCAGCCAGGCCGTGCAGTTCGGGCATTGCATGCGGTGGCCGCAATGCCGGCAGAGCGTCAGCGGGGCATAGCCGCGGCGGTTGAGGAACAGCATCGCCTGCTCGCCACGTTCCAGCGTGTCTCGGATCGCCGCGACGAGCGGTGGCGCAAGGAAACGGCCGCGCGACGGCGGGGCGGTGCGCATGTCGATCGCCGCCACCGCGGGCAGCGCTGCCCCGCCATGGCGCGTCGGCAGGGTGAGCCGGCGATAGCGGCCGGCCTCGACGTTCGCCAGCGTCTCCAGACTGGGGGTGGCCGACACCAACACCGCCGGGGCGGCGCAGAAGCGGGCGCGCACCACCGCCATATCGCGCGCGTGGTAGACCACGCCTTCTTCCTGCTTGAATGCCGTCTCGTGCTCCTCGTCGACCACGACGAGGCCGAGATCGGGGAACGGCAGGAAGAGCGCGGAACGTGCCCCCACCACCACCGGCGCCGCGCCCTCGGCCACCGCACGCCAGGTGGTTCGCCGAACGCGGGACGTGAGATCCGAGTGCCAGACCGCGGGTGCGACGCCGAAACGACGCTCGAACCGCTCCAGCCATTGCGATGACAGCGCGATCTCCGGCAACAGCACGAGCGCCTGGCGGCCACGGCGCAGGCATTCCGCCACCGCCTCCAGATACACCTCGGTCTTGCCCGACCCTGTCACGCCGTCCAGCAGCGTGACCGAAAATTCCCCCGTCGCCACCGCCTGACGCAGGGAGGCGGCAGCGGCGACCTGGTCCAGTGATAGTACTTCGCCAGGGTGTTCGGGGTCCGGGATGGCGAACGGCGACGCGAGTGGAAGCACTGCCGGGACCAGAAGCCCGGCGTCGGCCATGCCGCGCACCACGCCTGCACCGACCCCGGCCGCCAGAGCCAGCTCCCTGCCGGCACGCGGCTCCTTCGCGCCAAGCGCGTCCAGCACCTTCTGCCGCGCCTCGGTGATTCGCGCCTCGGGCAATGGGGCGGCGCGTCGCCACCCGGTTGTCGACGGACTGAAGCCCGGCGCGACAACCCGCAGCGCCATCGCCATCACTTCGCCGGGCGGAGCCAGCGTGTAAGCCGCCACCCAGTCGACGAACCGCCGCAGCGCAGGACGCATCGGCCGCGTGTCGATGATCCCGGCGATCGGCTTCAGCTTGCCGTCGGGCACCGGGCCTGCTCCCGGGCAATTGACCCGGGGGGCGGCATCTGCCGGCAAATCCCAGACTACCCCCACTTCCTCGCGGCGATTAAGCGGAACCAGGACGACGTCGCCCGCCTGAGGGTCCAGATTCGGCGGGACGCTGTAGTCGAACGGGCCTGGAAATGGGTAGGGAAGCATGACCGGCACACGCCTCGGCGCATGTGACGTCTGCTTTCGGTCGGTGCCCTGCATCCTATATGATCCGCACGGAGTCTCGCCTGGCATCCAGGCGTAGCCGCAAATCGGAGCGATGGCATGAAGTTCTTCGTCGATACCGCGGACACCGCGGAGATCAGGTCCCTCGCCGCCAGCGGCCTGCTCGATGGCGTCACCACCAATCCCTCGCTAATGGCCAAGACCGGGAAGAAGTTCCAGGACGTGCTGGCCGATATCTGCGCCGCCGTGCCTGGCCCGGTCAGCGCCGAGGTGGCGGCGACCGAGTTCGACGGCATGATGGCGGAGGCCCGCGTGCTGCGGGCGATCGCGAAGAACATCACCGTGAAGGTGCCGCTGACACCGGACGGACTGCGCGCCTGTCGCCACCTGACCGACGATGGCGCGATGGTCAACGTGACCCTGTGCTTTTCGGCCGCCCAGGCGATCCTGGCGGCGAAGGCGGGCGCCACCTTCGTGAGCCCGTTCATCGGCCGGCTGGACGATGTGGGAGAGCATGGCATGGGACTGATCGCCGATATCATGGCGATCTTCCGCAACTATTCATATTTCAAGACCGAGGTGCTGGTCGCCTCGGTGCGCAGCCCGATGCACGTGGTAGAGGCCGCCAAGCTGGGCGCCCATGTCGCCACCCTGCCCCCCGCTGTGCTGCGCCTGCTGTTCAATCACCCGCTGACGGAAAAGGGGCTGACGGCCTTCCTGGCCGACTGGGCCAAGACCGGCCAGCAGATTGCCTGACCCGATGAGCCTGCCAGCGGGGGAGGCAGGCGACCCCGTTATCGAGGACGGCGGAGCCGGCGCGGCGTTCGTCGAGGCGTTCCTGCGTGCCAATCCGGCCTGGCTGGCGGAGCACGTCGAGCTCTATGGCGTGCTGACGCCTCCAGCACGCGTGCATGGCGAGGGTCTGGCCGACCACATGGCGGCGATGCTCCAGGCCCAGCGTGAGCGCGCCGATGTCCTGCTCGCGGCTGGCCGTTCCGCCGCGGGAGTGGCTGCCCGTGTTCAGGAAGCCGTGCTGGCACTGCTGCGATCGTCAGATCCCGCGGACTGCGTCAGCGGCGAAATGCCCGCCATCCTGGCGGTCGACGCCGCGCACCTCTGCCTGGAAGCGGATCATCCGGGAGCGCGTTCGCTGCCGTCCGGCACGGTCGGCCGTCTGCTGGACGGGCGGCAGGTGGTTTTCCGCGACGCACCATCCGATGCGGCCCTGCTGCACGCGGAGGCCGCCGGTCTGGCCAGACATGACGCCTTGGTTCGCGTCCCTGGGGCGGGCCCACCCGCTCTGGTTGCACTACTCGCACGAAGCCCGGATGTCCTCGATCCCGCACAGGGCAAGGGGTCGCTCGCCTTCCTCGGTCGCGCCGTGGCCGCCGCGCTCGGTCGCTGAGCGCTTGCGCGGGGATGACAACGACCAACAACACGCCGTGGCGATGACCGGCGAGGAGGCTCGCGTTGCCTTCCTCGAATGGCTCGGCCAGGAACGCCGCGCGTCCCCATTGACGGTGGAGGCCTATGGTGCCGACATCGCCGCCTTCCTCGGTTTTCTGACAATACATCTGGGGGGTGAGCCCGATCTGGTTGCGCTCGCCGGCCTGCGGCAGGCCGATCTGCGTGCCTGGCTGGCGGCCGAGGCGGCTCGCGGCATCGGCAATGCCACACGGGCCCGCCATCTTGCCGCTGTGCGCAGCTTCTTCCGCTTTCTGGCGCGCCGCCAGGGGCTGGACAACCCGGCGCTGCGGCTGATCGCCACGCCGCGCGCCAAACGTCCGGTGCCGCGTGCCCTGGCACCGTCCCAGGCGCGCGACGTGACAGAACAGATCGCCGTGATGTCCGATGCCGCCGCCATCCAGGCCCGTGACACGGCGCTGTTCACCCTGCTGTACGGCTGTGGCCTGCGAATTGCCGAGGCGCTGGCGCTCGACGTGCGCGATGCGCCGCTGGCCGGCTCGGACGGGATGCTGCGGGTGGTGGGCAAGGGACGGAAGGAGCGGATCGTGCCGGTGCTGCCTGCCGTGCGCGAGGCAGTCGGCGCCTGGCTGGCCCTGCACCCCGACCGTCGGCCGAACAGCCCGCTGTTCCTGGGCGCGCGTGGCAAGCGGCTCGATCCGGCGGTGGCACAGCGCACCTTGCGGGAATTTCGCCGGCTGCATGGCTTGCCGGAGCACGCAACGCCCCACGCGCTGCGTCATTCTTTTGCCACGCATCTGCTGGCCGGCGGGGCGGATCTGCGCTCGATCCAGGATCTGCTGGGGCATGCCAGCCTGTCCACCACCCAGCGCTACACGTCGGTGGACGAGGCTCGGCTGGTCGAGGTCTGGCGCAGGTCCCACCCACGCGCCTAATTGCGTGGCTGGCAGGCGACTAGGTTGCTAAAATCGGGCTGAATGGCTGATGGAGAAAAGCGAAATGTCTCGGATTCTGCCGATCTGTGCCGCCGGCATCGCCTTGACGGGATGTGCGGCGAATGTCGGTCCTTCGCCCGACGCTGCTGCCGGCGGAAACAATGCCGTGCGCACGTATACCTATTACGACGCCAACCACCCCGGTGGGATCGGCGGGCAACCGTCGGCACAGGCGATTTACAATGTGAACCACGGCACATGGCTATGGCCGCCGGCGACTTCGAACGATCGCAAGAACTGAGGCCACGGTTAGCTGTGCGCGGTTTGTTCAGCGCCGCACCAGTTCGACGCGCCGGTTCTTCGCCCTGCCATCCTCAGTGGTATGGTCCAGCACCGGTCAAGCCATCTCAGGAACACTATCCCGGATGCCCGGCGCGTCCCGAATGCGCCGTCTCGCCGGCTGGCGCCGCGCAGCGCCAATTGTCCGCGTCGGTCGCCGCACCGCTCCCCTGGTAGTGTGCCTGCTGCGGATAGGGACACAGCGGCAGGCTGTGGGGCGCCGGGCTGTCGGGCCTGGTGGACGCCGGGATCGAATCCGGCGCCTTGCCCTGTTCCACCCAAGCCTCGATGGCTGAGAGCGTGTCGAACTGGTCCGGACCTGGCCCGCCGCTGCAATGCTGCATGCCGGGCACCAGGAACAGGCGCACGCTCGCCCCCGCCCTGTCGAAACCATGCACTGTCGCCGCAAGGTCGCGGTAGAAGGCGATCGAGCGATAGGGCGACAGCGCCGGATCGCTGGTGCCGTGATAGATGATCAGCTTGCGGCCTTGGCGGATGAAGGGCAGGAGCTTCGTGGGGTCCTTGGTCTCGCCGCCCAGAAAACTATGGTCGGTGATGGCAACCAGCGCGTCGCCCACCGTACCGGTGTGGGGATCGGTGTCGAGCTTCTCCATCTGCTGGCCTGCGCCCATTGCGAGCCAGTAAGTCAGCGCCTGGCGCGCGAACACCCAGCCGCGCGGCGCGTTGGCATCGGCGCCCCAGGGCGCATCGGCATGTGCCAGATCGGGTGCGGTTTCGCCGGTTGTCCAGTAGCTGATGCCGCGGGGACCGGACAGGTTGCTGATCGGCATGCCGGGATAGAGCAAGTGACCGTGCCGGTCGCGCACGCCCGATATATACGCCTGCAGCACGCGCGCCTGATCGGCGCTGATGCAGTCCGCGGTCTGGGTGCCGTGGCAAACCAGTTCGTGTGGCTGCACGTGGCAGCGCGTCGGATCCTGGATCAATCCGTCCACCGCGCCGTCGAGCATGTCGCAGCGGGCCGTGACCGCCTTGTCCACGGCGCGAAGCGTCTCGGGTGACAGATACGAGGCGGGCGAGGCCAACGCTGCCTTCTGAACCACGAAGCGCAGCAGCGCCGCGTGGTAGTCCATGTTCGGATCGCCGGCGATGATGCCATCGAAATCGGTGGGATAGCGTTCAGCCTCCATCATCGCCATCCGACCGCCGGTTGAGCACCCGTCGAAATACGCGTGCTGTACCGGCGTGCCGTAGAACGCCTGCGCGAATTGCTTGCCGGCCAAGGCGACATCATGTGCCGCCCGGTGCAGGAAGTCGGCGACCTTGGCCTCGTCGCGCCCTCCGTCAGGCATGCGCACCCAGGAGGCGTCGGTGCCATTGCCGACATGTCCGGTGTCGGTCACCGCCGTGACATAGCCCTTGCCGAGCGAGGCCGCGCGGTCAATGGCATTCACCGCCGGCGTCAGGGAGCCCGCGTTGCCGCCGACGCCCATGAAAAAGAACCGCTGCCGCCACGCGTCAGGCAACTGCATCGCGAACCGGGCAGAGCCGTTCGGTGCGCCTTGACCCTGCGTCACTACAGTCCCCTTCACGTCGCAGTAGGCAGGTGCGCCACCGGTCGCGGCAACCGGCGCCGCTTCGGTGACGGTGACGCTGGCCACGTGCAAAGCGTTCAACGCTTCCGGCGTGCAGGAAGGTGCCGCAAAAGCGGAGGAGGCGGTGCCGGCGAGCAACGTGGCGGCGAAGGCCATCCGGGTTTTCATTGTTTTCGTCTCCTGCAACTATCGGGCACCAGATATCGTGGCTGACAATTCCCGCGTGCGCAGCGCCAAACCTGTATACCAATGCGGCAAAATCGCTATCGATCGTCACGAGGATGCGTCCGCTTGCCGCCGCCATCTCCAGCAGCCTTGCGTCACCTGGGTCGGGCTCAGTGGCCCAAGCCGCGAGCACATCGTGGCCCTGACCATGCAGCCATTCAGCCAGCCTGCGGCCAGCACAACGATCAATCAGAAATCTCAATCGGAGGCGACCGCAACGTCTTCCAGCCGATCATCGGCGACGACGGCGTGCGCGTAGGCGAGGCAGGCCCGGATGTCCTCCGGCTCCAGCCCAGGGTAATCATCAAGAATGGCCTGCTGCGTTTCACCTTGAGCCAGCAGGCTCAGGACCAGCTCCACCGAGATTCGCATCCCACGCACGATGGGTTTGCCGCCGAAGATTGCGGGGTCGGCGGTGATACGATCCAGCACGCCCATGCCTGTCTCCTGATGGGTCACTCGCCAGACTATAGAATGCACCGCACGCCGAGACGATACTCCCGCGAGGCCGAACCTTGACACCCCGCGCCGCGTTGGGCGCACTACTCGCCAGTAGGACAGGGGAACACCCATGAAGTTCGGCATCTTCTACGAGTTGCAGCTTCCGCGCCCATGGGGGCCGGACGACGAGCGGCAGCTCTATCAGAACGCGCTCACCCAGGTGGAGCTGGCCGACCGGCTCGGCTACGACTACGCCTGGGAGGTCGAGCACCACTTCCTCGAAGAATACTCCCACTCCCCCGCGCCGGAAGTCTTCCTCGGCGCCGCCAGCCAGCGGACCAAGAACATCCGGCTCGGCCACGGCATCGTCCAGCTGACAACCAACCCGCCGCAGCGCGTCGCCGAACGCATCGCCTGCCTCGATCTGGTGTCGAACGGCCGCGTCGAGATGGGCACCGGCGAATCAGCCTCCATCACCGAACTCGGCGGCTTCGATCGCGACATGGAGACGAAGCGGGAAATCTGGGAGGACGCAATCCGCTGCATCATCCCGATGTTCCAGGACAAGGGCGTCGAGCTGGACACCAAATGGCACAAGATGCCGATGCGCAACGTGCTGCCCAAGCCGGTGCAGAAGCCGCACCCGCCGCTGTGGGTCGCCTGCTCGCAGCTCGAGACGATCGAGATGGCCGGCCGACGCGGCCTGGGCGCGCTCGGGCTTCCAGTTCCTGTCGGCGGATGCCGCGCATGCCTGGGTGCACGCCTATTACAACGCCTTCGTCAAACAGCAGGAGAAGCTGGCCGACTACCAGACCAATCCGAACATCGCGCTGGTCAGCTACTTCATGTGCGCCGAAACGGATGAGGAGGCGCGCCGGCGTGCGGATGGCGCGACGTTCTTCCAGTTCGCGCTGCGCTATTACGGGTCGAGCTCGGGACGGAAGCGGCCGGACCCTTACACGGTCAACATGTGGGACGAATACAACAAGTGGAAGCGCGAAAATCCCGAGGCCGCAGCGCGCGCCATCTCAGGCGGCCTGATCGGCTCGCCGGAGACACTTCGGAGAAAACTGCGGCGGTTCCGGACTTCCAACATCGATCAGGTCATTCTGCTGAACCAGGCCGGCAAGAATGCACATGCGCATATCTGCGAAAGCCTTGAGCTGTTCGCCAAGGAGGTGATGCCCGAGTTCCACGGCGACGAGCCGGCGCACCAGGAGTGGAAGCGCAAGGTGCTGGCGCGCGAGATCGAGCTCGAGGAGATCGACACCACGCCGTACCGTGAGCGGTTCGGGCCGAACACCGTGCCGATCCCGGCGCGGCCTGCAGCGGCCGAATAAAGCAAGCAGATCCGTGCGCTCCGTGCCTAAACCGTCATGGCCGGGCATGTCCCGGCCATCACAGGCGGCACCGCGCCACGACGGATGGCTGGCACGAGCTCGGCCCTTGGCGATGGGGAGGGGACGCCGGTCGGAGCCGCTACCGTACTTGTGACACGTTATACCAAGCGTCCTAAATGTTGACACACGGCACTGGCCACACAGACGTCATGGCCGGGCTTGACCCGGCCATCTGTGCCGGCACTCCTGCCGCAAAGATGGCCGGGTCAAGCCCGGCCATGACGGTTTTGCGGTGACGCCGCACCTGCCCGGAAGTCAACCTTTAGGACGCTTGGTACACGCGCGTGATCGCTGCCCCGTGTGAACACCGCACCGCATCACCACCGCCCGCGCAGGCGCAGGAGCAGGCCGAGCGCGGCATCGTACGGGATCGCCGCCACCTCCCGAAGTCGCCAGTACCAACGTTCCAGCAGACGGTCGGCTGCAGGCGGTGGCGGACATGCTTCCGCGCGTATGCCAGCCAGGCGCAGCAAGATCCGACACCGGGCCAGGTGATAGCCGCTGGTCGCGACATAGACTGTGTCCGCTTCGGAAATCAGCCGCGCCACTGCCCGAACGGAAGACAGCGTGTCGGTGCCAGTCTCCTCCGGCAGGATGCGTTCAGCCGGAACGCCCATCGCACGGAGCAGTCCTGCCATCACCGAAGCTTCCGAAGCGCCGTACCGCCCTTTCGCTCCTGTCGGCACGTAGAGCGGCGCGTCGAGGCGTGCGCCGAATGCGGCGGCCGCCTCGACACGACGGCGCAATATGGCGCTTGGGCTGCCGTCCGGACGCACCGCCGCGCCGAAGATGACGATGGCAACCTCAGGCTGAGCGGTCAGACGCGACGGACGTTCCAGAAGATCACGAAGCCTTCCGGCACTCCGGTGATGTCCTTGCGGAACGCGGTCGGCGACTGCGCCACGCCGAGGGGGTAGAATGGCACGTCCTCGAATGCCTGGCGCTGCATCGCCTCGCCGATGCTCTTCTGGGCGGCCGCATCCTCCGCATTGAACCACGCATCGCGCAGTTCCTCGAGCTTCGGCAGCGTCGGCCAGCCGAACCACGCATTCTTGCCATTGCCGCGCAGCGGCAGATGGCTGGCCGGGGTAAACCAGTCGAGGCCTGAGAAGCCGGTGCAGAACAGGTTCCATCCACCCTCGGCCGGCGGCTTGGTGAGCGCCCTGCGCTGCACCACGGTGCCCCAGTCGGTGGCCTGGTAGTCCACTTCCATACCGACCCGCTTGAGCACATCGGCGGCAACCGCGGCCAGGGGGTAATTGGTGGGCTGATCGGTCGCCCCCATGAGCACCAACTTCTCCCCCTGGTAGCCTGCCTTCTCCAAAGCTGTCTTCACCGCTGCGTAATCGCGCGGGCCGGTCACCACGGAGAGACCGGCGTCACTCGCCATCGGCGAGGCCGGCGGGAAGAAGCCCATCGGCACGGACCAGAGCGAGGTGTCCGAGCCCATCATAGCCAGCATGAATTCCTTCTGGTCGATCGCACCCATCAGCGCCCGGCGTACCGCAGGCTTGTCAAACGGCGGATGCAGATGATTCGGCCGCAGTATGTAGGGATTGCCAGTATGGTCGTTGATCGGTGTCTGGATGCCCGCCTTCCGCAGGAGCGGCAGCAGGTCGGCGGACGGGTTTTCCCACCAGTCCATCTCGCCCGCCTGCATGGCCGCTGCCTTGGTGGCGAGATCGGGCTGGACGTGCCATTCGACCCGGTCGAAATAGACGACCTTGGGCCCCGAGGTGAAGCTGACCTCGCCGCCCTCGCGTGGCTTGTACTTGTCGAATTTATTGTAGACGAATAACGAACCCTGCACCCGCTCATCGGTGTTGAAGCGGAACGGGCCGCTGCCGACGACCTCGGTGAATGCCTTGAACGGATCGGTCTCGGCGATGCGCTGCGGCATCATCGCGCACATGTTGGATGCGCCATGACAGAGCGCGTCGGGCAGCAGCGGGAACGGCTGCTTCAGGCGGAACATGATCGTCTTGTCATCGGGCGCCGAAAGTTCGTCGGTGCGCGCCATCAGCGCCTGGCCGAACGCGTCGCGCGCGCCCCAGCGCCTGATCGAGGCGACGCAATCCCGCGCCAGCACGGGCTCGCCGTCATGGAATACCAGCCCGTCGCGCAGGCTGAGCTTCCAGGTCTTGCCATCGTCCTCGATCGTGTGTCCTGCCACCATCTGCGGCGTGGCCTTGAAGCCGCCGCTTTGCCCGGTCTGGCCGTACAGCGTGTCGAACACCATGAAACCGTGGTTGCGTGTCACGTAGGCGGTGGTCCAGATCGGATCGAGAATCGCCAGATCCGATTGTGCGATGAATTTCAGGACCCGCTGGTTTGCCGCACGCGCCACGGCGGGCAGTGCCAGGGTCGCCGCCGACGCCGCAAGGAAGGTTCGTCTGCGCATAGGTCAGTCTCCCGTTGTTGTTGTCCCCTCCCTCTCTTGCCGGTGATGGTGGCGCGGGAGTATCGGCTTTGTCCATCTCATACGAAAGCAGGACGACGCCGATGAAGTCCCTGTCCGAAGCAGCAGTGCGGCAGTATCGCGATCTTGGGTATTACGCGCCGGTCCCCGTGCTGACGCGCGCGGAGGCCGGCGTGCTTCGCCACTGCCTTGAGGCGTTCGAGGCGACCGGCGGCGGGATGCAGGGCGCGGTGCGCCACAAGCCGCATCTGATTGCGGTATCATCGCCTTTGCCCGCCATCCACCGTAACCCATTGAAGGTTCTCGGAATATAGTTCTATTACTATCTCCATCCCTCGCCACTCAACGCCTGTTGCCGCGTCGCATAAATAGATAGACAAATAGATTGGCTGGCGGTAGCCGCTCCTGCAAACGGGAGGAATGGCGATGGGCCGCCCACCGGGCAAGAAGACTGGCGCTGATCTCACCGCACTCGCCATCCGCAAGCTCAAGCCGGGCGTGCATCGCGCGGCGGATCACCTGTACGTTCAGGTGACGCCACGCCGATCGATGTCGTGGGTCAATAGGTTCACGGGACCCGATGGCAAGGTGCACCACAAGGGACTGGGCTCGCTCGATCTGGTGTCGCTGGCCGAAGCCAAGGAACTCATCCTCAAGAATCGCAAGCTGTTACATGCTGGCCAAGACCCGATGGCGAAGGCCGCCACGCTGTCCACCTTCATCGAGGTTGCCCGCCAGTACTATGACGCGCATCAGGCGGAATCGGGCAGCGACCGCTACCGCAAGCAGTGGTGGGGGCAGATGGACAAGCACATCTTCCCCCACATCGGCGGCACACCGATCGATCAGATCCCGCCGCTCGTGTTACCGGTGCTGAAACCGCTCTGGGGCAAATTGCAGTACGCCCCGGTCCTTCGCGGTCGCATCGAAGCCGTATCGGACTATGCCAAGGCCGGCAAGCTGGTGAAAGGCGAAAACCCGGCCGTGATGAAAGGCAACCTTGCGCACTTGCTCGGGGATACGGCCCAGATACACCAGACCGAACATTATCCAGCCTTGCCGTTCGCGCGCATGCCGTCATTCATGGCGATGCTGCGACAAGTCGATAGCATCGATGCCCGCGCGCTGGAGTTCACCCTCCTGACCAATGTTCGGACCAATGCCACGCTGGGCGCACGATGGACGGAGATCGATCTGGAGCTTGCTACGTGGGTCATCCCGGCCGATCGGGTCAAGGGGCGCCGAGCCAAGCGCCAGCCGTTCAGGGTGCCTCTGAGCGGGCGCGTGATAGCGATTCTAGAGTCCCTGCCAAGATACGGCGAGTTCGTATTCAGCCGGCCGGATGGCAAGCCGCTCGGAGAGAACGCGATGCTGTGAGGTGGACCCCATCGGTTGGACGGGAATTGGGGTGACCGAGAAGTCCCACCGCGTTCCGATGTCCCTCTCGATCCGAGGGAATATATGATCGTAAGTATAGCTACCATTCTACATTGGTCAATACCTTCCTGTTGCTGTTGTGCCCGTAATCATGTGGGTAACGCGGGAGCGCAGCGGGAGCGTTATCCACATGATTACGGGCCGCGTCTTCGAAAACAGCCCGTGGCGTCCGGTCGTCCAACGCCTGGTGCGGCCGATCGTCGTTGTAGAACACGCAGCCGCCCGCCGATGCCCAGACGTGCTTCGCGCGCCGAGCCGTACAGCCTTGATGAACATTTCCTCGTACTTCAGGCTGCGCCACAGCCGCTCAATGAAGATGTTGTCCAGAAACCGCCCTTTGCCATCCATGCTGATCCGCACACCCTGGGTCTCCAGCTCGGTCAGGAACGGTGCGCTGGTGAACTGCACGCCTTGGTCGGTGTTGAAAATCTCCGGCTGGCCGAACCGGTGCATCGCGTCCCGCAACGCCTCGACGCAGAAATCCGCTTCCAACGTGATCGACACCCGCCATGCCAGGATCCGCCGACTGAACCAGTCCATCACCGCGATCAGATACGCGAACCCTTTGGCCATCGGAATATACGTGATGTCAGCGCACCAGACCTGGTTTGGTCGATCAATGGTCAAATTCCGTAACAGATAAGGGTACACCTTGTGATCCGGATGCTTCCGGCTGGTATTGGGCTTCTGGTAGATCGCTTCCAGCGCCATCACCCGCATCAATCGCCGGACGCGCTTGCAATTCACCGCCCAGCCCTCGCGACGCAGCACCGCCGTCATCCGCCGCGATCCATAGAACGGTGACGCCAGATACAATTCGTCGATGCGGCGCATCACCGCCAGGTCGTCCGCACTCACCGGCGCCACCGTGATGCGGCATTTCGACGCCGACTTTCAGCAGCTGGCATTGCGCCACCACCGGCATGGCCTGGTCATCATGGTCACCAGCGCCAGCCGTCGGCCTGCTCATGGCCCAGACCTTTTGCGAAAAAAATCCCGCTCCACCGTCAACTGACCGATCTTCTCATATAACGGTGCCAACTGAGCCTCGGCCGCCGCGTCGCCACCATTGGTCGCGGCCCTGTTTGGCGCGAACAGCGACGCCGTTCCGTCCAGCAACGTCTTCTTCCATGCGTGAATCTGGCTGGCATGCACACCGAACCGGCCCGAAAGTTCGGCGACCGTACTTCCTCCCGGACCGCCGCCAGCGCCACCTTCGCCTTGAACTCGAGTCTTCTTCCGAGTATTCGACAAGTCTCACCTCCGGCCAACCGGCCGCTCCCAAGCGGAGACTCTTCTTAGCAACCTGTCCAGTTTTAGGGGCCACCTCACTGTACTGCCTGCGAAAATTCAAACTGACCGACGCCAACGGCGAGGCCGTGGTCGTGCATGGTTTCCGATCGGGCTTCAATGACTGGGCGGCTGAGACGACGGCGTATCCGCACGCGGTGATCGAGACGGCGATGCAGCATCAGGTCAAGGGCAAGGTTGAAGCCAGCTACAGGCGCGGTGATCTGTTTTCCCAGCGGATGTCGTTGATGAGTGACTGGGCCGCCTTCTGCGAAAAAGAGACGGCGTAGGGGATACGCCGCCCCAGTCGGGTTCGCTCAGCCTTTCAGACTGGCGACGAACTGCCGGATCGAGGCCATCGTGACCAGCGCCCGCTTTCCGATGCGGACCTTCTCGATCTGCCTCGCTTTCGCGAGTTCGTTCAACTTAGTGATCTTGACTCCGAGCAGCCGCTGGGCCTCTGCCAGAGGCACCAGCAACGGCGGCGGCGGCTCGTGGTGGGAAACAGACATACAGGTAGGCTCCGTGAGAACAGCCGGCGGTAGATAAGCATCGCTGCCACCGGCCGCTAGTCATCGCACTCCGATCATCGGTCAGAGGGGCGGCCGGCAGAAACGCCGGGGGCGCATCCGAGCGGATGATCAGCGATCGATCGTTCGGTAACCGGTGGCCCAGCGAAAAAAGGTCAATGGCGAGCAATGGCGAGCGGCACGCACCCCCTTACGGCCTGCTGGGGGGCCTCACTATATCAGTGACGCGCGGGTGATCGCCCGAGCGCCTCTCCAACACGGAGTCCCCCCGACAATATCAGCGAACTATACGCGCGCATCCTGACCGCACTGCACGATGCGCCGCAGCAGGAGCACCACGACGGCTAAACGCAACACGTCGCCCTGCCGAGCGGGGTGACGATCGTTATGCGACGACTCGCGATGACCAAGCGTATCATCGCCGATATCGACCAAGCGATCGAGGAGCACGAACTGCGTATGTATGAGGCTAAGCGGGATGTCGGTCTGACATGGATCGAAATCCTGGCGTGGCTCGACGATCCACGGAACCACGCAGATCGGAAACGCCAGAATGTCAGACAGTGGATCAAAGCGAATTTGCCACTGCGCAACCGCCACAATCTCCCATACACCCAGAAATGGATGAATGAGTTCGCCAAGTTCGCACGCCGCTGGCTCGAATTCATGGATGCCTGGAATTGGGCAGAACGCAAGGGAACGCGCCCGATCGACAGCCCAGCCTGTCCGCCGCGAACGATCTGATGGAGCTGAAACGGCGCGACGACGTTCACGAAGCGGCCTTCGCAACGAGACGAACTCGAGTTCCACCCGAACCGCGTGCGAAAGAATTCGTCTCGCCCGATGTGGACAAGATCGTCCTCAATCCGAACCAGACCTTGCTGGTAGGCGACGTGGTGGAAATGGCGCGGTTCCCGATGGATCGGTGCACCTCATGGCGCCCGACCCACCCTACTTCTCGCAGGTTGGTGCACCGGATTATTGCGACGAATATTACGAAAAACGTCTGATGAATCCGCGATTTCGTGCGCACTGGGACAACTTCAAATCGCACAAGGATTTCGAGGAGTTCACCGACTACTGGACGACCGAGGCGTGGCGATGCCTGCACCATACGGGATCAATGTTCATTTGCTGTTCTAACGACTCGATTGGCCCGACCGCAAATCTCATGCAGCGCAAGAACTACACCATGATCCAACACATCACCGTCATACAAACCAATCAGCGGTCACGCATACCAAGCAAGCTTATGCAACATTGTTATTACACGCTCGTCTGGGTGGCAAAAAGCGACAAATACCGATTCGACCAGCGGAAGGCCAGATGGGGCGAATGGCGGAACGACAGGATCAATACAACGCGTGGCGCGTTGCTGAAGGCTGCCTGGAACATAAACAACAATGGCCGCGAGAACAAGACCGACTTCCCTTCCCAGAAACCGCTGGAGCTTTACCGGCGGGTGCTGAAGCTGTGTGGCTTTCCGGGCGGAATGTTCGGCGATTGGTTCTCCGGCTCGGGCACTGGCGCAGTTGCTGCATTGCAGTATGGCATGCTGAGTCAGTCGATTGAACGCGAACGTGACTATGCAGCCGACATCGTCAAACACGTGCACGCTGAACGTCGCAAGATGTGACATTGACTTACAATCACGTTACGCCAGCAGAGATATGTGAAAGCGTCCGCTTGGCTGATTAGTGGGAGTTCTAGATTGGGCAGCCCAGCAACGCCACACAAGACACGGGGTATTTGAGACTGTGTGGAGACTCGCTGATTTTTACTAGGTATTTCGTGAGCATCATGTACCAGTGTTGCGCCAAGATTATCCTTGACCCGGCAGCGGGACGCGCCTATCTGCACCGCCTCGCCACTGGTCGCCTCGTGCGGCCGGCAGGCAAAGGGACATGCCACTCCGTCACCGGCCGGTGCAGCACTGCGGTCCTGGACGTGCCTAAGTGTCTTGCGTTCGCGCAGGACATGACGTGCCGACCAGGGGCTGTTGCTCCCACGGCCGCGTGGCACCGTCTGCGGCAATAACGGTGCAAAGATCGCGGGCTGTTGCTCGCTGCGTGGAGACAGTGTCCGGCGTTCGCGCCGTACATGGCTAAGTGCCGACAGACCCGTTCTCCGTAAGGCGAACGTCAGCGGCATGACGGAAAACCGGCGGGCTGTTGCTCGTAGCTAGGAGAATGGCGCCATGATCCTGCCATACGACGTTCGCACCAACATCGTCTGGTCCGATATGCAGACGGCCACCACGCTGATGGATTCCGTCGCGAGCGGTCGCAAGCCGATGCAACTGATCTGTTCCGCGACCGGCTTCGGCAAGACGACGATCGCCAAGAAGCGATTCCGGCAGTACGGTATTGTGTCCGAGAAGGAGTTGTACCGCAGCCTGCCGCCGTTGCCAGAGATATCAGCGACTAGCTTCCCCAGTCTGCCGCCCGCGATGCTGAAATCAAGGCCACAGACACGCCAAACCGCGATGCGACGTGCCGTGCTGGACATGCCGCCGTTCGAGAACGCCAAGAAACGGCTGTTCATCGAAGCGCGGCCAACGAAGCCGATTTCGCTGGTACGCACTCTGCACCAGTGCTCGATGCTTCAGGCATCTGCATTGCTGTTCGATGATCCAGGCCGGATCGCGAGCGATGAGGCGGCCTGTGACATCTTGAAGACCGCATTCGGGATGCAGCGGACGGTGACTTTCGAAACACCGGAGATCACGCAGGAATGAGAATTGGCGGATCAGCGGTCACGGTGGCTATGACCCGTTCGTTCCGCCGCCAGATTTCCCGGTCCCCGCCGATTTGCGCTGGTTGTGGTTGGCAAACACGAATTATGCCGATCCGGCAGTGCTGGCGAAGCTGGGCGATCACTTCGCTCCGTTGATCGCGCGAGGTCTCAATCCGTTCTGGATTCGGGACGACGCCGAACACGACCACCACGATCTGTTTCTCTACGTCCACCACATGGCCACTGAAGAAAACCTGTTGCGCTCGATGGGCTTCCCGTACGAAGTGAGCCGCAAGGCGGTCAACTTCTACGTCACGCACGCCAACCGGCTGGTCGATCTCTGCCCTCGCCGGCTTGAGTTGATCGCCAAGGCGTTCGCCGCCGATCAGCCGCCGGCTGCCCTCGAAGCCGAGCTGAATTCGATGGCGCCAACCATCATCCGACCGAAGCTCAGGTTGCCCGCGTCGTGGGTCACGGTGCCCGATGGCGTGTTGCTGTGGCCAGAGCAGCCGTTCTCAAAGACGAAGCCCCCGGTCGAAGGGGAACCGCTGCGTCGCATTCGCAAGCGCGAGCGCGAGTACAAGCGTCTACACGAACCCAATCAGTCCGAGGCCCGGACTCCGGCTGCGACGCCTGATCCTGATCCAGAGACACCACCACCTGTCGCCATGCAACCAGTTCAGCCGGACCCGGAACCAGACCCGGAACCAGGCCCGGACCCGACGCCATCGATCCCTGACCCGGAGCCGATGCCAACGTTGCGACCGATCCCTGGCGAGCGTCGTGAGAATCCGTTCGACGCGATCAATGAGGTCTATCGTCTGCCGATTGAGACGACGTGCCAGATGGTCGCCGACGTGTTACGGCAATACCCGCTCGATCAGTGGGACAAAGACGACTTCGATCGGCTGGGCGAAGGGCTGGAAGGTCGCGCCGATTGGCAGCAGTGCATCGCCATCGCGGAAGCCTTCGTCATGTTCGATCACTACGAACTCGCACAAGGTGTTCTGCACAGAAGCCGAGGGCGTGCTGGAATACCGAGACGGGTGCCTGGAAATCTGTTCGTGGGGGTCAATCGAACAGCGCATCGCCCCCGCCGTGGTGGAGGCAAAGGAAAGACACGCCCAGCGGCGGCGGGAACAGGAAATCCACGACATCCTAATCAAACGACTGCCGCCGCAGCGCAAGCTGAAGGTGATGAAGGCGTCGATCGATCGGCTCTCTATATTGAACTACACACCCAAGACGGAGGAGGGACGAAAGGCGCTCGCCTGCATCCGCACCATGGAAAGAGATGATCCCAGGTTCGCCGAGTGCGAGACCTTCAGCCAATATGTTCATAAAGCTGTGGATGAATAGCGCTCATCATCTACGGGCTGTGGCTGATATACGCGCCGGTGTTCGTGGCGATCATGTGTTGACCGCGACCAGGACGGACCGGGCCCCCCACTGGTTCAACGCGTCGGCCGGGCGGCAATGAGGGGAACCCTGCGGTCGCGCCGTTGTGCTCGATCGCAGGCGCACGGCATCGCTACCCCCTGGCCGTCGCCGGTCCACCGATCGTCACCCCCGCGCCACTGCCAAGCCCAAGACGATCCCCCAGGCGTTCCGCCTGTAGGCCGAACCTGTCATCACGCGTTTGGGCGCCAAGGCGATCGAGGCGGGTGCCGTGACCAAGGGCAAGGGCCATATGCCGCCGCGTAGCAGATCGAGCGCGATGGCCGCGATGGGAGGATGTCCTGATCACCGCCATCACGGAACACGATCTCAACGACTGGGTTGCGGACTGCCCACAGGGTCGAGAACGTGGCCGCGACGATTGCCGAGTATGGCAGTCAGCCGAAAGGCAAGGGGCGTCAGGTAATCGAGAAACGGCCATCCGTGACCACGCTGGGCAATCTGGATTGGGCGTTCCGGTTCGTGTGGATGGAATCGATTGCCGCCAAGTTGGTGGATCGCCGGAACCGTCCGCACATCCGCAAGGGTGAGCACGGGGCAGAAAGCGATGCGCGAGCATTCATCGATGCGGGCGGCGTGCGAGTCGTCGCCAAGCTGATCACAGATCAATGGGTGGCCACACCGAATAAACATAGCGTCGAGATGAAGCGGAAGCTGCGCTGCTATATCGGCCTAATCGCCAGTATCGGTATACGCCCCCGCCTGGCAGCCAAGCGAATCAAGGGCGGCAATGTGACCGTTCTTAACCCAGCCAGGCACCGAGGTGATCATCGTCCGTGTCATCAAAAAATCAATGCAAGCATCCCAATGCGCGGGGGGTCGTGGTCTATTAGGGGATTGCTTCGATATCCGTCGCCTGTTGATAGACCAGATCGCTTGGCGACGGTCGCAAGGCGCTGTTGATACGGGTGAACTGTTCGATGGCCCGATCGCAGCTATCCGTATTTCCGCGATGTCATGCGCACTATGTTGCGCGAAGCGGGTGCGTTGACCGATCCGATGACGGGCGAGGAACGTGTGGCGTACTCGTCACGGCATTACTTCGCCACGAAGCTGGTCGAAACTTGGACTGCCCGTAGCGCAAATCGCCGAATGGTTGGGGACAAGCTCGGATATAATCGAGGCGCATTACAATCGGTTTTTGACGGAACGCGCATTTATTGAATGGCGCAACGACACGGGATCAGTTCGTCGCGCCAGTGGCGGGGTTTATCCAGGCACTGAATACGGGAAGGGCGGCATAGAGCCGCCCATCGTTCCAAATCCTCGGTTATGGTTGGCGCGGCCACGGCCATTCATTGGCAGCATCGTCCTCGGACTCGTCTTGGATTGTAATTGAGCCATCCTCGCCTTCGCTCCGCTCGAACTCCCTCACATCGGTCAACAGTTGTTCAAGCAGGTCGAAGATCGCTTCTCGTGGTCGATCCGGCATCCGTGCCATCGATTACTCATCCTTCACATGGTTGTAGGCGCGGCCTCGGTCAGCTTTCAAGTTGCTTCTAGGACTTCTCCACATCGACTTCGGGGTCTTTCGCCCAGCCAAGTGGAACGAGAGTCGAATTTGATCAAAACGAAGACCACGCTCCCGTGCGAACTTCCAGGCAGCCGCCTCTGAGCGATCCTATCAAAAAAGTCGCTATGGCCATGCCGCGATCGGTAATCGATTGCAAATTCGTCAGTCCGCGCAGCACACGCAACCCAATCGTATAAAACCTCCTCACGATAACGTTGCAGTTGCGGTAGTCCTGCGTTATAAATAATCGCATCGGATTGATCCCCGATGCTCCGCTCCATAGGAAGCTCGTTCAAGCTACCCCTGCCGGAATTACCCGGCAGGGGCTGACCGAAAGATCAGTGGAGGAGCTTGGACATTTGAGGCTACCCTATGGAGAATTTTAGTGACACATTTTTGGAAGAATGCCGGGCCGACAGGCTGCGGTAAGACTCGTGCTGCCACCAAGTTTGCTTGTGAGCGCATCCCCAGGCAGGTCAAAACAGCCATCCTTCAGCCAACAATACGTCTGTGCAAGCAGTCAATGCGCGACGCTCGAACCCGGTTTCCCGACACGAAGTCGAAGGTCAGGTGCATCGTTTCACAACCGAGACGCCGACGAAAAAGTAGCGCGTCGGATCACCAATTATCTTAACACGCGAGACGAAAGCGGCGAACTGCTCTATCTCACCCACGCTGGATTCCTCGGTACCGAATATTTTCATCGTGCCAAGGACTGGCACCTGTTCGTCGATGAGGCGATGGATATCACGTATCATCGTCAATTCAGGTTGAAGAAAGAGCATCGCAATCTGCTTACGGGCTTGTTTAGACTGCTACCATACAGCGAAAGATATTCGGTACTGGAGGCGACAGACCATGGTCAATTGATGGAGGTGCTCCACGATCTGGGCGAGGATGAAATAGATGAGCATTTCGTTGATCTGACATCCCGATTGGTTGCCCCGCACTGGAACTTGTACGTTGATACCGAACTGTTCCGTCGATTCGAAGCAGGGAAGGTCAATCAGTTCGAAGTGCACGGCTTGATGCACCCGTCTATCTTCGATCCTTTTGCTAGCGTCACCTTGATGGCCGCCAATCTGGACAATTCTATCATGTATAAGTACTTCGCCAAAGTCGGTTGCGAGTTCAGTGAGCATCCGGCGGTTGCTAGAGGCATAAAGTACACAGAACATCTTAACGGAAATCGATTGATCATCAAGTATCTGTCAGATCATAAGTGGTCGAAGACACTACGTGATACCTCGGTGCGTAAACCTGATGATGAATACGATGGTGGCATGTCGGTTGGTCAGTTATACATGGAGCTCTGCCAGCGAGAAGCTGCCAAACACTCGCCCCATTTGCGGCCGATGTGGATAGGGAACAACGACGTACGGAATGATGACTTTGATGGCGTGCGGCTCCAGAATGTACCGCATGGGATGAATGATCTGCAAGACCATACCGTGTGCTGCGTCATGTCGGCTCTCAATCCGCCGGAGCGTCATCGTGCTTTCCTTCAAGAGATGTGCGGTATGACGGAGCGCGAGATTCGCCGGGCGATTCTGTCACAAACCTCATATCAAGCGCTAGGACGTGGTGTACTTCGTAATCTCGAACGCGACGATCTGTTCCTGCTTATCGTTCCGGACAGAGACACTGCCGAGGATATCGCCAGCTATTATCCGGGCTGCCGAATTGAGAAATTGGTGACAGGTTGTGATATGCCCCAACCTAAAGGCAGACCGGTCAAGTACGAGAGCAGCGTGGCAAAACGAGAAGCTCATCGAATCCAGAAGTCTGCGTCTATGCGGCGTAGCAGGTGGAAGGCAAAGAATTCTAAAACGGATGTGTGGACAAATTATCCTATAAGTAAGGGGGTAATGTCCACACCATGTAATCCCGATTCGGCCGGGTTTTACGTCTCGACCTGGAATAGTCGCGCTACTCGGCCGCGACCAGCCGAACTTTGGGAAGCTGAGACATATCGCCACCTCTGGAACCAAGCATCCTACACCACGACCGAATTCTTCGGACAACTGCGCCATCGATTCGAAACCAAGGTGTATGATGATAAGTTCGAGAACTGGCTCTTTTGCCCAGCCCTATTCGATCTCTCGCGCAAACCTGACCAAGGACACTGTCTCGAAAACGTCGTAATGGTGAAGGGTATAGTGCTCGACATCGACGGCACGGATATGACACCCGATATTATCGGCGGCATCCTCGCTCCGTACGACTTGGCGATCTACTCATCCTTCAATCATTGCCCGAGAGACCCGTCATATCGCGTGGTGATTCCGACAACTCAAACAATGACGTCGGATGCGAGCAAAGCCATTCGGATGATGTGCGTTCAGAAGTTCCGCGACCACGGGTTTGGCGACAAGTTAGCCCAAGGCCCCAAACATGGCGTGGACACCGGAAAGCTGCACTCTGCCGCACTATTCTTCTGGCCATGCTCTCGTCCAGATGGCTTTTTCGGGCACTATCACGAAGGCGGTCCTGCAATTGATCCCCGGGAATGGATCGGGCAATGTCCAGCCGTGATCATCGACATGATCACAGGAACTGATCCTGAAGAAATCCCAACGCCGAGGTGCACCACCTACGCCGCCGAGCGTAGAGACCTACGGGTGCAGCGCGCAATCGATTATTGGCGGCAGAACGGATGCATCAAGGGTTCGGGACGTACGCAACTGTGGTTCCTCGCCAGACGCCTCGCCGAATCTGGATGTGATGATGGCGAGATGCGCGAAATTCTGTATGAACAAGCCGGGTATGCCACCAATCCCGTAGAACGCCGTGGCGAGATTGAAGGCTTACTCAAGGATTCCAGAGTGCGATGTTCCCGCAAAGCCGCGTAGCCATCGAAGAATGCGTTCTTTGCCCCACCCAGGTGCACAGATCGGGAAAACTATTGAAGATCGGGTTGATCCACGAATGAGGGCTTGGCTTCCATTGCGGCCTCAATACCTGCCAACCGGATTGACTTGAGAAGTGCATCGGTCGGAACGCGCAGATAGCGAATCAGCAACTGAGCATACAATCCCATGAACACTGGCCCGTGGCCATCCGACCGCCCATCATGAGTACTGGTCATCGCGTGGGCAAGCTCATGCAGCAGGCACCACGACGGGTTGGACTCGTTCAAGCGGATCGACAGCCGAGTTGCGTCGGCCACAGTCGAGCGGGCTTGACGCGGAAGACGTTCGACCTTCGGGGGAAAGCGCAGACCCATCTCAGCCCAGATAGCATCAACCGCACCCTGCGCTTGTGCGAATACGATCGAGCTCGGATCGCGCGGTGCGACAAAGTGCTCCTCCCATGCGTAGACCTTGCTGCGCTGGTGGTCCCGATCGTTGGTCATGGGAGCAACGGCCTGCCCGTGCGGCCGACCGGCCGATTGAGGTTAACTCGATCGCCGGCAGCCAGTCCATGCCGGAAGGCACCGTTCTGACGCGTACCGCTCAGCCTCCAGCAGAAACGAGCCGGATTTCTGTCTGCCGGAAGGCATCCTCGACGACCTGGTGCTTTACCAGGATAAGAGCGGTACCCGCCGATCGCTGTGCCGAGACATTGGCGTCACGCTCGCGGTGCATCGCATCGAGCCGATGACCCACGCGTACCGCCATCCCCTGCTGGAAGCTTTTCGACGCACCGCGAAGGCTGATGCCGCTCAGGCGAGGCTCGGTCGGTTGATCCGCCGCACCAACACATATTCGGATTGGATCGAAGCCAAACGGCCTCGCAGTTCGTGCAGCCTGCGGCGGATTTGCTCCAGACGGTTCGACCGGATATCGGGATCGAGCACCGGCTTCGGACAACCTCTGATGATCTCGTCGATGTCGCGCGTGAACGCATCCTCATTTCCGGGATAGCGAATCCATCTGTCAGAACAACCGAGGCCGAAGTACGCCTTGCGGCATGTCAGATAACGCCAATTCGTATTGCTGCTGCTCAGCAACACCATATAGCTGTCGCAATGTGGGCACCTGGATAGGCCCGCCAGTAGATTTGCCCGCCCGGCTTTCGACACTGTGTTTTTGTGATGTTTCGACCACTCAGCGCGTATCGCTTGCACACGGTCCCAATCCGCCCGATCTACGATTGCAGGGAAATAGTTCGGGATCGTGGCTTGTGGCCGCGCACGCCTCATGCCATCGACAAACTCGGTCACTGTTGGGGTGAAGTCACCGATTACGGCTGGATAGCGAAGGAAATGTCGAATCAGGCTTCGGTTCCACATTTTGCCCCGTTGATTGCCTTGACCGAAGAGCGGAACCCCTTCCTCGTTCAACCGTCGCGCAATGGTTTGGTGCCCAACGCCTGCAACTGCCTCTCGATAGATGCGGCGAATAATGTCGGCACGTTCCTCGACAACGACGAACTTGCGTTGCACCTTGTCGAGCCGAAGCCAGCCAGGGCAGCGTGCGGACCATGGGCGTTCAGCGAGGTGGGATCGCTTCTGAGCGAAGACTTCCCGAATGCGATGAGATTTTGTCTGGCTTTCCTCGTTCGCTCGCATCATCACCACTAGCGATATGATCAGGTCGATCGGATTTCGGTTCAGGCTCTCGACCGAGTATGATCGTTGATCAACCAGTGTCACGATGGTGACGCCGGCCTGTACGATTTGAAGGAAGAGCGATTGTGCAGCAAGGATTTGATCTCGGCTGAGACGGTCGAGGGATTCGACGAGGAGGAAGCTCCCTTTCGGAACGAGGTTGTGTTCGATCGCCTCCAAGAATGCCCGCAAGGCACCTTCCTTTGCGTTTTCTCCACGGAATGCGCTGACGCCCAGATCGCGGAACGAAAGTTGCCGATCGAGCTTGAGATGATGATCGGTCGCATACTTCTCCGCCATCGCAAGCTGGCGCCTTCGACTATCGCCACTTGCCTGTTCAGGCGTACTGAACCGAAGATAGCTGAACGCAATACCGGCCATGATTGCCCCCTTGGATGAAGGTGCACGATGGCATGATTGGCGTTTGGTTGAATTGCGCATGTAGGTGAAGCGGATGAGCGGTAAACATACTAGCCGAACAATCGCCACGGCACCTGGTGGTTCGATACGAAAAGGCACTCACCACAACGAGCGCAGGATGATATGGACGAACTGGGTTTCCCACGACACGGCGATCCGGAGGGGTTCGCACGTGCGTTTCTTGCTGTGACACGCGAGCGGCGTGTTCCTACCTTTCGCCGCTTCCGCCGACGAGAGCCGGAGGACGTTGACGACCTCGGTTTCCCGTCAGAAGGCGATCCCAGCGACGTCACCCGCGCCTTTCTTGCCGTTCGTGATCACCGCCAGTTGGCGAAAAAGCTCATGTCGAAATAAAGAGAGCTTCGCTCCCACCAACTGGGAGAATGACCCACGGCCGACGATCTCAAGAACCGTGACGCGCAGGACCGCAGCCGGGTCAACGTCAACGAGTACCACTAAGTTCCCTACTGGACGCAGAAATGGGGCGTGTCCAAGGAACAGCTTGTCGCGGCGGTGAAGAAGGCTGGCGTATCGGATGATTCAGTGGCGCGGGAGTTGGGGAAAGGGTTAGAGTCCGGGA
Organism: uncultured Alphaproteobacteria bacterium; assembly: GCA_963780095.1. Lineage (GTDB taxonomy): Bacteria > Pseudomonadota > Alphaproteobacteria > Acetobacterales > Acetobacteraceae > JAMXLO01. The sequence goes on from CAWABH010000014.1 coordinate 135,629, forward strand.
TCATGACCATCCTCACCGCCGACTTCTACCACAGCTCGAACGGCGACCGCTGGCAGCTAGTCCGCGACACGGACACTGACCGGCGCATTGTGCGGCACGAGCCCAACATCTCCTCGGGTGGACGCGTCACTGACACGCCCGTAGAGGAATGGCTGGACCGAACCGGCACCAGCCCGGAGAACCTGGCGCTGCGGGAGTTGCTGGAGAAGTTGTCCAACACGCCATAACGTCGCGTCGCGAGCGATCGTATTCTTTTTGATCGCCCGATGATCAGTGCTCGTGGCACGGACGCGGGATAGCGGACGCATGATGAAGGTAGCCTGCCTCCATGGATTGATGGCTGTGGCAACATTTGCCACAGCGGCGGCTTGCAGGCGTCCGGAGCCGGCACGCCGCACTTGTTGTAGCCGTCTCCGACCGAACCCTCCCAGAGCCTCCCAGACCGGTCTGACAGCCTCCAGGCGTCACTGACACTCCAACAGTCTCCCAACGGCGACCACAGATATCGAATTGATGGTTTTGGAGCACCGATTTCGAGGGCGCCCGCCTAAATACGGGCACCATGACCGCGCATTCCACCCTCGCCGACACCCTGATTGCCAATTTCCGGACTATCAGGTTCCCAGCGTCCGACGACCACTCCACGCCGCCCTCCACGACGCATCCCGACTGGTGGGCAACGGCGAAGGCAAGGTGCGCCGACCGTCTGGCAGTCGATACCTACCGCAAGCGCCTTCACTTGGAACTGGTCGCCCACGGTCACCGCCTGTTCCTCGACCATCTGGAACCCGACCCGGACGGTGGATGGCGGTTGCACATCTTTGTCGCCGATGATCATGCCCTGTCGATTGTGGCGAACTTCAGCGAGGGACGGTTCGGCCCAGGTGACCCAGTGGATTTCGATCCAGAGGAATTCGTGACAGACCATCTCAACAGCATGGAAAGACATGGCTCGAATTTGGCTTAGACCTCACCACAGACGCGCCAACGAATTGTGCGTCCGGTTGCCACCAATATTCCGTTGCCAGAACCAGAAACGATGGTATGATTTAGTTATGACCATAAATGCCGCCATCTATGCACGAACATCGCCTGATTGCTCTTATTCGGCAGAGGATCAGATCGAGCGTCTGAAGATAGTCGCCGCCAATCGTGGCTGGACGGTCAGCAAGGTGTTCATCGACCGTCCGGCAACGGTGAAGAAGGATCGGCGGTCGGGTGAGATGGCGCTGCTCGGCGCGATCCGGTCTGGCGATGTGGAGAAGCTCCTGATCTTCGGCATTGACCGAGTGGGGCGATCGCTGACCGATTTGGTCGCCTTTCTGGAAATGTGTCGGACGGCCGGGGTCACGCTATGGCTTGACGAGCAGGGAATCGACACGGCGACCTCCAACGGGATGAGCTTGTTCGACCTGAGCGGGATGATGGCATTCCACCTGCGTCAGATGCGGCGCGATCGGATTCTGCGCGGTCAAGCAGCGGTCAGAGGCATCGTCAGATTCGGTAGACCACCGATACCGCCGACTAGGGTGGAGAAAGCCAAGCAAGGACTGGTCGCCGGGAAAAGCATCCGCGAGATAGCGAGGCTGGCTGGCATCTCGCCCGCGTCAGTCAGCCGGATGAAGAATTCGTTGGTATCAGCGTCGGGAGTAATGTGATTGGCTCCCGCCGCAGCCAGGGTTCAATCACCCCAAGCTGCGCATCATAATTTCAGCCGAACCTGAATCCCCGGTAGTCGATCCGAGCGGGCTCCTACGCCTTGTGAACACTCATAACTTTGCCAGCGCCGTAAATCGCTTCCAACTTGGCCTTCGCCTCGAAGGCGTTCTGAGCTTCGACCGTGACTTGCCTATAGCCGATGTTCAGCAGATAGGCATTCGCTGCATACGTCGTCATCGCCTTGCATCCTTGCAGTAGTTGCGCCAGCGGTCAGACTCTCACGGAACCTGGATTTGTCAACCTAAATCGTAACGAATGATAGGTCCCTGTGGCCGGTCGTTGGTCGGGCTGCTCGGCGCCTGCGGTCAGTGCTCCGGCTGGCCACTGCCCCACATGGGCGCATAGCTGGTCACCACGCCGAATCGCACCCTGCTAAACCGGTACGGCGTCAAGAGAGCACGAGGCGAGGGTGTTCGCCTATTTCAGAGATTTACTCAGTGAGATCAAAACCTCATGATGATGATCTGCCGTGTCATACGAATTATCACACAGTTCGCGAGGGGGTCGCAGCCGAAGCGACGCATCTGGTCGTTACACTTTTGGGTGTTTCGCGGCTCTATCCGCCGCGCCTATCATCGACGGTATGACATTACTGCCCACCGATCCGTTACGCGCCGGGGACGTACACATTAGCCATCGCCTTGTGGTGAAGGCTCGAACATCTCGCCCTAGGTGCTTTTTTTGGGAAATCGTCCGCGAGGACGGCCATACCCGGTGGCGGGTTAGTCGATCTTTGGGGTCATACCGGTCGATGGAAGAAGCCTACACACATGGGTCTGCCGCTCTGGACCTGGTCCGTTTTCACGGCGCTTCGGCCGGCTCGCCTGACTGAGCCTCCGCACCGCCGCCAACATCGCGAGACGGCTCAAGCCGGGCATCAGTCCTCGCTCTCCCAAAGCACCTCTGGCTGCTCGTCAGCGAGCACGGCCGTCTCGACACGCTGTAGACCAATTTCAAGAAAGTCATTGACCGCGAGTTGCACAGAGTGAGCACCGCCAAACTCATCGACCAGCGTCCAATTTCTTGATCGCTGTCAATGCCGCTTTTTCGGCGTCTTTGAGCGTGGCATTCTCAGGAACGACGACTTTGACCTTTAACCGAAATTGAACGGTGCCAAGCAGCACAGCAACGCATTCTGCCATGCACTAGCCTCCCCTGTCTTTGCCGCAGCAGTAATGCCGACGGCACGGCCGGCAAGAGGGTTAGGAGGTTTCCCAACCAGATTACTACTCGCAGGAATAAATCTTGACAATCGCTCACGTTTCCGTATTAACGCCATTGTGACGGAAGAATAAAGCGGAAGACGCCGCAACGGCGCAATCGGGGGAAAAGCCTAGCGACATTGGCGCCGAGATGTGCACGATCAGGTCTCGGCATCTGTTTATAGGCAAGCAGCCGAACTCGCGACGGTGAGGTCACAACTCGAATACGACAAACCGTGCGAGGGAGGTGCCGAATGCCTTCGTTCCAGATCGCTGCTGCGCGGGCGGTCGCGTCTTATCCAGCCGATGTCTGGTTCAGTCTGAGCGCAACGGAGCAATCAGCCGCCATCTACCGTGAGCTACGCAAGCTGGATGCAGAGTCTGTCACAGGGTCTGAGCCAGGGAAAGCGCCATCCTGCGCCGGAGGGAAACCGCCAGACTGACCAGCAGAGCGGCCCCATGCGGGGGCGGCTACAGATAATCTGATTCTTGCTAGTAGCCTCCGGGCAACGGCTAACGGGACGGCGTTCGCTCCGACGATCACCAGAAACAGAACTTGCGCATTCATGCTGAGGCCATCAAGCTATAAAAAAACGGCGCGCACCAAGGATTCCAGATCAGATGCGCGTCGCAAGTCTCAGTAGCGGGCACGTTCTATCACCGAATCCTGAGGAGCATGCGCACATTCACGTGCTAACGGGAGATTGCCGACTGTTTGACCGGAGCCAAGGAGGGCGGCCGATCAGACGGATGGCAGAAAAAGCTGCCCGCAGGCTGGCGGTGCGCCATCGTTGCTAGCTCGTCTTCAGTCTCACCCCCGGCCCTCCGCCGTTCTCGCGATGAACTCGACGCCCGCTGCCTCCAGTGCGGCGCGTGGACGATGTGAAGAAGGCGAAAGCAATGTGATACCATACGCGCCCTGGCGAACACCGCGCTGGATGCATGCGACAAGGCCGAGGAGGACCAGGAGGCCAGCGCAGCCGAAGGCGTGGCACTTCCGCCCGGCGCTGGGATGCGGTAGCCTCCTCTCCGATTACAGGCTTCCCCATAATATATCCTCGCCGCCCCGGTTCGCCGTGGGCGGCTTTTCTTTGCGGTTCGCTTGGCAGCGATGCTACAAAAATCCGTCAGGACGGAATTTTTGTAAAACCGCGAAATCACGACCATTTATAAAATGGTCTCAGTGTTGTCATTTGCTCATGACCGATGGCCATTCTAGTCGTTGGCTTTCGAATCCCACCTCAAGGGCGCGCCCCTCTCCCAGAGAAGCGCGCCTTCCTTTGTGGCATCCGATGGTCGAAAAGATATCGCAATATTATCGCCATCTCCGACCGATATTGTGCGACGATCAGTGTTGCCGTGCGCAATGACGCGCACTGCGACTTCCCCCAGCCTCCCCGAAGCTGTGGGATCACCTTGGCCCAGCATCTTTCCTGGCGCATGCCTATCGCCTGGGGAGATTGCTGGGGCCTTTTATGCTGCCAAGGACTTTCAGATAGATCATCTCGTAGCTCGTGGAACGGTATATGCTCGATTACACGTGGACGTGCCCACTATGCGGCGAGACGGTAGCTCGCAAGGAAGGCCGCCTGAACCGCCTCCCTGCCGGCTGCCTGATCCCTGAGCAATCGGTCGGCAATGAATGCCTCGCGCGCCGTGATATTGATCGAGCGGCCGAACGGTTCCGGAAGAAGATGGCAGGAAGCGTGTGACGGTGCCGTTATGTCACCCTTGCTCGGCAAGATAGACTACAGCCTGTCGTATTGAAGCTGCCGGACACTCGCTTGTCTGGGCTTGAGATTTACCGGCTCGGTAGCCCGCCACCCGACACGAAGGCGGAAACCTGATGGGCCGCCATAATTCCGTATAGGATGACAAATCATGGAATCACTGCGGTCAAAGGGCTGCATCTAGCCGGCCGCCATCTCGCGCGTCGCTTTCACCGGCAGCTTCAAGACCTTGCAGAGCGCGGATAGGTTCTCATCACGCGGACGACAGTGATCTCTCTCCCAAAAATAGATGCTTGCCGTGCTGACGCCGACCTGTTCAGCAACCTCAGCAACCGACAGACGGCGTTGGATCCGAGCGTCGCGGACATAGCCAGGCAAAGTTTGGCTTACGTGACAATGATCTGATCCTTACCTGTGGCAAAAGTGCTGGAAGATAGTCAGCGAATGGCCGGACTTGCAAAGTAATCAAAATGTGATCATAGCTGGAGTTGCGCGTTATGAACTCTCGAAAGAGGCTTACCGAGCGGGCGATGCACCGGTTCGCACGCCCGTTGAACCATGCTTATGCCACGAAGACCGATAGTGTTTGACATCAACCGTCTGACGCACCCCGACGTGCTGAATACTGGGAATGGCGATGATGTTCCGCGCCGCGCTTGATCCCAGCCTAGACGAGTTGGACATACTGCTGCCCGCAGTCGGACTCGCCGAGGTTATCGCTGGCACGTCCGTATGGGATTCGAGCAAATGGTGGTCCAGCATTGTGCCAAGCAGGGGGAGAGACACCATGCCAAAGGAGAATTCGTCAGACACGAATCTACCTTATACCTCTAAGGACAATTCGTCTCTCACCGAAACCATCTCTTGCCGCCCATTGACTTCTACCGCACGCAGCGCGACCCACAATGCGATGGCGGGAATCGGCCGGGAGATTGGCTGCTTCTACCGATTGATGTGGCGGTCATCATCGGATTGACGTTGTTGGTGATCGGTGCTTTCTGAACAATTGGGGTGGACGGTTATCCCAGCGTGCCAATCACCCAGCGGTCACATCCGCCGACGCCATCGTCGTACCAGCCATTGCGCAGGCTAGACGACGTGTTGTGAGCCCCGTTGCGCCGATCTTCTTGCCCACGATTTCACGAACGATCGTCGTTATCCGATCCCATTCCTGATCGTCAGGATCGAGCGGGCACGCTAACGTCGCTAGCGCATTGCCACTACTGGGAACGCAGATATAGACCGGATATGCGAGCCCTTCCGCGACCAGAGCGGAATTGAGTTCTGCGGCGATCTCGTTGATTGAGTTCCTGATCTTCGCTCGCTCTGTATCGGGCGTGTCGTTTGTTGATACTTCGTTGTCGGTTCTCATATTGGGCCTCCGCTGGAATGTGTGTGCGAGGTATTTATCGCTGACAATTTTGGCCCTCACGGTGAAGGGTCGCATTACCTCTATCCACCGGCCTCATGGTGTAGGCACACCTAGCGTACACGCGAGAGGGCGGCATTGTAGGACGATTATCGGCAAGAGACCGGTGGCGTCTTATTTTGGCAACCCTCCTGTGCCACCTAGCTGTATCGAAAGCGCGAGGACTGCACTCCGATCAGGGTGCCCACGAAGCTGGGGATCAGCGCGATCGGCGCAGCGAAAGCATTGCGGATCATCACCTGATTGCCCCAAGTCGGCGGACGATCAGATCGAGCGTCTTCAGGCGGTTGCTCGCGAACGTGGATGGACGGTCCCCAATGTGTTCAGTCGACCGTCCGGCCACCGCGAAAAAGGATCGGCGGTCCGAGCGAACTGGCACTGATCGACGCGATCCGGTCCGGCGGTGTGCAGAAGGTATTGATCTCCGGCATCGACCGCGTTGGACGGACACTGGCCGATCTGGTCACGTTCATGGAGGTGTGTAGGACGGCCGGTGTATCGTTATGGCTGGATGAACAGGGTCTGGATACCGCCGGGTCGAATGGCCTGCCGTTGTTCGACCTGACGGAGATGATGGCCTTTCACCTCCGCCGAACCCGTCGGGACAGGATACTTCGGGGTCAAGCGACCGCCAGGAGCCTGTCGATTCGATTCGGTCGTCCGCCAATTGCCAAGACCCAAAAGGAAAGAGCCGAGCGCGAATTGGCGTCTGGCCAAAGGTGCACGAGCAGTGGCGCGACTCGCGGGCATATCGGCTGCAACAGTCAGCCGATTGAAGAATTCAATGGAAATAGCGACGGCTACAGTCTGACCACAGAACACCTGCTCCTCGACAGAATAAGACACTTGCGAACATGGCGATAGAACGAGGAGCGCCTCCTCTCACCTATGACGATCTTCTCAGGGTAGCGGCGGTGCTGTCGCGCATTAACGCTCAGCTTATCGAGCGGCACTTCGCTGTCAGCGCCGATACTGCGACGGCGTTCATGGCCCGGCTCGTCGAGGAAGGCCATTTCGACGAAATCGGGGTGGACGGTTGGCATTATCCGCTGCTTCGCGGGGAGCGACTGCGACGATCCCGTGCTACGCGAAAGCTCACCGAAAAGCCCAAGGTTAACGAAGTCACCGTCGAGCAACCGATAGCAGCAGCAAACTTGAACAAACGCATCCAAGAACTGGAGCAAGAAGGCCGTGCGCTGCAAGCCAGGGTGAAGCGTCTCCAGAACGCCGGCAAGACGGTCATCACCCAGCGGGAGGAGTGGAAGACGCGGGCGCTCACGGCCGAAGACCGGCTGGAAACGGTGCGCCGTCGCCCCATTAATCCCGATAAACGGTTTGACGCACTGCGTCGATTGATCGCGAAGGAACTGCACCCGGACTTCTCCAGGGTGGCGACCTCGAGAAACTGCTGCGCGCCGAGTGCTTCAAGAAGCTATGGCCGGAGATCGAGCGGCTTGTGGAGCGCAAGTAGCGATCCGACCCGAGGGAAGCCGGCATCAATGAGCGACCACGTCTGCACATTGATCGATCCCGACCAATCGCGACGACCAGATTTCGGTGTCCAGGACTTCGACCGCCGGAAATCGAACAGCGGATGCGGGACTATATCGCCGGCCGCACCACCAAATTCTGATTGTATTGCAATCATGCGGGCACGCGCTGCTCACGTCGTTCCGAATGAATTCGCAATTCCCATTCTAACTGTGGTATAAATATAACTGTCAGTTAGCTGCTGGCATCGTCCCTTCACAGACGACCTTCCTCGAACCTTCCCCCACCGGCATTTGCCCGGTGGGGCCGAGCCTCAAGAGCAAGTGTCCCGACGTGATGGGATGTTTATTCAAGGTCGGTTATTCGTGAAGGTCTATTTCAATGACAACATTCTATGGGGTTTCCGCTCCGCTCGCGAGCGGTAAGACGACGGCGGCCGTTGAGTTCGCGGGACGTGCAGCACAGGTGGGCGAGAAGTTCATTATCGCTCAGCCATCCATCAATTTTAATCAACCAATCGATCCGGCAGTTCCAGGAACGCTGGCCGAATGTCGCTGTGCGGGCGATCCACAGCGAGACGACAAACAACGTCGTTGCGTGCGATCAGTGATCATACGAAAGCGTCCACGACGGGTGAGGTCATCTTTGTCACCCACGCTGCGCTCATGCAGTCCGTGTATTGGCATCGTCGCAAGGATTGGCATCTCATCATCGATGAGGCGCCGCAGGTCTTCTACTACGCCGAATTCACGCTGCCGGTGAATCACGACGACCTGCTTCCCGCACTGGAAATCGAGCCGCACAATGTGCGCTATTCGCGGTTGGTGCGGGGTGACGCGGCACTCCTGGAGGACATCGCTACCAATCGGCGAGGCGATCAGGTGCATGCCCTGTTCCAGGAGTTTGCGGCAAAGCAGGCGTCGAACAGGTGGGATTTGTTCGTCCTGAACGAGCAGTGGGAGCGGTTCCAGACCGGTCAGATCACCGACGGCAAGTTGCTGGTGTTCGGGCTGATCGATACGGCGATCTTCGGTGGCTTCAGCACGACGACCATCATGTCGGCCAACCTGGAATGCACGGCAGCTTACCAGTACCTCGTCCAGTGCGGCCATACGTTTCAGCCCCACAAGGCCATCGCCAGCAAGCTGCGGTTCACCCGTCACGCCAATGGCGATTTGTTGACCATCCACTATGCCATCGAGGACGGCAACTGGTCGAAGCACAAACGCGATCGACAGATCGAAGTTGCCGGCGATAGCTACTCGGTCAACGAACTCATCATCTGTGGCGCACTCGACCTGTTCGATGACGAGCAGTTCGTGTGGTTGGCCAACAAGGACATCGAGGGCAAAGACCCGTTCGGCGGTCGCGGGAACAAACTCCCCCACACACCCCACGGGCTCAATAGTTTCCAGCACGTCCACAACGCCGCTGTGCTCGCGGCGCTGAACCCGTCGCCCGCCCTCTATGCGTTTCTAGATGAGGTCGCGCACCTGAACTCTGATGAAGTTCGGCGGGCGGTTTATCACGAGGCGGCGTATCAGGCCGCAGGCCGCATCAGCACCCGTAATCTCGCCGACCATACACCGAAGCGCGTCGTTGTCGCGGATCGGGCTGCCGCCGAGGCTCTGGCCGAGCTATATCCCGGCGCCGACGTGGTTCGGCTGGCATTCGCCTCGCTGATCCCCGAAGGCGCCAAGTCCGGGCGCAGGCGAGTGCATGCCAGCAATGCCGCCCGAAATGCCGACTACCGAGATCGAAGGAAGGCCGGCCTGTTGGCGCAACTGGACGAGGTGAACCGACCTTCGTTAGAGACGAAACTACCTTATACCTATAAGGACATTTCGTCTCTTACGGATGCCGCCTTCGGCGGTTCCCTCTTTCATGATGTCAGCCGCAAACATCCCGCAGCCCATGCCGGCTCTCTCGGACCTGCCGACTTCATTGACTGGTTGCGCGAGTTGCACGGCCGACAGGTCGAGAAGAAGCACGCATGGCTGTGGTCGCCGGCTGAATTCGAGCGGAAGGATGGGGTAACTACGGGTCGTGGATTGGCGAACATCACCGCGATTTGGGGCGTCTGGATGGACAATGACGGCGGCGACCTCTCAGCCGACGAGCTTGCGGCGATGTTTCCGCATTTGATGATGGTCATCCACAACTCAGCATCCTCGACAACCGACGCTCCGAGGTGGCGGGCAATTATCCCGACTACCTGTGCCATGACCATCGAAGTCCACCGCGAAGTCATGTCGCAACTCCGGCAGGCCCTTAATCGACGCGGCTATTTTGATAAGCGACAGATCACCAAGCGGATGGAAAAGGGGCTCTCTGGAGAATTCCACGGGTTCGATCATACCAAATACACGGCAGCGAGCATGTTCTATCTGCCTGCTCAGGCAGCCGCAGGGTCAGATGCTTCATTCTTCCTGACCTTCGA
>CAWABH010000015.1:0-73823 GCA_963780095.1 uncultured Alphaproteobacteria bacterium
CGGCAGGTAGCAATACTCATCATAATAGCCGTGGAAGAAGCGGCCCTCCTGCTCGCCGTGTAGCGGAATATCGGTGTTGTCGAGATCCAACACGATCTCGCGCGGCGCACGCTCATGCGCTTCGAGGAAGAAGATCGACCAGCAACGCATCAACCTGCGCTCCGTCACAGTCGATCTTGTGATACTTCGACGCATGGCGCCGCGGCGTGTGCTCCAGGCGATTGAGCGTGCTGCCAGCACCGCCAACGTTGGGTCCTTGCGCAGCTCGTCGTGATCGTTGAGGTCTTCATAGCCCAACGCCAGGCCGAAGATGCGCTGCCCCACCAGTGTCTCGACCTGGTGCTCGACGTAGCGAGGGTCACGCCGATCGATGAAGCAGGCGGCAAAGCGGCGCACCAGCCCGACGCCCTGGTCGACCTGTCCCAGCAACAGCGCGCCGGCGTTCGAGGTGATGTTCCCGTCATCGAAACCGGCCACCACCGAACGCCGCTCGACCGCTTCAAATTCGAACAGTTTCGGCATACACTCTGTCTGCATCGGGGCGCACCTTGGATCGTGGAGAAATCGCTGCTGCACAACGATTCTCTCAAATTCTCAGCCCCGATGCACCTCCCGCGCGTGAGAAATTCAGGCTAGGGCGGCAGCATGACGCTCGGCACGGTGCGGCAGCTGTCAAACGCGGATCGCGCCATCGTCGAAGAGCGCCGTATCCGCGACTACCTGCTAAACCGGGAACATGCGGATGGCGGACCAAAAGCAAGGTTCTTCATCGCCCGCGGGTTCACCGTGGATGCCGGGGCCGTGCTGCAAGCCTCCTTGATCATCCAGCGAGACGAATACAGTGACCAGAATCGTCGATACGGAATGGGGACCGCGTGACACCGTGGAGTGCAATTGTCCGACGCCGGACGAGCGCAATCCGTGCAAGACGGCGCGCCGCGCCCGCTGACGGCAGTTCCGCCTAGGGCCATGTCGGCACAGCGCGAGTTTCCTGGCGGTGCCGGCGCGGGTGGACCGGGCGGCGTGAACAGGTGGGCGGAGGCGGCCGCTTGGTGGCCCGGTCTTGGGTCAGTCGCCCAGGTCCGGTTCCTTGCCCTCGTTCATGATCGCGTAGAGCCGGTTCATCTCCGCGTCGAACTCGGCCCCAGAGCGCCGCGCCTTCTGCACACGGCAGCACGCGATCACCCTCTGAGGGTGAAATACCCCCTTGCATACTGGGTGGGCTGGCTCCGCCGTCAATGGACGGTTCGCACAGGGTCGCCGGCAATATCGTGACTGGGCGGGATCAGCGCCCGCCCTGTCGATGGGCCCTCCAGTGTGGTGCATGTGCAGGCTTGACCGACCTGCTCGGGCCGAGCCAAGGAGCAGACATTGGAGCCAGCGTAGCAGCGGGGCGCGGGAGATGGAGCGCCCGGCACAGGACCTGACGCAGCGGGTGGCAGCCAGAGTTTCGGCGGCGCGGCTTCACTGGCAGGCGGCGGCGGGCCTGGCACGCGCGCTGGGGGCATGATCACCACAAGAGGACGACGCGGCTCGGCAGTTGCGGGAACGAGCGGCCCAGGCGCCGTCGCCGCGGCAATAAGCATACAGAGTAGGCGGCAAGTGCGAGCCGGCATGCGGAGCCTCAGGCGCTTTATAGCATCCAGGCACTCTGATGTCCGCATCTGCAGGTGGTGAAGGCCGTTCGAGGAAGGTCAGACGACCTCGGTTGCGCCGAGTGTCCTGGATGACGGAGACCTCATCCTGCCGGGCCAAGAGCGGCCTGGACACTCACTGACCAGTTCTCAGTCTCGTCGCATACGGGACGCCACTCCCGATCCAAACTGGCACGATGTGCGGTGTGGGCGCCACGGGCCACTGGGACATTCACTCCGGTTCAGATCACACGAGAAGTCTTCCCACGCGTCCGGACTCAGAGTCGAGCACGATAGGGTGTCGGTGCCGCCCGCCTCAGGCCTGTTGGCAGAGGGGCGACGACAGGCTCATGCGGTTCGCTATGCCGCCCACGACTACTGCGTCCGCAGGAACACTGCGAGCAGATCACTCACCTTCTCCCACTGCTCCTGCTGCACCCAGTGCCCGGCACCGTCGAGCAGGTGACAGCCCAGCATCCGCGTGCACGCGTTCTCCCGCATTCGTTCGATCGCGCCGGGCCGCTGGTAGATGCCCCAGTCGCTGCTGCCGGCGATGAAGATCGCGGGCACGTCTATGGTGCGGCCGGAGAACAACTGAAGCTCGGCGGTATCCAGCCCTCCCGTGCCGCGCCGATACCATTGGAGCCCGCCTTGGAACCCGGTGCGCTCATACTCCGCGCTGTAGACTGCAAGCTCGCTGTCGGGCAGCCAGCGGCACGCGGCGATCTCGGCGGGCGACGGCATCACGTGGGCGACCGTCTCCGCCATGGTCTCGTTCAGATCCATGACATAATAGGTCGGCATCTTCGCCAGTTCCTCGGCGGTCCAGCCGGTCAGCCGGAACGGCCGGTTCTGCCGCCAATCGGCGCTCTTGTGGTGGTAGTAGGCGCGCAGGAACGCGTGCACACCCTGCTGGCAATGCCACATCTCGGAATTGGCGGGCCGCGTCGAGTAGTACCATTGGTAGTGCTTGCGTGGCCGGTCCAGCTTCGCCAGGGCAGCGTGGATGTCTGGAGCAGGCGTCGTCTTCGGCTCCGGCGTGCCCGCGGTGTCGAACGGCAAGGCGGGCGGGCCGGCGAATGGCGCGCTCATAAGCGCGACGGAGCGGAACACATCGGGCCGCACCAGTGCGCACCAGGCAGCGACCGGGGAGCCGAAATCGTGTCCAACCACCGCCGCCACCGAGCGATGGCCCAGCGCCGAAACCAGTCCCAGCGCGTCTCGCACGGCATTCAGCAGCCGGAAGGACCCCAGGTCGGCCTCGGAAGTCGTAGTCGGCGCCCCAGCCGGTGGTCCGCCCGTACCCCCGGAGGTCGGGCGCCACGACATGAAACCCCGCGGCGGCCAATGGGCCCATCACGCGACGCCAGGACCAGGCAAGCTCCGGAAAGCCATGCAGCAGGAGAACGCAGGGCCGGCCCGGCTCCTCGAACCCAGCCTCCAGGATGTGGACGCGGAGGTCATTGACGTCTTCCACGAAGCGCGAGCGTATGCCGGGCGGCAGTACCGTTCGATCCAATGGCGCCAGATCGCTCATGTTCACGTTCCCTAAAGCCCCGATCGTTGACCGTAGCACTGTGGCATCGGTCACCCAATTGCCGTCGCCGCAGCCATCTGTCCGACCGATATTGACTTGCCCTGGACCGGCCACTAGGTTCCGCCCCCTCTGGCCGACCCACCAGGACTTGATCGGGTGGCCGTCGATTGCAGGCTGAAGTCGCGTGCGGCGCCGCCTCCGGATTGACCGGCGGGCCCAGGCCGTGGGCTCCAGGAACCCGCAGGATGGGATTTCCCAGCCGGCGGGCTTTGCCTGTCAAGGACGGCGAACCGACGTTGGAAGCCGGCGAAACGGAACGAAAGAGGCTCATGCCGACGATCAATCAGCTCATCTCCAAAGGGAGGGAGCGACAGAAGACACGGAACACGGTGCCGGCGCTGCAAGGCTGCCCGCAGAAGCGCGGCGTGTGCACGCGCGTCTATACGACCACGCCGAAGAAGCCAAACTCGGCGCTGCGCAAGGTGGCGAAGGTGCGCCTGACCAACGGCTACGAGGTCGTCAGCTACATCCCCGGCGAGGGTCACAACCTGCAGGAACACAGCGTGGTGCTGATCCGCGGCGGGCGCGTGAAGGACCTGCCGGGTGTGCGGTACCATATATTGCGCGGCGTGCTCGACACCCAGGGCATCGCCAAGCGCCGCCAGCGCCGATCGCTGTACGGCGCGAAGCGGCCGAAGTAGGGAGAAGCGCGATGTCCCGCCGTCGCCGCGCTGTCAAACGGGAAATCCTGCCGGACGCCAAGTTCGGCGATGTCGTGATCAGCCGCTTCATGAACGCGCTGATGTACGACGGCAAGAAGTCGGTCGCCGAGGGCACCGTGTATGGTGCGCTCGATGTGATGAAGCGCCGAGGTGGCGCGCAGGCCGATCCGGTGCGCATGTTCCACGAGGCGCTGGACAACGTGAAGCCGGCCGTCGAGGTGCGCTCCCGCCGCGTCGGCGGTGCCACGTATCAGGTGCCGGTCGAGGTTCGCACGGAACGCCGCCAGGCGCTGGCAATACGCTGGATCATCGACGCCTCGCGCAAGCGTGGCGAGCATACGATGGAAGACCGGCTGTCGAACGAACTGATGGACGCGGTGAACAATCGCGGTTCGGCAGTGAAGAAGCGTGAAGACACCCATCGGATGGCGGAGGCGAACAAGGCCTTCAGCCACTACCGCTGGTAAGAACCCCCAACCGGGAAGCTCGGAGACAAAGACGATGGCCAAGGCGAAATTCGCGCGCACCAAGCCGCACTGCAATGTCGGCACGATCGGACATGTGGACCATGGCAAGACCACACTGACCGCCGCGATCACCAAGATACTGGCGAAGACCGGCGGCGCCACGTTCACGGCGTACGATCAGATCGACAAGGCGCCGGAAGAGAAGGCGCGCGGCATCACCATCGCCACGGCGCATGTCGAGTATGAAACGCCGAAGCGGCACTATGCGCATGTCGATTGTCCAGGCCACGCCGACTACGTGAAGAACATGATCACCGGCGCGGCGCAGATGGATGGCGCGATCCTGGTGGTCTCCGCTGCCGATGGCCCGATGCCGCAGACCCGCGAGCACATCCTGCTCGCGCGCCAGGTCGGCGTGCCGGCGCTCGTCGTCTATCTGAACAAGGTGGACATGGTGGACGATCCCGAGCTGATCGAACTCGTGGAGATGGAGCTGCGCGAGCTGCTGTCCTCGTATCAGTTCCCCGGCGATGATATCCCGATCATCAAGGGCTCCGCGCTGTGCGCGCTCGAGGACCGCAATCCGGAGATCGGGGAAAAATCCGTCCTGGAACTGATGGATGCGGTTGACGCGTACATCCCGCAGCCGGTGCGCGCGACCGACCGGCCGTTCCTGATGCCGGTCGAGGATGTGTTCTCGATCTCGGGCCGCGGCACGGTCGCCACCGGTCGCGTCGAGCGCGGCGTCATCAAGGTCGGCGAGGAAGTCGAGATCGTCGGCATCCGTCCGACGCAGAAGACCGTCGTGACCGGTGTGGAAATGTTCCGCAAGCTGCTCGATCAGGGCGAGGCCGGCGACAACATCGGCGCGCTGCTGCGCGGCACCAAACGGGAAGAAATCGAGCGCGGCCAGGTGTTGGCCAAGCCCGGCTCGATTACGCCGCATACCAAGTTCAAGGCTGAGGCGTACATCCTGACGAAGGAAGAAGGCGGGCGGCACACGCCGTTCTTCACCAACTACCGCCCGCAGTTCTACTTCCGCACCACCGATGTGACCGGCGTCGTGCAATTGCCGGAAGGCACCGAGATGGTGATGCCGGGCGACAACGTGACCATGGACGTGGAGCTGATCGCGCCGATCGCCATGGATGCGCAGCTGCGCTTCGCGATCCGCGAGGGCGGCCGAACGGTCGGCGCCGGCGTCGTCGCCAGCATCACGGCCTAGCGATAGAAAGCGGCACCGGCGCTCCTCGGCAACGAGGGGCGCCGGTGGCGTTTGCAGGGGACACGGTTATGGCGATGGACAACCAGAATATCCGCATCCGGCTCAAGGCCTACGATCACCGCGTGCTGGACAACAGCACGAAGGAGATCGTGAACACGGCCAAGCGCACGGGTGCCCGGGTTCGCGGACCGATCCCGCTGCCGACGCATATCGAACGCTTCACCGTCAACCGTTCGCCGCACGTCGACAAGAAAAGCCGCGAGCAGTTTGAGATCCGCACCCATCGGCGTCTGCTGGATATCGTCGAGCCGACGCCGCAGACGGTGGACGCGCTGATGAAGCTTGACCTCGCCGCGGGTGTCGATGTCGAGATCAAGATCTAGGCCGGAACGATGACAGACGTAACGTCCCCTAGGCGCACCGGATTGCTGGCGAAGAAACTGGGCATGACGCGGATCTTCCGCGACGACGGCACGCATGTGCCGGTGACCGTGCTCCACATCGACAATCTGCAGGTCGTCGCGCAGCGCACGCAGGACAAGGACGGCTACACGGCGGTGCAGGTTGGCTGGGGCACCGCCAAGGTGAAGAACGTCTCGCAGCCAAACCGCGGGCATTTCGCCAAGGCGAAGGTGGAGCCGAAGGCAAGGCTTGCCGAGTTCCGTGTGGCCGATGATGCGCTGCTCGAGCCGGGCGCGACGCTGTCGGCCGCACATTTCGCAGCTGGACAGATGGTCGATGTGTGCGGCATCACTCAGGGCAAGGGCTTTGCCGGCGGGATGAAGCGCTGGAACTTCTCCGGGCTTGAAGCAAGCCATGGCGTCTCGATCAGCCATCGCAGCCTGGGCTCCACCGGCAACCGGCAGGATCCCGGTCGAACCTTCAAGAACAAGAAGATGGCCGGCCATCTCGGCGTCGAACGCGTCACCACGCTGAACCTTGAGGTCGCGGCGGTGGACGCGGAGAAGGGCCTGCTGATGATCAGGGGCGCGGTCCCGGGATCGAAGGGCGGTTTTGTCATGGTGCGCGACGCGGTGAAGCGCCCGCGTCCGGCCGATGCGCCATATCCCGCGGCGCTGCTCGAAACCTCGGCGGTGGGCTGAGCGATGCAGATCGAAATCACCACACTGGACAAGACCAGCGCCGGCAGCGCCGAACTGCCGGACGACATCTTCGCCGCGAAGCCGCGTCCCGACATCATGGCGCGCGTGGTGCACTGGCAATTGGCCAAGCGCCGTGCCGGCACGCACAGCACCAAGGGCCTGAGCGAAGTGTCCGGCACCACCAAGAAGCCGTACCGCCAGAAGGGCACGGGCAATGCGCGGCAGGGCAGTTTGCGCGCGCCGCAGTTCCGCAAGGGCGGCGTTGTGCATGGGCCGGTGCCGCATTCGCACGCGTACAGCCTGAACAAGAAGGTGCGGCGTCTCGGGCTGATCTCGGCGCTGTCGCAAAAGCAGTCGGAAGGCAGGCTGGTGGTGATCGACGTGGCAAACGGCGCTGCGAAGACCGGCGATCTTGCGAAGAAACTGAAGGCGCTCGGCTGGCGTTCGACGCTCATCATCGATCATGCGGTGGATGACGGGTTCCTGCGTGCGAGCCGGAACATTCCCGGCATCGACGTGCTGCCGACGGTCGGCGCCAACGTTTACGACATTCTCCGCCACGACGTGCTGGCGATCACCGCCGCCGGCATCGAGGGGTTGAAGCAGCGGCTCGGTCCGAAGGCGGCTCAGGTGAACGGCGGGGGCGCGGCATGAGCGGCGTCTACGATACCGACATCCTCGTCTGGTCCGAAGACCAGGCGGCGCTGCTGCGCCGCCTCGCCGCCGGTGAGCGCGTCAATGACCAGGTCGACTGGACGAACGTCATCGAGGAAATCGAGAGCGTGGGCAGTGAGCAGCTCCATGCTGTCAGTTCTCTGCTCGCCCAGGAGATCAGTCACCGTCTCAAGGCGATGGCCTGGCCGGACGCACGCGATGCGGACAACTGGCGTGCTGACGCCGAGAGGTTCGCCGGCGACGCAGCGGACCGGTTCGCACCATCCATGCGGCGCCGCCTGGATGTCGCACATATCTATCGCCGTGCCCTGCGTGCGGTACCCGCGACGATGTACGGGGAACCGCGACCGCCGCTGCCTGCGGCGTGTCCTTGGTCGCTGGATGAACTACTCGGCAGCGAGAGTGACGGATTATGAGCGGCACGACGAAGCGCAGGCCGACCCTGTCGCGCGAGGCGATGTATCAGGTCATCCGCAATCCGCTGATTACCGAGAAGGCGACGGCGCTGTCGGAGCACGGCCAGTTCGTGTTTCGCGTCGCGCCGGATGCGACCAAGCCGGAGATCAAGGCGGCGGTCGAAGGGCTGTTCGGTGTCACGGTGCTGGCGGTCAATACGCTGGTGCAGAAGGGCAAGACCAAGCGGTTCAAGGGCCGGCCCGGCCGGCGCTCGGATATGAAGAAGGCGTTCGTCAAGCTGGCCGCGGGCCAGTCGATCGACTTCACCACCGGCCTCGCATAAGGCGCGCGGAAGATGGCACTCAGACAATTCAACCCGGTCACGGCCAGCTTGCGCGGCACGGTGCTGATCAACCGCTCCGAGCTGTGGAAGGGCAAGCCGGTCAAGACGCTGACCGAGGGCAAGATCGGCACCGGCGGGCGCAACAACCACGGCCGCATCACCAGCCGGTTCATCGGCGGCGGACACAAGCAGTCGTATCGCTTCGTCGATTTCAAGCGGCGCAAATACGATGTGCCGGCGCGGGTGGAGCGACTGGAGTACGATCCGAACCGCAGCGCGTTCATTGCGCTGGTGAAGTACCAGGACGGCGAGCTGTCCTACATCCTGGCGCCGCAACGGCTGCGCACGGGCGACAGCGTGGTGTCGGGTGCGCGCGTCGACATCAAGCCGGGCAACGCGATGCCGCTCGCGACAATTCCGGTCGGCACGATCGTGCACAACGTCGAGATGAAGGTCGGCGCGGGTGGCAAGATCGCGCGCGCGGCCGGCACCTATGCGCAGCTGGTCGGCAAGGACGCCGGCTGGGCGCAGATCAAGCTGGGTTCGGGCGAATTGCGCATGGTGCGCGCCGAATGCATGGCCTCGATCGGCGCGGTGTCAAATCCCGACAACATGAACCAGAAGATCGGCAAGGCCGGTCGAACGCGCTGGCTTGGCAAGCGGCCGCACAATCGTGGCGTGGTGATGAACCCGGTCGATCATCCGCTGGGCGGCGGCGAGGGCCGCAGTTCGGGTGGGCGGCATCCGGTGTCGCCGTGGGGTCAGCCGGCCAAGGGCTACAAGACGCGCGCCAACAAGCGCACCGACGGCATGATCATCCGCCGTCGCAACAAGGGCAAATAGTATGGCGCGTTCCGTCTGGAAGGGTCCGTTCGTCGATGGTTATCTGCTCAACAAGGCAGAGGCCACGCGCGCGTCGGGCCGCAACGAGATCATCAGGATCTGGTCGCGCCGTTCGACAATCCTGCCGCAGTTCGTTGGCCTGACCTTCGGCGTCTACAACGGCCACAAGTTCCTGCCGGTGCAGGTGAACGAGAACATGGTCGGCCACAAGTTCGGCGAATTCTCGCCGACGCGCACGTTCACCGGGCATTCCGGCGACAGGAAGGCGAGGCGGACCTGAGATGAGCAAGCCTAATCATCCCCGCATGCTGGCCGATACCGAGGCGCAGGCGATCGTGTCCAATCTGCGGGTCAGCCCGCGCAAGCTCAATCTGGTGGCGGGACTGATCCGCAACCAGCCGGCCGCCGCGGCGGTTGCGACACTGACGTTCTCCAAGCGCCGCATCGCGCAGCAGGTGAAGAAGGCGCTGGAGAGCGCGATCGCGAATGCCGAGAACAACCATCAGCTCAACGTCGATCGGCTGGTGGTGTCGCGCGCCGAGGTCGGGCGGTCGGTGGTGATGCGCCGCTTTCATGCCCGTGGCCGTGGCCGCTCGGCGCGCATCGAGAAGTGGTTCAGTCATCTGAAGATCGTCGTCGCCGAACGCGCCCAGGACGTAGGGCAGGAGGCCGCATAGATGGGTCACAAGGTCAATCCGATCGGGCTGCGGCTCGGCATCAATCGCACCTGGGACAGCCGCTGGTTCGCCGGCGTCGATTATTCCAAGCTGCTGCACGAGGACCTTAAGCTCCGCGGCCATCTTCGCAAGAAGCTGCACGGCGCCGGCGTGTCGCGCGTGGTGATCGAGCGGCCGGCGAAGAAGCCGCGCGTGACGATCTACGCGGCACGGCCTGGCGTGGTGATCGGCAAGAAGGGCCAGGACATCGAGATGCTGAAGCGCGAGCTTGGCAAGATGGCGAATGCCGAGGTTGCGCTGAACATCGTGGAGATACGCAAGCCCGAGATCGATGCGCAGCTTGTGGCGGAGAACATCGCCCAGCAGCTCGAGCGTCGCGTCGCGTTCCGTCGGGCGATGAAGCGCGCGGTGCAGTCGGCGATGCGGCTGGGCGCGCAGGGCATTCGGATCAATTGCGGCGGCCGGCTCGGCGGGGCGGAAATCGCGCGGACGGAGTGGTATCGCGAGGGCCGCGTGCCGCTGCACACGCTGCGTGCCGACATCGATTTCGGTGAGGCGACGGCGAAGACGACGTATGGCACCTGCGGCGTGAAGGTCTGGGTATTCAAGGGCGAGATCCTGGCGCACGACCCGCTGTCGCAGGATCGCCGCGCCGCCGAACAGGCGCCCCAACGGTGACGCGTTTGATGCCGGCAACGGCCCAACGCGTCATGGCGGGCGAAGGGCCGCCATCCACGTCTTTCCTTCGCGCGAAGAAGAAAGACGTGGATGCCGACCCCAGCCTTCGCTTGGGGCAGGCTCTTCGTCGGCACGACGGGCGAAAAGGGTAACAGTCGATGCTGCAACCAAAGCGCACGAAGTACCGCAAGGCGCACAAAGGCCGCATCCATGGTGCGGCCAAGGGTGGTACGTCGCTGAATTTCGGCACCTACGGACTGAAGGCGTTGGAACCGGAGCGGATATCCGCGCGCCAGATCGAGGCGGCGCGGCGCGCCATCACGCGCGCGATGAAGCGCACCGGGCGGGTCTGGATCCGCATCTTCCCGGACGTGCCGGTGAGCCTCAAGCCCGCCGAAGTGCGCATGGGTTCCGGCAAAGGCGCGCCGGAGTTCTGGGTGTGCCGCGTTGCGCCCGGACGGATCATGTTCGAAATCGACGGCGTGCCGGCCGACCTCGCGCGCGAGGCGCTGACCTTGGGCGCCGCCAAGCTGCCGATACGAACGAAATTCGTCGCACGGATCGGAGATGCATGATGGCGACCAAGGCAATGGACGTGCGCGCCAAGACGCCGGACGAACTCGCGACCCAGCTGCTCGATCTGCGCAAGGAGCAGTTCAACCTGCGTTTCCAGCGCGCGACCGGCCAGCAGGAAGGTGTCGGGCGGGTGCGTCTGGTGCGGCGCGAGATCGCGCGCGTGAAGACCATCCTGGGTGAGAAGAACCGGGCGGAGAACACCAGCTCCGCCGCGAAGTCGTAAGGAGAACGGCGCGACATGCCGAAGCGCGTCCTGAGCGGGCGGGTCACCAGCGACAAGATGGACAAGACCATCACGGTCCTGGTCGATCGTCGCGTGATGCATCCGCTCTACAAGAAGTTCATCCGCCGCTCGAAGAAGTATGCGGCGCATGACGAAGCGAATTTGTGCAAGGTCGGCGACACGGTGCGCATCGAGGAGTGCCGCCCGATCAGCAAGCGCAAGACATGGCTGGTGGTCGAGCGCAATGGCGAGGCGCTTCGCGCTGCGCAGTCTGAAGGAGTGGCGGCATGATCTCTGTCGAAACCAACCTGGAGGTCGCCGACAACTCCGGTGCGCGACGGGTGCAGTGCATCAAGGTGCTCGGTGGCTCGAAGCGCAAGACCGCCTCGGTGGGCGACGTCATCGTGGTGTCGATCAAGGAGGCGATTCCGCGCGGCAAGGTGAAGAAGGGCGACGTCCATCAGGCAGTGATCGTGCGCACGGCGTTTCCGGTGCGTCGCGGTGACGGCAGCGCGATCCGCTTCGATCGCAACGCCGCGGTGCTGATCAACAAGCAGCTTGAGCCGATCGGCACGCGCATCTTCGGCCCGGTGGTGCGCGAACTGCGTGGGCGGAAGTTCACCAAGATCATGTCGCTCGCTCCGGAGGTCCTGTGATGGCCGCGCGCATCCGCAAGGGTGACACGGTCGTGGTGATCTCGGGCGCGCACAAGGGGCGCCGCGGCGAGGTGCTGCGCATGCAGCCGAAGGCGGACCGCGCGGTGGTGCAGGGCGTTGCGATGGCTACGCGCCACGTGAAGCCGCGCGGCATGGCGGAGCCGGGCGGCATCCGCGAGCAGGAAGCGGCGATCCATGTGTCGAACCTTATGCTGGTCGATCCGACAAGCGAGAAGCCGACCAAGGTCGGGTTCCGCATTCTGGACGATGGGCGGAAGGTGCGCGTCGCTAAGGCGACGGGCGAAGTGATCCAGAACTGATGTCCAAGGGGCGATTGGCGCAATGAGCGGATCAAAGGGCAAGAAGGCCGGTGCCGCCAAAGGTGGCGCGGCCAAGGGCGGCGCATCGAGGGGCGGTGCTCCGAAGGGTGGTGGTGCTCCGAAGGGCGGCAGCCGGGGTGCCGGGCCGCCGCTGAAGGGCAACCGCGCCGAGGCGAAGGCCGAGCGGGCGAAGGCGGCCGAGGCGGCTGCGGGGTCCGAGGCACCCTCCGCATCGCCTGCGGAAATGCCTCGGCTGCTGAAGCGCTACCACGAGGAGGTGCGCACCAAGATGCAGCAGGAGTTCGGCTACACGAACCCGATGCAGGTGCCGCGGCTGGAGAAGATCGTCATCAACATGGGCGTCGGCGACGCGACCACGGATCAGAAGAAGCTCGATGCGGCGGTGGCGGAACTCACTGCGATCGCCGGGCAGCGGCCGGTGAAGACGCTGGCGAAGAAGGCCATTGCAGGGTTCAAGATCCGCAAGGGCCTGCCGATCGGCTGCAAGGTGACACTGCGAAAGGCGCGGATGTACGAGTTCATGGACCGGCTGTTCACCATTGCAATGCCGCGTATCCGCGACTTCCGCGGCATTACCGGCAAGGGCTTTGACGGCCGTGGCAATTTCGCGATGGGACTGAAGGAACAGATCGTCTTCCCGGAGATCAACTACGACCGGGTGGATGATGTGCGCGGGATGGACATCCAGTTCGTCACCACGGCGAAGACGGACGCGGAAGCGAAGGCGCTGCTCAAGCTCTTCGACCTGCCGTTCGCCAACTGAGTATATGGGAAAACCTTCAGTCCCGGACGTGATCCGGGATCGACGGGTTCCGGAGGAACAAGACAGGATGGCGAAGACTTCTCAGGTCAACCGGAATGCCAGGCGCGAATACCTGGCGAAGCGTGACAAGGCCAAGCGTGGCGCGCTGAAGGCGGTGCTGATGGACCGCACGCTTCCGGTTGAGGACCGCTTCAACGCCTCGTTGAAGCTCGCGCAACTGCCGCGCAACGGAGCGGCGGTGCGCGTGCGTCTGCGTTGCGCGATCACCGGCCGCTCGCGCGGCAATTACCGCAAGTTCAAGCTGTGCCGCATCATGCTGCGCTCGCTGGCCAACGAGGGGCAGATCCCCGGCATGGTCAAGGCGAGCTGGTAAGAAAGGGAGCGGGCAGATGTCGAATTCCGATCCCCTGGGCGATATGCTGACGCGCATCCGCAACGCGCAGCGTGCACGTCACTCGATGTGTCTCGCGCCGGCTTCGCGGCTGCGCGCGAATGTGCTGGATGTGCTGAAGCGCGAGGGCTTCATCCGCGGCTTCGCAGCAGAGGAACTGCGGCCCGGCGTGGCGCAGCTTCGCATCGAGCTGAAATACGCGGAGGGCGAGCCGGTGATCAAGGAGATCACCCGCATCTCCAAGCCGGGCCGGCGGGTCTATTCGAAGATCAAGGAGCTGCAGCGGGTCTATGCCGGCCTGGGCATCTCCATACTGTCCACGCCGCGCGGCGTGATGAGCGACGCAGAGGCGCGCGCTGCCAATGTCGGCGGCGAAGTCCTGTGCCGCGTGTTCTGACGGAGAAGTGGGATGTCGCGCGTTGGCAAGTATCCGGTCGAGATTCCGCAAGGCGTGCAGGTGGCGATCGCGGGCCGTCTGCTGACCGCGAAGGGGCAGCTTGGCGAGTTGAAGCTCCAGCTCACCGAGCATGTCGAGACGACAGTTGAGGACGGCATGGTCGTCGTGAAACCGCACGGGGGCGAGCAGCGGGCGCGCGTCATGTGGGGCACCACGCGGGCGCTGATCGCCAACATGGTGAAGGGTGTGTCCACCGGCTACGTGAAGTCGATGGAGATCACCGGCACTGGTTTTCGTGCTGCCGTCCAGGGCAAGAACCTTGAGCTGAGCCTGGGCTTTTCGCACCCGGTGGTCTATCCGGTGCCCGAGGGCATCAAGATCACCTGCGAGCGGCCGACGGCGATCAGGGTCGAGGGTGTCGACAAGCGGCTGGTCGGCCAGGTGGCGGCGGAAATTCGGGGGTTCCGACCGCCCGAACCCTACAAGGGCAAGGGCGTGCGCTACACGACCGAGCAGATCCGCCGCAAGGAAGGCAAGAAGAAGTGACGGTGTTTGCGTTATGGGCGAGGGGTGCCGTCCCTCCGTCATGGCGGGACTTGTGCCGGCTATCCACGCCTTTGTCGCGTGCGCCAGGTGACGACGTGGATGGCCGGCACAAGGCCGGCCATGACGAGGGGGCAGGAATCCCATGAGCAACTTGCAGGACCTGCGGGAGCGACGGCGTGAGCGCCTGCGCTTCCAGTTGCGCCACAAGTCGGCCGGCCGGCCGCGGCTTTCGGTGTTTCGCTCCGGCAAGCACATCTATGCGCAGGTGATCGACGATGGGCATGGCCGCACGCTTGCCGCCGCTTCGTCGCTCGACAAGACATTGCGCGAGGGCCTGCGCACCGGCGCCGACAAGGCGGCGGCTGCGGCAGTGGGCAAACTGGTGGCGGAACGGGCGATCGCCGCGGGCGTGAAGGAAGTGGTGTTCGACCGCGGCGCTTATCTTTACCACGGCCGCGTCAAGGCGCTGGCCGACGCCGCCCGTGAGGGCGGCCTGGCGTTTTGAGGAATGAAGTGAATGGCACGTGACGCGAGAGAAGGCGGCCGCGGTCGGGATCGCGACCGGGATCGCGACAGCGACGACGGCATCATCGACAAGCTGGTGACGATCAACCGCGTGGCGAAGGTGGTGAAGGGCGGACGCCGCTTTGCCTTCGCCGCGCTGGTGGTGGTCGGCGACCAGAAGGGCCGCGTCGGCTACGGCGCCGGCAAGGCGCGCGAGGTGCCGGAGGCAATCCGCAAGGCGACCGAACGCGCCAAGCGCGGCATGATTCGCGTGCCGATGAAGGAAGGCCGCACACTGCATCACGACATCGAAGGCCGCTACGGCGCCGGCAAGGTGGTGATGCGCTCCGCGGTCGCAGGCACCGGCGTCATCGCCGGCGGCCCGTTGCGCGCCGTGTTCGAGACGCTCGGCATGGGCGACGTGGTAGCGAAGTCGCTCGGCAGCCGCAATCCGCACAACATGGTGAAGGCGGCCTTCGCAGCGTTTCAGCGCTGCGCCTCGCCCCGTTCGGTGGCGACGCGGCGCGGCAAGAAGGTGTCCGAGCTGTTCGCGCGGCGCGAGACAGCACCGGCTCCCCCGCCCGCACCGGAGGCAACCGCCAATGCGTAAGGTGCGCGTGACCCAAACCGCCTCGCCGGCCGGCCGCAAACCCGGGCAGAAGGAAACGCTGATCGGGCTTGGGCTGAACAAGATGCGGCGCACACGCGAGCTGGAGGACACTCCCTCGGTGCGCGGCATGATCCACAAGGTCGCCCACCTGCTCAAGGTGGAGGAGCTGTCCTGAGATGAAACTCAATGAACTGCGCGACAATCCCGGCGCGCGTCCAAAGTCCAAGCGGCTTGGGCGCGGGATCGGCTCGGGCAAGGGCAAGACCTCCGGCAAGGGCGTGAAGGGCCAGTTGGCGCGCACCGGCGTGTCGATGAACGGCTTCGAGGGCGGCCAGATGCCGATCTACCGGCGTCTGCCGAAGCGCGGCTTCTTCAACCTGTTCCGCAAGGAATACTCGCCGGTGAACCTCCGAACGCTGGAGGCGGCGATTGCCGCGGGCAAGCTGGATGCCGGGCAGCCGATCGACGAGGACACCCTGCGCGCGGCCGGTCTGGTGCGCGGCAAGCTGAGCGGCGTGCGGCTGCTAGCCGACGGTGCGATCAGCCGGGCGATCACCATTACGGTCTCCGGCGCATCGGCGGCGGCGATCGAGGCGGTGCAGAAGGCGGGCGGATCCGTTACCACCACCGTGGCGAAGGCCGAGCCGGCGGCGGAAGCATAGCAAGAAGATTCACCACAGAGGCACAGAGGCACAGAGGATCCAGAAAAAGCCAAAATGCGCTTCGCGCGAAGCGTATTCCTACTACTTTTCCCTGCGTCCTCTGTGCCTCTGTGGTGAACATTCCTTCTTCTTGCGTCGCCACCGCTCAGGGCCGAAAATAGGTCGCGATTGACGAGGGACGAACCATGGCCTCCGCGGCCGAGCAGCTTGCAGCAAATCTCAGCCTCGGCGTCCTCTCGAAGGCGACCGAGCTAAAACGGCGCATCTGGTTCACCCTGGCCGCACTCGTCGTCTACCGCATCGGCACCTACATCCCGGTCCCCGGCGTCGATGCCTCGGTGATGACCGAGATGCTGCAGCAGCACGGCGGCGGCATCCTCGGCATGTTCGACATGTTCACCGGTGGCGCGCTGCGGCGCATGACGGTGTTCGCACTCAACATCATGCCGTACATCAGTGCGAGCATCATCATCCAGCTGATGACCGCCGCTGTACCGACGCTCGAAGCGCTCAAGAAGGAAGGCGAGTCGGGGCGCAAGAAGCTCAACCAGTACACCCGCTACCTCACGGTGTTCATCGCCATGTTCCAGTCCTACGGCATCGCCGTAGGGCTCGAGAGCATGCGCGGGCAATTCGGCGCGGCGGTGATCGATCCCGGCTTCTTCTTCCGCTTCTCCTGCGTGATCACGCTGGTCGGCGGCACGATGTTCCTGATGTGGATCGGCGAGCAGATCACCGCCCGCGGCGTCGGCAACGGCACATCGCTGATCATCATGTCGGGCATCGTCGCAAACCTGCCGAACGCACTGGCCTCACTGCTCGACCTCGGCCGCACCGGCGCGCTGTCGCCGTTCTTCATCATCGGGTTCATGGTCCTCGCGGTTCTGGTGATCGCGTTCATCGTGTTCATCGAACGCGCGCAGCGACGGATCGTGGTGCAATACCCGAAGCGCCAGGTCGGCACGCGGATGTTTGGCGGCGATTCGACGCATATGCCGCTGAAGATCAACACGTCGGGCGTGATACCGCCGATCTTCGCCAGCTCCATCCTGCTGATCCCGGCGACCATTGCCGGCTTCTCGGCGGGCGCGGGACCTGGCTGGGTGCAATGGATCGGCACCGAGCTGTCGCACGGCACGCCGCTCTACATGGCTGTGTATGCGGCGATGATCATCTTCTTCTCGTACTTCTACACCGCGGTGGTGTTCAACCCGGAGGAGACGGCAGACAACCTGAAGAAATACGGCGGGTTCATCCCAGGCATTCGACCAGGCAGCGCCACCGCGGAATACTTCGACTACGTGCTGACGCGGCTGACCACGGTGGGAGGGCTCTATCTTGTCGCGGTCTGCCTGCTGCCGGAAATCCTGATCAGCGACTACGGCCTGCCATTCTACTTCGGCGGCACTTCGATCCTGATCGTCGTCTCGGTCACCATGGACACTGTCACCCAGATCCAGTCGCATCTCCTGGCGCACCAGTACGAAGGCCTGATCCGCAAGGCACGCGTCCGAGGCCGACGGTGATGGCCGGAAGATACCCGGGACAAGCCCGGGCACATGGTCCGGCCATGACCACCGGGTCAAGCCCGTTGGCAGGCATGAAGGACCGGGCGTTCGCCCGGGACCGCACATGAACCTGATCCTGCTGGGCCCGCCGGGGGCGGGGAAGGGCACCCAGGCCAAACGCCTGGAGGATCGCTACGGCATCGCCCAGATTTCCACCGGCGACATGCTGCGTGCGGAGGTGGCCGCCGGCACGCCGATCGGGCGCGAGGCCAAGGCAGTGATGGAATCGGGCGCTCTCGTTTCCGACGACATCATCATCCGCATGCTCGGCAACCGTGTGGACGAACCCGATGCGGCCAAGGGTTTCATCCTCGATGGGTTCCCGCGCACCGTGCCGCAGGCTGAGGCGCTGGACCGGCTCCTGGCCGAGAAGGGCAAGAAGCTCGAACTCGGTGGTCGAATTGCGGATGGACGACGCCGCACTGGTTGACCGCATCGCCGGGCGTTTCACCTGCGCGAACTGCGGCGCCGGCTACCATGATACGTTCAAGCCGACGCGCGTATCCGGCAAGTGCGATGTCTGCGGGTCAGGCGAATTCGTCCGCCGGGCCGACGACAACCGCGAGACGGTGAAGGCGCGGCTGAAGGCCTACCATCGCCAGACGGAGCCGATCCTGCCCCACTACGCCGCCCAGGGACTACTGCGAACGGTTGATGGGATGGCGGATATCGATGCGGTTGCTGCACAGATCGACCGCGTGCTGGGGGATGGAACGCAGGCACAGCAACGGTAAGGTTCCTCGCGGAGGCTGCCGAGGAGAAGAGAGGGCCACGAGGAAATGCAGGATTTGCGCTTCGCGCGAAGCGCCGTTTGCCTTCTCCGTGGCCCTCCCTGGTTCTCCGGTGACCTCCGTAAGGAACCTTACCTTGTTGTTAGTTCGCGCGAATTTGATCGGCCTGCGTTGACTCCTCAACCGCGGGAACTATATTGCGCCGTTCCGGTGCAGCCCCCCAAGGGCTGCGCCCCAGCGGACATTCCCGCGTTTCGGATCATAGAGCCCCTATTGTCGGGGCGGCAGGAGCAAGCGGCGTGGCACGTATTGCCGGCGTGAACATCCCGACCAACAAGCGTGTGACCATAGGACTGCGCTACATCTACGGAATAGGACCCACGAAGGCCGCCGAAATCTGCGGCAGGCTGACGATCCCGGATGAACGCCGCGTCAACCAGCTGTCGGATGATGAGGTGTTGCGCATCCGCGAGCTGATCGACCGCGAATATCGCGTCGAGGGCGACCTCCGCCGCGAGGTCGCGATGAACATCAAGCGGCTGATGGATCTCGGTTGTTACCGTGGACTGCGGCACAGGCGCGGTTTGCCGGTGCGCGGCCAGCGGACCCATACCAATGCGCGGACGCGCAAAGGCAAGGCGGTGGCAATTGCCGGCAAGAAGAAGGTCACGAAGTAGACCTGCTTCTGCCTTCGCGCCCCAGCCAGAAGACCAATTCGGCGCCGCCCGATGGGGGTGGCGCAACGTGGAACAGGACCCAGAATAATGGCGAGACCCGCCGCGAGTGCGCGCCCCCGCAGGAAGGAGCGCAAGAACATCACGTCCGGCGTCGCCCATGTCGCCGCGACGTTCAACAACACGGTGATCACCATCACCGACGCGCAGGGCAACGCCATCGCCTGGTCGTCCTCGGGCAGCCAGGGGTTCAAGGGCAGCCGCAAGTCCACCCCTTACGCCGCGCAGGTTGCCGCCGAGGACGCCGGCAAGAAGGCGCGCGAGCATGGCATGGAGAACCTCGAGATCGAGGTGAGCGGGCCGGGCTCGGGTCGCGAGAGTGCGTTGCGCGCGTTGCAGGCTGTGGGGTTCTCGATCTCGGCCATCCGCGACATGACGCCAATCCCGCACAACGGTTGCCGGCCGCGCAAGCGCCGGCGTGTCTGAAGCGGAACCCGCAATTGCGGGAGGCACCGTACCAATTCCACAGGCTTGTTGAGGGACCTCGGCTCAGCCGCGTTCCGAAAGGTTGAACATATGAGGCAAAGTGCAGTCATCCAGCGAAATTGGCAGTCCCTGATCAGGCCGGAGAAGCTGGAAGTCGAGCCGGGAGCGGATCCGTCTCGGGTCGCGACCATCGTGGCCGAGCCGCTGGAGCGCGGCTTCGGCATGACCCTGGGCAACGCGATCCGGCGCATCCTGCTGTCATCGCTGCAGGGCGCGGCGGTGACCGCGGTGCAGATCGACGGCGTGCTCCACGAATTCAGCAGCATTCCCGGCGTGCGCGAGGACGTCACCGACATCGTGCTGAACATCAAGCAGCTTGCGCTGCGCATGCACGGCGAAGGCCCGAAGCGCATGGCGCTGACGGCCACCGGCCCAGGCGAGGTGCGCGCCGGGCAAATCCAGGCCGGGCACGACATCGACATCATGAACCCCGAACTGGTGATCTGCACGCTGGACGACGGCGTGAAGCTCGGCATGGAGTTCACGGTGAACCTGGGCAAGGGCTACCAGCCATCATCGGTGAACCGTCCGGAGGATGCGCCGATCGGGCTGATCCCGGTGGATTCGATCTACTCGCCCGTGCGGCGCGTATCGTATCGGGTGGAGCCCACGCGCGTGGGCCAGGTCACCGACTACGACAAGCTGCTGTTGACCGTGGAGACAAACGGCGCGGTGACGCCGGAGGATTCGGTGGCGGTCGCGGCGCGCATATTGCAGGACCAGTTGCAGCTCTTCATCAACTTCGATGAGCCGCAGCAGATCCGCGCCGAGGAGCCGGAAGACAACCTGCCGTTCAACCGCAACCTGCTGCGCAAGGTCGACGAGCTGGAGCTGTCGGTGCGGTCGGCGAATTGCCTGAAGAACGACAACATCGTGTACATCGGCGACCTGGTCCAGAAGTCCGAGCAGGAGATGCTGCGCACGCCGAATTTCGGGCGCAAGTCACTGAACGAGATCAAGGAGGTGCTGACCTCCATGGGCCTTTCGCTCGGCATGAGTGTGCCCGGCTGGCCGCCGGAGAACATCGAAGATCTGGCCAAGCGGCTGGAAGAGCCGTTCTGAACGGTGTAGTGAGCGCGCTCTTCGCGGGTCAGGGATAGAAAGTCATGCGTCACGGGGTTGCCGGCCGAAAGCTCGGAGTCACGTCCAGTCATCGTCAGGCCATGTTCCGCAACATGGCCGTGGCGCTGATCAAGCACGAGCAGATCACCACGACGCTGCCGAAGGCCAAGGAGCTGCGCCCGGTCGCCGAGAAGCTGATCACGCTGGGCAAGCGCGGCGGGATGCACGCGCGTCGTCTGGCCTATGCGCAACTGCGGGACGATGTGATCGTGTCGAAGCTGTTCGGCGCGCTGGCCGACCGGTATCGCACGCGTCAGGGCGGCTATTGCCGGGTGCTGAAGGCCGGCGTCCGGTATGGCGACGCCGCGTCCATGGCGGTGATCGAGTTCGTCGATCGCGATGTGGGGGCCAAGGGCCTGGACAGCGGGCCGGTGCAGGAGCGGGAAGAGGAAACCGGCGCAGCGGCCTAGCGGCGTCGCGATTGCCCTTGCTCTTCTGAATTCTGGCCCTCGTCTGGGGACGGCCAGAACGCATGCTCGATCACTTGGTCGATGGTCCACGGGCAGCACTCGGGCAGCCCGACCAAGCCTGTCTCAGCTTCGGCCTTGCGCCGACCTGACGGGTAGGCCTCGGCCAGCACCGCGGCGGGATAGTCTCGCAGTGACGGGCTCTCCTGCACCAGCCTGGGTATCTGATCGCGGGCCTCGACGATAGATCCGCGCCAGCTGCCGGAACGATGCTCCGGCTGATAGGCCCATTTCAGGAGACGTTCGCAGATAACCGCGCAAGAAGCTATCAGCCCCCATTTGGAGAGGATATTCGACTACATCACCCACAGAGGACCATCGACAGGCTTCTGCCCCGCCGTAAAGGTAAAGGACGAAGCACCTGCACCGAAGCGTCCCGGTGGCTGGCCAACCCAGGACCCCGAGTTACGCGCTAAGATCGAGAACGAGGCGGTGAGAAAGGTAACAAGACACTACAAAGCTCTCGGATGGCAGGTTAAGTCTGTTGAGACGGATAACTTTGCTGGGACTTGGACGTAAGCCAGGGCGGCAGGCGGCTACGTGTCGAGGTGAAAGGTCGCTTCGGGAAGGGAATCGTGGAACACACTCCTAACGAGTACGGTGCCATGCAAAATACCAAGACGCGCATGAGCTACCGCTTGGCCATCGTCCATGAGGCTCTCTCGGCATCTTCCGCCCTGGCGATATTTGAATACGCTCCGGTTTCAGAGTCATGGGTCAACGCGGACGACAGTACGATGTTGAACTCTGGAGGAAATGACGGGGGCACGCGTCAGCGTCTAGCGGCAGTCGAAAGGCAAATTCTCCAACGCGCTTCAGCGGTCTTGATCCGCCAGCGCGATCCGAGTTTGGTGCGGCCAAGCATACTCGATGGCCGAGGTCGGAATGGTAGCAGGGGGGCTGCCAGTTTCGCGGAGCGAGCCGTGTTCCGTAGTGCTTTCATGTGTATGAAAGGCATGTGTATGTCAGGAAGCAAAGCGTTGCTGAGCCTGACACAACTGACCGGCAAAGCCAATTCCTCCCAGCGCTTCACTTTTCCGCCTATATAGCGGACATGAGCCCGCGTCTCTCCACCCAAGACGACATGTTCGGCCAACTTTCGGAACCTGCCCCGGAGGCCCCGACCGGCCCGCGCCCGCTCGCCGACCGGCTGCGCCCGCGCACGCTCGACGAGGTGGTGGGGCAGGATCATCTGCTCGGGCCCGCCGGCTCGCTCACGAGGATGCTGGAGCGCGGCTCGCTTGCCTCGCTGATCCTGTGGGGGCCGCCCGGATGCGGCAAGACCACGATCGCGCGCCTGCTCGCGGCGCGGTCGGGGCTGCATTTCGTCCAACTGTCGGCCGTGTTCTCCGGCGTCGCCGACCTCAAGCGCGCGTTCGACGAAGCGGCGCGTCGGCGGCGGACAGGGCAGGGCACGCTGCTGTTCGTGGACGAAATCCATCGCTTCAACCGCGCCCAGCAGGACGGATTTCTGCCGGTGGTGGAGACCGGCACCATCACGTTGATCGGCGCCACCACCGAGAACCCGTCCTTCGCGCTGAACGGCGCGTTGCTGTCGCGTTGCCAGGTGCTGGTGCTGCGCCGGCTGGACGATGCTGCGCTGGAATCACTGCTCGCGCGGGCCGAGGGCGAAATCGGGCGCGACCTGCCGCTCGACGCCGAGGCGCGCGCGACGTTGCGTGCAATGGCCGATGGCGATGGGCGCTACGTGCTCAACATGGCCGAGCAGATATTCGCGTTGCCGCCCGACACGCCGGTGATGGACCCGGCAGCGCTCACGGCCTTGCTCGCCCGGCGCGCCGCGCTCTACGACAAGGACCGGGAAGAGCATTACAACCTGATCTCGGCGCTGCACAAGTCGTTGCGTGGCTCGGACCCGGATGCGGCGCTGTATTGGTTTGCCCGTATGCTGAACGGCGGCGAGGACCCGCGTTACATCGCCCGCCGTCTCGTGCGCTTTGCCACCGAGGACATCGGCATGGCCGACCCCAACGCGCTGACCCAGGCTCTGGCCGGATGGGAAACCTATGAGCGTCTGGGCTCTCCGGAGGGTGAACTGGCGATCGCGCAGGTGGTGATTTATCTCGGCACCGCGCCGAAATCGAACGCGATCTATACCGCCTATGGTGCAGCGCGCGCTTCGGCCAAGGTCACGGGCTCGCTGATGCCGCCGGCGCATATCCTCAACGCGCCGACGAAGCTGATGAAGGAGCTGGGCTACGGCTCAGGTTACGAATACGACCACGCGGCCGAGGAGGCGTTCTCGGGACAGAACTATTTTCCTGACGGCATGACGCGCGAGCAATTCTACCGTCCGCGCGACCGCGGTTTCGAACGTGAGATCAGCAAGCGGCTGGAGTACTGGGCGAAGCTGCGCGCGGAGCGGAAGGACGTCGCGGGCGGAAACTAGAGCATTTTCGGGCTGACTGGAAAGCGTACACCTCGCCCACGAAGTGGGAGAGGTTGCGTCGTGGCAGCGATGCGGAAGAGGGTGCATCCAGTTGTAATTGCCTCCGCCGGCGCTCGCTCCCGGCGCTTCGCGCCGACCCCGCTTCAAGCCCGGGACAGGCTCTCCACTTCGTTGACGCGGTGTATCGCCACTCGTTCCTTCCGACGTCGTGTCCGGGTTTGTCCCGGTCATCCGTCATGGCCGGGCTTGTTCCGGCCATCCACGACTTTTGTTCGGAATTTCCGATTGGCTCGCCATCAGGCAGAGACTTCCGGCCGCTGACGCATTTCCGATGGGATGCGGCCCCTCCTACGCCGACCCTGACGAGCAGGACGCCCGCGCGAGGACCGCCGGGACGGGCGGCCCTTTTGAGCCTTTACCCGCGATCGTTCAGGCAGCCGGCATGCGATGAACCGCGCACAGTTTGTTGCCGTCAGGATCACGGAGATAAGCAAGATACATCGGACCGGCGCCGCCCTGGCGAACGCCGGGCGGGTCCTCGATCGACGTCCCGCCGTTCGCGACGCCGGCCTTGTGCCAGGCGGCGGCTTGTTCCGGGCCCGCCATCGTGAAGCCGATCGTGCCGCCGTTGGCGTGCGTGGCGGCCTTGCCATCGATGGGTTTGCTCACCATGAACACCCCGCCGTTATGCGCGTAGATCAGCCGACCCTTGGCGTCCTCCATCCCGGGCTTGCCGCCGATCGCGCCAAACAGGGCGTCGTAGAATTTCTTCGATCGGGCAATATCGTCGCTCCCGACCATAACATGGCTGAACATTCCGTTCTCTCCCCACCAAAGTCACACGAGACCGCTGCCTCGGCGTCACGACCAGAACACGGTTTGCCGGCCGTGAAAAGAGCCACCCGCGCCGGACACGCCGGTTGCGTTCAGTTCTTCAGCAGTCGCGACGCCCAGTCGGCGACCGCGTCCCCACTGCTCATGTCGGCCTGCACCATCTCGTCGATCATGAAGGTCGGCGACACATGGATACCGTTCTGGCGGGCATACTTGCAGTGCCACTTGACCTCACGGTCGAGATCGGGAATCGCGAACGCCTCGGCGAGTTTCACGCCGCTATAGCGTTCGATCCGCGCGATGATGTCGTTGGGCGTGGCGTCAAGATTTGGTCCGCGGCAATGGCGTTCGAACTCGAATTCCTCACGATGCGCGGCCACCGCGGCCATGACAGATTTCGCCGCTGCCTTTCCGCCGTCGAGCGTGGAGGCTGCCAGGATGCAGCGTACGATCACACCCGAGTACATGTGCCAGGGCTGTGACTGAAGACGGATCTTGATGGTGATACGGTTTTCACCCGCCTTAACGAGCAGGTCATCGAGTTTGCCGTATGCCCGCACGGAAAACGGGCAGGTCGGTTCGAGGAATACCTCGAAGACGCGAGGTCCGTGGCCCCAGACGAGGGGATCGGCGCGCCATCTGGTTTGATTCATATGGTGTTTCCTGTTCGCTCTGGTGCAGTACGCGGCGCTGGCGTCCATAGCGGACGAGACGCCGGACGCCGCGGAACGCCCTGCAGTCCGATCGTGAGCAGAGGCCACTCACGCCGTTCGTCTGGCAACTCTCGCGCCCGAGTCAAGCAGGCGTTGGTGGCCAACCGGCCAGGGCTGCCGAGAGGCGGCGAACGCTCGCCCACATGGTTACGTGATAAATCGGTCCCATTCGGCCCAGCGACAACGTGTGGCTGGCCGCAATCCCGGGGTTGGTGGCGGTCGCCACGTAACAGAATGGCTTCTATGCGGCGACACGGCTGAGTTTGCGGCGTCGGGCCAATATACCAGATGCAAAAGCGGACTTATGCGCAGCAATCGTCACCTTTCCAAGCTTCGCGGCCTTCCTTGACGAGCAGCCATACGATTGCAAGTGAGGCTACTGAATCGACCCGACCATGCGCCCAGCATGAGTTGTGCCAGAGTTCCGATCACCACGACGAGGGAGAGCCAACCGCAAGTGATGCTTTCTACGGCGTCGGTGCGCAATGCGCGGCTACCAAGCGCGTCGGCGATGTGCAGCTTGCGCCGCGCCAAAAACCACATGACCGGCATGGCCGCGGCGCTGATAAGCAAACCAGGCCACGAAAAGACTTGCCCTTGTTGCGTCCAAAGGCGCCATCCGACTGCCCCCACGATATAGGCCGCGAGAGCAAACAGGAGTGCTCCGCCGATACGGCTTGCCGCGCGTTCGGCGGATTCCGCGAAGGACTGGCGCGTGCCGCAGCTCGACCGTGAGCCGCCAGATCAGGACACACGCCGAGGCCAGCTCGATTAGGCTGTCAACGCCGAACGCCAGCAGCGCGATCGAGTGCGCGGCGATGCCGGAGATGATCGCCACGCCCGCCTCGACGGTCATCCATGCAAGGGTGACGTATTCAAGAAAGAACGCCCGCCGCACCAACGCCAGGCGGTCTTCGACCATTGCCGTATCAGCGATTCTCGCTCCGCTTCTGCGGGCCATCCTGCGCGCTGTGCGTCACGCGAGCTATGGACTTCGATGGTGAGATGCGAGAGCGAGCGGAACCGCGCCAGTTTGGCGCGGTAGTAATCGGGGCCATGCGGCGCTTTCGTGGTCAGCGAGATAATCGCCCCCAAATGCCCCGGCCCCAAGCGCCAGAGATGCAGATCGGCGAGCTTGTCGCCGTCGCTTTCAACCGCTTGCCGCAGATTGTCCGCCATGCGCCGATCTGGGTTCATATCGAGTAGGATGGCCCCGGTATCCCGGATCAGGCCATACGACCAACTCGCGATGACGCATGGCTCCGATGATACCGGCGAGCGGGTCCATCCAGAGCCACCCGAATGCACGAGCGAGCAAGAGGCCGACGATGACTAGCAGCGACACTGCCGCATCGGCCATCACGTGGACAACAGCCGCGCGCATATTGTTGTCGCGCTGCGCCGATCCGAGCGCGTGTTCATGCTCCTCAAAAACAACCGGGTAATCGTCCTCGCCGAGATGCACATGCGCTGTGAATGCGTGCGGCTCAGGAATTTCCTCGACCGACTCCAGATAGCCCCCACGATCCGTCATCGTGAATTTTGGCGCGCGCCGTCGGGCCGCACGGTTTCGATGATGGCCGCATGAGCTGCCAAGGCAGACCCCGTTTCGCCATACAGCCGGAAACGCGGCGGCACGCCATCCTCGAACACTTCGAGGACGACGACCTCGGCCCTTGTCGTGATGTGGTGCACATCGTCATGGTCATGCCCCTCATGCGCATGCCCGTGGCTGTGGCCGTGATGATGATGATCGCCGCCGCTGAGGAGCCACGCGCTCGCGATGTTCACTGCCAAGCCGACACAGGCAATCGGGATCGCCTCGGCGAAATGGATCGGGACCGGGGCAAAGATACGGCTGACGGATTCGTAGCCAATAAGGAGCGCGATCATCGCGAGGATGATCGCGCTGGTGAAGCCTGCAAGGTCGCCGAGCTTGCCGGTGCCGAACGTGAAGCGAGGATCATTGGCGTGCTTGCTGGCGTAGGTATAAGCGAGCGCCGCGAGCAGGAGCGCACCCGCATGCGTGCTCATATGCAAGCCATCGGCAACGAGCGCGATTGATCCGAACAGAAGCCCGCCGACAATCTCGGCGACCATCATCGCTCCGCAGAGCCAGATGACCGCCCAGGTTTTGCGCTTGCTTTTCTCGTGTCCCTCTCCGAGGAACACGTGGCTATGGAAAGCCGAAGGTGCGCGACTGCTGCTGTCGATCATCGCGGGCCTCATTTCAGATAGGTGCGGACCACATCAAGCAATTCCTCGGCGGCCTCGGCATTCAGCGCGTTCGGGTGCTTCTCGGCGTCAACGAGATGCGTGCGCACGTGATCCTCGACGACCGCGGTCATCAGACCGGCTATAGCGCCACGCACCCCAGCGATCAGGTGCATGACCTGTTCGCAACCAGCCTCGCCATCGAGTGCTCGCTCGATAGCCTCGACCTGGCCCCGGATGCGGCGAACACGCGCCAGGAGCTTTTGCTTCTCACGGACAGTATGGGTCATGGTCGCTGAATAGCATAGGGGGATACCCTATATCAACCGCCTTGAGCGTTTGGCTCCGTCACGAGCTGCCAAGGGGATGTGCACGTCCGGTCATGGCAGCCAGGCCGCCGATTTAGCACGTGATAATCCGCAGATCGGGCGCAAGACGCGGATCGTCTTTGGTCAGGCGGAGGAACTCCGTGTGAACGCCGCTATGCGTCTTGGACGTCATTTCCGTGCGCTCGAAGATCAAGGCTTGTGCAGCATGAACGCTGGCCAGGTAAAGCCGTGCGCCCAGCCGCATCGTTGGGATGAATGCCGAATACGGCATCGCCTTCAGCAAGCAGCATCTGGGCCTTTTCAAGATAGCTGGCGGTCTCCGCCTGCACAGATCCAGTCCGTCCTGCCTGATTTCGTGCATGAGCGGCGTGTGCTCCCGCAACGCGGCGGCGGGGTAGGGTTTGCCGTCGAAGAAGCCTCCGGTTTCGTCGATCATCTTCACACGCAGACGCGCCAGCCGATCAAGCTCCGCCCAGCGGTCGGGTAGTGATTTCAGGAAGACGGCAACGTCGTAGTCGGAATCGGGGCGTGCATCGCCGCGCGCGCGAGCCAAACAGCACCACGCGGCCGAGGTGATCGCCGGACATCTCATCCAGCGCCCGGCGGAAGTGGACGAGCACGGGATCGTCGATCAGTGTCGTGGCCACCGGGACTCCTTGCGCCTTTCGCCGCTCCCAGTCGAGCAGGAAAGGTAGAGGTGCTCGACGCCAGGTCGCTTCAACTCGGCTTTTGCTCCTCGGATCCGGCAATGGCTTCAGCGCGCTCCTTACGGAGAACATTACACGGATCGGCAGGCAGAGGGAAAGCCAGGTGCATCGCCGATAGGAAATATTGCTTGACCCGACCGGTCATGTTCTGCTTATGTTTCTGCCATAGACGCGCCAGCCAGCCCTGACCGACCGAACCCGCCCTCCTGCTTCCCAGGGCCACCTACTACGAGGGTGAACCCTCCTTCTCCTACCGACCTCACACTACGATCCGCCGTCTCACCCCACGTGTCGTGGGACGCTGACCGTCAGCCCCAATGGCCCGGCACCCAGTAACCACCCTCCCAGTGCGGTGGTATCCACGGGCGCTGCGGCGGAGCGTACGCCACCGGCGGTGGATAATAGACAGGCGGCGGAGCGTAGATCGGCGGCGCCACGACGACGGGTGGGGCGATTATGCCAATACCGACAGCGCAGCATCCGCCGCGCCACCAGGCTTGCGCGTGGCCTGGCATCGCCATCACCCCGACTCCAACCAGGGCAACGACAGCGGCGAACGAACTGAGACGTTTGGCAGTCGCAAATTCGGACATGGCGGACTCCTTTGGCTGGGACCGTTGCCACCAACATGCAGGCACAGTGTATCGCGCGCGTTGCAAAATTATGGCCGAGCGTGGCGCTCCCAGGCTTGTGATCGGGGGCTCGTCGTGAAGCGTACGGGGACTGATCGCCTGATCGGCGGAAGCTCATGGCACACCGCGCGTTGCCGGCGCGGGACACGCAGGAGTCTCTGCAAGGCTCAAATAGTGAAAGCGACCAAGATCCGACGGAAACTTGCTTCGCGGCGACATAGTCGGTGAGCAGTTCACGGGCCCACGGCGCCAGCGGATAGGTCCGTGGATCGGTAAAGACCGCAACCACGTCGGGCCGATGCGCGGGCAGGCGATAAAATGCCTCCATCAGCGCATTCATCCGCGGCTGCAGCGAGCCGTGGAACTGCCAGTAATCCCAGGCGGACAGCGCCATCGGCGACGCGTCCGTGAGCAGATAGATCCCCGCGGGCCGTCCCATGACGGCGATCGTCTTTCCTCGTCCGGCCAGTTCGCCAAGCGCCGCGGTAGCCGCCGCGATGAACGCGGCCTGGTCGGCATTGGTCAACAGGCCTGCGAACGCACCGTCTTTGACACGTATCGCTCGTGCGGTCAGGGGATTGACGTTCTCGCCATAGATGCTGGCGAATGCGCTGGCGCAGAACACCGCGGCGGTCAGCACCAACATGCCGCACTGTGCCGCTACGGCGTTCCACGGCGCGCCGCGCGGAACCAGTATCGCCGGTGCCAGTGCCGCCGCGGCCAGGCCGCCGATCGGGAAGTTGTGGATGCCGTTGTCGGATGTGGCCGCGGTAATCAGACCCCCGACGAGAGAGGTAGCATAGATGACACGGATCACAGGCTGATCATCGGCGCCGGTGCGAGAACGCAACGTAAAGAGCCCTACCAGGGCGAGCAGCACGACGATATCGTGCGGGGGGAACCAGAGCGCTGGCCCCGTGGCGTATGATGCCAATACGATCGCCAATACGACCAGGCTGGGCCAGATGGCGCGATGCTGGTCGCGACCGGCTAAGAGCAGCCAGATGCCAAGTGCTGCCGCTGCCACGCATAGCGTGCCAAATGCAGGATGGATAACGAACAGGCCGAGCGACTCGGCAAGCTTGGGGTTCACGCTCTCGGAGTTCTGCATGCCGGCGCTGGTGAATCGCAGCATTTGCCAGAGGCGTGTCCAGCCGAACACCGCAAGCAGCAGGCAGGCGCCACAGAACTGGAAGACGGCGCAGATCATCGCGTAGCCGAGCAGACGCAGCCGCTCGCCATGATCACGCGCGGCAAGCAATGCCAGCGCCAGCAACGCAAGCAGCGCCGCAGCCATCGTCGGATAGGCGATGACCGCAACCATCCAGGCAAGGCCGGAGAGGATCGTCGCCGCGGAGCCATTTGCGGCCTGTCGCCGCGGCGACGGCTGCGGCCCCAAACAGCGCCAGGGCGGACACCATCCCAAACATGCCAATCGTATTGTAGGAGGGTGCGGGCAGGCTGAATGGTAGGAAGCACAGCACCAGCAACGCCGATGATACGGCGACCGCCTCGTCTCTCACGCGGCGGATGAACCGGTACTGGCAGACACTCGCGGTGCATGCCATGGCAAGGAAGATGAAGCGAAGGAACAATACCAGGCCGCGTTCGCTGCCGACGATCCACGTATAGAGTCGCGCGGCGGGAAGCACGAGCAGGGCTGCCGACTGGTGCACCTCCAGGTTCTCGCTGTGGCCCAGCCCGTCCTTCAGCCACCCATCCAGGAAGGTGACGTAGTACAACTCGTCGGACAGATCGACGCCGATGGTCAGCCGGTAGGCGAGCAGCGCCAGGACCGCGACATACAGACAAGCCAGCCCGAACCTGACGGCCATCAGCGGACCCGGCTGTCGTTCACTCCGCCCCGTGCCGTGCATCGCTCGTCATGCCGACCACACGCCGAGAGTTACGGCGCTATTCCGCCGCCATGCGCGCGGGCTCGGCCAGTTCCGCCGCGCGCTGCAGGTCCACCGACAGCAGCCGCGACACGCCGCGCTCCTGCATGGTCACGCCATACAGCCGGTCCATTCGCGCCATCGTCAGCGGATGATGGGTCACCACCAGGAACCGCGTCGCGGTCTCGCGCACCACATCATCCAGCAGATTGCAGAACCGCTCGACATTGGCGTCGTCCAGCGGCGCATCCACCTCGTCCAGCACGCACACCGGCGCGGGGTTGCAGCGGAACACGGCGAAGATCAGCGACAGCGCAGTCAACGCCTGCTCGCCGCCGGACAGCAGCGACAGGGTGGCCAGCTTCTTGCCCGGCGGCTGGGCGTAGATCTCCAGCCCGGCCTCCAGCGGGTCGTCCGACCCAACCAGGGCGAGGTGCGCACGGCCACCGCCGAACATGCGGGCGAACAGCGCCTGGAAATTGCGATCGACCTGCTGGAAGACCGCATTCAGCCGCTCCCGGCCCTCGCGGTTCAGATGTCCGATGGAGCCGCGCAGCTTGGCGATCGCCGTGGTCAGTTCCTCGCGCTCGGCGGTGATGGTGGCGATCTGCTGTTCCACCGCCTCCGCTTCGACGTCGGCGCGCAGGTTCACCGGCCCCATCTCCTCGCGCTCCCTGAGCAGACGCTCCAGGCGTCGGCGGGATTTCTCTTCCGTTTCGGCCGAAATCTCCTCTGGCGGGTTTGGCAGGACCGGGCTCGCACCCAGGCGTTCGACAATTCGTTCTGCGACCGTCTGCCACGCCTGTTCGGCCTGACCGGCAAGCCCCTCGGACCGTACCGCATCCTCCCGGGATGCGCCCAGCGCCGCCTCGGCGGCACGTGCGGCACGGTCGGCCTCGGCAGACCGGCTCACCGCTTCCGCGAGCGTCTCGGCAGCGCAGCGATGCGCCGCTTCCGCCACTTCCAGGGCATCGAGCGCTGCGGCCCGTCGTATGGCGATTTGCGCCGGAACCTCCTGCAAGGCGGCATGTTCGGCCGCGGCTGCGTCTCGCCGCGCCGCCAGCTCGCTGACCCGGTGGGCGGCGTCCTCGGCGCGCTGCGCCCACTCGGAGCGTTCCGTCGCAATGGCGACCCGGCGCGCGGTTCGGACGGCGTGCTCCTGCGTCAGCGCGTCACGTTCGCGACGTGCTGCGGCTTCCGCGTCCCGAGCAGTCGACAGGCCAGCGCGCACAGTTTCGACAACGCATCGCAGGCCGGCCACGTCGGGCAGGGCGCTTTGCGCCTCGCGAGCGCGCGCGAGGCTGGCCGCTGACTCATCGCGTTCCGCGGCATGCCGGTCAATCTGGCCGTCGATCGCTGCGAGCCGGGCGGCAACCGCGGCGGCCTGGGTGCGCAACCGCTCGTGTGCGGCACGTGCCTGTTCGAGCCGGCGCTCGGCATCCGCTCTGGCGGCACGCACCTGCTGGTTGGAAGCCGCTGCCTCACGATCGGCGGTTTCGGCCGCCTCGAGTGCGGTTCGTGCAATCACTGCTTGTTGCTCAGCTGCTGCGAGATCTCGATGCAGCACGGCAAGCCGGTTGCGCTGTTGCAGTCGAACCGCCGCGGCCGTGGGGGTGCCAGCACGGATCGTGTAACCGTCCCACCGCCAGACCGCACCCTCTCGGGAAACCAGCAACTGGCCCGGCGCAAGTTCCGCCTGACTCGCGTCGCCGGTTGCCTCATCGTCGACGAGGCCGATCTGCGACAGGGCGCGCGCGAGGGCGGGGGGACCCTGCACGAGCCCGCCAAGCGAGCTGATCCCCGACGGGAGAACCGGGATCGGATCGAATTCCGGCAACTCCCGCCAGTGTCGCGGTGCGTCGCGATCGGCGGCAGAGGTCAATTCCTCGCCTAGTGCGGCGCCCAGCGCCGCCTCGAGGC
This sequence comes from uncultured Alphaproteobacteria bacterium, assembly GCA_963780095.1. Taxonomy (GTDB): domain Bacteria; phylum Pseudomonadota; class Alphaproteobacteria; order Acetobacterales; family Acetobacteraceae; genus JAMXLO01. The sequence goes on from CAWABH010000015.1 coordinate 32,732, forward strand.
CCGCCGGGACGCTGAGCGCGTCGACCATCGGCGGCCACCGCTCGCCGTCCTTCACCGCCAGCACCTCGGCGAGCGCACTTGCCTCCGCGGCCAGCTTCGCCCGCAGCGAATCGGCGGCGGATTGTCCCTCGCGGGCAGCGGCGAGCGCCTGCATGGCGGCCGCCCGCGCCTGCTCAGCGGCATCCTGGGCCGTCCGAGCTGCACCCAGATCTGTTTCAGCCAGCATCTGCTCGGCATTGGCGGCTTCGATCGACGCTGAACTCGATCGCCTGGCCTCGGATGCGGTCTCGCTCGTCCGTGAGCCTGGCGAATTGCTCGTCCACGCGCCGCCAGCGCTGCTCCGCCTGGGCGAGCAACTGCGCCAGAGCCTGAGCGCGGGCACCCGCTTCGGCAGCCGCCTCGGTGGCACGATTCGCTTCCGCCTCCGCCTCGCGCACCGCCTCGGCGGCGTGCATGGCAGCCTCCTCCGCCGCGCCGGCACGCTCGGCATAACCCGTATCCGCCGCAGCGAGATGCGTATCCTCGGTCGCGAGCCGCTGCTCCGCCGCTTCCGACTCCCGGCTGATCTGCTCGGCGTGCGCCAGGTCCTGGCGCAACTGGCCGAGCCGCGTTGCCGCATCTGCCAGAGCAGCGCGGGTGCGCTCCTCCTCGGCAGCGATCTGCTCCTGGGCAACGCGATGGCGTTCCAGGCTGGTGCGGGCATCGGCTTCGGCCGAACGCAAGGCCGGCAGCGCCGCCGCCGCCCCGGTCGCCTGGGTGGCCGCCTGCGTGACGGCGTCCGTTGCAGCGGCGACGGAGAGCCGCGCCGCATGCAGCGCTTCCTGTGCCTCGCTGCGCACCGCCTCCGCGCGGGCGCGCTGGATCGACAGCAGTTCGGCCTCGGCCTGCCGGATCGCACCGGAGATGTTGCGGTAGCGGCTGGCCTGGCGTGCCTGCCGCTTCAGCGCCGCAAGCTGCGCCTCAAGTTGGCCCCGCAGGTCCTCCGCGCGCGCCAAATTGGCCTCGGCGGCGCGCAGCTTCAGTTCCGCCTCGTGGCGTCGCGCGTGCAGGCCAGTGATACCGGCCGCCTCCTCGATCACCGCGCGCCGATCCTCGGGCCTTGCGGTGATCAGCGCCCCCACGCGGCCCTGGCTCACCATGCCCGAGGTGTGAGCGCCGGAAGCCAGATCGGCAAACAGCGTCTGCACGTCGCGGGCGCGCACTTCCTTTCCATTCACCCTGTATTCGCTGCCGGCGCCGCGCTCGATGCGCCGAATGATCTCCAGCTCCGACTGCTCATGGAATGGTGGGGGCACCGCACCGGCCGTCTCGTCCAGTGTGATCGTTACCTCGGCCAGGTTGCGTGATGCCCGGCCGGCGGTTCCCGCGAAGATCACGTCGTCCATCTCGCCAGCGCGCAGCGACCGTGTGCTCTGCTCGCCCATCGCCCAGCGCAGTGCCTCCACCACGTTGGATTTGCCGCAGCCGTTCGGCCCGACGATGCCGGTCAGCCCGGGATGGACCTCCACGCTGGCCGGTTCAGCGAAGCTCTTGAACCCAACGATGCGAAGGCGGCGAAAATGCACGGGCAAGGCGGGCTCCTTGGCTAGTTGGCGAGAATCGCGCCGGCCGCGACCAAAGCTACACGCAGGCAAGATTGCCGGTCAGGTTCCGGAAACGGCTTTCCGGAATGCATCGAAGCTCATCTCGCCCGCGTATTTCTGACCATTGATGACGAAGCTCGGAGTCGCGTCTATCTTCCAGTGATCCCGGTCAGCCTGCTGCTGCTGCAGGATCCAATCGCGCAGATCGGTATCGGCGACCGCCTGATCGAATGTCGGTCGGCTCATCCCGGCGAGCGCTGCCATCTTCCAAAGTTCGTCAGTCGAGTTGACGCCGCGGGCGAACGCCCATCGGTCCTGGTTGGCGAACAGTGCGTTGACAAATGGGTAGTAGCGGTTCGGCGGAAGGTAGCGGGCGACCGTGGCCGCGGCCAGCGCGACCTGATCCAGCGGGAAGTCGCGATAGACGAACCGCACCTTGCCGGGTGCGACCAGCTCTTTCTCGATCTGCGGCATGGTCTCGCGGGCGAACGCCGCGCAATGCGTGCAGGTGAGGGAGAAGAATTCCATGACGGTCACCTTGGCGTCGGTATCGCCCAGGGTGCGCGGCGTCCTGCGCTCGTCGTCCGCCTTTGCGCTCGGCGTCGCGGGCGCGGGAGCCTGAGGTGATTGCTGCGCCAGTATCAGGGGTGCGGCGGCCGCCTGGACCTGGCGCCAGCCGAAATAGCCGGCAGTGCCGAAGGCTGCAGCGCGTCCGGCGAGGTATAGCGTCGATCGGCGTGATATGGGCATTGCGACCTCTACATCTTGTGTCTTACTGTTTGAGCCGTCGAGCCGTCGAGGATCTTGCGCGGGCCAATACCGCACTTCCCAGTGCCGCCAGCGCGGCGCGCAACTCGCCTTCCGGCAGGCCGGCTACCGCTGCCTCGGCTTCCGCCTGATCCACGGGATTGGGCCGTGTCTGCTGTGCTGGCGCGGGACCGTCCATGTCGATCGTCTGCACGAACCGAAGCCCTTTGACGACCTGACTGCCGAGATGGGTGTTGATCCGCGCGATGAGTTCGCCCCCGAGGTACTGGAGTTCCATGGCGATCGGTCCGGCGCATGCGATCGTGAGGGTGCCGGCGACGAGGCGTCGGGGGTTGGCCACCGCGGCGATCGCCGGGCCGACGATGGCGGGCCAGTCGGCGAGGACCTGTGCGGTCGCCGGCGCCCGGCGCCGGAAGGCCAGACGGGTCACGCGGGGCACCAACGCGCCGAGCGGACGGGCGCCGTAGACGTGGCGTGCTTCTCTGGCCATACCGCTGTCTGTGTCGTCCGTCGTCACCGCACCTGCCTCTCTGCTCCTTGCGTGGTACGCGCGCCATCGTCGGTCGCTGCCCTGGCGTGCCCGCCCCGGCGAAGTGCCGGATCCGTACCGGGTCTGGGTCAGCGAAATCATGCTTCAGCAGACGACTGTAGCAGCGACTATACCGTACTATGAAGCCTTCTTAAGACGCTTTCTCAACGTCGAGTCGCTTGCCGCTGCGCCGCTGGAGTCCGTGCTGGCGGCGTGGGCAGGGCTAGGCTACTACGCCCGCGCCCGCAACCTGCATGCGTGCGCACGTGCCGTGGTCGCGGCGGGCGGATTTCCCACGCGATCTGGCCGGCCTGAGGGCTCTGCCGGGCATCGGCGAGTACACGGCGGCGGCGCTGGGGGCTATCGCGTTTGGCCTGCCGACCGTGCCGGTCGATGGCAACGTGGAGCGGGTTGTGGCGCGGCTGTTCGCCGTGGAGGAGCCGCTGCCGGCGGCCAAGCCGGCACTTCGCCGCCTCGCTGGGCAGCTTGGCGCCGACCCCGACGCGATGGCCCAGCCGGCGGACTTCGCGCAGGCGCTGTTCGATCTTGGCGCAACTGTCTGCACGCCGGCGGCACCTGGCTGCGTCGTGTGCCCCTGGATGGGGCACTGCGTCGGGCTGCGGGCCGGCGTTGCGGGTGACCTGCCGCGCAAGGTGGCGAAGCCTGCGCGACCTCTGCGGCATGGCGTGCATTTCTGGCTCGCCGATGCCGGCGGCAACGTGCTGCTGCGTCGTCGCCCGCTGGCAGGTCTGCTTGGAGGCATGACAGAGCTGCCGGGAACTGAATGGCGTGCGAACTCGTGGCACACCGCGGAGGCTCTTGCCCTGGCGCCGATGGATGTCGCGTGGCGGCGTGCGGGTCAGGTACGGCATGGGTTCACCCATTTCGAGCTGACCATCGAATTGTTCGCAGCGCGCGTTCAGCACATCGAGGCTGATGGCTTCCAACGCCCGATCGCTGCTCTGGACAACGAGGCATTGCCCTCGGTGATGCGCAAATGCGTCCGCGTGGCACAGGACAGCGGACAGCCCTAATTGTCTTAGTGTCCGAGGCGAAATAAGTGCGTGGTTGATGGTGGCGTTTCCGCCGCTGTCGTCAGATCGCCGAGGTGAACGAGGTGGCAACAGCGATCGCGGCGGCGGTCGAGCAGCAAGCCGCGGCGACGCGCGAAATCGCCGCCAGCGTACAGACCGTCACAGTCGCGAATTACGAGGCCGCCAAGGCGATGCAGGAGGTTTCGGAGATCTCACAGACAACGGATGCGGCGAGCGGGCAGGTGCTGGCCGGCGCCGACGAGGTGGGCCACAATACTGACGCCCTGCGTGGAGAATTGACACAATTCCTGCAGGCGATGGCAAGCACCAACAAGGAGTATGGACACCAGATCGCTCTTTCCGCGGCTGCCTGAAGTCGGCGCGAGATGCGCAAGATCCGCTCTTCAGTGCAGTGCGCGTAGCTATGGTGAAGCCTACAGCGCCGCAGTCAAGCCGCCATCGACGACCAGCACGTGTCCAGTGACATAGGACGCCGCATCCGAGGCGAGGAACACTGCCGGGCCTGCGACTTCGGATGGTTCGCACCAGCGTCCCATTGGCGCGCGGCCTGCGATCCATTCGTTGAATTTCGGGTCCTCGTGCAATGCCTGCGTGGCATCGGTGGGCACGAAGCCTGGTGCGATCGCGTTCACCGTGATGCGGTGCGGCGCAAGTTCCACCGCCATGGCACGCGTCATGCCGTGCAGTCCGGCCTTTGCGGTGACGTAGCCGGGGATCGTCGGGCGCGCGAGCAGTCCCATGATCGAGGAGATCATGATGATGCGGCCACGCCCGGCCGGCACCATCAGTCGCGCCGCCTCGCGTGCAAGACGGAAATATGCGGTGAGGTTGGAGTCCATCACCGCCTGCCAGTCTGCGTCGGATGTTTCCAATAACGGCTTGCGTGGAATGATCCCGGCATTGTTGACCAGGATGTCGAGGCGGCCATGCTCCGCCTCGATTCTGCCGAAGGCGATGCGCACCGCCGCGGCATCGGTCACATCAAATGCGAGCGTGCCGGCGTTGCCACCAAGCTCGGCCGCGCGTGCCTCCAATGCCTCGGCATTGCGCCCGTGCAGCAGAACGCGAGCGCCGGCGCCGGCCAGTCCCTGCGCGATCGCCCAGCCAATGCCGCGGGAACTGCCCGTGACGAGCGCCAGGTGACCGGAGAGATTGAAGTTGGGGAGCACACTCCCTCCCTAACCCTCCCCCGCAAGCGGGGGAGGGGATTCTGTTCTAGCTATTGGGGCCGCGCTCCATCGAGACCGGCTGCCAGCGGCGCAGCTTCGAATTCATCAGCACCGCCGGATTGACACAGCTCATCGGCCACTTGCCATTGAGTACCAGAGCCAGTTCGCGTCCGACATGCCGCTTGCGCGCCGGATCGAAGCGCGCCGACGCGGACGCCGTGTGCGCGCTGAGCGTGACATTCGGCATCCCCAGGATCGGATTGTTGTTGCCTGGCGGCTCGATCTCCAGAACGTCGAGGCCGGCATGCGCGATCCAACCTTCCTGCAACGCCTTGATCAGCCCGGCCTCCTGCACCGTCGGGCCCCGTCCGGTGTTGATGAAGATCGCAGTCTTCTTCATCAGGCGGAAGTGCTTCTCCGTCAGCATGCCTTCGGCCTCGGGCGTGGCGGGTGCGTGCATGGAGACGAAGTCCGACTGCGACAGCACCTCTTCGAGCGTGGAGGGGATCACGCCATGCTCGATCATGACCAGTTCCTCGATGAACGGGTCGTAGGCTATGACGCGCAGGCCGAACGGCTTGGCCCGCTTGGCAACGGCACGAGCGACGTGGCCGAACGCGATGAGGCCGAGCGTCTGGCCCAAGCAGGCGCGGGATCTGACAACAGCGCCGGGCGGCCTTCGCGCCAGCGGCCTTCGCGCACCATGCGGTCCTGCTCGATCGTGCGGCGGAAGCTGGAAAGCAGCAGCATCATCGCATGATCGGCGACTTCGTCGATGAACGTGTCGGGGCAATTGGTGACCGGCATGCCGCGCGCGGTGGCTGCGACGACGTCCACGCTGTCGACGCCGACCGAACCCAGCACGATGGCGCGGCACTTCTCAGGCAGGCCGTCGACCACCTTCTTGCTGAAGCGCATGCCCTTCGCATAGACGGCGTCGGCGTCCTTGGCGAATGCGATGAAGCCATCATCGTCTGTCGGGCCTTCGACGATTTCGGCGTCGATGCCTTCAAGCGGTTCCATCTCGTATTCGTAGCCGCCGCCCGCGACGGTGAAGCTCGCCCCGGCGGGCGTTGCGATCTTGAACTTGGCCAACTGCTTGTCTCCTCGATTTGCCCCCTCGTCATGGCCGGCCCTGTGCCGGCCATCCACGTCTTTGCCAAGGCTCCAAGGTCGTGGATGGCCGGGTGATCCTCGGGTCAAGCCCGAGGACGGCCATGACGAGGAGGGCGGTTTCAGGTCTTCGGCGGACGCGCTCGCACCGCCTTCTCGTTCACGTCGATGCCCCAGCCGGGACCTTTTGGCAGCACGAACTCGCCGTTCTCAATTGTGGGAACCGTGACGTAGAACTCGTCGCGCCAAGGGGCGCTATCAATGTCGATCTCCATGACGCGAAAGTTCGGTGCGACCGCGCTGAAAGTAGCGCTGATCGCGCTGCACAGATGACCGTAGAAGTTGTGCGGCGCGACGTTGATCTCGTACACGTCGGCCATCGATGCGATCTTCAGCGATTCGTTCAGCCCGTTCCAGATCACATCGACGATTGCGACGTCGGTGGCGTAGTTGTCGAAGAACGGCTTGAACTCGCGGCGGCCGTGCAGCGTTTCGCAGGATGCGATCGGGCAATGCGCACCACGCTTGATCTCCGCCAGCGCCGGCGCGTCATGTGTGTCGATCTCCAACCATGTCAGGTTGAACGGCGCCACCATCTCGGCGACGCGCTTGAAGCCCTCGGTCTTGAAGTTGAAATTGATGTCGAGATGGATGCCCATGTCAGGCCCGACGGCAGCGCGGATGGCAGTCAGCTGGTCGGTCACGCCGCGCAGCAGCCTGTTGTCCCAGTTCAGCTCGGGCCAGCCCGGCGTGCGCCCGAAACCCGGCGTGTAGGACACCAGCTTGCCGTTCTCGACCGGGATGATGTTGGTCTTCAGCGCGCGGAACCCGAGCCGCTTCACCTCCTCGGCGTGTCGCGCGAGGTCATCGTAGCTGTTCAGTGGGGGCACGCCCATCAACTGCGCGCTGCGCACGCGGTAGGTGCCGAAATGCGACCAGTACACAGGGATGCGATCGCGGATCGGGCCGCCGAATAGCGCGCAGACCGGCACGCCGTAGGCCTTCCCGGTCACGTCCAGCAATGCGTTCTCGATCGCCGCGATCGCCTGCTGATTGATGCCGCCGCGCGACTGCCGCGTGAGCACGTGCAGATGCTGGGTGACCTGCTCGTAGCGGCGCGGGTCCTTGCCGATCAGCACGGGCGAAAGGCCGCGGATCACATCCGACAGGCCAACCGACCCGAAGCTTTCATTGAACTCTGACCAGCCGATGATGCCATCGTCGGTGGTTATCTTGAGGAAGGAGAACATTCGCCAGCCGGCATCGGCCTGCAGCGTCTCCACACGCTCGATCTTCATGTGCTTTCCCCGAAAGCTATTCTTTGACTGCCCCGGTCATCGACGACACGTAGTACTCGACAAAGAACGAGTAGATCAGCGCCACCGGCACCGAACCGAGCAGCGACCCGGCCATCAGCGCGCCCCATTGGTACACGTCGCCGGTCACCAGCTCAGTCAGGATCGCCACCGGCACCGTCTTTCTGTCGGTCGACTGGATGAAGGCCAGCGCGTAGATGAACTCGTTCCACGACAGCGTAAATGCGAAGATGCCCGCCGAGATCAGCCCTGGCACGGCCAGCGGCAAGGTGATCCGTCGCAAAATCTGCAGCCGGGAGGCGCCGTCGATCAGCGCGCACTCCTCCAGCTCGTACGGAATCGATTTGAAGTAGCCGATCAGCAGCCAGGTGCAGAACGGCACCAGGAAGGTCGGATATGTCAGGATCAGTGCCAACGGGTTGTCGAACAGGCCGAACTGGTAGATCAGCGTGGCAAGCGGAATGAACAGGATGGACGGCGGCACCAGATACGCGAGATAGATCGCCAGACCGGCGTGCTGTGCACCCTTGAAGCGCAGGCGCTCGATCGCATAGGCGCACAGCACACTGGAGAACACCGACAGGATGGTGGATGCGATGGCTATGGTCATGGTGGTCGTCAGCCAGCGCGGATAGTTGGTCTCGAACAGCAGCACCTCGATGTTGTGCAGCGTCGGCGAATGAATCCAGAACGGGTTGTATTGCTTGTAGTCGTACATCTCGTAGTCGGGTTTGAATGCGGTGATCGCCATCCAGTAGAACGGGAACAGCAGCACGATCACGAACAGCGAGAGCGGGATGTAGATCGTTACCGTGCGGCGCAGCCCGGAGTCCCACGACATCCGCTCCGGCACGTCGACCGTGCGGCCGGCAAGGGCCTCCACCTCGACCGGCGAGTTGGGAACGAAGGTGTCAGTCATTGGCTTCGCCCTGCTGCCACTTGCGGCGGCCGACACCGAAGAAGCACAGCAGCGTCGCGCCGATCAGGAAGGGGATCATGGATACCGCGATCGCCGCGCCTTCGCCCAGTTGCGCCCCGGGGATGGCGCGCTGGAACGCGAGCGTCGCCATCAGGTGCGTGGTGTTGAACGGCCCGCCGCGGGTGATCGCGTAGACCAATTGGAAGTCGGAGAACGTGAACAGAACGGACAGCGTCAGCGCCACCGCGAGGATCGGCATCAGCAGCGGAACGGTGATGCGGCGGAACCTCTGCCAGCCGGTCGCGCCATCCAGCAGCGCCGCCTCATAAAGCGACGGCGAAATGGTCTGCAGCCCGGCCAGCAGCGTGATCGCCACGAACGGGATGCCGCGCCAGATGTTGGCGACGATCAGCGACCAGCGCGCCGGCCAGGGCGAGCCGAGGAAGTTGATGTAGGTATCGCGCAGGTGCAGCACGTCCACGATGACGAAGGAGATGATGGAGAATTGCGGCGAATAGATCCACCACCAGGCGATTGCCGACAGCACGGTCGGCACGATCCACGGCAGCAGCACGATGGCGCGGATGAAGGCCTTGAACGGGATGTGGTGGTTCAGCAGCAGTGCCAGCCAAAGCCCGAGGGCAAACTTCCCGACTGTCGCCACCGTCGTGTAGAAGATCGTGTTGGTCACCGACATCCAGAAGATCGGGTCGTCCGCAAGCTCGACGAAGTTGTCGAGACCAATGAACTTGCCTGGCTGACCAATGGTGGTGTCGGTGAGCGACAGCCAGACGCCGAGGCCCAGCGGATAGGTCAGGAAGACCACCAGCAGGCCGATCGTCGGCAGCATGCAAAGGAACACCAGGAACGGCTTGTAGTCGAACAGCCGTGTCACCCATCCGTCCGGCTTGCGGGTGAACTGGAGGTGGTGGAGGCCGACGTCGACGGTTGCGTCCATGTCTCTCCGCGGGATCGCGGTCCCGCAACTGGGCTGGGGCGTCGCCGACCATCGGCGATGCCCCGCGCGTTAGGCGTCAGGCGTTCTTGTAGTAGCGCTCGGCCTGCTTTGCTGCCTGCTTTGCCGCCGCTTCCGGGGTTGCGTTGCCGGAAACGACGGAGGCGAACATGTCGACCACGGTGTAGTTGGCGATCACGGCGGCCGATGCTGCGCTGATCGGCCCTTTGTAGCCGTCGTAGTAAGGAGAATCCAACGCACCGGCGAATGGTGCCAGCTTCGGATCCGCCTGCCAGAACTTCATCTGGCTGTAAGCCTTCAGCGACTGGCACCAGTATCCGATGCAGTTCGACAGCCATGGCCCATACTGGTCCGCCTCCATCATGAAGCGCAGGTACTCCTTCGCGGCGTTCGGATATTTGCTGTGCTTGAAAAGCATGGCGTTCATCGGTGCCGCCGACTGCGGCCTGCGCTTCGACAGGCCATACGGTGTATCCTGGTGATAGGTATCGGCGGCCATCGCCTGCAGCTTGGGATCCGGCGAGTTCTTGATCACGTAGTAAATCGACACACCGTTGAACGTCATGCCGATCTGGCCGGCTGCGTACGCCTGGTTGTTGCCGGCGTCGTTCCACGTCAGCGTACCGGGGATCATTGTCTTTTGCAATTCTGTCGCGTATTTCAGCGCATCGAGCGTCTCTTTGGAATCGATCGCGACCTTGCCGTTCTCGTCCACCAGATAGGCGTTATGGGTCCACAACAGCCACTCAGAGAAGCCGTTCGCGTCGCCCAGCGCGTGGCCGAGCGACATGCCGAACGGATGGCCATTCTTCTGCAGCTTCTGGCACAGGGTAAGGAATCCGTCGAGATCGTTCGGGATCTTGTCGTAGCCGACTTCATTCACCCATGACTTGCGATACACGGTAGGCCCTGTACCACCGCCGATTGGAATACCGATCCAGTCCTTGGTCTTCCATTTCTTGCCGTACAGCAGTGACAGATCGTACCAACCGCCGTACTTGGCGCCGAGGTACTCGGCGAGATCGGTCAGTTCCACCAGCTTCGACGAATAGATATGCGGATCGGCGCCGAAGCTGATGATGATGTCGGCGCCCGCGCCGGTGTTGGCAACCACCGCGAGCTGTGGCCGCAGATCCTCCCAACTCACGAAGTCCACCTTCACGTCCACGCCGGTGGTCTCGATGAACTTCTTGGTGTTGGATTTCCAGAACACTTCGTCCGGGTCGATGAACTTGGCAGGCCGCAGCACGTGTAGGTTAGCGCCCTTCTCGATCGGGAACTCGGGCGCCTTCACGTCCGCCGTCGGAACGTCGTCGACCGCCGCTCGTGCCCCGATGATCGGAATCGACGCCGCCCCCAGCGCAGCCGCGCCAAGGGCCAGTGAATCACGCCGCGTGATGGTCATTCGGTTGCTTCCTCCATTGCCGGTCGTCTGCGGCCAGGACCCTTGCGACCGGGAAGTCAAAGGTCCGAATGACGCCATATTCCGCCACAGCGTGTGTCGCGTAAAGCGGGCGGCCGCCTCAACTTGCAAGCCGCAGGCCGGTGCCGGCGTCGAACAGGTGCACCAGCGACGGCTCGGGGGTAATGCGGATTGTCTCGCCCGGCTTGGCCGACACGCGCTCGCGGAACGCGCAGAGCACCGAGGCGCCGGCGAACTCGGCCAGCACCTGCGTCTCCGAGCCGGTCGGCTCCACCACGTGCACGATGGCCGGCACGCCGTTGGGATCCAATTGGAAGTGTTCGGGACGCACCCCGTAAACCGCCGGTCTGCCGTCGGACCCATTCGGCCCGCGCGGGAGCGGCAGCGCCTCGCCGCCCTCGGCGCGGAAGTTGCCGCCCTCGATCTTGCCTTTCAGGAAATTCATTGCCGGCGAGCCGATGAACCCGGCCACGAACAGATTGTTCGGACGATCGTAGAGTTCGAGCGGCGCGCCGATCTGCTCCACGTTGCCGCCGTTCATCACCACGATCTTGTCGGCCATCGTCATGGCCTCGATCTGATCGTGGGTGACGTAGACGGTGGTGGTGGTGAGCCGTTGGTGCAGCTCCTTGATCTCGGCGCGCATCGCGACCCGCAGCTTGGCGTCGAGGTTGGACAGCGGTTCGTCAAACAGGAACACCCGCGGGTCGCGCACGATCGCGCGGCCCATCGCGACGCGCTGACGCTGGCCGCCGGAAAGCTGGCGCGGATAGCGGTTGAGATACGGCGTCAGGCCGAGGATCTGTGCCGCGCGGGCAACCTGCTGTTCGATCAGAGTCTTCGGCACCTTTGCCAGGCTGAGCGAGAACGCCATGTTGTCGCGCACGGTCATGTGCGGATAGAGCGCATAGTTCTGGAACACCATGGCGATGTCGCGCTCTTTCGGCGCGACGTTGTTAACCACGCGGTCGCCGATGGCGATCTCGCCGGCGGTGACATTCTCCAGCCCGGCGATCATACGCAGCAGCGTCGATTTGCCGCAGCCGGAGGGGCCGACGAGGATTACGAATTCGCCATCGTCGATCTCGACGCTGACGCCGTGCAGCACCTCGGTCGAACCGAAGATCTTGCGGACGTTCCGGATGGAAACGTTGGCCATGTTTCTCCCTAACCGTCATGGTCTCCCCGGGCTTGACCCGGGGATAGGCCGGCCACTCACGTCCTTTCTTAGTGCCACGTCGAAAGTCGTGGATGATCGGCCTGCGCCGACCATGACGCGCGACGAGGGCGGGCAATGACCCGCCATGAGGCTAGAACTTCGAAACCCGCGTCTCCTTCGCGGTGATGAACTCGAGCAGCGCCGGCTTGCCCTGCTGCGTCTGCTCGATGCCGCGCTGGATCGCCGCCTTGATCTGGCCGGGATCAGTCACGCGCTCGCCGTAGCCGCCGAACGCCTTCGCCATGTCGGCGTAGTTCCCGGAAATGTCCGTCGAACGATACTTCTCGGTCGACACCGGCATCACCTTGAGCTCGATCGCCATGGAGAAGTTGTTCATCAGACAGGACAGGATGGGGATGCGCTCGCGCACCGCCGTCTCGAAGTCCATGCCGGTGAAGCCGATCGCCGCATCGCCCCAGAAGTTGATGCAGAGCTTGTCCGGCTTCGCCAGTTTCGCGCCCATCGCCAGGCCCAGCCCCATGCCAAGCTGCGTGGTCTTGCCCCAGCCGATATACGACATCGGCTCGGTGGACACCCAGAACGGCGAGATCTGATCGCGCGGGCTGCCGGCGTCGTGGGTGATGATGGTGTTGTTCGGGTCGGTGCCCTGCATCAATTCCCAGATCACGCGATACGGGCTGATCGGCGCCTCGTTTGAATCGAGCAGCGGTTTCCACTGCGCCATCCATTCCGCGCGGACCTCGGTGATCTCGCGCACCACCGCGCTGATGTCGCGGTTCGACTTGATGGACTGCTTCAGCTCACCGATCAGCGCGTCGAGCGTCAGCGCCGCGTCGCCCACCAGGCCCACAGCGGCCGGAACGTCCTTGTTGAGGTGGTTCGGATCGAGCGTCGCGTGGATGAATTTCTTCCCCTTTGGGAACTTGATGCCGAAGTTGGTCTCGGTGAACGAGCAGCCGATGCCAATGATCAGGTCGGCGTTGGCGACGAAGTGGTGCACCGTCTGCGGCACCGCGTTGCCGCCCGAGCCGAGCGACAGCGGATGGTTCTCGGGGAACGAACTCTTGCCGCCCAGGCTGGTGGTCACCGGCGCGCCTAGCAGTTCGGCGAAGGTGCGAAGCTGCGGCCACGCCTCGGCCCACTGCACGCCGGTGCCGGCGTAGATCACCGGCCGCTTGGCCGCCAGGATCGCCGCGGCCGCCTTGCGTATATCAGCCGGATCGGGCGCATAGCGCACGTGGCTGACCGGCGTGTAGTCGAGATCACCGATCTCCTCACCCCAGATATCGGTCGGGATTTCCACGATCGCCGGTCCACTGCGGCCGTTGCGCAGGTTGTTGAAGGCGCGCCGCATGGCGTTGGATATCTCTCCCGGCACGATCACATGCTCGGCGATCTTCGCCACGCCGCGCATCTCGCGGGAGGCGCTGAAGTTCGGATCGATGCCGGCGATGCGCCGCGGGTAGCCCTGCGGGATGACCAGAAGCGGCACGGACTCGCTGTAGGACTGGGCGACGCCGCCATAGGCGTTCTCGCTGCCGGGGCCGTGCTGCATGCAGAAGGCGCCGATCTTCCTGCCGGACGTGACGCGCGAGATCGCGTCCGCCATGTGGATCCCGATGCGCTCCTGACGCACGATGACGGGACGGATATCGGCAGCCGCGGCGTATTCCAGCAGGTGGTTGACCGGATAGCCGCAGAGGATCTCGATCCCCTCGCGCTTCATGATTTCAGCAACTGCCTGCCCGACCTTCATCGCTCACGTTCCCTCTGTTTGGGGGTTGCTCAGATCGGCGGTCCGGCTGCGTGCGGCCGGGACGCCCTGTGCGGTCAGGGTAGGACCCGCGCCGACCGGTGGCAACGGGCCGGGCTGTTACCCGCTGGGGAGGGGCGCAACTGATGCATCGACGCGGGTGATTACATCGGGCGACAGCGGTCCGGCCTCGGCGGCGGCAACGCACTCCGCCAGTTCCTCGCGGTTCTTCACGCCCAGCACCAGCGTGTCGATATCGAGCGAGAGCGCATAGCGGTGCGCGATCAACGCCGTATTGGCGCCTAGCTCATCGCAGAGGCGGCGGAAGCCGGACGCGCGGGCGTAATCGCGAACTTCCGGATGATCGTCCGGCAGAGGACGGTCGATTGCGGCGGTCAACGCACCAGCCTGCACCGCTCGGATCCCCATCACGCCGACGCCGTTCGCGTGCGCCGCCGCCATCACCGCGCGCGGCTTCGCCGGTCCGTCGAAGAACTTCAGCCCACCAGGCGAGTCCAGCAGGTTGGCGATGCACTGGACGGCGGCCGGGGCAGGGCGCTCGTTCAGCAGCCGGATGATGGTGTCGGGGTGGCCGATGCCGGTCAGCCCCCAGGCGCCGATCAGCCCCTCGGCGACCAGCCGCTCGAAGACCGGGCGGACATGCGCGACGAAGGTCGGGTAAGGGGTCATGCGGCTTGCAGCGTCGCGCCATCCCGCCATGAAGGCTTCGTCCGGCACGACGTTGGAATGCAGGAAGAACACGTCGAGCCGCGACAGGCGCAGGCGTTGCAGGCTGCCCTCGATCGACTGGCGCAGGATCGTCTCGATCTCGCCGGGCGGAGGATTGCCGAGGTTGCACTTGCTGGTGACGCGGACACCGGCCGGCAGCTTGCCGCCGAACGCCTCCCCCACGACCTGCTCGGCCTTGCCGTCGCCGTAGCGGGGCGCAAGGTCGAGCAGGTTGATTCCGGCGGCGACCGCCGAATGCACTGTGGCGACGCACTCGTCGAACGTGGTCGGCCCCCAGAGCATGCCGAGGCCGCCGCCGCCGAGGGTTAGCGTGGAGACTGACGGGAGGCGACCGAATTGGTGTTGTTGCATGAGCGGGACCTTGATGCGAGGTGGGCGCTTGAGTGTGCGGGCCAGGAGGGTACGGACGTCAAGGCGGTTGCGTTGCGCCCACGATGGCGTAAGTCCAAACATTGTCTAGAGAGAGCAAGATACTGGCAAATTGCCAAGTACATGCGTTTACGGAAGGGTGGTTCGAGCATCTTCAACAGAAGCGCATGTGTCATTTGGCCACTATTTCCCGCCAAGCATGATCCGGCGGTTCCACCCATCTGTCTCATCGTCGTTTGTTGTCTTGTCCGTCACCGCGTCTCGCGCTGCTCGCGCCGTGTCTTCTCGCTAATCCGCAGTTAACAACTGTCGGCCAAGAAAGTGTCGTCCGGGCACCGTTCGGCAGCGACTTGCCACGATCGTTCAGTTCAAAGTCTGAGCGCCTCCCGTGACGGGCATGGGGAGCGATAGCACCGAGGCGGTCGCAGCCTGCCAGACTTTCATATTGCGGCTACGCTGCCATGCGTCGAAGAGCACTGCGGACAGCTGGCAGCATCTGCTGTGCGGCCACTTCTCCTGCCGCGATGCACTCCGCGGCACGATCGAAATCGAGCGGCCCTATTTGGCCGGCACGGAGGCAAATCATAACGTCCGGTGGGTTCTCGGCAAGCCGCAGTTGGCTGATGCGGTCCTGGATGATGTTGAGCGAACGCGTGAGGACGCCGAAAGCGCTGACGCCGGCATTATCCTGTGAGAAGTAGCCGTGAAGCAGACCGCGCCTGTGCGTGCCGAGATCGAGACGACCTTCGGCTTCGTCGTCGGCAGCGTTCGGCGCGACATGGGTGCTCACATCGACGCCGATCACCAGTGTGGCGCCAAGCGCCCGGCACAGTGAGATTGGCACGGGATTGGCCAGCGCGCCATCGACCAGCCGCCGGCCATCGATCTCAACAGGAGGGAAGATCCCCGGCACGGCATAGGATGCGCGCAGCGCATCGATCACGCTTCCACGCTGTAGCCACACTTCCTCGCCAGTCCTCAGGTCGGTCGCGACGCAGGCAAAACGCCGCGGCAGCTTCTCAATCGTCGTATCGAACCAGCGATGGGCGCAGGGCCCGGGCGATCCGTCGCCCTGCGATAATGCCGCCACCGGAATGGAAGTCGAAGAGACGACCAAGGCGAACTCTGTTGAGGCGGCACGCCCATTCCTCAAGGCGCGAGAGGCGGCCGACAACATAGAGCGCGCCTGCGACAGCACCGATTGATGTGCCGCAAACAATATCCGGGACGATTCCAGCGTTTTCGAGGGTCCGAAGCACGCCAATATGTGCCCATCCGCGCGCGGCGCCGCTCCCCAAGGCTATTCCAACTTTACAGCGAGCCGGCAGCTTGCCCATCGTCACCTGCGTTCCCGCGATCCATGAATAATGCGGCTCACCCCGCCCGTCCGAATTCATTTTGATCATTTCGGCTCGCCCCCAGCAAGAGCAAGCGATTTTTGGCCGGACAGGCAATGAACCAAGGCGGCTTGACGCTCGTCGTCGGGGTCGCGCAGCCGGGCAGGGGAGCGCCGGCCCGTTCCACGCGACCCTCGCTGTGGCGGGACCTGAGAGAGGGGATCGCCTATCCTTGGGATTCGCCGTCCTCGCTGGCGGCATTGTGGCTCGCCGTCCTGGTCAACATGACAGCCTACCCGCTGACCAGCGGCTTGCTTCGTCACGTCGCGATGGACATCTACCACGTCGACCAGGCCGGCCTCGGCTATCTGATCGCGAGCTTCGCGTTCGGCGGATTGATTGGCTCCGTCACCATCGGCCTGGCCGGCCGAGCGGTCAGGCCGGCGCGCTGATCGATCGGATCGGCTTTGTGCCGACCGGACGCTCTACCTGCGGTGCGGTATTGGCGCTCACCCTAATGATAGCACTGCACCGGCGAGCCGTGCTATGGCCGCTGCTGGCACAGGCGAACGCGCGCTGAGACGTGGCATATTTGCCAATAGATAATTCCGTTCAGGAATTGGTTTAACAACAAGGCCATGACGCAGGTGGTAGCCCCGATGTCTCATCCCCTTCGGGATCTGGCGGCAGGTGAGCATGTTCGGCACGATTGATCCGCTGTTCGCGCTATCCGGATTCTTCGTCGGGCTGCTGGTTGGGCAGACCGGCATGGGCGGCGGCTCGTTGATGACACCGCTGCTGATCCTGGTGTTCGGCATGCATCCTGCCACCGCGGTTGGCACGGATCTGCTGTATGCATCGGCCACCAAGACCGTGGGCACGCTGGTTCATGGCCTCAACCACACGGTCGACTGGCGTATCGTCGGCCGGCTTGCCGCTGGCAGCGTACCCGCGACCGCGTTGACCCTGCTGCTGATCTCCCACTTCGACATTGCGGGCAGAACCGCGTCCGGGATCATATCCAGCGTGCTCGGCGTAATGCTGCTGCTCACCGCGCTGTCGCTGATCTTCCGCAGGCAGTTCCTTGCATTCGCCGGCGACAGATTGATGACCGTCGCGCCGCACCACACCACACTGTTGACGGTGCTCACCGGTATCGTGCTGGGTGTGCTGGTGACGATCTCATCGGTCGGCGCCGGGGCGCTCGGCGTCACTGCCTTGTTGCTGCTCTACCCGCGGCTGCCGATGGTGATCATCGTCGGATCCGACATCGCCCACGCCGTGCCGTTGACGCTGCTGGCTGGCGTCGGCCACTGGTTCCTCGGCTCTGTCGACTGGCTGCTGCTGACATCCCTGCTCTCCGGGTCGGTGCCGGGCATAATTCTTGGCAGCTATGTTTCCGCGCATGTGCCTGACGCAGTATTGCGGCCGGTCCTGGCGGCGACCTTGATTCTGGTCGGTGGCCGGCTGGTGTTCTAAATGCTCCAGATGGCGTGACGGTCGCAGCTATACAGCTATATCGTCATGGCCGGGGCTTGGCCCTACCAGATTCACACAAGTCTCCCGAGTTTCCAGCCGTGATGCATGGCTTTGAAGCGCAGGAAACCCTGGAGTGTCACGACGGGTCCTGCGGGGCGGTAGTATCCGGTCCATCCGCCGAGCCGTGCGCAGACCCAGGCGGCATAGGCGAGGGATCCCTTGGCATGCGGGTTTTGCTGCGGCGCAGTCTTGCCTTCGAGGCTCGCGCAGACGGCTTCCAGGGCAGGCTGATCGGCGGGATCGAACACATCCTCCAGCCGCCGGCCGCTGGTTCCGTCGCGCGCACGGACCATTTGCAACACCTTCATTGCGGCAATCTGCGTGGCGGCGATGAGGGTCTCGAACGGTGCGTCATCGCCGATGCGCACGGCCTCGATATCGAAGCCCTTGGTCTTCATCACCCGGAACAGCTGCTCGATCGTCCAGCGTTCGCGATAGAAGCGGGTGATCTGCCTGGCGTCTGCCAAGGTGGTGACGACATGCGTTGTCAACAGCCGCCAGTGCGCCGGCGTGGCACCGGCCGGTGGCTCGATCTCGCGCGCCTCGACCAGCGTCAGAGTGATCTGGGGCGGCAGCTTGGCCGTCTCGGCGGCACGGTTGCGCATCGGCCGCTTGAGTGTCACCTCACCGGCCCGCAGCGCCAATACCGCCTTGCGCGCCGGCCGTCCGGGTGCCGCCGGCAACAGGATCGTCTCGCGGCCCAGTTCGGGCCGGTCATCGAGGCAGCGATACAGGCGCTTGCCGCCCTTCAGCACACGGTCGTGGTGGGCGCGGATCAACAATTCGGTCGCGGCTGGCCGATGGGCGAATTCGTCGTAGATGTCGCATTCGCGATCGGCAACGACCGTCACGCAGGCCGCCCCGGCGTCAGCCAATTGAGCGGCCGCATTGGTGGCATCCAGCCAGCGGCGGCTCTCTTTCTCCTCAAACGGACGCTTCCCGCACAGCGCCTTCTTGCCGCCGGTGCGGCGCAGGAACTCAGCATGCACCAGACCCAGCAGCGCACCATCCGTCGCATCCACCGCGATCATCGAATGCAGTTGCAGACTGCACTGATTACCATCATCGCGCAGGCTGGTGGTGTCCTGGATGGCCAGGATGTGGCGCCCTTCCACCAGTGTCGCGGTCCGTGCGCTGGCCGTCTTCACCATCTCCGCCGGCGTCACATGCCGATTGCGCAGGAACCGACCGAGGCGAACCTCGCCGGCCCGGTTGCCGCCAAGCGGGCGGACGCGAACCCCCGATTGACCGACCTCGATCAGCCGCGCGAGAAGAAAGCTCCCCGCGCGCTCGCGCCGAGGATCGCCAAACTGCCCCAGACTATCGCCCATCTCGCTCACTCCAGCGGTGTATCATCGCCAGAGATTCAGAGATCACGCCGCGCCGCAAGGGGGTGCTCCGCCGAGATGTGTGCATCTGGTAGGGGCTTGGCCCGGCCATCCACGCCTCACTTTGCTGCGGTTCCCGAAGACGTGGATGGCCGGCACGAGGCCGGCCATGACGATGAGACAGCGATCCGGACGCTTAGGTGAGCGCCTATGGGATCAGGTCCGGGGACGGCCATGACGGTGAAACATTAGGCGCGTTCGGAACTGATTCGGTTGCTTCCGGCCGAGCCTAACACCTTGACCCTTTGGCGCTTTCTGGCAAGCAGTCCGACATCTTGGCTCGTTGCCCTGCTGACGATAGGCTCGACAATCCCAACCCGCACCTATGAGCCAGACGAGACGCCGCGTGCGACCATGCAACGATCGTTGAGAGACGCGGACGTGAGCCGCCTGCGCGGTCGCATTCCGCCTATGGCGCTGCTGATCCGGCGCGCGTCGGTCGCATGACCTTTTCACCGGCGTTGGTGGCCCTCGGCCGTTCCCACATGGAACTCGCCCATGAGGTGATCCTTGTCGCCGCGGCGCTTGGCCTGCTCGGGATTCTCGCCGGTCTCGCCTCGCGCCGTGTGGGGGCCCCGATCCTTCTGGTGTTCCTCGTGCTCGGAATGCTGGCCGGTGAGGACGGGCCGGGCGGCATCCCGTTCGATGATTTCTATTCCGCCTACCTGATCGGCAGTGTGGCCCTCGCGGCGATCCTGTTCGATGGCGGGATCAAGACGCATCTTTCCATGCTGCGCCTGGCGGTCTGGCCGGCGCTTGCGCTCGCCGTGATCGGCGTCGCCGTGACCGCAGGCGTCGTCGCCGCCGCGGTCATGTGGGTCGCGAGCGTTCCGTTCGCCATGGCGATGCTGTTCGGCTCCGCGGTTGCACCAACCGACGCCGCCGCGGTCGGCGCCTTGCTGGGCAGGGCCCGGCTTGCGCTGCCCGAGCGGGTTACCGCGCTCCTGGAAGTGGAGTTCGGTCTGAATGATCCGATGTCGATCTTTCTCACCATCTTCGTGATCCGGGTCATCACCGCGCCGGCTTCGGCCACGTGGTCGCATGCCGTGCTGCTGTTCGCGAGCGAGATGATCGGTGGCACAGCGCTTGGCCTCGCCGGTGGTTGGCTGCTTGCGTTCCTGCTGCGCCGCCTGGTGATCGAGCCGGCAACCGCCATGGTGCTCGCGCTCGCTTTTGCCCTGACGCTGTTCGGTCTGGCGCAGGTCGTCGGCACCAGCGGCTTCCTGGCGATCTACATCGCAGGCGTGATCGCAGGCGCCACCGACTATCGCGACAAATCCGAGGTCGCATACTTCATGGAAGGCTTCGCCTGGCTTGCGCAGATCATCCTGTTCCTCATGCTGGGCCTGCTCGTCACACCGCATGACCTGCTGCCGTTCGTGCCGGCCGGCATCTTCATTGCCGTGGTGCTGATCGTGGTCGCGCGGCCGCTTGCCGTCTTTGCCTGCCTGCTGCCATTTCGCTTCGCGTGGCGTGAATCGGCTTTTGCATCCTGGGTCGGGCTGCGCGGCGCGGTCCCGATCTATCTGAGCATCATCCCGGCCCTGGCTGATCCCGGCCGCGACGCAAGGTTGTTTTCGGGCGTCTTCGTGGTGGTGGTGGTATCGCTCGTCATCCAGGGCTGGACGATCAGCGCGGCTGCGCGACTGCTCGGCTTCGGCCGGGCCGCATGATCGTCCCCACTGAGCGGTGCGGTATAATCATCGCCGGCGATCCGCACGGTAATTTCGCGCCGATCCTGCGTGCCTGTGCCGCGCGGGAGCCGGGCACGCTGATCCTGTTGGGCGACTGCGAACTGCGTGTGCCGCTGCGCCAGCAGCTCGCTCAGTTGTTCGCAGCCGGCTGGGCCGTGCACTGGATCCTCGGCAACAAGGACGCCGAGACCGAGGCTGCGTTCGACAACCTGGCGGTGGATTTCCCCGAGGGGGACATCGGCGGCAAGGTCATCGAGGTCGCGGGACTGCGGATCGCCGGTCTGGGCGGCGTGTTCAAGCCGCGCATCTGGTACCCGAGCGCGGGCGAACCTCCAAGCTTCGCCACACGCGGGGAGTTTCTCGCGAGCCTTGACGCACGCGAGCGCTGGCGCGGCGGGCTGCCGCTGTGGCACCGCGATTCGATATTCCCGCAGGACTTTGCCAGGCTGGAGCAGCATCGCTTCGATGTGCTGATTTCGCACGAGGCGCCGTCATCGCATCACCATGGCTTCGCCGTGATCGACCGACTGGCCGAGGCTGCCGCGGCGCGGCTCATCGTTCATGGGCATCACCACGAATCCTATGCGGCGAAGCTGTCCAACGGGATCGATGTGCGCGGCCTGGCGGTTGCCGAACCCTGGGTACTGGAGATGGCCACACAATCGCTCGGGTCCCCGCTTGCGCGGAGATGACATCGACCGCGACGATAGACGCGTCAGGATAATGGTGTGGCTGGAGAAAAGTCCTCCCCCTCCCCTTGCGGGAGGGGGTTGGGGGGAGGGGATCGCGGTACCAAGTCAGGTTTTGTATATATCCGAAGATGACAGACAGCGAGACGTACGAGGTCGTACCTTATCCTGCTCCGGCCGGGCTCAAGGCGAAACTGTTGCTGGCCCTCCACCACGCACTTGAAGCGGGACTGCACGTTGAGCGCCGCCTTGAGCCGTTCTTTCGAAGCGGACTCAACCGGGTGTTCCGCGAGCCGATTGCCGAACTGCTCCAGTACCTGATCAATCGCAAGCGCCCGAATGAAGGGCTCAAGCTCGCTGAGGAGCGCATCTCGCCCGACGAGCCGGAAAGTCTTGCCTCGATTACCGCGGCATTCGGTGGATACATGATGCGCACCTATCGGCCGGGCACCTTCGAACGTGGCGGCAACACCAAGACGCATGGGATCGTGCGCGCCGAGGTCATCATCCGCGAGGGACTGCCCGCGCACCTGCGGCACGGCGTCTTCGCCACGCCGCGCTCGTTTCCAGCCTATGTCCGGTACTCCGGCCCGGGTCCCAATCTTCCTCCGGATATCAAGGACGTCGGATTCGGCAGCATGACGGTCAAGCTCATGGATGTGCCAGGACCGAAGCTGATGGACGACGAGAAGTTCACCCAGGATTTCCTGACCGTGTCCACCCCAAGCTTCGTCACGCCGAACACGCGCGAGAACGCCAAACTGCAAGACTGGAGCTTTCGCGCGCTGCCGGTGTTCTATTTCCTGAATCCGTTCGACTCGCACCTGCTTGATTTCTTCATGCAGGGCCTGTGGAACGAGACGCTGTATAATCCGCTGGGCACGCGCTACTGGAGCTGTGTTCCTTACCTCCTCGGTGAGGGACAGGCGATGATGTACTCGTTTGCTCCCAGGTCGAAGGTGATCACCCGTATTCCCGGCGTTCCATTCGGGCGGGTGCCGCCGAACTATCTACGCGACAACATGGCAGCAACACTGGCGCAACAGGACGTTGAATTCGATCTTCTCGTCCAGGTGCAGTCCGATCCGCATTTGATGCCGATCGAAAACGCGTCGGTGCGCTGGCCGGAGAAATTGTCGCCGTTCATACCGGCGGCAACCGTGCACATCCCGAAGCAGAGGATCGACACACCCGCCCATGCGGCGCTCGCCAAGGTTCTGTCGCTCAATCCCTGGCACTGCCTGGCGGAGCACCGTCCGCTTGGCAACCAGAACCGCGCGCGGCGGCAGATGTATTATGAGTTGTCTCACCTCCGCCAGGACAGGAATCACACGCCCCATATCGAGCCTACGGGGAACGAACTGAACGGATAGAGCAGGCTCGGTCGATTTCGACACGGAGGGCGCTGGTGGAGGAGCCGTGGAGATCGGGCTAGGCGCGCCCCGCAATTGTTCGTAAACCACGCGGATGAAGAAGCACAGGAACGACGATTTCGGCGAACGGCTGTCCACCGCGACGGATGCGAGGGTTGCCACGCTGAAGCGGTTCCTGGCGCGGCCGGGGCCGGACAGTGCTGCCGTCCTCGAACGGCAGGCGGCGCAGAAGGCGATCAGCGACGCGCGCGACGCCCGCAGCGCCGAGCGCAACGCCGCCCGCGCGGCCGAGGCGGCACGGCGAGCCGACGAAGAGAAGACCAAGGAACTCGAGGCGGCAGCCCGTGTGGCTGCGGAGGCAGCCGCCGCCACCGCGCTGGCGGCTGAGCAGAAGGCTGCCCGCGACGCCCGCTACGCTGGCCGGGCCGCGCGCCGCCGATAGGCAGTTGCCGCCCAGCGGCAAACGGGCCAGTCAGCAACCGCAGAGCGGAAGCCGGCAAGGCCTACCGGGTCGCGTGCCCGGTGGCATACCCCATGCACACTGACCCCGGCATCCAACACGTGGCCGAGTTGTCAGCGCTCTTCCCCTCGCCTTACTCTCCCCACCGAACGCTGAAGGCAGAGACCCACCATGGACTTCGACCTGTTCGTGATCGGCGGCGGCTCGGCCGGGGTGCGGTGCGCCCGCATCGCCGCGGGCCATGGCGCGCGCGTCGGAATCGCCGAGGAACGCTTCTGGGGCGGCACCTGCGTCAATGTCGGCTGCGTGCCGAAGAAACTGCTGGTGCAGGCCGGCGAATACGGCGCCTGGGCTGACGACGCCGCCGGCTTCGGCTGGACAATCAAGAAAGGCCCGCATGACTGGGCGAAGTTGATCGCGGCCAAGGACAAGGAGATCGGCCGGCTCAACGCCATCTACCGCCGCCTGCTCGACAGTGCCGGTGCCAGCATCTTCGATGCGCGCGCCACCTTCCTCGATCCGCACACGCTCGACGTCGGCGGCAAGCGCGTCACAGCAAGTCACATCGTCATCGCCACCGGCGGCAATCCGGTGCGTCTGCCGATCCCCGGCGCCGACCTCGGCATCATCTCCGACGCAGCGTTCTACCTGCCGCACATGCCGAAGCGGGTAGCGATCATAGGCTCCGGCTACATCGCCGTCGAATTCGCCGGAATCTTCGCGAGCCTCGGCGCACACGTCCATCTGATGTACCGCCAGCCGCTGCCGTTGCGCGGCTTCGACCACGACCTGCGCGAGTCGATATGCGAGGCGCTTGGCGCGCAGGGTGTCGCGCTGCATCCGGGCTCCCTGGTGTCGAAGATCGAAGCGGACGGCGATCATCGCGTGCTCACTTACGGTGAGGGCCACACGCTACGTACCGACCTGGTGTTCTTCGCCACCGGCCGTGCGCCGGCAACGAAGGGCCTGGGGCTGGACAAGGCAGGCGTCGCCACGAGTGCCGCGGGCGCGGTGGTGGTGGATCAGAATCTGCGTACCAGCCGGCATCATGTCTATGCCATGGGCGACGTGACCGACCGGTTGAACCTGACGCCGGTCGCCATTGCCGAGGGCCATGCGCTCGCCGACACGCTGTTCGGCAAGCGCCCGCGGGGGATTTCGCTTCAGAACGTGGCGACCGCCGTTTTCTCCACGCCGCCGATCGCCACGGTCGGCCTGACCGAGGAGCAGGCGGCCGAGCACGGCCCGGTGGATGTCTACGTCAGCAAATTCACGCCGATGCGCCACACGCTGTCGGGCCGCGCACGTCGGAGCATGTTGAAGCTGGTTGTCGATCAGGTCACGCAGAAGGTCGTGGGCGCGCATATGCTCGGGGAAGATGCGCCGGAGATCATGCAGGGATTGGCGATCGCCATCGTGATGGGCGCCACCAAGGCGGATTTCGACCGCACCATCGGCATTCATCCGACGGCGGCGGAGGAATTCGTCACGTTGCGGACGCGCACGCGTGTGGCGGGGGTGGCGAAGGCGGCGGAATAAGCAGCGGGCCTTACGCGGCGGTCCAGTCCTCCGTCTTCAGTCGCGGCACACGGGCGAACTCGCGGAGGTTGGCCGTCACCAGCGTCGCGCCACGCCGGCGGGCCTGTCCCGCGATGAGCACGTCATACGAGCCAATTGGCCTCCCCACTCGTTCGAGTGCCGCCCGAATATCTCCGGCTTCCTCCGCATCGTCCGGGTCGAAATCGAGGACGTTGACCGGACCCGACAGGAAATCGGCGATGCGACGTGACGCGCGCTGCCTGTTGGCGCTCTTCGCAGCGCCATAGCAGAGTTCGAACAGCACAACGGCGGGAATTGCCACGACCTCGCGACGGCGAATTGCAGCGGCAAGTCGATCACGTACCGGGGCGCTGCTGCGGTTTAGCACCGCGATGACAGCATTCGTGTGGAGGCAGATCATTCGTCAAATGATACATCGTCTGGCGGCGGCATCGGCGGCTGTTGCCTTCCCTCCGGCATGAACGGCTCGTCGCGATAGGAATCGAGCCTATCGAACCAGGCCCGCACGTCGGTCTCGATCGGTTCGAGCAGGATGCCGCGGCCGAGACGACGGACGCGCACCTCCTTGCCGGGAAGTCGGAACTCTTTGGGCAGACGTACGGCTTGGCTGCGGCCATGGGTGAACAGCTTCGCGGTGCGGGTTTCGGCCATGGCGGTTCTCTTTGATCCGAATTGCCGATGGTAGATACCGGTGGTATCTATTATCACGTTCGGCGAGGTGCAAGTCGGGACTGGGTGCAGCCCGCGACGCCGGTGCTCGTGAGCAGCACCGCAAGGCATTTAACACGGAGAAAGTGCAAGGGCCACGGAGCGCACAGGAGTCGGTGCCTCTACCGCTTGCGGAGGAAATCACCGAAGGATTTCAGCCGCCGCGTCGTGGAGCCGTCGCGACCGCGTCCTTGATGCGGCCCTCGGATTTCTGCCGTTCCGCCGTGGACAGTGCGCGGTCCCAATCCGCACGCAACGGCTCGATGACAGTCGCCACCACAAGGCGCTCGACATAGGCGCGCGGCGTGTAGTGCGCGCCTAGCCGGCGGCGCTCGCGCGGATCGAGCGCCTGCTCCAGCAGCGTGCCGAAGATCGAGGGATCGACGTCGCGCCAGTCGTAACCGGCCGCGCTGCGCAGTTCGCCGATCGCCTCGCGGCCGAGCGGCAGGACCGTGCGAGTTTTGAAGAACTCGCGATTGAAGCGGCGCACCTTCTCCTCGATCGCGTAGGCGAAGTCGCCGCGGTCCATCGCCTCAGTACTTCGTCACAGTGATTCTGACCGGTTGAGCGTACTACGGTCACGGCTAGGACAGGCTATGATCGCGTACAGTCTCTGCCCGCATTACCAGCCTTGTGGCACTGCAGACCAAGAAAGAATTTTAGCGCAGTCACCCAGCGCGCCGACGCGCACCACGATGGGAGAAAAATTGTACCGTGACGATGGCGCTCTAGAGAGGGTCCTTTCTATTTTCGGCAGATGCAGAAAGTCGATGCACGCAAAACACGCAGATGGCTCGGCGCGGTTTATAGGCCATGGGCCACGCGTTTGATCTCCAGGCGCGGCTTGCCGAAATTAAGCAGCAGGCAGAGTTGCAGACCGGTCGCTTTCAGATAGTTGGTGCATTGCATTCGACCCCCGGGTCAAGCGCCCCGACATTTCATTCAGGTCGCTACTATCCGCGTGTTCTGCGTGCATCGTCTTCCTGCATCTGCGCTAAAATTCTTGCTTTGCGATGCTGTGTACAAATGATTGCGGAAGTATTGACTGGCCGGCGGGGCGTAGCCGTGCCATCCATGTCTCGACCGATGTGCACAAGGAAAGACGTGGGTGGCCGGGACAAGCCCGGCCATGACGGGGGAAGAGCCGGCGTCGGCGCGGCTCGGTTGCCTCGGGCGCCCAAACCGCCGAAAACCGCTCCGCAAAGAACCTGCCCGGGAGAAGACGACCGTGAAACGCCGTGCCTTCATCGCATCCGCCGCCGCGGCGGCCGCCCTGCCGCTCGCCCGCCCCGCCATCGGCGCCACTGCGAAGACGCTGGTCTTCGTGCCGCAGGCCAACCTGACCAGCCTCGATCCGGTGTGGACCACCGCCACGGTGACCCGCAACTTCTCGCTGATGGTCTATGAGACCCTGTATGGCCGCGACCAGGCGTTCAACCCGCAGCCGCAGATGGTCGAGGGCCACACGATCGACGACGACGGCAGGCGCTGGACCATGCGCCTGCGCGAGGGCTTGCTGTTCCACGACGGCACCCCGGTGCTGGCGCGCGACTGCGTTGCATCCCTCCAGCGCTGGCTGAAGCGCGACGCGGTCAGCGAGACAATCAACCCACGCGTCGATGCGATCGAGACGCCGGACGACCGCACGCTGGTCTGGCGCCTGAAGAAGCCGTTCCCGCTGCTGGCGCATTTCCTGTCAAAAGTGCAGCCGCAGCCGGTGATCGTGCCGGAGCGCCTCGCCGCCACCGACCCGTTCAAGCAACTGACCGAGATCGTCGGCTGCGGACCGTTCCGCTTCCTGCCGGACGAATTCGTCTCCGGCAGCCACGCCGCGTTTGCCCGATTTGACAAATACACGCCGCGCCAGGAGCCGGCGTCTTACACCGCGGGCGGCCATAGGGTCGAGCTGGACCGCGTCGAGTGGCGCGTCATTCCCGACCCGGCCACCGCGGCGAACGCGCTTTCGGCCGGCGAGGTCGATTGGCTCGAGCTGCCGCAGCCCGATCTGATCGCGATGCTGAAGCGCGCGCCGGGCGTGACGACTGGCCTGCTCGATATCTACGGCACGGTTGCAATTCTGCGGCCGAACAGCTTCATCGCGCCCACCAGCAACGTCGGTGTGCGGCGGGCGATGATGGCGGCCGTCGATCCGCGCGAGGCGATGATCGCGGCGATGGGCGAGGACGAATCAAACTGGCGCGCCCCGATGGGCTATTTCCTGCCTGGCTCGCAGGCTGCCAACGATGCGGGCATGGACTTTCGCCGCAAGCAGTGGACCAAGGACGAGGCAAAGGCGATGCTCGACAAGGCGGGGTATGGCGGCGAGCGGATCGTCCTGCTGCATCCCACCGATCAGCTCATCTACAATGCATTCATCACTGTGGTGGCGGATGAATTCCGCAAGGCCGGGCTGAACATCGACGAGCAGATGGTCGATTGGGGAACGGTCGTGCAGCGCCGCACCAACAAGGAGACGGTGGAAAAGGGCGGCTGGTCGATCTTCCCCGCCGGCGCGCCTGGGCCCGAGTATGTCGATCCGATGCTGGCCAACACGCTGCGCAGCCCTGGTGCCAAGGCATGGTTCGGCTGGCCGGACGATCCGAAGATCGAGGCGGCGTACGAGGCGTGGATCGATGCGCCGAACGATGCCGAGCGCCATCGGCACGAAGCCGAATTCCAGTTGGCGGCGTTCGCCTATGTGCCGACCATTCCGCTGGGCCAATACCTGCCGCAGGCGGCGTGGCGGTCGAACGTGACCGGACTGCTGAAGGGATCGGCGCCGGTGTTCTGGGGCGCCGACAAGAGCTGAGGCGGCGCTCGGCCTCTTGATTGTAAGGGGCTCAAGCCTTACTTGGGGCGAAGGCAGTCCCGCAGGGAGCCATGGGAACAACCTTGAAAGTCACTGCGAAGGGCCAGGTAACCCTGCGAAAGGAGTTGCTGGAACATCTTGGCGTGGGGCCAGGCGAGAGGATCATTGTGGATTTCCTGCCGTCGGGTCGGGCGGAGGTCAGGGCAGCGAAATCGCCAGGTACGATAGATGACTTCGTGGGCTGTCTTAGCCGGCCTGGAACGCAAGCCCTCTCGATCGATGAGATCGGTGAGATAGCAGCGAACGGGTGGGCGGGTAAAACGTGAAGATTACCGCCGATACCAACGTTCTGGTACGCGCCGCTGTATTGGACGATCCGGAAGAGTCGCGACTGGCGACGAAAGTCCTGCGAGACGCTGAGCAGGTGGCGATCGCGCTTCCAACGCTCTGCGAGTTTGTATGGGTAATGTCGCGTGGGTACAAGCGCACACAAGGCGAGATTGCTATGGCCATTCGACATCTGATCGCAAGCACTTCGGTTACAGCGGACCGGCCAGCAGTCGATGCCGGCCTGGCCATGTTCGAGGCTGGGGGCGATTTCGCCGATGGCGTCATCGCTTTTGAAGGTCGCCGTCTTGGCGGCTCGGTGTTTGTGAGTTTCGATCGCAGAGCAGTGTCGCTCGTGCACTCAGGCGGAGGCGAAGCCCGCCTGCTGTCCAGGACGCGGCGTGAGCGCTGAATACGACTATGCCCGCATTCCCTTGCCCGTGCCGCGCATCAGGATCTGTGCGTGCGCGTTGGTGATGGCGGCGTGGTAGGCCTGCGCATCCGCTGACATGTCAGCCGACGGCCGTTGCTCTTCCTCGAAGTGGTGGTACGTGTCCACCCCCCGCACCAAGGTCGCGCTGTCGTGGCTGCCGGCAACCTGTCGCACATAGGTCGGGATGTAGCGGATCGCGAAGCCGATGCGCCGGTCGTCCGACGGGTTGGGATCCGAACCGTGGATCAGCCGCACGTGGTGCAGCGACATCTCGCCGGCGGCGAGTTCCAGCATCGCCGCCTCGCGCTCGTCGACATCCACCATGATCTCCTGCCCGCGCGACAGCAGGTTTTCGGCGGCAAAGGTGTCGCGATGCGGTGCCTGGTCCAGCTTATGCGATGCCGGGATCACGCGCATGGCGCCGTTGGCTGCGTTGCTGTCGGTGAACGCGACCCAGGCGGTGATGATATCCGGTGGCTCCAGCCCCCAGTACGTCAAGTCCTGGTGCCAGGAGACATAGCCCGGATCGCGCCTCTCCTTGATGAAGAACGACGTGCCCCAGCAGAGGATGTCGGGGCCGATAATGTCCTCCACCGCATCCAGAATGCGTTGATGGCGGATCAGATCGTTCAGCCAGGTGAACAGCAGATGCGGCTTGTTCCATAAATGGCGGATTCCTGCTGATTTCCACTGTTCTATCTATTTCTCCATCCATTACGGCGTTGCGGTTGATGGCGAGCGATGGCGGCTGACGACGGCGTCATTCGAGCTTGCCTTTCAACCGAGAATCGGGATAAACCGATCACGCAATCCCCACTGTGCAGCCAGCGTCAGTTCAGCCAACAAAGGACCGCTCATAAGAAATGCAGCGGCTCTGAGCGTCCCAACAAATTCTCGGACCAGACCGTGGCGAAGGTCTGTGCTAGTGACGAAACGACCTCTCTGCGAGCGGCCTCGACGCCAACATCCTTCACGCGAATGCCCGTCTCCTCCTCAAGCAAAATCGCAGCTTGTTCGAACGTCTCGCCGTCTTCAACGCCCCTTCCCGGCGGGCGTTTGGCTATCAGCCTTATTCCGACCGCACAATGCTCATCGCCGGGCTGGAGTGTGTGCGCCAGCAGGGCAGGAAGCTCCTGCCGCCCCAGGTGTCCCCAAAGATCGAGAACACCATCAGGAAGCACCTGAGCAGCTTGGAACGGCATCCTCTGGCTCGCCACGATGGTCGGCGCCGGGAGCGGCACCGTGCAGCGGGTGAAGAGAGATATGGTTGCGACAATGGCGAAGGCGGCGTGACCGTTGTGGACACCCTCGGGAAGAACGATGTGATCCGCGCCATGACCTGTTACCAACGACCAGAGCCCTTTTTCACGCCCGGCTGCCACCGTCAGCGAACATCTGGCGCGGCAGGGTGACAACGAATTCGGTGAACGCATCGACCTCGCTATCGACAGTTATCGTTCCGCCATGCTGCTTCGTGACGATGTCGTAGGTGATCGACAGCCCAAGTCCGGTGCCCTCGCCGGTCGGCTTGGTGGTGAAGAACGGCTGGAACAGCTTGTCCCTGATGTCGGCCGGAATGCCGGTGCCGTTGTCACGCACACGGATTTCCACCATCTCGCCGGCATCGCGGGTGGTGACCTTCAGCGTCGGCACGAACCCGGCGTCCCCGACGCTACGCGCCCGCCTCGTGGCCGCGTAGAACCCGTTGCCGAAGATGTTCAGGAACACCCGCGTCATGTCCTGCGGGTTGACCTCGATCGGGGCGATGCCCTCGCCGAAATCCCGTTCCAGCGTGATGTTGAAACTCTGATCCTGTGCGCGGGCGCCGTGATAGGCGAGGTTCAGCGCCTCATCGATCACCACGTTCAGATCGACCATGCGCCGTTCGGTCGAGGACCCGCGCGAATGTTCCAGCATCGCCTTCACGATGCCGTCGGCACGTTTGCCGTGCTCGGTGATCTTTTCCAGGTTGCTGGTCAGCATGGCCGATACGTCATCGATCTCTGCACGCTGATCGTCGGTCAGCGCGGCGAAGCCCGGCGCGGCGGTTTCCTTCAATTCGCTCAGCAAATCCACCGACAGAGTGGCGAAGTTGTTGACGAAGTTGAGCGGGTTCTTGATCTCGTGCGCGATGCCGGCGGTCAGTTGCCCAAGCGAAGCCATCTTCTCTGCCTGGATTAGATTGGCCTGGGCGGCCTTCAAGTCGCGGAAGGCGGTCTCGATCGTACGACTGGCCTGCTCTGCCGCATCGCGGGCGGCGCGGACTTCAGCCTCGTTGCGCTTGCGCTCAGTGATGTCGGCGTAGATCAGCACGAAGCCGCCACTTGGCACTGGATTCTGGCGTATTTCGATCACCCGGCCATCCGGCCGCGTGCGCTCATAAGCGCGATATTGACCGGCCTGCTCGGTCAGGTGGCGGACCTGCTCCTCCACGCCCGGACCGGCACCATACTCACCACGATCGGCGAGGTAGCGGACGTATTCAGAGAATGTCCGACGCCGGGCTATGATATCGTCGGGCACGTCCAGGATATCCTGGAACTTGCGGTTCCACGCGACCAGATGTTGTGTTTCGTCGAACATCGCTACACCGTCGCCCATGTTCTCGAAGGTGACGCGGAGTTCTTCCTGGCGCTGCCGGATTTCGTCCAGCAGTCGGGCGTTTTCCATCGCGATCACCGCCTGCGCCGCGAAGTTCTCCAGCAGGGCGATTTGCTTCTCCGTGAACGCGCGCACCTCCTGGTGGTAGATACCGAAAAAGCCGACTACAGCCTCCTCTTTGAGAAGTGGAACGAGGATGGTAGTACGCGCACCACCCAGATCGACAAGCGCGCGGGCCTCAATGTCACCGCTCCGGTAGGCCTCCTCCTCCATCCAATCCAGGAGATGAACGGGCCGCCGTGTCTCAAGAAGCCGCTTCACGTGGCTAAGCTGGGCTGTTGGCGGGTTTTTCCCTCTGAACTCAGCCAGGGCGGTGGGCACGCCCCGTGTCGCCACGGTATGAAACCGCTCGCCGTCATAAGTGAACAAGCCGCCACATGCCGCCCCACACAGCCGCATTGCCTTCTCCAGCATCGCATCAAACACTGGCGTCAGATTGCCCGGCGAGGCGTTGATGACCTGCAACACCTCTGCGGTCGCAGTTTGCTGCTCCAGCGCCTCGCGTTGCTCGGTGATTAGCCGGGTGTTCTCGATCGCGATCACTGCCTGATCGGCGAAGGTGCTGACAAGTTCAATCTGCCTGTCGGTGAAAGGCTCGACCCGCTGGCGCGCCAGGGTGATGACACCAATCAGCGCATCCTCGCGGAGCAGTGGCACCCCGAGCATGGTCCGCTGACGGCCGAACTGCACCGCTTCGCGCCGGGTATATTCGGGATCGACCGCAGCATCTTCGATATGCACCGCGCGCAGTTCCAGGGCGGTACGCCCAGCCAACGTGCCACGGCCCGGCGCGATCGGGTTATGCGCCTGGTCTGAAGTCTTTGTATTCTGCCGGAACTCCGAACGAGGCAACCATATGATAGAGGCCCTCGTGCTGCCTGAAGATAAATCCGGATTCGGCACGGCAGATGCGCGCCGCCGTCTCGACAAGCGTATCTAGCACCGGTTCGAGGTTTACCGTCGAGCGGCTGATGACCTTCAGCACGTCGCTGGTCGCGGTCTGGTATTCCAGAGACTCCTGAAGATCGCTCGTGCGGGTCTGCAACGCGCGATACGTCTCTGCGCTGGTAATCGCGATCACCGCCTGTTCGGCGAAGGTTTGCAGCAAGGTAAGCTGGATATCGGAGAACGGTCCCATGGCGGGGCGACCAATGGTGATCGCGCCCAGTGGCACACCATCACGCAATATCGGCACCGCCATCACCGACCAATGGCCGAGCACCCCTGCAAAACTATGTCCCGGATCGGTGGTGATGTCTTCGACCCGGTCAACCCGTCGGTGCAGGATTGCGCGGCCCATCGAGGAGTCCAGCCCCACTGGCCGGGGAAACTGTGACACGTAGGCGTCGGCATACGCAGCATCGAACCCGCTCTGTGTCGCGAGATGAATCATCGTTCCGTCGAACGTGGCGACAGCCGCTGTCGGCACATTGCACAGCTTCGCCGCCTGCCTCGCGATCAGGTCGAATACAGGCTGGGGATCGCCGGGCGAGGCCGACATCGCCTTCAGCACGTCGATGGTGGCGGCCTGATGCTCAATCCGCTCGCCGAATTCGCTGTTGCGCGTGGCCAATGCCTCGGCCAGCGCGGCCTCACGTGCCAGTGCCGCGTCACGCTCAGCCCGCAACGCGGCGATGATGCTCTGAGGATCAGTTATCGCGTCGGTTTGGTGGCGCGGTCATCCGTTTCCCCCCGTCGCGTCAGCCATCACCGCCATGATGTCCTGTTTCAGTTTCGGGAAATCCACCGGCTTGGTGAGAAATCCATCAGCACCGCGCGCCAGCGCCGTGGCCACCGTGTCCGCGTCGCCATAGGCCGAGATCATGAACACCGGCAGGTCTGGGCGACGTGTCTTCACAATCGGCAGGAGATCGAGGCCGTTCATGCCCGGCATGTTGATGTCGGAGACCAGCAGAATGATCTTCTCGCCGCTGGCGTCGTCCAATATTGCCAATGCAGCCACGGCCGAGAGCGCGAAGTCGAGCGTGTAAAGCCCCTCGCGCACTTCTCGACGGAACTGCTGTCGGAACAGCGTCTCGACATCCGGCTCGTCATCGACAACCAGCACCCGTACCGTCACGGCACGGGTCCCACGATTTGGCGCCACGCCTGGGCATTCGGCTTCGTGGCCATGTTTCCCCCCTGGCTGGCAGGAACCGTGACGTGTCGGTTGCCAGCGGTCCAAATACTAATCCCGGCCACGCCTCTGTCCAAACCTTCTGTAAACCGGCGAGTTTGACCGTTCACGCCGCATGCGCTGCGCCACAGCTTCGCCAGTCTGGCCGCCGACCTCGGCTACAACGAGCCGACCATTGCCACCTTACTCGGCCACAAGACGCACAGCATCACCAGCCGGTACATGCATTCCGCCGACGCCGTGTTGCTGGCCGCAGCCGATGCCGTGGCGACTGCCACCATGAAGCGCTGATGGCGTCGGATCAGGCGCAACCCCAGTTGCGGGATCAGCGCCGAGATGGATCAGTCGTGTGGGACGAATTCACCTCTTTATAGGTGTTTTCGTCCCACGAGATCGGGGCACACATCTGCGCTCGAAATCCGATATCCGAGCACCGATATCGATCAGCCATGTGCGGCGGATCGGCATCGATGTCTGAGCAGTGGCATCCAGTCGTGTGGGACGGAATCACCTCTTTATAGGTGTTTTCGTCCCACAGAGAATGGCAGGGCTTCTGCTTGCTGGCGTCGAGCAATCTCGGCAGAGACCAGACCACATTGCCGATCTGAACGCGACATAGCTCCCTTCAGGTGCGACAATGCCCCAGAAGTTCTGCGGTGCTTCGTTCGGAGCCGTGATATCGACCGCCGGATGCTTCGGCGGTGGAATCGCGCCATGCGCCGCACCTCGGACTGGCGGCGCTCACCTTCAGCAACCTCCCGTCTCTCTGACACCCTTTGCACCCATCCGGTGTCCGTCCGCTGACCTGTCGTGAAGGGCTTTGCTATTTGACCTCGGCGATCAGGGCGTTGCCGATCATGACCTCCGGCATCCCCTTGGTGAATTCGAGGACATTGTTCCTCACCCAGTCCGCCGCCTTCTCATTGGAGGCAAATGCCTCGTCCGCGCTGTCAAACATGCTGATGGTGATCAGCACGTCCAGGCCGCCATCAAGCAGATAATAGCCCCTGAACCCCTGGATTTGTCGCATTATGGGCACGAAGCCCTCTCGCACGCGTCTACGCAAGTTCCTCCGCCGAACCGCGTCTCACGTTGTACTTTCTGATGCTGGCGAACATGATCCTGCCCTCGCGGTCAGCCTCACAGAAACTGCTTCGTTGCTGCCTGAGAGACCGCCCGATGCAGCATAGCACGACCAATGCGCTTGCTTGCGGATGGTGGTGGAACCCTGGCTCAGTCGGTCGTGACCTTGATCGGATGCCGCCACGGCCTGAATGCTGAACTCTCAGCCTGATCAGTCGGCGGCTGACATCCCGCTTTCGGCAACGGCGGTGCGCCCACCCGGCACATGGCGGTACAAGGTCCAGGAACTGCTCCCGACCTGCCGGGCGACCTCGGAGGCCGTCATGGTGCCAGATGCTAGCATCGCCTTCGACGAAACCCCTGCCTGCTGTACGCCCACTGAAACGGCTCGTGATGAAAAGCGACGGCGGCGCAACCGAGGACGAGATGATCGGTCTCGTGGATCAACTCCGCCGATACCTGACAACGCGGGACGATCGCATGCGCTCCGGCCCAAATCTCAGCGTACCGTCAGCGCCCTCCGGACGCGATCGAAAGACTTGGCGCATTTCGTCTCCGTCAACCTTGCCCGCCTCTGCGTAACGGGTATCGCGCAAATTTCTGTGCTCTCGATAGCTTGTACCGGTTACGCTTGACTTAATCCGTGAGAAGCGCATTACAGCGGAGTTATCAACCGAATTGCCCTGACCGCTGCATAAAGAATTATGCGACGCTAAGGTATTGAGCATCATATAGCATCACATTCCGAGTGACTGAGAATAGATATGTCCGAATCCATACCTGACTATGCACGCCTGCGCGCAACCGAGGCGCAGATGCGCCGTGCACTTGGATTAGCTGCTAATACACAAGGGCGATCCACGCCCATCCATTCGACTAGCGCAACTTATGGATCGCATCGACAAAGGCATCGGTTCATTCGTGATGGTGAGGTTCCGGTAACCTTCATTCGTCGGAATCGCTACCCAGTTGGCGAACCCGGCACCAACCAACTGGACGCCGCTAGGCAAGCCGTGCAGTTCCATGCTGCGGCCGGAGAACGTTCTGAGCGGTATCTGAGCGGTAGTTGAATGAGGCGCAGATCACTTACCAACCGAACGGAAAGGACCATGGCAGTTCCAAACGAGGGTTCGTCAGCGGCCAATCTACCCTATAGACCTAAAGGCAATTCGTCTCTCACGGGAGCAGCCTTTCGCGGCTCTGGTCTCTTCTTTGCGATGTGGCGTGACCCACAAGGCGATGGAAGGATGCGGCCTGGAGACTGGCTGGTCCTGTTGATTGGTTCGGCGCTTATCATCGTATCATCGCTGGTATTGCTTTGAGGCTCTGGAGCAGCTATTAGAATGGTGTCGATCGCAATAGCGTGTCAACTTGCAATCTAAGTGCATGGGTCGTATCGCATCAACACGTTTCATTGCCATCCCCAGTAGCACGTTCAGCGAATTCCGTGCGAACAACAACAATCACAGTCGCATACACAGAGGTACTCTCATGCCGATAGTGCCATATAGGCTAACATGATCAGCATGGCGTATCGGGTGATCCCCCAAAAAGGGCACCTATTCAGCGTAGAGATGACCAGCCTCACAGGCAAATGCAGCTTGATTCCCGACTTTCGCGATAAATCAGAAGCGGACGCTTGGATCGTGCAGACCAAAAGGATGCTGCACGAGCTTGATCCCAGAGACAGGGTTATGGCCCGGACGACCGGTGAAGGTCGATGCCAGCCATGAGCACATACGTTGTTACCCAGGACGGGTTCAGATTTGAGGTACTAGGGGGCGACGCGAACGGGCGGGTGATCACCACATTTTCAAATAAGCTGGCTGCCGAGACGTTTGCATAAAAACAGCTTGTGATTGACTGACTTCGATCTGGCGACGGGCACGGCGCGTGATTCTGAGTGCGACTTGGCAAAGACCCTGCCGCCATCTTCCTTGGAAAACGTGGTGAACAGAAGGGTGGCCCAGCCCGGCCAGAACAACTGAGTCCCACGTGTCTCGACCGATCTGCAAACCACTGATGGTCACATCGAAGCACTCAATGCTGTCGGGTGCGAGCGGGTGTTCGAGGAATTGATATGCGGCATCCGCGCGGATCGTCCGCTCCTGGCCGTGTGGACCCTTCTACCCGGAACGGGAGCGGCTGTCATCATGGTTCGCGAGAACACTTCACCCAAGCAATACGAAGATACACCAACCGCCGCCTATGGCGATCACCCCGAACCAAGTGGTCTTCTCAATGGCGTTGCGAGATTCCCAGCGACTTACCACCCGGAAGCCGCAGTAGGCGAAGAAAAGCACCCCGATGGCGGCAACGACCTTCATATCCCAGTCCAATGTGCAGATGAAGGCATGGCCGCATGCCACAAAATGTATGATCTCAAGGAGATCGCATCGCCTCGGTTTGCTCGGTTAATAGGTCTCGCACGCGAAGAAGGGTTGCTAGCTCCATTGCTCGCGGGTAATTCGGAAGCGGTGGAGAAAGTCGCAGCCGCACTGAGAGAAGAATTGTCCGAGATAGTGCGTTCGCATTGTCGTATATCTCAAATTCATACACAGAGGCGGCAGGCGCGCGATCATCCTGCTGCGGAACCTTCGCCTGTCTGATGATTAGCGGCTCATGTTGGGCCACGGTATTCGCTCCCTGGGTTGGTTGGCACCTTCCAGGATAGCGAACGGCGGGGCGGGAGTTTTTCCTGCCCCGTCCCTACGTCTTGGTGCCTTGGCCGCCCGACTGACCTTTTTGCGGCGTCAGGCCGAGTAGGCTTGGAACTCCCTCACCTTCCCGTGCTTGGCTTGCGGCGGCGTGCTGAGTGCCGGGCGCAGCGCATCATCTCGGCGCTGGGCGGTTTCGGCGTCGCTATAGGTATTGTCTGGTCGGTTTTCGTCCATGGGAGGACAATAGCATGGTCCGGCGATACGAGCCAAAGGACCTGGAGAAGATATTCCAAGACCTGGAGGACGAAAACGATCGATCCGCCAGATCACGCACTCGAATTAGGTATCTGTTCGCGATTACGCCGGCCGCGCACCAAGAAGGATGAAGCGGTGCTTTTCAGTGAGAATGGCATACTTGGGACGTTTGCGGAAAAAATATGGGGCCGCCTATTTCCTAAAAGTCATCGGTCCGGTATCACGTAACGACATTTCGCTCTTCAGGGAAATACGAAATCAAGCCGCGCACGATATGAACCCTATTTCATTTGATGGCACGTCAGAAATATCCTCGCGCTGCCGAGCGCTGCAATCGGCAGATACGCCGTTCCAAACAGAAAAGCCCCCACCAATCTGCGGTGGAGATTTCTTGTTACGGCGGCCTTGCGACCAATTTAATGATGAGGTCAGGTGACCAAAGCGCCCAAATTCCAGCAGCATTTTCAGGGCTGGCTTCCGACCTAGACAAGTGACTCGTCGTTTAGGCCGTCCGTCCTAGCCCGCTCCATTGCTTCATAAATCCTAGCAACGATATCGCCAGCCGAGTTCGAACCTAAGATCGCCACGGTAGTATGCCGCCTCGCCGGATTCTACCATCTCCTTCGCAACCGTGATCTCGCCGCCAGTGGCAGCGCCTGCGCCCCGAGCCTTCCGCGCCACAGTGCCTTCGATCCGTGCAACTAGCGTCACACCATGCCATATTGGGACATGGCAGTTTATCGGATCATCCCTGACCCAGATGGAACCGAGGCGTTCCAGGTGGAAGTCGAGTTCCCTAGCGGTCACTTGCAGGTCGTGGCCTGATGCCATACCGAGGCGGCGGCCCAGGAATGGATCACTAATCAACAAATCCAGGCTGTGAAGCCGGCGAGAGAAGCCTGATGGTAACCAAGCACTCCAACGCATCTGAAGCACTGCGCCACCACTCTGCCGCGCCTGTAGCCTACGCCAAAGAGCTTACGCCAAACCGCTGGGGATGCCTGTCGGCGGGGTATTGCGTGCAGAGACATGGCACAGCAGGTCGTCATGACGGCGGCGACAGCCCGCGTCCACGTCGGACCTAAAAGTCAGGATTACCGCTGATGGCAACCAAGCGTCTCCCCCCCGTGACCCGATCCGATCGCGCTCGATGCAGAGCAAAAAACGCTCTTACGATCGCTTGGCCGTCAGTGGTCTCTGACCCCAGCGGCGATCCGGCGCATCATAGCAGCAAGCCTGTCTAAGCGCTGCTGCGTCGATATTGCTGATGTGGCATCCCGCTCGATCGTGTTTCGCTCTATTGCCTGTTCAAGCTCCGTCAGAAGGCCGAGGAAATTCTCTTGCGGCGTTGGAGCGGTAACATAGTCTTCTTGGGGATTGGCCATCAGGGGGCCTCCTGGGTGCTTGCGATCGGCTTCTACGCTGAATGCGCCCTGACCACCTTCTACGATCATCCTTGGGCAGTCCCCGAGGTCTGGTCAACCGATTGGCGTGAGCAACCCAAGCCTTAGCAGCAGCTTCGCTGGAAAAACTTAGCGTCGTCTGGTAGCGGCCGTCGCTGTCTTCGATCACAACATTAAATCCAGTTTTATCCGGTTTGGCGGAAATCCTGTAGATTGCCATGGCACTAATATGGCATGTCCTAGAAGGTGTTGCACTGACCCCGGACTCCGAACATATTCTGCACGGTCCCAAACTGGGACCGCACTTGCCCCAACAGTGTGTTCCTCCCCGATGCCGACAATTCGGCTCACACTTTGGTATCGTGACCCGAGATCCACGCTGACATCGTCCGGGCGTCTCGTCATAACTATAACCGGGTTCACAATCTCTTGTCGCCCCGATGCTTCAATCCCACGACAGCTACCGGCACACTGCTGATACTGGCGTCTTGCCGACTACCGAGGTCAGCGGCCGACGTGTCTGACCGTGCACGAGCGGGCGGGATACGGGCCACGAAATGCACCAACCTGTCACCTTTCGGACAACGTCCTGACATAGGGCGCCGCCTACGATGGTCTCTACACAGTGGCCGGAGGTCGTCACCATGTGTGCAGGATCAGACGATGAGATGTGGTTTACCGGCCTGCTGCGCGACCCACTAATCCGGCTCGTAATGAGAAGCGACGGCGTCACCGAGCAAGAGATGATCGCTGTCATGGATCAACTGCGCCGATCCCTGGCAGCGCGGGACGATCGCATGCGCTCCGCCGCATCTCAGGGACCGTGAGCACCCTCCGATCGTATCGAATCGTTGGCTGTTTGAGCTTTCGCGAGGGAGCCAAGCAAATCGCAGGCCCATTGATCGCCAGCAGTACCGTCTTCCATCACGCGCGTCATGAAGTCTGGGCGCCTATGTTGGCACCCCGCGACGAGAAGCAGAACGAATAGGGTGAGTGTGCGCATCATCGCTAAGGCCAGGGGGCTTTGGCATGGCGGCCGAAAGACCCGTCTATGCGGTGACGGCGAAGGAATCGACTTTCCACCCGGCCGCTATCATTGCGTGCTGTAGCTCGACCACGAACCGACGGGTGGCTTCCGTGCCGCCGGAGCAAGGCCACAGGCGTCCGGTAAAGTGCAATCCCAGGACATCGAACAACGCGTCGCGCTCGGCCGTGTCCAGGCCGCCATCCGGGGGAGCATCGACATAGTTGGCATTCAGGCTCCGAACCAGCTTGCGGTCTTCCTCGACGATAATCCGCAGGGCGAAGTTCGACGGCGGCTCCATATGACGGCGCTCAAGCTCCCAGCGGCAGCAGGACAGCGGGGCAGTCAATAGGCGAGCCAAGGTCTTCTCCGGCGACCGGTTGCCAAATTCAGTCCGGTTCGCAGGGGCCTATATGGGGCGCGGAATGCATTCCTACTAGGTCGATCGTGAGAGGCCGAACAGGTTGGGATGATCCAATTGACAGGCGATGTCGGTCCAGGTGTGGCCCACGCACTCTGACCAGGGGCCTTGCTGGTAAAGCTCCAACGCCAGACTGGCTATCCGAGCGGTCCATCCCTGCATCCCTGGTGGAAATGTGCCGGTTCCAGAGGTTGGAGAAGTTCGTCGATCATCGTGTGGAGACGCTCC
>CAWABH010000016.1:0-51748 GCA_963780095.1 uncultured Alphaproteobacteria bacterium
CCCAGAATTCGTCGCGGACCAGGGCATAAATCATTCTCCCATCGGCGGTCGAAAAGCTGGTAAGCCATTGCCGATCGTCGAATTCGTGCGGTTTATCCGAGTGATGGCCTTGATAAGCGACCGAGCACGTATGTTTTAGGTGATCGAGTCCGGCCCGACCAGCAAACGATTTTGCTCATGAGTGGCGAATAGATGTATACGACCTTGAAAGAAACGGATCGCTCGGGGTGGGGCGTCAGGAGTGTCGAAGCGATCGCAACGATCAGTGGACGAACTGTAGACCGTGCGCTCCGAGTGCTGCTGTGGGAACAAGGAATAGGCGTTGGCCGGCGTAGTGATTGCCGACAAACAGAGTGCCCCAAGGGGAACTGTGATACCGGAATCGAACCACTCTATCGACATCAATGTAAAACCACTGCAATGCTTGCAGGAGGAGAGGTTCCTCAGAGATTCCACCCGCGATGGATCAGCGGTATCTGGTCGTCATCTTCCGCTCGGGAGAAAACGAAAGCATAACGATGGCCACACGAGGAATATAGCTTGGCATGCTGCCGCACCGTCACCATGTAGGTCTCGAGATCGACAACGCGACTGCCCGCTTTGGCAAAAGCAGTGTTGAACATCCCCGATCCGGACGGGCCTATGACGTGCGTTGCTCTAGAAAACATTCTAATCTGTTCGCCTAAGGACTGAGTTTCGGGATGGATCACGCGGAAGCCGTGTCGTAGAACACTTTGCTCTACGTCCAGCTCGTTAAGCATTGGTCGATACCACGGTCTCGCGAGCGTCGAAAGTGCGCGTGAGACATAGAGCCTTTTATGCTGCTCGCTGAAGCCTCGATCCCACGCAGCATCGACGAGGTGTGTTAATCCTGCTTTGGCCTCGGAGCCGAGAAAAGCTTCAGAGTCAAGAGTGCGTGGAGAATTGTACTGAATTGAAGACCTCACCTGATATCTCTTTGGGGGAGAAGACTGGCGCCGGCGGTAGGCCAACTAGCCGCAGTGCCTCCAGAAGCCACGGCGTCCGCTCGCAAATATAGCAGTTGAATTGCAAGCCTAAATGCGCGTACTCCTCGACCATTTGTGGGAGTTGTCGAAAGATAAATGAACCATAGTTTCCCGGTTCAGGATTATGAAGGAAGAGTGCATCCATCCTAATTGAACGAGGCGCCCGCCGGGACATGTACTGAGCAATTATCCTACCTTTCGTATCATGCATTAGGAAC
Source organism: uncultured Alphaproteobacteria bacterium (assembly GCA_963780095.1). Classification (GTDB taxonomy): domain Bacteria; phylum Pseudomonadota; class Alphaproteobacteria; order Acetobacterales; family Acetobacteraceae; genus JAMXLO01. The sequence continues at coordinate 1,226 of CAWABH010000016.1, forward strand.
CCATCACGTCCCAAAGAATTGCGGGCAAGGGCGGCTTGGGCGTTGTCTGCGTCTACTTCTGCTGGTGTGTAAAGTCGGTTGTCCGGCGACAGCACAGCAGCGAACCCAATTACCCGAGCTTGCTCTTTCAGCCGCTCGACGTGACCTTTCGGCCTTACGAGCACCGTTGTTTGGATGCCTCTTAGGCAAGATGAGTTTACCGGTTGGCCAAAAATACGCTCTGGCGGGTAGAAAATAACCAGACTTTGGGGTGCATCACCGGATTCAACCTGCCGAAGGTTGAGTTCAATTGTCGCTACGTTGCGGCCCTCGAAGCTAACAAGCTCCGGTTTCACCTCATCTGTCTTCGCCAGGTCTTCTTAATCTGAGCGGGGCTGAACATCGCCGAGGGACTCCTGAACTGCGCTTAAGACAGAGAGAAATTGCTAAACGCAGATATCGCGTTGCCAACGCTCCTGGATTTCCTAAAAAAGAAACCCTGTATCGTTCACACCAAGTGCTAGTGTGCATAGGAGATCACTTGAGCCATATGTTCACTTTACGGAACTCAAGTCCGCTGACCGGCGCGTTCACGCCACGCCGGCGCGGAAGAATACCCAATTCGTGTCGATCACGAACCAACTCCACCAAGTCGCCCACGTTCGAAGTGATCACCGGACGGTTTAACCGGACTAGGTCAACAGTTACTGACATAGTCCAGGCGGGTAAATTAGAAACTGATGCGGGACTGATTGTAGCGTTCTGTTCCACTGACAGGGATCGTCCCGAACAACTAGTTCGTCCAAGAGTGGCCGCAGAAGGTTATGCCGCTTCAGGAATACAGCAACATCATGCCCGCAGCCTTCAATGATGCAAATTGACATCCGGCGCGAGTGGCTCGCTAAAAACCTCTCTGCGTGCAGAATGTCGTTCGGGTCACCATCTCCGAAAAAACAGCTGATATTGAATTCGACTGTCGAGCAGCCGATTGCATCAGTCTCGCCGAATTGTCGACGGGCAGCAGCCAGCGATCAAAACGATGCTCCCATGAGACCACATCAGGGTCCACGGACGACTGGGCGGCGAAGGCTATCGCTCGGCTGCAATGCGGCAGTCGTGCTGCGAAGGCTATGGCGCCAGCCGCCCATTGAATTACCGATAGTGACCGTGTCACGTATAGACAATCGTCGCCGTGCCGCGTTTATTACGTTGCTGACCTTTTCGAACGAATTATTATACCACGTGCGACTTCTGTCCTTCACAAAGATTAGGTCATTTGGCGTTCCTGCGAGAGATTGCCGAAACTCCTCAATCTGAACGCCGCCTAAGCCCATTCCGATACCTGCAAAAGAGATCACTGCTGTGCCACTGGTTCCGGGAAGATGAGTGATTTCGGTCGCTTCGTCCGAGAACACAATATTCGTTTGGTCCTCCGGTGCGATCGCAGTGACGCCCGCCTGTGGGCCTGTTACATCATTTACCACGCGCGTAAACACCGACATCGGCAGGCGCCTACCCAAACGTTCAACCAGATCACATCACCCAAAGGCCGGCGATTACGTCGGCCGGTCGAAATCGGATCTTTCTGTGGAGACAGACCACGGGAGCTCGATCCGATCCGTTCTTCAGACCTGACTCCGTCGCCACTGTGAGTATTGAGGAGTCAGTCTAGTGAGCGCGCCGGCATACGGACGAAAGTGCCGGCATTCACTCATCCAACCCCCACCAACTCCCTCGCCCGATACACATCACAGAACCGCTCCACCATCACCTCCCGCTCCGGCGGCGCCTCGATCCCCGCCACCAGCCGATCCCACAGCCCCTCCTCCGTGCACGCCCGCCGCATGGTTCGCGCCAGCGACCGCGGATCGGCGACCTGGAACAGCAGCCCATCCACGTCGTGCCGGATCCGCTCCGCCATCCCGCCCACGTTCGAGGCGATGATCGGCCGATGGAACATCCAGGCCTCGGAAATCACCAGACCGAAGCTCTCCCACCACACGGACGGCACGATGCACCAGTCCACCCGCGACATCCGCGCCGCCAGCTGCTCCGTGTGATACGACCCGTTGAACACGACATTCTGCTCGGCGACGGGGCGTTCACCCTCCCGCTCCATGAAGGCCGTGAACTCGCGGCGGCGCTTCTCGGACGCGTAGCGCAGATTGTCGCCGTTGATCTCCACCACGAAGTCGGTGAACCCCTCGGCCCGCAGATGCTCGACCGCCTGCAGGACGACCCAGACGCCCTTGTTGTCCACCACCTGGCCAAAAAAGCCGAGGCGGTTGCGCGGCCGGGCGTCGTTCTCGATTGCCAGGTCCTGGTTGTAGTTCCGCTGTCCGTTCGTCACCTGCACGATCCGCGCCGGGTCGATGCCCCAGTCCGTGAAATGCCGGATCATGAAGTGGCTGGGCGTGGTGAACACATCCACATGCTCCAGATGCCTCTTCATCCACATCTCGCGCAGAAAGAACTGCTCGGGCGCCGTGTCGGGAAAGCACTGGTTGCAGCGCACGGCCGATGCGCGCGAGCACAGCGACCCATCGGTCTTGCGCAGCATCTGGCCATCGGCCGCGCAAATGACCATGAACTCATGCAAGGTGAGCACGATCCGCGCGTGGGGCAGCACGCGCCGGGTCAGGGTGATCACGTCGATCCCCAGCAGCATGAAATGGTGGAAGTGCACCACGTCCGGGGCCAGCAGCCGCAGGAATTCAGCGTAGGATTCCAGCAGCAGGCTGTTGGACGTCTTGTGCCATCGGTAGTCGTACTCACGGCTCAGGAACAGGAACTCGTCCGGACGTCCGTCGAAGCCGGTGATCCGCGCACCGCTTTTGTAAAGCGCCGGCTGCGATTGGTCCACGACCGCGAGCAGGGTCACGTTCACATCGTCCCGCTCCTTCAGGCCCTGGAACAGCTCGTAGCAGACCTGTTGCGCACCACCGCGGACAATCTCCGGGTGGAAGATGCTGACAAGCAGGACCTTCATGCCGCGCCCTTCTTCGCAGCGCGCGCACGACCGATGGCAAGCCATTCGAGTCGACGCTGGCACGGGCAGTGGTGGGAAACGCTGGCGCCTGGCAGCAGGCCGCGGGTTCTGCAGGATCGGATTGGTGGGCTCCGGTCCGAGCAGGCCGTTGGCGACGACCTCGCTCCAGGTCTTGGTGAACAGCCAGCGGTTGACCAGGGTTCCCCCCTCATGAACCGGCAGGCGGGTCGATCCCTGGCCCTCGAGATGCCACAGACGAATGTCGTGGATCCAGGGGACGGTGCCCGCCTCGATACTCTTCAGGCACAGGTCGGCATCTTCGTAATGCCCGAACACATAGTTCTCGGTGAATCCGCCGAGCTTCTCATACCAGGCGCGGTCAACGGACATGAATGCGCCGGTCACTGCCGGGACCGGCCGCGGTTCGGTGAACCGAGTGGCCCAGACGGGCGCGCCCTTGCCATAATGCTCCACGCGCAGAATCTGGCGCTGCGACCACCTGGCCGGCATCGAGCGATACGCCGGTATCGGATTCGAAATACATGCCGCCATGCATCAATGAGCCGTCGTCGTAATACAGCGGCACACCGAAGATCCGGGTCTGATGCGTCGGCAGATCCGCGACGACCTGGCTGTGCTTGCGCGCCCAGTCGCGATCGCGCGGGAACACGTCGGGATTGACGATGAGGATGCGATCGCTCAGTGCATGGCTCACCGCGACGTTGTTCGCCGCACCGAAGCCGGCATTCCCCGGCAGCAGAACGATGGTCTGCGGCAAGCCATAGATCTGCTGCGCCGCGTTGACCTCCTTCAAGAGGCGCTCCGCCATCTCCGGGCTGTTCGAGACATACACCAGCTCGTAGTCTTCGAATCCCGGGCACCCCGCGAACATGGCATTCTGCAGGAAGAGGTACTCCGGCTTTCCATACAGACAGACGACGATGGAGCCTCGCAGCCGCCGGGACGGCTGCCCGAAGCGTTCCACGAAAGCGCCGGCGACCACGTTGCGGGTCATGTGCAGATTGTGCGCGATGATCTCGCGGCCAACCGACCCATCGAGGAGGCGCATGGCCTCGATCTGGCGGTTACCGAAGAATTCCAGTTCCGCGACGTAGGACAGGATGACGTTGCGCAATTCGGTATCGGCAACCCGCCGCGGCGTGAATGGGACCGTCGAATGCCCGACACCCTGCAGCCCCACCACGAGTTCGCAGCCACCCGACACATCGAGACCGTCCGTCAGGAAGGCAAAGGCGAGGAAACCGTACCCGTGCACGCGCGACGACCCGAGCGCCGTCTCGACATCGCGCCGCCGGAAGCGAACGACGGACGACAGATCGAAGGTGTAGTACCAACCCGCCGCAGCCACCCGGAAGTATTCCAGCGGCACGTCAGCATCGTCCAACCAGCCAACCACCAGGAGACCGCCCGCCTCCGACACAAGGACCGCCTCGACCGTGAGCTGCACTTCAATGGAACTCGCCAGGGGTACCGCCAGCTTGGGCAGCGTCCGTACGAGCCGGCCACGCGGTTCGCTGCCAGGTTCGAAGAGAGGCCGCTTCTCCCGCCATCCGACCGTCACGTAATGAAAATAACCCGATCGGTATTCGCCGCTTGTCACGGCGGCCGTGACGTCAGGGTTCGCCGCCAGATACGCGGCTTCGTCGAATCCATCGGGTAACGGGATCGATGGCGGCGATTCAACCAGATCCGAAGGCTGCTCGTCCGATGCACGCAACCTGGCTCTCGTGGCGTGTTCGGGCTTCACGCGTTCCCGAATCCGTCGCTGTGCCCGATGGCCTCTGGCAGCCTTTGTCGCAGGGTCGTGATCCAATCTGCCGTGCAGCCCATCAGTGAAGCACCATCTTCCATTGCCATGTCTGTATTGGTCTGCGCATCCCCCACGGGAACGATGGGAGGACTATCGAGATCCAACGGCGCGCACCTGTCGGTATAGGGCATTTCCGTCCACCGATTCCAATCGAAAATTGGGATACGGGATGCGCCCTTCGCGGAAGCCATCCATATCGAAGTGGGCCTGGCCCGAGACAAACTGGCGATTTGCGATTGCCGCACGAACATCCGGATATTCGGCCACATACCACGCTTCGTCGACGACGATGCGATACGGCATGCGGTGCTCGTAAAAACCAAAGCGGCAATAGTGGGACTTGGGATCCGGCACTATGCCAATTTTTATGGCCTTCTGCACGTCAGGATACGCTTGAAGATACCATGGTTCATCAACCTTGATGTCGCGCAATGTCTGAAACATGCAGTCAACGAAAAAATGCTTCTCAACGCGGATATAGTTCGTGTCCGGCGATGCAACTACAATCTGCTGGTTCAACAGGCCCGCATACGTACCTACCTCCATCATCTACTCCTTCTTGGGGTCTCTGCCTTGCCGCCATGACCTATGCTCCAGGTGCCCAAGCCGGCGGGGTCCGATAGCGTTCGGGACAGCACCCGGCACTGGCACTGTCAATCCGCTTGTAGGGGAGCAGGCGGACAATTCCGGGCCGCGCACGCCGCGAGGATCCATCGCGGCACGGAATTGCACCCAACCGTGTAATCAAGACTGCCGTCGGTCAGGCGGCCGCAAGCCAGCGCGATGGAAGATGTTGGACTGCCGGTGGTAATTGCGTCGGCGCCAACGCAGCGGCAAGCGCCACCCGAACGTGCGCTTCGCTGAAGTGGCGGCAGACCATCGACATGCCGGCCTGGCCAAGACGGGCACTGTAATCCGCATCTTCATGCAACCGACAGATCAGCGCCGCCAGACCCTCGGCATCGCCGGCGATCAGCTCGCACAGCGCCTCCGGCAGAGGCAGCCCTTCGGCGGCAACCGGCGTCATCACGCACGGCAAGCCTGTCGCAAAGGCCTCAATCACCTTGCCCTTGATACCGGCACCTGAACGCAATGGCGCGATCGCCAGCCGGACCCGGCCATAGACCTTTGACAGATCATCAACATGCCCAAGCAACTGCACACGAGGATCGCTCAAGGTGCCAGCGAGTTTCGGCGGCATGCCCGCGCCCACAATCAGACACGAGGCATCGGAATTACGCTCCCACACCAGCGGCATCACGCTGTGCACCAGCCAGTGTGCCGCGTCCAAATTCGGCGCATGGCTGAAATTGGCCACGAACGCGATGCCGGATCGCTCCGTCCATTCGGGCGCATATGGGCGCGGCGTGACCGTCCATGGCACGACATGCACCGCAAGCCCTGGCGCGATGCGTCCAAGCAGATCCGCTTCATGCGCGGAATGCGTGATCACGGAGTCGACCAGCTGCATCGCGAACACCTCGCGCCGGCACAGCGCCTGGGCTTCGCGTGCCAGTTCCGGGCGTCCTTCGACCTCCGCCTGCCGACCGACACGGAGGAAATGCAGATCTGCCACGCTATAGATCAGCCGCGCCCGAGGTTGGTACTGACGCGCGAGCCCAGCATAGGCCAAGGCATTCTGGGCACGGTGAAGATAGACCAGATCGAACTTCCCGGTGTGACGACGAAGTACCTCCTCCACGGACGACACCGCAGGCGGCATATGGCAGACAACGCCCGCACTCGTCAGGCGCGCTGCCGCATCGCCGGGCATCATATCGGTGGCAACGAACTCCACGTGCCAACCGAGCTGTTGCAGACAAAGGATATGGCTGGCGATCGCCTGCGAACCTGCATCGCGATCCAGCTTTGGCCACTCGGTATCAACCACCAATGCACACTTGCCGGGCAGCATGTCTCCACCACGTCGGGACTGCCGCGCCGGCTCCTGCCGATCGATCGAGCCGGCATGCGCCCTGCGCATCTGCTCGGTTGCGTCCTGCAGCAGGTGCAGCAAGTTGTCCGCTTCCTTCGGTGACTCGACACGCGCCGCCAGTTTTCCCAACAGAACAGACAGGTCCGCGCACACTGCATCGTCCACGGAGGATGCCGGCGCGACCGTGACAGGGCATGGCGCCAACTCTCTTCCATCCGACGCGCGCCGCACGACAATCTCATGTTCAACACATGGATCGAGCGGCTGCGGGAGTTGGAGACGGAAGGCATGTCGCCCGTCACCGATGCCTGCGGCTTCAAGATCGCGGCGGTACTGCTTGGCAAGCACCTCCGCGATCACTGCGCCGTTGTCCACGACCTCGAGTCGGACGGGGACATCCGGATAAGCCTCCAACAACGCCCAGCCTGCGATAATCCGACGATCGGCAACTTCCAGATTGCCGCGCAGCGGCCCATCCTGTGGAATGGTCTGCCCAATCTGTTCCGCGCGAGCCCTAAGCCGGCGCTGGATTGCCGCGAGTTCCTCGCCCGCCTCGACAACCGGGGCACAGAATTCCCACGTCGGCGATGCGGCGTCCACATCCGGGGCCACAAACTCGGAGGCGTTGTGGAACATCCCTCGATTGTCGCAATCCACATAGGTCTCGGCCGCGGCGCCTTCGGCATAGATCACGTCGTGCGCGGCCAATTCGATATGGAAATAGCAGATCGGATCGATGCCGTCTGTATTCAGAATGCTGACGCCGTTCACCAACTCGCGGGCCGGCACAAGCACATCATCGACATAGAGTGCATGCTCAGGCGAGACATAAAGATCGCGCCTCGGCACACCGTCCGTCAACGCACCGGCGCGGATCAACACTGGCGAGAGGTCCTGATTGGATGCAGCAAAGGCGCCCGTGTAACTGCGCCGCCCGATCCACTTGATGGGCTTCGCATGACCGTGACGTGCAATGACCAGATCGCCGATTGCCAGCGCCTCTATGGGCTTTTCGCCGGAATCGGTGAGTATTCTGGTGCCCTCGAGATAGCAGGCCACAAGAGTGCCACCGCTGCCGTCGTCGGACAGCGTGAACGAGCCGGCGTTATTGATGTTGGTGAACCTGAATACCGGTGTCGTGCCATTTTCAATGGTTAGTGTTTGAGTTTTGGCTTGGTATACGGTCGTATAGCCGCTTGAAAAGGCAAGGGAGGCGAGGTCTATCGTATTGGCTCCACCGAAGCCCGTAATGTGCGACGTCAGTTGGGTGCCCGAAGTGTCGAGTATCAGACTATCCGCCTGGGTGTCGGCGAAGCTGATGGTGCTCGCGAGCCCTGCATCGCTGGCGATTTCGAACGTGCCACCGGAGGAGATCGAGAAGGTATTGCTGCCGGCGACTGCATCGGCGAACAAGCTCCCGCCGGCTATGTCCACCGTTCCTTTTGATCCGTCAAGCAAGCCGAAGTCATGCAGCGTGCCGTCATCAACTATGGTCGCTTTGCTGCTTAGGGTGAGGCTTTGGGCGTTTACAGTTCCGCTCGTTGCAACGTCCAGGGTCGCTGTGCTGTTCAGGGTGACGTTCGATAGACTTGCAGTTCCGCCTGCGCCAACGTCCAGCGTGTTGGCGTTGATTGTGGTACTGCCGTCGACCGTCAGTATGCCATTGTCTGTAAGCGTATGGTTGCCGCCGCCCTTCAGGGTCAGACTTGCCACGGTGATAGGCAGGTCCGTTGCTGCAATGACGACCGTGTAGCTGCCCGTTTTGGCTATCAACACATCGCTGCTGTTGTTCGGAACAGTGTGCAGGGACCAGTTGCCGGCCACATCCCACGGATTAACGCCTGAGGCAGCGCCACTCCACTTATTCGTTGGCATTTACGTCGCCCTTTCCAAATATTCGCCGGTGCTTGAGGTCGTGGAGGGTAGGCTTCGTCAGCACGTCCGTGCAGACGCCGCAAGTCAGATTGGTCGCAGAGGTCCGGGCTGGTCGCGAGGGATGCGACAACCAAAAGCAATGCGGTGGAAAATGGTTGCTGTTGGCCGACACAACAGATGACAGGCAGAGAGTGGATGGCGTCAAAGCTTCGAGGTCAGCCGAGACGCTTGTACTGTGGCCGGCTCATGTGCGCGCATCCCTCCGTTGTCCGGACAAAGGTTAACAATATATTGCCAACGGCGGGAAGAACTTTCGGGGCAGTATCGAGAAAGATTGATCGACATTCGTAAGTAATACGTCTCTGAGACGTTATTCTGCCGTTAAGTTTTTCGCATTGATCCATAGTCAGCATTTGTCCTCGTCAACCTTCATAAAGTCATGCGTTGTAGTCGGCTCACCCAGCCGGTGAACCCCGTCGGGTTTGTGCCGCCAGCGCCTCGCTGCCTGCCTGCCTGCGTGAGTCAGTAGCGATAGCAGCAACCGGATCGGGCCGCGGAACGACCTTCCTAACGCAAAACGCTTCTCCTCCCGGCGGGCCAGAGAGAAAGCCGCCAAATGCCATGCCCTTGACTGCCGTGGCTGCCGGGCATCCTCTCCATTGACAGCCTCGTGAGCCAAAGCTACGCCGCCGCGCCAAGCCCCCTCAGGGAGCCCTCCGCATGCCGGTTCACGCCTTCATCTTCCCGGGCCAGGGCAGCCAGGCCGTCGGCATGGGACGCGACCTCGCCGCCGCGTTCTCCGCCGCGCGCGAGGTTTTCCAGGAAATCGACGAGACCCTGAAGCAGAAACTGTCCAGGCTGATGTTCGAAGGTCCCGGCGAGGAACTGACGCTGACCGAAAACACCCAGCCGGCCCTCATGGCCCATTCGCTCGCTGTGCTGCGCGTGCTGGAGAAGGAAGGCGGTTTCACGGTGCGCCAGAAGGCTGTCGTGGTTGCCGGCCACTCGCTCGGCGAGTATTCCGCGCTCGCCGCCGCCGGCAGCTTCTCGATCGCCGATGCCGCCCGACTCCTCAAACTGCGCGGGCAGGCGATGCAGAAGGCGGTGCCCCCCGGCGAAGGCGCCATGGCGGCCCTGCTCGGCGCCGAGATGGCGCAGGCCGAGGCGATCTGCGCCGAAGCCGCTCCGGTTCCAGAGGACGATGGCCGGGTCGAGCCCGGCCATGGCGACGAACGCGAGGTGATCGAGCCTGCCAATGACAACGGCGCCGGGCAGATCGTCATCTCGGGCCACCGCGGCGCAATCGAACGCGCCGTCGCCATCGCTCCGTCCAAGGGCGTGCGCCGGGCGATGCTGCTGCCGGTCTCGGCGCCGTTCCATTGCGCGCTGATGGCCCCCGCGGCCGATGCGATGGCCGAGGCGCTGGGGAACACGCCGCCCAGCCCGCCGATCGTTCCGTTGATCGCCAACGTTTCCGCCGCCAAGGCGACTGATCCCGCCGAAATTCGCGATCTGCTGGTCCGCCAGGTCACCGCCATGGTACGCTGGCGGGAGTGCGTCAACGCGATGGTGGAGCTCGGCGTGGACAGTTTTCTCGAACTTGGCGCCGGCAAGGTGCTGTCCGGACTGATCCGCCGCATCGCGCCGGATGCGGCCACCATGTCGGCAGCCACGCCGGCGGAAATCGAGACGGTGCTGAAGAACCTATGACGGAGCGGCCCATGTTCCGGCTCGACGGCAAGGCGGCACTGATCACCGGTGCCTCGGGTGGCATCGGCGCGGCGATCGCGCGTGCGCTGCATGCGCAAGGTGCCATCGTGGCGCTGTCCGGCACCCGACGTGACGCGCTCGATGCCATTGCCGCCGAACTGGGCGAGCGGGCCTTCGTCTGCCCGGGCGATCTGCGCGACGCCGCGGAACCGGACGCGTTGGTGGCGGCGGCGGAGCAGGCGGCGGGTCCGCTTGCCATTTTGGTCAACAATGCGGGCATGACCCGTGACATGCTGGCGCTGCGCATGCGCGACGCGGACTGGCAGGCCGTGATCGACGTCGATCTCAGCGCCCCGTTCCGCCTGGTGCGCGCCACGCTGCACGGCATGCTGCGCCGGCGCGCCGGGCGGATCATCAACATCTCCTCGATCGTGGGCGCGACCGGCAATGCCGGCCAGGTCAACTATTCCGCCGCCAAGGCCGGCCTGATCGGCATGACGAAGGCGCTGGCGCAGGAGGTGGCACCGCGCGGCGTTACGGTGAATGCCGTGGCGCCCGGGTTCGTCGCCACGCCGATGACCGACAAGCTGTCCGAGCAGCAGCGGACGAAGCTCGCCGATGCCATCCCGCTCGGGCGACTTGGCCAGCCGGACGATGTGGCGGCGGCGGTCGCCTATCTGGCCTCGGACGAGGCGGGTTGGGTCACCGGGGCAACACTCCATGTCAACGGTGGCATGGCCATGCTTTGAGGTGCCGATTGGTTGGCGCGCCCGCGAAAACCATGCTAAGCGCCCGAAAGCTTCGTCCGGTGGGAATACGCGGCACCGATCGGTCCTGGCCGGCGACAAGACACATCCCGGGCGTGATCCAGGGCCGGACGGTACCCCGGAGCAGGACCCTTCAGCAGGAGTTGCACAGCCGATGAGCGAAATCTCGGACAAGGTCAGAAAGATTGTGGTCGAGCACCTGGGGGTCGAGGAAGCGAAGGTGACCCCCGAGGCGTCCTTCATCGACGATCTGGGCGCCGACAGCCTGGATACCGTCGAACTGGTGATGGCGTTTGAAGAAGCCTTCGGCGTGGAGATCCCCGAGGACGCCGCCGAGAAGATCAGCACCGTGAAGGACGCGATCGAATACATCGAGAAGCAGAAGGCCGCCTGATCGGCCCGCCTGGGAGGGTCCAAAGCGATGCGGCGTGTGGTGGTGACGGGCATGGGGATTGCCTGTCCCCTCGGGCTCGGGGTCGAGCATGTGTGGCGGCGCCTGATCAGGGGCGAATCCGGCATCGGGGCAATTCAAGCGTTTGACACCAAGGACCTGCCCTGCAAGGTGGGCGGCCAGGTGCCCGCGGGCGTGAAGGCCGAGGGCGGGCTGGATATCAGTGAGTGGATACCGGTGAAGGACCAGAAGAAGATGGACCGGTTCATCCATCTCGGCATGGTCGCCGCGAGCGAAGCGGTCGAGGATTCCGGCTGGATGCCGGATGCCGAGGCGGACCGCTGCGCCACCGGCGTGATGATCGGCTCTGGGATCGGCGGGCTGCAGACGATATTTGAGGCGTCGATCCAGGTGCACGAGGGCCGCGCCCGGCGACTGTCGCCGTTCTTCATCCCTTCGGCGCTGATCAACCTCGCCTCCGGCCATGTCTCGATCAAGTACGGCTTCAAGGGACCGAACCATTCGGTGGTGACGGCCTGCGCCACCGGCGTGCATGCGATCGGCGATGCGTCGCGGCTGATCATGTGGGGCGATGCCGATGTGATGGTGGCGGGCGGCACCGAGGCGGCGGTGTGCGAGCTTGGCATTGCCGGTTTCTGCGCCTCGCGCGCCTTGTCCACCGCCTTCAACGACAGGCCCCAGGCGGCATCGCGGCCGTGGGACAGGCACCGCGACGGTTTCGTGATGGGCGAAGGTGCCGGCGTGGTGGTGCTTGAGGAATACGAGCACGCGAAGCGGCGCGGGGCGAAGATCTACGCCGAGATAGCGGGCTATGGCATGTCGGGCGACGCCTTCCACATTACAGCGCCGGCCGAGGGTCATGACGGCGCGGTCCGCTCGATGCGGGCGGCGCTGCGGAACGGGGGGCTGACGCCGGACCAGATTCAGTACGTGAATGCGCACGGGACTTCCACCCCGCTGGGTGATGATCTGGAGCTGGAGGCGGTCGAACTGGTGTTCGGCGACGCGGCGAAGCGGTTGGCGATGTCGTCCACCAAGTCGGCGACCGGACATCTGCTCGGCGCGGCCGGCGCGGTCGAGGCGGTGTTCTCGATCCTCGCGATACGCGATGACGTGGCGCCGCCAACGCTAAATCTCGATGAACCGAGCCGGGAGAGCGTGATCGATCGCGTCGCCAACACGGCTCAAGGGCGCAGGATCAACCTTGCGCTGTCCAACAGCTTCGGCTTCGGCGGCACCAACGCTTCCGTGATCTTCCGCACCGTGAATTGACGGCGCCTGGCCGGTTTGACGGGCTCATCCGGGTTACGGCACTGTCATACTCAGGGCACGTTTGACGGTGGGGGGCGGAGCGATGCAGGGAACCCTTGACGCCATTCTGAGGCAATTCGTCGTCGTTGGCCGGCTGACGGTACGGTGGCCCGACGGACAGCGGACGCGCTACACTGGGCCGGCCGGGTCGGGGCCGGAAGCCGGCATCGCGATCCGGGACACTCGAACGATCCGCCGCCTGGTGGTCAACCCGACACTGGCGTTGGGCGAAGCCTATATGGACGGTGGCCTGGTGCCGGATGGCAGCGGCATATACGACGTGATCGACGTGCTGGCGTCGAACGTGATGGCGAACGCCACCGGCCATCCCATTGCCCGCTTGCGCTCGACCCTCGGTGTGCTTCGGCGCCGCTTCGACCAGTACAATCCGGCACATCGCGCGCGGCGCAACGTGGCGCACCACTATGACCTGAACGGGCGGCTGTACAGCCTGTTTCTCGATCGTGACCGGCAATATTCCTGCGCCTACTTCCCGCGTGGCGACGAGACGTTGGAAGAGGCGCAGCTCGCCAAGAAACGGCACATCGCGGCGAAACTCCGTCTGGATCGTCCAGGGCTTTCGGTGCTCGACATCGGCTCCGGCTGGGGCGGCCTGGCGCTGACCCTGGCACGCGACCACGGCGCGCTGGTCACCGGCGTCACGCTGTCGACCGAGCAACTCGCCGAGTCGCGCGCCCGCGCCTCGGCCGAAGGGCTGCAGGACCGCGTTTCGTTCGAGCTGCTCGATTATCGGAAGCTGGATCGTCGCTTCGATCGCATTGTCTCGGTAGGCATGTTCGAGCATGTCGGCGTCGTGCACTACCGCGCGTTCTTCGACGCCGTGGCGCGCTGCCTCAACCCGGATGGCGTGGCGTTGCTGCACGCGATCGGCCGCAGCGACGGACCGGGATTCACCAATCCGTGGATCGCCAAGTACATCTTCCCTGGCGGCTATTGCCCCGCGCTGTCCGAGGTGCTGGCCCCGGTGGAGAAGAGCGGGCTGATCGGCACCGACATTGAGATATTGCGCCTGCACTATGCCGAGACACTGCGCCACTGGCGCCGCCGCTTCACTGCCAACCGCGACACGATCGCCTCGCTGTATGACGAACGATTCTGCCGCATGTTCGAATTCTATCTCTGCGGCTCCGAGATCGCGTTCCGCCGCGAGGGGCACATGGTGTTCCAGATCCAGCTTGCGCACAATCAAAGCGCGGTGCCGCTGACACGGGACTACATCACGGCGTTCGAATTGGATGCCATCGGCGGCAAGAAATCGAGCGTGCTGAGCCAGGGCGGACAGATCCGTCGCAATTGAGTCCCCAGGTTCCACATTCATCCACAGGCTGAATAACTCCCCGGGCAATTCCGACCGGGCTATGCTGCGCTCGAAGTGAACACCATCGAGTCGCCCCTGCTAGGTCTGTCGCAGCGTCTGCCGCCATCCAATGTGCAGGCGGAGCAGGCGTTGCTCGGCGCCCTGCTCGCCAACAATCGCGCTCATGAGCGTGTCTCCGAATTCCTCGCTCCCGAGCATTTCGCCGATCCGATTCACGGCCGCATCTACCAGGCGATCGCCCGCCGCGTCGAGGCGGGGCAGCTTGCCGACGCGGTCACGCTGAAGGCCGAGTTCGAGCACTCTGGCGTGCTCGAGGAAGTGGGTGGCACCGCCTATCTCGCACAGTTGCTCACCGCCATGGTCGGCATCATCAATGCCGGCGAGTACGGCCGCGCGATCCACGACGCATGGCTGAGGCGACAGCTGATCGATATCGGCGAGACAGTGGTCAACAACGCATTCGGCGCCGACGCGGAACTCGACGGCGCGCACCAGATCGAGGCGGCCGAGCAGTCGCTGTTCCAATTGGGCACCGATGGGGGCATTGCCGGCGGATTCATGAGCTTTGACCACGCGCTGACCGAGGCCATCCAAGGTGCAGAACGCGCGTTCAAAAGATCTGGTCATGTATCCGGACTGACCACCGGGCTGCGCGATCTGGACACAAAGATGGGCGGGCTTCACGTATCGGACCTCGTCGTCCTCGCCGGGCGGCCCGGCATGGGGAAGTCGGCGCTTGCCACCAAGATCGCCTTCGGCGCCGCAAAGGCACTCCTGGCCGAGGCGCGGGCCATCGATCCGAATGCACTGCCGAAACGCTGTGTGGGGATCTTCTCGCTGGAGATGAGCGCCGAGCAGTTGGCCACTCGCCTGCTCAGCGAGGAATCACTGGTTTCCAGTGACCGCATCCGTCGCGGCGACATCAGCCAGCGCGACTTCGACAAGTTCGTGCAGGTCTCACGCGAGATCGCCGCGCTGCCGATCGAGATCGACGACACGCCGGCGATCACCCTGTCGGCACTGCGCACACGCGCACGGCGGTTGAAACGCACAAAGGGGCTGTCGTTGATCGTCATCGACTACCTTCAGCTCATGCGCCCCGCGGCCGGAACCAGGCCCGAGAACCGGGTGCTGGAGATTGCCCAGCTTACCCAAGGGCTGAAGGCGATCGCCAAGGAACTGGCGGTACCGGTGCTCGCCTTGTCGCAGCTGTCGCGTGCCGTCGAGAACCGCGAGGACAAGCGGCCGCAATTGGCGGACCTGCGCGAATCGGGCACGATCGAACAGGACGCCGACGTGGTGATGTTCATCTACCGCGACGAGTATTACCTGGAACAGCGGATGCCGAAGATCGCGGCCTTCGACAACGAAGACAAGTACCAGTCGGCACTGGATGAGTGGCAGCGCCAGATGACCCGTGTCCACAATCAGGCCGACCTCATCATCGCCAAACAGCGCCACGGGCCGACCGGGACGATCCAGCTCTTCTTCGAGGCCGAGTTCACGCGTTTCGCCGATATCGATCTGGTGCACAGGGATCATGCGCCCTGAAGAATGCCGCGTCGGCGCGATCCTCGAAGTCGATCTCGGCGCAATCGTCGCCAACTGGCGTCTGCTCGGCAGCCTGCATCCGTCCGGTCCCGTCGCCGGCGTGGTGAAGGCGGACGGCTACGGTCTTGGCGCACGTCCGATCGCGCAGGCGCTATATGCGGCGGGCTGCCGGCACTTCTTCGTCGCCTTGCTGGACGAAGCGATGGGGATCCGTGCGCTGGTGCCCGATGCAATGGTAGCGGTGCTGGGCGGCATGATCCCTGGCAGCGAGTTGGATTACCTAGGGTTCAACGTCGTTCCCGTACTCGGTTCGCTCGCCGAGGTCGACGCCTGGGCGGCAACTGCGCGCAAACTTGGGCGCGCCCTGCCGGCGATCCTGCACATCGACACTGGCATGGCGCGTCTTGGCCTCGATCGGAGCGAAGTGGCGACACTTCAACTGGATAGCTCATGCCTGAACGGGATCGTTCTGGGTTATGTGATGACCCATCTGGTGTCATCGGAGATCCCGGACGATCCTCTGAATCATGACCAGGTCGAACGTTTCGCCACCGCCTGCATGGGGCTGCCGCGCGCACAACGGAGTGTGGCCAATTCGTCCGGCATATTTCTTGGGCCACAATTTGCGTCCGACCTCGCGCGTCCCGGTGCCGCGCTCTACGGCATCAACCCCACGCCCTACGCCGCCAAGAATCCGATGAGCGCGACCGTGCGACTGAGAGCGCGTGTTCTGTCGGTGCGTGAGGTGCGCAAAGGCCAGACGGTCGGCTACAACGCCACATGGCGCGCCAAGCGCCGAAGCCGGATCGCAACGGCGGGAATTGGCTATGCCGATGGCTGGCACCGCAGCCTGTCGGGTCGCGGACGGGCGTTCTTTGACGGCACCCCGGTGCCGCTGGTAGGCCGTGTCTCCATGGACCTGACCACATTCGATGTGACCGACGTGCCCGGTGTCGTCCCCGGCGCGTGGCTGGAGCTGATCGGCTCGGCCCAGACGCCCGATGATGTGGCCGTGGCGGCGGGCACCAACGGCTACGAGGTTCTCACCTCGCTCGGACGCCGGTTCCACAGGGTCTACCAGCCGGCGTGAATCCGATCCTGGACAGCTTTGCCGCCGTTGGCCGCGGCGTTCTCGGCGCGTGCCGCATTGCCGGCTCGCTGGCGCTGTTCGCGGTCATCGGCCTGTCGCACCTGTTCCGCCCGCCGTTCTACGGCCGCCTGTTTGTCCGCGCACTGCTGGAGATCGGCTATTTCAGTCTGCCGGTGGTGGCGCTGACCGCGATCTTCACCGGCATGGTGCTCGCGTTGCAGTCCTATACCGGGTTTGCCCGTTTCTCGGCCGAAGGCGCCGTCGCCAACGTGGTCGTCCTGTCGATCACCCGCGAGCTTGGCCCGGTGCTGGCAGGGCTGATGGTGGCGGGGCGGATCGGCGCGGCGATGGCGGCCGAAATCGGCACTATGCGGGTGACCGACCAGATCGACGCTTTGTCGAACTCTGTCAACGAATCCGATGAAGTATCTGGTGGCGCCGCGGCTGCTGGCCGGCATCGTGGCGTTGCCGATGCTGGTGTTGGTGGCCGACATCCTGGGCGTGCTCGGCGGGTTCATCGTGTCCACGCTGAAGCTCGGGTTCAATGTCGGCACCTACCTTCGCAACACGATGGACTTCATGCAGGCGATGGACGTGACGTCCGGCTTGGCGAAGGCGGCGGTGTTCGGCTTTCTGATCACGCTGATGGGCTGCTACCAGGGATACAACAGCCGTGGCGGTGCCGAGGGTGTGGGCGCGGCGACGACTGCCGCGGTGGTCAGTGCGTCGATCCTGATCCTGGCGTTCGACTACGTGTTGACCGAGATGTTCTTCGCGCGATGAGAGAGGAAGTAATCAAGCGGACACAGAGTTACACGGAGTGCACACAGAGTTTCGCAGAGAAAATGATTTGCGCTTCGCGCAAGCGAAGGCCTCAGCGTCGCCAGGTGCCGGCGCGAAGCGCCAATAAGAATCTTCTCAGTGCAACTCTGTGTGCACTCCGTGTAACTCTGTGTCCGCTTGATGTCTTCGGAACGCCATGAACCAACAGAGCCCCATCCCGAAGATCCGCCTCCGCAACCTGCGCAAGAGCTTCGGCGAGAAGCTCGTGCTGGACGGCATCGACCTCGACATCATGCCCGAGACCTCGATGGTCGTGATCGGCGGCTCCGGCTCGGGCAAGTCGGTGATGCTCAAATGCATCCTCGGCCTGATCGAACCCGACCGCGGCAGCATCGAGATCGACGGTACCAACATCCTCACCCTTCCCCGCCGCGAACAGGAGGCAACCCGGTCGCGCATCGGCATGCTGTTCCAGAACGGCGCGCTGTTTGACAGCCTGCCGGTCTGGGAGAATGTCGTGTTCGGACTGCTCGCCCAGCGCAAGCTCAGCCGCTCCGACGCTCCCAGCCACGCGGCAGACTTCCTCGCCCAGGTGGGGCTCGCCGCCAGCGTAGGCGATCTCTATCCGGCGGAGCTGTCGGGCGGCATGCAGAAACGCGTCGCTCTGGCGCGTGCGATCGCGGCTCGTCCCGACATCATGTTCTTCGACGAACCGACCACCGGCCTGGACCCGATCATGGGCGCGGTGATCGACGACCTCGTGGTGGACTGTGTCAAGCAACTCGGCAGCACCGCGGTGGCGATCACGCACGACATCGCGAGCGCACGCCGCATCGGCGACGCGGCGGCGATGATCCATCGCGGCCGAATCGTCTGGAGCGGACCGGCGGATCGGCTGATGGACAGCGGCAATCCGGTGGTCGACCAGTTCACCCACGGCCGCCGTGAAGGCCCGATCCAGATGGAGCTAAGACGATAGCCAGTTCTCGCAGGTCCGCGATCCCGGGCGCTTGTCTGACCGTCGTGTTCCAATTGCTCGGGGACACGGCACGAGCCTCGCCGGTGGACAATGCAAGACAACTTGCCGGCCTGTTCATGCAGAGCTGCATGCGGTTTGCAGGGGATCGGAGCGGCGTGCGCGACTGGGCACACCGGACAGGCCTTGCCGATGTGCCCGAGCAGGCGCGCGTCGCGTTCCTGCACGGTGCCTCCGGCATGGCGTTCGATGCCTCCAACACGAACGGCAAGTTCGTGCTGATCTCGGATGATGCCGGCGGTTGTTCCGCGGTGGCCGAGATGGCGAACGGCCCCGCCGTGTTCGACGCGCTCGAGGCCGCCATGCGCCAGGCCGGCATCGGCTTCACGCTCGGCCGTGAAGTCGCCGATCCGGAGGAAAAGCAGCTCCAACATCGCGAATATACCGCCTCGCAAGGCACTCGGACGTGGCGAATCGTCGCCGGCACGGTAAGAGATCAGCAAGGTGGGCAGGCGATGCTGACCGCCAACCCTGATTGAGGCGACTTGGCCAAACCGACCTCCCGCTTCGTCTGCCAGAGCTGTGCCGCGATCAGCCCGAAATGGGCCGGGCGCTGCGAGAACTGCGGCGAGTGGAACAGCATCGTCGAGGAAGCCATCACGCGGCCAGGGCCGACGGGGAAAGCGGCAGCAGGCAGGCGCGTGGAATTCGTCGGCATGGCCGGCACCGCGGAACCGCCGCCGCGTTGCCCCACCGGGATCGAGGAGCTGGACCGCGTCCTGGGCGGCGGTCTCGTGCAGGCCTCTGCCGTCCTGGTCGGCGGCGATCCGGGCATCGGCAAGTCCACTCTGATGCTCCAGGCCGCCGCCAGCCTCGCGCGCCAGGGACGCCGCGTCTTCTATGTCTCGGGCGAGGAATCCATCGAACAGCTGCGCCTGCGCGCCCGCCGCCTCGGCGTCCACGACGCGCCGCTGGAACTCGCAGCGGCGATAAACCTGCGCGACATAGCCGCCAGCCTGGAGGCCGCGGGCGATGCCGCGCTCGTGGTGATCGATTCGATCCAGACGATGTGGCTCGACACGATCGACAGCGCGCCCGGCACCGTCGCGCAGGTTCGGGCGTCCAGCTTCGAGCTGATCCAGCTTGCCAAGGGCGGAAAATTCGCGCTCGTGCTGGTCGGCCACGTGACCAAGGACGGCGCAATCGCCGGCCCCCGCGTTCTGGAGCACATGGTGGATGCGGTGCTGTATTTCGAAGGCGACCGCGGCCACCAGTTCCGTATCCTGCGCGCGGTGAAGAACCGCTTCGGCGCCACCGACGAGATCGGCGTGTTCGAGATGACCGACCGCGGGCTGGCCGAGGTCGCCAACCCGTCCGCCCTGTTCCTGGCCGAGCGCCGAGGCAACATTGCCGGCAGCGCGGTGTTTGCCGGGCTGGAGGGAACGCGGCCCGTGCTGGTGGAGGTGCAGGCGCTGCTGTCGCCCAACCCGGGCGGGAGCCCGAGGCGTTCGGTGATCGGCTGGGACGGCGGTCGGCTGGCGATGCTGCTCGCGGTGCTGGAGACCCGCGCCGGGGTCCGGCTGAATGCCACCGACGTCTATCTCAACATCACCGGCGGCCTGCGGGTCAGCGAGCCGGCCGCGGATCTGGCCGTGTCGGCCGCGCTGGTCTCGGCGGCATTCGACCAGCCGACCAGCGCCGGCATGGTGTATTTCGGCGAGGTGGGCCTGTCTGGGGAAATCCGCCAGGTCGCACAGGCCGAGTCGCGGCTGAAGGAGGCAGCCAAGCTCGGCTTCCTGCAGGCTACCCTGCCCCGCCGGGTCGCCCGCGGCAACCGGCCGCTGGCCCGACCCGAGGGGCTCGAACTGGCGGAAATCGGCCACATCTCCGATTTGGTTGCCTGCTTCGCGCCGAATTCGTCGGCATCGACGTGATCGTGGCTTGGCGCCGCGCGCATTGCGGCCGATAACCCCGCCGGCTCCTCCTTGAGTGACGGTTTGATGATGCGATCGCGATGCGCCGGAGGTGCGAAGCGTGAATCGCATCATCCGGGATCGGACGAATGACCTGGGTCGACCTCGTTGTGCTCGCCGTGCTGGCGATATCCGCGCTGCTCGCGTTCGTGCGCGGCTTTGTGCGGGAGGTGCTCGGCCTTGCCGCCTGGGTCGGCGCCGTCGCCGCCGCGGTCTGGGCGCTGCCATACGCCAGGCCGCGGTTCCAGGGATGGCTCGGAGCCTCGCCCTGGATCGATCCGATTGCTTTCGGCGTGGTGCTCCTGGTCACCCTGGTCGTGCTGCTGATCATCTCGCGATGGATCGGCGCCCTGGTGCGCGCCTCACCGATCGGCGGCATTGACCGGACGCTGGGTCTGGTATTCGGCCTCGTCCGGGGTGCAGCGCTGGTCGTCCTTGCCTATATCGCAACCGGTATGGTGATCCCGCTGGAACGCTGGCCGGAACCGGTGCTCGACGCTCGGTCGTTGTACTTCGCCTACCAGGGTGCCTATTGGGTGAGGGAAAAACTGCCTGTCGAATACCGCCCGCGGTTGTATGCGCCCCCACCGGGCCGCGCGACCACGGCGGAGGCTCTGCTGCACGCCAACCCGCAAGGCAGGGCTGTCGGCAAACCGCTCGTTCGTGATTAGGAGAGCCAAGGCATGAACCCCGCTTCGTCCCGCATCCTCACGGACGACAAGTTCCACGACGAGTGTGGTGTGTTCGGCGTCTGGAACGTGCCCGACGCAGCGGCGGTCACCGCCCTCGGCCTTCACGCCCTTCAGCATCGCGGTCAGGAATCCGCGGGCATGGTCAGTTTCGACGGCCGCCACTTCCATTCCCACCGTGGCCTGGGCCTGGTCGGCGACAATTTCGGCGACGCGCGGGTGATTGCCGCGTTGCGCGGCGCGACTGCCATCGGCCACAACCGCTACGCCACGACCGGCGACACGATCCTGCGCAACGTGCAGCCACTTTACGCCGATTTCGAATTCGGCGGCTTTGCGGTGGCGCATAACGGCAACCTGACCAACGCGCATGTGCTGCGGCGCATCCTGGTCCGCCGCGGCTGCCTGTTCCAGTCCACCACCGATTCCGAGGTGTTCGTCCACCTGATCGCAATCAGCCTTTACTCGACCGTGGTCGATCGGCTGATCGACGCGCTGAAGCAGGTGATCGGCGCCTATTCGCTGGTGGCGCTGTCCACCGAGGCGCTGATGGGCGTGCGCGACCCGCTCGGCGTGCGTCCGCTGATCCTTGGCCGGATCGGTTCCGAGGGGACCGGCGGCTGGGTGCTCGCCTCGGAGACCTGCGCGCTGGATATCGTCGGTGCCGATTTCGTGCGCGACGTGGAGCCCGGCGAGGTCGTGGTGATCAACGACCAGGGCGTGCACAGCATCAAGCCGTTCGGCCGCTCGCGCGAACGGTTCTGCGTGTTCGAATATATCTACTTCGCACGGCCGGATTCGATCATGGAAGGCACGCCGGTCTATAGCGCCCGCAAGCGGATCGGCGCGGAGCTTGCGCGCGAGACGGGCGTGCCAGCCGACGTCGTCGTGCCGGTGCCGGATTCCGGCGTTCCGGCGGCGATGGGCTATGCGGTGGAAAGCGGCATCCCGTTCGAGCTTGGCATCATCCGAAACCACTACGTCGGGCGCACCTTCATCGAGCCGTCGGACCGCATCCGCCATCTTGGTGTCAAACTCAAGCATTCCGCCAACCGGGCCGTGCTGGAAGGCCGCCGGGTAATCCTGGTGGACGATTCCATCGTGCGCGGTACCACCAGCCGCAAGATCGTCGAGATGGTGCGTCAGGCCGGTGCCAAGGAGGTGCACATGCGCATCTCCTCGCCGCCCACCACGCATTCCTGCTTCTACGGCATCGACACGCCGGAGCGCGGCGAACTGCTGGCCGCACGCAATTCGGTGGACGAGATGGCCGAGCAGATCGACGCCGACAGCCTGGCCTTCATTTCGCTGGACGGTCTGTATCGCGCGCTCGGCAAGCCGGAACGCGACGCGGCTCGGCCCCACTACTGCGATGCCTGCTTCACCGGCGACTATCCGATTGCGCTCCCCGATCAGGCAGACAATGCCGAACGGCAACTTAGCCTGCTGGAGGAAAGCCGCTGATGGCGTCGCCGCTCGTGGTGCGTTTCCGGTCAACCTGAACCCGTTCTGAAGGGGATCGGGAGGGTTCGATGAACAGGGCACTCGTGAGATGCGCTTGCGCCATGATAGCTTTCTTGGCGTTGCGGATCGAGGCGAACGCACTGGACGCGGCTGCCGCGGGACACCGGTCAGCCGCCGTGGGCGCGGAGGCGCCGCCGATGATCGCGCAAGCGCAACAGAGCGAACCCCGCAAAGTCTTTCACGGCGTGGGGATCGTCACCGCCACCGAGCCTGTCGGTTCGCTGACTATCAATCACGAGGCGATCGAGGGCCTGATGCCGGCCATGGAGATGACGTTTTCGGTGAACCCGCGCGCGTTGGCCAAAGACGTGCATCCCGGCGACAGGATCGAGTTCAGCGTCGAGGGGAAAACCTACGCCATTGTCGGTTTGAAGGTCGTTGGGCACACGGAGTGATGCGGACGGAGTGTCCGCACGAAGCCACCTTCCACAGTCGGCAACGAAATGACTTTACTATGTGATTGCAATAGATTAGAAGTAACGTGCGGTTGCCGTAACAGCACGTTGCATGAGACCGAGGGATGGCTGTGATGCTCCGCCTGACCACGATCGCTGCCGCGGTTCTTCTGCTGTCGTGCGCAACCATGCGCTCCGGCGTCGCCGCTGACGATGGTCCCACGATTGATCACGCCTGGGCGCGCGCGACGCCTGGTGCGGCCAGAACCGGCGCCGTCTATTTCACGATCGAATCGCCGATCGACGACCGCTTGATCCGCCTCGCGTCCCCCGTCGCCGGCAAGGCCGAGCTGCATACCCATCTCGAGGAGAACGGGGTCATGCGGATGCGCGAGGTCGAGGGCGGGTTGGCGGTGCCGGCCGGCCAGGAGGTCGAGCTGAAGCCAGGTGGCCTCCTTCACGTGATGCTGATCGAGCTGAATCAGAAGCTCAAGGCCGGTGACAGCTTTCCGCTCACTCTCGTGTTCGAGAAGGCCGGAAGCCGCGAGGTGACCGTCAAGGTCGAGAGGCTCGGCGCCATGGGTCCCACCGACAATGGCAACATGAACCAAGACGCGATGGCCCATGAGGCGATGCATCGCGACGGTAACCATCCAGCCGGAGGTCCAAACCCTTGAGACGCCATCTGCACCGTGCCAAGGCTTGGCGCTGCCGGCTCATGCACGCGCCGAGACAGACCTGCGCCATGTTGGGGCTCGCCGCCGCTTTGGCCGCCGGCCCAGTGCCGGCGCCCGCGGCAAACCCGATATCGCCGCAGGAAGCCACCACGGAGATAGGCGGACAGTTTACACTCGTCGATCAGGACGGGCAGACGGTCACCGATGCGCAGTTCCGCGGCAAGTGGCTGCTCGTCTACTTCGGCTACACGCATTGCCCGGATGCCTGCCCGACTGCACTCACGAACATGGCCGACGCGCTCGATCAGATCGGGCCGTCGAAGCGCCAGAAGGTTCAGGTGGTCTTCATCACCGTTGATCCCGAGCGAGACACGCCGGCGGTCATGAAGGACTATGTCGGCGCGTTCGAAGGTGCCAACATCATCGGGCTTACTGGCTCGTCTGAGCAGATCGGCGTGGCGGAGGCGGCTTATCGAATCCGCGCGCGGCGCTACAATCTCGCGGACGGCGACTACGCCATGAGCCATGCCGCGACGATCGACATCATGGATCCCGATGGGCACTTCGTCGCCATGGCGTACCCCGAGCGAATAGCCGAGCGTCTGGCAAGACTGGTGCAGTGAGTCCGGCCATCGCGCAGGATCAGAATTCGACGGATGGCAGCACGGGATTGGCTCTCACGGGCACCATCGCGCTGGTGACCGGAGCCAGCCGCGGCATTGGCGCCGCCACGGCCGTGGAACTTGTGCGGCTTGGCGCGCATGTCGTGATCACCGCGCGCACGCAAGGCGGCCTGGAAGAGACCGATGATGCGGTCCGGGCGGCGGGCGGCAGCGCCACGCTGCTGCCGCTCGATCTGGCGGAGGGCGAGCAGATCGACGCGATCGGCCCAAGCCTGTTCCAGCGTTTCGGCCGCCTGGATGTGCTGGTGCACAATGCCGGCGCGCTGGGTCGTCTGACACCCGTCGGACATATCCTGCCGATCGACTGGGCCGACGTGATCGCCGTCAACATGGCCGCCGCCTGGCGTCTGATTCGCACCTGCGATCCACTGCTGCGCAACGCACCGGCGGGCCGGGCGGTGTTCGTCACCGATGCGCGCGCGCGTGCGCCACTGGCCTATTGGGGCGCCTATGGCGCCACCAAGGCCGGGATGGAGCATCTCGTGCTGACCTGGGCCGGCGAATTGCACCAGACGCGGTTGCGGGTGAACCTCTTCGATCCGGGCACGGTGGCGACGCGCATGCGCGGTCAGGCGATGCCTGGCGAGGATCCGTCGACGCTGCCGCAACCAGGGGACGTCGCGCCGGCGCTGGCGGCGCTGTGCGTGCCGGCTGAAACCAGGCATGGCGAACTGATCCGCTTCGCGTAGACCCCAGATCGACTGACGGAGCGCACGACAGCAGGGAGGACACAGGCCATGGCACGACCGCCGGTTCCGCCGTTCACCGAGGCCACCGCGATCCAGAAGGTGCGGATGGCTGAGGACGCGTGGAACACGCGCGATCCGGAACGGGTGGCCGGCGCCTACACCGAGGACAGCCGCTGGCGCAATCGTTCCGAGTTCTTTCAGGGGCGCGCCGAGATCATCGCGTTCCTCCGCCGCAAATGGGCGCGCGAACTCGACTACCGGCTGATCAAGGAACTCTGGGCATTTCACGGCGATCGAATCGCTGTGCGCTTCCAGTACGAATGGCACGACGATGCCGGCAACTGGTACCGCGCTCACGGCAACGAGCAGTGGGAATTCGACAATAGCGGACTGATGCGCCGGCGCGAGGCGAGCATCAACGACGTGCCGATCGGCGCCGGCGACCGGCGCTTCCTGTGGCAGCCGCAGGGGCCTCGACCTGCCGATCATCCGGGACTGAGCGAACTCGGGCTTTAGAGCATTTCCAGGATGACCTGAATCGGCTTGACACCTTTGGCGGTTGTTCCCCATCCGTCATGGCCGGGTTTGGCCCCACCGGCATCAGGATAATGGTGCGACTGGAGAAAAGTCCTCCCCCTCCCCCTCGGGAGGGGTTCTCGATACAAAGTCAAGCTTTGTATTCACCCAACCGTTTTGCCTGGCGATGGCCCCCCAACCACCTCCCGCAAGGGGAGGGGGAGAATTTTACCAAGCGCCGACTCGTGACTCGCCCGCTGCTCTTACACCGTCATGGCCGGGCTCGGCCCGGCCATCCACGTCTTTCCCCTGACGCAAGCAAGGCAGTCGTGGATGGCCGGGACAAGCCCGGCCATGACGGAAGGAACGAGTAGCGATGGAAAGGTCATTGGTCCGGGCACGCTACGCGCGGATAACGCAAGCCGTGTTGGCACGTCTGGCGCGTTCAGGCCGCTCCCTCGATCCACCGAGCTGAGTTAAGCTCGATCCCGCCCCCGCCCGCGACAACCTGAAAGGAAACCCGACGATGATTCGCAGCGCCGTGGCCAATCATTACGATTCGTTGTTTCAGCTTGGCCTGAGCGACAACCAGAAGGCTGACCTCGTCGAATATCTGAAGACGTTGTGACGCGCGTTGGCCGCGTTCGTCCGGCCACCGCCTGTCGCGATATAGCGGGCCATGCTGACGCCACGTGCGTTGCTGAGCGCCGGCGGCCTTCCGGCGCCGGACCCGCCTGGGCGGATACCGCGGTGGTCCAGATCCATATGCGCAGCGATTCCGACGGATCGCGGGTCGGCTTCGATCCGGTCGGCCTGCTGATCCAGCCCGGACAGACGCTGCGCTGGAGCCGTCGCGGGTCGTTTGAACAGCGGTATCGCGGCGGACTCGTTGGCCGAGTCCTGCCACAGCCAGAATTGGGTGTTGGCCGTGCTCGATGCGAATGAACATTTCGCGGATGTCTCTCATGGGCTCGGTTAAAGTTATGTCGATGTGATCGGAATCGATTTGAAGCCTGTAATACCAATCCGCCCAGACATTGACACATGCCAAGCCCCGCCAAACTGGACGGGATCTGGCCGTCTTTCGACCAGCGCCACGAATCGTCTATGTTAGTATCAGGATGTCGGACATGGTCGCATGGCTGGACGGTTGGGGACTCGGGCAGCTCGCCTCGCGTCTGGCCGACCAGGACATTGACCTCGACACGCTAAGGCACCTGACCGAAGACGACCTCAAAGAGCTCGGGCTTACGATCGGTCTGCGCCGGCGTCTCATGCATGCGATCGAGGAAGGTTTGCGCCGGCCCACCGCGGAAGCGCCGTCGCCCGCTCCCGACAAGCCTGTAACGAGCGCGAACCAGGGCGCCGAGCGACGGCAATTGACGATCCTGTTTTCAGACCTCGCAGCATCAACAGAACTCGCGTCCCGGTTGGACCCTGAGGAGATGGGCGTCCTTCTGCGTGCATATCAGGCATGTTGCACGACCGCCATCGAAGCGACCGGCGGCCAGATCACGCGATTCAGCGGCGACGGGATACTGGCGTATTTTTGCTACCCACAGGCGCACGAGGATGACGCTGAACGCGCCGTGCGGGCGGCGCTCGGCATCGTGCGCGATGTCCCGCGCCTGCGCCCGCTCGGCGACATCGAACTCAGCGTGCGCATCGGGATCGCCACCGGTCAGGTGCTGGTCGGCGAGCTGATCGGCGAGGGCGAATCCGAGCAGATCGACGTCGTCGGCGAGACACCGAACCTCGCCGCGCGGTTGCAAGCCCAAGCGCCGGCGAATGGCATCATCATCAGTTCCGGCACGCATCGACTGGTCGAGGGGCTGTTCGACTGCGCCAGCCTGGGCACAATGCATCTGAAGGGCTTTCCCGTGCCCGTCGTCGTGTGGCAGGTGAATGGCGAGAGTGCGGCAAAGAGCCGGTTCGACGCGCTACATGCCCACGCGGTGACCCCAATGGTCGGACGCGATCGCGAGTTCGGCCTGCTGATGCATTGTTGGGAACGCGCCGGCGAGGGCGAAGCGCAGGTGGCGCTGATCTCGGGCGAAGCTGGCGTTGGCAAGTCGCGCCTCCTGCACGCGCTGCGCACAGCGCTGGAGCCGAGCGGGCCGCTCATGCTGATACTGTATTGCTCCCCGTACCATCAAGCGAGCGCGCTGCATCCGGTGATCAACTACTACGAGCGCCTTGCGGGCATTGTGCACGACGATTCCCCCGCACGTAAACTCGCCAAGCTCGAAACCCTGTTGCTCGAGAACGGAGCGGACCTGGAACGGACGGTGCCGATCCTGGCGACCCTGCTGTCGATTTCCTCCGGGCGACCGCTACGCGCCGTTGGATCTGACGCCGGAGCAGCTGAAGGAGCAGACCCTGCATCTGCTCATGGGCCGGGTCAGGGACATCTCGGTCCAGACGCCGGTGCTTTGCCTCGTCGAGGACGCTCACTGGATCGATCCGACGACGTCGGAGCTGCTCTCGCGGATGATCCCCGCACTGAAGACATCTCGCATGCTTCTGATCGTAACGTCTCGCAAGGCCACGGAAAATTTCCACCTGCAGCACGAGACGCCATTGGTGCACCTGCCGCTTGCCCGGCTCGACCGCCAGCAGGCGGAGGAGTTGCTGCGGCACAATGCGGCCGGCAGGCCGATGTCGCCCAAGGTGAGCGCCGAGATTATTGCGCGCGCCGATGGCATTCCGCTGTTTGTTGAGGAATTGAGCAAGACCGTGATGGAGTCCGGCCTGGCGGACGGCGCCGGCGCCGCGCTGCACGGTCAGGCACCGGAGGCCGTAGTTCCGGCGACCTTGCACGACTCGCTGATGGCCCGCCTCGACCGCATGTCGCTGGTCAAGCCCGTCGCGCAATTTGCCAGCGTGCTTGGGCGCGTGTTCACCGTGCAGCTCCTCTCCGCTGCGGCCCCGCTGCACTGGCAGCCGATCGATGCGGCAATCACCGCTCTGGCATCCGCCGAAATCATCCTGCCCGTCCAGCTGGGCTCAAATCCCACCTACCAGTTCAAGCATGCGCTGTTGCAGGACGTCGCCTATCAATCGCTGCTGCGGACAACGAGGCGCGAATATCATGGGCGGATCGCTCATGTGATCGCCGAACAGTTCCGCGATATTGCCGAAACCCAGCCTGAAATTGTCGCACGCCATTTCACCGAGGCCGGATTGCCCGACAAGGCGGTCGGCTACTGGCTGAAGGCCGGGCAGCACGCGACGCGGCTTTCATCCAATCTTGACGCGATATCGCACTTTGAACGCGGCTTGGCGCTGCTCGACCTCATCGACGATTCGAGCGAGCGTATGCGGATCGAGTATAAGTTCTGTTTGGCGCTCGTCACACCGCTGATTGCGGCGAAGGGATATACCGCGCCGGAGCTTGAGCGCATATTTGAACGCGCGCTGCTCCTGAGCGAAGAGCTCGGCGATACCGAGGAGATCTTCCCGGCCCTTTACAGCCGACAGGTATTCGAGCTCGTCATTGGGCGGTTCGACCGCGCGGCCGTGCACGCCGAGGAAGCGATTCAGCTTGCCAGGCGCAACCCCGCGTCCGATTCCGCTGCTTTCGCGGGCAGGCTTTTGGCGACACTGAAGTTGTTTAGCGGCGAGACGACAAGCGCAAGCGAACAACTTCGGTACTTTCTCGCTCAGTACGATCCGGTTCGACATGGCACATCGGCGCACAAGTTCGGCCAGGACCACTTCGTCGCGTGTTCCTCCTATCTGACCATGGCGCTTTGGCATGTCGGTTTCGTCGACCAGGCGCGGGTGCATAGCGAACGTGCCATCGAGTACGCGCGATCGCTCGGTCACTCGAACACGCTCCAGTTCGCGCTCGCGTATGGCGGCGCATATTTCGCCGCACTGTGTCGCGATCTGGAATATCTGCAAAAGACTTCCGCCGAGCTGCTGGAGCTCGGCAAGGCGCATGTGTCACCGTCATGGAGCGCGGCCGCGACCGGGTTGCAGGGCAAGCTGCTGGTCGAGAGCGGACAGACGAACGAGGGCATCGCCACATTGCAGGCCGGCATCGAGGCGCTCAGGCAGCGACGGTCGACGCTCTGGCAGCCGGCGTTCTGCGCCTGGCTTGCCGAGGCTTATGCGGCCTGCGGAGAGGTCTCGGAGGGGCTTGCCGCAGTGGAGATGGGCAGGCAAGCCGCGGCCGGCGGGGCGCACTGGTTGGATGCGGAATTGCATCGCGTAGAGGGCGAACTTCTGCGGGTAGGGCCGCCGGCCGATCATGCCCGCGCGGAAGCGCATTTCCTCGAGGCTCTCGCCGTCGCCAGAGCGCAGGCGTCCCGCACGCTGGAAATGCGGGCCGCAACGAGCCTGGCGCGGCTGTGGCAGAGCTCGGGGGCGGGCCGGCGAGGCGCGTGACTTGCTCCAGCCGACCGTGGCGTGGTTCACCGAGGGGCATGATACCACTGATCTGCGCGAGGCGGTGGCGCTGCTGCGAACATTCAGCTGAAAACGCGGCTCAGGCGGCGGACCGAAGCGCACCAAGGGGACCCAAGCAATGCCGAGACAGCCACGCCATCAGGTGCTCAAGCCACGGTTCACAACCGTCGAAATGTACCGTCTGCTCGACACGTACCTGCGGGCTGGCGAGGACATCGCCGGTCGTCCCTTGCGGCTCACACTTGATGCGATGCGCCGGTCATCTCATCTGGTCGTGCGGTGGCTGCTCGGCCCTTGGGGCGCCGAACAGGTGGTGACAGGGCTCGCCGAGGAATACGCCAACTGGCTGTATGGACTGATGACCGCGGCGCCGACCGCGATCGAATCGATAACGATCGCGACTCAACAACCCGCCGCCCGGGACACTCAGTCAGTACAAAGTGCCGGTTGAAGGCGCCACCCCGCAGGAGCATGGGGGCATCATCAAGCTCGAGCACGGGACGCCGTTCGTGGTTCCGGCCCGCGTGATCGACGCCTCACAAGGTTGGGCGGCCTGGTATGTCCAGAAGGAGCAAGCCGCTGCGCTGATGGACAAGGACGCACAGAGGGACTTTGAACCATTTGACTGCGGGCATGGGCGCTCCCTGGTCCTGCTGATCGGGACTGATTATCGAGTGAGCGACTTTGGCCGACTCCAGGAAATCGCGCTCGCGGTCTGCGTGACGCCGACCGGGGGTGCAGCCGAGCCGGGAGCGCTGCATGCCAGGATTATCGTCAGCGACGCGTTCTGTGTCGAACCGACGCGGCGCATTTGGGGAATCAACAAAGATTATTCTGAGAAGTCTGCGCGTCTATTACGGGAAAAGCCACACACAATTCTACACCGGCGAGGGAGTGCAGCATCAGGAGTTTTTTCTGACACTGCCGCGATTGGGGGACGGACGCTCATTCGATCTGCCGATGACCATCTATTCCATTCGTGAACACAACGACAGTAATGCGCTAGCCGGTCCGGTCCGCTCTATCCTGTATCGGACTGGCGTGGATGAGGTTGTCCAGATTGGAGGCAGGGTTGAGTTGAACTTGGGAAAAGGCCATGACGGAAACGGCCAACCGGGCAACTGCTTCTGTCGCGGCGGTGCCAAAATCGCATGTCTCTGCGACGAACTGCGGGAGCTTGGGATCGACCGTAGTGCGCCTGCGGCGAATGGCTGGACCGAGCGAATGACCGCGCGATTGGAAGCGCCGAGCCAACTTGGCCTTCAACCGTTTGGAAACCACTGACTGTAGCGCGACTTGACGGCAAAGTCCACCGACGACACCGCTCGCGCGAGATAAGCAACTGGCCTGGTTGAGGCGGCGAGCGCCGCAACGGCCAGGACAGGATACTGATCAGGCTGCAAGATGCGGATCGGCCGCCCTTTCCCGCGTCGTCGCCGCAATGCTTCTGCTGCCATCAGGCCACTGACTGTCGCTCCCTCGATCGTCACCACATCGATGAAGGTCTGGCAGTAGTCACCCGAGATGAAGAGATTCGAAATTCCGCAAGTCGTCTGCGGCCGCCATTGCCAGCTTCCGACCTGATTAACGAAGAGTTGTTCGCCAATATTGGTCTGCAGATACGTGCGGCATTCAAACAGATCGTCGTCGCTGAACTCGATATATCGCCGGAGCTCCTGCTTGAGCGTCTTCTTGATGTGCTCGTCGCTATAGGTGACGAGTGTATCGGCGTTCGATGCCACGACGTTGAGCACCGTATGGCCGCGGGCGAGCTCCTTCCAGGTTTGCGAGTTGTCAAAGAAGCTCATCTCGTAGGGCGAGTCGAGCAGCACAGTGATGCCGTTCGGCAGGTCCGGCAGCCGCTTATTGAAGAACAGGTCCATCGAGATCATCGGCTCGGTCCGCAGATAACGCACGTCGGGCAGATTGGGCGCCCAGGTGACGATCTCAGGAGTTGCCAGCCGGCCTAGCACGTCAAGTGGCACCGCGAGGATCAGGTCGCCTTTCACGTCCATCCATTCAGTTGGTTTTTCGGCATTCACTGGCGCGCCGGAATTTTGCACGGTAGGGGACGTCTGGTTCTGCTCCAGCTCGATCTTGACGATCAGACCAGTGTTCTTATCGATACAGAGCGACTTCAATGAGGTCAGCATCCTGATCGTCAGTTTGCCATTGCGGTTTCCCTTCGGCGATGAATGCGTCCTCAACGCCTCGAAGGGCTCTTCCTTCAGGAAATCCCCGTTTTCGTTGAGCACCTCCACGCAATTGGCCACTCTCGCCAATCTCATGAGCCACGGCATGAAGATCGCACGCTGCGCATTCCCGGACAGAAGCCACATCGAGGGTTCAGGCAGCCGCATGCCATAGCTGAGCAGCCCCTTGTAGCTGCGCGCGGAACTGAGATAGCTCGGCGAGGCAAACGCTTGCGCAGTCGTGCGCATCGTCGTGGCCAACGCCTGGTCGGTGGTATACGCCCGCGATTTCATGAACGCGGTAATGCTCGTCCTTTCCAGCCAGCTGTCCCTGCGCTCGGGTTCCCCGGCCAGGTCGGCCTGGGTCTGGCCCAACAGCATCATATCGGCTGGCCCGACCAGTCCGGCGAAAATGTTGCTCAGCGTCGTCCACGGAGAACCCATATTCGCAAACGGAATGGCAGGCGAGACGGGCTCCCCGATGTCGCGGCGATGAATGTTATAAATCGCCGGCTGGGCAACAAGCTTATCGAGTACTCCAACCTCCTCCATCAGTTCCCAGAAGTTATGATACCAGTTGAGATACATGTGGTAGCAGTGTTCATGCCAGTCGTTGCGACGCAAACATCCTCCCTGGTCTTCACACACCGAACATTTCTCTTTGGTCGTTGCGCCATCACGGCGGCGGTGTGCGGCGAGCTTGCCTCCCAGGAAGTCATTCGCCTCGATCAGTGTCACGTCATAGCCGCGCTGGAGGAGCCGGTGCGCCGCGGTCAGGCCGGCGACGCCGCCGCCAACGACGATAACATTCGGATTTTCGATCATTTCGGCGTTTGCCATGAGACGACCTTCCAGTGCAGAATGTGGATCTCGCTGATCCAACACGATTTGGCAAATTGATCGCATGAACCCTGACTACCCCACGATGCTGCGCACCGCCGCCAACGTCCAGGGCGCAATGACGGCGACCTGCGTCGATCTCGCCGCGCGCTGGATCCGATTTTCCTTCAGCGGTGTCGCCACTGTGGTGGGCGCGGCGGTCGAGCCGTTGCGCGCAGCACCCGAACACCGGCAGAACGCGATCGAGGATGGCGTGTGGACGGCCTACATCGCACACGAAGAGGTATTGCGCGCCATCACCGGCGCGTGGGGCGCGGGCTTGCTCATATTCCTCAATGAGTTGGACCTGCGCCGCGGCCCAAGACCGGCGTTCAAGGGCGTGACCTACGGGGAAGAATTGGGTCATTGATCATCTGCCCGGACTAGCTCCGGTGATCACGGACAGCGACGGCAATGGTCCCTTGACACCCATCAATCGGTATCAGGAGCACCGCGTATGAGTGATCCCGACCACCCCTTTGCCGCGTTCCGGCCAGGACAAGGTGACGCGGCTGCGAGTTTTGTGGGAGCGATGCGAGAAGCCTGGGACGTTGGAGCGGCCGCCTGGCGGGCGGCGGGCGGAGTTGGCTATGGCGGACTGGCGGCGAACCCCTTCACCAGAATTTTGGGACCTCTCGCCGGAATGGCCGCAACATTCAGCGACCTATTTCTCCCTCCCATCCAACCGCGCAGTGTAGCGGACGCGGCGCAGGGCGCGGCGTCACAGGTCGCCGACATGACCCCGGCGATGGCCCAGGCCTGGATGGTCGCGACTGCCAGCACGTTGCGCTACTGGCGCGCGCTTGCTGACATTCACGCCAGGCATCAGGGGAGTCTGATGCAGGCTGTGGTCGACCGCGTTGCCAATCGGGCAGCGCCATCACCGGCAGAATGCCGCGTCCTGGCCGATGAACTCCGCGCATTTCTTCGCGAGATCGGCGATGCCGCTTCCCTGGAGGCGCGACGCCTGCAAGCCGAAATGGAGCTGGTTGGCGAATCCATCGCGCGAGCCACCGATCAGGCGAGTCCGCAGGCCCATCAACCGAGCCTTGAATATCGCCGCCACTATCGGGCAAAGGAATGAGTACCGCCGCCAGCATCGACGCGGCCAGCGTGGACGTCATTGCCGCGCTCGGCTTCAGCGCGGAGATGGCAACATTGCGGCAACGCATCGCTGCCTGGGTCGCCGCGTGTGATCCCGAGATGCGTGAGGCATTGGAGTGGCAGTTCCTGTCCGGCTCCAAATATTTCCGACCGCTTACCATTTTCGCCTGTTACCGCTCCATCGTTCCCGGACGCATCCCGGAGCGGATCATGACCTCGGCACTGGTGATCGAGTTTTTTCATAACGTTTCGCTGGTGATCGACGACATCGTGGACCGCTCCGACATGCGGCGTGGACGCGCGACGCTGCATACGCGTTTCGGGGAACTCAGCGCGCTGATGACGTCCGGCTACATTGTCGCTGACGGATATGCCCAACTCGGCGACGATCTGCAGGCAATTGGCTTGTTCTCGGAGC
Organism: uncultured Alphaproteobacteria bacterium; assembly: GCA_963780095.1. GTDB lineage: Bacteria > Pseudomonadota > Alphaproteobacteria > Acetobacterales > Acetobacteraceae > JAMXLO01. The sequence goes on from CAWABH010000016.1 coordinate 35,927, forward strand.
TCCTGAAGCGGCTTGGCGTCGCCGAATGCATGCAGTGGCGGCTGCGCCGACAGAAACTCGGCGTCGAGGACTGGCGCCGCATCGCCGGCGAAGACACCGGCTCGATGTTCGAAGTCTGCGCCTGTCTCGGCGACCGCAGCTCTCGACTGCGCAAGTTCGGTGGCCTGCTGGGTCTGCTATACCACGGCTGCGATGACGTCGGCGACGTGCGCGGCGCCGTCGCTCTCGGCGGCGGCGGCGAGGAAGATGTGCGCGATGGCATCCTTACGTTGCCGGCCGCACTCGCGATCCGGGATCCTGAGATCGGTGCGTTGTTTTGCAAGCGGGACCCTGACATGACGGAACTAGCCGCCATCGCATCCGCCTTCGCCGCCCGACTGCCTGAGGCGGAGGCGTATCTCGATCTGATTGCAGAAGAGGCGCGGACAGAGGCGCGCCTGTTTTCAGTCGATCCGGCTCCACTGCACGCGCTCATCGATCAGACCCGGCGGTTAAGCGGGCGTTAGACGCGAACCGGGCGCCCGACGTTCCTGAGCTGCTGTTCCCCATGTCCTCGAAGTCGATGGATGGCAGCTTTGCGCCGCTAATGTTGCCCATGCACGCGCGTCGTTTGACGTCGTTCGACGACAGCATCGTGGCGCTGTATGCGCGCGGCCTGACGATGCGCGAGATCCAAGGCTATCTGGCCGAAACCTACGGCACCGAGGTCGCCATGACCTGATCAGCACGGTAACCGACGGTGTGCTGGCGGAGGTGACGGCTTGGCAAGGCCGGCTATTGGAGCCGGTCTATCCGGTGGTGTTGTTTGATGCATTGCGGGTGAAGACCCGGGAAAGCGCTGCATCAGCGGCCGCAGCTTGGTCTCGCGCATCGTCTGGATCAGATCGTAGAGCATGCAGCCCTGGCGGAACAGCGAATGGACGCGGCGTTTGACGGTGTTGGTCTTGAGCATCAGATCACGCGACGGCCGTAGTAGCCGATCAGTTGCTTGGCGAGAGTATCGGCAGCCCCAGGCATCACTGCCAGCGATACGGCTCCCGCCGATCGGCCGTGATCGGTATCTCCACGGCGCACCCCGGCGGATACGCCATCGCCTGTTCGTCGCGGCGCCGCAGCCGATGCGCGATCGACGGCGCCATCAGCTCGTATTCACCGGCATTCAGTTCCTTCGCCGCCCGCAGCGGCCAGTCGGCATGGATCATCAGTTCGCGCGCCATCGCGACCAGATCGGCGTGACCGTCCGCCAGCACCGCCTCCGCCTGATGCGGATCGGTGATCAGACCCACCGCCATGGTCATCACGCCGCCCTCGCGTCGGACACGGCTGGCATATGGCACCTGATATCCGGGCACGCGCGGCACCTGCACCATATCCGAATCACCGCCGAGGCCGCCTGACGAGCAGTCCACCACATCGACCTCGCGTAGTCGCAGTTCGCGCGCCAGCGCCACGGTGTCGTCGAGGCCCCACAATCCGCCCTTGCCATCCACCGCCGAGACTCGAAAGAACAGCGGCTTCTCGCGTGCCCAGGCGGCGCGGACGGTTTCCGCCACCTCGAGCGCAAAGCGCATGCGCGCCTCGCGGGAGCCCCCGTAGGCGTCGGTGCGCCGGTTCGAAATCGGCGAGAGGAACTGGTGGATCAGATAGCCGTGCGCGCCGTGGATTTCGCAGATGTCGTAGCCGGCGTCGGTGGCCCGGTGCGCCGCATCGCGGAACGCCGCGAGCACGGTGCGGATGTCGTCCTGGTCCATCTCGATCGGCACCGGAAAGCCGCGTCGCGCCGGCAGCGGGCTCGGCGCCAGTCCGCGCCACGGCGGCATTCCCGCACGCGCGTCGCGTTCATCGAGCGCGCGCCAGTCCTCCATCGCGCCATGCGAGCCGGCGTTGCGACCGCAATGCCCCAACTGGATCGCCGGTACCGCGCCCATCTCCTTGATGAAGTCGGTGATGCGGCGATAGGCCTTCGCCTGATGATCGTTCCATAGGCCGGCACAGTGGTACGTCTTGCGGCCACGCGCTTCCACCGCGGTCTCCTCGCCGAACACGATACCCGCCCCGCCCATTGCGTAGCGGGCGAAATGCACGAACTGCCAGTCGGTAGGGCCGCCGTCCACCGAGACGTACTGGCACATCGGCGAGACCACGATGCGATTGCGCGCGGTGACGCCGCGCAGCGAGATCGGCGCGAACAACAGCGGCTGACCCGCGATGGGCGATGTCATGGCTTCCCTTTCTCCGGCATTGCGATGCTGCGGCATTATGCCATGACACACGGTCGATGCACTGGCCGGCCCTGCTGGTAGGACTGGCGCGACGCTTCGCCGCGCATCTTCTGGCTCCATAGCCATGGCGATAGCATAAGCGCGCGCGTTGCCGCCGCCGATTGACCACGTGCAGTCCGCACCGCATCCTGTGCCGCACTTGCAAGGAGAACGGCGATGGACGGCATGCAGCAGGCCGCAGCCGAACGGGGTTTCTGGTCGCGCGCGAAGCGGCACATGCTGCAGTTTGGCGGCACGTTCGTGCCATTCGCACCGGTGCGTGCCGAGGGCTGCTTTGTCTACGACGCGGCTGAGCGGCGCGTGCTGGACTTCACCTCAGGTCAGATGAGCGCGATCCTCGGCCATTGCCATCCCGAAATCGTCGCCACTGTGCGCGCAGCGGCGGGACAGCTCGACCATTTGTTTTCTTCGATGCTGTCGCCACCCGTGGTGGACCTGGCCGAGGCGCTGGCTCGGCTGATGCCTGGCCTGCCAAAGGTGATGCTGCTCTCCACCGGCGGCGAGGCGAACGAAGCGGCGATCAAGATTGCCAAGCTGGTAACCGGCGGCTGGGAGGTGGTCGGCTTCGCCCAATCCTGGCACGGCATGACGGGCGGCGCGGCATCGGCCACCTACAAGGCCGGGCGGCGCGGCTATGGTCCCGCCGCGGCTGGCTCGTTCGCCATCCCCGCGCCCGACCCGTTCCGGCCTCGGTTCCCCGGCGTCGGCTGGCAATGTGAACTGGACGACGCGTTCGCGCTGCTCGATCGGCAGAGCACCGGCAACCTCGCGGCCTTCATCGCCGAGCCGATCCTGTCGAGCGGCGGCATCATCGAACTGCCCGATGGCTATCTGCGCGCGCTCCAGGCCAAATGCGTCGAGCGCGGCATGAAGCTGATCATCGATGAGGCGCAGACCGGTCTCGGGCGCACCGGCCTGATGTTCGCCTGCGAGCGTGACGGCGTGGTGCCGGACATCCTGGTGCTGTCGAAGACTTTGGGCGCCGGCCTGCCGCTGTCGGCGGTGATGACAACGGACGCGATCAGCGACGCCTGCGATGAACGCAGGTTCCTGTTCTACACCACGCATGTGAATGACCCGCTGCCGGCCGCGGTGGGACTGAAGGTGCTGGAGATCGTGCAGCGCGATGCCCTGCCCGCACGGGCCGCGACGATGGGCTCGCGGTTGAAGCGTGGATTGCAGGCGTTGCAGGCGCGCTATGAATGGATCGGCGACGTCCGCGGCCGTGGATTGTTGCTCGGCATGGAATTCATCGACGAGCGGGGCGGCCGGAACCGGACGGCGGCGGCGTTGTCGGACGCGGTGACCGACCGGGCGCTGGAGCTGGGTCTCAGCGCCAATATCGTGCGTGCCGGCGCGTCCGGCGGCGTGATGCGCATTGCGCCGCCGCTGACCGTATCAGAGGCGGAGATCGACCTGGGGTTGGAACTGCTGGGCACGGCGCTGCGGGACGTCGCGTAGGAACACTGCCGATCGGAAACGGCCTCAGTCGGCCAGCGCGCGCTTCGCCACACTCGCGAGATATCCCGCCGCTGCCGGCAGGATCGTGTCGTTGTAGTCGTAGCTCGAATTATGCAACCCGCGTCCATTGTCGGCGGGGCCGTTGCCGATCCAGACGAAGGCGCCGGGGCGGTGCTCCAGATACCAGGCGAAGTCCTCGCCGGTCATCGCGGGCGCCAAGTCGCGTCGCAGCGGCAGACCTGCCATCACCACCGCCGCCGCCGCAAGATCGCGTTCGGCTGGGGAATTCACCGTCACCGGATTGCCGCGGCGTAGCGCGACCTCGATCTGCACGTCGCAACTGAGCGCCACGCCGGCGCAGACGCGTCGGATCGCCGCCTCCACCTCGTCGCAGGTGTGCTTGCGCAGCGTGCGCATGGTGCCGCGCATGACGGCTTCGCCGGGGATTTGATTGGCTGCGGTACCCGCCTCCATCGTGGCGACCGAGATCACCACGGGATCCAGCGGATCGACATTGCGCGAAACGATCGTCTGAAGCGCGAGCAGCAGATGCGCCGAGGCCACCACCGGATCGCGGGTCAGATGCGGCAGGGCGGCGTGACCGGAAACGCCCTTCACGCGGAACTCGATCCGCCCGCCGGATGCCATCACCGCGGCGTCGTGGACCGCAACCGTGCCGGCATCCAGGCCGGGCCAGTTGTGGTAGCCGAAGATCCGCTCCATCGGGAACCGCTCGAACAAACCGTCGGCGATCATGCTCTTCGCCCCGCCGCCACCCTCCTCGGCAGGCTGGAACACCAGATGCACGGTGCCGGTCCACGAGATGTCCTGCCGCAGCAGCGCAGCCGCGCCGAGCAAGGATGTGGTGTGCCCGTCATGGCCGCAGGCGTGCATCACGCCCGGATTGCCGGAGGCATAGGGCAGGCCGGTCGTCTCGGCAATCGGCAAGGCGTCCATGTCGGCGCGCAGTCCGACGCTGCGGTTGGACTGGCCGCGGCTGATCGTCGCCACGACGCCATGGCCGCCCACGCCGGCGACAAACGGTACGCCCAGCTCTTGCAGTCTGGCGCAGACGAAGGCGGCGGTCCCTTGCTCGTGCAACGTCAGTTCGGGATGCGCGTGCAGATGGCGGCGCCAACCGGTCAGGGTCTCGGCGAGTATGTTGTCCATGATTGTTCCGGGTAGCTGGTTGCGCTCGCCGGGGCAACCTCTTGGACGCGGCGCGGTCCTGGGCGTAGGCTTGGTCGCAACAGTCAGCAACACCGCAGGAGGGAACCGATGCAATACAAACGTATCTCTGCCGATTGCCATCTGGACATGCCGTGGATGCCGCCGGACCTGTTCACCTCGGAGGCATCGCGGGAACTGCGCGATCGCATGCCGTACGTCGCTGACGGTCCGGACGGGCCGCAATGGGTCACCAAGTCCGGCGCCACGTTCGGCTTGAAGAACGGCGTGGGGCCTTCGGGCGCCAAGCTGGTGCCGGGACAGAACCGCCGGGTCGACATCATGGCCGAGACCGGCCTGTTCGCCGACGGCCAGAAGGACATCCGGCGCGTCAGCGATCCGCATCTGCGCAAGAAGGACATGGAGCGCGACGGCGTCGATGCCGAGGTGATCTTCGGCATTCTGGGGTCCGCCTCGAAGCTGAAGGACCACGAGGCGGCGGCGGAGATGTTCAGAATTTACAACGACTGGCTGAAGGATTTCTGCAGCCACTATCCGGATCGCCATATCGGGCTGGCGTGCCTGCCCTATGGCGACATCGATTGGGCGGTGCAGGAGATCCATCGCTGCGCCAAGATGGGTCTGAAGGGACTGGAGCTGTCCTGCTCGTGGGACATGGAGCCGATGTGGCACCCGTGCTGGGAGCCGCTGTGGCAGGCGGTGAGCGACGTGCAGCTGCCGCTGCATTTCCATACGTTCCCGACCACGCCGCCGCGCGCGCGCGAGATGGCGTCCGGCCAGGTGCGGCGTGCGGCGATGTTCACCGGCGTGTCGGCGTTCCAGATGGGGCTGATCCACATCCTCGCGGCAATGATGGGCGCCGGCGTGTTCGAGCGTTACCCGCGCCTGCGCGTGTCGTTCGGCGAGAGCGGCATCGGCTGGATTCCGTATGCGCTGGATCGCATGGACTTCGAGTTCGAGGACCGGTTCCGCGATCTGATGAAGCTGAAGCCGTCCGAGTACTGGCAGCGCCAGTGCAAGGCGACGTTCCAGTTCGATCCGATCGGGCCGAAGCTGCTCAACGTGAACAACCTGATGACGGTGGACACACTGATGTGGGGGTCCGACTACCCGCACACCGACGGGATCTGGCCGGAGTCGACGAAGTACATCGAGGAGCAGTTCCAGGGCCTGTCGGCCGAGGACATCCACAAGATCACCTGCGAGAACGCGGCGAAGTTCTATAATCTGACAAACTGACGGTCTGGTCGACAGGGGGTGCGATGACATCGGAGCCAGCGCAATCGGCGCAGGATACATCGCACTCCCCTACCGGCCTGCGTACCGGCGCGGAGTACCTGTCGGCAATCCGTGACGATGGGCGTCAGGTCATTTACGACGGCGAAGTGGTCAGGGACGTAACGTCTCACCCGGCCTTTCGTGGCGCCGCCCAATCGATAGCCGATCTCTGGGACATTGCCGCCGATCCTGTCAACCGCGAGCTGATGACCTATCCGTCGCCCAGGACCGGCAAGCCCGTGCTCTGGTGCTACCATGTCCCCAAGCGGCCGGAGGACCTTCGTCCGCGGCGCCGCATGATCCAGCGTTGGACCGAGCACACCTTCGGCCTGATGGGGCGCACGCCCGATCATGTCGCCGGGTTCTTCGCGGGTTTCGCCGCCAACCCGGCATTCTTCGCGACGGCCGGACAGCGTTATGCCGACAACCTGATCGCATTCTACGAGTACGCGCGCGACAACCATCTCTACATTTCCTACGCCCTCGCCCCGCCGCAGATCGACCGCAGCAAGCCATCGCATGCGCAGGCGGACCCGACGCTGTGTGCCGGTGTGGTCGGCGAGCGCGACGGGGGCATTGTCCTGAAGGGCGCACAGCAGCTCGCGACCGGTGCGCCGTTCTCCGATTACCTGTTCCTCAGCTGCATTCATCCGCAGGTTCCCGGCGACGAGAATCATGCAATCAGCGTGGCGATACCGATCAACGCGCCGGGCATGAAGATCTATGCGCGGCGGTCCTATGCGACGAACGCCGTCAGCGCATTCGACTATCCGCTGTCGAGCCGGTTCGACGAAACGGATGCCCTTATCACGCTCGACAACGTCTTCGTCCCGTGGGAGCGCGTGTTCATCTATCGCGACGTCGCGCTTTGCCGCGATCAATGGAGGAAGACACCGTCCCACATCTACGGCAACTACCAGGCGCAGATCCGCTATGCCACGAAGCTGCGGTTCCTGCTCGGGGTCATGAAGCACCACTGCGAAATCACCGGCGTCAACTCACTTCCGGCAAGCCAGGCACAGCTCGGTGAGATGGCGGCGCTGGCGTCGATCGTCGACATGATGGTCGAGGCGCAGGAAATCCGCGCGACGGTCGAGGACGGCGTGGTATGGCCATCAAGGGTCGCGCTCTATTCGATCATGGCGCTGCAGTCCAGCCTCAATCCGAGGCTGATCGATCTGGCGCGCGACCTGAGCGGCGGCGCAATGATCATGCTTCCTTCGTCGCGAATGGACTACGACAATCCCGAGACCGCGCGGGAGCTCGAGCGGTATGTCGCTTCGCCCGGTTATCCATCGAAGCGGCGTGTCGCTCTGTTGAAGCTCGCGTGGGACCTGATCGGCAGCGAGTTTGGCGGGCGCCATCAGCAGTATGAAAAGTTCTATGGCGGTCCCGCGGCAGCCAACAAGCTGCATATTTATCGAAATTACGATTTCACGACTGCGAAGCAACTTGCGGAAGCCGCTCTGGTGGAATTCTAGCCTCGTCAGAAGAATCTGTGGGCCACGTCAGGCTGCGGCAGTCTCCAAGTGCATGGTACAGCACAGATCGCGCAGGCGGAACCGTTGTTGCCCGGTCAGGTTGGCGCGGCGCTTGAGCACGCACCAACGGGTCTTCCTCAGGACCGGCTCGTAGCCGTCACGGGCCAGCCGACGCGCCTCGCCGGCACGTACCTGGTCCAGCGCGGTGTTCATCTTGGCGACAATATGGAAGCGATCAAGGATGTGGATGGCCTGGCTGCAGCGCTCGCGGATCACCGTCAGGTAAGGCTGCCACATGTCCGAGCAGACAAACGCGATGTGTCGGACCAATTCCTCGCCGATCAGAACGAAGAACTGCTCGAAGTTCGCCAGCGTCCGCTCCCGGCCGATCCATAGCAGGCGCCAGCGTCAACGGCGCCCATGTGGGGACCCGCAGATAGACCAGCCCGAACTTCACGTCCTGGAAGTAGAAATAGTAGTGCAGGCACTTGCCGTTGTCCGGCCAGATGAACGTCTTGTGCGTCTGCTTGTCGTGCCAGGGCTTGTAGGCATCGCAGGCTTCCAGGGCCGAGATGACGTGCACCAGGCCCGGGCGGTCGCCACGCTGCGCAAGCACGCGCGCGACGACATCTTCCTTGCGGATATGCGGCTTGGCGATGTGCTCGATGGTCACCCCTGCCTCGGCCGCCAGCAATGCCGCACTCTCGCGCACGCAATCACGCAGCGTCTTGGCAAAGTCCGCGTAGTCGAAGATACGGATGCCCTTGGCGTTGAGATACCCGGTCATCCCGGCGGCGTAGCACCGCCGGCGACTGGCTCATGCTACCCTCCCAACGACAATGCGGCGGGGAAGCTACACCAGACTTATTGGTTCCGGCTCCGCCGGCTTAGGGTCTCACGGGAAGCAACCGAACCATTTCCGGACGTGCCTCATGCCTCATCGTCATGGCCGGCGAAGCATGCCCCGGCGGATGCCGGGGGCCGGCCACGACGATGGGCGTGCGACCGTTGCGCCACATGGAGCACTTAATTCGCCACGAATTCTTAATTGTCATTCCTGCGAAAGCGGGAACCCAGGGCCTGGCCCGAGCGAAGCCGGGCGGTCGTGATCGCGGCACAGTTCGCCTGGGTGCCCGCATTCGCGGGCATGACGACGTTGACAGTACTGTGATTGCGATCGGACTGGGCGAACTCCGGCCGGGAATATTGCCCCACCCATCGCGTCATGCTGATGTGGATGCACGATGCCAGCCAGGACCAATCCTGGTCACGGTTACGCAATGCGAAACCAAAGGGGCAACCGCCAGCATGATCAAGCTCAACATCAATGGCCAGGCTCACGATGTGGACGTCGATCCCGACACGCCGCTGCTCTGGGTCATTCGCGAATGGGTCGGCATGACCGGCACGAAATACGGCTGCGGCATTGCGCAATGCGGTGCCTGCACCGTTCATCTGGACGGCGTCGCCACGCGGTCCTGCTCGGTGCCCGCAGGCTCGGTGGGCGATGTGAAGATCACCACCATCGAGGGTCTGTCGCCGGATGGGCTCAGCCATCCTGTCCAGGCCGCCTGGCTGCAGCACGACGTGCCGCAATGCGGCTACTGCCAGTCCGGCCAGATCATGGCCGCCGCCGCTCTGCTGAAGGCCACGCCGAAGCCTACCGACGCCGATATCGATGCCGCGATGACCAACATCTGTCGCTGCGGCACCTATCTGCGCATCCGCGAGGCGATCCACACCGCCGCCTCGATGACCGGCAAGGCATAGGAGCACCGCCATGAGCACCATGCAGCTTGCACGCCGTTCATTCATCGCCTCGGCTGCCGTCGCCGGCGGCGGCTTCGCACTGGGCTGGCGCATCCCGGCCGGGCGCGCGTTCGCGCAGGCCGCCGGCGCCGCGACGGGCTCGGAGGTCGGCATCTGGGCGGTGATCCAGCCGGACGACACCACCATCGTCCGCATTGCCCGTTCCGAAATGGGACAGGGCACGCTGACCGGCCTCGCCCAGCTGGTGGCCGATGAACTCGACTGCGACTGGAAGTTTGTCCGCGCGGAATACGTATCGCCGCAGGACAATCTCGCGCACAAGCGCGCCTGGGGCGACATGTCCACCGGCGGCAGCCGAGGCATTCGCGGTTCGGTGGACAACGTGCGCAAGGGCGGCGCCGCGGCGCGCGCGATGCTGATCGAGGCCGCGGCGCAGAGCTGGGGTGTGCCGGCGACGGAATGCACCGCGGCGAGCAGTGTGATCACCCACACGCCGAGCGGCCGCACGCTGCGCTACGGCGAGGTCGCTGCCGCCGCTGCGAAGCTGCCCGTGCCGGCCGATGTGAAGCTCAAGACGCCGGCGGAATGGAAGATCATCGGCAAGGCAGTCAAACGGCTCGACACCGTGGACAAGCTGTCGGGCAAGCAGGTGTTCGCCATCGACGTGCAGCTCCCCGACATGCTGAACGCGGCGATCGCGCAATGCCCGGTGTTCGGTGGCAAGCTGAAATCCTTCGATGCCGACAAGATCAAGGCCATGGCCGGCGTGCGCCAGGTCGTCGCGGTGGACGACAACGCGGTCGCCGTGGTGGCCGACAAGTGGTACCAGGCGAAGACCGCGCTGGCAGCGTTGCCGATCGTCTGGGACGAGGGCGCGGGCGCGAATGTCGACAGCGCGGAGATCGCGGAGCTCCTGAAGGCGGGACTGGACGCGAAGGAGGCCGCGATCGGCCAGCAGCACGGCGAGGTCGCGGCGGCGCTGGCAGGTGCGGCGAAGCAGGTCGAGGCGGTTTACGCCGCGCCCTTCCTCGCCCACGCCACCATGGAGCCGATGAACTGCACGGCGAAGTTCGCCGACGGCAAGGTGGAGATCTGGGTTGCCTCGCAGAACGGCGACGCCTCGCTCGCCGCCGCCGCGGAGGCCGCGGGCATCAAGCTCGCAGACGTGAAGGTGAACAAGCTGCACCTCGGCGGCGGCTTCGGCCGGCGCGGGCAGCAGGACTACACGCGCCAGGCCGTGCTGATCGCCAAGCAGGTGCCGGGACGTCCGGTCAAGCTGATCTGGTCGCGCGAGGAGGACACGCAGCACGACTTCTACCGGCCGATCACGCAGTGCAAGCTGACCGGCGGGCTCGACGCCGATGGCAACGTGGTCGCGTTGCATGCGCGTTTGTCCGGTCAGTCGATCCTGGCCTATCTCGCGCCGCAGCGCATGGAGAACGGCGTCGATCGCATCGCATTCCAGAGCTGGACGGAGGAGGAGTTCGGCTACGGAACCATCCCGAACCTGCTGATCGATCACGCGGTCCGCAACACGCTTGTTCCGGTGGGCTTCTGGCGCGGCGTGAACACCAACCAGAACGCGATCTACATGGAATGCTTCATCGACGAACTGGCGCACGCGGCGGGCAAGGATCCGCTGGCGTTCCGGCGCGCGATGTTCACCAAGAGTCCGAAGCATCTGGCGGTGCTGAATGCCGCCGCGGAGAAGGCTGGCTGGGGCACGCCGTTGCCGACGGGCGTGTTTCGCGGCATTTGCCAGAACTACGGCTACGGCAGCTACACGGCGGCGGTCGCCGAGGTCTCGGTATCCTCCAAGGGCGAGCTGAAGGTCCATCGCATCGTGGCGGCCACCGATCCCGGCTACGCGGTCAATCCGCAGCAGATCGAGGCGCAGGTCCAGGGGTCGTTCGTCTATGGCCTGAGCGCGGTGCTCTACGGCCAGATCACGATCGCAAAGGGCCGAGCGGTGGAGAGCAACTTCGACACCTATCCGGTGATGCGCCTGGCCGACATGCCGAAGGTGGAGACGGTGATCGCTCCCTCGGGCGGATTCTGGGGCGGCGTGGGCGAGCCGACTATCGCCGTAGCTGGTCCGGCGGTGCTGAACGCGATCTTCGCGGCCACCGGCAAGCGCATCCGCACGCTGCCGCTCAGCCTGCACGATCTCAGCTCCGCATGAGGCTGCGGGCAGGTCTGGTTCTGGCGGGGATGCTCGGCACTTTGGGCGCTGCTCCCCCGCCGGGGGCACTCGGTTGTTCGGGCTGCCACGGCGCTGGGCCGCAGCCGCCGGCGCTGACGAACCGCGTTCCGGAGGAGATCGTGGTTGCGCTCGACGCGTTCCGTGCCGGCACAAAGCCGGCGACGGTGATGGATCGGATCGCCAAGGGTTTCTCGCACGACGAGAGCGTGGCGATCGCGGTGTGGGTGGCGGCTCCGAAATGACTCTTCGTCCACGCCGTCCCCGCCCCCCGACCCCCTCCCCAAAGGGGAGGGGGAGTCACTCTGCTCCCCCTCCCCTTTGGGGAGGGGGTCGGGGGGCGGGGCCGGACCAACCCGCCGTCGCCTCCTTGCATCCGCATCCGCCTTCCTGCTCGCGCCCTTCTTCGCGCGCGCCCAGGCGTCGGCGCGTGTCGTCGTGGTGGGCGGCGGGTTCGGCGGCGCCACCGCCGCGCGGTTCCTGCGTCGAGCCGATCCTCGGCTGGACGTGGCGCTGGTCGAGGCCAACCCGCAGTTCACCGCCTGCCCGTTCAGCAACGAGGTGATCGCCGGCCTGCGTGACATCGCCGCCCAGCGCTTTGCCTACGCCGCAATCGCGGCCGAAGGCATTCGCGTGGTCCAGGCCGAGGCCACGGCGGTGGATGCGGCCACGCGCCGCGTGACGCTCGGCGACGGCACCGTCCTGCCGTACGACCGGCTGGTCCTGTCACCCGGCATCGACATCGTCTGGGACGCGCTGCCCGGTTACGACGAGGCCGCCGCCGAGCGCATGCCGCACGCCTGGAAGGCCGGCCCGCAGACCCTGCTGCTGCGAAGCCAGCTCGAGGCGATGCCGGATGGCGGCCTGGTGGTCATGTCGGCGCCGGCGAATCCTTACCGCTGTCCGCCGGGTCCGTATGAACGCGCAAGCCTGATCGCGTACTACCTCAAGACGGAGAAGCCGCGCTCGAAGCTGCTGCTGCTGGACGCGAAGGACACGTTCTCCAAGCAGAAGCTGTTCCAGGCCGCATGGCAAAAGCTGTATCCGGACCTGCTGGAGTGGGTGTCGCTGTCGGACGGCGGCAAGGTCACGCGCGTCGATCCGGCGACCAATACGTTCGAGACCGATTTCGGCACGCAAAAGGCCGATGTCGGCAACGTCATCCCGCCGCAGCGTGCCGGCCGCATCGCCGCGCTCGCCGGGGTGGCCGATCTGACGGGGTGGTGTCCGGTCGATCCGGCAACGTTCGAATCACGGTTGCAGGCCGGCATCCATGTGATCGGCGACGCCGCCATCGCCGGCGCCATGCCGAAATCGGCGTTCGCTGCGAATGCACAGGCGAAGGTGTGCGCCTATGCCGTGGCTGAACTGCTCGCGGGCGCCACGCCGGCCGAACCGCGTCTGATCAACACCTGCTACAGCCTGGTTGCCCCCGGCTATGGAATTTCAGTCGCCGGGGTGTATCGGCCGGTCAATGGACAGCTCACCGACATCGAGGGCGCCGGCGGCACCAGTCCGCTCGACGCTCCGGCCACGCGGCGTGCCCAGGAAGCAGAGTACGCGAATGCCTGGTTCAAGACGATCACCGCCGAGACGTTCGGTTGATGCGCTGGCTGCCGCGCTGCTGGGCTGCCTCACGGCCTTGGCGGGCGATGGCGGTGCGATGGAGGCGTCGCTGACCGGCCAGCCAGGCAATCCCGCGCGCGGCCGGCAGATCGTCGAGAACCGCCAGCTCAGCGCCTGCCTGCTGTGCCATTCCGGGCCGTTTCCCGAACCGCATCTGCAAGGCACCGTCGGACCGTCGCTCGACGGCGTCGGGTCGCGCCTGACAATCGGGGAAATCCGGCTGCGCCTCGTTGATCCCGCGAAGCTGAACCCCGATACGGTGATGCCGTCCTATAATGCGGTCGATGGGCTCACCAGGGTGGGACGGGCATGGCAGGGAAAACCGGTGCTGACCGGACAGCAGATCGAGGACGTGGTGGCGTTCCTGGCAACATTGCGCGCGCCGTGAACCGCCGCCGCTTCCTGATGGTGGCCGGCGCCTCCGGAATGCTGTTGCCACTGCGGCCCGGACCGGGACGCGCCACGCCGGCTCAGGTGGCCGCGCTGATCGCCGAACTGGTGGGCGAGGCGGAGCTGCGCGACGGCCGGGTGAAGCTCGATCTGCCGGTGATGGTGGAGAACGGCAACGCGGTGGCCATGACCGTCAGCGTCGATGCGCCGGTTTCGCAGGTGCGCAGCATCGACGTATTCGCCGAGGGCAATCCTCTGCCGCATGTCGTGCGCTTGCAGTTCGGACCGCGTGCGGGTGCCGCGCGCGTCGCCACCCGCATCCGCCTGGCCACCTCGCAGACGGTGATCGCGGTGGCGAAGCTGGCCGATGGCAGTTGCTGGCGCGACAGCGTCGATCTGCTGGTGACGCTGGCCGCGTGCATCGATTGAGGGCGATGACATGGTGCGCGTGCTGATCAATGTGCCGAAGCGGGTAAAGAAGGGCGAGGCGTTCGACGTGAAGCTGCTGATCTCGCATCCGATGGAGAGTGGCCAGCGCCGCGATGCCATGGGCGAGGCGATCCCGCGCGACATCATCAACAGTTTCGTCTGCACGTACAACGGTGAGGAGGTGCTGCGCGCCGACCTGTTCCCCGCGATCGCGGCCAATCCGTTCCTGTCGTTCGCCGCGGTAGCCGAGGAGAGCGGCACCCTGATCATGCGGTTCACCGACGACCATGGCACTCGTCCAGACGGAAACGGCCGACGTCACTGTCGAATGATGTGCTGTGGGGGTTTTATACCGTCATGGCCGTCCCCGGACTTGATCCGGGGATTGACCCGGCCATGACAGACAGGGGCAGGGCCGAGGGATCATTCCTTATACCAGGGGACGAAAGTTCTGACTTATCGATGGTTCATCTCCCCCCATCGTCATGGCCGGTCTTGTGCCGGCGATCCACGTCTTTCCTTGGTTTCCGCAGCAAAGACGCTGATGGCCGGGACAAGACCGGCCATGACCGTTGGTCGGTCCCGGGGTTAAGCACGTCGATATTTTCGGCGCCTGGTATTACACGGTTGGTGCTTGCCGCGACGCTGACGCTTTGGACTTCGCACGGTCCGGCTGCCGAAAAGCATTCCGGGTATGACGATGCAGGCCCGCAGACCCGGGCCATGCAGGACGATGACGCCAGCAACCCGGCATTCCTGGGGTGCAGCAAGGTGAGTCGTCGCGGTCGGAACACGTCGGGGCCGTCGGCGCCGCAGTTGTGCGGACTGCCACGATGCTGCGCCGGTAGCGATGCGAGGCGTGGCGGCTCGCTATCCCCGATACGATGCGCGCCCGGCCGGCCGATCAGCTGACGCAACGGATGAGCAGTGTCACATCGAGCGTCAGGTCGCGCCACCGCTGCCACCGGAGAGCGACGCGTTGCTGGTCCGGCCGCCTATGTCGGGCTGCAATCGCGTCGGCATGCCGGTGCAGGTCGAGATCGACGGCCCGACGCGAACACCATCTTCTGGGGAGCGGGCAAGGCGCTGTTCACCGCGCGCCAAGGCCAGCTCGATCTGTCCTGCGGGCCAGTGCCACGACGATCTGGCCGGTCGCAGCGCCCTCGGCGGCAGCGTGGTCCCACAGGGTCACCCCAGATGGCTACCCGGAATATCGGCTGGAGTGGCAGACCATGGGTTCGCTCGACCGACGTTCCGCAATTGCACGGTGGTGGTTCTGGGCCGAGCCGTTCGCGGCGGATTCAGAAGAGCTGACAAACCTCGAAGTTTACCTGGCTGGCGGTTGACGGGCTCAAAGTAGAGACGCCGAGCCGTTCGGCCATGATAGCAGACGTGTCCGCGCGCACGTCACGGGACCGGGTATGGTGATTTTCGATAGAATTGGATCGACCTGTGTTCGCGCTCGCCGCCAATACCGATGATCTGACAGTCGGAATTGCCTACGGAATAAAGCGGCGAAGGATCCGTTGGGAGCAGAACCTTCTGATTGCTGCCGTCACTAGATTTTGATAACCCTGGTCGCTTTGACTGTCGGGCGACAGATTTGCGAAGGTTGCCACTGAGACTGCCCGATATGCTCGGCGGCGGTCTGCTGGTCCTTCTTGCTGTGAGTATCGTTTGCGAACGGGGCTGGAGCGGTAGTTCAGTTCACCAATCC
>CAWABH010000017.1:0-70120 GCA_963780095.1 uncultured Alphaproteobacteria bacterium
GTGGCAACAGTTCGCGCACGTGCCTGATCGGTTGGTCGGCGATCAGACATCTGACCGGCTACCACCACACTTGAGCGAACGTCTGCATTCGAGTGACGACGAGGCGCCTTGGAATGACCGTCATGGGCGCAACTCAGCCGTCAACGGCGTGCGTGATCTACATTCAGTTGCGCCAAAAGCGACGGTAGGGTGAACGCGGATCGCGTGTCCCGACCACATCGGTTGGGTAGTCGCGGTCGGGTCGCGTCTCGTCAACATGCGTAGCCCGCGATGGCAGAGGCCGCCCGCGTAGATTCATGAATGACGCGCGTTCTCGTCACGCGGTTCTGCCGGTACCGGTGCCGGTTTTCACGACGCGCATGGCGGCGAGCCGGCGTCGCCAGCACAAGGATTACCAATATCGTCCACGCAGCGAATTTCCCGGCAATCGTCTATAGCCAGCCTTTTTCCTGGAAAGGCTCCAGGTTGGTCCCTGGCGGAGCAAACCAGCCGCCGGAGCGATATCGGGCGCCCAGCCGCATCGCCAGTTGCTTGTTGCCAAATGGGATACTCAGCCGTGTCTCGTCCCGGGCGGTGGAAGATTGTTGAGCGTCCTCGGCCGCAGCGACAACGCGTGTCGGTTTCCCCCGACCAATGCCACGTTTCTCCGGACCGAACGCGCCGTCGCGCTGCTCACCCCGGTCCGCTGATTTCTCTGGCGCAGACCGGAAGGCTTTGACCTTTGCCGTCTTCTTCACGGCGTGCCGGCGCACAGATGTTGATTTCTCGGGCACCACGGTTGACCGCGCCTTTGCTGACGCGGGTCGCGCTCGACGTCGCGGCATATCGGAGTGGCCACTTTCGTCGGAAGGCATCGACGCCGGGCCTTTCTGTCGCGTGTCATTGCGCCGCCCCACGCCAGCCATCCGACTGGGCCTCGGGGAAACCGCCGGCAGCGGAGCGCCGTTCGTGCAGGTACCGTCCCGGAGCCGGCCGATAATCCGCGAGGCCTGCCCGCAGACGGCGTCGATTGCGTCTTCCGCGCGGCGCCGGCCGAACAACACTTCGTCGAGCAAGAATTCGAGCTTCGCCGTCACCGCAGGATCGACTAGCGCCTGATCTGCGTTCCCCAGGACATCGTACAACACGAGGCCACGCTCCGTCGGCACGATATGCTTGCCACTCGCCGCCAGCAGGTCCTGCCGTTTGAGGCCCTGGATGATCTCGGCCCGCGTGGCCGGTGTTCCTATCCCCTTCGCCTCCTTCAGCCGCTCGCGGTGCTCGGGGTTCTCGACGAAGCGCCAGGCGTTCGCCATGGCCTCGATCAGCGTCCCCTCATTGTAACGAGGAGGCGGCTTCGTCTCTTTCGTTTCGACCTTCGGCCCGCTCAGGCCAACCTTCTCCCCATCCCGCAAGGGGGGCAGCGTCTGGTGGTCTTCGTTGTCCCCGCGGTCGTGACCGTCGTTGTCATCTTCCTCACCGAACGCGGCCCGCCAGCCAATTTCGATCGGCTGTCGCCCGACTGCCCGGAATGCGTGACCGTGGACATCGAGCAGCGCCGTCGTCTGCCGGTAGCGAAAATCCGGCATCAGCGCGGCCAGGTAAGAGCGGGCAATGACCATGAACAATCGGCGCTCGTCGCCCGACAGACGCGGCCAGATCGAGCGTAGATCACCCACCGTGTTCACGTTCGGGATGATGGCATGGTGGGACACGCTCTCGAGGCCCTTGTCCCAGAAGTGCCCGGCTTTGCCTCGCCGGATGATCGGTTGGGCTGGCATCGGTAACGAGCCGAACACCTTCCCGCCGGTGAGCGCCGCGACAATCCTTGGCACGTCAGGGATCAGGCTTTCGGGCAAATAGCGCGACTCGGCCCTGGGATAGGTGATGACCTTCTTGCCCTCGCCGTCGTACAGTTCCTGCGCGACATCGAGCGTCCGAGCGGCGGACCAGCCGAAGCGAGAGCCGCAGAGCTTCTGCAGGGTGGGCAGGTCATGCAGCCGCGGCGGTGCCTGGCGCTTCTCCTCCACCTTGACGGAGAGTGGTCCGGTGAAGCCGTCGGCACGGGCCGCGATCAACACTGCGTCCTGGTGTTGGAGGATTTTCTCTGGTGGGGCGTGCCGCATCAGGAAGGTTCCGCCCGCGGCGAGCGCGATCGCCACAACCTCGAAATAGGTCTGTGGGCGGAACGCGCGAATCTCCAGCTCACGCCGGCAGACAATTGCCAGGGTCGGCGTCTTCACACGGCCGACACCGATGACCGCGCGCTGACCGCGGCCCAGCAGGACGGTGGCCGTGCGGGTGAGGGAAAGGTTGTAAATCTGGTCGGACTGTTGTCGCGCCACCGCCGCCGCATACAGATGCTGGTAGTCGGCGTTCGGTTTCGCCGTCGCGAAGGCGTCGCGGATGGTCTTCGGGTCCTGGGCGGTGAACATGACCCGCATGACCTCGCCATGGAAGCGGCAGTGCTCGAGGATTTCCTGGCCGATCAACTGCCCCTCGCGGTCGCAGTCCGTGGCAAGCCAGACACGGCCTGCCGACCGGAGGGCAGTCTTGATTGCCTTCAGCTTGCTGGCCTTGTTCCCGCCGGTCGCGGGTTTCGTCCCGAAGAGCCCTTCCGGACGCAGCAGAACCGGCGACCAGCGCTTCCAGTCGGGGTTCACCTCCTCTGGCTC
This sequence comes from uncultured Alphaproteobacteria bacterium, assembly GCA_963780095.1. GTDB lineage: Bacteria > Pseudomonadota > Alphaproteobacteria > Acetobacterales > Acetobacteraceae > JAMXLO01. The sequence goes on from CAWABH010000017.1 coordinate 2,655, forward strand.
AAGCAGTGCGATCAGATGCCCCTCGGCCGGCAGGATCGCGCCGTAGCGGTTTCCGACCGCGGCACGAACGTCCCTGGCCTGACTGCTTTTTTCGGTGATGATGATGTCGATGGACATGAGGCGGTGTCTTGTTCAGCCGTGAGGACGCGGGCGCGAATCCGGATGACAGGAACTGTGCGGCGTGTCGGTAGTGAGGTTCAAGATGTAAGTCACGATCGGCCTGGCCCTGTGGGGCCGCTGATCTGGCGCGCGTTGGTGGCGAGCATCGCCTAACCTGAAAGCGCCGCCTTTTCACGGCGCACGTGGAAAGCGGGCATTCGGACCGCGGCATCTGGCGGAGCCGGAAACTAAGCCAGCCGATCAGACCTGGACGATCGCGGAAATTCAGGCGCGCTTCACAACTTCTCTATTTTATGAGAGAAGTCAGCGTTCTTGCCATGTCCTCTGGATCGTTGGCAGTTGCAGACACCGCATCCGCCGATCTGCGTGGCGGCCCATGATCGGGACACCTTTGCCTGGGCCATGGCGTCGGGTGCCAACATCATGGCAACGCCGTTGTCGCGCCCGCATGAGGAAGTGAACACGCTCGGCCGGCGCTTTGCTAACACCCTGGCAAAATTTCCCGGGATGTAGTGACCGCGTTTCCTGATGCTGCGTCGAACGTGCCTCTACCCGCGAGAGGACGACTGGGTTGTCCCGGCGCAGGCCTCGGTCGAGTACAACCGACAGTTCGAGAACCTGTTCCGGAATATTGGCGCGATGAACAACGGGTTTCCCAAACCCGCAGCCTGGGATCAGATCGCAAACCGCGACGACTACGAGCCGGCGAGGGACGGTAGGGTGAACGCGGATCGCGTGTCCCGGCCGCATCGGTTGGGTAGTCGCGGTCAGGTCGCGTCTCGTCAACATGCGTAGCCCGCGATGGCAGAGGCCGCCCGCGTAGATTCATGAATGACGCGCGTTCTCGTCACGCGGTTCTGCCGGTACCGGTGCCGGTTTTCAACGACGCGCATGGCGCGAGCCGGCGTCGCCAGCACAAGGATTACCAATATCGTCCACGCAGCGAATTTCCCGGCAATCGTCTATAGCCAGCCTCTTTCCTGGAAAGGCTCCAGGTTGGTCCCTGGCGGAGCAAACCAGCCGCCGGAGCGATATCGGGCGCCCAGCCGCATCGCTAGTTGCTTGTTGCCAAATGGGATACTCAGCCGTGTCTCGTCCCGGGCGGTGGAAGATTGTTGGGCGTCCTCGGCCGCAGCGACAACGCGTGTCGGTTTCCCCCGACCAATGCCACGTTTCTCCGGACCGAACGCGCCGTCGCGCTGCTCACCCCGGTCCGCTGATTTCTCTGGCGCAGACCGGAAGGCTTTGACCTTTGCCGTCTTCTTCACGGCGTGCCGGCGCACAGATGTTGATTTCTCGGGCACCACGGTTGACCGCGCCTTTGCTGACGCGGGTCGCGCTCGACGTCGCGGCTTATCGGAGTGGCCACTTTCGTCGGAAGGCATCGACGTCGGGCCTTTCTGTCGCGTGTCATTGCGCCGCCCCACGCCAGCCATCCGACTGGGCCCCGGGGAAACCGCCGGCAGCGGAGCGCCGTTCGTGCAGGTACCGTCCCGGAGCCGGCCGATAATCCGCGAGGCCTGCCCGCAGACCGCGTCGATTGCGTCTTCCGCGCGGCGCCGGCCGAACAACACTTCGTCGAGTAAGAATTCGAGCTTCGCCGTCACCGCAGGATCGACTAGCGCCTGATCTGCGTTCCCCAGGACATCGTATAGTACGAGGCCACGCTCCGTCGGCACGATATGCTTGCCACTCGCCGCCAGCAGGTCCTGCCGTTTGAGGCCCTGGATGATCTCGGCCCGCGTGGCCGGTGTTCCTATCCCCTTCGCCTCCTTCAGCCGCTCGCGGTGCTCGGGGTTCTCGACGAAGCGCCAGGCGTTCGCCATGGCCTCAATCAGCGTCCCCTCATTGTAACGAGGAGGCGGCTTCGTCTCTGTCGTTTCGACCTTCGGCCCGCTCAGGCCAACCTTCTCCCCATCCCGCAAGGGGGGCAGCGGCTGGTGGTCTTCGTTGTCCCCGCGGTCGTGACCGTCGTTGTCATCTTCCTCACCGAACGCGGCCCGCCAGCCAATTTCGATCGGCTGTCGCCCGACTGCCCGGAATGCGTGACCGTGGACATCGAGCAGCGCCGTCGTCTGCCGGTAGCGAAAATCCGGCATCAGCGCGGCCAGGTAAGAGCGGGCAATGACCATGAACAATCGGCGCTCGTCGCCCGACAGACGCGGCCAGATCGAGCGTAGATCACCCACCGTGTTCACGTTCGGGATGATGGCATGGTGGGACACGCTCTCGAGGCCCTTGTCCCAGAAGTGCCCGGCTTTGCCTCGCCGGATGATCGGTTGGGCTGGCATCGGTAACGAGCCGAACACCTTCCCGCCGGTGAGCGCCGCGACAATCCTTGGCACGTCAGGGATCAGGCTTTCGGGCAAATAGCGCGACTCGGACCTGGGATAGGTGATGACCTTCTTGCCCTCGCCGTCGTACAGTTCCTGCGCGACATCGAGCGTCCGAGCGGCGGACCAGCCGAAGCGAGAGCCGCAGAGCTTCTGCAGGGTGGGCAGGTCATGCAGCCGCGGCGGTGCCTGGCGCTTCTCCTCCACCTTGACGGAGAGTGGTCCGGTGAAGCCGTCGGCACGGGCCGCGATCAACACTGCGTCCTGGTGTTGGAGGATTTTCTCTGGTGGGGCGTGCCGCATCAGGAAGGTTCCGCCCGCGGCGAGCGCGATCGCCACAACCTCGAAATAGGTCTGTGGGCGGAACGCGCGAATCTCCAGCTCACGCCGGCAGACAATTGCCAGGGTCGGCGTCTTCACACGGCCGACACCGATGACCGCGCGCTGACCGCGGCCCAGCAGGACGGTGGCCGTGCGGGTGAGGGAAAGGTTGTAAATCTGGTCGGACTGTTGTCGCGCCACCGCCGCCGCATACAGATGCTGGTAGTCGGCGTTCGGTTTCGCCGTCGCGAAGGCGTCGCGAATGGTCTTCGGGTCCTGGGCGGTGAACATGACCCGCATGACCTCGCCATGGAAGCGGCAGTGCTCGAGGATTTCCTGGCCGATCAACTGCCCCTCGCGGTCGCAGTCCGTGGCAAGCCAGACACGGCCTGCCGACCGGAGGGCAGTCTTGATTGCCTTCAGCTTGCGGGCCTTGTTCCCGCCGGTCGCGGGTTTCGTCCCGAAGAGCCCTTCCGGACGCAGCAGAACCGGCGACCAGCGCTTCCAGTCGGGGTTCACCTCCTCTGGCTCAAGCAGTGCGATCAGATGCCCCTCGGCCGGCAGGATCGCGCCGTAGCGGTTTCCGACCGCGGCACGAACGTCCCTGGCCTGACTGCTTTTTTCGGTGATGATAATGTCGATGGACATGAGGCGGTGTCTTGTTCAGCCGTGAGGACGCGGGCGCGAATCCGGATGACAGGAAGTGTGCGGCGTGTCGGTAGTGAGGTTCAAGATGTAAGTCACGATCGGCCTGGCCCTGTAGGGCCGCTGATCCGGCGCGCGTTGGTGGCGAGCATTGCCTAACCTGAAAGCGCCGCCTTTTCACGGCGCACGTGGAAAGCGGGCATTCGGACCGCGGCATCTGGCGGAGCCGGAAACTAAGCCAGCCGATCAGACCTGGACGATCGCGGAAATTCAGGCGCGCTTCACAACTTCTCTATTTTATGAGAGAAGTCAGCGTTCTTGCCATGTCCTCTGGATCGTTGGCATTCGAGAATTGGGTCACGATGCCGCCTTCGGGACCGATGAGGTAGATCAGCGCACTATGTGCGATCGCATATTCTTTTGGATCGCTACCGGGCACTTTGAAATACTGAGCGCCAAAAATCGCCGCGGTACGGGCGATCTGTTCATCGTTGCCGGTCAGGCCGATGATGCGCTGGTCAAACGAGGCCAAGTATGCGCCGAGAGCCGCCGGCGTATCGCGCGTCGGGTCAACGGTAATGAAGACCGGCTGAACCTGCGTCGCAGCCGAGCCAAGCTGTTCCAACACCGCGGCAATCGAGCCCAGCGTCGTCGGGCAGATGTCCGGGCAGCTTGTGTAGCCGAAGAACACGAGAAGCCAGCGGCCGCGCAGGTCCTTCTCGCTGATTATCCGGCCGGTCGTATCGACCAACGTGAATGGCCGCTCCAACACGGTTTGTGCCACGGCCATCCGCTGCGCGCCCAGCAGCAGAGCCAGCAGGAGCAGGCCGCTCCGGCGGGATATCATCTGCCAGTCAGGCCGACGATGCCGGCTCCCTCGAACGCTCCAACATAGTCCTTCATCACCGCTGGCGTGTCGCGCTCGGGATCAACGGTCACGAATATCGGCTGCAGCCTCGCGCGTATCCCGGGATCGAGCTGATCGAGCGCTGCTGCAATGTTGCTGAGTGCCATCGGACATGTATCCGGACAATGCGTATAGCCGAAATAGATGAGGAGCCACTTGCCGCGATACGCCTCGTCGGTCACCGCATGTCCGTCCTGGTCGGTCCCTAAGGCAGCTTCTCAATGCGCAGATGTGACGCAGAGTCCGTGGACTGTAAAATACGAGCAGTTCAGGATCGTCGATCTCCCCCGAATCCCACCTGATCTGGCCCAGCCTGCGCGCGATCTCGTGGAGCGTGGGCGGCGTCAAGCGTGGCCTAGTCAATAGGATGCTCAGGGGATTAATGTCGTTGCCGATCGGCCGGCGACCCATAAGGGCAGCCTGAACCGCAGTTGTTCCGCGGCCCATGAATGGATCATAGACTGCATCGCCTGGCTTCGTCAGGCGCGGCATATACTACCAACCATGACCACACGCACGAACCAGACCGCCTGCCCGTTCACCCCAAAGGAGCGGGAGTACATCCGGCGCGAACTGGACATCTTCTTCGGAACCCTGCCGTCAGTGGCGGATGGCTTCCTGCTTCGAACCTGGCGTGGTGGTCCGCACGCCAGACAACCGAAAATCCCACCGTCGCTGCGGACCATGGTTGACCGTGGCCTGATGGAGATCAGGACGGGCGCCCCTGTGCCGAAGGCCTTCTTCACCAAAAGCGGACTTGCAGCCCTGCGGCTCCTCGCCTCGGACCGGCGCTATATGGACCCGCAGAAATTCGCTCACATCCGAACAGAACTCGGCCTGAAGGCCAACACCTCGGACCCGTCGCAATAACTGGGACTCCGCGACGAGTCCTCCGCCAACACGCAGTGTGTTCGGATCATGCATGTGTGGCGCCGAAGTCGAGATCCGGGACCTGGCCGCTCGACCTGACCTTTTCCGGAACCGGCGAGCTCGGCCCTAGGCCGGCAGGAAGCTCCAAACAGAGGCTCAAACCTCGGCCCTTCCGAGTGGCAGGGCTGATGTCGCTGCCATGTGCCCATACGATCGAACGGGTGACGGAGAGACCAATTCCACGCCGCCCGTGTCGGGGTTGCGAGAGCCTTCACTCCTGTAAAGTGGCTCGAAAACCTTCTCACTCCGCGGAATACCAGGCCCTTCGTCTTCCATGGCGATGACGACGCGTTCGCCTCCAGGGATCAGGCTTACGGCAACGCTGGTGCTGTATGGGATCCCGGAATCACGACTCCCGATTTCGTCGTGTTCGACCCGGCCCACGCCATTCAGTTCACAATTGCGCGTCTGCGGCCGAGCGGCGGCCCAGGGCACCCTGACATTTCCGGCGCACAGGAATAAATATGCGCCGCTTTTGGATATCGAGGTGGCGATTACAGAGAATGAGCCGCTCGTCTGACTGTCCTGTCATCGACGGCCCGCTGATCATGCCTGCGACCGCGGCAAGCGTTCAATCGTGGATGTGTTCGATATCTCCGCAGCCCCGAGCCATGGACTCGGCGGCTCCACGAGACGGAATGACACGGACAGGGGAGCATTCAGGTGAGGCAATGCCCGGGCCGTTCGGTGCGAGCGGGCCCTGCACCGCCGCGTAATACGCCGACCGACCACGTGCGGGCAGGTCGATGATGTAGACTGCATAGCCCTGGCGCAGGAACCACTCGTTCCAGCCGGGACGCCCGTCCGGCGTGCCAAGGAAGTTCGTCCCGGTCTCGGTCGGGTGCTCGCTCCTGCGGTCCTCCCTGAGGAGCGGATCGCGATTTGAACCCACGTGCCAACGTCGGATTCGGCCAACGCTCTGCACTTTCGACTGGACTTTTGCCGGCAAGCACGCATTGCTGTGGCCGAGACGGGGCGCACTGGGGTCCCGCTCCCACCCCGACCGAGATTGGCGGGGCTTCAGGTGGTGCAAGCACCGCGATCGTCGTGGTGCAGAACCTGGAGCTCTGCCATGAAAATCCGTGTCACGAAGACCCGCAAGGGCGGTCAATCTGTCAGCAAGCACCATGCGGCCAACGCGACACGGGCCGCCGCGAAGCGCATCCGAACCAAGCCCGACCGCGCCCGAGCCCCGGTCGTTTCTGCCGCACCCGCCTCTGACCAAAAGCGCCCGACGGGCAAGCTGGGCCACGTGCTGGATGCGGTCGCTGCCAATCGCGGCGCCTCTCTCGCTGAACTTGTCGAACTAACCGGCTGGCAGCCGCATACTGCACGCGCGGCGCTCACCCGATTGCGCCAACGGGGCTTTGAAGTAAGCCTCCGCGAAAACGACAGTCGCAAAGCCTACCATCTGGCAGAGGCAGCATCGCAATGAGCGGGACGGAGAAACGGAGCGCCGGGTTGAGGCGCGATGATCGCGGGCCGCTTGTAGAGGGTCTCCCGGCTTTGCCCCGCAGCACCACGCGAGAGCTGCGAACGCATTGGCAGAAGCTGATTGGCTCGCCCCCGCCGGGAGGGCTGAGCCGTGACCTGTTGATGCGCGTCATCGCTGACCAATTGCAGGAGGCCGCCCTTGGCGGCCTCCCGCCCGCCGCGAAACGCAGGCTCGCCGCGCTCGCACGGAATGCCGCAAACGGCAGAGAGGCCCCGGCGGGCATTTCCATAATTCGCCTCAAACCAGGGTCCAAGCTCGTGCGCGCATGGCGTGGTAAGACCCACACCGTCTTGGTGCTGGCGGACGGTTTCGAGCATGAGGGCCAGCGCTATGCATCCCTGACCCAGATCGCCAGCGCTGTGACCGGGACACACTGGTCCGGTCCGCGCTTCTTCGGGTTGGCGACATCGCAGCGGTCGACCTCCGGTAGAAAGGCGCGCGATGGCTCGTAAGGGTCCGAACCCGAAGCCGGTGCGCTCGGCCAGCACTCGCTGTGCCATCTACACCCGCAAGTCTTCCGAAGATGGTCTCGAGCAGGAGTTCAACTCACTCGATGCTCAGCGAGAGGCGTGTCTCGCCTACATCGCCAGCCAGCGGCATGAAGGCTGGAAGGCGCTCCCGACCTACTACGATGATGGCGGCTTCTCCGGAGGAACCCTCAACCGTCCAGCGGTGCAGCAGCTACTTGCCGACATTCGTGCGGGCCGGGTCGATCTGGTTGTCATCTACAAGGTTGACCGGCTGACCCGCTCGCTGGCGGACTTCGCCAAGCTGGTCGAAACCTTCGACGCCCATGGCGTCTCGTTCGTCTCCATCACGCAGCACTTCAACACGACGACTTCGATCGGTCGGCTGACGCTGAACATGCTGCTGTCCTTCGCGCAGTTCGAGCGGGAGGTCACCGGCGAGCGCATCCGCGACAAGATTGCTGCATCCAAACGCCGAGGCATGTGGATGGGCGGCCCTCTGCCGCTCGGATATGACGTCCGCGATCGGAAGCTGGTGATCAACGATGCCGAAGCCGAGACGGTGCGGCATCTCTTCCGCTCGTACCTTGAACTCGGCAGCGTGCGGCTGCTCGAGCAGCGGCTTTGCGACGAGGGAATCCGGAGCAAGCTACATCGCAAGGCTGATGGCTCCGTCCGGGGTGGCAAGCCGCTCGCTCGCGGCGCCTTGTATGTCATGCTGCAGAACCATCTGTATCGAGGCGAGATCAGTCACAAGGGTGCTGTCTATCCGGGCGAGCACCCTGCCATCATCGATGAGGCGCTGTGGGATGCGGTGCAGAAGCAACTGATGGAGCATCGCGCGAACAGCGCTGATCGACCCAAAGGCACGATGCGGAGCCTGCTTGCGGGGTTGCTCTACGACGAAACCGGCAACCGCCTGGTGCCATCGCATGCGGTCAAAAGTGGCAAACGGTACCGCTACTATGTATCCGCTCGTCTGATTACCCGCAGCCGGTCGGAAGCTCCCGATGGCATGCGTTATCCTGCCGCAGAAGTGGAAAGCGGCGTCATCGAACGCATCCGCCAGTTCCTCACCAATGGCCCTGCCATGTTCGAAGCACTGCAGTTAATGGAGCTGGATGTTGGGCACGTTCAGCAATTGATGCGCCGTGCGGAAGAGATTGCAGACACGCTCGCCGGCGGGGGACGATCTGAGCTCGCAGCAATGCTGCGGAGACTTGTCTCGCGCATAGAGGTCCGATCGCACCAAATCAGCATCGCTATTCTGCCAGCCGGATTGCTTGCCTTGCTTCGGGGGATGAGCGCCGTTGAGCATCCCGCTTTGACCGACTTGGCGACGGAGACAGCCGCGCCACTCGTCCTCACGGTTCCGCTTGTGCGGCGGCGGTCGGGACGGGACACGCGGCTGCTGGTCGATGGATCGGAGGCGACGCAGGCTGATCCTGCCCTCGTGCGGATGCTGGTTCGCGCGCGCGAGCTGAAGACCAAGCTGTTGCAGAGCGGGGAGGCCAGCCTGAACGAGACGTCTCGCTCGGCGGGGATCAGCCGATCCTACCTGACCCGCCTTGCGCGACTGGCGTTCCTGGCACCTGACATTGTGTGCGCCATCCTCGACGGGCGGCAGCCTGCTCATCTCACGGCAGCGCGCCTGTCGCGCATCACCCACCTGCCGCTGGACTGGTCCGAACAACGCAAGATGGTTGGACTCGCCTGACAAGACCAGCCTCTGGCACTCGCGGTAGAGCCATTACCCGTATCCCACGCCGGTTCACGGCCAGTTCGTAAAGCTCGACAAGATCAGCAACGTTTGCCCGCGGTACACTCGAAAGCCCGAATGGAGACGCGCGGCCCGAATTCACAGGATTAGTGCGACATCGCGGTCTCTTGTGTCACAGCGAATGAGGATCGGCCTGGAATCGCCCCGAACACCGCGGCATTCCTTGCGATTGGCGGGATAACCGCGTGAATCTGAGGAGACTGCGATGGAGTGGCTGGGGGACCTGGATTCGAACCAAGGCTGCCCGGTCCAGAGCCGGGAGTTCTACCGCTAAACTATCCCCCATCCGAGGTACGGGGACGCGCACATAGCACGCCCCGCACGCCTCCGGCAACCTCAGACCGAGCCCAGCGCCCGCCTCAGGGTCGCCGCATGCGGCGCCACGCCGCCATGCCCGAACAAAATGTCGCGCGTCGTCACCGGCCGCCCATAGTACGCGCGGTCGTCGTCCGGCTGTGCCCGGATCACCGAGCCGTCCAGCGAAATGCCGGCATAGACGCCGCTCGAGGAGCTCCACACCACGATGTCGGGCGGGCTCGCGCCGCCGATCGCACCCTCCACGCCCGACCCCAGGGTGGCGACCGCAATTCCGGCCTGTGCGCCGACCTTGAACTGGTCGCGCAACAGCGCATCCAGACCCTTCTGCGTCATCACCAGCAGCACCGTCTCGGACTGCTCGAGGCCCGCCTGCAGCCCGAACGAGGCCGCGCCGATGCGCAAAGAACGCCGGGTCGCTCCAGGTGTTGCCGGACCCGTGGACCAGCAGCACGCCGTTGCCGCCCTCGCCGCCGACGATGAATCCACCTTTGAACAGCCGCGGCACGATCAGCACGGCTCGCGCCCTATGCAGCAACTGTCGCGCATTGCCGAAAGCCTTGTCGTGCCTCAGGTCCTCGATCGTGATACGCGCGCGATCTACCACCGTCTGCTGGTCGGACTGAGCCCGCGCAGCAAGGGGAGCAAACAACGCGAATCCCAGTAACGCCATACATCCGAACCGTGCACCTCTACTCATTGCAGACCCCGTTTGATTACCCGTCGCCAAGGGGCTGCGCCAATCGGGCGGCTTTGTGGCCTCGATCGGTTCAGACAATCACACTCGATTGAAGGCAGCGGGCGATTGAAGGCAGCCGGCGATTGAAGGTCAGGCGGTTGCCGACACAGCCGCGGTGGCGAAGACCGCATCGATCGTGCGCGCCAGACCATCCCGCCAGGCCGGCAGGCGCAGCCCGAACATCGCTTCGAGCCGGTCGCAGTTCAGACGGGAGTCGGGCGGCCGTTGCGCCCGCGTGGGCCACTCGGCGGTGCTGATCGGATCGACCGTCGGGACCGGCCCGCCGTGCCGAACGGCCTCGTGGAAGGTCGCGACCGCCAGATCGTGCCACGTCGTCCAGCCCGTGCCGGCGGCGTGGTAAAGGCCGGCAAAACGATCCTGCCATCCGTCGGTCGCGATGCGTGACGCGATCGTCAGGATCGCCTCGGCGAGATCGGGCGCACTGGTCGGGCAGCCTTTCTGGTCGGCCACCACGCGCAGCCGGTCCGTGCGCTGCGCGACGCTCAGCATTGTCCGAACGAAATTCCGGCCGGTCGGTGAATAAACCCAGGAAGTTCGCAGCACGATCGCACGCGAACAGCCGGCTCGCACCGCATGATCGCCGGCAAGCTTGCTCGCGCCGTAGACGCCTTGCGGCGCCGGCTGATCGCTTTCCACATACGGCGCACCCTTCAGCCCGTCGTACACGTAGTCGGTGGAGATGTGGATCAGAGGGATCCCGGCCGCCTCGCACAGGCGCGCCAGTTCCGCCGGCCCATCGCGATTGGCGCGGAAGGCGGCATCGGCATCGTCCTCCGCGGCATCGACCGCGGTGTACGCCGCTGCATTGATCACCAGCCAGGGCGCGGTCTCGGCGAACACCGCCGCGATGCTGGCCGGCCGGTCGAAATCCAGCACCGGCCGGTCGACCTGCCGCACCCCCAGGCCGTGCGACGGCGCGGCCTCGCCCAGCGCGACGCCAAGCTGGCCGGATTCGCCGGCGATCAGAATAGGCGACACCATGTCAGGCCTTATGCCACTCGGAACAATCGGCCAGGCGCGGCAGCGTTCGGTCCTTGTCGGACAGGATCGCCTCCGCCGGATCGATCGGCCAGGGAACGGCCAGCGCCGGGTCGTTCCAGATCACCCCGCGTTCAGCCGCACGGTCCCAGGGCGCGGTCACCTTGTAGATCACCTCCGTATCGGGTTCGAGCGTGCAGTATCCGTGCAGGAAACCTGCGGGGATCCAGAGCTGCTGCCAGTTCTCCGCCGACAGCACGGCACCGACATGCTGGCCATAGGTCGGCGAGCCCGGCCTGATATCGACTGCCACGTCCCAGACGGCCCCCCGCACGACCCGCATCAGCTTGCCCTGGGCGCTGGGGGCGATCTGCAGATGAAGGCCGCGCACCACCCCGCGGTCGACCGACTTCGCGTGGTTGTCCTGAACAAACGGACCGGGAATGCCGGCCTCGACAAACCGGCCCTGGTTCCACGTCTCGGAAAAGAACCCCCGTCCGTCAGGAAAGCGCTGCGGGGTGAGCAGCTTCACCGCGGGAATGGATGTCGTCTCGACGATCATGCGAGTTCCCCCTCGGCGAGTTCCATCAGCACCCGACCAAGTTCGGTCTTGCCGAGGTGGCGCGCCTGGGAACGCAGCATGTCGTCGTCGATGTAGCCCATGCGGAATGCCACCTCCTCGGGGCATCCGACCAGCATGCCGGTCCGCGACTGGATGGTCTGTACAAAGGTCGCCGCCTGCAGCAGCGAGTCGGGCGTGCCGGCGTCGAGCCACGCACATCCGCGCGACAGGCGCTCCACCGACAGCAATCCCGCCTCGAGGTAGATGCGGTTGAGGTCGGTGATCTCCAGCTCGCCGCGTCCCGACGGGCGGATCGTTCGCGCCAGATCGCTGACCGTCCGATCGTAGAAATAGAGCCCAGTCACCGCCCAGTTGGATTGCGCCGCCGCCGGCTTCTCGACGATGTCCACCGCGCGACCGACGGCATCGAACGATACCACGCCATAGCGTTCGGGATCGCGCACCTGATAGGCGAAGACGGTCGCTCCCTGCGACCTTGCCGCCGCGGTGCGCAGCAGGGCGGAGAGATGATCAGCGTGGATCAGGTTGTCGCCGAGCGCCAGCGCGCAAGCCTCGCCCTCGATCCAGTCGCGCCCGATCAGGAATGCCTGAGCGATACCGTCGGGGCGCTTTTGCTCGGCGTAATCGAAGTGGACGCCGAACCGTGCGCCGTCGCCAAGCAGGCGGCGGAACTGTGGCAGATCCTCGGGCGTTGAGATCACCAGGATGTCACGGATGCCAGCGAGCATGAGCGTGGACAGCGGGTAGTAGACCATCGGCTTGTCGTAGACCGGCAGCAGTTGCTTGGACGCCGCAAGTGTCATCGGATGCAGCCGCGAACCGGAGCCCCCGGCGAGCAAAATCCCCTTCATGCTGCGGTCCCCAGCCGCTGTCCGGCGTAGCGCGCGTCACGCAGCGGCTGCCACCAGTCGCGATGCGCCAGGTACCAGTCGATGGTGCGTGCAAGCCCGGTCTCGAAGTCGTGCGGCGCGGTCCAGGCGAGTGCCGCCTCGGCCCGCGAGGGATCAATCTCATAGCGGAAGTCGTGGCCCGGCCGATCCACGACGAACTGGATCAGCCGTTCGCGCGGTCCGAGGGGATCGGGCACGCGGCGATCCAGGTGCGCGCAGATGGCGCGCACCACGTCGAGGTTGCTGCGCGGCTGGCGGGCGCCGACTGCGTAGGTGGCGCCCGGCTGGCCGTGCTCAAGGACGCGGAGCAGGGCGGCCGCGTGGTCCTCGACGAAGATCCAGTCCCGCCGGTTGGAGCCGTCGCCGTAGACCGGCAGGGTCCTGCCCTCCAGCGCATTGAGGGTGACCAGCGGGATCAGCTTCTCCGGGAATTGCCAGGGACCATAGTTGTTCGCGGTGTTGCTGACGATCGTCGGCAGTCCGTAGGTGTGGAACCAGGCACGCACCAGGTGATCGGAGGCAGCCTTGCTGGCGGCGTAGGGACTGCGCGGATCGTACGGCGTGGTTTCGTCGAATGGCGCATCGTCCGGTCCAAGCGCGCCGAACACCTCGTCGGTGGATACATGATGGAAGCGGAATGCAGCGCGCCGCACCGGACCCAGGGTCGCCAGGTAGCGTCGCGCCGCCTCCAGCAGCGTAAACGTGCCGACGACGTTGGTCTGAACGAAAACCGCCGGTCCATCGATCGAGCGATCGACATGGGTCTCGGCGGCGAGGTGCATCACGGCGTCGGGTACGTGGGTCGCGAACACCTGGCGCATCGCCGCGCCATCCGCGATGTCCGCACGAACCAGCACGTGGCGGTTGTGGGCGGTTCCTGCCTCCTCCAGAGCATCCTCGGACGCCGCATAGGTCAGCTTGTCGACGTTGACGATCACGTGGTCGGTATGGCGCAGGAGGTGCCGCACCACGGCGGACCCGATGAAACCGCACCCTCCGGTCAGCAACAGTTTCATGAGGCTGCGGCCCAGCGCAGAGATATCACCTGGTTACCTCGCCTTCATTTCGTGCCGCGGCGGCTATAGCATTTATCTAAAAATATGCATCGCGATCCCGTGAGCCAGGACTGCGGTCGCGGTTATGCCGTGTGCAACCGCAGATTGGAAGCAGATTCATGCCTTCCCGATGAACCAGCCGCACCAGACCGCACCCAGGCAGAACACGATCGAGGCCAGCACATAGCCTGCTGCCGGCAATGCATCGCCGGTCTGCAGCAATTCGAGCGTCTGCAGGCTAAATGCCGAGAAGGTTGTGAAGCCGCCGCAAACGCCCACCATGAGAAAGATCCGCAGGTCGGGATGCATACCGACACGCTCGGGTATCAACGTGAGCGCGGCAACCAGTCCGATCACGAACGACCCAAGGACGTTGATCAGCAGAGTGCCCCAGGGAAAGCGCGGGCCGGTCAGCCCGGTCATGACTGCGCCCAGCCAGAATCGGGCGACGCTGCCCAACGCCCCGCCTGCCGCCACCGCCAGCCAGGTCGATGCTCCACCCATGCTGCTACTCTCTCCACCGCCATAATCGGCAAGGCAAGCGTATCCGCCCTGCGTTCGACGCATGAAGTGACGACTGGAACCTTTATCATAACGTCGCTTATTATCAGCAATGGTTCCAAAGGACTGCGATCCGGTGCACAATTTCCAGCGTGACCTCATGTTCCTGCTGCACGACGTGGCACGGCTGATACGTCTTGATGCGGACAAGCGCGCCCGTGCCCACGGAATGACCAGGGCGCAGTGGGGCATCCTGATCTGGCTCGAGCGGCAGCCTGGCCTGTCGCAGAAGGAACTGTCCGAGATGCTCGAGGTCGAGCCGATCACCGTGGCCAGGCTGATCGACCGGCTGGAGGCGCGCGGCATGGTGGAGCGCCGGCCGGATCCGAAGGACCGGCGCATCTGGCGGCTGCATCTCTGCGCGCCCGCCTACCCAGTCCTGCGCGAGATCGACTGGCAGCGAGCGCAGATGCGCGCGCTGGCGACCGACGGACTGGACGAGGCAATGCTGGAAACGATGACGGAAGCGCTGCTGAAGATGAAGGCAACCCTGAGCCAGGAGGCGCATCCGGCACGCCGCTTCTCGCCGGTCGAAGCCGAAGTGCGGGAGGTCGCCTGATGTCGCAAGCCGCCACCGCCGGCCAGGCTCCCCGCGTCACCGAGGCACCGCCGCGCACCCGCCGGATCAACCGCCGCCTGCTCCGCCCGATCCTGATGCTGGGCGGCATCCTTGCGGTAGCGGTTGCCTCCGGCGCCTACTGGCTGACCGGCGGCCGCTACGTCTCGATCGACGACGCCTACGTGCGGGCCGCGAAGGAGACCATCGCCACCGACGTCTCCGGCATCGTGGCCTCGGTCCCCGTGCATGAGGGGCAACGTGTCAAGAAGGGCGACCTCCTGTTGCGGCTCGATCCGCGCCAGTTCCAGATTGCGGTGGATGGCGCCAGGGCAAATCTCAACGGGATCAGCTCCGATCTCAACGCCAAGAAGATCGACTATCAGCGGATGCTGCGCGAGGTTGAGGTCAAGCAGGCGCAGGTCCAGTCCGACCAGGCGAATTTCGACCGTTACGCCAATCTGGTGAAGTCCGGCGGCGTGACGCGCGCCGACTACGACAACACGCGCTTTCAGCTCGCGGCCAACCAGCAGGCGGTGATCGCGCTGAAGACGATGGCCGAGGTGCAGCTCGCCAAGCTGACTGGCGATCCAAATATCGATGTGCGCACGATGCCCGAATATATGCAGGCGCAGGCCAGGCTCGACGAGGCGCAGCGCCAACTTGACCACACCGTGATCTATGCGCCGTTCGATGGCATCGTCACCCAGGTGGATACCGTTCAGCCCGGCATGTATCTCGCGGCTTCCACCGCCGCATTCGGCATCGTCTCCACCGAGGACGTGTGGATCGAAGCCAATCCGAAGGAGACCGAGCTCACCTGGGTGAAGCCGGGCGATCCGGTGCACGTGACCGTGGACACCTATCCTGGCCGCTCCTGGAAGGCGGCGGTGGCAAGCATCGCACCCAACTCCGGCTCGGAGTTCTCCGTGCTGCCGGCGCAGAACACGTCAGGAAACTGGGTGAAGGTCGTGCAGCGCATTCCCGTGCGTATCCGGGTCGAGCGCGAGACGGGCGACCCCGAGTTGCGCGCCGGCATGAGCGTTGAGGCCGACATCGACACCGGCCACCGCCGCACGCTCGCCGACCTGTTCTAGGCCCATCCGCCATGGCTGGGAGTCCTAGCGATCAGGTGCCGCATCGCCTGATCATCACATGCTGCACGGTCGGCGCCACGCTGATGCAGGCGCTCGACCAGACGATCGCCAACGTGGCGCTGCCGTACATGCAGGGCAGCCTGTCGGCGAGTTTCGACGAGATCACCTGGGTGCTGACGTCCTACATCACAGCCGCGGCGATCATGACCGCGCCGGTGGGCTGGATGGCGTCTCGTTTCGGCCGGAAATACCTGTTCGTCGGCTGTCTGACTGGTTTCACCATCACTTCGATGATGTGTGGCGCGGCGCAGTCGCTGGATCAGATGGTACTGTTCCGCCTGTTTCAGGGAATGTTCGGCGCGGCGCTGGTGCCGCTGTCGCAGGCGACCATGCTCGACATCTATCCGGTGGAGCAGCGCGGCAATGCGATGGCGATCTGGGGTGTCGGGGTGATGATCGGCCCGATCCTCGGTCCGACGCTCGGCGGCTACCTCACGGAGATGTACAACTGGCGCTTCGTGTTCTACATCAACCTGCCGTTCGGCATCCTCGCCACATTGGGGTTGATCTTCTTCATGCCGCGTACCGAGCCGCGTTCCGGCATGCGGTTCGACTGGATCGGCTTCACCGTGCTGAGCCTCGGCATCGGCGGCATCCAGCTGATGCTCGACCGCGGCCAGACGGAAGATTGGTTTACCTCGGGCGAAATCATTGCCGAGGCGGTGCTGGGTGGGCTCGGCATCTATCTTTTCATCGTGCACATGATGACGGGACGGCGCCCGTTCATCCCGCCGTCGCTGTTCAAGGACCGCAACTTCGCCGCGGGCGTGGCGATGATGTTCGCCGCCGGCACGATCCTGGTGTCCAGTTCGTCGCTGATGGCGCCATGGCTGCAGAACCTCGCCAATTACCCGGTCGATGCGGCAGGTCTGATCATGGCACCGCGCGGGATCGGCACCATGGCCGCCATGGTGCTTGCCGGCCGCATTGCCACGCGCATCGATCCTCGCCTGGTGATGGGTGGCGGCATCCTGTGCGCAATCTGGTCGCTCTGGGAAATGACCGGCTGGACGCCCGACATTTCCCACGCGAGGCTGATCTTCACCATCTGTGTGCAGGGGTTCGGGCTGGGCTTCCTGTTTATCCCGCTGCAAATGGTCGCCTTCGCAACGTTGCCCGTGATGCTGCGCACGGACGGCGCGTCGCTGTTCAGCCTGGCGCGCAACATCGGCGCGGCGATCGGTGTGTCGGTGACTTCCGGCATGCTGGCGCACAACGCCCAGGCGCTGCATGCCGAGATCGGCGCGTCGGTGACACCGTTCAATCGCGCACTCCAGGATGGCGGGGTGGTGCACCAGTACCTCAACCCGGCAACCCGTCATGGCGCCGCCATGCTGGACCAGATCATCAATCAGCAGTCGCAGATCATCGCCTACATGGACGACTACAAGCTGATGATCTTCACGACTCTGCCGGCACTGCTGCTGCTGTTCTTGATGCGCCGGCCTCGCCAGGCGCCACGCGCATCCGAGCAGCACGCCGCGATGGAGTGATTGTCAGCCGCAGCCCCCACAGTACCTCCTGTCGTCAACCATCCTCCAGGATCATGTCCGCTGCCTTTTCGCCGACCATGTAGACCGCGCTGACGATGAAGTACCCCGGGATTCGCGGGAACACCGACGCGTCAACCACGCGCAATCGCTCGGTGCCGTACACGCGGAGACGGCTGTCGAGCACCCCATTCGCTTCGCGCGGCCCGATCGCGCAGGAGCAGGAAGCATGATGGCCCCAGGCGTTGTTGCGCGCATAGTCGGCCAGCTGTTCGTCCGATTGCACGCGGTCGCCCGGCAACTCTTCCTCCGCTATCACGCCAGACTGCTTCAACTCGACCGTCATCGCGCGAATGGAGCGGAGGCCGGTTACGACGGCCTGCAGATCCTCGCCCGTGGTGTCGCTGCCTTCCTCGAAGTAGCGAAAATTCACCAGTGGCGTATCGCGCGGATCGGCCGAGCGTAGGGCGACTTCGCCGGCGCGATTGTTGGTGTGCGCCTTGAGAACCACCCACGTCAGATAATCGTGATGTGCCGGGATGTCGCGCGAATACCCTGGGAAATATCCCTTGAATTTGGCCAGCAGCGCCATGCAGAAAAGGTCCGGCACGCGCCGACGCGGCTGTGAGCGCAATGACACCGCGAGCGCCGCGCCGTTCGATACGTACATCCCCGTCCGATCCCGCGACCATTCGTTGAACAGCTTGTCATCCTTTTCGAAGCGCGCGCCGCTCAGCACGCGCCACGGCCGCGACATGCGGTTGACGACGCCAATTTCGTAGCGGTCCTGAAGATTGCGGCCGACGCCGGCCAGGTCCACGCGCATCTCGATGCCGTGCTGTTCCAATACAGCCCGCGGCCCGATGCCCGACAGCATCAGCAATTGTGGTGTATTGAACGCACCGCCGGCCAGGACGACCTCACGTCCCGCATATATTGTCCGCAGTTCGCCCGGGCTATCGGCCGGCCGCGGATGGGCGCGGTACAGGTGTTCTCCCTTCAGGTACTCCACGCCAACGGCACGGTTGTCCGCATCGAACAGCACACGCGTCGCCAACGCGTGCAATTCGATCCGCAGCCGATCGGGATGACGCTTCGCCACATCCAGCAGTCGCTCGCGCGTTCCCGCGCGCCGGTGACGATCGGTCGTCAGCGGGGTGAAGCAAAGTCCGTCCGCGTTCCCGCGCAACAGACGTTGATCGTTCGGGTCAGCCAGACTTTTCACCAGACGCCTGATTGCCCGTAGCAGGCGCGACGAACCCAACAGCACATCGCGCGCGGAATCCTTGATGGTATCGAGCAGGCGTTTGTCTTCGAACACCTGCCATGGCATGGCGCATTCGGTGGGAAGCCAGCCTTGCCAGCCATGTCCTGTCCGATCGAGGCCAAGCCACGACAGCGCGCGCCAGACCGGCCGGTAACGGCAGTTCTCCAGTCGCTGGAAGTACCGCTGCATCCGCTTCCCCTGCCAGGACGCATCTCCGGTCAACGCCGCGATCCCGTCCCAATCCGAATCGTAGGGCGCCACCAGGATCATCGCGTTATGCGCGGTGCAGCCACCCAGCGTGCCGGCGCGCGGATAGAAAATGCCTTCGGGTTGCAGCTTGGGATCGCGGCGCTGCCTGCCATCATCCGCATAATGACGCACGAAGAAATCCCAGCTCATGGCCGGGTTCTCCGAGGCAAGCGGATGGAACGCCGGAACGTCGTAATCCTCGGGTAGTTCGGGACCTTCACGCGGATCGCCGCCCGCCTCCAGAACCACGACGCGCATGCCCGCTTCCGCGAGGCGCGCCGCAAGCGTCCCGCCCCCGGCGCCGGAGCCGACGATGACGTAGTCGCACTCCTGCGCCGGAGGGTGCATCGGAACCGTGGTCAGAACGTTTTCAGGAACTCGATCAGCGCCATCTTGTCGTCATCGCTCAGGGCCGGCTCCCCGGCGATCAGCCCGGTGCCAAAATAGTGGCCACGGTTCACCTCGAAGTCCGGGCACTTGTTCAGTGCCAGCAGAGCAGATCCCATCTTGCTTCCGATCCCGGCGACCATCTGCTCGTCTGTCGCGTTGGGCGGCAGCGTCGCGAGGTACACCTTGAGATCAAACAGCAGGTGCACCAACCGCTCGACGTGCCGCACATGCTCGATCGGGTCGTTGCTCTCCGGCAGCGGCTGCAGGTTGGAGAGGAGGTTCACCGGCAGGCCTTTGGGGAACGGACCGATCGTGATGCCACCATCAGCGTCGAACAATTTCGGCAGCAACCGGCTCAGATTGGACGATGCGGGACGCAGCGCCTCCGGGATGTAGGCCGCCGGTATGCTGATATTGCTGGGCGCCGTGGTGCGGTCGATGACATAGATCGGGTCGCCTGGCGTCTTGTCGCCGAACAGCGCGTCGCGTTTGCGCTTCTCGGGCCACAGCATCTGTTCGATCGACGCCTGAAAGACGCGCATCCGTGCATCGACCGACGGGTCCTGTTCGAACGCATCCGCTCCTACAGTGTTGTTGAGCAGGAACGGTGCGGTGGACCACAGGCTGATCAGCGAGGGCGGCCGCGTATAGCCACGGCCGCCCGCCGGCATCTTGTACTGCCAAGGCTTGCCGGTGAACGGATCATGCACCGTGACCGTCCCCACCGAGGGCAACGTCTTGTACGACTGCGACGAGAAATTGTCCCAGATGTTCCCGGCGAGCGCATTGGTCGCAAGCGGACTGCAGGCATTCGTCTGCAGCAGCGTCACCGGCACACGCGCCTCCGTCGACAGATAGTTGTTGTCGAGGAAATCCGGCGCACTCACGATCGCACGCATCTGCCGCTTGTAGGCTTCCGTCTTCGTCCACGCCCAGTAGTGGTTCCAGCACTGCATATAGTCTGGTCCGGCACAGCCCGACGGATCCAATCCGACCGCCGGCTTCGGCGCCTTGCTCGAATGGCAGCGCGCGCACGTCTCGGCGAACACTGTCTTGCCGCGATCCAGCACGGCGGAATTTGCTGTCAGATATTTTCCGCCACCCGGCGCATCCTTCAGCCGATCCGGTTTCGCCGCCTGAAGGAAGAACCACGCCGTATGCGGCGTCCAGGCCTCGGTCGCCTGCCAATAGCTGGAGTTCCTGTCGGCCGTAGCGATCGGTATCGGGCTGATCTCCTTGCCGCCCACAACGGGATTGAAGTGCAGCAGCCATTCCTCGCTGAACAGGCCGATGTTCAGGTAGACCCGGTTCAGCGCACCCAGCGCGCCGACCGAGTCCGATCCATCCTTCAGCACGCGCGGCGCCCAGGAGATATTTGGCCTCTGGAAGAACCGCGTCAGCGGGCCGTTGCTCAGATAGTCGTTGAACTGCTTGTTGTTGAGCTGTCCGTCAGCCAGCGTCTCGCGTCCCCAGCGCAGCGCCTGTTCGAGCCGCGGTCCCAGGCTGTAGACCGCATTCATCGTGCGGGGATTGTTGATGTTGTCGGTGGAGACGAGCGACGTATCCATCGCTCCCGGCCGGTAGGTATGCACGAGCTGGAAAAAGTAGTTGTCGGGATTGGCGCGATACACGAACAGGCGATCCACCCACATGTACTGCGCGCCGACGGTGGAACTGAGATCGGCCCATTGCGGATTGGCCGGGTCGGCCGGTGGATGCACCGGGCTCGGGCCGACATGACAGAAGCCACAGGACATGCCGATGCGGTACGGGCGGACCAGGCTCAGATCGCCTTTGAAGTACGCCCCCGCATCCCACTTCGCCTTTGCTGCTTCATCGAAGTCGGGATTGGGGAACAGCCGCAGCCCGACGATGCCGCTGGCATAGCCGTACAGTGAACCGAGAGGCACGGTCTTGCCACGGGCGCCGACGCGGACGCCCGGATACTTCGTCTCATCTTCGAACGGATCAGCCGGGCAGCCCGGGCGACGCACATCGAACATCAGCCCGAAGCGCTGCGGATCCGGAGCCGTCGGCGCGTCCAGACAGGGCTCGTTGATCAGCCCGAGCTCCTTCCAGCGCGCGGCGCGATCGATCGGCTTGTTCGGGTCGTAGGCAACGATCTTCAGCAGATCGAACGCGCCGAAGGTATAGCGCGTCATCCCGTCCCAGAAACGGTCATTGCCGCCGCTCCAGACCAGCCACGTGTTGCGGCCCACCACTGGATCGAGGCCTGTGTTGCTGTCCTTCGTCAGCGCGATGCCGCCATCCATGTCATGGAAATAATCCTCCGTCGCAGCCGGCAGGGAGGCGGCGCTGCGCCCGGCCTGCCGCGCTTCATCGAGAACATTGCCAGGCCGCCCAGGCGGATCGTTGGCGCCCGTCAGCACCAGCAGACAGCACAGCAGCAACGCCCTCCTGACAGTCGGCCAACCGACTCGCGCCATCATGGTTCCCCTCGACATTGTCACGCGACGAAGAGAACTATAGCGTCAGAGTCCTGTTCGCGCCGCAAGGCTGGCGGTGCGTGGAGCGTGCCCGCATCGGCGCTCGGCGACCGGATGCCGCGAGCATCCCGAACCGGCAGCGTTGCCTATCCTGGTTCGCCGGCCTGCTGGCTCACCTGCCGTGCCACGTGATCAAGTGCCTCATCCGATGTTACCGCAACGACAGCGTAGCCAATCCCCTTCTTGATCCAGGCACAACCGTTGACGGTGCCCTGGCTCATGTCGGAGCGTTCGGCACTCAACGCCCGCGCCATCGGTCGCATCAGCACACTCAGCCGATTGCCCTGCGCATCGTCATACATGAAGAGCGCGGCCGCCGCGCCTCGCTCGGTGGCAAGCAGGCGGCCGCCAAGCAGCTTGTAGCCGGCGTGGCTGAGATCGGGTGGCGCCACGGTGCGGCGAAGCCGGTTGGACAGCCATTGCGCCAGGTTGTCCTGTTCGGCAGCGGTTACCTCGACCGAATGGCGACGGTCGGCGGCATAGACCGTATGGCTGTTCATCGCCTCCTGTTGCAGCACGGACACCGCAAGCTGCGTCCGGTCTGGCGTCTTTGGCAGAGCCACATATGAACCGGTTGCACCGCCAGCGCAGAACGACAGGGCGATAGCGACCGCGAGCCGCCGCCAGCCGGGGCTCTGCCGTAGCCTCGCCCCGCGCAGCCGCATCAGGTCAAGCTCTGGCGGGACCGGTTCGTCGGCTTGCGCGGCAAATGCCGAGCGCAGGGCGGCTCGTTGTGCACGATACGCTGCCACGCGCCGGGAAAGCTCCGGCTGCGTGCGGAGAATGTGCTCAACCTCCAGCTGACGTTCCGGCCACAGGCGCTCATCGACATAGGCTTGCAGCTCATGTTCCGAGACTGGTCGTTCTGGTGCCGTCATACCATCCTCCGCCCGGCAAATCGCCCGATCCCCCACCGGCGCTCCCTGCCGTCTGCCGACAAAGACAACACAATGTCATGCGATATTCCCGGAATTGGCGGCACGTCCGGGCAAATTCGATACCAAGTACCAATTAGCAACAAAAATGGCCGCCCGATTGAAGGCCATCTTTAGCGTCCACTCACGCGAGTGGGCGCGACAACACGGGGGTGCAGGCCCAAATGGCCCAGACCGCGCTGCGCATGGCGACCTGCCGGATATCAGACGCCGCGGCACGACTTTTAGTCCTGCCGGCTATCGTTTTTGCGAATCCACCGCTCTCTATCGGTACGCGTGCGAACCTGGGTCAGGCGCTTCCAGGGTTCTTGGGGTCGCTGTAAAAAGGAAATGGTCCAGGGAAATCATCGACATAGACCGTGTGCGATACGATGCCGTCGGTCGGGGTCCAGCGGTGGAGATGAAATGCGGGCGGCTCGAAGATGAAGGCCCCCGGATCGTGCGGATCGAGCGACATCTCGACCTGATGGGCGACCGAGGGCGAAATCGACGCGATGGCGTGTGCCACGCGGGTCACGACTGGCCGGTGGTGATGGCCGCAGATGATCCGGTCAACCTGGCGGTGCCTGGCAATGACGGCGGCGAACTCAGCCGTTGTGCGCAGATTGATCCGGTCCATGTGAGCGATGCCGCAGACGAATGGTGGGTGGTGCATCGCCACGATGGTCGGCCTGTCCGGCGCGGCGGCCAGAGTGCGGTCGAGGAAGTCCAGTTGCTCGGCGCGAAGCTCCCCGTGCGCGGCGCCTGGCACCAGAGTATCCAGCATGATAAGTCGGACCGCGTGGTCCTCCACCGTATATTGGACATAGTGCGGGTCCGTGGTCACGCCCGGCAGATGCTGAAGGCCTTCGCGGAACGGCGTGCGCCGATCGTGATTGCCGGGGATGACGAACACCGGCATCGGCAGCCACTTGCGCAATAGCCGCGCCACATTGGCGTATTCGGCGTCCAGGCCGCATTCGGTCAGGTCGCCGGTGATGACGACAACGTCCGGGCGCGGGCTGAGGCGCGACACTGCCCGAAATGCCCGCTCGGTGAACAGATTGGTCTCAACCAGTCGGTTCGCGGGTTCGCCCACCGGCCGGACGTGCAGGTCGGTGAGTTGGCAGATCAGCATCGAACGCTCCTCCTTTTGGTGCACCTATTCTGGCACATTAGGGCAGTTTGTTCCATAAACGATTTCAAGAGTGTCGCGGCTACCTGTAGCAGCACTGGATGCGCGCTGATTTACATGGCGGTTTGATCTGTATCAATGCCACGGGTCTGCTCGCGATTAATCTGCCGTTGGCGGGCTCGCGCCGAGGTCGGCTCATCGCCGCGCGCAGCCGCCGACGGACAGGAGAGATGGAATGAACAGCGTATCGATGGACCGGAAATTTCTGCTCGCATTCAGGCTGCTGATGGGGTGGACCTTCCTGTATGCTGGCGCCTGGCAGGTGCTTTCACCCACCTTCTCCGCGGCAGACTTCCTGGCGCACACCAGGACTTTCCACGATCTCTATGCGCCGCTGACCTCGCCGACGATCGCGCCCGTGCTGACCTTTTTCGTCAAGTGGGGCCACCTGCTGATCGGCCTGTCGCTGGTTTCGGGCCTGCTGGTGCGCGTCAGCGGCATATTCGGCGTCGCGCTGCTGCTCACCTATTGGACCGCACACATGGACTTCCCTTACATAGAAAGTCATGTGAACCTTATCGTCGATTACCACATCGTTTACGCCACGCTGACGATCTGGCTGGTGGCGGCAAACGCCGGGCACATATGCGGCCTTGACGGCTGGCTCGCGGAACGCTGGGCAATTGGCCGCCGCCATGGGTTGATGCTGGCGCCGGTGAAGTGACCGCTACTGGGGGTCAAAAGCCGTACAGCTTCGCCGGGTTGTCCACCAGAATGCGCTGGTGTGTCGCCGCATCGGGTATCCATTCGACCAACTGATCAAACAGCAGGCCCGCCTCCGGCGCCGGATCCATGCCGGGGTGTGGCCAATCGGTCCCCCACACGCAGCGATCCGGCGCTGCGGCGACCAGCGCCTTCACGTTCTGCGCCACGTCGCTCCATGGTGTCCCGGCAGACGATGCGCGGTAGCTGCAAACCTTGATCCAGGCCCGCCCGCTGTCGAGCAGGCGCGGCAGCGCCTGGAACTGCAAATGCCTCGTGCCGAGCGCCGCTTTCACGCCACCCGAATGGTCGATCATCACCTCGGTCGGCAGCCTGGCGAGACGCGGCGCGATCTCGGCCAGCTTTTCACCCTCGGCGTAGATCTGAATGCGCCATCCGAGCGGCGTCAGCCGGCGCGTCAATGCGTCCAGCTGCGCATGTAGGTGCGGCCTGCGTCCAGTGGAAACCGATCATACGGCCTGAAGATGTGGAAGTGGTAATCGCATGTCAGGTCCGGCGCCTTCCGCTGCGGTGGCCGCGTGGTGCTCATCGGTTTATCCCCCGGTAGGCGATGCGCCAGATTGTGCCGTTGCCGTCCTCGCCGACCAGCAACGAGCCGTCCCGCGCCACCGCGATGCCGACAGGCCGCGCCCACACCGCCTGGTCCGACGCGACGAAACCGGTAAGGAAGTCCTCGTATTCGCCGGTTCGCCTGCCGTTGGCGAAGCGCAGCCGGATCACCTTGTAGCCCGTGCGCCTCGCGCGGTTCCACGAACCCCGCAGCGTCACGAATGCGTCGCCGCTATAGTCTTTTGGGAATTGATCGCCTTCATAGAACGCGATTCCGAGCGGCGCCGAATGCGGCTGGATCAGCACGTCGGGCACGGTGACATGCCTCGCGAGGTCGGGCCGCTGACCCTTGAGCCTCGGGTCCTCGTGGTCACCAATATAGTACCAGGGCCAGCCGTAGAATGCGCCCTGATGCACTGATGTGGCGTAGTCAGGCGGCAGATCGTCACCCAGCCCGTCGCGCTCATTCACCACGCACCACAGCGCTCCCCCGAGGGGTTGGATCGCCTCGGCGGTGCAGTTCCGCAGGCCGGTGGCCAGGACGCGCCGATTGCCGCCATCAGGATCGAACGCCAGCACGACGGCGCGGTCCTGTTCAGCGCCCCAGGCAGCGCCGAGGCCATGCGCTGCTTCCCAGGCGCGTGTGGCAGCAGCGTCATGCGCCGGCAGATCGGTCGCGATGTTGCCGTCGGAGCCGACCGAGACGAACATCGTGCGTCCATCCGGCGAAAACACCACATCGCGTGTCGCATGGCCGCCGACCGGCAGATGCGGCACCACCACCTGAGGCTTGCTGCGTGCCCGCAGATCGCCGGACCGATAGGGGAACCGCACCACCTGATCGGTCGCCCCAACATAGATGAAGCTTGGATCCGGTCCCGGCGGCCAGAAGGCAATGCCGAACGGATACGACAGGCCCTCGGCAAACACATAGGTCTCCGGTTTGGCCGCGCCGGGCGGAACACGCAGAACGCGCACGCGCCCTGCATCGCTCTCGGCGACAAACACGTCGCCGTTCGGCGCGACACGCAGCAAGCGCGGTCGCTCCAGACCGGAGGCGAACGGTTCGACCTCGAAGCCCGGCGGCACGCGCAACATCGCGCCGGCGGGCCGCGCCACCACCGAAGGCGCGCGATGCGCGGAGAGCGTGGCATTGGGGGGCGGCATGGCGTCGGCCGTGATATGTCGCACAACGCCGGGCGCATCGGAATGCCAGTCGCCATAGGCGGCGGCCCCCGTGAGCGGCGCATCGGCAAGGGCTGCCGGGGTGAGCAGCAGCAGGACCGGGAGGAAAAACCTTGTCATGCCCGCAGATTGCATGGAGCGGCGGCACGCGCCACTCATCAGCGAGTGACAGTCTCCATCAACTGGCGGTGCGCGGCCAGCAGTGCGGGAACGCGTGTGGGATCAGTACGCCCCCAGCCGCATTCGGTCGCAACGCCGAAACGCGGCATCACCTTGCCCGCGGCATCAATGCGCGCGCGGTCGCCGCGAGGATCGGCGTGGTGGATCAGACCGAGATACAGCGTGGCCGCCGCGGGCAGCGACAGTCCGGCGAGCGGCGCGAAGTAGGCATCATCCGTGCGGTCCTTCGGCACCGGAATGTGCAGAAAATCCATCCGTCGCCGCAGCCGCGCGAGAAGGCCTCGCGTCAGCTCGACCAGGATCGCGGTATCCTTCGGCATCACGACGTGCTCATCGCGGGGCGAGCCGTAGCAGAGGTGATAGCCGCACTCGACATCGTCCGGCACCGCGTCGCCCAGCCGCGCCAGTTCGGCGAACACATCGTCCTTGTAGCTGGGTGGGCTGTGCGGAAAATAGTGCTCGAACACCAGGACCTCCTGGCAGACGTCCCATTGGATCGACAGGTCCCGATGCGGAATTGCGCCGGCGATCTCGCGGAGTGCCGTGAGCAGGGCACGCTCGTAGGCAGGCAGATACGCTGCGAGCGACGCGGGGCTGACGTACATATAGCCCGAGGCCATGGGTGTCGGCAGGCAGACCTGGAACCGGACGCCGGCGGGGATTTCACCTGCATCGCGCAGGCGACGAAAGACCGCGTATGAATCGCGCGCCGCCGCCGCGTAGCCGGTGTCGAATGTGACGGTGGCAGGGTCGACGCCGGCCTTGAACCGCAGCCAGTCCGTGGTGCGGATCAAGGCGCCGTCCCATTGGCGCAGCTCGAACGGCGGCGTATCGGGATCGAGTTCCATCGCCGGATGGTTCAGCAGCATTTCCCGTTGCCACCAGATCCACCGGTGCCGGTTGCCGGTTTCGCCATCCGGGATACGGGCGAGGAACGGCCCGAGCTCTCCAGCCACGGTACGGAACACGGTCTCCGCGTCGGAAAGCGGCACGCTGCCGATCAGGTGTGCGCCCGTCAGCTCGGTCATTGTTGTTTTCCCTCCCGTCGTTTGGCCCCCACGTCTCGGACGCTGCCGCTTCAGAACGCCATCGCCTGTGCCGCGGCGGCGTAGCCCACCCGACGCCGCAGCGGCACAGGCCGGCGACCGGCGGCGCGTTCCAGCAGCAGGCGCGCGTCATCGTGTTGCTCGGCCCGCATTGCCGCGTCGAGGAAGAGCTGCTCCAGCACGTCCTGCTGGGCGTGACTGCCGCCGAGCCGGTACATGCCGGCGAGAGCCGGGCGCATGACCGCGACAGCACGTGCGTGCTCGCCCTGGGCGTGCGCGAGCACGGCCTCGCAGATCGGCAACGCGTAGCGCCCGACCAGCGACGCGGTGATGCCCGGACCCTGCGCGAAGTTGCGCATGGCCTCGAGCATCCGCAGCGCCGCCGCCTGTCGTCCGGTCGCGGCAAGCGCCATCATCCAGTGCGGCAGGGTGAATGCGGACAGGCAGTCGCCGATGCGCGCCTCTGCCTTGTCGGCCAGCTCCTCCCAGCGATCGCCGACATCCACGCCTTGCCGTTCCAGGCGGAACAGCATCGACGCGGCGTTCTGCACGTCGATGTAAAGGTCGGGCTGCGCCTCGGTCAGTCGCGACGCGAGATTGCGGAATTCGCCATCGTACAATGCCAGGACGCGGTCGGTCTCGCCGCGCTCCAGATGGAACATCGCGGCGTGCCACCACAGGTGATGGCGCAGATTGTTCGCGTCTTCCCAGTGCCGCCGCAGGCCGTCGATCCAGGCGATCCCTTCGCCGCGCCTGCCCTGCATTTCCAGCACGTGGGCCACGCCGTGCGCCGCCCACAGATCGCCCGGATCGCGGTCGATTGCCGCACGTCCCGCGGCTTCGGCCTCGGTGTAGTGGCCGCATTCCTCGTGCGCGAAGCAGCGGCAGCCCAGGATCGCGCCATAGCCGGGCAGCTCGTCGCTCCAATGCCGCTCGACGCCCAGCACCGATGCCAGCATGACGTCCGGCCGCCCGAGCCAGAAGTTGACGAAGTGCGCGAGGCGGAATGCGAGCACGTCGCGGGGATGTTCGCTGAGGATCTGTTCCCAGACGGCCGCCGCGCGATCGGGCTCGCCATCGATCCAGAGCTGCAAGGCCGCGACATGCGCCCGCTCTCTCGGTGTTGCCTGTTTGGTCAGGCGCCTGGCCTCCGCTGCTGCCTCCGCCGCCACAGGAAGCGCTGCCTGCTTGTAGGACAGCATGGCGAAATAGCCCTTCAGGCAATGCGCCAGACCAAACGCCGCATCGGCGTCGAGCAGCGCCGCGAGACGCCGCGGGGTATCGGCGCGATAACCCAGATATCCGATCAACGCGTGGTCAAATGCCTGTGCAGCCGCCGCGGACGCGGCGGTCAGCTCCAGGCCGTGGGCATCGCGGAACATCCGATGCTGCCTTTCGCGGTTGCCGCCGACAGCATGCCACAATGTCCGGGCCGGGGAAGGTCAGGCCGGTGAGAGCGATACCGTCCCGATGCCCTGATGAGCCATGCCGAGAAGTCGTGCCGCGGCCATGGACAGGTCGATAATCCGACGCGCCGAGTACAGCCGGTCGGTGATGGTGACGACGACCGAGCGGCCTGTGGCCTGAAGTGTGACAGACACCTTGGTGCCGAATGGCAGCCAGGGGTGCGCCGCCGTCAGTTCGTTCGGATTGAAGCGACTGCCATCTGCCGTTCGTCTGCCTTGATGGGCCACCCCGTAGTAGGACGCCGTTCCTTTCTCGATGACCGAGCTCTGCGGGCCCGTCCCTCCGGTCCACTGCGCATGGGCGCCGCTGTGCATCAGGGCGAACAGGGAGGCCGCGGCCAGACCGGGCAGTCCGCGCTGTAATAGGCTCCTCCAGACGCCCTGCGCCCAGTATTGGATGATGCGCGCCTGGGATAGACCGGCATCGCAATCAATCATACCGCGATCGGCGCAGGGACTTCGACCAGACACGCAATAATGCTCGGTCAGCGCAGTCGAAACGACTGGTCTGATCCGATGGACATTCACCAAATAGGTGAAATTGCGGCATTTTTTCTGGCCGCTGGCTTTGTTTTCCCGGTCCATGACCAGCATGATGCTGATCCAGGATAGCTTGGCAACCCCTAATGCATCGACTGTGCCTTCCTGGACACGTGACCCGGCCGCGGATGAGGCTGTGTGCCGACGATGGCCGAAACCCTTATCATTGCCGTATTCGGCGTATTTGCCGCCTCGCTGTTGCGGGGCTTCACGGGATTCGGCTTCGGCATTGCCGCCGTGCCGTTGCTTAGCCTGGCGCTGCCGCCGACCAAGGCCGTGCCCTTCGTCGTCGCACTGCAGGTCATCGTCGGTGGGGTGGGGCTGCGCCAGGCCTGGTCGCTCTGCGATTGGCGGGCAGTCGGCGGCCTGAGCCCAGGCCTCGTGCTGGGCATCCCCATCGGCCTGGCGGTGCTGACCACGCTTCGAGCCGATACGGTCCGTCTGGCCATCGGCTGTCTGATCCTTGCATCGGTGCTGCTGCTTTGGCGTGGGCTTCGGCTGTCGCGCACGCCGTCGCGCGCACTCACGATCGCGGTCGGTCTCGTCGCGGGTGTGATGAGCGGTCTTTCATCGATGGGCGGGCCGCCGATCGTGGTCTATCTGCTGGCGCTGTCGCACGAGGCTGCGGTCGTGCGCGCATCCTCCATCGTGTACTTCATGCTCGCGGCGATGGTGTCGCTGTTGCTGATGTCGTTGAATGGCCTGATCGACCGCGAGATCCTGTCATGGTCGGTTGCTTCGGTGCCGGTGCTGATGGCGGGAACCTATCTGGGAAACTGGGGCTTCCGCCATTCGCGTCCGCATCACCATAGGCTTACCGCGATGGTCCTGCTGTCGGTCCTGGCGCTGCTGCTGATCGCCCGTGGTCTCGGTGGCTGGTGGGCGTCGTCTGTGAGGGGCTCGCCAGGAGGTGACCTTTGTTGTTATCGCCGCGTTTCCCGTCATCATCCCCGCGGTTTCCCGTCGTCATCCCCGCGAAAGCGGGGACCCAGGCGTGCGGCATAGTGAATCACGCCTGGGTCCCCGCTTTCGCGGGGATGACAACAATAGCAACGCCGCGGATGACAACAACAACGCGGGGATGACAACAGGAAAACGCGGGGGATGACGACGAGAACGGAAGGTGCCCCGAGCATCACTCGTCATCCAGCGGCACGGATCTGGTTTGCTTGACGCGCGCACGATGTGTCTTCGTCTGCAGTCGGCGGCGTTTGGAAGCGGCGGTCGGCCGGGTGGCTATCCGCGGGGTTGGTGGCTCCGCGGCGCGCTCGATCAACTCGATCAAAGTGTCAAGCGCCGCCTGCCGATTGCGGTCCTGGGTGCGGTGGCGCTGGGCCGTGATCAGCAACGTCCCATCCTGCGTGAACCGCCTGCCGGCAAGCCCCCGCAGCCGCGCCTGCACGTCGTTTGGCAGGCCGGAGGCAGCCGGATCGAACCGCAATTGAACCGCCGTCGAAACCTTGTTGACGTTCTGTCCACCGGGTCCCGACGAGCGGACGAAACTTTCCGAGATTGCCCGCTCGTCTATCTCAATGGAGGCGGTGATCCGGATCATGCCCTCGGTCAGGCGCCGAAATCAGACCGCGCCACGCTTCCGGCGAACCGCCGCGCGCTTGGCCGGCTTGGCAGACTTACGCCCAAGCCCGATCTTCTTGGCCAGTGCGGACCGCGTCCGTGCGTAGTTCGGCGCTACCATCGGATAGTCACGCTGCAGTCCCCATCGCTCCCGATACTGTTGCGGCGTCAACTTGTGGTCGGTCATCAAATGCCGCTTCAGCATCGAGAAGGCCTTGCCGTCCTCTAGACAGATGATGCGGTCTGGCCTGATCGACTGCTTCACTGGCACTGCCGGGGTAGGCTTTTCAGCCTCTGTCGGCTGCTTTCCGACATTTGTGAGAGCCCTGTACACTTCCTGTATCAGGCTTGGCAGCGCATCTGGCGCGACGGCATTGTGCCGGACATGTGCAGCCACGATCTGCGCCGTCAGTCCGAGCACCTGGTCGGTCGTTTCACTCATTTTTATGCCCCTTCAACCCGGCGTCACCCTAACGTTATTGGAGCGAATCCCATAGAGCCGGTTCATTACAATGAAAACACCAAACCGCGAGTAAATCTGGCGGCCAGGATGGCCAAACGCGGCCGCCTGAGTTGCCCAGGGGGATGGCCGAAGTCGCGTTTCGATGGCAGGTTGACCGGAACCATGGTTCGCAGGAGACGATGATGCCCGACCCGATCGCCGGCATGTGGGCGGCGGCGACCACACCGGTCGACACCAACGGCGCGATCGACTATGCCGCATTAGGCCGCCACGCGCAGCGCCTGGTGCGTTGGGGCTGCGATGGCCTGGTGCTGTTCGGAAGTTGCGGCGAAGGCCCATCCTTCTCCATTGCCGAGCGTCTGGCGGCCACCGAGGCAGTGTTGCGCGCAGGTGTTGCCCCGACACGCCTGGCACTCGGCACCGGTTGCCCGGCGATCGCCGACACCGTGGCGCTGACCAAGGGAATGCTCGCCCTCGGCATCACGCGGACGCTCTTGCTGCCGCCGTACTATTTCGCGGGCGTGTCGCCCGAGGGCATCGAGGATGCCTATGCCGCCGTATTCGATGGGGTGGCCGATGCACGGTTGAGCGCATGCCTGTATCATATTCCGCAGGTCTGCGGCGTGCCGGTGCCCGCGCAGGTGCTGGGGCGGTTGCGTGTCCGCTACGGCGCCGTGGTGTCCGGCGTGAAGGACAGCAGTGGCGACTTCGATGCATTCCTGGCGTTCCGCGCCGCGGCGCCGGATGTCGCCGCGCTGGTCGGGGCCGAGGTCCTGATTGCGCGTGCGATGGCGGCGGGTGGACAGGGGACGATCTGCGGCATGGCGAATCTGGTGCCTGCGCTGGTTCGCCGCCTGCTCGTCGATTCAAGCGCCCAGGCGGAAATCGAGCGAGCGTGCGCGCCGGTGGACAGCATCCCGTTGCTGAAGGCGGTGTTGGCGGCGATCACCGGCGAGGCGATCTGGCGCAATGTCCGTCCGCCGCTGCGTGCGGCGGATGCAGTGGCCGGCGTGCGCATTGCGGCGATGCTGGATACCCTGGAGCAACGTCCCGCAGCGTGACGGGGTTCGCTGAACCGCATATCCTGCGAAAAGAAATGCGCCCGCCGGAGACACGCAAATGAGCGACATCGACATGATCCAGCGCGCCCGCGATCTGGCGCCGCTGTTGCAGGAGTCCGGCGACGAGATCGAACGGCGGCGCGAACTGCCGGAACAGGTCGTGTCCGCGCTGATCGACGGCAGCTTCTTCCGCATGCTGCAGCCACGCTTCCTCGGCGGCGCCGAACTGCGGCCGGTGATCTTCACGCAGGTCACCGAGGCACTGGCCCGAACCAACGCGTCGGTCGCGTGGTGCGTTGGACAGAACAACGGTTGCTCGATGTCGGCGGCCTATCTGGAGCCGGAGGTTGCATGCGAGATCTTCGGCCCGCCGACGGGGATTCTGGCCTGGGGGCCGCCGGGCGCGCCGTTCGAGGCGCAGCCGGTCGATGGCGGCTATCGCATCAGCGGCAGGTGGCGCTTCGCCAGCGGCTGCCATCATGCCAGATGGCTCGGTGCGCACATGCCGATCGCCGGCAGTGGCAAAGTTCGGACAATGCTGTTCCCGAAGTCCAGCGTTCAGATGAACGACATCTGGCACACGATCGGACTGCGCGGCACCGCCAGCAACGAATACGTGGTGAAGGACCTGTTCGTGCCACAGCGCTACACGATGGCGCGCGACACGCCGGCCGAGCGGCGGGAACAGGGGCTGCTGTATCGTTTCACCAGCAACCAGCTGTATTCCTGCGGCTTCGCGGGTGTGGGACTGGGCATTGCGCGCGGCACGATCGACGATTTCCTGAACCTGCCCGCCAACAAGGTGTCGCGCGGGGCGTCGCGTCCGATGCGCGAAAACAACGTGGTGCAGTCGCAGCTTGCGCAATGCGAGGCGCGCTGGCGTTCGGCGCGCGCGTTCCTGCACACCACGTGGGAGCAGGCGTGGGGTCACGTCGAAGCAACCGGCGCGCAAACCGGCGAGGATCGGGCCATGATCCGCCTGGCCTCGACCTGGGCGATCCAGCAGTCGCGCGAGGTCGTCAACACGCTGTATCATGCCGCCGGATCGATGGCGGTGTTCGAGGACCAGCCGTTCGAGCAGCGTCTGCGCGATATCCAAACCGTCGCGCAGCAGTCGCAGGGGCGGCAGCTTCACTATGAGTTGGTCGGCCAGATCCTATTCGGCATGGAGCCGGAAAACTACTTCTGATGGAGGAACAACATGCCTGCGATGTCGCTCAATCACTACACGATCCTGGCGCGCGATCTGGAGGCGACGAAGAATTTCTACACCGATGTCGTCGGACTGACAGTCGGTGACCGTCCGCCGCTCGCATTTCCCGGATACTGGCTGTACTGCGGCGGCGTGCCGACGGTGCATCTGATCGGCCGCCGCGCCGACGACCCGGTGATCGCCGATGCGCCCGGCGATCCGGCGAAGACCGGGCGGCTGGACCACATCGCGTTCGCCTGCGAGGGACTGCCGGGCATGAAGGCGAACCTTGAAGGCCACGGCATCAAATTCGACGAACGGGTGCTGCCGCGGCTGAACATGACGCAACTGTTCTACTACGATCCGGACGGCATTGCGGTGGAGTGCAACTTCGCGGCGCACGAAACACCGGCGCCCTGATTCTGCTGCTCAATCCTGGGCGAATATGACGCCGCTCAGAACCATTGTTCTGATGAAGACCGATATTGCGGGGTCTACGCCCAGGTTTCGTGCGTTGCTGGCGGCTGATCAACAGGCCGTCCTGCAGGACCATCAGGCATTTGTGGAGAATTACGCTGCCGGTCAGGGCGGCAAGATCTTCAAGCCAACCGGCGACGGTTTCTGGCTGGAATTCGCCAGTGTTACCGCTGCTGCCAGATCGGCAATCGCCATGCAGGAGGCGCTCCGACTGGCGCAACCGAACAAGGGCGATGAACGACTGTCGATGCGCGCCGTGATTGGGGTTGGCGATGTCGCCGTAACCGACAGTGACCTGATTGGCGAACTGCTGGCACTCATTGTGCGTATCGAAGCGATCACTCCGGCGGACGAGATCTACATCACGCCTGCGGCACGTCTCGCCTTGTTTGCCGCAGAAGTGCAGACGATGCTTGTCGACAATTTCATGCTGAAAGGATTTGCCGAGCCGATAGCCGTGTACCGGGTGCAGCAGCGGCATCGCACCCATGTCCTTGCCGGCGCCTACATCCTTTCCTCCGATCTGCGCGGATTCACGGCGGTCACCGAGCTTGAGTCGGTCGCCAGGGTCGAACGGATACTGGATACGCTTGACGCACTGAACCACGCAGTGGCGACCGAGTTTGGGGGCACGATCCGCTACAGCATCGGCGACAGCTACTGCCTGACCTTCCCCGAAGCTTCTCAGGCGATTGCAGCGGCGGAGCGGCTAAGCCTGGATTGGCAAGCGGCCAGCCGCGACGGACGATTCGGCTGTCCCATCAACATTGCATTGCATCGCGGCAAGATTTCTGCGTTTCGGTCCTTTCTTTATGGCGAGGGGATGTGGGGTGCCCAACGCGTCCAGCATGCTTCTCTCAAGGTCCTGGGTCATGGCGAAGGTGGCGTCTTTGTCACCGCGGCGGTGCGAGACGAGCTTCCCGAGGGCATCTTACGAAGCCGACTTCAGCCGGTCGCGCTTCAACTACAGGATGTGGATCCGCCTGGACTGGCGCTCTATCGGCTCTGTTCCGCAATGATCTGCTAATCCGCTGCCAGGCGCTCCGCCGCGCGCTCCTTAATGGATGTGCGCCAGTGGATGCGGTCCTCGTGCGGCGGATAGTCCCCGGCGGCGCGATGGTATGAGCAGCGGTTGTCCCAGATGACGATATCCCCGACCCGCCATTTGTGCCGGTACTCGCCATCCGGCTGGATCATGGTGCCGGTCAGTTCGTCGATGACAGCGTCGCTCTCCTGCGCGTCCATACCCTCGATCCGCAGGATCTTGCCAGGATCGAAGTAGAGCGACTTCCGCCCGGTTTCCGGATGGGTGCGGATGATCGGATGGAACACCGGTTTCCAGTCGCGATCCTCCTCGTTCAGCAACTCCTGTTTCTTCCTGCGCCCACCATAGGTAAATGCGCCGATACGTCCGTCGAGGCGCTGCTTCAGCCGCTCCGGCAACGCCGCATAGGCCGC
Organism: uncultured Alphaproteobacteria bacterium; assembly: GCA_963780095.1. Taxonomy (GTDB): domain Bacteria; phylum Pseudomonadota; class Alphaproteobacteria; order Acetobacterales; family Acetobacteraceae; genus JAMXLO01. The sequence goes on from CAWABH010000017.1 coordinate 38,435, forward strand.
ATACCCATTGGCGAACAGCGTGTCGCCGCCGGTGCTGGGAATTGCCAGCGCATAGAGCTGTGTCGCCTTGAAGGGTTCGGCATCATAAGCGCCATCCGTGTGCCAGCCCTCGGCGCCACGCCGGTAGATCGCCTGGTTCAGTTTCCCATCGGCATCGAACTTGTTGACGCCGAGCAGCGTGATTTCGGGAACCTCGGGATGTCGCGTGCTCTTGGACGGATGCGGCACGACCGAACCGAAGCGGCGGCTGTAGTGAAGGAACTGTTCGAGCGTCAGCGCCTGGTCGCGCACCACCATGACATTGTGGTCGAGCCACGCCTGATAGATCGGCGCGAACCCCGCATCGTCCAGCGTCTTTACGTCAACGCCGGTCACCTCGACGCCGATCTGCGGTCCCATGCGACGAATTTGCAGCATCGATGCTTCCTCCTGCCGCGAACACGGTAATGACCGGGCCAATTCGGGTCAAATTGGCAGCGTCGCACGCGCGGGCCTATACTGCGGGCACGCCAGCATCGGAGCAGTTCATGCATCTCTTCAAGCAGCATGCGGTCAAGGACTTCGCGGAAGCCGCGGCGCAAGATTCCGGTGATCGACTATGGCCCGTATTTTGCCGGCGAGCCGGGCGCGCTCGAGCGTCTGGCCCAGGACGTGCGCTATGCGTGCGAGAACATCGGTTTCTTCTACGCGCTGAATCACGGCGTGCCACAGGATGTCGTCGACCGGGGTTTCGCAGCGTCGCGGCGGTTCCATGCGCTTCCGCTGGAGCAGAAATTGAAGCTGCGCCTGAACGAGAACAACATCGGCTACATGCCGATGAACGCCTCGGTGCAGGGTGCCTCGCAGGTGCACAAGGCCACCAAGCCCAACCAGAATGAGAGCTTCTTTGTCAGCCACGATCGTGGGCCGGATCATCCCGACGTGCTGGCTGGACTCCCCCTGCGCGGGCGCAACCAGTGGCCGGAGAGCCTGCCGGATCTGCGTGGAGACATGATGGGATATTTCCGCGCACTCGGCGCGATGTGCGATCGAATGCTGCCGCCGTTTGCCGTGGCACTCGGCATGCCGGCCGATTACTTCGCACCGTATTTCGCAGATGAATGCCACGCCAATCTGCGGTTCCTGCATTACCCGCCACAGCAGGACATGAGCGAGAACACGTTCGGCACCGCGCCGCATACCGACAACAGCTTCATGACCGCACTTGCGCGCACCGATGTGCCGGGGTTGGCGATACGCCTGCCGACCGGTGAATGGTTCCCGCCGCCGGTAATTCCCCGGCACGTTCCTGATCAACCTCGGCAACATCATGCGACGCTGGTCGAACGACCGGTTTCTGTCCACGCCACACGGCGTGATCAACGAGTCGGGTGCCGACCGCTATTCGATCGCGTATTTCCACAGCCCGAACCCGGTGTCGGTGATCGAGTGCGTGCCAAGCTGCGTGTCCGCTGACAACCCGGCACACTATCCGCCGGCGCTGTATCGCGACCTGGTGCTGGAGTTCTATCGCGCGAACTACTTCCACCAGAAGGGCCACAGGTCGCAGGCCGCGGCATTGGCCGGCGCTGCCGATTGATCAAGGGGAAAACCACGATGAAAGCCTACGAAGCGATTGCGCAGTCCCTCCTCGCCGAGGGCGTTACCGACTTCTTCGGCCTGATGGGTGACGGCAACATGTGGCTGTGGGGCGGCGCTGTGCCGCGATCCCTCGGTCAAGCCCTACAACGCGCGTCACGAGTCCATGGCCGTGTCGATGGCCGACGGATACACCCGCACCACCGGCAAGATCGGCGTCGCGATGGTCACCTGCGGGCCTGGTCTGACGCAATGCGGCACGTCGCTCATTGCGGCCTATCGCGGCAAGACGCCGCTCGTGCTGATCGCCGGCGAGATCGAGGCCGGGTCAAAGAACAGCACCCAGACGATGGACCAGCGCCGCTTCGTCGAAGCGAGCAGCGCGCGCTTCTTCACGCTCACCAGCCTCGACAACATGGCCGAGGAAATTGCCGAGGCGTTCTACGCGGCGCGCACGGGTCGCGGGCCTGTCGTGCTGAATCTGCCGATGGGGCTGCAGGAAGAGTCCTTCGACTGGGACTACGAATATCGCCCGTCCACGCAGTTCCTGCCGCCTCGTGTTGAAACCCCCAGCGCGGACCTGTTGGCGCCGGTCATCGAAAAGCTGATCGCCGCGGAGCGCCCGATCATCATCGCCGGCCGCGGTGCAAGGGCGTCGGGTGCCAAGGATGAAATCATAAAGCTGGCCGACCGCGTCGGCGCATTGCTCGCAACTTCGCTGCAGGGCAAGGGGTACTTCGCCGGCCATAAGTGGGACATCGGCATTGCAGGCGCCTTCGCATCGGCGCCGTCGGAGCAATTGCTGGCCGACGCCGACTTCGTGCTGGGTGTGGGCGCCGAGCTTGGCTATTACACCACGGAAGGCGGACTGCTGTTCCCATCGGCCGAAGTTGCGCGCATCGACATCAAGCCGATGCCCGAGGAGATCGGCGTCATCCCCGGCCTGTATGTGCAAGGTGATGGACGCAAGGCGGTGGCCGCCATCAATGAGGCGCTGGAAGCACGCCAGGTTCGCAAGGAGGGCCTGCGAACCGCGGCGACCAGGGCGGTGCTCGATGCGCCGCCGCACCGGTTCGAGGCGCCCGCCGATGGGCTCGATCCCCGCGCGCTTGCGTGGAACCTTGGGGCAGCGCTGCCCAAGGGTGCGTTGTTCACCTGCGGTGCGGGACATTTCTTCACCTGGGTCGCGATGTACTCGCCACTGCCGGAAGGCGTGGAGATCCAGTACTCGTACGGCTTCGGCGCGGTAGGTCAGGGGATCGGCGTGGCGATCGGCACCGGCGCCGGCAATCCCGGACGGCCGCATATCGCGGTCGAGGGCGACGGCAGCCTGTTGTTCAACATCCAGGAGTTGGAAACGATCGTCCGCCATAAGATGCAAATGGTGCTGGTGGTGTGGAACGATGCCGGCTACGGCGCCGAGGTGCACAAGCTGGTGGCCAAGGGCTTCGATGAGAAGCTGGCACAGTGGAAGTCGCCGAATTTCGTAGCTCTGGCCAAGGCTTTTGGTGGCGACGGCGTGCTGCTGAACGACCCGTCGGAGCTCGGCGGTGCGATTGCCGAGGGATTGCGCAAGGGTGGGCTTTATCTGATCGATGCGCGCGTCTCGCCGACCACGCCGACCGAGCCGTACGCGAAGGTGCATTTCGGCCGCGAGAGCCATGCCCCGTTGCTGCGCCCGGTTGCGTAGCCGATGCACTTCGAGGGCGAGTTCCGCGTTCCCGGCAAGGCGGAGGATGTGATCCATCGCTTCGCCGACGTGCCACGCATGGCGCGCTGCATGCCGGGCGCGATGCTCGAGCCACAGACCGAGGATGGTGCCTGGCCTGGCGCGATGGTGGTCGCATTCGGCCCGAAGAGGATCAACTTCAAAGGCCGGGTCACCTGCGAGTTTGACTTCGCAAGCAAGACCGGCACGCTGCAGGGTCGTGGGACCGCGGACATGCGGGCGGCGCGGATCGGGGTGAAGGTCGCCTTCGCAGTGCGCGACGATCCGGCCGCGTCGACGCCGACAAGTATCGTTGCGATCACGTCCGATGCGGAACTCGGAGGTGTGCTGGCGGACTTTGCCCGAACCGGCGGCGTGGCCGTGGCGAACGTCATCATGCAGGATTTCGCCCGCCGAGCGGCGGAGGAATTCGCTGGTGATACACCCCCACCGTCTCCAACAGAACAAGCTGCGCCGGCACCGCTGGCCGTGCACGGCCTGCTGTGGCAGGTCATCAAGGCGAAGCTGGCCCAGCTCGCGCGCTGGCTCGGCATCGCGACGGCGTGACGATGGACGCAGACTACGTGGTGATCGGCGCCGGCTCGGCCGGTTGCGTCATCGCCAGCCGGCTCAGCGAAACTGGTGCTCGTGTAACACTGCTGGAAGCAGGACCACGCGACTGGCATCCGATGATCCATATCCCCGCCGGCGTGCTGAAGTTGCTGCATCACCCTGTAATCAACTGGAACTACAGCGCGGACGCCGGGCCCGGAACCGCGAACCGTCCAATCCACTGGCCGCGCGGCAAGGTCCTCGGCGGATCGAGTTCCATCAACGGAATGCTGTACGTCCGCGGCAACCCGGCCGACTTCGACGGCTGGGCGCAAATGGGCTGTCGTGGCTGGTCCTTTGACGACGTGCTGCCGTATTTCCGCAAGTCCGAAGACTATGTGCCGGGCGATGCAGAGTACCGTGGCAAGGGCGGCCCGCTGCGCGTCGAGGACTACCGCACCATACTGCCACTCACGCACCACTTCGTCGAAGCCGCGCAGCAGGCGGGCTTCGCGTTCAGTCCGGATCTGAACGGCAAGACGCAGGAAGGCGTCGGCTATTCGCAGATGACGCGCAACGGACGCTTCCGCGGCTCGACGGCGCAGACCTTTCTGGCACAGGCAAAACGTCGCGCCAATCTGCGGATCGAGACCGACGCAATGGCGACGCGCCTGTTGCTGGAAGGCAAGCGCTGTGTCGGCGTTGCCTTCCGCCAGCGTGGGCAGGATCGCGAGGTCCGTGCGGCGCGCGAGGTGATCCTGTGCGGCGGGGCGGTGAACTCACCGCATCTGTTGCAGATTTCCGGCATCGGGCCAGCCGAGCCATCTCCAGTCGATAGGCGTGCAGGTAGTCCACGAACTTGCAGGTGTGGGCGCCAATCTCCAAGATCACTACGTCGCGCGCGTTTCGCACCGTGCAAAGAATGCGGTCTCAATCAATCAGCTTGCGCATGGTATCCGCCTTGCGGGAGAAGCGGTGCGCTATGTGGCGACAGGCCGGGGCGCTCTGACGTTCGGCGTTACCAGTGCCCAGGTGTTCTGCCGCTCGCGCGACGGGCTGGCGAGCCCTGATCTGCAACTGCTGTTCACGCCTGCCAGTTACGACGCCGCACGATTTGGAAAACTGGAACGCAAGCCGGGGATGACCGTCGCAGTGTGTCCCGTGCGGCCGGACAGTCGCGGCACGATCATGGCGCGTTCGCCCGATCCATTTGCCGCGCCCATCATCACGCCGAACTATCTATCGGACACGAACGATCAGCGTGTACTGAACGCAGGCCTGCGGTTTACGCGACAGATCTTCGCCGCGCCGGCCCTCGCCCAGCATAGCGTCGAGGAAACCTTGCCCGGTCCGACTGTCCTCTCCGATGAGGACTTTGCTGATTATGCGCGCCGTTACGGGACGACGATCTTCCATCCTGTCGGCACCTGTCGCATGGGCGAAGGTCCCGGCGCGGTTGTCGATTCGCGTCTGCGCGTGCATGGGATGGACGGCCTGCGCGTGATCGATGCATCCGTGATGCCAAGTCTTACGACCGGCAACACGAATGCTCCGACGATCATGATCGCCGAGAAGGGTGCGGCGATGATCCGCGATGACGCACTGGCCTGACGCTAATTCTCACGGGAGACGCAGCGCCATCTCGCCCTTGAACGCGTGGATGAGCCGGCGTCGCTGAAAGCGCCAGCCGCCCGGCTGCTTGACCAGCACGTCGTCGTAGGTACCGCAGACCGAGGGAAACGGGCCGTTCGCGCCTTCGACCATCACCAGGTAGTTCGAGCGAGCCGTGGCGCGCGCGCCCTCACAGTCGATGATGGTGTTCATAACGTAGTGCACACGACGCGGATGCGACGGTACCAACTCCTGGAGCCACGCCGCGATTTCCGCAGGACCCTTCGCGGTGCGATACGGCGCGATCCATTCTCCGTCCTCGGCGAACAGTGCCGCCAGTTCGGTAAAGCGCCCCTCGTCCATGTAGAAGCAATAGCGGTGCAGCACTTCGCGGATCGCGTCCCTGTCCTCGAGCCGTGTCGTCATGGGGCAGTCCGTCCGACGCGCGCCTGCAGCATCAATCGCTTCATGCGCGACACCGCCGCGGGCAAACCGTCGATGATCGCCTGGCCAATCAGGAAATGGCCGATGTTGAGCTCCACCACCTCGGGCAGCGCGGCAACGGGACCGACATTGTCGAAGGTCAGGCCGTGGCCGGCGTGACATTCCAGGCCAAGCGACGTCGCCAACGCGGCCGCTGCGCGCAAGCGATCGAGTTCGCCAGGCTTGCCCTCCGCATAGCTGCCGGTGTGCAGCTCCACCACAGCGGCGCCGACATCGGCCGCGGCATGAAGCTGTGCCGGGTCCGGGTCGATGAACAGCGAGACCCTGATGCCAGCGGCGGCCAGCATCGCGACAACCGGACGCAGTGCGTCGATGTTGCCGGCGACATCGAGACCGCCTTCGGTGGTGACCTCCTCGCGCTTCTCCGGCACCAGGCAGCTTGCGTGGGGGCGCACCTGGCAGGCAATTGCGGTCATCTCGGCGGTGGCCGCCATTTCCAGGTTCAGCGGCTTGCCGATCGCCGCGCGGATCCGACGCACGTCATCGTCGCGGATATGCCGACGGTCCTCGCGCAGATGGATGGTGATGCCATCGGCGCCGGCGGCAATCGCGGCCAGCGCTGCATTCAGCGGGTCGGGATGCTCGCCGCCGCGCGCGTTGCGCACGGTGGCGACGTGGTCGACGTTCACGCCGAGGCGTAGAGGTGTCATGCGGTGTTCCTTGGGGCAGTCGCGCGGCGTTCGACGAATGTTGCGGCCAACGCGATGGCGGCGATCAAGCTGGATGGATCGGCGATGCCCTTGCCGGCGATATCGTACGCCGTGCCGTGGTCAGGCGAGGTGCGCACGATCGGCAGGCCAAGCGTGACATTCACCCCATGGTCCATGTCGAGCGTCTTCAGCGGGATCAACGCCTGGTCGTGGTACATGCAGATCGCCGCATCGTAGCGCGCGCGCGCGCTCGCGGTGAACATCGTGTCGGGCGGCCATGGGCCGGAGACATCGATGCCGGTTGCGCGCAGTGCGTCGATTGCGGGGCCGATGATCGTGGCCTCTTCGTCGCCGAGCGCGCCCTGTTCGCCCGCATGCGGGTTCAGGCCGGCGACGGCGAGACGTGGCCGAGCGATGCCGAAATCGCGTTGCAGTGCGGTGGCGGTCGTGCGTGCGGCCGAGACGATGGCATCGGTGGTCAGCATGGCGATCGAGTTGCGCAGCGAGGCGTGCACGGTGACCGGAACGACGCGCAGCGCCGGGCTCGCCAGCATCATGATCTGCTTCCCGTGCGCGCCGGTCAGCATGGCGAGGAATTCGGTGTGGCCGGGATAGGCGAAACCGGCGTCGTACAGTGCAGCCTTGTTGATAGGGTTGGTCACCATGCCGCTCGTGGCGCCACGCAATGCGAGCGCAGCGGCACGCTCAATGGATGCGATCACCGCCTTGGCGTTCGCCTTGTCGGGGTGGCCGGGCCGCGGCGTGTTCGCCAGATTGATCGGCAACACGGGGAGGGCGATCGCAAATACCGCGCTGGCCTCATCCGGCGACGCAACGGCCGCGATCGGCACGTCCAGGGTCAGTGCGTGTGCGAGTGCAGCGAGGCGCTCCGGATCGTCGAGTGCGACGAAGCGTTGGCTGCCATTTCGTAGCGTGAGCCAGGCACGCAGCGTCAGTTCGCCGCCGATGCCGGCGGGGTCTCCCATGGTCAGGGCGAGAACTGTCACCCCTCACCCCAACCCTCTCCCCTAAGGGGAGAGGGAGCTTTGCCGCTTACGCCACTACTCCCCCTCCCCTTGCGGGATGGGGTGGGGGGAGGGGACACCAGCACTAACATCCCGTCAGATATGCAACGCCCGACCTGCCACCGCCAGGGCCGCCTCTTTCACCGCCTCGCTCAGGCTCGGATGCGCGTGGCAGGTCCGCGCAACATCCTCGGCCGAGGCGCCAAATTCCATCGCGGTGGTAAGTTCCGCAATCAAAGTTCCTGCATCGGGGCCGATGATGTGCGCGCCCAGCTATGCGGTCTGTCGTCTTGTCGGCGAGGATCTTCACGAACCCATCCGTATCGCCCATGGCGCGCGCGCGGGCGTTCGCGGTGAACGGGAATTTTCCGACGTTGTAGGCCACACCTGCGGCTTTCAGTTCCTCCTCGGTCTGACCGACCGCGGCGACCTCGGGCCAGGTGTAGACCACGCCGGGAATGGCGCCGTAGTTCACGTGCCCCGCCTGGCCGGCCAGACGTTCGGCAAGTGCGACGCCTTCCTCCTCCGCCTTGTGCGCCAGCATCGGACCGGCGATGGCGTCGCCGATCGCGTAGATGCCGGGGACGTTGGTGGCATAGTGTGCGTCGGTCTTCACTCGCCCGCGGTCGTCCAGCACGACACCGGCATCGGCCAGCCCGACGCCATCGGTAAATGGCCGGCGACCGATCGACAGCAGCACGATGTCGGCCTTCACCTCCTCCGCGGTGCCGCCCTTCGCAGGCTCGATGGTCAACGTGACGCCGTCGTTGCCCTTGCGCGCGCCGGTCACCTTCATGCCGAGCCGGAACTTTATGCCCTGCCGGGTCAGGATGCGCTCGAACGCCTTGGCAATCTCGCCGTCCATCGTGGGGACGATGCGATCGAGGAACTCTACGACCGTCACCTGCGCGCCGAGCCGTCGCCACACGCTGCCGAGCTCCAGCCCGATGTAGCCGCCGCCGATCACAACGAGATGCCCGGGCACCCTGTCCAGCTCCAGACCGCCGGTGGAGGTGACGATCTGCTTCTCGTCCACTTCCACGCCGGCGAGCGGAACGCTTTCGCTGCCGGTGGCGATGACGATGTGCTTCGCATCGTAGGTGGTGCCGTCCACATCGACCTTGCCTGGGCCGGCGATTCGGCCGGTACCCTTCAGCCAGGTCACCTTGTTCTTGCGGAACAGGAATTCGACGCCCTTTGTATTGGCGGAGACGACTTCGCCCTTGCGTGCCTGCATGCGTGCGAGATCGAGTTTTACCGCGTCCACCAGCACGCCGTGGTCCTTCAATGCGTGCGAGGTGTGGTGGAATTCCTCGGATGATTGCAGCAGGGCCTTGGAAGGAATGCAGCCGATGTTGAGGCAGGTGCCGCCGAGCGTGGCGCGTTTCTCCACGCAGGCGACCTTCATGCCGAGCTGCGCCGCCCGGATGGCACAGACATAGCCGCCGGGGCCGGAGCCGATGATGATGACATCGAAGGAGTTGGGCATGCGTGCACCCCACCTCACCCTGACCCTCTCCGCCCCAGGGCGGAGAGGGGATTGGGCGTCTACAGTCCCAGCAGCAGCCGGCGCGGATCCTCCACGCCTTCCTTCACGCGCACCAGGAACGACACCGCCTCGCTGCCATCGACGATGCGGTGATCGTAGCTCAGCGCGAGATACATCATCGGCCTGATCTCGACCTTGCCGCCGATCGCCATCGGCCGCTCCTGGATCTTGTGCATCCCCAGAATCCCCGACTGCGGCGGATTGAGAATCGGCGTGGACATCAGCGAGCCATACACGCCGCCATTGGTGATGCTGAACGTGCCGCCGGTCAGCTCCTCCAGCTTCAACGCGCCGTCACGCGCGCGGCGGCCGAAATCAGCGATGGCTCGCTCGATCTCCGCGAAACTCATCGCATCGACGTCGCGGATCACCGGCACCACCAGTCCGGCCGATCCGCCGACCGCGATGCCCATATGGACAAAATTCTTGTAAACGATGTCGTCGCCGTCGATCTCGGCGTTCACCGCGGGGAATTCCTTCAGCGCGGCGACGCACGCCTTCACGAAGAACGACATGAACCCGAGCCGCGCGCCGTTGTGCTTCTTCTCGAACGCTTCGCGGTATTCGCGACGCAGCGCCATGACCGCGGACATGTCCACCTCGTTGAAGGTGGTCAGCATCGCCGCGGTGTTCTGTGCCTCCTTCAGCCGCGCCGCGATCGTGCGCCGCAGCCGCGTCATGCGCACCCGCTCTTCGCGCGGCTGTTCCACGCGCGGCGGCCTGGCCACGGGAACCGGCGCGGTCGGCGCGGGGCGATCGAGGAACGCCAGCACGTCGCCCTTGGTGATCCGCCCGTCCTTGCCGCTGCCTGGCCCGATCTGCGCGGGCGAAACATGTTGCTCCTCGATCAGCTTGGCCGCGGCCGGCATCACCTGAAGTTGGGCCTGCGTCTGGGGCGGCGGGCTGGCGGGGCGCGTGACGGGACCCAGCGGCCGTGGCGGCGGATGCACGCCGGCCGGCGGATTGGCAGCGGCCCGTGGCTGCGGCGGCTGTGCTGGCTTGGCTGACCTGTCCTGCGCCGGCCTCCAGCGTGGCCAGCAGCGCGCCGACCGGCACCTCGCTGCCCTCCGGCGCCGCGATCGAGCTCAGCACACCGGCCGCCGGCGCGGTGACCTCCACCGTGACCTTGTCGGTCTCCAGTTCCACCAGCGGCTCGTCGGCGGCCACCGCGTCACCCTCGTGCTTCATCCATCGCCCGACAGTGGCGGACGTGACGCTTTCGCCCAGCGTGGGCACGTTGATCTCGGTCGCCATGACGCGTGCTTCCCCTCAGCCGATGCCCAGCGCGGCGGCGACCAATGTCGCCTGCTCACGCGTATGCACGCGCGCCTGGCCGGTTGCCGGGCTCGCCGCTGCCTCGCGTCCGATGTAGGCGGGCCGCGTCACCTTGATGTCCAGCCGGCTCAGCACCTTTTCCAGCCGCCGGTCGACGAAACTCCAGGCGCCCATGTTCTCCGGCTCCTCCTGGCACCACACCACATCGGCGTTGTGGTACGGGCCAAGCACCCGGCCCAGCGTGTTTTCCGGGAACGGATACAGTTGCTCCAGGCGGATGATCGCCACATCCGTCTCCTCATGCGCCCGCCGCTCCGCCAGCAGGTCGTAGTAAACCTTGCCGCTGCAGATCACCACGCGGCGTACCTCGTCCGGCGGCGCGATGGGGTCGATTTCCGGAATGACGAACTGGAGCCGGCCGTCGCTCATGTCGGCCAGCGACGACACCGCCAGCTTGTGCCGCAGCAGCGACTTGGGCGTGAAGATCACCGCCGGCTTGCGGAAGTTGCGGTGCAGCTGCCGGCGCAGAATATGAAAGTAGCTGGCCGGCGTGGTCGGATTGCACACCCACATGTTGCGTTCGGCGCAGAGCTGCAGGTAGCGCTCGATGCGCGCTGACGAGTGCTCCGGTCCCTGACCCTCGTAGCCGTGCGGCAGCAGCAATGTCACGCCGGACATGCGCAGCCACTTGGTTTCGCCCGAGGCGATGAACTGGTCGATGATCGGCTGCGCGCCGTTGGCGAAATCGCCGAACTGCGCCTCCCACAGCACCAGCGTGCGCGGTTCGGCGAGCGAGTAGCCGTACTCGAAGCCCAGCACGCCGGCCTCGGACAGCAGCGAGTTGTAGATTTCGATCTTCGCCTGGTCGGGCGCGATGTTGTTCAGCGGGATGTATTCGTTCTGGTTGGTCTGATCGATCAGCACCGCATGGCGCTGGCTGAACGTGCCGCGCTGCGTGTCCTCGCCGGACAGGCGAATGCGACTGCCCTCCAGCAGCAGCGAGCCGAACGCCAGCGCCTCGCCGGTCGCCCAGTCGATGCCGCCGCCCTTCCAGCATTGCCTGCTTGGCCTCAAGCTGGCGAGCGATGCGCGGATGCACCTCGAACCCGGCCGGCACGCGCGACAGCGCCAGGCCGATCTGCTTCAGCGTGGTTTCCGGAACGGCGGTCGTTTCCTCCTGCCGCTCGAACTCGATGTCCGCCGGATGGAAGCCGGACCAGTGGCCCTCCAGCCAATCCGCCTTGTTCGGCTTGTAGGCCTTCGCTGCCTCGTTTGCCGCCTCCATCGCAGCCTGGAACTCGTCCCACATCGCCTGCGCTTCCGCCGCGGGCACAACACCCTCGGCCGCCAGTCGTTCGGCGTACAGCGTGCGCGTGGTCTTCTTGGCGGCGATCGCGCGATACATCTCCGGCTGGGTGAACGCCGGTTCGTCGGTTTCGTTGTGGCCGTGGCGGCGATAGCAGACGATGTCCAGCACGAAGTCGGTCGCGAAGCGCATGCGGAATTCGGCCGCCATGCGCGCGCAGAACATCACCGCCTCGGGGTCGTCGCCGTTGACGTGCAGGATCGGCGCCTGGATCGACTTCGCCACGTCGGTGCAATAAAGCCCGGAATAGGCGTGCGCCGGCACGGTGGTGAAGCCGATCTGGTTGTTGACGATCACATGCACGGTGCCGCCGGTGCGGTAGCCGATGAGCTGGCTCATCGCCAGCGTCTCATACACAAGCCCCTGGCCGGCGAACGCCGCGTCGCCGTGCATCAGGATCGCCATCACCGAACTGCGCCGCTGCGTGTCGCCCGCGGTGTCCTGCCGCGCGCGCACCTTGCCCACCACGACGGGGTTCACCGCCTCCAGATGCGACGGATTGGGCTGCAGCGAGATGTGCACGCTGCGTCCGGCGATGTCCACGTCGGTCGAGGTGCCGAGATGGTACTTGACGTCGCCCGAGCCCTGCACATCGTCCGGCTTGAAGCTCTCGCCGCCGAATTCGGAGAACACCGCGGTGAACGGCTTCTGCACGATGTTGACCAGCGTGTTGAGCCGGCCGCGATGCGGCATGCCGATGGCGATCTCGTTCACGCCCTGCGCGGCCACCGTCTCGATCACCGTGTGCAGCGCCGGGATGGTGACCTCGCCGCCTTCCAGCCCGAACCGCTTGGTGGTGACGTAGCGCTTCTGGCAGAACACCTCGAAGCCTTCGGCCTCGGTGAGCTGCTGCAGGATGCGGCGCTTCTCCTGCGGGCCGAAGGCAGAGTGCCACGGCGCGCCTTCCACGCGGCGCTGGATCCAGGATTTCTGGTCGGGGTCCTGGATGTGCATGAACTCGACGCCGATCGGGCCGCAATAGGTGTCGCGCAGGATCTGCATGATCTCGCGCAGCGTCGCGGTCTCGCGGCCGAGCACGTTGTCGATGAAGATCGGCTTGTCGAGGTCGGCGTCGGTGAAGCCGTAGGAGTGCGGGTCCAGCTCGGAATGCGGCGCCGGAATGGTCAGCCCGAGCGGATCGAGCCGCGCCTCCAGATGGCCGCGCACGCGGTAGGAGCGGATCAGCATCAGGGCGCGCAGCGAGGCGATGGTGGCGGCGCGGACCTGCTCGCTGGACATCGGCGCGGGGCGAGCGCCGGGGCGGCGGCGGGACGTGGCGCGACCTCCGGCTCCAGCGTCGGATGATGCGGCGCCCATGAAGCGCCGGTGGCGTCCTCCAGAACCGCGCGGGCGTCGTCGTTCAGCGCGCTGAACAGCTCGGCGAAGGTCGGATCGACGGACGCCGGGTTGGCCGCCCAGCGCGCGTATTGCTCGCCCAGGAACGCGGCGTTCGCGCCGCTGAAGGCCGATGCGAGGATGTCAACGCCAGCCATCGGTCAGAACCCCTGTTGTATCTTCGGTGACGCCGCGAATATGGACATGCTCACGGGATCGCGAAGTCCCGAGGCGGCGCTCGCTGGGATGCTTCTACCGCATGCCCGGCGAAGGGGAAACGTTTTGCGCCGGACCAGGCGGCCCCTCTGCTCCCTGCTTCGTGATCCGCGGGGCGCCCGGCTCCGCTTCCAACCATCGCAACCCGGTCAGATGGTTAGTTCCGGCTTTCAAAGCCTTGCGCCATATCGCCACTCGGTCGGTTCACCTGGCTCTACAGAGGACATCTCCATGCCATTCCCCACGGGATTTGCCGGCCCTCGGCCACGCGCCATTGCCAGTTGGCTCGTTCTGATCGCCACCGCGAGCCTGGCCTTGGCCGCCACCGCATCGGCGCAGGGACAGTCTCCGCCGCCGCAGGTGACGGTTGCCACACCGTTCGCCAGCCGCGTGGCGCAATGGGACGAGTTCACCGGCCGCTTCGAGGCCGTGCAGCGCGTCGAGGTGCGCCCGCGCGTCTCCGGCTACATTGACAAGGTGAATTTCCGTGACGGCATCACCGTCAAGGAGGGCGACCTGCTGTTCACCATCGATCAGCGCCCCTTCCGGCTTGCCGTCGAGTCGGCCGAGGCCGACGTGATCCGCACCAAGGCGCTGGTCGTGCTGGATGAGGCCGACTACGAGCGCGCCCAGCAACTGGTGAAGACCGCGGCGACGCCGGTGCGCGAACTCGATCAGCGGAAGGCCAATCTCGACATCGCCCGCGCGCAGGTACTGTCGGCCGAGGCCGCGCTGCACACCGCGCAGCTCAATCTCGAATGGTCCGAGGTCCGCGCACCGATCGCCGGCCGCATCTCCGACCGGCGCGTCGACCCCGGCAACCTCGTGACCGGCGGCCAGAACGGGGCCACGCTGCTGACCACGATCGTCACCCTTGCTCCGATCTATTTCGTGTTCGAAGGCTCCGAGGCCGATTACATCCGCTACACGCGCATGAGCGTCGAAGGGCAGCGGCCATCATCGCGCGATGTCGCCAATCCGGTGACGGTGCGCCTGGCCGACGAGACCGAATTTCTGCATCGCGGCGTCATGAACTTCGTCGACAACGAGGTTAACGCGCATTCCGGCACGATCCGCGGCCGGGCGATCTTCGACAACAAGGACCTCTTCCTGACGCCGGGCACGTTCGGGCGGCTGCGCCTCTATGGCGGGCCGCTCGATGCGCTGCTGGTGCCGGATACCGCGGTGGTGTCCGACCAGGCGCAGAAGACCGTGCTGACGGTGGACGGGGACAGCAAGGTCGTCGCCAAGCCGGTGACCTTGGGCGGCATGGCGCTGGGGCTGCGCGTCATCGCCTCGGGCCTTGCGCCGACCGATCGGGTGGTGATCGCCGGCGTCGCCAACCCGTTCGTCCGCGCCGGTGTGACGGTCGCGGCGCGCGGCGGGCGAAATCCGTCCGACCGACCGCGAGATGGCGGCGGACTAGCTGCATGCGGTTTTCGCATTTCTTCATCGACCGGCCGATCTTCGCCGCGGTGCTGTCGATTCTGATCACCATCGCCGGCGCCCTGGTCGAGCGCACACTGCCGATCTCCGAGTACCCGGAGATCGCGCCGCCCACCGTCAGCATCCGCGCCAGCTATCCGGGCGCATCGGCTGAGGTGCTCGCACAGACTGTCGCCACGCCGATCGAGCAGGAGGTGAACGGCGTCGACAACATGCTGTACATCAACTCGCAATCGGTCGGCGACGGCACGCTGACGATCAACGTGGTGTTCCGGCCGGGCACCGACGTCGATACCGCGCAGGTGCTGGTGCAGAACCGCGTCTCGGTCGCCGTGCCGCGCCTGCCCGACGACGTGCAGCGGCTCGGCGTCACCGTGCGCAAGGCCTCGCCCGACCTGATGATGGTCGTGCACATGGTCTCGCCGGACGGCTCGCGCGACCAGCAGTACATTTCCAATTATGCGACGCTCTACATCAAGGACGCGCTGGCGCGGGTGGACGGCGTCGGCGACGTCAACGTGTTCGGCGCGCGCGACTATTCGATGCGGGTGTGGCTGGATCCCGGCAAGGTCGCGGCCCGCGGCCTGACCGCCGAGGACGTGGTGGACGCGGTGCGCGCGGCCAATCTGCAGGTCGCGGCGGGCGCCATCAACCAGCCGCCGGCGCGCTCGACGGGTGCGTTCCAGGTCTCGGTGCAGACGCTCGGACGACTGACGGACATCGAGCAGTTCGGCGACATCGTCGTGCGCGCCGATCCGGGCCTTGGCTTCGTGCGCATCCGCGACATCGCGCGCGTCGAACTGGGTTCGCAGGACTATACGGTGAACGCCTATCTCGGCAAGGACGTGGCGACCGCGATCGTCATCTACCAGCGCCCGGGCTCGAATGCGCTGACCACGGCGGCCGCGATCCTGCGGACGATGGAAGCGGCGAAGCAGGATTTTCCAGCCGGCCTCGACTACCGCGTGGTCTACAATCCCACCGAGTTCATCCAGCAATCGATCGACGAGGTGGTGCGGACGCTGTTCGAGGCGCTCGGCCTCGTGGTCTGCGTGGTGATCCTGTTCCTGCAGACCTGGCGCGCCGCGATCATCCCGGTGATCGCCATCCCCGTGTCCTTGGTCGGCTGCTTCCTGGTGATGGGGCTGGTCGGCATCTCGTTCAACACGCTGTCGCTGTTCGGACTGGTGCTGGCGATCGGCATCGTGGTGGACGACGCCATCGTCGTGGTCGAGAACGTCGAGCGCTATCTGCGCCAGGGCATGACGCCGAAGGAGGCGGCGCACAAGACCATGGACGAGGTCGGCAGCGCGCTGATCGCGATCGCGCTGGTGCTGTGCGCGGTGTTCATCCCGACCACGTTCATCACCGGGCTGCAGGGCTCGTTCTATCGGCAGTTCGCGATCACCATCGTCGCGGCGACGCTGATCTCCGCCTTTGTCTCGCTGACCCTGTCGCCGGCCCTGGCGGCGGTGCTGCTGCGGCCGCACACGCACGAACCGAAGCGCACGCTGCTGTTTCGCCTGGGCGCGCCGGTGCGGCGGTTCTTCGCCGGCTTCAACTGGATGTTCGAGCATCTGTCGTCGGGCTACGGCAGGCTGGTGGGCCGCCTGGTGCGCATCGGCGTCGTCATGCTGGTGGTGTACGGCGGGCTGATCTACGCCGCCTACGACCGGCTTGCGGCCACGCCGACCGGCCTCATCCCGCAGCTCGATCGCGGCTACCTGATCGCGGTGTTCCAACTGCCGCCGGGCGCGTCGCTGGCGCGCAC
Source organism: uncultured Alphaproteobacteria bacterium (assembly GCA_963780095.1). Lineage (GTDB taxonomy): Bacteria > Pseudomonadota > Alphaproteobacteria > Acetobacterales > Acetobacteraceae > JAMXLO01. The sequence continues at coordinate 55,021 of CAWABH010000017.1, forward strand.
CGATTCGGTGATCCGCCGCGCATCGGCCATCATCCTGCAGCAGCCGGGGGTGCAGAATTCGGTGGCCTTCGCAGGCTTCGACGGCGGCACCTTCACCAACGCACCCAATGCCGGCGTGATCTTCATTCCGTTCCGGCCGTTCGCCGAGCGCGTCGCCAAAGGGCTGTCATCGGCCAGGATCGCCGCCGAGGTGCGCGAGCAGCTCGCGCAGCTCGACGATGCGTTCAGCTTCGTGCTGGAGCCGCCCTCGGTGCCGGGCATCGGGACCGGCGGCGGGTTGAAGCTCTATGTGCAGGACCGCACCGGCAACGGGCTGCCGGCGCTGGAGCGTGCGACCTGGGACATCGCCGGCGCGGCGGCGAAGATGCCGGGCTTCACCCAGGCGTTCACGCTGTTCAACACGCACACACCGCAAATCTATGCGGACATCGATCGCACCAAGGCGGAGCTGCTGCAGGTGCCGATCGACCGCGTGTTCCAGACGCTGTCGGTGTATATGGGATCATTCTACATCAACGACTTCAACCTGCTCGGCCGCATCTATCAGGTCGCGGCGCAGGCGGATAATCCGTTCCGGGTGACCTTGCGCGACGTCGAGAACCTCAAGACGCGCAACAACAACGGCGACATGGTGCCGATCGGCTCGGTCGCCACGTTCCGCGACACCACCGGCCCGTTCCGCGTGCCGCGCTACAACCTGTATCCGGCAGCCGAGATCCAGCTTCAGCTCGCGCGCGGCTTCGCTTCGGGCCAGGCGATCGCCGCGGTCGAGCAGATCGCGCGCGAGCATCTGCCGCAGGGCTTCGGCTATGAATGGACCGAGATCGCGCTGCAGGAGAAAGAAGCGGGAAACACCGCGATGGTCGCGTTCGGGCTGGCGGTGGTGTTCGTGTTCCTGCTGCTGGCCGCGCTCTACGAGAGCTGGCTGCTGCCGCTGGCGGTGGTGCTGATCGTGCCGATGTGCATCCTGGCCGCGATGCTCGGGGTGAACGCGCGCGCCTTCGACCGCAACATCCTGGTCGAGATCGGGCTGGTGGTGCTGGTCGGGCTTGCCGCCAAGAACGCGATCCTGATCGTGGAGTTCGCCCGCCAGGCCGAGACCGACGGCATGAGCCGGTTCGATGCCGCGGTCGCCGCCGCGCGCACCAGGCTGCGGCCGATCCTGATGACCTCGCTCGCCTTCATCCTGGGCGTCCTGCCGCTGGCGATCGCGGTCGGCGCGGGGGCCGAGATGCGCCAGTCGCTGGGCACCGCGGTGTTCGCCGGCATGCTGGGCGTGACGCTGTTCGGCCTGGTGTTCACGCCGGTGTTCTACGTGCTCACCCGCGCGGTCGCGCTGCGGCTGGAGCGGCGGCGCACTGCCGCGCCGGTTGCGGCGGACGTGGAGGCGGATTGACCGTCTGATACCAAGCGCCGTTTACATTGACTCTCCCCGCTGCTGGTACACCGTCATGGCCGGGCGTGTCCCGGCCATCAGAAGCGGCGCCCTGCCACGACGGATGGCCGGGACTCGCCCGGCCATGACGGAAGACACACGGTCATTGGTTCGGGCCGCTGGCAGGGGCCGGTCAGCCCGCTACCACGGCAGCAGGATGTCCATCAGCTGCTGGCCCCACCGCGTATGCTGCACCTCGGTCAGCTCGCCGCGCCCGCCATAGGCGATCCGCGCCTCGGCCATGCGGTCGTGCAGCACCGTGTTGTCGCTGGCGATGTCCTGCGGCCGGATCACGCCGGTGACCTTCAGCTCGCGCAACTCGTTGTTCACCCGGAATTCCTGCCGCGCTTCCACCACCAGGTTGCCGTTCGGCAGCACCTGGGTCACCACGCCGGCCAGCCGCACCGTCACCGTCTCGTTGCGCTGGATCTGTCCGGTGCCGGTGTTGTTGTTGGAACTGTTGACCGTCAGGATCTTGGACGGGTCGGCGATCGTCTTCGGCAGCAGCGACTGCATGCCGAAGAAGTTTGCCATGCTGCCGTTCTCGGCGCTGGCGCGCGTGCCGTTCGTGGCATTCTTCATGTTGGCGGTGTCGTTCATGGCGACCAGGATCGTCACGATGTCGCCGACCTGGGCCGCGCGCTGATCCTTGAAGAAGGCACGCGAGCCACTGCGCCACAGCGAATTTGCCTCGTTGGGCGTCGGCTCCGTCGCCGGCATCGGCATGCTCACCGGCCGCCAGGTCGGCTCCTTCGTCGGATCGGCGGTCGGCGTCATGGCCGGCGCGCGGCCGACCTCCGAGATGCGCGACAAGGAACCGCACCCGCCGAGCAACAGGAAGGCGAGGGCAGGCGCCAGCACCCGCAGCTTTCGGTTCATCGCTCGCTCACCTGTGCAAAGCCGGGGTTCGACCCAGGGGCCATGGGTCGCGTCACCGGCATCGCGTTCGGCGCAACGCGCACGCGGTCCGGACCGATCACCTCCGCCTCGATCACCGCGCGCGACACCGGATTGAGCACGTGGATGCGTTCGCCGATCGCGCCTGATTCCAGCGCCTGGCCCTGCGCGCTCAGCGTGATGCCGGGGCTGTCGAGCAGCATCGTCACGCCGGCGCCCTTCTGCACCATCGAGGGGCGCATCAGCTCGCTGACCGCGAGCGGCTGACCGGCAGCAAGCGGCCGCTTGAGCTGCATGCCGATCGCATCGTCGGACCGCCGCACCACCTCGCTTCTGATCAGCGTGGTGTGGACGCGAGCGATATGCACGTCCTCCGCGCGCAGCACGTTGCCGGCCGACAGCCGAGTGGTGGCAACTGGAAGGTCCACCGTATCGTCCACCCGACCGGCTAGCCGCATATGGATCGGCTCCATCGCCGCGCCGGAGATGGAAAGCACCGCGCTGAAGCGGCCGGCAGCGGGATCGTAGTCCATGTCGGACACGACCGGCCTCGGATCGGCCTCGAACGGCACCAGAGGGGGCGTGAAGCCGGGTAGTTCGACGTCGCAATCCGGCGAGGCGCCGGCACCGACCAGAGCGCTCTTCACCGCGTCCAGCGCGTCCTCGCGCCGGAGCGGACGGCCTGGCCGGTCCAGCACGGCGCGATCGCCAGACGATGCGGGCCGCCAGTCCACACCGAACTGGTGCGCGATGGCGCCGAGCTGCGCCGCCTCGACCACGATGCGCCCACCCGCACCCGGGCCCGGACCCAGGACGCGATCGGCATTCGCGCCGGCCTCGTCGAACAGGTCGGAAAGCCGGACGACGGCCGCGTGCAGCGTGGTCATGCTGCGCAGCGTGGCGGCGTCGGCATTGGCGGCGCCAAGGCAGATCGCCAGGGCGGTCAATGGCAGATTGTACCGAAACGAGGTCATGACATCACCGCAGGTTGGTCAGCGTCGAAAGCATGTCGTCGCTGGTCGTGATCACCTTGCTGTTCATCTCGTAGGCGCGCTGCGCGCTGATCAGGTTGGTGATCTCGCTGACGACATTGACGTTGGAGGTTTCGATGAAGCCCTGCATCACCTTGCCGAAGCCGGTCGAGCCGGGATTGCCGGTGACCGGCTGGCCGGAGGCGGCGGTCTGCAGCAGCAGGTTCTCGCCCTGCGCGTCCAGCCCGGCCTCGTTGGGAAATACCGCGATCTGCAGCTGGCCCACGGTCTGCGGCGCGGTCTGACCCTGCAGCGTGACCTGCACCTGGCCCGATGCGTTCACCGTCACGCCGGTGGCATTCGACGGGATCTGCAGTCCGGGCTGCACGATGTAGCCGTCGGCGGTGACCATCGTGCCGTCGGCCGCCAGGCCGAATGTGCCGTCGCGCGTATAGGCGGTGTCGCCCGAGGGCAGCGTCACCTGGAAGTAGCCGCTGCCCTGGATCGCCATGTCCAGCGTGTTGGAGGTCTGCTGCAGGTTGCCCTGCTCGTTGATCCGGTAGATCGCCGCGGTCCTCACGCCCAGCCCGACCTGCGCGCCGGACGGCACGATCGTGCCGCTGTCCGAGCTGTTGGCGCCGACGCGGCGCAGGTTCTGGTAGATCAGGTCCTGGAACTCCGCCCGCCGCCGCTTGAAGCCGGTGGTGGTCATGTTGGCGATGTTGTTGGAGATCACCTCGACGTTGGTCTGCTGCGCCTGCATCCCGGTGCCGGCGATATCGAGCGAACGCATGGATCTGGTTTCCTTCTGTCGGGTGCCGGGCTAGGCGCCCTGCGGCAGCAGCTTGTCGATCGCCGACTGCTGGCGGTCGGCCTCCGCCTGGATGAACTGGCTCATGAACTGGAACTGGCGCAGATCATTCATCATCCGCGTCGTCTCCATGCACGGGCTGCACGTTTGAAGTCCTCGATCGCGCCCTGCACCAGCGCCAGGCGTTGCGATCGCTTCGGTCGGTGCGTCGGAGCGGAACAGCGTGTTGCCTTCGGCGGCGAGCCGCATCGGATCGGTCGGGCGCACCACGCCGATCTTGCCGAGCTGTCCGTTCTCGCTGGAGACCGTTCCGTCGCCGGCGATGCTGATCTGCGTGTCGGTGGACGAGAGCTGGACCGGCTGTCCGTTGGTGTCGAGCAGCGCGTTGCCGGCACTGTCGGCCACGGTGCCGCTGGGCATGAGGCCAAAGCGCCCGTCGCGGGTGAGCCGCGGGCCACGGGGCGTGCCGACGGCGAAATATCCCTCGCCGGTGATGGCCAGATCGAACGGATTGCCGGTATGCGTCAGCGTGCCAGCCTGCTGCTCCCGCCAGGTCGCGCGATCCTGGGTGAATGCGATGCTGGGCTCGCCCGGTATTCCCTGGGTGCCGCTCTGGCGGCTGAGCCAGTCGCTGAACTGCACGCGTTCGGCCTTGAAGCCGGGCGTGTTGGCGTTGGCGATGTTGTCGGCGATCACGTCCATGGCGCGCTGCTGCGCGACCAGGCGGGAGGCGGCGATGCTGCTGACGATGTCCATCGATGCGATCCGTGGTGGGTTCGCCGATGCGGTCGCAAGCTCCGTGCCAATCGTGCAGCAGCTCGATTGCTGCCCTTCCGGGCGGCATTCGGTCGTTCGCGTGCGGAAGCGCTTCGGCAACGATTGCCTGGCACGGCTGATTGTGCCGGGTAGCTTTGGGGGCAAGGCTTCCTTAACGGCTCCCTGTCAGATTGACCGCATCGCGCCAGGAGTGGGCGTGCGGAAAGGAGCAGGCAGTGGCCACGGCCGTGCCAGCGGCGAACCAGACCGAGACGGACGAAGCACCTTCTCCGCCGGAAGCGAAGAACGACAATGGCGGCAGGCGCCGATTGATCCTGCTCGCCGCGCCGGTTGTGCTGGTTGCTGTCATCGGCTCCGGTCTGTGGTTCACCGGCATCCTGCCGCGCCTGCTCGGCCTCGGTCATGGCCAGGAGAGGGCAGACCCCGCCAAGCCGCTGGCGCCGATCTACGTCGACCTGCCGGAGATGATCGTAAACCTGAACAGCAATCCGCGGCATCCCAGTTACGTGAAGCTGGTGGCGCGCCTTGAAGTCGCCCGACAGGAGGATGTGGAGCGAGTGAAGCTCGTCATGCCGCGGCTGCAGGATCTGTTCCAGACCTACCTTCGCGAAATGCGCCCAGAGGAACTGCGCGGCTCCGCCGGCACCTATCGACTGCGCGAGGAACTGATCGGTCGGGCCAACCTGGCCGCCGCGCCCTCACGCATCGCCGACGTGCTGTTCATCCAGATGATGATCCAATGACGAGCCACGATCCGGAGGATCTGACTGTTTACGATCCGGAGGATCTGACCGTCCACGATCCGGAGGATCGATGAGCGATACGCCAGAACAGCAACCGCAGTCCGACGAAGAGCTGGCCGCTGCCTGGGGTGCGGAAGCGGACGCGGAAGCAGGTGAGGCGCCGGCGGCACAGCCGGCGCGCGTGCTCAATCAGGCCGAGATCGACAGCCTGCTCGGATTCGACGAGGGCCCCGGGGGCGGCGAGAACCGCAGCGGGATGCAGAGGATCATCAGCTCCGGCCTCGTCTCCTACGAGCGCCTGCCGATGTTGGAGATCGTGTTCGACCGGCTGGTGCGCATCATGTCGACGTCGCTGCGCAATTTCACATCCGACAATGTGGAAGTGGGCATCGACAACATCCTGTCGCTGCGATTCGGCGACTATCTGAACTCGATCCCACTGCCGGCGATGCTCGCCGTGTTCAAGGCCGACGAGTGGGACAACTACGGCCTGATGGTCGTCGATTCCGCCATGATCTATTCGATCGTGGACGTGCTGCTGGGCGGGCGGCGCGGCACCGCGGCGATGCGCATCGAGGGACGCCCTTACACGACGATCGAGCGAACGCTGGTCGAGCGGCTGATCCAGGTCGTGCTGGCCGATCTGTCTGCCAGCTTCGATCCGCTGTGCCCGGTCACGTTCCGCTTCGAACGGCTGGAGGTGAACCCGCGCTTTGCCACCATCAGCCGGCTGTCGAATGCCGCGGTGCTGGCGCGGCTGCGGATCGACATGGAGGACCGTGGCGGCCGGCTGGAGCTGCTGCTGCCGTACGCGACGCTCGAGCCGGTGCGCGAGCTGCTGCTGCAGCAGTTCATGGGCGAGAAATTCGGCCGCGATTCGATCTGGGAAACCCATCTTGCCGAGGAGCTCTGGAATACCGAGGTCGAGCTGGATGTGGTGCTGGACGAGCAGATGATGCGGCTGTCGGACGTCATAGCGCTGCAGCCTGGCAGCCGCATCGTGCTGAACGCCGCGCTCGGTGCGCCGGTTCTGGTGCGGTGTGGTGCGGTGCCGTTGTTCGAAGGCCGCGTCGGACGGCGCAAGAGCCGCATCGCCGTCCGCATCGAACGCGACCTGCCGCGACTACAGCAGACCGAGCGATAATCTCCCTCCTTCGGCTCGCAGGCCCACCAGACATTGGCAGATTGCTAACTCTCGTGCGGCAGAATGATCGTTATGGAGTGGCTTCTCGAAATCGCTCTGGTCGCGTTGCTTGCCGCAACGCTGTTTCATGCCGTACGGCTGGAACGCGCGCTCGGCGTTCTGAAACGCGACCGTTCCGCGCTGCAGGACCTGATCGACGGCTTCAACGCCAGCACCCGCCAGGCGGAGCTCGGCATTGAGCGGCTGCGCGGCGTGGCGGAGGGCACCGGTCTGCAGATAGCCGGACGGCTGGATGCGGCGATATCGCTGAAGGATGACCTGACCCTGCTGATCGATCGCGGTGATCGGCTGGCCGATCGAATCGATGCACTGGTCCGGGCTGGAAGGCCACTTGCAGTTGAGACACCTCGTCTGACCGTCGTCGCGGATGCCGACCCTGCCCAGCCTCGCGTCCGCAGCCAGGCCGAGCGCGATCTGCTGAAGGCACTGAGGATGGCCCGATGATGCCACGTATCAAGCCACCCCGCCTGTTGCCGATTACCATCTTTGCGCTGGCCGGGTTGCTCGCCATGAAGTCGGTGGAACTGGTGCGTGTCGCGGCAGCAGCGGTGGCTGAGAGCCAGGCGGTGGTCACCACCGCGCAGGCCGCGTCGCCGGCAGCGCCGGAGCATATGCCTCCCGCCTCTCCGTCCGCGCAGCCTGCTGGGACGCCATCCGCGCAGCCTGCTGCGACGCCGGCCGCGGAAGATAGCGCGGCGCCGGTCGGTGATGGCGAGAGAACGGTCCTGCTCGAGCTACGAAAGCGTCGCCAGGAACTTGATTCTCGCGAGACCGCACTGGCAGCCCGCGAGTCGCTGATGGCAGCGACGGAGCAGAAGCTTTCAGGGCGAGTGGCCGAATTACAGACACTCCAGAAGAAGCTGGAGGCGCTCGAGGCGACAAGACAGGAACGCGAGGACACGAGCTGGCAGCGGATGGTGAAGCTCTACGAAACGATGAAGCCCCGTGATGCGGCGACGATCTTCAACGACCTGGAAATGCCGGTGCTGCTGCAGGTTCTCGATCGCATGAAGGAGGCGAAGGCCGCGCCGGTGCTCGCCGCCATGCAGCCCGACAAGGCGCGCGATGTCACAGCACAGATCGCCAGACTGCGAACGAGCCGGGACGGTCCTGGGACGCGCATGACAGGCGGCTGACCTGGGCCGGCGTGAAGCGGGTAAACGCAGAAAGGACTGACCGACGATGCCGATCGACAAAGCCATGAACGTCCTGATCGTGGACGACTACAAAACGATGCTGCGGATCATCCGCAATCTGCTGAAACAGATCGAGTTCAACAATGTCGAGGAAGCCTCCGACGGAGCCGAGGCGCTGACCAAGCTGCGCTCTGGCAATTTCGGTCTGGTGATCAGCGACTGGAACATGGTGCCGATGACCGGCCTGCAGCTGCTGCAGGAGGTCCGGGCGGACGCCAGACTGAAATCGACGCCGTTCATCATGATCACCGCGGAAAGCAAGGTCGAAAATGTGGTGGCCGCCAAGCAGGCGGGCGTCTCGAACTACATCGTCAAGCCGTTCAACGCCGAGACGCTGCGCGACAAGATTGAGAAGGTATTGGGTCATGGCTGATCGGGACGGCGAGCGGCTCGCCGAACGGCTTGCGGCAATTCGTGCCCGCCACCCGGGCTCCGAGCCGGAAATGGTGGCCGATGTCGTGCACGCTGTGCTCGCGACCATGAGCGGCGACCTTTCGGCCCAGGAAACCTCGCTGCTCGCCGAAGTGGAGGCGCTCGGCCACACCATTGCCTGCGCGAAGGCGGAGATCGCGGCGCTGCGGTTTGATGATATCACCGACAGCCACATCCCCTTCGCGACCGACGAGCTGGACGCCATCGTGGAGCACACCGCGACCGCCACGAATGCGATCCTGACATGCTGTGAAACGCTCGACAGTGTGGCCGGGGCGCTGAGCGGGGAGCCGGCGGCGAAGTTGCAGGACGCCACGACGCGTATCTACGAGGCATGCGGCTTTCAGGACATCACCGGACAGCGCATCAACAAGGTTGTCACAACGCTGAAGACGATCGAGGCGAAAGTCTCCTATATCGTTACAACCTTCGGCAGCGGCTCCGTTCCCGAGGCGGCCGAAGCGAGCGAAGTGGAGCTGCTGAACGGCCCGCAGCATCCCGCCGTCGCCATGGACCAGTCGGACATCGACCGGCTGCTATATCGCCACAACGACTAACTTAGTTGAACACGATGCGGCGATCAGCGGCGAAATGCCTTGCATAGCCCCTATTCTTTTGCAATGTAAGATAACATAGAACAACACTGGTAGACGCTTCCAGGTGTTGCCCCGGTGTTGCCCCGACTAGGAGGACGCGGTCATCACAAGAATCAACCTGACGGACCGGTTCATCAATTCGAACAAACGGAACCCAGCTCAAGGCAGGGTGGACTATCCCGATTCTCTCGTTCCTGGAATGTCGTTAAGGGTGACATCTGCCGGGCACAAGAGCTTCGTCTTGATCGCTCGCTTCCCGCTAAACCCCAAGAATCCGACAAGGCGCGCCCTGGGGAACCATGGTCAAATCACCCTCGAGCAGGCACGCCGGAAGGCCCGGGAGTGGCTGGCGCTAATCCAGAAGGGGATTGACCCGAAGATCGAGGAAGCCAGGCAGCGTTCCGAGGCAATGCGCCGACAGACTAACACGTTCGGCGCGGTGGCGGCTGCGTTCCTCGAACGGCACGCTGCGGGGCTGGCTAAGGCCAGGGACGCACACCGAAGCATCGAGACGGAGTTCGTCAAGCGCTGGGAAATGCGGCCGGTCACCGACATCCTGCCGGAGGAGTGCGCCGGAGCGATCCGGGCCATCGTCAAGCGCGGCTCGCCGTACCAAGCGCACAACGCTATGGGGTATCTGCGGAGGATGTTTAATTGGGCTATCGGCACAAATGAGTTCGGCATCGCATCCTCACCCGTCGAGCGGTTGAGCCCGAAGGATCTGATCGGCAAGCGCGAAGCGCGGGAGCGAGTGCTGAGCGATGCCGAGCTAGAGGCAGTTTGGCGGGCTGCCGGCGAGAAGGGCTACCCCTTCGGCCCCTTGATCCGCCTGCTTATCCTGACCGGGCAGCGCTTGCGTGAGGTGGCCGATATGGCGTGGTCGGAGATCAACTTCGACCGGACGCTCTGGACCATCCCAGCGATCCGCATGAAAGGCCACAGATCGCACCAGGTTCCCTTGCCGCCTGATGCACTGGCCTTGCTGCGATCGCTGCCCCGGTTCACCGCAGGCGATCGCGTGTTCACCACCACGGACGGGGCGAAGTCGGTTAACGGGTTCTCCAAGGCGAAACTGCGCATGGACGAGTTGAGTGGCGTTGTTGGGTGGAAATTCCACGACTTGCGCAGGACCATGAGGACGCATCTGTCCGCTCTGCCGGTGCAGGATCTGGTGCGCGAGCTGGTGATCGCCCACGCCCGACCGGGACTGCATAAGGTGTACGACCAGCACAGCTACCAGGACGAGAAGCGCGAGTGCCTCACCCTGTGGGAGGCGCGGTTACGGTCGGTGTTGGGTGTCGCTGACTAGGCCCTGACTTTGTCGCGGCGCTTTCTGGCACGGCTGCGCCGTACCCGCACCGGAGCAGGTTCGACTCCACTTTTCGAACGTGGATCAGGCAAGGCAATGATCACCTTTTCGCCGGTGTCGCCTTGCCATGCTGATTCGGTTCGAAAGTTGGCGCGGTGTCCGGTCGTGGGATCATTCAAGGTCCGCTTCGTATCTGCGGCGACGCGTGTGAGATCGAGGATCGTCAGGCACCGCATTTGGCCAAGCCACTTGTCCAAGTCCCTGGTCTGATCAAACGACACAATGTTCATCGTCGGGATAAGGCTCGCCCGCGCGCCGCTACCCCCCTTCCGGGGCGGCCCGAGAACCATGATGGTCCGCACGTCGGCATAGTCGCTGCTGATGTGCGCGCAATAGCCTGCCGCGAGGCTTACAGGGACCCCGAGCCGGTTCAGCTCGGCGATCGCGGCAATGCGGATCGCCTCCATCAGCGTGAATTCTCGCGCTACCCCCATCCCTGGGCCGGGCGCCTCGGTGATGTATTTGCGCGCTACCCACGAGTGAAACGTAGCGCGCGGAAGTCCGGCCGCCAAACATACCTCAGCCGCCCCGTAATTTGCCGACTTCGCATCATCCGCCATCAAACCACCCCGCATGTGAACAGGAGGCAACATACTAATCGCCTGTGGCACTTGCAATCCTTCCCTCATCAACCTATAACCTATGGCACATGGAACGACTCGATCAAGAGGAACACATGACCCAGCGTTTTCTTCGCTTCGCCCAACTCAAGCAGGACAAGGGGATTCCGTGGTCGCGGATGCACGTGGATCGGCTGGAGAAAGCGGATCGCTTCCCCAAGCGCGTCCAGCTCGGTGAGAGCACTGTCGTCTGGGTAGAGGCGGAGATCGACGAGTTCCGCTGCCAAAGTCGCGGGGCGTAGGGCTGCTTGATCGATGAGAGCGCTTCTTTTGTGCGATGGTAGGCCATGGTAGCTCCCTTGCATGATAACATCGACAAGAGCTAGGACTAAACGGGATCGCCCTGAAGCGTCACCACTCTCAAGTCCGCAATAGCCCATGGATCATGTTTTTTGCGGGGTTGTCATCCACCAAAAACTTAGCGGTCGCTCCCCTCCCATGCCGATCGTAGCACCGACAGTTTCTATGCCGCAGGGGGAAACGCCCGTCCTGGGCCGCTTCGTTGCTCCGGGGATGTTGCGGGCGGACCGACATGTGGCGGAACTTTAGGCGCGACAGCATCTTGCCCAACGCGTGCATCGCCACGCCGAACCGCCGGCTGATCCGCTCGCGTAGGTCGACCCGCCGCCAGCGGATCGCCCCATCCTCCGTCAGGTCGGATTGTAGCGTATCACCCAATCTCGCAATGTCTGCCGGTCATCGCCTGCGCTGCCGCCGCAGCCCAACGGGAAGACCGGCCAAATCCATTGCAATCGCCAGAACCCGCCATACCACCTTCGCATTCGCTTGCCGCGCCGCCGCCGCTTGCAATTCCTCCACCGTCAGCTCGGTCCGCGTGATGCTCAACGCCGCCATGCGATACCTCCCAAGCAACAGCCGCGATCATCGAATCAAGCCAAAACCGATTCGCATAGCCACTACAAGTCAAGATTTTCGACCAACGGTATCATTCGGTCGTTTGCAGCGGCGGCCGATGGACTGACATCGCTGCGGGCAGGCCCCGACACTGCGGAAGGGCAGGGGTCCTGGCCCTGAAACGCCCAGCCCCGGACCAACTCCTGGAGTGTGTTCCGTGGTCCTAGCAGCCTGTCGGACTTAACACCACGCGGGCATCCGTACCTAGAATCGCAACGTCGATTCGCAGCCAGTCCGGACAGCGTTGATGAGCAACTTCCGCCCGAGCGACCGTGAGACCGGGTTCCTGATGCCGCCCTCGGTTGATGAGTGGCTGCCTGAACAGCACTTGGCGCGCTTTGTGGTGGAAGTTGTCGAGGGGCTGGATCTGCGGGCGATGAGCCATAGCTACCGCGGCTCGGGGTCCGCCTCCTATCACCCAACCGTGCTGCTGAGCATCCTGGTGTATGGCTACGCCACCGGCGTGTTTTCCAGCCGCAAGCTGGAGCGGGCGACGTATGACTCGGTGGCGTTTCGCTTCATTGCCGGGAACGAGCATCCTGACCACGACACCATCGCGACATTCCGGCGTCGCTTTCTGAAACAGATCGAGGCGTTATTCGTTGAAGTGCTGAAGTTGGCCCGCGAGATGGGCCTGCTCAAGATGGGCACGGTGGCGCTCGACGGCACCAAGATCCACGCCAATGCCAGTCGCCACAGCGCGCTGTCTTATGAGCACGCAGGGAAGATCGAGGCACAACTGAAGGCCGAAGTGACTGAGCTGCTGGCGAAGGCTGAAGCAGCGGATCAGGCGGATGCGCCAGATGGGATGTCGCTTCCCGAGGAATTGGCGCGACGCAAGGCACGACTGGCGAAGCTGGCCGACGCGCGGGCGAAAATCGAGGCTCGTGCGAAAGAGCGCTTTGAACGCGAGCAGGCGGAGTATCAGGCCAAACTTGCGGCGCGGAAGGCGAAGGCCGAAGCCACCGGCAAGAAGCCCAGCGGCAAGCCACCGCAGCCGCCGGTAGAAGGTCCGCTGGCGACGGATCAGATCAACCTAACCGACGAAGAGTCACGCATCATGCCAGTGGCGGGCGGTGGGTTCGATCAGTGCTACAACGCCCAGGCGGTGGTGGCGGCGGACAGCCTGCTGGTGGTGGCCACCGATGTGGTGCAGGCGGCCAATGACAAACAGCAGCTTGAGCCGATGATGGAGCAGCTCAAGGCTCTGCCTGATGAACTTGGCCAGGTCGAAACCCTGCTGGCGGACAACGGGTATTTCAGCGCAGCCAACGTCATGGCCTGCGAGGCCGCGAACATCGTGCCGCTGATCGCGACCGGGCGGGAAGTACACCACCCGTCATTGGCTGAGCGTTTCGCTGCAGTTCCGACCGCACCGCAGGATCCCACACCGGTTCAATCCATGGCGCACCGGCTGAAAACGGCAGAGGGCAAGAAGCTTTACGCGTTGCGCAAGCAGGTACCGGAACCGGTGTTCGGCATTATCAAGTCGGTGCTGGGCTTCCGGCAATTCTTGCTGCGGGGGTTGGATTGTGTCCGGGGCGAGTGGAGTTCTTGTGACCATGGCCTGGAACATGAAGCGGATGTTCGCCCTTTGCCCCGCCATTTGAGGTGGCAAAGGGCCGCTGCATCCAAATTCGTGGATGCCATCAACCATTCACGGCACATCCGAGAGTTTCGAGTCATCGTGGAGTGGCGGAACTTCGCAAAAGGCGCGCCAGCCGCCTCGAGCGAGGACGCCGCCCTGCTCTCACGATGCAACTGGTGAACTCAGTCCGACAGGCTGCGAGTTCCTTCACCGTAGTGGACTTCCACCACCTACTCCTTGCCGGTTTTGACCGGCGCACCATAAATCAAGAAATCTGCAACAGCCAGACATCAAGACGGAATCTACAACAATCCGAAAACACAGGAAAATGTTCCTCCAAGACCTCCTTCCCGTCCCCAGCGCCGAGGTCCGTTATCGACCCAAAGCGGACCTACGTCAGTCGTTTGCCAAGCGTTAGATTGAACGGGGTGAAGCCACGAGCTTCAAAAAAGCTGCGTGCCGATCCGTTCGCTGCCCAAGTGTCCAGGGCGATACTCGTGATGCCGCCCGCCAGTGCCTCGGCTTCGACCTGCCTCAACAATGCAGAGGCGATGCCATGGCGGCGAGCTCCTGCTTTGACTGTCAAGTGGTGAATATAGATACGTTTCCTTGCAAGCGTTAGTGGCGTGTCTGGACGCTCCTGAACCTCAAACCACACGTAGCCATTCGGACCGTCGTCGCCGTCAGCCAGCCGGATATAGTTCCCGGACGTTGCAAGTTTCTCAGCAAAGAAGGCGGCAATCTCTTTGTCATCGGTGTCTGATTTGAAAAAAGACGGCTCAATTCCGGCATGGAGTTGCTGGACATCACGGTTGAGTCTGACGATTGCGTCGATGTCCGCATCTGACGCCATTCGAATCGGGATCGTCACTGCCTTCCACCAATCTGGATCGCATGCCTATGAACCATAAGCCCGGTTCGACAGGTCCGCAAACCACCCAATGCGGACCTTGCTGTGCGAAACTTAAGAATTTTGTACAGGCGAACTGGTGCCTCCGCATCCGAAACTGGGTCGGATGCGGCGGCTGCCGAGCCGGCGGATCAGCCGGCTTGTCCGTCAGCGCATCCTCGAAACCGACGGCTACGATGGCGCTTGTGGGAAGTTTTGCGTATTCCGGGTCAGGGGCACCCAGGACTGCGCCTCGTCGCAAAAGATGTTTCTCGTCGGCTTTACGAACGAGGTATCGTCCAGCGTGCCGGAAGTAATCAGCACCATGTCCGGTAGAACAGCTGCATCGAGTGCAACAGTCGATCCGCAGTCAGGGCAGAAGCGACGCTCCACTGGTTTGCCGCTGCCACCGGATTGGGCGAATATCTTGCTCTCGCCCACCATCTTGAAGGTCTCGTTCGGAATGATCACTAGCGTCGCGAAGGCTGTGCCTGCCTGACGTTGGCAACTCTTGCAGTGACATACACAAACCAAAGCTGGCTTAGCGTCCGCGCTATACGTCAGCTTGCCACAGAGACACTTTCCGGTCATCCGCATGGTTCGCTCCCTGTATATTTGAGTTGGTGTGAGAGGCCCTGCTTTTCGAGCGCCCCGCCT
>CAWABH010000018.1:0-16928 GCA_963780095.1 uncultured Alphaproteobacteria bacterium
ACGCACGGGCAATGGCGGCAACTCGACGGCGCAGCGTCGGCATCGCATAGCCTTCGCCGGCCGCCGCCAGGTAGGCTCCCACCACCTCTGGTCAGCATGGCGACGAAACCGTGCCGGTCGCACCAAGCCTTGTAGTTCGCGAGGTCGGTCGCATAAGCCCGCAAGGTCGCCGGGGCATCCGCGGCGTCCTGGTAGGCTTGCGACTTGGCGAGCGCTACTGCGCGCGGGGCGGGCGGCTTGGCGCCTCCGAGGCGGGCGAGCTGGCGCTTGCGCGCCGCGGTCTTCTCGCGTGTTATTATAGGGCTGCTTCGCGCCCGCTCCGGCCGTTCAGTTGAGCTGCGCTGCTCCCTGAAAGCGGTGATCACACGCGCCGACCAGCCGGGCTGCAAGAGATGAAAAGCGGACGGCAATGCGCCTCGAGGCAGATGGATTTTGCCGGGAGATGGCTCCTCCTACGTACGGCAGCGGCTGCTAGCCTGCACCTCCCGCACGCAGCGGCACGGTGTAGGTGACGGCGCTGCCGGAAAGGCAGACTTCGCCACGCGCGTTGCGGACGGTGGTTGCCATTGTGCAGATCGGTTTGTCGTCGCGAACGGTGACGACCTCAACGCGGGCGGTGATTTCCTCGCCGACGTGCACGGCCTTCACGAAACGCCATTCGACGCCGAGAAAAACCGACCCAGGACCAGGGAGATCCTCAGCGACCACCGCATTCAGCAGGCCCGACGTGACACCACCCTGCACGATCAGGCCGCCAAACGGCGATCCGGCGGCAAGTGCGGCGTCGTAGTGCAGCGGATTTCTGTCCCCGGTCATCTCGGTGAACATCGCAACATCGGCCATGCCGGTGCGTCGCGAGCGCTCAGCAAAGCCACCGATTGCGGGCCGCCCCTTGATCGTCCGCGCCCATGCCGTGACGGCGATCCCAGTGGTCGATGATGTGTCGGTCATGCTGCCTTCTCCTGCCAAAATCCGGTGCCGGGCGGGGAAAGGGCCGCCAGATACTCGGCCTCGTGCTTCATTGCTGTGTTCAGTTCGCGGTGCCATTGCCGCAGGGTGTCGAGATCCCAGGCAAACGAAGCGATGGCATCGGTGATCTCGAACAGCGCCCGCGACAGCGCCTCGCGCTGCGCCGCATAGGCGGCGAATGCGCTCGCCGAACCCTGCACGGCTGCGCCCGCCAGCAGTTCCGCATCCCGTAATGCATCGGTCATGCCGTGTGCGGTCAGCGGATCCTTGAAGTAGCCGGCGTCGCCGACCAGCGCCCAGCCAGGCCCCCAGGCCTCGCGAAGCAAGCCGCGGCGGCCCGCGAACACCGAAAGTACCGCTTCGAACCTGGCCGACACGACATCGGCCGCCAGTGACGCCGAAAGGTCGCCCAGCGCGCGACTGAAGCCGGCGGCGATGTCGTGACGGATCTCGTCGCGGAAGCGCGCGGGCGGCACCGCGACGAACACGCAATGTGCCCCGCCATTCGTTGGGATGACGCCGGCGCCGATCTGCTTCCGATAGTACCAGGAATATGCAGCCGCTCGGAGGCCACGGCAGTGACCGTAGACCACGGCAGTGGCGTGGCGTCCCTCCCACAACACACGGGCGCCGGCAAGCCGTGCCACGGTCGAGCCGATGCCATCGGCGCCAACGACCAGGTCCGCCATCACTTCGACGGTCTGCCCGTCGCCGTCGAGAATGGCAGCGCCACAGACACGGCCGTCAGTAAGGCGGAGCAATGCGGCCAGCGTGCAGCCGTGCCGGACTTCCGCCCCGGCCGCCCGCGCGGCATCCACCAGAGTGCTGTCCAGCAATGTGCGGCGCGGCGCAACGAGTGCCTCGACCCCATGTTGCGGCCGGATCTCCACCTGCACGACGTCTTCGCCGTAATGGAATTCCGTACTGCGCACCGCCGGCGTCCCGGCCGCGACAATGCGAGGCAGCAGGCCCCACCGGTGCAGCTGCATCACGCCGCCACGCATCAGTGCGTGGGTCGATGTCGTATCCGACGCGTAGCGGCCGCGATCTATCACCAGGACCCTCAGGCCGCTTCGCGCCATCAGCATGGCGGTGGCAGCACCGGCGCAGCGGGCGCCAACCACCAGCACGTCGTAGCGGGAATGATTGAACATTGCCTCGCTCCCCTGCTAGGCCGCTTCGCGATACGACTGCGCCAGATGGCACTCGATGTCCTGCGCCAGCTCCACTGCATCGAAGCCGACGCCGTCGATGAAGTGCGACCGTCGGCGGCGCAAGAAATTCAGGCCGAGGTACATAGAGTCCGGGCGATGCAGTGATACCGCCGGCGTGGCTTATCTCGCCGGCGGCATCCAACACCGGGACCTTGAGCCACGAATAATTCCGCTGATAACCGGTCGCCCACAGCACCGTACGGATGCCCTCGGCCGCCAGATCGAGCGCGGTCGGCGAGGCATCGAAATGCAGGGGGCGGGCAGCATCGTCCGTACGCGCAATGCCGGACGCGTCAGCGACGATGTCGATGCGCGCCAGCAGGCGTTCCAGCGCTGCCTGTGCCGCGTCGGTGGTCTCGGCCAGGTCGTCGCGCAGATGCAGGATGTTGTCCGCGGCGCCGATGGCGCGACCAAGAATGCGCACGCCCGCATCTCGCAATGTGCCGAGATCGATGGTGCGACCGTCCGGCCCGCCCACGAGCTGAAACGACGGCAGCGAGCGAGCGCGGTGCAGGTCCGACACTTCATCCGTCGCCTCGTCGAGCACGCCGATGCGTTCGAGCCACCACCATGTGTCGCGTCCCCGGTAGCGCCGCGGCAGCCGCGTGTGGCGCCCCGCCGAGAGCACGACATGCCGGCCTGATTGCCGGATCTCCGCCGCAAGCTGCACGCCGGTTGCAGATGCGCCGACCACCAGCACGCCGCCGTGCGGCAGCTGAGCGGGATTGCGGTACTGCGACGAGGTTATTTGATGCAGCCACGCGGGCAGTTGCTGCGCGAAACCTGGAATTCCTGGGTACGTCGGACTGACCCGTGGCGATGACGACGGCGCGGGTTTCCCAACCGAACCAGTTGGTCTCGACGCGGTAGCCAAACGGCGTGGACCGCACCGACAGCACCGTGGTGCCGGCCTTGATCGGTGCGCCCGACGATCCCGCATAGTCGGCGAGATAACGGGCGAACTCGGGCGCAGTCATATAGCCGTCGGGATCGTCGCCATGGTACGACCAGCCGGGAAGCCTGGTCATCCAGTTCGGCGTCAGCAGTCGCAGCGAATCCCACCGCTCGCTGCGCCAGCGCTCGGCAATCTGCCCGCGCTCCAGCACGGCATGCTCGATGCGGTGCTGCGTGAGGCAATAACTCATCGCCAGTCCGGCCTGGCCGGCGCCGATGATGACGACTGGAACGTAGTGCATGGCTTGCTTCCGGGGTTGAACTCGCCGGCGACCGCGTCGCCCTTCAGGGAGATGCGGCGCCGGCGAGAGCTTCGAGTTACTCAGACATCGACCTCGATCGTGACCGGGACATGCCCTGTCAGAATGTCGTAGACGGCGGAGCGGGCGCGGGCCTGATCGACGATCTTGCGGAGCTTCTCCTCGGATGCATCGCCCTTGACCTTGTAATTGACCCGGATCGCCTGGAAGCCGTTGCGGACCTTGTCCGACAGACCGAGGATACCCTGCAGATCGATATCGCCTTCGACGCTGCATTCCACCGAGTGAAGGTTGACGCCGCGGGCCGAGGAGATGTTCGCGATGCCCGCGGTGAGGCACGCTGCGAGTGCATGCAGCACCCATTCGACCGGCGCGGGTGCATTGTCCTCGCCGCACAATACCTTCGGGTGATCAGCGAGGGCCTGGAACGGCGTGTCATGCTGCATCTCGGCGCCGACGCCGTAGAATCCGGCAATCGTCGAGCGCGACTGCGTACCGCCTTCCCATTTGCTCTCCGCGCGGAAGCGGAACTGCGCGATGGCCGGCTGCGAAGCAACGGCGCCGATCGTCGCAAAAAGCTTCGGCGTATCGACGCCATTGCGTGGAACAGGCGGCGCTTTCGCGGCGGGTGCTTCGGTCGTTGTGATGTGCATGTCCATGTCGGACCTCCATTGGGTTGACGAACTGACGGATGCCCTTGCCTGCCCGGAGTGGTTTGACCGGGCATCCGAGGACCGGCTGGGCAGACCGAAAGCTGGCAAGGGACAGGCCCCGGATACGAGGCGCATAAACCCAACTTCAGTGGGTGCCGTCTTGGACCAGGCGGACAATCGTATTGCCTGGCGGGACACCGCGTTGCTTTTGCTGTGCGGCGCCGCGCGCGCTCGATCGCCACCCTGCAAGTTGCACCGGGCGGCGATGGACTACATTGCTGCTGCTTGGGTCGTCAGGAAAACGCCGGCTGAGTATCCCGCCATTCGGAGGGTGTCACGCCGAAACGTCCGCGGAACGTCCGGTTGAAGTACGACAGGTCGCCGAAGCCGACGCTATAGGCAACCGTGCCGATCTTGCCATGGCGGCCGTTCGGGCTGGACAACAGCCTGCGCGCCGCAAGCAGACGTTGCTCCAGCACGAACTCGGTGAACGTCATGCCGGAACGCTCGAACAGCCGTTGCACCTGCTTCGGGCTGAGGCCGATGGATCGGGCGATCGATCCGATCGTCAGGCTGCAGTCGTGCAGACGATCGAGCACCTCGGTCTGAATGAGGCGCAAACGCGCTTCGGAATATCCCCGCTGCGTGGCCACCTGCGTCTCGTCCCGACCGGTGCGAAGTAGCAGTGCGACCAGGTCAACCATGTGCCGCGCCGTCATTTGCTGGCCGATCGGGTCCAGCGATGTGGCCACGTCTGCCGCCAGAGCATAGTAACGTGCGATGACGTCGCGGATGCCTGGGCTGGCGACGAGTGGCTCGGCGAGCCTGCTCTCTGCGTCGGGACAGATCGCGAGCAGTTCGCGTCGCGGGATGCGGATCGTCGCAAACTCGTTGCCATCGTTGAACGCGACCGCGCCTTCAACTGTCAGATCCGTCAGCCACATCTGCGACTGCTGCAGCTCGACGGCGCGGCGCTCGCGAACCACGAGTACGTCGCCGGAGGTGGCAGCGAACAGCACAAAATCGTCGCAGGAGTCTGACAGCAGATCACGGGAGCGCACGAACCGGCCGGATCTGCCACTGGTCGTGGCCAGTGCCAGCGAACCGACCTGGGTGATCTCGATCTTGCAGAATATCTGGCTGCCGGCGCTCGGTTCGGCATCGACCCGGCAGAAATTGCGGCAAACACCTTCGCGCCAGTAGTCGTAATCCCGCCCGGCAGCGGCGCCAGTGTATTCGGCCACCATATTGCCTGGTCGCTGCAACAGATCATCCATGACCAGCGCCTCCTCGATCCAGCAGCGTGGCAGCCAGCGAGCGGAGTTCGGCTGCGTGAACCGCTCCTTTCCGGCGTCCATCGGCCAGAAGCCGGACTCGACGGATACGGATGCGCAAAGGATCACACTCCCACTGACAGGGCCGCGGGATATTTGCCCTGTCTGCGCCTCGGCCTTATTGCGGCGCAACGCGGGTTAGGCAAGTTGATAGTTGTGATGGTTTGGATAAGCTCGGCTTATCATGCGGAACCTCAGCCTCGACCAGCTGCGCACTTTGATTGAGGTCGTCGCGCTCGGCAGCTTCACCGAGGCGGCGAAACGCCTGCATCTGACGCAACCGGCAATCAGCCAGCAGATCCGTGAACTGGAAAACCGCTGCGGCCTGCAGCTTGTCGAGCGCATCGGCAAGCGCGCATTCGCCACGCCAGCCGGCAGCGAACTGATCATGCATGGCGGACGGATCATGGCGGAGGTGGACCATGCTCTGGCGGCGGTGCGCCATCACAAGGTCGGCACCGCCGGCCGCGTGCGGATTGGTGCCGGGCCGACGGCACTCGCCTTCCTGCTGCCGCCGGTGCTGCAAAATCTGCGCGACGCCTATCCTGATATCGAGATCACCGTGACCACCGGAACAACGCACAGCATATCCCAGGCGTTGTTGTCCAACGAGATCGACCTGGGATTCACCGCGCTGCCGGTCGAAGCAGCGGTCCTCGATGCGGTGCCGGTGCGCACCGATCCGATGGTCGCGATCCTGCCCGCCTCCGACGATACCATTCCGGCGAAGGTGACGCCTGCTGATGTCGCGCAGCGTACGCTGATCCTCGAGTATCAGCGTGTGCCACACCGCCAATTGAGCCGCGCCTGGCTGCAAGCTGGTGGCGTCGGAGCGAAGCCCGTGTTGGAGTTCGACAACATCGAGGCGATCAAGAACGCGGTCGCCGCCGGGCTTGGCATGTCGATTGTTCCCGGCCCTGCGATGAGCCGAGGTCCACCGCTGAACAGCGTCGTCGTGCGACCGCTGGATCCGCCGCTGGTACGCACGCTCGGGCTCGTACAAAGACGGGGGCGGGCTCAACCACCGGCATTTGTTATCGTGCGCGAGGCGATCTTGACGCTGCGGTCGGACGACGTGGGTGGGGAGCGGCTAAAACGGCCCAAACGATCGCTGTTCGCAGGAAAAACCGGGACAACAAGCACATAATCTCACACCGAGATGATGCATCCAACCGCATGTCTGCATTCCGCGATTCACCATAATGGAACGATTTTCATTGGCGAGAAGTGAAGAACGGTATTGGGGCGCCGCAAACGGTTGACTCCTGCTGCTCGCTGAATTGACAGCGAATGACCGCTCCGGGTGCGACGGCTGCCGTTCGCAAACCCATCAGAGAGTGTCTGGTCGTCGCCGTTGGACGCTCTAAAGCGGCCCGACCGCTTCCGGCCAGCACCTGCCGTTCGGCCGCGTGGCCTGCTCGTCCGAAAGGGGGTCGCCGTCGGCCTGCTGACCGATCGGCTCGCCGTGCTGCGCGGCTTCGGCGCGGCGCAATGGATCGCCGGTGCCTGGCTCGGCATCGGCGGCGGCGCGCTGGCGTTCATCCTCTGGGTCCTCGCGTTGCAGCGAGCCAGCCCAACCCGCGTGGCAAGCACCATTGCGGTCAATCCCATGGCGGCCGCGTTGCTTGCCAGCGCACTGGTCGGCGAGCCGATCACGGCCAACCTGATCCTGGGCCTCGTCGCGGCCTTCGCCGGCATCTGGATTGCCGCTGGAACGAAGGCCCACGCGTCATTGCTCGTTCCCGCCATTGCTCATTCCCGCCGGCCATCCGGCGGACCCGCCCAGGACGTAGTCGCAGCCCGCTCTTCGTCATGGCTCGGCCATCGGTAGCGCCGCAACGGATGGCCGGAGTACGACCGCCAGGGAGGGTCCGCTGAACGTCAACGAAAACAGATGCTTCTAGATGCGGTCATCATCGACCTGGAAACCAAGGTTGATAGCCAACTTTTGGCGCAACTGCGGAAGGAGATTTCTGAATAGGGCGGAAAGCGGGCATTGATCCTTCGCCGCCTTGCTGACAACCCGGGGCCCCGCAACAGATGGATCAGCGGGTCATAGACCTGTGGCTCAACGTGCACGATCTCACCAGCGCGTCGCAGCTCCTGACGATCGAGATCGATCTCACACCCGGCGAAGGCGAGGTTCATGCGCTTCCGCTCTCCCCCGTTTGCCGCGCCACCCCTTTGGCGAAGGGATCGCCCGGTGGCAGGTGCACAACAGCGATGCCAGGTGCACGGAAGCTGGCACCAAGTCTGGCCGCAATGCGATTTGCGGCCAGATTGCCTGGCGCCAACCTCAGGTCGGCGGCGGTAGCGCCCTGATCGGATGCAACGCCCACCGCGAGTGCGACAAGTGCATGGGCAAGACCACGCTTGCGGTGGCTTCGCAGGACTGACGCTCCCAACTCCATGGTCTTGGGTGCATCGGCTGGGCGCGCCTCCGCCAGGCCGACGATGCAGCCCGTGCCCGGGTCTATGGCACCGAACAGGACATCTCTGCTGGGGTCGAGACCGCGAACATAGGCCGCGACCGCCGCGTCGCCGAAGCCGCCGTGAAAGCGGCTGTTGCGCGAAGGCATGTCGAGACTCAGCAGATGCATCTCGATGAGGGGCAGGTCTTCGTCGCCCAGCCTGCGCAGATGCACTCCTTGCCTGCGCGGCAGATCACCTGCGCTTTCATGATTAAGTTCCCGATCTAACAATCTGCACCCCCTCCGCCCATTCTTCGCCTACAAGAAGGGAGATCTGTGGAAGCCGATCGAGTTCGACAAAGGAGGCTTTCTCAGCCCTTGCATCAGCTCGCCTAATGTCAGATCGAGTGGCGGCCGGCGGCGATCCGTTGTCTGCAAGGGGTCGACATGAGCCAATGGCCCAGGTCAGGACGAACGGCCGGGACGGGTGGAGAGCGGACGTCGCACTTGATTTAGGCATGGGTGAGCACCTGCATGTACATCTCGCGACGCAGGGTGAAGCCAAGTGTCTGGTAGAGAGCGATCGCATCGGTGTTGTGCGCGTAGACGTGCAGGAACGGGGTCTCTCCGCTGGCCAGAATTCGCCCAGCGACCACACGGCTGAGGGCGCCGGCATAGCCGAGACCGCGGTGGCCGGGCGCGGTGCAGACGCCGCTCAACTCGGTGAAGCCATCGGGCTTCATACGCTCGCCGGCCATGGCGACCAGCTCGCCATCGCGCCTCACACCGACGAAGTCCCCCAGCTTATGGGTGCGGGCGAAGAACGGGCCGGGCTTGGTGAGGGTCGCCAGCGCAAGCATCTGCGGCGCGTCGGCCTCGGTGAGCGGCACGATCTCGAACGCCGGAGACGGCCCATCGGCCAAACGTTCCGCGGCCATCTGCCAGATCACGTGGGGCTCGGCTGTGACGCCGGCGATCTGCGGCTGCGGCTCGGCCTCGACCAGGGCCACCATACCCCGCTCCAACACGAGCGCGGCCAGCGCGGCCAGACATTCGGGCGAGGCATCCGCCGCCGCGGCAAACAGGCCGAAATCGCGATCGAACCGCCGCGCCCGCGTATTGCCCACGGCAAAGCGCATTTGGCGTGAAGCAAGCGCGTTCCACACAGGCCGGTCCAGCGGATGGGGCGGGGTCATGGACGGGAGTTCGGGTCATGGGCCGCCGGCGATTGCACCGCCTGTTCTCGGAAGACGGAAACGGGTGGATCACCTTCCGCCGCCGACGCCAATCGGCGCAAAGATCCCGGCCGGCCGAGCTCCGTATCGGCGACGTGGTGGGCAATTATCCCGGCGACCTCCTTGGGATGCGTCGAGATCATGAAATGCGCCGCTCGAGCGAGCGTGGCCAGTGACGCATTGGACATGCCCTGGACGAGGAGTTCGTTCGCGCGCCGGATGGCGGGATGGCTAGCGCCGCCGCAAAGCACGAGCGTCGGAACCTCGACCCTCGCCAAAGTCGCGGTCGGAAGCGGAAAGCCGTAGGCCGTCTGCCAGTCCAGGATGTTAACGGCGGTCGTCTGGCGTGCGTAGCCGCGCACCCGTTCCGGCCACGCGGCGAACGTGCCCGAGCCGCCATAGAAGTCGATCATCAACTCGATGGCGCCTCCGTCGCCGGCCTCGAAGGCGCCGATATAGGCTTCGCTCATCTCCCGAAAGGACTGGTAGTGCTGATGCTCTCCGGTCTGACGGAGAACTTCCGGGGCTGGCGCCTCGATAATCACCAAACTCAGCAACGGAACGCGATTCCTGAGCGCGACGGCAAGCGCCGTAAGGCCGCCGAACGAATGGCCGACGAGATGCACCGGCCCACCCGCGCGAGCGACCACCAATTCAAGGACCTCGGCCTCGTAGGAGATGTCCGCGTCGGCGGCCGTTCGGCGCTCAGCCGTGCGGCCGTAGCCTAGCAGGCTGGTCGTCACGCAACGGAAGTCGTTATGCCAGTGCGAGACGACCGGCCGCCAGGCGGCGCCGGTGCTACATGATCCCGGCACAAGCACGATGGTCGGACCCGTTCCGCTTTCGTCGTAGTCAATCGCGCCGCGTGAGCTCTCGATCATGGTCGTTTAGCCTCCGTGCAATCGGTCGGTCGTGGCGGAAGGCCCGAACCTGCGTGACTTGCGTCACCGCCGGGTAATCACGATTTCCAGGTATTCGCTCGGTATGACGACAGAACCGTCCACCGCGCGATTGAATTTTGCGATGAGTTCCATGACGTCGTGCTCGAGGGCCACCTGACCTGCGGGATCCAGAGCCGCGAATGTCTTGAGCAATGGTCCGTAGTAGGTCTTGAAGATCTCGAGCCAATGCTCCGGCGAGCGGTAGCGGAATACGAAGTTCCGTTGCTCTGCCGTGATGGACGCCGCCTGCGAGCCGAACATCTCGGTGATCCGAGGCCGCGTGCCCCATAGTCCCGGCGACCTGGTCCCAGCCGGCGGCGCAACGTGCTTGCCGATTGTCTTGAAAAGCTGGCCGATGAAGCCTTCGGGCGTCCAATTGGCAAGGCCGATTTTCCCGTCGTGTTTGCAGACGCGGACGAGTTCCGCGGCGGCGCGATCCTGGTCGGGCGTGAACATCACGCCGAAGGTCGACACAACAACGTCGAACTCGGCGTCGGGGAATGGCAATGCTTCGGCATCGGCCTTGCGGAATTCGATATCGAGCCGTTCGGCCTGGGCGCGTTCGCGTGCGCGCTCAAGGAGGGCCGGCACATAGTCGGTGGCGATCACGTCGCACCAGCGGCGGGCGGCGGCGAGCGAGGCGTTGCCGTTGCCGGCGGCCACGTCGAGCACCTTCTGGCCCGAACGGAGGTCGAGGGCTTCGCAAAGCTCTTCACCGACGATTTGGAGCGTGGTGCCGACGACGGCATAGTCGCCGGACGACCATGCGCCCTGCTGGCGAGCCTTGACGGCATCGAGATCGATCAGCGGACCCGGTTGGCTCTGGTTCGAGACGAGGGAAGTTGCACTCACGATCGTTCTCCTTGGGGCGGTTGAACCTGCTATGCTGCCGCCCTGCCCGTAGGGACGGCTGGGTCCGGCGCCACGCGCGCGCCGCAATCCTCGATCCCAACCGTAGCCGCCACTCGTGGAGAGCAGCGTGGGAGGAGTCGTGGGAACGAACGTGGATTCGCATGCCTCCCGCCGGCCGGGTGAGATCCCCACGCTCGAGGTGCGTCTCCTCGGACCGATGACCGTCAGCCGCGGGGGAGTCGTATTGTCGCTCCCGCCATCACGGAAGGTTCGCGCGCTATTCGCCTATCTGGCGCTCGCGCCGCATCCGGTCACGCGCAGCCGACTCTGCGATCTGCTGTGGGACGTGCCCCAGGACCCGCGCGGGGAGCTTCGCTGGTGCCTGAGTAAGATCAGGAGCCTCGTCGACGACCCCGACCGCGGCAGGGTCGGGACGCAGGCCGACACCATCCGCCTCGACCTCTCGGGCTGTCACGTGGACGCGGTCGAGATCAGCTGCGCGGTCGCCGGAGGGCATCGAGAGGCTTTCGGCGGAGCGTCTGAAAGCGCTGAGCGCGATGTTTGCCGGGGAGTTTCTCGACGGGATGGAGATCGACCGCAGCCCGCTCTTCGGGACTTGGCTGACCGCTGAGCGGCGGCGTTTTCGCAGTTGCCGTGTCGCCGTGCTGGAGCACCTCGCGCAGATCGTTCCCGGCGACGAGGTCTTTCCGCACCTGGAGGCATGGCTTCAGCTGGCGCCATTCGATGAGCGCGTACACGCGGCTCTGCTGAGCGCGCTTGCCCGTCGAGGCCGCGTCCACGAAGCCGACGAGCACCTGACTGCGACCGCTCGATTGTTCGAGGACGAGGGACTCGACCATGCGCCGCTGCGCGAGCTTTGGCGCTCCGCTGTGGCTGAGGCGAACCGGTCAGCCCGGGGCCGCGGAGCGGCTGCCGCATCGGCCGCCGCTTCGAGCGGCGATCCCCGGCCGGACCAAGCGATCATGTCGCGCCGCGCGTCCGTTGCGGTGATGCCCTTTGCCAGCCAATCGGGCAAATCGGAAATCCCCGGTGGCATCAGCGACGGCCTCGCGCACGACCTGATCACGCGGCTCGCGAAGCTCCGGAACCTATTTGTCATTGCGCAAGGCACGGTCTTTGCGCTCAGCGAGCGGCGCGTCGAGCCGGACAAAGCTGCCCGGATGCTGAATGTTGACTATGTCGTCAGCGGAACGTCACAACGCCGGGGCAATCGCCTTACTGTGACGGTGGAGCTGACCGAGACGCGCACCGCGCGAGTGGTATGGGCGGAGGTCTACAGTCAGGCGTTCGAGAGTACGTTCGTTATTTTGGACGAGATCGGCGACCGCATCGTCGCATCGATCGCCAATGAGATCGAAATGGTCGAGCGCAACCGCGCCGTCCTGAAGCCGCCCAGCTCGCTGGATGCGTGGGAGGCGCATCACCGCGGCCTCTGGCACATGTATCGGTTCAACCGTGCCGACAACGAACGGGCGCGGCATTTCTTCCAGACGGCCGTCGAGCTCGATCCCACGTTCTCGCGCGCCCACGCCGGATTGTCGTTCACGCATTTCCAGAATGCCTTTCAGGGCTGGAACGAGCGGGCGCCTGAGATCGATCGGGCGTTCGGGGCCGCCGGCCAGAGCCTGATGGCCGACGATCGCGACCCGGCGGCGCACTGGGCTATGGGCCGAGCGTTGTGGCTTCGTGGGCGCCAGGACCAGTCCGTGGCCGAACTCGAAACGGCTGTCGATCTCAGCCCGAACTTCGCGCTGGCTCATTACACGCTTGCCTTCATCCACAGCCAGGGCGGCGATCCCGCGGCGGCCATCCGGTTCTCGGACCATTCGCGGCGCCTGAGCCCGTTCGATCCGCTACTTTTCGGGATGCTCGGCGCCCGTGCGATGGCCCTTGTGCGCCTCGGCCGGTTCGACGAGGCCGCCGAATGGGCGCTCAAGGCGTCCGCCCGCCCGAACGCGCATCCGCATATCCAGGCGATCGCTGCCTATTGCCTGGCGCTCGCCGGGCGGCTGGACGAGGCACGTGGCCAGTTCGGCGTGGTTCACGCCTCGCTTCCGCACTACGGTATCGATGACTTCCTCACCGCGATGAAGTTTTCCGCGGAGGGTGAGGCATTCTTCCGCAAGGCTGCAACGCGTATCTGAATGACGAGATCTTACGGACTATGCGTGAGCCGACCGTTGTTCGTGCCATGCGCGACCTTCGAGATGTTGCAGGGCAAATGCATCTAGTGCTCCGAGTTCGCTCATATTGCCGGGTAAAGGCGCTTCAGTTTGATGCGTGCGTCGGCAGTGGTGAATTGCCAGTCTGCCTTGGTGTGGTTGTTATTGCGGTCTTGCTCCCAGGCGGAGAACTCCTCGATCAGCGCCTGCTTGTTGGGGATCCGCCGATCGAGGCACTGGCGTGACAGGACGCTAAGTTCCGCTTCGGCCATGTCCAGCCAACTGCCGTGCTTGGGTGTGTAATGCCATTCGAACCGTTCGACGAGACGGCGTGCCTCGGCGGCGGGGAAGGCTTCATAGAGTGAAGCTGGCTTGTGCGTGCTGAGATTGTCCTGCACCAGCACGATCTTGCTCGTGCCGGGGAAGTGTCTGTCGGACAACGCCTTGAGGACCTGCGCGTAATCGAGCGCGGCGTGTCGGTCGGTCACTTCGACATGCCGCCATCCCTCCAATGGGGCGAACAGCATAAACAGATTGGCGGTACCATTGCGCTCATACTCGTAGTCGTGGCGGGCGGGCTGGCCTGGCTGTGCCGGGACTGGGACACGCGTTTCCCTGATGAGTTGCTTCGTCGTCTCGTCCAGGCAGACGATGGGTCGATCCGGATCGTGTCGCCTCTGGTAGACCTCCAGGACGTCCTCCATGCTGGCTACGAAGGCGGCGTTGGCCTCCGGTGGGATGACCCATTGCTTCTGTAGGTGAGGCTTGAGAGTGTTTTTTTGAGCGTCCGCCCGATCGTGTTGTCGCTGGCGCGATCGACAATGTTCAGCTGCACGACCGCGGTTTCCAGCAACGTCAGCGTCCACCGCTTGCGTCCTTTCGGCGGCGGAGAGCAGGCGAGCGCGATCAGCTTGGCCTCGCCGACACCGGTCGAAGATGCGCTTTCTGGCGGAGTTGGGAGAGTGCTTGCGGGTCAGGGCTGCATCGAGGCCTTCCTCCACCAACCGCTGGCGCGTGCGGGCGATGGTGTCGATGCTGGTGTCCAGCGCTTCGGCGATCTGGCCGTCACTCCAGGCCTCGCCGGCCTCCGAGGCATCGGCCTTCAGCAGGATACGTGCCTTCAGCACCTGCCGTGCCGGACTCGTGCCCTTTTGTATCAGCATGTTGAGGCGAGCGCGACAGCCACAGATGCCGCACCGGCGAGTATGATGAATCGTCGCATCGTTGATGCCTTTCTATCCCTGGACGGAAATAGAACAGACCAAGTAGGACTAAACTGTGCGTTTCGGGGGAATTCCCAAGCCCACATTGTCGTGTTCGACACAGGCGAGTTCCAACACGCCCACGGCAGCCACACGATCGCTCGCCAATTTGATCCCGCGCGCCGCGCCACCTTGTCCAAATGCATCTTCGGTGGGTCTTGCCGGATCGTCCAAAGCCCAATTGGGCCCGCTCCCGGCAGCGTGGTCGCCAACATTCCTGTGCGGAAAGGCGATCTCCTGCACGAAAAATTGTTGATGAGGTGTGCGCCTGCACCGTGAGACTGAGGGCCATGACTGACCCCAAGGACGACATTACGAATCCACGCGCCGCCTCTCAGTGGCGGGGTAAAATCCGACACGTCGTTAGGTTGTCGGTTTGATGTATGACGTGGTTCGTCGGCTTGTGGGGTATGATGCTGTTGAGGCGCATTGCCGGGCCGAGCGGTGCGTCAGTCGCGACCGTAGCCGCGCGGAGGGGCGATGTCGGCGAGTGCTTCGAGATCGAGTTCGACGATGGCCTGGAGCGCCTCGGTGGTCGCGCTGTTGGCGAGAGTTTCAGGCAAGGTCTCGTGCCATGCGGCGTATTTCGGCTTGCAGGGCGAGCAATTCGGCAACGGCATGACGCCAGCGCTGGGCTCTGGAACGTTTGTCCTTGGTCAGCCCAAATGCGAGAGCGCGCTTCACTACCGACCCACTCATACGGAGACGGTGCCCTCATCGGGAAGCCGACCATCAGGGGTCATTCCGTCTACCGCCCTCGGCAGATGCTGGCTGAGCTGTGACAGGAAGTCACTTGAGCCCATCCCGGACTGGCTGGCCATGTTCTGCACGTGCGTATCGCCGAACACTCGTTGCAGCTGATCCGGCGAGACGGGCTTGTTGGGTCCTGGGGCGATCCACGATTGGACGACGTCCCCGAGACCCGCCTGCCCGAAAGCGGATACTAACCCGGCAAGCCCTCCTTGCGGCCCGGGAGTACCGCCCTGCTGCCCCTGATTACCGCCCAGCAGGTTCATCAGCACGCCCTGCATGGGCGAACCCGTGCCGGCAGAACCACCTAACAATCCGCCCAATACATTTCCAAGAAGGCTCATCTGTTCCCTCTTTTGCCGCAAGTTCAACCCCATTGACAGGGTCACGGTCCTCCCGGGCACGGCGGCTTCGTCACGGGTGCCAGAGGTCGCGTCCCGCAACCGGCACCAGCCGCGACCTGAACACCAGCTTGTCGCTGAGCACGCTCACGGCATCTGGCGGCCACGGCCTGACAGCCCGTAGCTTCTGAGACCTGGCGCTGCACCTTTTCAAGCCTGCGGTCCTTGGGCAAATTCGAAGGGTTTCAAAGCCATATTTCCTGATCAAGGAGGACGCCGTGGGCGCAGAGTGGCAGTATCAGGTCAGGATTTACCTAGCGGAGGAGCTGGCCAGCCCGGCGAGGACCCATGTCGGGACTTCCGCACTCCAGCCACTGGAGAACGTCCTCGCCGCGCACAGCGCGACATTTGTCAGTCAATTGGACGCCTTTGAACGCTACGTTGCAGACGCTGAGAGGGAGGGCATAGAGAAGTACCCACTCTACCGGTGGACGAAGGCGACGATCGAGGACCCGACGAAACGGCTGAAGCACATGAAAGTCTTTGCCTTGCACGTCTCCGGCCGAGAGGTCTACCCGAGACAGGTGGCGGACGCGCTCGAGACCGCGTTGCAGCCGCTCGTGGTTGGCGGCTTGGTCGAGCGCCTATCTCGGCATGACACGAACCCGTCCAACAATCTCGCAGTTCCGGCCGAGTACCGTTCGTAGAAATCTCCTATCGCTTTGACCGCTGGCCGGCGCAGCGTGATGGAGCTGACCCGCGGAGGGCCGGTTAGGGGTTTGTCCACAGGGCCTAGGATTGTAACTGTTGCACGAACAGTTGAAGAAAGCCGGGTTAGACTGCACCTCCTGCGGCGATATCCCCCGCCGACCAAACCAAGAAGCCCAGTAGCTGGGTCAGGAGCTACTCGTAGCCGTGAAGTGGGAACCTCGCGGGCCGTTCTTGATGTAGCATGCTGCGACGCGCAGACGCGCCTGCTTGTCGTTCATCGGGTGCATGGCCTGCACGCTGAACGCCCAGCGCTCCAGCTCCTCGATGGACGCGACCGCCTCCACGAAGAACTCGCGCTCATGACGCTCCCCTTCCGCCCGCCGTCCAGCCATGCGCCGGATGATTCGGTGAGGGAGCACGTAGATTCGTTAGCAACCAAGAATGGAGGAGGTCAATCGCTCACTGTTTATTCGCCGGGTAGTGCTGGAGTGGATGCCGGGGCATCGGCGGGCAGTGCTTTGGCTCGTCAGGCGTGCCACAGTTCTCGCTGCTGCTCAGCTGGGCCCCAGAGGCGGGTCCTTTGCTCCCCGCATATGGTGCCTGTGGCGTCGGTTCTTTGTAGCCGGGTGCGGGTTGGTTAGATCCGGTATAGGGTGCCGGTGGTGGAGGCGCTTTGTAACCCGGCGGCTGATTTCCGTATCCCTGCGCATAGGCTGGAGCAAACGCGTAGGAGCCTGCGAGTAGAGAAAGTGATGTGAGCAAAAGTAGGCGGCGCATGCTGTCCTCACCCAGGTTCGGATATGGACGCTAGACCTGGGCTATGAGGCGCCGCAACCAACTCTCGTAAAGTTGCACTGC
>CAWABH010000019.1:0-259890 GCA_963780095.1 uncultured Alphaproteobacteria bacterium
GTGACGATCATCTTGTCGAGTTTCGGGATGCGCGCCTTGTCCCAGTAATCCTCGTTGCGCGACATCTCGGCGTACTTTCCGGCCACGGCCTTGGTGATCTTGAACGGCCCGGTGCCCGAAGGTTGTTTCGTGAACTCCGCCCAGCTTTTGACCTTCTCCCACTGCGTCGGGCTGGCGATCAGCACGCGGGTCAGCCGATAGGGCAGGAAGCTGAACGAATACTTGGTGGTCAGGACGACGGTTTTGTCGTCCGCCTTCTCGAACGCATCCACCATGGAGACGGTGGACGATCGGAGCGGCCGGCGCATCGTATTGTGGTGACTTGTAGTCATAGATATGGCGCAGATCCAGATCACCGCGTCGGCATTGAGCCCGAGCCGTCAGGGAATTTGACGCATCGAGGACGAGGAAGCGGAAGCCCTCACCGCCGTTGTTGGGGATGCCGTGGGTGGTTGGAAGATCCGCCGCGGTCATGTCGATGCGAAGGATCTGCGGGCCGGCCGCCGTTGCCGGCAGTCCGGGAAGTGCCGCGGCGCCTGGCGCCGCGATGAAGCCTCGCCTGGTGAACATCGAGCTGTGCATTCACAGTTTACTGGGTTGGCGAACGTCGAGATCAGTTCTCGGCGAAAACAGCAACCGCGATTGCCATCGCCTTCTCCGTCTTCGCCGTTGCGCCGGCGCGTTCGATCATGCCGACCATGGTATCGGTGTCGATCACGTCGCAGAATGCATGCGCCATCGCCGAGAGGGTTCCGTTGTGCTCGTCGTCGGTGAATGTCGCGTTGCCGTCGGCGATGAAGAACACCTTGTAGTTCAGCATCATCGCGTCGCGCGCTGTCGACTCGCAGCAAACCTGCGTCGCGGTGCCGGTGATGATCAGCGTGTCGATGCCGCGCTGTTGCAGGATCGCGTGCAGGTCGGACGAGCCCGGCGTGAGTGCACCGAAGCGGCGTTTCTGGACCTTGAGGTCCGGCGGGAGCACATCAAGCTCCGGCCAGATCGCATGGCCGAATGTGCCCGGCCAGAACGTGTCGATCATGCGCTCCCGGCGTTCCGGCGTGCAGAAATGCTCGAAGAAGGTCGACCATGTGGCGACGGCGACCGCGTCGAACGTGTTCTGGATGTAGACAACCAGCCCTCCGGCCGCCCGCACCGCCGCGCTGATCCGGTTGACGTTCGGGACGATCTCGCGCGCGATGGGGATCTCGGCGACCTGGCCGGGCGCCATGAAGCCGTTCTGCAGATCGACCACAATATGGGCAGTACGCTTGGACATGAGGCTGTCGAACACGCGGAGCCCGCCGCGGCGTTCGGTCGCGCGACGGACGACATCGGGGTGGATTTCCGGGTTGTGCATGATTTGCCTCGCTTTGCTCGCATCCTCGCCATGGTGCGCCGCAGCATTGTAACTTGGGGTTTCGACGGAATGCAAATGCCTATATTTTAGGCGAAGAATCCAATGACAGGCTATTGCCTTGAGCGGGGAGCGGCCATCGGCGATGGTGGCTTCGTCCGGCTTTCATCGCACGACGATCTACAAATGGGTCAAGGCGCGGCATCAAAGCCTGGTGTGGGACTGAAAGCGCTGCACGCCAAGCCGGCGACGGGACGGCCACGCAGTTTGACGCCGCGTCAGGAGCAGCAGGTGTTTCGTTGGATCAACGGTCGTGATCCGCGTCAGTATGGTCTGGATTTCGGCTTGTGGACGCGGTCTGTAGTGGCCGACCTGATCGAGCGGTCGTCGTCCAAGGCAACACTAACGGTAGATTATCAGTGCGAGGGTCATTCAATACCTCCTCGTTGTTTCGGGACGTTCTGATCAGAAGAGGCCCGCCGCGTTGCCAGGGCTGGTCCCAATTTTCTTGACGGTCATCGCCGTTAGTAGCTGCACCGTGGTCCCGCCCGCGTGCGCCACTGGACGGTCGCCGACCGCGAGACGCACGAAAAGATGGGGTTCCACGAAGGTTGGGGTCGCTGCGCCGACCAGCTCGCGGCGCTTGTGGCGAAACTCTGACTACCGCATCCCGGTGATCGACGCCGACATTGCTCGCGGGTCGCGCGTCGGCCACCGCCCCGCATCCACCTGCGCAATGAATGCGCCGACAATGCGATTGAACTCGTCGGGGTCCTCGATGTTGATCGCATGTCCGCAATTCGGCATCACCGACAACGCGGCGCTCGCGATGGTCTGCTTCATCAGCAGTCCGGGCTGCAGACACGGCCAGTCCTCGTCGCCTGTCAGGATCAGGGTCGGCAATGTCAGCGCCTTCATCTGCTCCACCAGATCGTACAGCGAGGGCCGCTCGCGCTGCACGCCAAGCTGCGTGTTGCGCGCACCAGGCGCCGAGTGCTCCGCCAACAAGCGCTTGAACTCGTCGAAGCCGCGTGGGTCCTTGTTCTCGAACTGCACGCGCGTCGGCCCGTACGCGTACTTCGCAGCGAACACCTCCATCCCCTGCTCTTCGATGAAGGTGGCGATCGTTTCCGCCTCGGCACGGAACCGTTCGGTCTGGCCTTTCTCCGCGCCGTAGCCGCAACCGGCCACGCACAGCGACAGCGCGCGCGTCGGGTGACGAAATCCAAAGTGCAGCGTTGCAAAACCGCCCATCGACAGCCCGACCACATGCGCCTTGTCGATTTTCAAATGATCCAGCACCGAACAAATGTCGTCCGCGGCGCGGGCCTGGGAATATTTCGCCACTTCCTCGGGGACGTCGGACGGAGGATAGCCGCGCGCGTTGTAGGTGATGGCGCGATAGCGTTGGCCGAAATGCCGCATCTGCGGTTCCCAGCTGCGGTAGTCGCCGGCATATTCGTGCACGAAGATCACCGGCGTGCCGGACCCCGTTGCCTCGAAATACAGGCGCACACCGTCATCGGTTGTCGCATGCGGCATCGTGGGTCTCCTATTGCCCCGCCATCCCCGAACCGCTTCCGATCATGGACAGCACCTCACGCCGCGTGGTCGGATCGTCACGGAATGCGCCGAGCATGCGGCTGGTCACCATCGTTACACCGGGCTTGTGGACGCCGCGGGTGGTCATGCATTGATGCGCAGCCTCGATCACCACCGCCACCCCGCGCGGCTCCAGGACCTGCTGGATGGTGTTGGCGATCTGCGCGGTGAGCTTCTCCTGAATCTGCAGCCGACTTGCATAGGCATCGACCAACCGCGCGAGCTTGCTGATGCCGATGACCCGCCGGTGCGGCAAGTAGGCCACATGGGCGCGCCCGATGATCGGTACCATGTGGTGCTCGCAGTGGCTTTCCAGGCGGATGTCGCGCAGCAGCACTATCTCGTCGTAGCCGTCGGTTTCCTCGAACGTCCGCTCGAGCAGAGCCACCGGATCGATGGCATAGCCGGCGAAAAACTCCTCATAGGAGCGCACAACGCGGCCAGGCGTGTCGATCAGGCCCTCGCGCGAGGGATCGTCGCCAGCCCAGCGCAGCAGGGTGCGGACCGCCTCCTCCGCCTCCTGCCGCGTCGGACGATCGGTCGTGGCCACGGTCTCTGCGGCAAAACGGGCAGCGGGCATTACGATGTTCACCGCGCGAATTCCTCCCGGATATGGACGGTGGGTTGCGGCGATTACCTGATGCCGCTGGTCGGATATGGGGCCGTCACCCAGGCTCGCAACCCAGACGACGGGTCAGTGCACCCTACCGCTCTCGTGCGGGCTGTCCAGACTGAACGCCGGGATGGCCACGTCGAAATTCTCGCCCGAGGACGGCACCACCATGTGGTAGGCGCCCACCATGAAGCCCGACGGCGTGTCGAGCGGGGTGCCGGAGGTGTATTCAAAACTCTCCCCTGGCTCGAGCAGAGGCTGCTCGCCGACCACGCCTGCGCCGTGCACATGCTGGGTGCGCCCGCGGGCATCGGTGATCTGCCAGGTGCGGCGCATCAGTTGCACCGGCTCGCGTCCCTGGTTCTCAATCTTTACGCGGTACGCCCAGACGAAGTGGCTGTCATCCGGCTCCGACTGATCCTCCAGGTAGAAGGACCGGACGGAGACGCGGACGCTGCGGGTGGTCTTGGAGTAGTTTTCGGCCATGGCACGACCGGCTGGTTTGCTTCGGGGCAGCAATTCAATGCGAGCGGACCGCAATTGTCCAGTGTAGCGACGAGCGCCGGCGATCAAACATTGGCGTTTCACTCGGCGGCCCGGGCGGTGGCGTGACCGATCGCCGCAAGCGCCTGCGCCAGGTCGTCCTTCAGATCCTCGGCGTCCTCGAGCCCAACGGACAGGCGTATCACCCCATCGGTGATGCCAAGTTTGGCCCGTTCCTCCGGCCCGATGCGCATATGCGTTGTGGTCGCGGGATGGGTCACGAGCGACTTGGAATCGCCAAGATTGTTGGACACCGCGATCAGGCCGAACCCATTCATGGCCTGGAACGCCGCTTCCTTGCCGCCCGCCACCTCGAACGTGACCACCGTGCCGCCCGCGCTCATCTGCTGCAGCGCCAGGGCCTGCTGCGGATGATCGGCGCGGGTCGGATACCAGACGCGGGTGACCTCAGGCCGTGCCGCAAGAAACTCGGCAATGGCGACGGCGCTGCGGCAGCCTGCGTCGACGCGCAGCGCAAGCGTCTCCAGACCCTTGAGCAGAACCCAGGCGTTGAATGGTGAAAGCGCCGGACCGGTGTTGCGGATGAACGGCTGCAGCGTCTCGTTGATCCATTTCCTGCCGCCCAGCACCGCGCCGCCCAGCACGCGGCCTTGGCCGTCGATGTGCTTGGTGCAGGAATACACCACCACGTCGGCGCCCAGTTTCAGCGGCTGCTGCAACAGCGGTGTGGCGAACACGTTGTCCACCACCACGATGGCACCGGCGGCATGCGCCAGATCGGCGACGGCGCGCAGATCGACCATTTCCAGCATCGGGTTCGATGGCGTCTCCAGCAGCACAAGCTGTGTCGGCCGCGACAATGCCGTGCGCCATTGCGCAAGATCGCTGCCGTCGACGAACTCCGTGGCGATGCCGAACTTCGGCAGTAAGGTGGAAACGATCCAGTGGCAGGAGCCGAACAGAGCACGCGAGGCAACGACGCGGTCGCCGGCCTTCAGATGCGCAAGCAGCGCTGCATTCACCGCGGCCATGCCGGTCGCCGTGGTGCGGCACGCTTCGGCGCCCTCGATCAGGCAGAGACGATCCTCCAGCATCGACAGCGTCGGATTGGCGAAGCGCGAATACTGGTAGTGCTCGACCGTTCCGGCAAAGGTTCCTTCCGCCTGCTCAGCACTGTCGTAAACGTAGCCGGACGTAAGATAGAGCGCTTCGGCGGTCTCGCCGAACTGGCTGCGCTGCACGCCGCCATGCACAAGGCGCGTTGACGGGCGGAATTTCGTGGGATCGCTGGTCATTGTCTGGGCCCTTCTGACGGTTGGCCC
Source organism: uncultured Alphaproteobacteria bacterium (assembly GCA_963780095.1). Taxonomy (GTDB): domain Bacteria; phylum Pseudomonadota; class Alphaproteobacteria; order Acetobacterales; family Acetobacteraceae; genus JAMXLO01. Next base: position 5,396 of record CAWABH010000019.1, read on the forward strand.
GACCGATGGAGCAGCTTGAGCCCGGTGAGAGGGGCTGTCCGCTGGCCTCTTTAGCGCGCTTGTTTCACCTCGCCGCAATCCGGCCGGACAAATCACGAGGGCCGGCCTGCAACCGGCGGCGTCAACCTAGGGCGGCGGCGATCGGTCCGTCAAGCCGGGCAGCGGATGCTGCCCGGGTGGGTGCCGGGATGGTTGATTAGGCGTCAGGTGAAGTCGCTGGCATGCAGACTGGGCACCCCGCTGAAGGTGATCTTCGTCGAGTCGGAGAGTGTGATCGTGGTGGAGCCGGCCACGTTCTTTTGTGTAGCCAGCGCGTTCGCCACTTCGCCCGGTCCGTAGCCTGACAGGCTGACCGTGTCGATGCCGCTGGCGAAGTTCTGGATCAGATCCTTTCCGCCTGCCTGGCCCTTTATGAACACGAACAGGTCATCGCCTGGTCCGCCAGTCATCGTGGCTGAGCCGGTGCCGGCCACGAACGTGTCGTTCCCGGCACCACCGGTGATCTGATCCGACCCAGAACCACCGTAGAAGGTGTCCGAGCCCGATGCGAAGCCGCCGAACAATGTCTCGTTGCCCGCTCCGGCGTGCAACGCCTGGCCCTTGTCGCCTGCGGCAAACAACTGATCGCCGCTGCCGCCGCCGAACAATGTGGCAGTGCTAGTGCCGGCAAACAGGAAGTTGTCCCCGCCGGTGCCGCCATGCACCAGATCCGAACCCTTGCCGCCGAAGAACGTGTCGCTGCCGGTGCCGCCGAACACCGTCGCCGAACCGCCCGTGGCCACAAAGAAGAGCTGACTGGAATTGCCGAATATCAGATCGCTATTCTTGCCGATCGCGGCGATCGTCTCGTGCCCACTTGCGGCTGTCACGGTATCGTCGCCGGTAGACGTCACGATGTCCCGGCCCGCGCCAAGCGAGATCGCGTTCTTGCCGCCGCCTGCATTGATCGTGTCGTTGCCGCTGCCACTCGCCACGACGGTGTCGTCGCCATTACCGGTGTTGATCGACCACGGGCCCTTGTCGCTCGGTTGCACCGCGATGAGATTGTTGCCGCCACCAGCGACCACAGTGCCGGAACCCTTGGCCGCGAAGAACGTGAGATTCCCGACGCTCGACAACACCAACTCACCGTTATCCCCCGAGCCGAAGACCACCGCGTCTGGGGCAGTATTGACGAACGCCTTGTAGCCTTGTGGAAGCACTGTCAGGCCGTCTTCTGTCTGGACGAACTCGCCTGTCGCGCCAGGGGGCAGCGGCGGCGGCGGGCCACCGGTGTCCATCGCTGGCAGGATGGTTCCGCCTTTCACGCCCGCCGTGATCGCCGCGGCGAGCTGTCCCGCCAGCGCGGCGTTGGCATTCGTATCGAAGCTGAGGGTCACGGTTTGGGCATTGGCACCTGCCACGGTGACAGTTGGCATATCGTGGTCTCCCGACTACCAGGGCAGAATTGCCAGGGCGATTGAAATGCAGTGTGAGGGGTTAATAATATCCGACCAGAAATAACCCGTCATTTGGCCGAAGACGTTCGCGAATAGTGCGATAAAAATTTCGCAATTCCAGTTTTCTCAAGTTTATCAAAATCCCATGAGTTATTTTGCCGTTAATCCCGACCACCGCAGTATCGCTAAAATAACGCCTTGTTGTGCGCTTTGTGCTGACCGGCACAAACGATCTGTACCGGGCGACCATGCTCCCGCGTGGCACGGCGATTGCCCCGCAGCCCTGATTGCCGTAAAAGACCACCCTTCCGGAGCGTTCCCTCATTCTGGCGAAAGCAGGCCCTCATCGGCCGCTTGGTTGGCGAGGGGGTGCGACGCGGGTGTAGTTCAATGGTAGAACGGCAGCTTCCCAAGCTGCATACGAGGGTTCGATTCCCTTCACCCGCTCCAGTCTGTGCAGTGAATTAGATTCTACCTGGGTGAATCCCAGCCAAAGAGACTCCAACAATCGCGTTGGCAACGTGACCGTCATGCAGCAAGCAGATCGACGATCTGCTGGATGGCTTTGTCGGCGTGGTGGTATGCGGCTTCCGGTTTGCTGGGCGGCCGGTGACGGGCAACAGGCCTATGGTGGAATCGGCTATGGGCGAGCGGGCCGCAGAGCCGTTTGTGGAAGAAGAGGAAGAGCAGCGCAACCTGCACGCCTTTCGGCGTGAGACGATAGGCGTATCGGGATCCGTCACGCTGCAGCAGTCCATGGCCTTTGAGCTTGCGTAGGTCATGGCGCAGTTGGTTCAGGCCATAGGCTCTTTCGGAGACGTGGAATGTGGCAAGGACGGCCTGGTGGATTTGCCGGGTGGTCCAGCCGCCGACGTGACTGCCGCCGTGCAGGAGCACCTCGAGGAGGCGGATGACGCGCGGGTCGTGGATCTTGATGCCGGGATAGCGAACCGCGCCGACGGTGATCGGCAGGGCGAGGCGTTGCAGCAGCGGAAGTCGACATGGACGTTGAGCCATTGCGCCTGAAAGCCGGCGAAGCGGCCGGTGATGTCGTGGAACCGCTCGCGCACGGCCTGGAGATGGTCCAATCCCTTCCTCAGCCGGAAATCGGCGAGGTTGTTGGAGACTAGCTCGTTGCGCAGGTAGGTGGCGAACTTTTCGTATTGTTTGAGGAAGGCGTGTCTTTCTCGCGCGGGGTCTTTCGCAGAAACATGACCCGACGAATCTAGCGGTGGGAATCTGCACCTGGGAAAAGGGTAGGTCTTCACTATAGCCGTTTTCAGCCGTTATCGCAAAATACTCTTCACGGAAATCAAATACTTATCAAAGTCTGCGAGGCCAAAATCGGCGCTTCAGAGGGGTGAATCCGCGAAGACGGGCTAAGGGTCAACCGTACAATTCGCTTGGCTTTCAGCCCGAGATTCATTCCCAGGAAAGGATCTTGTAGGCGAAGTTGTCATTCCTCGCGGCGGACGCGATACGCATCACCGCAACGCGTTGAAACCGGTTGCCGGCAGTTTCTTGCGCCGTTGCACTAACGCGGATAACTGCTACCTCGCTCGCTATGGCGGCTGCCGGCTGCATCGCATCGTCAGGGTAGGCTTCCCTAAGCGCCCGTCGGACCACCTCATCGGTCGTCGTCTCCAGCGACGGCACTGACACCGAATACACGGACACATGGGGCTCGATGCAGGCAAGAAGCTGAGGTGTCATTCCCAGCACAAGGCCCAGTTCGTCAACGCTAACAAATCGCGTGTTCGGCGGCACATAATTGAACCCCGCGATCCGGTATTGGGGCGCCCTTTCAGTGCCGGCCGCTCGCAGATCCGGACTTCGCCATTCGGCGATTGCGACGGCGAGTTTCGCCGCTGTGCTCGGTGCGGCGCCGCATGCGTCTAGCAGCGCCTGCATCAGCGCAAGCGGTGCCACGTTCGGATCGATCTTCCCACCCTCATCCTCGATCCGAACCTCAGCGACTCCTTGCGGTCCAAGAACGAAGTGTGCTGCGCCGTCCGCTTGCCAGTGCTGCGCAAGCACTTGGAAAATCGCCTCGTTCACGGCGCCGTCGGCCTCGGCTTCCGCAGATGCGCTGCCGCGGATATTGGCCGCGATCAATGCCGCCGTGTGCGCAGACGAGGTGATCTGGGTGGTCAAAAACACAAGTAGTGTGAGCCACCATAGCACGATCACGAGCACAAAACCCTCGGCTCGCGCACTGCGGTGTGCTGGAGATGCACTGTGTTCGGACGCAGCGGGGGCGGTCTCAATTCGATGTGTGCGACGCAGAGAAGGGGGCATGTGACGGAATCGAGGGTGGGACAATTTGGCAATCGCTATCAGGGTAAACGGAGGAATTCTTGTTGGATCGGCTTGGCACGGTCGGCAGGTCCCACGTGTATGTCCGAAGCTTTGAGAGTAATCGGCGGGGCCCACGCGGTTTCTTGCGCAACTGTAGGTAGCCCAGGATAAGAAGCTCCACCACTAGAAATATCTCGGGTCAACAATGTCGCTGGACACGGCGCCTGTGCGCGGATAGCGTAATCGAAAGCCGGCAAAACGTCGAGGAAATACAGCACAGGGGAGAAAAAGACAGTGCGCGTATTGTTCGTCATCGCGACCATCACAATGCTTCTTTCGCCAGCAGCCTTTGCCCAACGGGATGAGGGTCAATCTGAGGGTAATCAGCCTCGCAGAGCAAGCTGTCAGATACCTCCCAATGTCGTAGCCAGTGTACAGGCTCAGCTCGCGTCCGTGGTGACGATGAATAATGGTGGCCTGTTTTCGCCGAACCGGATGTGGTCGGCGGTGGTTGATAGGGTGGGCACGCTCTGTTCGGTTATCGTCACCGGCGATGCCTGGCCGGGCAGCCGTGCGATTGCCATCGCGAAAGCCAGCACGGGAAACGACTTCAGCAATGATGCCTTTGCACTCTCAACGGCGAACCTCTACTCACCAACGCAGCCAGGCGGCTCGCTGTACGGTCTGAACAACTCGAATCCGTTCAACCCACTGTTCCAGGCGCAGGGCACGGGCATCGGCTTTGTTCCGGGTGGGATCATCACGTTCGGGGGCGGAGTGGCGCTCTATTCGGGCGGCAAGGTGATTGGCGGTCTTGGCGTCAGCGGCGACACGTCATGCGCCGATCATGCTATTGCCTACCGGATGCGGCACCTCGCAAAACTGGACGGCACACCCAACTCAGACAATATTGTGTATCTCGCCCCGGGTGAGGCGCCTAACAACTTCAAACAACCCCACTGCGGCGCGAATGACATCACGCCATAACCGGTTCTGACATCACATTGCTGCGGCGTCGCCGCAGCCAGGATGCGCCGTTGCAATGTCGCGTATGGCTTGCTGAGCGGTCCGGCAGTCCGCTTTCACACGGGATTGGGGACGGTGGGCCAGCCGCCGCTTTGTATGTAAAGCTGAGCCCGCGCCCGCAAGGGGTGTCGGCTGGTTTTACGTTGCTGGAAGTTCTCGTCGTCCTGGTCGTGCTGGGTTTCCTGTTCGTAGGCCTCGCGCAAGGAAGCCGCGTGGTTATGTTTGCCTCCGACCGACAGACCCATCTGTTGTCACAGCACGAGGATTTCGATGCGGTGGACAGGACGCTGCGGTACCTGATCAAAAATGCCAGGCCGGGCTCAGAGTGGGAGCCATTGGTCTTTGTTGGCACCCCTCACTCCGTCAGGTTCACCAGCATCATGCCGGTGTCGACTGCCGGGTTTCTGAATCGGCGTGCTGACGTCGAGTTGGTCGTCGATGCCACCCACCGCCTTCTATTGGTGTGGACGCCCCATCTGCATGCGACCAGAATCGGGCCGCCGCCGCCGGCGGTTGCGACGCAGATCCTTCAAGGGGTCGAGCGGCTTGAGCTGACTTACTGGGCAGCCACGCAAGGCGGGGGTTGGACGTCGATCTGGCGTGATTCTGTACCACCTCGCCTGGTTAGGATCGGGATCGTCTTTTCCAACTCTGGCCATCCACCATGGCCCGACATCGTGGCAGCGCCGATGCTCGATCCGCCGTAGTGCCTTCTTCACAAAGAAGGATCAGGCCGTCATGGAAGAGTTCCATGGGGCCCCCTGGACGGCGCGCCTGGCGATTGTCTATCGATTTTCGGACCGGAGGCTCAAGCAGCTCGGTCGGCGCCTCATGCACGCCGAACGCCCCGACCTCTTAGGCAGTGACGTGCGCTTCAAACTCAACCAGAAGAGCCGTACCAAGTTCAGGATTTGGTGCTGACCGCGCGGGTAGTGCACTACCGACGCGAGCGCTGGCTGACGCCGCAGGGCGAGACGATCGTGGCGCCGCTGCCGAGCGGCATCCGTGGCCATTTCGGGCCAGAGCTGCGCCGCTTTGTATTGATGCAGTATCACCAGGGTCAGGTGACGGTCGAGCGCCTGGTCACGCTGCTACAGGCGATCGGCGTCAGCATCTCTGCGCGCTGGTCACACCGACTATGTGATTAACGACGCGGCCCTGGAGTACATGCGCGAACATGCCCTGGCCGGAACGCTGGTCCAGCGACTGGCGACGCACAAGCGGCGGCGATTTGCCGACGAGAAAGCTTGGACGCGCCATCTTGAGCGCCTCGGCATTGCCGATTTGCCAGTGACGCCCGACCCGGTACGCGTGGCCACCGAGGGGGCGTTGTGGGGTGCGGTGAACGCACACGGGTTCCTCTGCGAAGCGGTCGTGGTCAGTAAGCCTGTCCTCGGGCCGGCGCAGCCGGACCCGTGGGACGCCGGGCAATTCAACGTCGGCCAGCACGCTCTCTGTTGGATCCACACCGAGCGTCTGGTGCACAAGCTGGAGACATTCACCGACCAGCAGCGCGCCGCCCAGCAACGTGTCCGCGCGCTGATCTGGCAGCTCTATGCCGATCTGAAAGACTACCGTTGCAGCCCGACACCATGCCGGCGCGATCAGCTCCGTGCTCGGTTTGACTACATCTTTTGCCTTCACACCGGCTTCGCCACTCTCGACCGCCTGCTCAAGCGGCTACACGCCAACAAGGCCGAGCTGTTGATGGTGCTCGAGCACCCCGAGATCCCGTTACACACCAACGGCTCGGAAAACGACATTCGCTGCCAGGTGACCAAGCGCCACGTCAGCGGCGGAACCCGCAGCGACATGGGTCGCGACTGCCGCGACGCCCTCCTCGGGCTCGCCAAGACTTGCAGGAAGCTCGGCATTGCCTTCTGGGATTATCTCGGCGCAAGGCTCAACGTCTGCGGCAGTCCTTCCGTCCCGCAGCTTCCAGACCTCATCCGCTGCCGCGCACAGCCCGCCTGACGCGCCAACGGCCCGCCGTTCTGCCCCTCTTACTCGGTAGCGTAACAGGGGCAGAACCCCGGGCTACCTGCAGCTTCAGGCAGGTTGGCCGCGGCAGCGGATGAGGTCTGGAAGTTGCGGGACGGTGGGACAGCCGGAGACGCCGAGCCTGGCGCCGAGGTAGTCCCAAAAGGCGATGCCGAGCTTCCTGCAGGTCTTGGCGAGCCCGAGGAATGCGTCACGGCAGTCGCGACCGATGTCGCTGTGGGTTCCGCCGCTGACGTGGCGTTTGGTCACCTGGCAGCGGATGTCGTTTTCCGAGCCGTTGGTGTGCAACGGGATCTCCGGGTGGTCGAGCACCATCAGCAGTTCGGCCTTGTTGGCGTGCAGCCGCTGGAGCAGGCGATCAAGACTGACGAACCCGGTGCGCTGGCAAAAGATGTAATCGAACCGAGCGCGAAGCTGGTCGCGCCGGCATGGTGTCGGGCTGGTGCGGTAGTCTTTCAGATCGGCATAGAGCTGCCAGATCAGTGCACGGACACGCTGCTGGGCGGTGCACTGGTCGTCAGTAAATGTGTCGAGCTTGTGCACGAGCCTCTCGGCATGGATCCAGCACAGCGCATGCTGACCGACGTTGAACTGCCCGGCGTCCCACGGGTCCGGCTGCGCCGGCCCGAGGACAGGCTTACTGACCACGACCGCCTCGCAGAGGAACCCGTGTGCGCTCACTGCACCCCACAGCGCGCCCTCGGTGGCGACGCGTACCGGGTCGGGCGTCACATGCAGACCGGCAATGCCGAGCTGCTCAAGATGGCCCACCCAGGATTTGTCATCGGCAAACTTGCGTTGCTCATGCGTGGCCAGTTGCTGGATGAGCGGTCCGGCCAGGGCATGATCACGCATGTAGTCCAGGGCCGCGTCGTTGATCACGTAGTCGGTGTGGCTGGCACGCAGCAGGTCCAGGAAGTTCAGGCGACTCTTGCTACCCGTCGTGCCGAACCATGCGAATTTGTCGTTGCCGATCTGCGTGCAGACGCCGTTGGCGCCACGATGGCGCGCACCGGTGTCGTCCACCGTTATCCAGTCGGCCGTTTCCAGACCAGCACGCAGCACCTCCCGGGTCTCCACCAGGAAATCGTCTTGCCCGTCGATGAGCAGGCGCATGACCTGCCGCTTTGAAATGCAGAGGCCCACCGCCTGCAGCAGCGTGACCAGACGCTCGACCGTCACTTGGCCCTGGTGGTGCTGCATCAGCACGACGCGGCGTAGCTCGGGTCCAAAATGGCCACGGATGCCGTCGGGCAGCGGCGCCACGATCGTCTCGTCGTCCGGCGTCAGCCAGCGCTCGCGGCGGTAGCGCACCACCCGCGCGGTGAGTACCAGATCCTGGACCTGGTACGGCTCGTAGCCCTTGAACTGCGAACCCGGTGGATGCGCCACCCGCAGTACCCTCGGTCTCCGGTATGACCCGAGGTGTCACCTTGCCGCGGCGGCGACGATTGGATCGCTTGCCGCCCGGCTTCGGCTCGCCTCCCTTCTCCATGCCGCTCGGCTTGATGGTGGGGCGGCCCTTCAAACCCTTCAACCGGGCGATCTCGTCGCGCTGCGTCGCCACGAGCCGCTTCAAATCCGCCACCTCGCTCAGTAATTTCACCACCAGAGCTTCCAGCTCGGCACGTGGCAGACCGGACGGATCGGCGGGCGGGGGCATGTCATGAGCGAATTGTACTCATCCGAGCCGGGGCAAACAAAAAATTCAACGCTACCCCGGGGTTTTGCCCCTGTTACTCGGTAGGGCGATAAGTTATTGAAATAACTCGCTTTCCAAAAACCCGCCTGCCGCAGTAGAGTCGTAATCAGCAGGCCCTCGGTTCAAGTCCGAGCGTCGGCACCAAAGTCCGTTGTAAGTCTGACGACTTGTCATCGCCTCACACGAATGGAGATATCCCGCCCCAAGCGTCCAGGCCGGCCGGCCGTGTCATGCCGGAGGAAAGACCCGCACGCCGGTCAGGACCGCCGCGCGACCAGGTCGATCTCCACGAGCGCGCCACACGCGAGGCCGGTTACCCCGACGCAGGTGCGCGCCGGCAGACGATCGGGCGGGAAGTAGTCGCGATACACTGCGTTCATCGGCGCATAATCCTGCTCGAACCGCGTCAGGAATGCCCGCACACTGACAACATGTTCCAACCCGAGCCCCAGACCACCCAGCACGATGATCAGATTGTCGATCACACGCCGAGTTTGCGCCTCGATGCCCGCCGGCAGCGGCGCAGTATCGTCGTCGGGCTGCGTCGGCACCTGTCCGGTCAGGAACACCCAGCCATCGGCCTCCGCCGCATGCGAAAACGGCGCAACCGGCGTCGGCGCACCCGCGATCATGTGGAACAGCACATCGCTCATGCCGGCGTGCCACGCGCTGCCGCGATCGCGGACCACACGCGGCACGGCGACGCAGGCATGTCGAAGTGCCGGATGCCGAGCGGGGCCAGTGCGTCGTTCACCGCGTTCATCGCCGCTGCCATGGCGCCCACGGTGCCGGCCTCGCCTACTCCCTTGGCGCCGAGCGGATTGACCTTGGTCGGCACCTCGCGCGTGGTCATGAGAATATTCGGCAGATCGGCCGCACGCGGCATCTGGTAATCCATGAAAGATGCAGTCAGCATCTGGCCGGAATGCGGATCGTGCACGATCTGCTCGCCCATCGCCTGGCCGACGCCCTGTGCCACGCCGCCATGCGTCTGCCCCGCCACGAGCATCGGATTGAGCACGTAGCCGAGTTCCTCGACCGCACTATAGCGCACCACCTCGGTCATGCCGGTGTCGGGGTCGATCTCCACCTCGCAGATATGCGTACCGTTCGGGAAGGTCACCATGGTCGCCTGGAATTCGCCGCTCTCGACCAGGCCGCCTTCCTCGCCCGGCGCGATATGCGCGGGATCATGCGCGGCGCGTGCCACCGCGGCGAGGTCGATCGAGCGGTCGGTCCCGGCGATGGTGAACTTCCCCGCCTCGAACGTCACGTCGACATCGGCCGCCTCCAGCAATTCCGCGGCGATGCGCTTCGCCGTCTCGATCACCTTGTCGACCGCCACCGTCACCGCGGAGCCGCCGATGCACAGCGCACCCGAGCCGCCATTGCCCTTGCCGCCGGACAGCATGTCGGTGTCGCCCGCCTCGTAACGCACATTGTCGAGCGGCACGCCGAAGCGTTCGGCAACGATCTGGCAGAATGCCGTCTCCAGCCCCTGCCCCACCGACATCGAGCCCGACCGCAGGATCAGTGTTCCATCTTCTGCAAGGCGCAGAGTGGACTGGTCCTTCGCCGGTCGCAGGAATGGGCCACCAGCGACCTCGATGCAGTTGCACAGGCCGATGCCGCGCAATTTCCCCCGCGCCTCGGCCTCTGCGCGTCGCGCCGCGAAGCCGTCCAGCTCCGCGAGTTTTGCCGCCGTCTCCATGTTGCCTTCGAACTCGCCGCAGTCGTAGGTGAAGGTGAGCGCGGTTTTGTACGGCATCGCCTCGGGCGGGATCAGGTTGATCCGGCGCAGCTCGTACGGGCTGATGCCGACCTCGCGCGCGGCGACATCGATGATGCGCTCGATCGTGTAGGTCGCCTCCGGCCGTCCCGGCGCCGCGATACGCCGCGGTGGGCACGGTATTGGTGAGAATGCCGAACGCCTCGGCGTACATCGCCGGGATATGATAGACGCCGGCGGTGCCGCCGATATTGCCGACCGGCCAGCCGGAGCGGCCGGTCACGTAGGCGCCGAGATTGGCGTCCCAGCGCAGCTTCAGCGCGGTGAATTTGTGATCGGCATCGAGCCCCAGCTCCACCGTGATGCGCATCTCGCGCGCCTGCTCGTCGCTTAGGAAACCCTCGGTGCGATCGGAGATCCAGCGCACCTTCCGGCCCAGCCTGCGCGCCGCCCACGCCACCAGCGCGTATTCGGGCTGCACGCCCGACTTCATGCCGAACGAGCCGCCGACATCGATGGTGAGCACGCGGATATCGGTCGGCTTGATGTTGAAATTGCCGTTCGCCATGCCGTTGCGCAGATTGTACGGCGACTGGTGCGCGGCCTGGATCACCATCCTGCCGTCCGGTCCGACATCGGCCCATGCGGCGCGCGGCTCCATCGTGTTGGCGGTGACGCGCGAGACGGTGAACTGCAGCCGCGCCACATGCGCCGCCGACCGCAGCGCCGCGTCGGTCGCCGCCTGATCGCCGCGCTTCCACAGGAAGCCGATATTGTCGGGAACGTCGTCCCACACTTTCGGCGATTCCGGTTCCAGCGCTGCGACCGCATCGGTGACCAGCGGCAGTTCGCGGTAATCCACCATCACCGCCTCGGCGGCGTCCTTTCCGGCATCGAGCGTCTCGGACAGGACAACCGCCACCGGCTCGCCGACGAAGCGCACGCGCTCCGCAGCCAGCAGCGGGCGATCGGTCTTCGGCGCCGGGCCACCGTCAGGGCGCGGAAAGCCGATGCCGCCGGGGATCGGCGCCACATCGGTCAGGTCGGCGGCGGTGAATACCGCGAGCACGCCCGGCATGGCGCGCGCCGCATCGACATCGATGCTGCCGATCGCGGCGTGCGCATGGTGCGCGCGGACCAGCACCGCGTGCAGCATGCCGGAGGGCTGCGGATCGGCGCTGTAATTGCCCTTGCCGGTCAGCAGCCGAACATCCTCGCGCCGGCGGACCGACCTGCTCTGCAATGTTGCCATCAATTCTTCTCCCTCGGCGGCGAGACCAGATCGTCCGGCGGCAACGGTGCACCGCGCAGCACGGTCTGCATGTTGGTGAAGGCGTGGCGCGCGATGTCGGCCACCAGGTCGATGACGCTTCCCGCGGTATGCGGCGTGACAACGACCTGATCGAGCCGGAACAGCGGATTTTCGCGATCCGCGGGTTCCGTCGCAAACACGTCAAGCCCTGCACCATGCAGCTTGCCACTCACCAGCGCATCATACAACGCCGCCTCGTCCACGATGCCGCCACGCGCCGCATTGATGATCACCGCACCGGTCTTCATGCGCGCGATCGTCTCGGTGCCGATCAGTCCCTTGGTGGCCGGCGTCAGCGGCACATGCACCGAAAGGATGTCGCTGCGTGCGATCAGCTTGTCGAACGGCACCTGTGTGGCGCGCAGCGCCTTCTCGGTCGCCATGTCGGCGCGACGGATGTCACTGTAGATGATCTCGACCTCGAAGCCGGCGAGCCGGTGCGCCACCATGCGCGCGACATTGCCGAATCCCAGCAGCCCGACCGTCTTGCCCGAAATCTGGTAGCACTGTGCGCGCAATTGCGGACGCAGCCACACGCCCTCGCGCAACTTGCGATCGGCCAGCGACAGCCGGCGATATGTGGCGAGCATCAGCATCAGCACATGTTCGGACACCGCGCCGGCATTGGCGCCGAAGGTGATCGCAACTGGCACGCCGGCCGCGTGCGCCGCATCCAGGTCGAACTTGTCGACGCCGATGCCCCACTTGTGCAGCAGCTTCAGCCGCGGCGCGGCGCGGATCATCTCGGCGTCGACCGGGATGCTGGTCAGGATGAAATCAGCATCGGCGACCAACGCCAGATGTTCGCGTCGGTCGGACGTCTCGGCAAAGTCGATCGAGAAGCCAGTCGACAGTTCGGAGCGGATCTCGTCCCGCACCCTGGCGTCCATGACGTCGAGGAATGCAACCTTGTGGGCCATGCGATACTCCAAACTCGACTTGTCATCCCCGCGAAAGCGGGGACCCAGGCTGGGTCCCCGCTTTCGCGGGGATGACGACTAACGGGGTCATCTTGAGACCGGCCCGCTCAGCGGGCAACAATGGCCGGCAATCCCGGGAGGAAGCCATGGCAGACGAACTGCACGACATCCTGCGCAACCGCGTGAAGGAGAAGCTGGCGCGCGACGAGGTGGTGGCGTCGATGACGGTACGGCTGTGCCGCTCGATCGAGATCGCGCGCATCGCGGCGACGGCGGGCTTTGACACGATCTATGTCGATGTCGAGCACAACACGCTGTCGATCGACAACGTTTGCCAGATCTGCATTGCGGCGATGGCGCATGGCATCACGCCGCTGGTGCGCGTGCCCGCCAACACGCCGGAGTTCATTTGCCGGCTGCTCGACGGTGGCGCGATGGGCGTGATCGCACCGCATGTGCGCTCGGCCGAGGAGGCGCGTGAAATCGTGCGCTATGCGAAGTTCACGCCGCAGGGCGAGCGCGGCGCCGGGGGTGCGCTGCCGCACTATCACTATCGCAGTTTTCCATCCGCGGTGGTGAACCAGGCGATGAACGACGCCACCATGGTCGTGGTGATGATGGAGACGGTCGCCGCGCTGGAGCACGTGGAGGAAATCGCCGCCGTCGATGGCGTGGACATGATGCTGATCGGCACCAACGACCTGTGCAACGAGATGGGCATCACCGGGCAGTTCGAGCACGCCAACGTGCGGGACGCGTATCTGCGCACGATCGCCGCCTGCCGGAAACACGGCAAGCATGTCGGCGTCGGCGGCCTGGCGTCGCGTCCGGACCTGATGGCGGAGTATGTGCGCCAGGGTGCGCGCTATGTGTCCACCGGCACCGATCTGGCATTTCTGCTGGCGGCGTCAGCGGAGAAGGCGAAGTTCGTGCGCGAGATCACGCGCTGAAATCGCGCACGCACGCCGCGACCAGCGTTTCGATCGAGCCGAACACGCGCGCGCCGGCCGCCGTCAGGCGCTGCGTCTTCGAGGCGAATGAGCCGGCCTCGCCGAACACCAGAGCGCCGGCGTGGCCCATCGACACGCCCTCCTTCGCCTCGCGCCCGGCGATCAACGCATAGACCGGCTTGCGCACGCCGAGCCGCGACGAGCGCGTCGGCGCATTCCTCCTCCTCGCTGCCGCCGACCTCGCCGACCAGGACGATGCCGTGCGTGCGTTCGTCGGCGAAGAACACCGGCAGCAGATCGGCGAAGCGCACGCCTTTCACCGGATCGCCGCCGACGCCGACCCAGATGCTCTGCCCCAGGCCTTCATGCGCCAGGCGGTAGCCGACCTCGTAGGACAGCGTGCCGCTCTTGGACATGATCGCCAGCGGGCCGGGACGCAGGCAGACATCCGGCAGGAAGCCGAGCTTGATCTCGCCGGGGATTGCCAGGCCGGGCGTGGATGCGCCGATCCAGGTTGCGCCGGCACGGCGAACCGCACGCCCAATCTTCACCGCGTCGTGCAACGGCACCCCCTCGGCCACCGTGACGATCAGTCTGATGCCGGCGGCCAGTGCTTCCTCAACCGCGGCCAAGGTTTCCAGCGGCGGCGCCATCGCCACCGAGGCGACCGCGCCGGTCGCCAGCACGGCGTCGCGGCAATTGTCGAATACGGGCAAGCCGGCCGCTTCCTTCGTGTCGGTCCGCGTGGAGGTGCCTCCGACGATGTTGGTGCCGTAGGCGCGCATCAGTGCCGCATGCGTGCGTCCCATACGGCCGGTAATGCCCTGCACGATGACCGGAGTATCGCGCGACAGGCTGTCGATCATGCCCGCGCTCATACTCCCCCTCCCCTTGTGGGAGGGGGTTGGGGGGAGGGGGCTGTTCGGTCCTGGTGGCACCCCCTCCCCCTGCCTTGGTCCGCTTCACGGCCCAAGCCCGCAAGGGGAGGGGGAGTGTTTGCGTGGAGGATGGCGTCGATGCGTCCCAACGCCTCCTCCAGATCCTGGGTGACCAGCATCCCTGGCTGGCGCTCGGCCAGGATGCGCTGTGCATCCGCCGCACCGCGCCCCACCAGCCGTGCCACCACAGGCACGCCAAGGCCCGGGGTCTGCTCCATCGCCGTTGCGAGCAAACCGCCGAACTCGGCCAGATCGGTGATGCCGGCGAAGATGTTGACCAGCACCGCCCGCAGCGAGGGCCGCGACGTGATCCACTCCAGCACGCGCATCAGCCGCGCCGGACTGCCGCGCATCTGGCTGGTCCTGATGTCGCAGAAGTTCAGCGGCCTGCTGCCGCGCGCGGTCAGTTCGTCGATCAGCATCATCGACAGACCGGCGCCGGTGGTGACCAGACCGATCTCGCCCGTCGGGTCGAGTTCAACGTAGTCAAACCCCTCCAGCAGTTTGCGGTTGGCATCGGCGTAGATCGCCGGCCGCGCCTCGATCATCGCCGCGATGCGCGGCTGGCGCTCCACCGCCCCGAGATCGACCACCAGCTTCGCGTCGCCCGCGACGCATCCCGAAGCGGAGACGAACAGCGGATTGATCTCGGCCAGCGCCAGTTCGCGCTCGATCAGCATGTTCGCCAGCTTCCGGCCAACCGCCGCGATGTGGCCGCGCCACGCGTCGGGTTCATCGGCGGTCAGTTCGGCCAGCGCCTCCGTTGCAGCGCCAGGATGCGGTGCGCACAGACGACCCTGTGCTGAGCCGGATTGCTCGATATCGACGCCACCCTGCCTGGAGTAGATCACGCGCAGCCCGTAGCTTGCCGCATCGACCATGATGCCGAGGTAACGCTCGTCGCCGGCGGTTGCCTGTTCGATCAGGCAGGCCTCGACCTGATGTCCCTTGAGGCGGGTGCCGAGCAGTCGCCCTACCGCTGCCGCAACGTCCGCCGGCGACGAACAGCGCACGACACCGCCGAGCTTGCCACGGCCGCCCACGGGCACCTGCGCCTTCACCATCCACGGTCCGGTCCCCGACAACTCCACCTGGGTGTCGGTCACGAGCACCCCTTCGGGAACCGCCACGCCGTGTTCCGCGAGCAGAGCCTTGCCGTCGGCTTCGATCAGCAGCACGTCAGTAGGTCCCGAGGCCGAGGATGCCCTGTGCGAAATCGACGTCGCGAAACGATCTTGCGGCCCATCAGGTCGCGCAGCGTCTCCGACGTGCCGCCGCCGATCGAGCCGTAGCGCGCGCCGCGATACAGCCGCGACACCGGGAGCCTCGTCGGTGAAGCCGAAGCCGCCGTGCAGCTGCACCGCCTCGGACGTGACGCGCAGCGACATCTCGTTGCAGAACACCTTTGCCGCCGCCGCCATGAACGGATCGGGAAACGGATCGGCGGTCAGGCAGGCGCGGTACAGGAGGCCGCGACCGGCCTCGATGTCCTTGAACATGTCGGCCAGTTTCCAGCGGATGCCCTGGTGGTCGGCGATCGGCTTGCCGAACACCGTGCGCTCCCGCACGTAGTTCACCGCCTCGTCGAACGCGCCCTCCGCCAGGCCGAGCGAGATCGACGGGTTGAGGCAGCGCTGCGTGTTGAAGGCGGTGAGCAGCTTGCGAAACCCGTCCTCGCGGATGACCAGGTTCTCCAGCGGCAGCTCGCAGTCGTTGAACTGGATTTCGTGCAGGTTCTCGCCGCCCATCGTGTGATAGGTGCCGGTGACCTCGAACCCGGGCGTGCCGGCTTCCAGCAGGATGCAGCCGATGCCCTCGCGGCCCGGCTTGCCGTCGATGCGGGAGAACACGATGAACATGCCGGCCTCGGGGGCGCGGCTGATCAGGGTCTTGGTGCCCTTCAGGATCACCCGGTCGCCGACGATGCGGGCGTTGGTGCGGTAGTTGGCGACGTCGGTGCCGGCGTGCGGCTCGGTCATGCAGATCGCCAGCATGCAGTCGCCGCTGACCACGCGGGGGAGGATGCGATCGCGGATCGCGGCGGGGGCGTAGCGGGCGATCACGCGGGTCTGCACGCCGGCCTCGCCGAGGACCGCCATGGCGGTGATGTAGCAGACCTTGGCGATCTCCTCGAGGATCAGGGCGGTGTCCAGGATCGGGAGGCCGAGACCGCCGTATTCCTCGGGGACCGACATGCCGAGGACGCCGAGGGCGGCGAGTTTGCGCATGTTGTCCCAGGGGAAGCTGCCGTCCATCCATTTGCCGGCGTTGGGTTTGAACTCGGACTGCGCGAGGTCGCGCACCGAGGCGACCATCTGCCGCTGCTGTGGGCCGATGTGGAAATCCATGCGGTGGGCGTCCCTTGTGGTGGCGTGTTTGGGGCGGAGTTTAGGCGGGGGCGGGGTGGGGGGCCACATGGGGTGTGGAGAGTTCGCTTGCATGCATGAAATGCTCGAGCCATTGAAGCGCGCCGGGAGCCGGCTGAGCATCAACTCAACAGCAACCGACCGGCTGGCAGCACCGCGAAGGGAAGTTCTTAACGCAGATTGAAGCAGATGCACGCTGATGCACGCAGATAGCGGCAGGGCGTACGATCCGTCTGCACGCTAATAGGATCGTGCTGAAGTTCGCCAAGCCTGCCTGGAGAGCGAGCGCATGGCGCACGGTCTGCGGACCGCGCCGGACCATCTGCGTGTTCCGCGTGCATCTGCTTGCATCTGCGTTAAGACCTTTTCTTGATGCGGCAGGGTGCGCGACCAGGCGGGATGGAACCACATAGGGATATGGATGAGCAGGGCGGTGTGGTAAGGTGCCGACATGGCGGATGCAGCGCGAAAAGTCCCAGCGGTGATGGACGCGGCGGAGTTCCTGGCCTGGGACGCGCCGGCAACGGAGCCGCTGGCAGCTGGTCGACGGCGAGCCGCAGGCAATGGCGCCAGCCAGCGAGACCCACAATATCATTCAGGGTGAGCTCGGTGCACTGATCCGCAATCACCTGGTAGCCAAGAGCCGGCGGTGTACGCTGGTCCCGAACGCCGGGATCGTGCCGCACGTGCGGTCGGACAGTAACGTCCGCATTCCCGATCTGGCTGTGACCTGCGTGAGGTCAAGGCAGGAGAGCCAATCCACCAGCGATCCTGTGCTGCTGATCGAAATACTCTCACCAAGCAACCGGTCCGAGACGTGGACGAACGTGTGGGCGTACACCACCCTCCCAAGCGTGCAGGAAATCCTGGTGCTGCACAGCACGGCTGTCAGGGCGGAGATGCTCCGTCGGGATGCAGAGGGCAATTGGCCCGAGCGACCGGTGTTATTGGAAGACGGGACGCTGGAATTGCAGAGCATCGGACTTCAGCTCCCACTGGCTGCGGCCTATGCGGGCACGCGGTTTGATCGGGAATTGCCCGCGTAACGGTACGGCGGGACCTGTCTCCGACCGACGTGGTGGTCAGGTAAGAGCGCTATATTGAAAGTCGGATGATGGTAGTGCCGCTGCTGCTGCCAGCGCAATATCTGGCTGCTGATCGGCACCTTGGGGCGCACCCTGGCGGCGGCAAGGAGCGGCGAGCGCCGTCAAACGGGCGAAAAATGGGCGGCCTGATACGGACGCTACTTTCTCGGCCATAGCGTGAAATAGAGACCAATAATGCTCGCAGCGCTCGCCGCGAGTGCAATCCACTTGTTATGAATAAGCCAAGCGGAAGCTGCCCGTATCCAGCCCCCGTGCATTTCCCACCAAGTCGTATTGGTTTTGAGCTGACGGTCGTGGGCGCGGGCGGCGGTATTCGCCAGGACGTCCACCTTGCGCAGCGTCGATTGATGCAAACCGACAAAATTCCTTTGGTCGAATGCTTCCGCTTCCTGCGCACCCGTCAGAAAGTCGCGGGGGTGGATCGAATTTTTGGCCAACAAGCTTTCAAGGCGGGGGTGGCCGATATAGCCAACGCCAAATATATCGATCAGCAAGCGGGAAAGGTCGATCTTCCTTTCATCATCGATGACAATCGGATCACCGCCCAACACGCGGTAGCGATGCTCAATGGCGGCAAAGCCGAAATTGATATCGCGCATATTCCAGTGGAGATACTTCGTTCCCTGGAAGCTACGGACAAGATCGTAAAAGGCGTCCAGCATCTCGCGCTCAAGGGTGTCGTAGTGTGTCTCGATTTCGCCGAAGGGAACTTTCCGCCGTTCCGCAACCTGATGGATTGAGAACGAGCGTGTTTGGGCCGAGTCAAGTTTGCGAACTGCAATAGAAGTGATTCTCGGCGACTGGCCGTTAGGCCGGTTGTAGAAGCTCTCACACGAATAATGGATGACCCAAACATTCGCAGCTTCGGCAAAAAGCTTGTCGAGCGTGGCCCAACCGGCTCTCTGCTTCTTGGGATTCGGACCGCTCATGCAGCCTCACTCGCTGCGACCAACAATTTCCGAAGTGAGACCGGATAGACAAGCCGCCAGTCACCTCGTGTCGCTGCCGCCCGCTCCAGACTGCCGAGAATTTCGGCGCGGATTGCTGCGAAGCGACCCAGGTCATCGAGAAACCGGGCAACGCCCAACTCGCAGAAATCGGCCGGGAAAACCACGGCGTCGGCGATGAAGCCATGCGGAAAATCCTTGAAGCGGTCGCGATCGACGATATGGTTGCTGAACAGCATGCCGATGACGGGCTCTGTCATCTGGACAAAGTAGGGGATGCGAATCACGCAATAGCCCGCGTCCGTCAGGATCTTATCCCGCGTCTTGTCCTCGATCACATGCTTGGCGCTGCGATAGTGTTGGTCGCCGTCGAATTCGACGATCATCTTGTGCTTCTCACTGCGGTAATCCGGCCGGAACATCCGCGTGATGGTCGGCACCCGAGCGTTGGAAATGGTCTCAGAGTTCCAGACGCTCCCGTAGGAATCGACCAAGCGAAAATTCGTCGAGGTAAGGTCGATCCGCAACCAGCGTCATGCGCCTGCCTCCAGTAGACGGAACAGCGTCGAGCGTCCCACGCGGACGGATATAACCGCGGACGCCGAATTGAGTCGGTTCCATGCCGGGTCGGTACATTCAAGGTAGGTCTCGGCGGCAATTGTACCTGCCGCCGCCAGCCGTGAAATCGTCGCCACGCTCCAGTCGTACTGTCCGTTGAAATCCACACATACCCGAAGATCCCACGTTACATATGGCCGTAACTTGCGAAAGGGAAAAGTCCTCGTGTATCGACGTTTCAAGAACGTTTCATAAGCTTGAATTCCGCGGCCCCACGGCGCTCGTGACATAATCCCCCGCCCGCCGGAGCGACCGTACCGCACCCAACATTCCCCCTTTGGCAATCGCCGCCGGGAAATGCTACCCATGGGTAGCACCATGGATTGGAACGTGAATGCCAGACGCAGGAGTGGCGCCGGCCGGGGCGGTCGCGCGCAAATTGGCCTCGATCGAGGCGGTGGAACAGGGCCTCGCCGCGGTCGGCTACATCCCCAGCCGGCAGATCGCCACCGCCGTCTATCTCGCCCAGCACCTCCAGAAGCCGATCCTGGTGGAAGGCCCCGCCGGCGTCGGCAAGACCGAACTCGCGAAGTCGGTGGCGGCGTTCCTCGACCTCACGCTGATCCGCATGCAGTGCTACGAGGGACTGGACGAGGCGAAGGCCCTCTATGAGTGGAAATACGGCAAGCAGCTGCTCTACACCCAGATCCTGAAGGACAAGATCGGCGACGTGCTGGGCGCGACCGACACGCTGCCGGCCGCGCTCGACAAGCTGCACACGTTCGGCGACATCTTCTTCTCGCGCGAGTTCCTGGAGCCTCGCCCGCTGCTGCGCGCGTTGCAGCAGCCGGGCGGCGCGGTGCTGCTGATCGACGAGATCGACAAGTCGGACCAGGAGTTCGAGGCGTTCCTGCTGGAGATCCTGTCCGACTACCAGGTCACCATCCCGGAGATCGGCACAGTCGAGGCGCTGGTGACGCCGATCGTGCTGCTCACGTCGAACAGCACGCGCGATCTGGGTGACGCGCTGAAGCGCCGCTGCCTGCATCTGCATATCGGCTTCCCGGATGCGAAGCTGGAAGGCCGCATCATCGAATCGCGCGTGCCCGGCATCGAGGCCAGCCTGCGCCGCGAGCTGGTGGCGTTCGTGCAGCAGTTGCGCACGCTGGATCTGAAGAAGGTGCCGTCGGTCAGCGAGACGATCGACTGGGCGCGCGTGCTGGTGCTGCTGCACGCCGCGGCGCTGGACACCGACCTCGTGCACGACACGCTGAACGTGCTGCTGAAGTTCGAGGCGGATATCGAGGTCGCCAACAAGCAGATCGCCACGCTGACGCAGAAGGCGCGGCAGGACGCGGGGCGGCCGGGTTAGTGCTGGCGTCCCCTCCCCCCAGCCCCCTCCCGCAAGGGGAGGGGGAGTGTTTCAGATCCAGCACCACTCCCCCTCCCCTTTGGGGAGGGGGCCGGGGGGCGGGGTGCCATGTCCCCCAGCGAACCCTTGCGCCAATTCCTGCAGGCCGCGCGCGGCGCCGGCATCCGCGTCTCCGCCGCCGAGGGCATCGACGCCGCCCGCGCCGTGCAGGTAGTCGGCTTCTCCGACCGCACCGTCCTGAAGGACTCGCCTGTCGCTCGTGCTGGCGAAGACGCCGGACGAGAAGAACCTGTTCGACGAATGCTTCGACCTCTACTTCAAACGCGACGGCTTTGCGCAGGAAGACGAAGACGCCACCAGCGAAATCCCAAACCCGACAGCCGCAGGGCGGGTTCGGAGCCGAAGGCATGGGCGGCAGCGGCGGCGCCTCGCTGTCGCAGACGCTGCTGGACGACGACCGCGCAACGCTCGCCACCGCGATGGAACAAGCCGCCCGCGAGTCCGGCATCCAGAACATCCGCTTCTTCACGCAGAAGAACCTGTATGCGCGCCGCATCCTCGACCGCATGGGCCTGCGCCAGGTGGAGCGCGACATCGAAGCGCTGCGCAAGGACGACGACCACGCCACCGCCGACCGGCTGGAGAACCGCATCGAATACCTGCGCGACCAGGCACGCGATCTGGTCGAGCGCAACCTGCTGCTGTTCGCCCGCGGCGAGACGGAAAAGTTCCGCGAGGAACTGCTGAAATCCGCCCGCCTCTCCAACCTCGAACGCCGCGATCTGGACCGTATGCGCATCCTGGTGCGCGCGATGGCGAAGCGCCTCGCCGCGCGCTACGCCAAGACGCGCCGCCGCCGTCTGCGCGGTCAGCTCGACGCCCGGCGGACGCTCCGGAAAAACATGGGCTGGGGCGGCATACCCTTCATCACCGTATGGAAGCAGCGTCGCATCGAGAAGCCGCGCGTGATGGTGCTGTGCGACGTCTCCGGCTCGGTCGCCGCGATGGCGCAGTTCCTGCTGATGTTCCTCTATGCGCTGAACGAGGCGCTGTCCGACATCCGTTCGTTCGCCTTCGCCGGCAGCCTGATCGAGGTCAGCGACATCCTTGAAGCCGAACCGGTGGAAACCGCGATCGCCAAGATCATGCACACGATCGGCTTCGGCTCATCCAACTACGGCAACTCGCTCGCCGACTTCGAGGACGGCTGGATGCGGCTCGTCACCAACAAGACCACGATCATCATCCTCGGCGACGCGCGCGGCAATCGCACCGATCCGCGCACCGAGATCATGCAGCACCTGTCGCAGCGCGCGAAGCGGATCATCTGGCTGAACCCGGAATTCCGCTCCGCCTGGGGCACCGGCGATTCCGACATGTTCCGCTACAAGCCGTACTGCAACGTTGTCACCGTGTGCAACACGCTGCGCCACCTGGAACGCGTGGTGAGCGATCTGCTGAAGGACGCCGCCTGAGCCCAGAAGCCACGCGAGCGGCTACCGCGTCAGCCGCGCAAGATCGACCGTGATCGTGTGATCCAGCGGCCCGTGACCGGCGCCGAAGCCGGGCGCCGCAGCAATCGCGGCCCGCACGAACGCGAGCGCTCGCATCACCGCATCGCGCAACGGCAGTCCCTGCGCCAGCCCCGCCGCAATGCCGCTGGCGAGCGTGCAGCCCGTGCCGTGCGTGTGGCGCGTAACGATGCGCGGCGCGGAGAACTCCTCGATGCCGTCAACCGTGGCCAGCAGATCGATTACCTGCTCGCCGGGCAGATGGCCGCCCTTCAGCAGCACCGCCGGAACCCCCAACGTCAGCATCGCCGCCGCCGCGTGATGCATCGCGGCGACATCCCGGATCGTCATGCCGGCGAGCGCCTCGGCCTCCGGCAGGTTCGGGGTGATCAGGCGCGCCATCGGCAGCAGCCGGCGCTTCAGGGTCTCCAGGGCACCCGAAGCAAGTAGCGACGCCCCCGTCGTAGCAACCATCACCGGATCGACCACCACCGGCACGTGCTCGATATGCCGCTGCAATGTGTCGCAGACAACCTCGATCGTTGCGGCGTCGCCCAGCATCCCGGTCTTCACCACGTCCGCGCCGATGTCGTCCAACACCACCGAGATCTGCCGGCCGACGAATTCCGGTGGCACCGGATGCACGCCGTGCACGCCCAGCGTGTCCTGCGCCGTCAGTGCCGTGATCGCGGTCGCCGCATACGCGCCGAATGCCGTGATCGTCTTGATGTCTGCCTGGATGCCGGCACCGCCGCCGGAATCCGAGCCGGCGATCACCAGCACGCGCCCATGCATCAATCGGCATCCTCGCGCGCCCGTGTGATCGCGGCGATCGTCTCGCAGAGCTCGTCCACCACCCGACGGACCAGTGCCCCGTCCTCGGCTTCCGCCATCACGCGGACGACCGGCTCGGTGCCGCTCTCGCGGATCAACAGGCGCCCGGAACCGTTCAACTCCACCTCGGCAGCTGCGATCGCCTTCCGGATGCGCTTGTCGTGCATCGGTGACGGGCCCTCGAAGCGCACATTCTTCAGACGCTGTGGCAGAGGTGTGAAAACGCGGCATACCTCGCCGGCCGAACGACGCTGCTCGACGATCACCGCCAGTACCTGCAACGCGGCCAGGAGCCCGTCGCCTGTCGTGGCGAAGTCCGACATGATCACGTGTCCCGACTGCTCGCCGCCGAGGTTCATCCCGGTTTCGCGCATTCGCTCGGCCACGTAGCGGTCACCCACCTTGGTGCGGTGCATGGCGAGCGCGTGGGCGGCGAGATAGCGCTCCAGCCCGAGGTTCGACATCACGGTGGCCACGATGCCGCCCCCACGCAACCTGCCGCTGTTGGCCCAGGATTGAGCGATCAGCGCGAGGATCTGGTCGCCGTCGATCAGCTCGCCCTTCTCATCGGCCATTACCAACCGATCCGCATCGCCGTCCAGTGCGATGCCGAGATGAGCGCCATGCTCTACCACGTGGGCGCAGAGATGGTCCGGCACCGTCGAGCCGCAGCCGCGGTTGATGTTGAAGCCGTCCGGAGAGACGCCGATCGGGACGACCGTGGCGCCAAGCTCCCACAGGACGGTGGGCGCCACGCGATATGCCGCGCCATGCGCGCAATCGACGACGATCTTCAGGTCATCGAGCCGCAGGCCACGGGGGAAGCTTGCCTTGGCCGCCTCGATGTAACGGCCGGCGGCGTCCTCCAGGCGGGACGCACGGCCGAGTGAGCCTGGTGCGGCAAGGCGGTGACCGATCGGGCTTGCCATCAGCACTTCGATTTCAAGCTCGGTCTCGTCGCTGAGCTTGACCCCGTCAGGACCGAACAGCTTGATGCCATTATCCTCAAAGAGGTTGTGCGAGGCGGAGATCATCACGCCGAGATCGGCGCGGAGGCTGCGGGTGAGCATCGCGATGGCCGGCGTCGGCAGCGGCCCGACCAGCGTTACGTCCATCCCGGCACTGATGAAGCCCGCAGTGAGCGCCGGCTCGATCATGTAGCCGGAGAGCCGCGTGTCCTTGCCGATCACGACACGGTGGCGATGGCTGCCCCGGGTAAAGCGGAACCCTGCTGCCTGGCCGAGGCGGAGCGCAGTCTCCGCAGTCATCGGGTCGGTGTTGGCCGTGCCACGGATACCGTCGGTGCCGAACAGGCGTCTGACACGCGTCATTGATGTGCTATAGTGGTGATGTTGCTCGCGCTCGCACGTTGCCCGGTCCGTATCCGCAATGGAAGCGCCCGTCCGATCACGATATCAGATTTTGCCAAACAGCAATCGCCTGTATTGTTTCTGCCACATCGTGCACACGGAGGATTGCGGCTCCGCGGGACAGGGCATACAAGCCGGCGGCCAGCGAACCGGGCAGGCGCCGACGCGGGTCTACTTCATTGGTGACCTCGGCCAAGAATGATTTGCGCGAGACGCCGACCAGTATCGGGTAGCCGAGCGAAGCGAGATCCGGCAGTCGACGGAGCAATTCCACCGACTGCCCTGATGTCTTGGCGAAGCCAATGCCCGGGTCGATTGCGATAGCGCCTGATGCGACGCCGGCGCGCTCGGCCCACGCGATGCGCTCGGCCAGTTCGCGCCGCACGTCGAGCACGACGTCGTCGTACTGCGCTTCGGCATACATGTCGGCCGGACTGCCACGCATATGCATCAGCACAACGGGACAGCCTCGCGCGGCAGTCAACGATGGGGCATCGGGGTCGTGGCCGAGCGCCGAGACGTCGTTGACGATCGCCGCACCCGCATCGAGCGCGGCCGCCATGGTCGGCGCATGGCGTGTGTCCACGGAGACGCGCAGTCCGGCGGATGCAAGGCCGCGGATCACCGGCAGAATGCGCGACTGCTCGATGTCAGGGGGCGTCGGAAGTGCGCCTGGCCGCGTGCTCTCGCCACCCACGTCGACAATGTCGGCACCTGCCACGGCCATCGCCAGGCCGGCCGCGATCGCGGCGTCGGAGTTCCGGTACTCGCCGCCATCGCTGAAGCTGTCGGGGGTCACGTTCAGCACGCCCATGACCCGGGGGCGATCCAATGAAAGCCCGGCCCAAACTCTGACTGGAGGTGGGACTGGGGTTGGGGTTGAGATTGGGAGTTGGATTGAAACTCCCCCTCCCCTTGCGGGAGGGGGTTGGGGGGAGGGGTTGCGGCCAGAACCCTCGACCCCCTCCCCCCAACCCCCTCCCGCAAGGGGAGGGGGAGTCGAATTCGACATCACCCCGGCTGTGGCGCCGGACCAAGGCCGCCGGCAGGCGGTGTCGGAGTTGCCGGGCGTCCGGCGGTCGGCACCGATGCGCGGCGGCTTTCGGGCGCCGGCTCGTCCACCACCTTGCGGATCACCGGTTCGCCGCGCAGCACCGTGCGGATATCGTCGCCGCTCAAGGTCTCGTGCTCCAGCAGGCCGCGTGCCAGGCGATGCAGTTCCTCGATATTCTCCGTCAGGATGCGCCGCGCCTTGGCGTAGGCGCGGTCGATGATGTCCTTGATCTCGCCATCGATCTCCCGCGCGGTCGCCTCGGACACATTCTTGTTCTGCGTCACCGAGTGGCCGAGGAAGACCTCCTGGCTGTTGTCGCCGTACGCGATCATGCCGAGCTTGTCGCTCATGCCCCACTCGGTGATCATCCGCCGGGCCTGGTCTGTGGCCATCTTGATGTCGCCGGCCGCTCCGTTGGACACCTTGTCCGGGCCGAAGATGATCTCCTCCGCGGCGCGTCCGCCCATCGCCATGGTCAGTTCGGCCAGCAGCTTGGACTTGCTCTTGGAGTAGCGGTCGCCCTCCGGCAGGCTCATCACCAGTCCCAGCGCGCGCCCGCGCGGGATGATCGTCGCCTTATGAACCGGGTCGCATTCCGGCTCGTGCATGGCACACAGGGCGTGCCCACCCTCATGATAGGCTGTCATCCGCTTTTCCGCCTCGGACATGACGAGCGAGCGCCGCTCGGTGCCCATCATCACCTTGTCCTTGGCCGCTTCGAATTCGGCCATGGCGACCACGCGCTTGCCCATGCGGGCCGCCAGCAGCGCCGCCTCGTTCACGAGGTTCGCCAGATCCGCGCCGGAGAACCCAGGCGTGCCGCGCGCGATCACCTTCGGGTCCACGTCGGACGCAAGCGGCACCTTGCGCATGTGGACCCGGAGGATCTTTTCGCGGCCGTTGACGTCCGGATTGGGCACCACAACCTGGCGGTCGAAACGCCCCGGACGCAGCAATGCCGGGTCCAGAACGTCCGGGCGGTTGGTCGCCGCGATCAGGATGACGCCTTCGTTGCTCTCGAAGCCGTCCATCTCGACCAGCATCTGGTTCAGGGTCTGCTCGCGTTCGTCGTTGCCGCCGCCGAGACCCGCGCCGCGGTGGCGGCCGACTGCATCGATTTCATCGATGAAGATGATGCAGGGTGCATTCTTCTTGCCCTGCTCGAACATGTCGCGCACGCGCGATGCGCCGACACCCACGAACATCTCGACGAAGTCCGGAACCGGAAATAGTGAAGAACGGCACATTCGCCTCGCCGGCGATGGCACGTGCGAGCAGCGTCTTGCCGGTGCCGGGCGGCCCGACCAGCAGCACGCCTTTGGGAATCTTGCCGCCGAGGCGTTGAAACTTCTGCGGGTCCTTGAGGAACTCGACAATCTCCTGAAGTTCGCCCTTCGCCTCGTCGATCCCCGCCACGTCGTCGAAGGTCACGCGCCCCTGCTTCTCGGTGAGCATCCGAGCGCGCGACTTGCCGAACCCCATCGCGCGGCCGCCGCCCGCCTGCATCTGGCGCATGAAGAACACCCAGACGCCGATCAGCAGCAGCATCGGGAACCAGGACAGGAGATAGTGCAGCAGCGGATTGACGTCGGAGTCCTCCGGCTTGGCGATCACCCGGACGCCCTTGTCGGTGAGCCGCTGCACCAACGTGGAGTCCTCTGGCGTGTAGGTCTGGAACGTGCGCCCATCGGTGAGTTGGCCGGAGACAGTGCGGCCCTGGATCACCACGTCGCGCACCCGCCCGCCGTTCACCTCGTTGATGAAGTCGGAATAGGCCACCTGAGTGGCGGCCGTGTGGGTCGTCCCAGGCTGGAACAGATTGAACAGCACCACCAGAAGCAGGGCGATGATCACCCAAAGCGCCAGGTTGCGGCCGAAATTGCTCATCTCACTTCGCTCACGTCCCTGAGGTGCAACCAAAAGCCTGTCCCGGACGCCGATCCAGGGTCGGTCGCGACCATCACCAAATTTGCCCGCCGGAAGCCGAAAAATGATGAACCGGCAGCCTTACGCATCATCAACATAGGGTGTCGCTGCCCGCCATGCATCCCCAAACGCGTCCGGTCCCCCGGAATGGCGCGCCTGCGGCCGGATGCGGTGGGCTGAACACCAATGGAACAAGATTGCATGCCTGTGCATCAGGATAGAGCAGATGCGGAACGGCGAGAAGCGTTCCCTCGAACCTGATTGCTGGGAGCGTCTGTAGTACGGCAGCCGGAAGGTCCGAGGCCGCGCGCAGCCGGGCAGCGTCCACGCCCAGTGCACCAAGCGTTGCTCCAGGCGGGACCCACGCCTCGGCTGTCAATCGGAAGCGTCCATCCCAGACCGCACCGGGCACGGCCGCAACCGGAGGCGCCATGGCGGCCGCCTCCCGCACCACCAGAAGGCCTGATCCCAGACGCCCAGCGGAAAGGAGTCGGACGCCGGCCAGCGTGGCCGGCCTGGGCGCGGCGGCAAGTGAAGCCACGGAGGCAGTTGGCGGCGGGTATGGTGCGCCGGCGATGGTCTGCAATAGAGCGGCCAGTGCATGCGGATCGATGCCTCGGTCGCTCCCGGACACCCCATCCGACAGGAGACAGTAGCCCTCGGGTCGCATCGATGCCCGGTCGGCCAGAATTGAAGCGGCCTTCCTGTCGGCATCGGCCCGCTGCAGCGCTGAAGCGGCGGCCGCGGCGGCGAGGGCGACCGTTGACGAACCACGACCGCTACGATCGCGGCGCGCAAGCCGCAGACGCGGCCGGAGTGCGGCCGGGTCGGAATTCGACGGGTCCTCGACCCATTCCACTCCGGCGGCAACAAGGGTGGCACGGAGACGTTCCGGCGGAAAAGCAAGCAACGGACGGAGGATTCGGACCGACGGCGTCTCGACCAGCGCTGCGATCCCGGCCAACCCTGAAGGCCCGCTGCCGCCAAGCGAGCGAATGAGGACTGTCTCGGCCTGGTCGAGCGCGTGATGACCGAGCAGCAGATGCATGATGCTGTCGCGAGCACAAGCCTCGGTCAGCGCATCGAATCGGGCAGCTCGCGCGCGTTGCGCCAGCGCCGGCCCGCGCGCGAGCCCGCTAATCTTGAGCACGCGCGCCGCAATGCCCCGTCCGGCAAGCCGCGCAGCCGTCTCTGCCGCCTCGGATGACGACACCTCGCGAAGCTGATGATCGACGATAAGCGCCAGCAATGAACCGCAGCGCGCACGCACCCACAAGTTTGCCAGGAGCGCCAGAGCGACGCTGTCGGGGCCACCCGAAACGCCGGCCGCCAATAGCGGCGCCGCCTCGAACGGCCCGAGCGAGGCCATGGCCGCGGCAAAATCCGATTCAGTGGTCAGCGAACGCTACCTGCACCCCGCGCGCTGTGTCAACTCGGCAATCGCGTCGCGCAGGTCCGGGCGAGGGGACGGGAACTCGGTGCGAAGCTTCACCAGGGTGTCGCAGGCGGCGTGCCTCTCGTTGATGGCGAGCAGCGTATTTGCCAGGCCCAGCATGGCGTCCTGTGCATGCGCACCCTTCCTGGCCCGGTTGTAGGTGTCGTCATAGGCAATCGCCGCCTGCGGAAACTGCCGCTCGCCCTGTAGTGCCTGGGCGAGCAGGAATTGCGCATCATAGGCCCGCGGCGACGTGCGGCTGCCCGTCAGCACCTCGCGGGCTGCCTGTTCGGCCGCCTGGTAATCGCGCCTTGCCAGAGCGGCATTGCCGTCCTGCATGGCGATCTCGGGGGGGCGGCGCACCGGGCCGCCCGGTTGCTGCGGCGACGGTCCGGCTGTGGGGCCACCCAGCGAGCTCGGCGGCGGCGTCAGTGGCAGGCTGGACGGAGGCGCCGGCAACCGCGGCGGCGGACCAGGGGGTGGCGCCGCCCTGGGCGACGGGCCGACATCCTGCGTGTTCTGCGTTTGGAACGCCTGGTCCTCGATGCGCTTGGAGAGATCGGCACCCATGCGTTGCACCTGATTGGCGGTCTCGTCGGTCCGCCCGCGAAGCTGGCGCACCTGCTCCTCGAGCGTGTCCACCCGGGCAAGCAGCTGCGCGACCAGATCATTGGCACCGCCCGATGGCGGTGGGTTCGCGCCTCGGCCGAGATAGGTCGGGCTGCCACCGCCCCTGGACAACTGGTCCTGGAGCGCCTGCACCTGGCGTCGCAGGTCCAGGATCTGGTTCTGCAGCGCGATCCCTTCCCTGCTGTCGATCTGAGCCCAGACCGGTTGGCGAGACGCCACCGCAAGGATCAGGCCAAGTGCCATTATCAGGCGCATTGCCGACAGTGTACTCATTCTGCCCTCTCCTCGCGCCGTGACTGCACGGCAGGCCTTGGGAACCGGCCTATGATGCCAGACCCGGGCAGTCATATGGCAGCGATGGCGCAAACGAAATTGGGCACAAACGAAACCGGCGGCCTTGGGCCGCCGGTTCAGTGCCACGCCAGAATGTCAGAGCTCAGCGGACCGAGGTGATCGTGTTGCGGTTCTGCGCCCAGGCCTGCTCATTGTCGCCCAGCGCTGTCGGACGGTCCTTGCCGTAGCTGATCGTGCTCATCCGCGAGCCGGCCACCCCGCGTGCAACCAGGTAATCGCGGCTGGAATTGGCGCGGCGTTGGCCCAGCGCGAGGTTGTACTCCTCGGTGCCTCTGTCGTCGGTGTTCCCGGCGACCTGGACGTTCACCTGCGGATATTTGGCAAGCCAGGCGGACTGCCGATCGAGCGTCGCCCGCGCATCCGAAGTCAGATTTGAGCGGTCGAAGTCGAAGAAGACGCGGTCACCCACATTGGCAACCAGGTCCTCCTGGCTGCCCGGCACGGGCCCCGAGGTTACGGCCGCGGCTCCGGAACCGGTCGATGCACCCGTGTCCTTGTTTGCGCACGCCGCCAACAGGGCGACGACGGCCAAGGCGCCGAGAATCTTGCTGTTCATTTCAGTTCGTCCCTGGTTGAGGGTGATTACAGGCGGGAGACAAGCCAAGCCCGCGCAACGGTAATCCGTTCCGCCCATGAATGCGATTAGCTGGTTGCACCGCATACGGTCAAGTTCACGAGAACCGGAGGTGTCGGCATGGCAACCATGCGGTCCGGGCCGGACGTCCAGGCAAACCCGCAAGCGAGGCAACCTCACGCCGCCAGCGGCGACCATGCAGGATCCGAGGCGTCGGTCGGCGTCCCGACCACGCGCTCGTTGAAGCCGGTGATGTCGATCGACACCAGCCGTGAGGAGAAGCCCGAGCCGCGATTGTCGCGACCGGCGGTCTGCCGCCAGAACATCAGGACGCGGCCATTCGGTGCAAATGTCGGTCCCTCCACCGAGAAGCCCTCCGACAGGATGCGCTCCCCCGAGCCGTCCGGATGCATGACGCCGATCGAGAAGTTGCCCAATTCACCGCCGAAGCGGGTGAAGGCAATGAGGTCGCCGCGCGGTGACCATACCGGTGTGGCGTAGCGGCCCGAACCGAAGCTGATGCGCCTCACCGCCCCGCCGCCGGCAGCCATCATATACAGTTGCTGGTCGCCGCCGCGGTCGGAGTTGAACACGATCTGACTGCCGTCCGGGCTGTAGCACGGACTCACGTCTATCGCGCCGGAATCGGTCAGCCGCCGCGAGGCCCGGCTGGCAAGATCGACAGTCACAATATCCGACCCGCCGCCCCGCGTCACCGACATGATCACGTGGCTGCCGTCCGGCGCGAAGCGCGGCGCGAACGTCATGCCCTCGAAGTCACCGAGCACACGTTGCTGGCCGGAACCGAGGCTGAACAGATAGACCCGCGGGCGATTGTTGGCGTAGCTCATGAAGGCGATCTCATCGCGGGTCGGATGAAAGCGCGGCGTCAGCACCAGCCAGGAGCCGTCGGTCAGGAAGCGGTTGTTCTCGCTGTCCTGATCCATGATGGCGAGCCGCTTGGTCTGTCTGCCACGCGGACCGGAAGCGGCGATGTAGACGATGCGGGTGTCGAAGTAGCCCTTCTCGCCGAGCAGCCGCTCATAGATCACATCGGCTATGATATGCGCGATGCGCCGCCAGTTGGACTGGCTGGTCGTGTATGCGGTTCCCTGTATCTGCGCCTGCGGCAGCACGTCCCACAGCCGGAACTCGACGCGGATCTGACCGCCGCCCTGCACTTCCGCCCGGCCGGTGACCAGTGCCTGCGCACCGACCGACCGCCAGTTCTGGAAATTGGGCATGTCGCCCTGGGCACCGCCCGCCTGGATGAACGCGGCAGGAGCGATGGGGCGGAACAGGCCCGACCGGGCAAGGTCGTTGCTGATGACGTTCGCGATGTCCTGGCCGAGCTGGTCGCCGCCGCCAAGCGCCGGTATCGCGATCGGAATCGGGTCGGCGCGCGCGCGGTTGACGTCGATCACCGCACTCTGGCCGCTGCCCGATCCACCCGCTGCTGGCGGAGGCGCCAGCGACTGCGCGCGCACAGCCGCAGGGACCGCAAGCAGCGCAGCTGAACCGGCGGCACCAGCCAGAAGCGAGCGGCGGCGGAGCGAGGGCGTCGGCAATTCTGTCATGTCGAAGTCTTCCTCTTAAGTGTGATCGCTCACGGTCGGAATCGGAAGGTGAACACCCGCGTCTGGCCAAGCATCGGCTGCGGCAGAGGCAGGTTCGCGCAATTCGGGTCGAGAACCGCGCGGACAGCGCGCTCGGAGAACACCCGCAGCCGAGGATTGCCGCTCACTCGGCCTACGTCGTCGGGTGCGACGACGGCGCGCCGCACCACGCCGCCGCCGTCGGTGGTGACGGTGAGCAACACCTCCATCTTGTCCAGATCGAGCATGCCAGGATCGGTGCTCCAGCAGCGGCGGACGAAGTCGCCGATCGCGCCACGCTGCGCGGCCGTAAGGCCCGACGTGTCGTCACCGTTCGGATTTCCGCCGCCGTTCGGCGCGCCGCCGGACTGTGGATTGGTGCGGGACTTCGGCGGCTGCGTCTGCTTCTGCAGGCTTCGCAGCTTCTCGAGCGTGTTGTCGAGTGCGGTGCTCTGCGGCGCCGGATTCTTCGTGGGGTTCGGCTGCGAGGTCGCGCTTTGCGGACTGGGCGGCGGCGGTACCGGCGGTGGTGGCAATGGCAAAGGCGGCGTCGGCAGCGGCGGTTGCACCTGTGGTGGGCTCGGCGGCGCGGCAGGCGGTGGCTGGGCGATAGCCGGAGCCGGTGACGGCGTGGGCGGCGGCAGCGGGGTCGGCGGGGGCGGCGCTGGGGGAGCAACCGCCTGTGGTGGTGGTGGTGGCGGAGGTGGTGGTGGCGGAGGTGGCGGCGGAGCCTCGATCGGTTGCGGCTTTGGCGGCTGCAATGCGGGAGGGGCTGGCGCGACCTCGGGCGAAGTTGCCGGGGCCGGCACGGCAGCCGGTTGCGCACCCTTCGCCGACGTTTCGGCGGTGCCGTCGAACACCATCGAGATCGCGGTTTCCTGCGGCTCTTCCACCGGTCTGACGGAGGGCAGGCCGACCAGCAGCAGGGCCGAGGATCGCCAGATGGACAGAGCCGGAAATGATCGCGCCGCGACGCAGGCCGGGACTCATGCTCTGGGTTCTGCTTCCCAGGTGATCAGCACCACGCAGGACGCGTTGCAGCACGCCTTGCCCTCAGCCGCCCTTCGCGCGGCCGGTGCCGGCTGGGGCCGGCGTGGCGGGCGGGGGCGCGGGCGCCGTCGTCGGCTGCTCCGCCAGCAGCGCCACCTTGGTGAAGCCGCCTTGGGTGATCGTTCCCATCACCTCCATGATCCGGCCGTACGCCAGATCCTTGTCGCCGCGCACGAAGATGCGGCGATCCTGGTCGTTCTGGGCGATTGCCTGCAGCTTCGTCACCAGGTCCGGCAATTGCAGCTCCTGATCCTGCAGGAAGATCTTGCCGCTGGCATCGATGGAGACGGTCAGCGGCTGGCTGTCGGTATTCAGGGGCTTGGCGTCCGTCTTCGGCAGATCGACCGACACGCCGGAGGTCATCAGCGGCGCAGTGACCATGAAGATGATGAGCAGCACCAGCATCACGTCGACCAGCGGCGTGACGT
Source organism: uncultured Alphaproteobacteria bacterium (assembly GCA_963780095.1). GTDB lineage: Bacteria > Pseudomonadota > Alphaproteobacteria > Acetobacterales > Acetobacteraceae > JAMXLO01. The sequence continues at coordinate 38,821 of CAWABH010000019.1, forward strand.
TGATTTCGGACAGCGGCCGATAGCGTCCGCACAGCCGAGGTTTGCCGTTTAGTGACACAGCCATGGCTAGCGTTCTCCCCCTCCCCTATGGGGAGGGGGTTGGGGAGCGGGGTGGGAACCAGCACGCCCCCGCCCCCCAACCCCCTCCCCATAGGGGAGGGGGAGTCTGCCACTATCGCCGGGGCATGCCGCATCATGCGCGCTCCTCGCTCTGGCGCGAGAGGATGGCGCTGAACTCCGAGCCGAAACCTTCGAGACGGGAGGCGAAGCGGGCCAGGTCGTTGCTGATCTTGTTGTAGGCCAGCACCGCGGGAATCGCCGCCACCAAGCCGATCGCAGTTGCGAACAATGCCTCAGCTATGCCGGGCGCAACCACGGCGAGGTTGGTGTTGTGCATGGCTGCGATCGCCGAGAAGCTGTGCATGATGCCCCACACCGTGCCGAACAGCCCGATGAACGGCGCGGTGGCGCCGACCGAGGCGAGGAAGATCATCCATCGCTCCAGGCGGTCCATCTCGCGCTGCACGGTCACGGTGATCGCCCGATCGACGCGCTCGCGGACCGAGCTGCGGCTGATGTCGGCGCCGGCCACGCGCACCGATCGGCGCCATTCGCCCATGGCCGAGCCGAACACCGCGGCCATCGGATGCGTGGGATTGGTCGCCTGCTGGTCGAACAGTTCATCCAGGCTACCGCCGGACCAGAAGCGGTCCTCGAACACATCGGCCTCTCGGTTCACCTTGCGCAGGCTCGACCATTTCTCGAACACCACCGCCCAGACCCAGACGCTGGCCGCGAGCAGGCCAAGCATGACGATCTTGACGACGGGGTCGGCCTCGATGAAGAGGCTCCACAGCGAGAGATCCGCCCCCGGCGTCGCGAGATTGGCTGCATCGACTGCCCGATCCACCTGCTACTCCCTGTCCTGTTCGGCCTGGCCCGGGATGCGATCCGGGACGCGCGCCGCGTTGCACATTGCCGTCAGAACCGTCCGCCAGCGCTGCGGCAGGCGTCCTGGTCTTCCGTCTTCCCGCTTCACACAGGCCAGCCGCACCGTCAGCAGGGCACACGACCCTTGCGGCCCGCGCACGTCCTGGCGCAGCAGCAAGGACGCACCCCCCACCGCGAGTGGTTTGGATACCACGGTCAGCGAGTCGTCGAGACGGGCGGAACGGAAATAGTCCACTTCGATGCGACGCACCATGAACATCAGGGAGAACTGCCCCAGCAGTTCGGAATGCGGGATGCCGAGGTCCCGCAGGGCCTCGGTGCGGGCACGTTCGGCGAAGCGGAGATAGGCGGCATGATAGGCGACCCCGCCGGCATCGGTATCCTCGTAGTAGACGCGTACCGCATAGCAATGCCTGCCATCCGGCGTTATGGAGGCGGGATTGCTGTTCATTCATGGTCCGGTGGCGCGGCGTCACGCAGCAGATCGAGCTGATCGGGCGTGCGCGAAGGCAGCGGCAGGTCGAGGTGACGCCAGCCCGGCTCGCCCAGCATGCGGCCCCGGCTGGTGCGCAGCACGAGCCCTTCCTGGATCAGGAATGGCTCGATCACGTCTTCCAGCGTGTCGCGCGCCTCGGCGAGCGCAGCGGCAAGCGTCTCGACGCCCACCGGGCCGCCGGCATGGTGTTCGGCGATGCGAAGGAGATAGCGCCGGTCCATCGCGTCCAGGCCGAGCCGGTCCACCTCCAGCCGGTTCAGCGCCGCATCCGCCGCCTTGCGGTCCACTTCGGCGGTGCCGGCCACCGCGGCAAAATCGCGCACGCGGCGGAGCAGCCGCCCGGCAATGCGTGGGGTGCCGCGCGAACGGCGGGCGATCTCGGCGGCGCCGTCGCGGGTCAGCGGCACGCCGAGTTTCTCGGCGCCGCGGCGGACGATCAGCTCCAATTCGGCCGGCGTGTAGAATACCAGGCGCAACGGGATGCCGAAGCGGTCGCGCAGCGGGGTGGCGAGCAGGCCGGCCCGCGTGGTTGCGCCGATCAGCGTGAAGGCTGACAGGTCGATGCGCACCGAGCGCGCCGCGGGTCCCTCGCCGATGATCAGATCAAGCTGGAAGTCTTCCATCGCGGGGTAGAGCACTTCCTCGATAGCCGGCTGCAATCGATGGATCTCGTCGATGAACAGCACATCCCTCGGCTGGAGGTTTGTCAGGATTGCGGCGAGGTCCCCTGCCCGCTGGATGACCGGACCGGACGTGGCGCGGAAGCCGACCCCCAATTCGCGCGCCACTATCTGGGCCAGTGTCGTCTTGCCCAGGCCGGGCGGCCCATGCAGCAGCACGTGGTCCAGCGCCTCGCCGCGGTCACGCGCGGCCTGGATGAACACGGCGAGGTTCTCCCGACTGGCCTGCTGGCCCACGAATTCCCGCAGCGTCTGAGGCCGCAGGCTGGCCTCGGCCGCGTCCTCCGCGCGCCGCATGGGCGAGATGGTGCGATCGTGAGAGGGCTCCCCCTCCCCTTGCGGGAGGGGGTTGGGGGGAGGGGTCCACGGAGCCCCATCAGACCCCTCCCCCCAACCCCCTCCCGCAAGGGGAGGGGGAGCCTGGCCGTCCTTCCTCCCGCCCTTCCTTCCGCTACCGCTCATGTCGGCGCCCTCTGCGCCAGCTCTTTCAGGCTCTCGCGAATCACCGCGTCGAGTGGCGCCCCGTCGCCGAGCCGCTCGACCGTGCGTGCGACCACCGTCTGCGCCTCCGGCCGACGGTATCCAAGATTGACCAACGCCGATATCGCATCCTCCGTCACCCCGGGCGGGCCGATCCGAGGCACGGCGAACCCAGGTGCGGAGGGCATCGCGCCGGCCTTGTCGCGCAACTCGGTCAGCAGCCGCACCGCCAGTCGCGCGCCGACACCGGGCGCACGCGTCAGGCTGGCGCGGTCGCCGGCGGCGATCGCGGACACCAGATCGCGCGGCGACAGCGCCGACAACACCGAAAGCGCGACCCTGCCGCCGACGCCCTGCACCGTGGTGAGCAGGCGGAACCAGTCGCGTTCGGCAGAATCGACAAAGCCGTAGAGAAGTATGGCATCCTCGCGGACATGCGTCTCGACCAGCAGCCGCGCGGCGGCCGGCGGCGCCGGCAATGCGGCCAGAGTGCGTGTGGACGCCTGCACCAGATAGCCGACACCGTTCACATCGATGATGCAGCGCCCTTCCTCGAGCGCCTCGACGCGTCCGGTCAGCTGGGCGATCACGCGCTGCTCACCCGACTGCTCCACGCCAACCTGCTGGCGCGATGATGCGCATGGCAGATCGCCACCGCCAGCGCATCGGCCGCGTCCGCGCGGCGGATCGCGCCTCCCGGCAACAGCTGGCGCACCATCATCTGCACCTGCGCCTTTTCAGCTCCGCCGGTCCCGACCACGGCAAGCTTCACCGCCTTGGCACCGTATTCGGTGACCGGAATGCCGGCCAGCGCCGGGGCGAGCAGCGCCACGCCACGTGCGTAGCCAAGCTTCAGCGTGGCGGTGCCGTTGCGGTTCACGTAGGTCTCCTCGATCGCCGCCTCGTCCGGCCGGTATTGCGCCATCAGCGTCACCAGGGCGTCATGCAGCGCCTTCAGCCGCTGCGGCACGCTGGTCGCGCTGTCGGTCGCGATGACGCCATCGGCGATATGGCGCAGATGGTTGCCATCAACCTCGATCACCCCCCAGCCGGTGATGCGCAGGCCAGGATCGATGCCGAGCAGTCGGGCCATGCGCGAATCGAGCCCCTGTTCATGACCTGTGCTGTATACGATGGACCAGCGTCATTCTATGGCTATAATTTTAGCCATATGCGGAAGGCATCATATGGCCACCTACAGCGTTGCAGATGCAAAGAACCGACTGCCCGCCCTGATCGACAAGGCGATGGCCGGTGAGGAGGTCGTGATCACCCGCCATGGCAAGCCGGTCGTGGAGTTGCGCCCTGCGCGTCAGCGCAGTGCCAAGTCGCCGAAGGCGATGCACGAGTGGCTGTTCGCACGAACCAGGGCGCGCAAGAGCGTTGGCATTACATCGGTCGAACTGCTCGACCAGATGTATGAAGACGACGAGATTTGAATCTGTATCTCGACGCCAGCGTCGTGATACCAGCCGTTATTGAGGAGCCGTCGAGTACCGCCGTGCGGGAACTTTTCCGAAGCCGACCCGACGACTTGAGTGTCGGCGATTTCGCGGCCGCCGAAGTCGCTTCGGCACTATCCCGGCTGGTCCGGATGGGGCGACTGGTCGCCGCCGAGGCCGCGGGGCGATTGGCCGACTTCGACGAATGGCGCGCCAGCGCAACGGAGGTCGCCGAGATGGACGCGCACGACTGCCGGCTGGCCAACACCTACGTTCGCCGCTTCGATCTGAAGCTGCGTGCGCCCGACGCGCTGCACGCCGCCATCTGTCGCCGACTTGAGTTGCAACTGGCCACGCTCGACTCGCCGGCTTGCAGCGGCAGCGCGCGCACTTGGGATCAGCGCCGTCGTGCCGACGGACTGAATCGCGCCCGCGTTACGCCGACAGCTTCTGCATCACCGCATCGGGGATGTCGAAGTTCGCATACACGTTCTGCACATCGTCGCTATCTTCCAGCACGTCGAGCAGCTTCAGCACCGACGCGGCACGGTCCTCGTTCAGCGTGACGCTTGTCGTGGGGCGCCAATCGAGCCGTGCACTCTCCGGCGGTCCGAAGCGCGCCTCCAGCGCATCGCGCACGGCGAAGAAATCATCAACCGCCGCGGTCACCTCGTGCGCCTCTGCGTCGCTCGCCACGTCCTCGGCGCCTGCCTCGATCGCCGCCTCCAGCATGTCGTCGGCGCTGGCGGCAGCGGCCGGATAGCGGATCACCCCCAGCCGGTTGAACAGGAAGCTTACCGAGTTGGTCTCGCCCAGCGCCCCGCCATGCTTGGCGAACGCCGACCTTATGTCCGACGCAGTCCGATTGCGGTTGTCGGTCAGCGCCTCGACGATGATCGCGACACCGGCCGGACCGTAGCCCTCATAGCGCACCTCGGCGTAGTCCTCGCCTCCTGCGCCGCCAGTTGCCTTCTTGATCGCGCGATCGACCGTGTCCTTCGGCATGTTCGCCTGCCGCGCCGCCACCATCGCCGCGCGCAGCCGCGGATTGGCGGCGGGATCGGGCAGCCCCTGGCGCGCGGCAACAGTGATTTCGCGGATCAGCCTGGCGAACTGCCGGCCGCGGCGCGCATCCTGGGCGCCCTTCCGGTGCATGATATTCTTGAACTGGGAATGTCCGGCCATCGCTCACGGGGTCAGTGTTCAAAGCTCAGTTGTTCCGTGGCACAATCTACACCGACGGCGCATGAGGAGGCGAGAGTGACCGACGCACTCGGCTGGCCAGGTATCGCACCGCGCTGGACATCCAGCGCCAAGAGCGGCATCGGCACCGCGCTCTCGCCGGTCAGCCGCGTGTGGTTCACGCTCAGCCACGGCATCCTGGACGAGATCTACTATCCGCGAGTCGATCAGGCCTGCACCCGCGACTTCGGCTTCATCGTCACGGACGGCGCCGGGTTCTTCGCCGAGGAGAAGCGCGACTGCACGTTCGATCTGTCACGGCTGGAGGACGGCGTGCCAGCCTTCCAGCTGGCCAGCACGCATACCGGCGGACGTTTCCGCATCATCAAATATGTCCTTACCGATCCGCGCGCCGATGTCGTGATGCAGCGCGTCCGGCTGGAGGTCCTCAGCGGTCCACCGCTCCGCCTTTTCGCGCTGCTCGCGCCGCATCTGGTCAACGGCGGTGCGCACAACACCGGCTGGATCGGCGACTACAAGGGGCATCGCCTGCTGTTCGCCGAAGGCGACGGCACCTGCCTCGCGCTCGGCTGCTCGCGGCCTTTCCTCGCCGCCTCGGTCGGCTTCGTCGGCACGAGCGACGGCTGGCAGATGCTACACGCCACTGGAAGTCTGACCGAACAGTACGACCGCGCCGCCGACGGCAACGTCGCCCTGACCGCCGAAATCGCCGAGCCGGAAAACGAAGTCCTGCTTGCCCTCGGGTTTGGCCGCAGTGCTTCGGAGGCAGCGTTCCGCGTGCGCGCCAGCCTGCAGACGCCGTTCAATACGCAGCTCGAGGAGTACGCCGCCGGCTGGCGCGGCTGGCAGGCGCCGCTCCGCTCGCTCGATCGCAACGTGGACGGGCACAACGTCTATCGCGTCAGCACGACCGTGCTGCGTTGCCACGAGAGCCCGACCTTCCCTGGTGGGTTGATCGCGAGCCTCTCCATCCCCTGGGGCATCAGCAAGGGCGACGACGACATCGGCGGCTACCATCTCGTCTGGCCGCGCGACCTCGCTCAGACGGCGGGCGCGTTCCTTGCCTGTGGCGCCCACACCGAGGTGCTGCGCGTGGTGCGCTACCTGCGCGCCATCCAGGAGGATGACGGCAGCTGGCCGCAGAACTGCTGGCTGGATGGCTCGCCATACTGGGGCGGCATCCAGCTCGACGAATGCGCCTTCCCAATGCTGTTGCTGGACATGGCGTGGCGCGAGGGCGCCTTGCCGCGACCGCTGCTTCAGGCGTTCTGGCCCATGGTGGCGCGTGCGTCGGGCTTCGTCGTCGGCCATGGCCCCCGGACCAACCAGGACCGTTGGGAGGAAAATGCCGGCTACACGCCGTTCACGCTCGCGGTCCAGATCGCTGCCCTGCTCGCCGCCGCCGAACTGGCGGAGGCATGCGACGTCGATGGCGTCGCCGACTTCCTGCGCGATACGGCGGATGCCTGGAATGAGCAGATCGAGGATTGGATCTACGTCGCCGACACGCGCCTCAGCCGCGAATGCGGCGTGGCAGGTTACTATGTCCGCATCGCGCCCGAAGTGCCGGGCGAGGCGCGCGCCGAACTCCGCGGAACAGTCGAGGTGCGCAACCGTTTCGGTGAGGCGTCGCACGTCGAGGCTGACGAACTGATCAGCACAGACGCGCTGGCCCTGGTGCGCTTCGGATTACGGGCGGCTGATGATCCGCGCATCACCGACACGGTGAAGGTGATCGATCACGTGCTGTGCGTGGACCTGCCGTACGGTCCCGGCTGGCGGCGCTACAATGGCGATGGTTACGGCGAGCATGACGACGGCAGACCGTATGACGGCACCGGCATCGGCCGCGTCTGGCCGTTGCTTGCCGGCGAACGCGCGCATTACGAATTGGCGGCCGGCCACCGCGCCGAGGCGGAACGGTTGTTGGCGGCGCTGGAAGCGGGAGCGAGTCCGGGAAAACTGCTGCCGGAGCAGGTCTGGGATATGCCCGCGATCCCGGAACGTGAGCTGTTTCCCGGGCAACCCAGCGGCTCGGCGATGCCGCTGGTCTGGGCACACGCCGAGCACATCAAGCTGCTGCGCTCGCTGGCGGACAATGCGGTGTTCGACCGGCCGCCGCAGGCGGTCCGGCGCTATCTGCGGGAGAAGCATGCGGTGCGGTGTCATCCGTGGCGTCCGGACTGGCGACCGCCATCCGTCCCGGTGGGCCGCGTGCTGCGGCTCGACCTTACCGAGCCGGCGCTGGTGCATTGGAGCGCGGACGGCTGGGAGACGCGCACCGACGTGCAGACGCGCGACACGAGACTGGGCATCCATACGGCGGACATTCCGACGGACGGTTTCGTGCCGGGCAGGGACATCGTCTTTACCTGGATGAACCTCGCCACCGGCGAATGGATCGGCACCAATTACACTGTAACGATCGGCGCCGCCTGACGCCTCTTGACCGATGGCCCTACGCCGCCCGATGCCGCTCCCGCAGGAACTGGAAAAACTCCACGCCCTCGCGCAACCGCCGCTTCATCATCTGCGGACTGCGCACCATCTCACCCACGATGGATGCGATCTTCGGCGCGCGGAAATAGAACCGCCGATAGAACGTCTCGACATTGTCGAAGATCTCGGTGTGCGACAAATGCTCATACGACAGCGGCGCGATCTGCACGCCGTGGTCGTCCACCAGTTCGGCGTGCTCCGCGTCCAGCCAGCCGTTCTCCACCGCCTGCTTGTAAAGGAAAGTCCCCGGATACGGCGCCGCCAGCGACACCTGGATGGTATGCGGGTTGATCTCGGTCGCGAAGCGGATTGTCTCCTCGATCGTTGACTGCGTCTCGCCCGGCAGGCCGAGGATGAATGTCCCGTGGATCTTGATCCCTAGGTCATGGCAGTCGCGCGTGAAGCGCCTGGCCACCTCGATCCGCATGCCCTTCTTGATGTTGTAGAGAATTCTGCTGGTTGCCGCTCTCGTAACCCACCAGCAGCAGGCGCAGACCGTTGTCCTTCAGCACCTTCAGCGTGTCGCGCGGCACGTTCGCCTTGGCATTGCACGACCACGTCACGCCCAGCCTGCCGAGTTCGCGCGCGATCGCCTCGGCGCGCGGCAGATTATCGGTGAACGTGTCGTCGTCGAAGAAGAACTCCCGGACCTGCGGAAAATACGACTTCGCCAGTTTGATCTCGTCCGCCACATGACCCGGCGAGCGCACCCGGTAGCGATGCCCGCCCACGGTCTGCGGCCACAAACAAAAGGTGCAGCGCGACTTGCAGCCGCGCCCCGTGTACAGCGACACATAAGGGTGCAGCAGGTAGCCGATAAAGTAGTCCTCGATGTGCAGGTCGCGCTTGTACACCTCGGTGACGAACGGCAGCCGGTCCATGTCCTCGAGGATTTCCCGGTCCTGGTTGTGCACGATCCCGCCGGCGCCGTTGCGGTAGGAAATGCCATCGACCGAGGCCCAGTCGCGTCCCTCGGCGATCTCTTTCACCGTGAAGTCGAACTCGTTGCGCGCGACAAAATCGATCGGTGCGCCTTGCGTCAGGCTCTCCTCCGGCTGCACCGCCACCTTCGCGCCGACGAAGCCGATCTTCAGCTCCGGGTTCGCTTCCTTCAGTGCCGCCGCCACCTTCACATCGGAGGCAAACGAAGGCGTCGAGGTGTGGATCACGCACAGCTCGTAGTCCCGCGCCTGCCGCGTCACGTCATCGAGCCGGATGCCCGCCGGCGGGCGCGTCGATCAGCCTGCTGCCCGGCACCAGCGCCGCCGGCTGCGCCAGCCAGGTCGGATACCAGAACGAGCGGATCTCCCGCCGCGCCTGATAGCGCGAGCCGGCGCCGCCATCGAACCCGTCGAACGACGGCGGATGCAGGAACAGCGTCTTCATCATCGCGGGTTGAACCCCTCCGCTTGCAGTGTGTGGCCGCGCCAGTCCACCTGGCGGCCAGCGTAGCTCGCGACCATCACGGCCACCGACATAAGTTCTCGGAGCGGCAGAAGCCAGACCGGAGAGCGGTTGGCAAGGCCCAGTGCCCGGTCGGTCCCGATCGCGGCCAGCGAGCGAAGCCCCCAGGCGGCCGCGAACCAGGCAATCGCCCACGGGGCGCCTGCCGCCAGCAATACGGCGAGTGCGGCCCAGACAAGCGGGTATTGCAGCACCGAGGCCGCGAACTGGGCCGGCACCAGGGCGCGGATGGTGCGTGCCCAGCGAAGCTCGTGGCGCCAGAGCTCCCGCAGCGTGGCCTCGCCCACTGTGGTCGCCGGGATGGTGTCGGCCAGCGCGACGCGCAGTCCCAGCATCTGGACCAGTCGGCCAAGCACGTTGTCGTCGGCCAGGTGGTCCACCAGGGCAGGGAAGCCGCCGATCCGTTCCAACGTGTCCCGGCGCAGCACCATTGTGGCGCCGAGGCAGTCCTGTCGGCCGAGTGCGCGGGCCATCAGGGCACCGGGGAGGAAGTAGTGGTTGATCTGGATGGCGCCGAGTTCACCAACGGCCCCCTCCCCCCAACCCCCTCCCACAAGGGGAGGGGGAGCATTTCCAGCACTCCCCCTCCCCTTGTGGGAGGGGGTTGGGGGGAGGGGGCCGCGAGGAACAAGCCCAGTATATACCGTCGTGACCAGCCCCACACCCGGCGTCTCCAGTGCCGCGGCCAGCCGGCGCAGCCAGTCCGGAGCCACGTGAAGGTCCGAATCGGCAATCACCAGCACGTCATGCTTCGCCGCCGGCAGCATGTTGATCAGGTTCGCCACCTTGCGGTTCGACCCGTGCCCGGTCGGGTCCACCACTACCGCGATGTCGCACTCCGGAAACCGCGCGTGCAATCGGCGGACTACGGGCAACGCCGCGTCAGCCGGATCCTGCACGCCGAATACCACCTGCCAGGCCGGATAGTGCTGGCGGCATACCGTAGCCAGCGCCTCCTCAAGCAGCGGTTCGTCGCCATGCAACGGTTTGAGGACGGTCACCGCCGGCCATGCCAAGCCTGCCGGCGAAGCCCGTGGCTTCGCGATGCGTCGGACCAGCATGGTTCCCACCAGTGCCTGCACGAGCCCGATGCCGGACAGCAACACCGCAATCCATGCAGCGAGCATGACTTGGTTGCGTCCTCAGCGAGGCTGCTTCGATGCTGGTTTGCGCAATGCCGGCAAGGTCGGCGCGGCACGCATCTCAGGCATCCACCTTGTCAACCTGATCTGGTCCGCTGCCGCCATCGTCGCTCTCGCCGGACCGCTCCTCGGCCGGTCCCTCCCTGCGCGTCAGGTTGAGCGCGGTGTTCACCAAGGCGACATGGCTGAATGCCTGCGGGAAGTTTCCCATCTGCCGCCCGGCACGCGGGTCATATTCCTCGGCCAACAACCCGACATCATTGCGCAGCGCCAGGACACGCTCGAACATCTGTCGTGCCTCCGCCATTCGCCCGGCGAGCACCAGATTGTCGGCATACCACAGGCTGCAGGCAATGAACGCTCCCTCGCCTGGCGGAAGCCCATCTTCCGTCTGCCCGGTGTCATAGCGGAAGATCAGGCCCTCGAACATCAAACGTCGTTCAATCGCCGTGAGCGTCCCTCTTATGCGTGGATCGTCAGCGGGCAGGAATCCAACCAGCGGCAACAGCAGCAAACTCGCGTCGAGTACCTTCGAATCGTAAGACTGGACAAAACTGTTGAGCGCGGGATCGAAGCCTTTGCGACAAACCTCGCTGTGGATGCGGTCGCGAAGCGCCGCCCAACGCTCCACCGGGCCGTCGACGCCGAGCTGTTGCACCGCCTTTACCGCGCGGTCGAAGGCAACCCAGGCCATCACCTTGGAATGCGTGAAGTGCCGGCGAGGGCCGCGCACTTCCCAAATCCCTTCGTCCGGCTGATCCCAGTTGCTCTCAAGATAATCCATCAGCGCGCGGCCGATCGCTCCCGAGCGCGCGCTCGGCGGCATGCCCTGGAGCCTGGCCTGGAACATTGCATCGGCGACCTCGCCGTATACGTCGAGCTGAAGTTGCGAGGCCGCCGCGTTGCCTATCCGAACAGGACGCGCCTCCTCGAATCCCGGGAGCCAGGTCGCTTCCCACTCGGGAAGTCTGCGCTCGCCGCCCAGACCATACATGATCTGCATCTGCTCCGGGCTGCCCGCCACCGCCCGCATCAGCCAGTCACGCCAGGCGCGCGCCTCGTCCGCGTAGCCGGCGCCGCCGAGCGCGAGCAGGGTGAAGGTCGCGTCGCGGAGCCAGCAGTAGCGGTAATCCCAGTTTCGGACGCCGCCTGGCTGCTCGGGCAACGACGTCGTTGGCGCAGCAACGATCCCGCCGGTGGGTGCGTAGGTGAGGCCCTTCAATACCACCAAGGATTGCTTCACCGCCTCGGTCAGCCGGCCGGCCGGGGCACATCGGTCCGACCAGGTCCGCCAGGCGGACTCGCTCTCCCGCAGCGCCTTCTCGGCGTCCAGCCATGGACCGGCTTTCTCGTGGGAGGGATGCCAACTCAGCATCAGAGCAATGCTGTCGCCCGCATGAACCGTGAATTCAGCGACCGTCGTGTGATCCTCGCCGTGATGGCGGATCGGTGAACGCAGCACCACCATCTCGGGTCCGCAGATTGCTCGAATGCTCTGGTCTTCGAGCGCCTCCACCCACGGCAGTGCCGAGCCGTACTCGAAGCGCAGCGCGAGTTCGCTGCACATGGGGACGCTCCCGGAGACCCCGCGCAACAGGCGCACGACATGCGACGTCGAGCACTCGAGCGGCATGAAATCGATCAATTCGACCGAGCCTGTGACTGTCTCGAAGCACGTGGTCAGGATCAGCGTGCCGTCGCGATATCGGCGGGATACGGACGCCGAGCCCGTGGGCGTCAGGCGCCAACGTCCGTGTTCCGCGGAACCAAGCAGTGCGGCGAAGCAGGCACTCGAATCAAATCGCGGCCAGCAAAGCCAGTCAATCGATCCGTCGCGACCGACAAGTGCTGCGGTCGTGCAATCGCCAATGAAGGCATAGTCCTCGATCGGCGCGTGGCGTAGCGACGGGGGCTCGGACATTCGGGTCTCCGGCAGCGGCAGGCACATGGTCGGTTACGCCGGACGGTCCGCACGCTCCTGGGCAGTATTGCGGCAGGAGCGCTCACGATCGGTCGATAGAGCTGTTACCTCGCCGTGATCGCCCGCCCGCTCGGGAGCGCCGCGCCGACGCCGATCGCCCCCAGCGCCGTCGCCACGATGTCCTTGGCGGTCAGCTTGGCCTCGGCCAACTGCTTGCCCTGCGAGTCGTGATCGATGAACCAGTCCGGCAGCACCATCGGGCGCACCTTCAGCCCGCCGTCCAGCAGCCCCTTCCACGCGAGGTGATGCAGCACCGCCGAGCCGAACCCACCGATCGACCCCTCCTCGATGGTGATCAGCACCTCGTGGTGTCGCGCCAGCCGCTCCACCAGCGCGGTATCCAGCGGCTTGGCAAAGCGCGCATCGGCAACGGTGGTCGGCAGCCCGCGCGCCGCCAGTTCGTCCGCAGCGCGCAATGCGTCGGCAAGCCGCGGCCCCACCGACAGGATCGCTACGCTGCTGCCTTCGCGGACCACGCGCCCTCGACCCAGCTTCCACACCTCCCCCCGGGCCGGCAGCTCCACCCCTACCCCGTCGCCGCGCGGATAGCGCAGCGCGCTCGGCCGGTCGCCGATCGACGCCGCGGTTGCCACCGCATGCACCAGTTCGGCCTCATCCGAGGGCGCCATCAGCACGAACCCCGGCAGACAGCCCAGATACGCCAGATCGAAACTGCCCGAATGCGTCGCCCCGTCGGCGCCGACCGGCCCCGCCCGGTCCAGCGCGAAGCGCACCGGCAGGCTCTGGATCGCCACGTCATGCACCACCTGGTCGTAGGCGCGCTGGAGAAACGTCGAGTAGATGGCGCAGAACGGCTTCATCCCCTCGGTTGCCAGTCCGGCCGCGAACGTCACACCATGCTGTTCCGCGATCCCCACATCGAAGCAGCGCTCGGGGAAAACCTTGCCGAAGCGGTCCAGCCCAGTGCCCGATGGCATGGCCGCGGTAATCGCCACGATCGTCGGATCCCGCTCCGCCTCGGCGATCAGCGCATCGGCGAACACCTTCGTATAGCTGGGCGGCCCTGGCGGCGCCTTCGCCTGCTCACCAGTTACCACGTTGAATTTCGAGACGCTGTGCAGCTTATCAGCGGAGGCCTCGGCCTTGGCGTAGCCCTTGCCCTTCTTGGTGATCGCGTGGACCAGGATCGGGCCGGTTTCCTCCGCCTCGCGCACGTTCCGCAACACCGGGATAAGGTGGTCCAGGTTGTGCCCGTCGATCGGCCCCACGTAGTAGAACCCCAGTTCCTCGAACAGCGTGCCCCCGGTCAGCATGCCGCGGGCATACTCCTCCGCCCGCCGTGCCGTCCGCTCGATGCCCTTCGGGAAGCGCCTGGCCATGCGGGAGGCCAGCTCGCGCAGCGACAGGAAGCTGCGCGACGACATCAGCCGCGACAGATAAGCCGACATCGCCCCAACCGGCGGGGCAATCGACATGTCATTGTCGTTAAGGATCACGATCAACCGGGAGTGTCGCGCGCCGGCGTTGTTCATCGCCTCGTAGGCCATGCCCGCGCTCATCGCGCCGTCGCCGATCACGCAGATGACGTTGCGTTCGTCCCGCTCGTCGCGTCCTTCGCGCGCCGCCTGCTGGTTCTTCAGATCGCGCGCGACCGCCATGCCGAGGCCGGACGAAATCGAGGTCGAGGAATGCGCCGCGCCGAACGGGTCATATTCGCTCTCCGCCCGCCGGGTGAAGCCGGACAGCCCGCCGCCCTGGCGCAGCGTCCGGATACGGTCACGCCGTCCGGTCAAAATCTTGTGTGGATAGGCCTGGTGGCCCACGTCCCAGATCAACCGGTCGTGCGGCGTGTCGAAGATCGCATGAATGGCGACCGTCAGCTCCACGACGCCGAGCGAGGCACCCAGATGCCCGCCGGTCACGGAAACCGCGTCGATCGTCTCCGCCCGCAGTTCGTCCGCAAGCTCGCGCAACTGCTCCGGGGAGAAATTGCGCAGATCCGCCGGATAGCGGACGCGGTCCAACAACGGCGTGTTCACAGGACTCATTGCTTGTTTCTCTCTCCGACTCCGAACTTCAGTTCCGTCGCGTCACCACATAGAAAGCCAGTGACCGCAGCAACGCCGCTCGTTCGCCGAACCCATCCAGATGTCCGGCTGCCTGGCGCGCCAGCAACTCGGCCTGCAACCGCGCCCGTTCGATCCCCAGGACCGCAACCATCGTCGCCTTTCCGGCCGCCGCGTCTTTGCCTGCGGTCTTGCCGGTCTCCTCCGTGCTGCCTTCAGCGTCCAGCAGATCATCGGCGATCTGGAAGGCCGCCCCCAGGTCGCGGCCATAGGCAGCCAGAAAGTGCCGCTGCGCAAGGGGTGCCCGGCCGAGGATTGCCCCCGCCTCGGCACTGAACTGGATCAGCCGCCCTGTCTTCAGGGCCTGCAGTCGTGTCACGGCAGGCCCATCCAGCTTACGACCCTCCGCGAGCATGTCGATCATCTGGCCGCCCGCCATCCCCCGCGCGCCCGCCGCCCCGCCCAGCGCACCGACCAGCTCACAGCGTGCCTGCGGGTCCGAGTGCGTGTCAGGTTCGGCCAGTACTTCGAAGGCTCGGGTCTGCAGCGCGTCGCCGGCCAGGATCGCCGTGGCTTCGTCGAATTCCTTGTGTGTCGAGGGCTTGCCCCGCCGCAGATCGTCATCATCCATTGCCGGAAGGTCGTCGTGAACCAGCGAATAGGCGTGCAGCATCTCGACCGAGGCTGCCACGCGCGCCGCACAGGTCTCCGACACGGCGAACAGGGCGGCACTTTCCATCACGAGGAACGCCCTTAGCCGCTTGCCGCCACCGAGCGTCGCATAGCGCATCGCGTCTGCCAGTCGCGCCTCTGCACCCTCCGGTTCCGGCAGCAACGCCTCCAAGGCGGCTTCCACCACGTCGGCAACCCGCGCCATGGCAGCGGTCAGGTCCGAATCGGCCATCGTCATCGCGCCCTGTTGTCCGCTGCCACTCCGGTCCCCCATTGCTCCGGCTGCAAGGCCATTGGTAACAGTGGTAGCACTTGCGCCGAGTCTGTTGCCCAAATCACACGTACGTGTGATTTGGGTCGCTTTGCAACCGCTCCAGCATTACCCCGGCCTCCGATGTTGTGCCATACGCCCGCCGCCCCGGCATTGCCGCTCCTGGTCGCGCATGCCATATCCGACGCGACTGCTCGGACTTTCGGCGCGGCTCGGGGCCGATCCAGCGCCGCCCTTTGGAGATGAAGCATGATCCGCGTCGTCCTGGCCCAACCCCGCGGCTTCTGCGCCGGTGTGGAGCGAGCGATCGAAATCGTCGAGCGAGCCCTCAAGAAATACGGCCCGCCGATCTATGTCCGCCATGAGATCGTCCACAACCGCCACGTGGTCGAGGATCTGCGGACCCGCGGCGCGGTGTTCGTCGACGAACTGGACGAAATTCCGCCCGGCGCCATGACCATCTTCTCCGCCCATGGCGTTGCCAAGCGTGTTGAGCAGTTGGCAGCCGAACGCGGCCTGCCGGTGATCGACGCGACCTGCCCACTGGTCGCCAAGGTCCACAACGAGGGCCGCCGCTACGCCTCTCAGGGCCGGGAGATCGTCCTGGTGGGTCACGCTGGCCATGCCGAGGTGGAGGGCACAATCGGCCAGGTGCCGGCCAAGGTGCATCTGGTGCAGACCGTCGCCGATGTCGCCAGGCTGGAGGTCACCGATTCGGACAAGCTTGCCTACATTACCCAGACCACTCTCTCGGTCGACGACACCCGCGGAATAATCGCTGCGCTGAAGGCGCGCTTCCCCACCATCGTGGGCCCCGATGTGCGCGATATCTGCTACGCCACGCAGAACCGTCAGCAGGCGGTGCGTGATCTCGCCGGCGCGGTGGACATGATCCTGGTCGTCGGTTCGCGCAACAGCTCCAATTCCAACCGGCTGCGCGAGATCGGCGAGGAGTTGGGCAGGCCTTCCTACCTGGTCGACGATGCGGACGCGCTACGTTCGGAATGGTTTGTCGGCGTGGCGTCGGTCGGCGTGACCGCCGGCGCGTCCGCGCCCGAGATGCTGGTACGGGGCGTGCTGGACGGGTTGCGCCGGTTTGGCGAGATCGATATCGCCACTCTTGCCGGCGTGGCGGAGGACGTGCGCTTCCGCTTCCCCAAGGAACTGATCGACGCATAGAGGATTCTACCGAATGGCTGTACCGCTGAACCAGGCACTCCGCGTCGGGGCCTATGTCGTGAAGCAGCACCTGCTGGGGCGCAAGCGCTACCCGCTGGTGTTGATGCTGGAGCCGCTATTCCGCTGCAACCTGGCCTGCGCCGGCTGCGGCAAGATCGACTATCCGGCCGAGATCCTGAACCAGCGCCTTTCGGTCGCCGAATGCATGGAGGCGGTGGACGAATGCGGCGCGCCTGTCGTGGTGATCGCCGGCGGCGAACCGCTGCTGCATCGCGAGATCGAGCAGATCGTGCAGGGCGCCATCGCGCGCAAGAAATTTGTCATCGTCTGCACGAACGCGCTGCTGCTGGAAAAGAAGATGCATCTGTTCCAACCGAGCAAGTGGTTCTCCTGGTCGGTGCATCTCGACGGCTCGCGTGAGGAACACGATGTATCCGTGTGCCAAACCGGGGTTTATGACCGTGCGGTGGCGGCGATCGGGGCGGCCAAGCGGGCGGGATTCCGCACCATCATCAATTGCACGCTGTTCGACACCGCCGAACCCGAGCGGGTTGCAGGGTTCTTCGACGATGTCATGGCGATGGGCGTGGACGGAATTTCTGTCTCGCCCGGGTACGCCTACGAGCGTGCGCCCGACCAGCAGCACTTTCTCAATCGCCGACGCACCAAGGAGCTGTTCCGCGGCATCTTCGCGCGCCAGGGGAAAGCGTCGGGCCAGAAGAAGTGGTCGTTCAACCAGTCATCGATGTTTCTGGACTTTCTTGCCGGCAACCAGACATTCCATTGCACGCCCTGGGGCAACCCGACACGCACCTATTTCGGCTGGCAGCGTCCCTGCTATCTGCTCGGTGAGGGCTATGCGAAGACCTTCAAGGAGCTGATGGAAGAGACCGACTGGGACCGCTACGGCACCGGCAACTACGAGAAGTGCGCCGACTGCATGGTGCACTCAGGGTACGAGGCGACCGCGGTGTCCGAAACGGTCAGGCGGCCGTGGAAGGCGGCGGCGCAGGCATTGCGGGGGATACGAACCAGCGGTCCGATGGCACCCGACATTCCGCTCGATCGCCAGCGTCCGGCGGACTACGTGTTCAGCCGCCATGTCGAGCAGGCGATGGCGCGGATCAAGGCGCGCAGGCAGGACGAGGTCGCCGACGCCGACTAGATCTACATCTCACCCGTTTGGGGCAGAGACTCACTCCGCCGCCTCGCTACGCGCGCTTCACGTTCCAGAACAGCGGGCCGTTACATTCCAGCCTGCCCAGTAGACTCTTGCGATACGCCGTGGGGATCTGGAACTGACCGAGCGTCACCGTCGGCACCTGCGCGTAATTCTCCTGCTGAATGGCCCCGGCGATCGTCTTGCGCGCGTCGGAGTCCTTCGCGTCCAGCCACTCTTGCGTCATATGCTCGATCTTCGGATTGTCGTACCAGCCAAACCAGCCATTGGCGCCCTGGCCGCGGAACGGCGCGGTGACCACCGGGTTGATGATGAAGCCGCCGGTGAACCAGGTGTGGAAGACAGACCAGCCGCCCTTCTCCACCGGCTCCTTGCTTGACCGGCGCTGCACCACCGTGCCCCAGTCGGTCGCCGCCAACTCGGCATTGATGCCGATCTTCCCGAACATGTCGTAGGTGATGTCGCCCAGCGGTCCGATCGTGGCGAAATCAGTCGGGTTGATGATCACCGCCTTCTGGCCGTTGTAACCGGCCTCCTTGATCATCGCCTTCGCGGATGCGATGTCACCCTTTTGCACCGGCAGGCTGACCTCGGAACCGTATGTCGTGCCGCACGGGAATTGCGATCGGCAGGACCGCCAGGCGGACGGATCGTTGCCCGTGATCGCCCCCATGTAGTCTTCCTGGTTGACCGCGGTCAGCACCGCGCGGCGCAGGCGAACGTCGTTGAACGGCGGATGCAGATGGTTGAAACGCAGGCCACCGATATAGCCCTGCGGATTGGACGCGGCTATCGCAATTTCGCTGTTGCGTCGCAATAACGGCACCAGATCGGCCTGCACCTGCTCGTACCAGTCCACCTCGCCACTCTGCAATGCGGCGGACGCGGTGGCGGCATCGGGAATGATCTTCCACTCGATCCGCTGGAAGTTGGCGACCTTGGCGCCAGTGGTCCAGTCCGCTGGCTCCTGGCGCGGCACGTAGCCGTCAAACTTCTCCCACGCGGCGCTGCTGCCGGCTACGAACTCGTCCTTCGAGAAGCGGAACGGGCCGGAGCCGACAATTTCGGTGATCGTCTTGTACGGGTCGGTCCTCGCCAGGCGCTCCGGCATCATGAAGGCGATCTGCGCGTCGGGCTTGGCGATCGCGTCGATCAGCAGCGGGAAGGGCTGCTTCAGCGTGACCTTGATTGTGCGGTCATCGGCCGCACCCCATGCGTCAATGACTTTCGCGATCGTCTGGCCGAACGTATCGCGCATGGCCCAGCGCGCGAGACTTGCCGCGCAGTCCTGCGCGCGCACCGGTTCGCCGTCGTGCCACTTGAGCCCTTCGCGCAGCTTGATCAGATACGTGCGGCCGTCGTCGGAGACCGTGTAGCCATCCGCCATCTGCGGCTTGGCCTGCTGGGCGGCGTTCACGCCAAACAGCGTGTCCCACACCATCCAGGCGTGGTTCGCAGTCACCGCTGCGGTCGTGATAATCGGGTCGAGCAGGGTGAGGTTCGCCTGCGGGTACGAAGCGAAGGACATGGGCATTAACGGGTTGTCCAATGGCAAAGCGCGGAAGCGACGTCGCCATGACGCCCGCCATGCCGGCCTTCAGGAACGACCGTCGTCGCATCGTGCGCCCCCTGTTCATCGTTGACAAAAGCATGTCGAGTTTCTCCGTGTGCGGCAAGGCTCGGTTCCACCTGGATGACAGGGCGCTTCTGGCCTAGGCTTGCTGCAGGCAAGGGAAGCGATGGCCATGGAGAATCGTCTGAAGCGCAAGCTGGCCGACGGCGCACTGACATTCTGTCTGGGCGTCAACCAGGCGCGCACGCCGAACATCGCCATGATCGCCGCCGCGGCCGGATTCGACGCGATATACATCGACCTCGAGCACAACCCGACATCGCTGGAGACGGCATCGATGCTGTGCGTCGCGGCGATCGCCACGGGGATTACCCCGATGGTGCGCATCGGTTCGCAGGACGGCCATCTGGCGGCGCGCGTGCTGGACGCTGGCGCGCAGGGACTGATGGTGCCGCATATAAACTCCTCGGCCGAGGCCGAGGCGATAGTGACTGCGTGCCGGTTTCCGCCGGTTGGGCACCGCTCGGTCGGCGGCGCCGGACCTGCGCTCGCGTACAAACCGATGCCGCAAGCCGATGTGAGCGACTTCCTCAACCGCGAGACGCTGCTGCTGGCGATGCTGGAAACGCCCGAAGCGATCGAGGAGGCGGAAGCGATCGCCGCGGTTCCCGGGATCGACGGGCTGCACATCGGCTCCAACGACCTGTGCAGCGAGATGGGAATTCCCGGCAAGTATCATGATCCGCGCTATCTGCGCGCTGTGGAGACCGCCGGTCGGGCCGCGCGCGCACACGGCAAGTCGCTGGGGATCGGTGGCGTGCTGTTCGACCACGAGTTGCAGACCGAACTGGTGCGACTGGGCGCGCGCTATCTGACTGCCGGGAACGACGTGGGCTATCTGCTGCGTGCCGCGCGCGCCGACATCGAGCGGATGCGCACGATCCCGGTGCCACGGATCTGAGGGAGGCGGCGATGTTCGCCTATGTCGGCGGTTACACCACGAAGGATCGCGATGGCCGCGGCAACGGCATCCACGTGTATCGCGTGGATGCGTCAAGCGGCGCGTGGACGCATGTGCAGCACGTGGCTGGCGAGGAGAACCCTTCGCTGTTCACACTGCATCCGGACAACAGCGTCCTGTATTCGGTCCATGGCGGGCTCACTCATGTGAGCGCGTTCGGCATCGATCGAACCAGCGGGCATCTGAGCCTGCTGAACCGTCAGCCCTGCGGCGGGACCAATCCGGTCGATGCTGCGCTGGATGCGACCAACCGCTTTCTGATTGTGCCAAATTACTCCAGCGGCAATGTCGCCGTGCTGCCGCTGGCCGAGGACGGCACGCTGCAGCCGGTGTCGCAGGTGTTTGAACTCGCAGGCACGCCGGGACCCGATCCGGCGCAACAGAGCTCGTCGCATCCGCACGCAGTGATCTTCGATCCGTCACGACGCTTCGTCATCGTACCGGACAAGGGTTTCGACTGCACATTCATCTTCCGCTTCGAGAACGGTCGGCTGGCGCTGAACCAGGCGATGCCGTCGCGTCCCGGCGCGGCGCCGCGGCACTGCATCTTCCATCCGACAATGTCCGTTCTCTACGTGAACAACGAACTTGATTCCACGGTCACGACGTATCGCTGGAGCGACGGACGGATCGAGGAAATGGAAATTGTCGGCACACTGCCGGAAGGCGAGACCGGTCGGAACACCACGGCCGAAATCGCCGTCGCGCCGGATGGGCGGTTCCTGTACGTGTCGAACCGCGGGCATGACAGCGTCGCGGTATTCGCGGTCGCGCAGGACAGCGGCCGCCTCAGCTTCTTCGGCTGCGAGCCAACGGGCGGCAAACGCCCGCGCTTCTTCGCGCTCGATCCGGCGGGCGAATTCCTTTACGCGGCAAACCAGGAAGACGACAACATCGTCGCGTTCGGCGTGGACAAGCCGAGCGGCATGCTGACGCGCACGGTTCACGAAGTCCGCGTCGGCAGCCCCTCGGCGATCAGTTTCGTTACGTAGCTCCCCCGTCATGGCCGTCCCCGGACTTGATCCGGGGATCAGTCCCGGCCATCACATGCGGCACCCTGCCACGACAGATGGCCGGGACACGCCCGGCCATGACGGTGTTGGAACGGTCATCCCGAAAATGCTCTGGCCCACAGGAGGCATGGATGCCACTGCTCTCGCTTCCCGCCGTTTTCATGCGCGGCGGCACCAGCCGCGCCGTGATGTTCCATGCGCGCGACCTGCCGGACCGCGCCGAGTGGGACCCGATCTTTCTCTCCGCCATGGGCAGCCCCGACCCGAACGGACGGCAGCTCAACGGCATGGGCGGCGGCATCTCCTCGCTGTCGAAGGTCTGCATCCTGGCGCCATCGGACCGGGCGGACGCCGATATCGACTACACCTTCGCGCAGGTGCAGATCCGCGACCCGCGCGTGGACTACCGCAGCAACTGCGGCAACATGAGCTCCGCTGTCGGCCCGTTCGCGGTCGATGAGGGCATCGTCCGGCCGAACGGCGACGCCGCGATGGTGCGGATCTTCAACACCAACACCGGAAAGATCATCCGCTCCACCTTCCCGCTGGAGGAAGGCCGCGCCGCGACCGATGGCGACCTCGCAATCCCCGGTGTCGCCGGCACGGGTGCGCCGATACGGCTGGATTTCCTGGCGCCGGGCGGCGCCACTACAGGCAGACTGCTGCCGACCGGACATGCAACCGATCGGCTGGATCTGCCTGGTGTCGGGCCGATCGACGTCTCCATGGTGGACGCGGCCAACGCCTGCGCGTTCGTCCGTGCGCGTGATCTCGGCCTGACGGGACGCGAGTTACCGGAGGAACTGGAACGCGACCACGCGCTGCTGGAAAAGCTGCAGGCGATCCGGCGTCTGGCGTCGGTCGCCATGGGCATCGCCAGGGACGACGCCGAGGCACGCACCGTCGCCGCCGTGCCGATAATCGGGTTCGTGGCGCCGCCGATGGACGCCCCTACCCTGTCAGGCGACCCGATCGCAGCGGCCCAGGTGGATCTGACGGCGCGCTTCCTGTCGAACGGCCAGCCGCACCGGGCGCTGCCGCTGACAGCCTCGCTGTGCACCGCCGTCGCCGCGCGGATCGACGGCACGCTGGTCGCGGAGGCGCTGGCGCAAGGGGCTGGCGCTCAGGTGCGCATCGGCATGCCGTCGGGCATCCTGACCGTGGGCGCCGATGTGGGGCAGGACGCCAGCGGGCAGTGGGTGGCGCGCAGCGGCGCCTTCTATCGCACGGCGCGGCGGCTGTTCGACGGCCGCATCTACGTGCCGCGCTAGGTCAGCCCGCGCCCTCCTGCAGCCAGGGCTCGGTTGCCCAGAGGCGCGCCAGTTCGGCGCGTTCGGCCTCAGCCCGCGCAGTCCAGGTGGGCCCGTCGATCCAGCTCGGAATGAACCCGATGCTGTCGGCCTGTTCATGAAACTCGGGATCAGCGACGACAGCCTGCATGGCGGTCCGGAGGCGCTCCGCCATCTCCTGCTGTAGGCCGGCCGGGGCCGCCAGCCCGCGATAGATAACCGCGGACAGGTCCAGCCCCGAGTCGCGCAACGGCGGCATGTCGGGGAACACATCGGCGCGGTTCTTCGCCGCGATCCCGAGCCCCACCAGCCGTCCCTCGCGCAACTCGCCGATCGCGTTCGATAGGCTGAGCGCGGCGGCGGCAACGTTGCCCGCGACCGCCGCCTGGCGTGCCGCCTCAGCCGATGGGAACGCCACGATGTTGAGCCGCGTCCCGGCGATCGCCTGCAGCCGCAGCGCCGCGAGGTGCGGCGGGCTGCCGGGCGGCGGCGTGCCGAGCGGGACGGCGCCGGCGTCATCGGCCGAGCGCTCGACGATGTCCTGCACGGAGCCGAGCGGGGTGGCGGCCGGCGAGACGATGCAGACCGGCTCCTTCTGCACCGCGCCGAGCAGGACGATACGCTGCATCAGGTCGTCACCGCCGCGATCCACCATCCGAGCCGGCAAGGTCGGCGTGGCGACCCAGCCCAGGACGACGCCGGTCGGCGCAGCCTCGGCCAGTGCCCGCGCCGCCACGAGACCCGCACTGCCCTCGCCGTTGCGGACATCGATGTCGGTGAACGGCATGTGGCGTGCGAGAAACGGCGCGAACGAGCGGGCCAGTTCGTCGGTTGCCGACCCCGGGCGCGCACCGACCAGCAGGACCAGGGTCTCGCCAGTCCGCGCTGGCCCGGCCGCTACAAGCGCGGCCGTCCCGATCAGCAAATGGCGGCGGCGGATCACGACGTGGGAGCCGTCCTGGCCTTGGGCGCGGCCACCGGCGCCGCCTCCCGACGCAGCCGGTTCTCCCCCAGGAACAACAGGATAGGCGCCGCAATGAAGATGGACGACGACGTGCCGACGACGATGCCGAACAACATCACCCAGGCGAAGCCCGAGATGGACTGGCCGCCGAACAGGGCCAGCGGCAGGCTCGCCAGGAACACGGTCATCGAGGTGCCGAGGGTGCGGTTCAGGGTCTCGTTGATCGAAAGGTCGATCAGGTCGCGCAGCGGCAAGGTCTTGTACTTGCGGAGATTTTCCCGGACGCGGTCATAGACCACGACCTTGTCGTTGGTGGAGTAGCCGAGCACGGTCAGGATGGCCGCGACCATCACCAGGTCGAACTCGATGCGGGACAGGGCGAGGAAGCCGATGGCCTTGGTGATGTCCAGGATCAGCGTGACCACGGCGCCGACCGCGAACTGCCATTCGAAGCGGAACCAGATATAGGCCATGATCATGACCAGGCTGATGCCGAGCGCCAGCAGACCGTTGCGGAACAGTTCCGCCGAGACCGACGCTCCCACAGCGTCGGTGCGCAGCACCTTGACCCCCGGCACGGCCTTCTCCAGCGCCTCGCGCACCCGGGTGACCGCCTGCTGCACCGCCGCCTCGGAGGACTGGGCGCCGAGCCGGATCAGCACCTCGGACGGGTCGCCGAACTGCTGCACGCCCTGATCGGGGATGTGTTCGGCTGCCAGCGCCGAGCGGATCTGGGTGAAGTCGGCCGGCCCCGGCGTCCGCACCTCCATGACGATGCCGCCGGAGAAGTCGATGCCGAGGTTGAGCCCGGGATAGAAGAACAGCGCCACCGACGCCGTCGACAGGACCGCCGAGACGACGAGGCCCATGATCCGGCCTCGCATGAACGCGATCTTGGTGTTGTCGGGTACCAGGCGGAAGCGCGGACGGATGAACATGAGTGATCAGACCGGAAGAAGCTGTGGGCGCGTGGAAATATACCACCGCGAGACCAGGAGGCGCGTCAGCATCCAGGCGGTGAACAGCGATGTGGCGATGCCGACCGTGATCGTCACCGCGAATCCCCGCACCGGCCCGGAGCCGAAGATGAACAGCATGACGTGCGCCAGAAATGCGGTCGCATTGGAGTCGAAGATCGTGTTGTAAGCCCTTGTGAATCCATGCTCAAGTGCCGACAGCGGCGGCCTGCCGAGACGCTGCTCCTCGCGGATGCGCTCGTTGATCAGGATGTTGGCGTCCACCGCCATGCCGAGCGTCAGCAGGATCCCCGCCATGCCCGGCAGCGTCAGCGTTGCCTGCAACAGCGACATGACACCCAGCATCAGCACCAGATTCACCACCAGGCAGACATTCGCGAACCAGCCGAAAAGGCCATAGAAGACCGCCATGAAGACGATCACGAGCACGAAGCCGACGGCGAGCGAGATCGCCCCTGCCCGGATCGAATCCGCCCCCAGTTCCGGCCCGACGCTGCGTTCCTCGACCACGGTCAGTGGCGCCGGCAGCGCGCCCGCCCGCAGCAGTACCGCGAGGTCGTTGGCGGACGCGGCGGTGAAACTGCCGCTGATCTGACCGCGCCCGCCGGTGATCGGCTCGCGAATGACAGGGGCGCTGATCACCTTGCCGTCCAGCACGATGGCGAAGCGGTGGTTCACGTTGGCCCGCGTGATGTCTGCAAAGCGGCGCGCGCCGACCGTATTGAAGGTGAAGTTGACCACCCATTCGCCGGTCTGGCCATTGGTGCCCGCGCGCGCATCGGTCAGGTCGCCGCCATCGACGTCGATCCGTCGGCGCACGGCGATCTTCTGGCTCGGGTTGTCCTGCATCGGCAGGTAGTCCACGCCCGGCGGCGGCGGCGCTCCGGAGGTTGGATTGGCGGTCTCGTCGACCAGTTGGAACGTCATATGCGCGGTCTGGCCCAGCAGTTCCTTGATCCGGTTGGGATCACTGATGCCGGGTAACTGGACGACGATACGGCTGTCGCCCTGCTGGGTGATCTGCGGATCGACCACGCCGGTCTCGTCGATGCGCCGGCGCACGATCTCGATCGACTGTTGCACGGCTCCCAGCGCCCGTTGGTGCAGCGCGACTGGCGACAGCGTCAGCGTGATCGTGCCGTCCGGTGTCGAGGCGAGGTCGAATTCCGGTGTGCCGGTGGGGCCTTCGGGGACGATCAGCGGCCGGATAGCCGCGATTGCCGCCTCGGTCTTGCTGGCGTCGCGCAGCTTGAGCAGCATGCGGTTCTGCTCAGGCTGCGCCTCCAGCGTCTGGTAGAAGATGCCGCCGGGCCGCAGCGCCTGACGCACCGCGTCCACGACATTGTTCAGTCGCTCCTTGATCACCGCCTTCATGTCAATCTCGAGCAGCAGGTAGGAACCGCCACGCAGGTCGAGGCCGAGGTGCACGGTCCGCCACGGCATCCAGGCGGCGGGCGCCGGGAAGAGATTGGGGATGCAGAGGATCGCGCCGAGTAGGCAGAGGCCGAGGATGACGGCGGTCTTCAGGGGCGTGAAATACATCATCGAGGGAGGACGCGGCTTCCTTTGGCGTTGCCGCCCCTATGCGCCAGCGCCGGAGCGAGGTCCAGAGGAAGCACGAAATGGGCGCTCTGCAAGCGGTGGGGGCCGGACGACGTGGCGATGGAGCCTATCAGCTCTCTTCACTCGTGGCGCAGCGGCCGCAGCCCTCACTATTGGAGGAAGCGCGCTGGCTGGGTTCACCCTGTGCTGCGCCGCCTGATGCACGCAATGCCCGACGCATGCCAAGGTCGTTGGAGTGGATCCCTGTCACAGCCCGTTACTGGATAAATCCATCCGCACGGCCTACGGTTGATGGCCATGCCAGAATTGGCGCTGTCCTTCCGACCCGGTCGCCCGCAGCGCCGCGTCTTTACCCGTCGTGTATTTCTTGCAGGCGCCGCCGGTGCGCTCGCCGCAAGCGGACATTATTCCGCCAACGCGCTGACCGCCACAAGACTGAGAATCGTAGTTGTTGGCGGCCACCCGGGCGACCCGGAGTACGGATGCGGCGGCACAATCGCGCGGTACACGGACCTCGGGCACGACGTAACACTGCTGTATCTGAACCGTGGCGAAGCGTCGAACAGCGGGGGGACTGGCTGCCCGGAGAACGATCCGAAACAGGGCAGCGTCATCCGGGTTCGCGAGGCCATTGCCGCATGCGGCATCTTGAAGGCACATGCAATGTTTGCTGGGCAGTGCAACGGCCACGCCGTGGTCGATATGCGGCATTACGACGATTTCACCAAATTGCTGCAGGGATTGAAGCCGGATGCCATATTCAACCAGTGGCCGATCGACAACCACCCCGATCATCGCGCGATTTCAAATCTCGCATATGAAGCGTGGGTGCGGATGGCCAAAAAGCCAGCACTGTACTATTACGAGGTGTCCGATGGCGAGGACACACTGATGTTCTCGCCAACCGATTACGTCGATATCACTGCAACGGAACCCCGTAAGCGGGAAGCGTGCTATGCGCACGCGTCTCAAACTCCTGACAGGTACTATGCGCTTCAGTCGCAGGTCACACGATTCCGGGGGCTTGAGGCAGGGTATGCTCAGGCGGAAGCGTTTGTGCGGCACGTCCTAGTCGCGTCGGGAGTTGCTTCCATAGATCAACCGCGGACGCAATCCGGCGGTTGTGCGCTCTATTGTTGTGGTTCGGACCGACAGGACGTGTGAGCAATGTCCGCGAGTGGTGGATCACGATGCACATCAGCTACGCCGACGGCGGCTGCTGAAGCGGACGAGCCCGAACCGGCTCCTCAGAGGCCGGTTCGGGAAGCCGTGTTGAAAGCGGCGAGATTTGAAGGGGTCGCCATTTTTGGCCTAGCGGGTCAGCTTGTACTCGTAGTCCTCGCGCTGGCCTGCGCCGGCCCGCAACCCCGGTGGCATCGGCGCGCGCGTGGCGTTCACCTTCGCATGCACATCGAGCGCGGCCTGGTCCTTCCACAACTCGAGCAAGGTCAGCCTGTCCGGATTCAGTACGCTCTGGAACACCTCGAACTGCTCACAGCCGGGCTCCTGCATGACCTCGGCGCAACGCGCCCGGAATGCCTGTGCGAGCTCCGAGCCCTTCCCGGGAGCCGCGGTGATCGAGACGACGAGGCGGACTGCCATGTTGTTTCCTCCCATGCGCGAATGACGCCGAGCATTGTGTTCTCGCGTCTCCTCGCGTCAAGCGTCCGTTCCCGCGCGGCGGTGATCAATCCAGGTGCGATGCTCTTGTCAGTTGCCGCGCACCCGTCGCCAGGCATCCTGAGATGCGCCACCGGGTGCGCTCGTGAGCTTCGCCAAGACCTTTGGCGCACGGCGCCCACTTGGGCTATGGTTCTCCCATGAGTTCGGCGCTGAAACCACCCGACCGGATGACCGTGGCCGAGTTCCTCGCCTGGGACGCGCCGGGCGAAACCCGTTGGCAGCTTGTGGACGGCGAACCCATCGCGATGGCGCCGACCAGCCGCACCCATGGCTCGCTTCTACTCGAACTGGGGCGCCTGATCGGTAACCACCTGGCGGACGCCGGCAACCCGTGCACGGTGATCGCGGCACCTGGAATCGTCCCGCGGGTTCGAGCCAATGAGAATTTTCGTATTCCCGATCTGGCGGTGACATGCACCCGGTATGAAACGGAGGAATACGACGTCGCCAATCCGGTTCTGATCATCGAGGTTCTGTCGCCCTCCAACCGGGCGGACACCTGGCGGAACGTCTGGGCATTCACCACGATCCCGAGCCTGCAGGAGATTGTCCTGCTCAGCAGCACCGCGGTCCGAGCCGAACTGCTCCGCCGCGGAAGCGATGGGAGCTGGCCCGCGGCATCGACGGTGATCGAGGACGGCGACTTGCTGATGGACAGTATCGACCTCGGCATCCCCCTCGCCGCAATCTATCGGACCACCCGGCTGGCGCGCGACTGACGAGGCTGGGTTCGAACCTGCACTTCGGAAACCGCGACCCTTTGAAGCGGAACCACTCAGCTCCGGTGATCCAGCCCGATATCCAGCACCGTCACGCTGTGCGTCAGCCAGCCGACTGACAGCAGATCCACACCCGACGCGGCAATCGCCGGCGCGGTGTCGGGGCGGATGCGGCCCGAGGCCTCGGTGATCGCGCGGCCGCCAACGATCTCGACCGCCTGGCGCAGCATGGCGGGCCCCATGTTGTCCAGCAGCACGGCATCCACCCCGAGCGCCATCGCCTCCTGAAGCTGCGCCAGCGTGTCCACCTCCAGCTCGATCTTCACCAGATGGCCCACCCCGGCGCGTGCGCGTTCCACCGCCGGGCGCACCCCGCCGGCGATCGCGACATGGTTGTCCTTGATCAGCACCGCGTCATCCAGCCCGAACCGGTGGTTCGATCCGCCGCCGACGCGCACCGCATATTTCTGCGCCGCGCGCAGTCCCGGCATGGTCTTGCGCGTGCAGACCACCTGCGCCTTGGTTCCCTCGATCGCATCGACGATGCCACGCGTGGCGGACGCAATGCCCGACAGATGACACAGGAAATTCAGCGCTGTACGTTCCGCCGTCAGGATGCCGCGTGCCGGCCCGCGGATCACCGCAATCAGATCGCCGGGCGCCAGACGGCTGCCGTCTGCGCGTTCGAGGATGACTTCGATCGCCGGATCGATCAGCCGGAACGCAGCGGCGGCAAAATCCAGCCCCGCGACCACGCCGGCCTGCCGCGCCATCAACGCGGTCTCGGTGCGCGCGCCCGCGGGCACGATCGCGTCCGTCGTCAGAGTCGCCGGCGCGGCCGAGGTCCTCCAGCAGCGCCGCGCGCACCGAGGGTTCGACCATGATGGCGGGAAGGGGTGGGATGGTCATCGCGCAGCTACTTACGCCGCCAGCATGCGCTCGACCGCCTGGCGCGCCCGCACCGCGACCGCCGGGTCGATCGTGACCTCGTAGCGCATCTCCTCCAGCGCGCTGCGAATGTTCGCCAGCGTGATGCGCTTCATGTGCGGACACAGGTTGCACGGGCGCACGAACTCCACGTCCGGATGATGCACCGACACGTTGTCGGCCATCGAGCATTCGGTGATCAGCACCACCCGCGCCGGTTTTTCCCGCCCGACATACGCCGCCATATCGGCGGTCGAGCCGGCATAGTCCGCCTCGGCCACCACCTCCGGCGGACATTCCGGATGTGCCAGCACCACGACGCCCGGATGGTCGGCGCGCAGGGCACGGATCTCGGCGGCGGTGAAGCGCTCATGCACCTCGCAGTGGCCGGCCCAGGTGATGATCTTTACTCCGGTCTGCGCGGCGATGTTCTGCGCCAGGTACTCGTCGGGCAGCATGATCACCCGCTCCACGCCGAGCAATTCGATGATCTTGCGCGCGTTGCCGGAGGTGCAGCAGATATCGGACTCCGCCTTCACCGCCGCCGATGTATTGACATAGGTCACCACGGGCACGGCCGGATAGCGCTCGCGCAGCAGGCGCACATCGGCCGCGGTGATCGACTCCGCCAGCGAGCAGCCGGCACGCGTGTCCGGGATCAGCACGGTCTTCGCCGGATTGAGCAGCTTCGCGGTCTCCGCCATGAAGTGCACGCCGGCCAGCACGATAACCTCGGCATCCACCTTCATGGCCTCGCGCGCCAGGGCCAGGCTGTCGCCCACGATGTCGGCGACGCAGTGGAAGATCTCGGGCGTCTGGTAGTTATGCGCCAGGATCACCGCGTTGCGCCGGCGCTTCAGCGCCAGAATCGCGTCGATATCGTCGGCGAAAACCGGCCATTCCATCGGTGGGACAACCCGCTTCACGCGGTCATACAGCGGCGCGGTACGGGCGAGAGTTTCGGCGTATGACATCGGACACCTCCGTTATGCTCTATATGAGCATTTCGTGTTGTTATGCTAGTGCTGAGCATAAGGATGTCAAGGGGGCACGAACGCCGGCTCGGATGGACGGGCAGCGATTGGGCTACCGCGCGAGAGGCAGCTTGCTGCCGGCCACCGCCCGCTCGGCGACCACGTCGCGGCGGAAGCGGAACAGCTTGGCGGGACGGCCGCCGGTCTCGGTGGCCCGCTCACCGGTCTCTTCCACCAGATCCTGCTGTTCGATCAGACGGCGAAAATTCTGCTTGTGCAGACGCCGGCCGGCCAGCGCCTCCACCGTCCGCTGCAATTGCAGCAGCGTGAAGCGCGGCGGCATGAGTTCGAACACCACGGGGCGGTATTTGATCTTGGCGCGCAGCCGCGCGATGCCGGTGGCCAGGATGCGGCGATGGTCGTGGGTCATTGGCTCGCCATCGACAGGCTCCGCCGCCTGCGGCAATTCGGGCACGAGCCCTGCCTCCCACAGCAGTTCATAGCGCTGCAGGACGAGTTCCTCGTTCCAGGGCCGCCCGTCGTGGCCGAACGTGATGGCGGCTCGCCGCAGCCGTTCGCGCCGGGTCGCTGCATCCTCGGCCGCCTCTGCCCAGGCGCGCAGCCGTGCGTCGACGGCAGCCGTCAGCTCCGCGGCATTCAGGCCCCGTCGATCTTCCCATGGGAAATAGCGGTACCAGCCTTGCCACGAGACGCCTGGCTCGCCCGCGGCGCGGACTTCGCGTGTCAGGCCAAGATAGCTGATGGACACCGTCCGCTGGCCTGCCGCCGTCCGGTCCCGGTCGGCAAACGTGTAGAGCTGTTCGACATAGCCGAGCGGATGGTGGGTCTGCTGCTCCACCCAGGATCGCGTGCCCGCCTGCAGCGACCGATGCGTCAGCTCGAACGGTCCGGACGGCAGTGCGCTTCCGTCGTCGATGGTCAGCACGCGCGGTTCGCCGCCGGTGACGGCGACGATCACCGCGATCAGTTCGGCGATGGCCTCCGCCGAGGCAACCGGCGCCACCTTGTGGCGTGTGCGGACCTGGTCCATGCGATTCGCTGTGTCGGTAACCCGCGCAGTCATCGCATGCCTGAAGCCGCCGCGCCAAGGACGGATCACCGGCACAATCGCCGACATTGTGTTCGACGCCTATGCCCAGGTCACCGACGAGGGCGGGTTCGATCTTGCCTCGCTTGCCAATCTCCGTCAGTGATCAGGCCGTAGCACCGCCGTCCACCGGCAGCGCCACGCCCGTGATGTATGACGCCTCGTCCGAGATCAGAAACAGCGCGGCATTGGCGATCTCCTCGGGTCGCGCCGGGCGCCCCATCGGCACCTGCCCCCCGCGCTTGACCACCAGTGTCTCGGCCGTCTCGCCGGGCGGCAACTGACTGTCGGGACGCGCGACAAACACGCGCAGCATTGGCGTGTCGGTGGGACCAGGGCACACCGCGTTCACCCTGATCTTCTCGCGCGCATAGCGCTTCGCCAGGCCATGCACCAAACCGACGACGCCGAACTTGGCGATGTTGTAAACCGGGCTGAACTGCGATCCGGTCAGGCCCGACGTCGACGCCGTATAGAGCAATGCCCCACCGCCACGTGCGCGCAGTTCCGGCAGCGCCGCCTCGGTGGTGACCAGGACAGTGCGGACATTCAGATCCATCGCCAGTTCGAAGTCCTTCCAGTCCAGGCCCTCGATCGCCGCGGGACCGGGATGGCCCACATGATTCCAGACGAAATCAAGTCCGCCGAACGCATTGGCGGTGAGGCGGACGATCTCCCGCGCGAACGCGTCCTGCCGCAGGTCGCCGGCAAACGCGATCGCCTTGCCGCCGGAGTCGGTGATCTGCTTCGCCACCGCATCCGCACCCGCCTCATCCAGGTCCACCACGCCGACCGCCGCGCCTTCCTGTGCGAAGCGGATGGCACCCGCGCGACCCATGCCCGATGCCGCAGCGGTGACGATGCCGATCTTGTTTGCGAGCCGCATGACCATCTCCTGTCAGCGCTGTGCGTTCAGCCAGCCCAGCATGATTCGGTTGAACGTATCGGGATGCTCGACATTCGGGAAATGCAGCGCATTGGCGATCTCCTCGTAGCGACCACCCGGCACCAGCCCAGCCAACTTGCGGTTGTCCGCCGCGGGCGTGCCGGCATCATCGGAGCCGCACACCACCAGCACCGGCAGCTTCACGGTCGGCAGACGCGCGATGAAATCGAAATTGCGGATCGCGGCGACGCAGCCGAGATATCCGGTGGGGGTGGTGCCGACGATCGTGTCGCGGATCTGCTTGTAGCGCCCCGGGTTGCGCGCCTTGAACGCTTCGGTCAGCCAGCGCTCGACCGTGGGTTCCGCCAGCGGCGCAAGCGAATTCGCCGTACCGTACCGCGTCGACCCGCTGCTGCCAGACTTCCGGCGCCCCGGAGGGCGTGGATGGCAGCGTGTCGCACCACATCGCCGATGTCAGCCTGTTGCCATGCTCCAGCGCGAAGGCCTGGCCGAGCATCCCACCGATCGACAGGCCGATGAAATGGACACGCGCAATCGCGAGTGCATCCAGCACAGTGGCGACATCAGACGCCAGTGCACTCATCGTGTAGTCGCCGGCGACGGGGTCGCTGCCGCCATGGCCGCGCATGTCGAGGCGCAGCACGCGGAACCCCGCGGCGAGCAGCGGCAGCACCTGCTCGGCCCACATGCCGCCATCGGACGCGAGCGAATGTGTCATGCAGACGACGGCACCGTTCTCTGACCCGACGAGGTCATAGGCGATCGAGCGATCCTTCAGCGGCAACAGCATGACCGTTCTCCTTCAGCCGGTTTCCATCGGCAGGCTGGGATCGCTCGCCCATTCCGACAGCGATCCATCGTACAGCTTTACGTCCTTGTGGCCGAGCATGATCAGCGCCAGCGCATCGGCACTCGCCGCGATCCCGCCGCCACAGTAGTTGATCACCTGCCTGTCCATCGCACCGACGGCGGTAAAGCGTTTGCGCAGTTCATCGGCTGGCAGGAATTCGTTGGTTTCGGGGTTCAGCAGATGCGCAGCGGGCAAATTGACACTGCCGGCAATGCGCCCCGGCCTGCCGTAGCTGTTGCCGCCAGTCCCCGTGTGCTGCTGTGGCAGCAGTGCGTTGAGCGTGCAGATCGCGCCGTTCCCGATCGCGCGCCGCACCTCATCCTTGCCCACCATCAGGTTGCGGATCTCGCGCACGGTGAAATCGCCCGGCTTGCGCGGTTTGGCAGCACCGGCTTCCGCTGGCCGATTTTCACGACTCCATTTTTGCCAGCCGCCGTCCAACACCGCAGCATTGTCATGGCCGAATTCGTGCAGCAGCCACCACATGCGGGTTGCCCACCAGACATTGGCAGAGCTGTAGGCTACCACGCGCGTGGTGTTGTTCACGCCAAAGCGGCGCATCGCCGACGCGAAGTCTTCCGGCGGCTGACGCATGAAGCGCAAACGCTGCGAGGTGTCGGACACGTCGCGCAGCATGTCGACGAACTGCGCGCCAGGGATGTGTGCCTGCTCGAAATCCTCGCGGGCCGGCTTCACCTGATAAGTGGTTTTCGCGTCGGGGATGAGGTGTGTGGTGCAGTCCAGCACTAGAACATTGGGGTCGTTGAGATGCTGGGCAAGCCACTCGGTCGCAACCAGGTACTCGGGATGGACAAAGCCTACCATGTCACACTCCTGAACATTCTGTCATGGCCGGAACTGATCCCCGGATCAGGCCGGGGAAGGCCATGACGAATTGTAATGATGGTCGTCAGACATGTGTTGCAGGTATTTCCGCCAGTTCGATCAACACGTTGCCGGTGGACGCAGGATCGATGAAGGCGATGCGCGCGCCACCATGACCGATGCGGGCCGTTTCGTCGCGCAGCTTGACGCCCTTCGCCTTGAGCTCGGCCAGCGCACTGTCGATGTCTTCCACCTCGAAGCAGATGTGGAACAGGCCCTCGCCCTTTTCGGCGATCCATTGGTTGACGCCGGAGTCCGGCGCCTTGCTCTCGAGGAGCTCGATGTAGGTCTCGCCAACCGGCAGCATGGCGAGGCGCGTGGCACCGATCTGCTCCTCGTATTCCAACGGGATGCCGAACGTATTCTGCAGCAGGTCCATCGACTGCTTCAGCGAATTCACCGCGATCGCGATATGCTCCACCCGCTTGATCTTCATTGTTGCCTCCTCAGGAAATCGTCACACCACTGTCCACGGGATAGACCTGCCCTGTGATCATGCGGGATTCGTCGGACGCCAGGAACAACGCCATGTTCGCGATGTCCGGCGGCTCGATCAGACCCAACAGATGCGCGTTCGCCAGCTTGTCGAGCGCAACGTTGCCCACCATCAGCTTGCGCACACGATCGGTCATCGTCGCCGATGGCGCGATGGCATTCACCCGCACGCGCTGCGACGCGAACTCCACCGCCATGGAGCGGGTGATCGCCGCAACGCCACCCTTCGCCGCTGTGTAGCAGTCGCGCCCGGCGATGCCCATCAGCGCGAGGTTCGACGACATGTTGATCACTGAACCGCCACCCGACCTGATGATCTGCGGGATGGCGATGCGGCAGCCGAGGAAGGTGCCGAACAGGTCCAGCCGGATGACGCGCCAGAACTCCTCGATCGGCGCTTCCACCACCGTGTTGTCCTGTGGCGTCGAGCCGCCGGCATTGTTGTGCAGGACATGCAGTGCGCCGAATTGCTGCACGGCGGTGCGGACTGCCTCCTGCACGCTGGCCTCGTCCGTCACGTCCGTGCGGAGGGCGATCGCATCGTTGCCGGCCAGATGGGCGGTTTCCTCACCGGCCGCCGCATCGATATCCGCGATCGCCACGCGCGCGCCCTCGCGTGCGAACAGGATGGCCGTGGCGCGGCCAATACCGGTTCCGGCGCCGGTTATGAATGCCACCTTGCCCGCTAGTCGTCCCATCTCGTTCCTCCACGACGTCACCTCCGCGAAAGCGGGGGCCCAGGGCCCGGGTTCCCGCTTTCGCGGGAATGACGGTTTGGGTGCACCCTAGTGACTAAGCTCCTTCGCCATCTCGTCTATGCCGTTCACAGTCAACGGATACATCCGCCCGCTCATCAGCTCCGCAGTGATTCCGATCGAACGCACATGCTGCCAGCTATTGCGCGGCGTCGGATTGAGCCACGCCGATCGGCGATAATGCGACGTCAACCGCTCCAGCCAGACCTTGCCCGGCTCGTCGTTCATGTGCTCGACACTGCCGCCGGGCATAGTGATTTCGTAGGGGCTCATCGCCGCATCGCCGACGAAGATCAGCTTGTAGTCCGGCCCATAGGTGCGCAGCACATCGAAGGTGGAAATCCTTTCGTCGTGGCGGCGGCGATTGTTTCTCCAAACCCGCTCGTAGGGGAAATTGTGGAAGTAAAAATACTCCAGATGCTTGAACTCCGACCGAGCCGCCGAGAACAGCTCCGCCGACAGCTTGACGAAATCATCCATCGAGCCGCCGATATCGAGGAACAGCAGCACCTTCACAGTGTTGTGCCGCTCCGGCACCATTTTCAAATCCAGCGTCCCGGCGTTGTTGGCCGTGGAGCGGATCGTATTCGGCAGATCGAGCTCGGTCTCCGCGCCCTGTCGCGCGAAACGGCGCAGCCGGCGCAGCGCCAGCTTCAGGTTGCGCGTGCCAAGTTCCACCGTGTCGTCCAGATCGCGGAACTCCCGCTTCTCCCACACCTTTACCGCACGCCGGTGACGCGATTCGTGCTGGCCGATGCGCACGCCCTCGGGGTTGTAGCCGAACGCCCCGAACGGCGAGGTCCCCGCGGTGCCGATCCATTTCGAACCGCCCTGGTGCCTGCCCTTCTGTTCCGCCAGCAGCTCGGCCAGCCGCTGCATGATCGCCTCGAAGCCGCCCAGCGCCGCGATCTTCGCCATCTCCTCCGGCGTCAGCAGCTTTTCCGCCAGCTTGCGCAACCATTCCTCGGGAAGTTCCCGAGGTTGCACGCCCTCCGACGGCTCGAGCCCCTTGAAACACTGTGCAAACACGCGGTCGAACCGGTCGAGATGTCGTTCGTCCTTCACCAGCGTCGCGCGGCTAAGATAGTAAAAATCGTCCACGCTCCATTCCGCCACGCCGGCCTTCATCGCACCCAGCAGTGTGAGATATTCGGTGATCGATGTCGGCAGTCCGGCCTGCCGCAATCCCATGATGAGATGCGCGAACATCGCAGCCTCTCAGGCGGTGCCGCGCCGCGCCAGGAACGCCAGGCGTTCGAACAGATGCACGTCCTGTTCGTTCTTGAGCAGTGCACCATGGAGCGGCGGGATGACCAGATGCTTCTCGTTGGAGCGCAGCGCATCCGCCGGCAGGTCCTCGACCATCAGCAGCTTCAGCCAGTCCAGCAGCTCGGCCGTCGTCGGCTTCTTCTTCAGGCCCGGCACGTCCCTGATCTGGAAGAACACGTTCAGCGCGTCGCGTGCCAGATCGTGGCGGATGTCCGGATAGTGCGTCTGCACGATCCGTTCCATCGTTACGCGATCCGGAAATCGGATATAGTGGAAGAAGCAGCGCCGCAGGAATGCGTCGGGCAGTTCCTTCTCGTTGTTCGACGTGATGATGACAATCGGCCGATGCTTTGCGATCACCGTCTTGCGCGTCTCGTAGACGAAGAACCGCATGCGATCGAGTTCCAGCAGCAGGTCGTTGGGGAACTCGATGTCCGCCTTGTCGATCTCGTCGATCAGCACGACCACCGGTTCATCGGTTTCGAACGCGTCCCACAGCTTGCCGCGCACAATGTAGTTGGCGATGTCGTGCACCCGCGGATCGCCCAGCTGGCCGTCGCGCAGACGCGAGACCGCGTCGTACTCGTAAAGCCCCTGCTGCGCCTTGGTGGTCGACTTGATGTGCCACTCGATCAATTCGAGACCAAGCGCCTCGGCCACCTCGTGGGCCAGCACGGTCTTGCCGGTTCCCGGCTCACCCTTCACCAGCAGCGGTCGCTGCAAAGTCACCGCGGCATTGACCGCGACTTCCAGGTCCCGCGTGGCGATGTAGCGTTCGGTACTTCTGAAGGCACTCACTCTCGATCCCCTTGGCGTTGCATCCCGTGATACTCGGCCCATCGCCACATGGCAGCAAGCTGCTCAGGCAGCAATCCCTTCCACCGGGGCCAGCGGCGGCTTGCCGCGGATCATGTCGGCGGCCTTTTCCGCGATCATCATCGTGGTCGCGTAGGTGTTCGCCGACGGCATGCTCGGCATGATCGATGCGTCCGCCACGCGCAAGCCCTGCATCCCGTGCACGCGCAATTGGTCATCCACCACCGCGGTCGGATCGGTCGGCGGCCCCATGCGCGCGGTGCCGATCAGGTGATAGGCCGTGGAGCCATATTGCCGCGCATAATCCAGGAACTCGTCGTCGCTCTGCACCTGCGGCCCCGGCAGCATGTCGCCATCGAAATACTGCGCCAGCTCCGGTGTGTGCAGCAGCCGGCGCGCCAGCTTCATGCCGCTGATCAGCACCCGCCGGTCCATCGGATCCGCCAGGTAGTTCGGCTGGATGATTGGGTCGTCGAAAGGATCTGCGGAACGCGCCCTCACATAGCCGATGCTCTCCGGCCGGTGCTGCCACACGCCGCAGGTCATCCCAGGATAGTCGTCCAGCAGACCGACGAAGCCCTGCTTGTAGCTGGCGGGACTGAACACGCCCTGCAGGTCGGGCTGATCCATGCTGTCATTGGATTTCCAAAACCAGTGCACCAGCGACGGGCTCAGCGCGAGAATGCTCGGCCTACCCATCGCCCAGCGCACGATCTGCCCGCCCAGCCCCATGCCACGGGACAGTTCGTTGATCGTTGTGCTGTTCTTCACCCGCGCGACAAGCCGCGCCGAATAATGGTCTCGAAAATTCTCGCCGACGCCGCGCAGTTCGTGGACCACCGGAACACCGATCGATCCCAACAGAAGCGCGGGCCCGACACCGGAAATCTGCAGCAGCTTCGCCGTATTCGCGGTGCCGCACGAAAGGATGACCTCGCGCTGGGCATAAACCACGCGCCGCGTGCTGCGGTCGCGGTCGTCAACATAGCGCACGCCGATCGCCCGCTTGCCGTCGAACAGCACCGCCGATGCGCGCGCATCGGTGCGTATCGCCAGCCGGCCGGTCGCCTTCGCCGGATGCAGGAATACGCGCGCGGCCGAATGCCGCCAGCCGCGATGGATCGCACGCTGGAAATAGCCGACGCCCGCCTGCTGATCGCCGCTGTTGTAGTCCTTGCAGCGCGGCATCCCGATGCCGACCGCGCCGGCGATGAACGCGTCGCAGATCGGATGAATCCAATCGATGTCGGTGACCGGCAGGTTGCCCTCGCGACCATGTATACGATCATCGCCGAAGCCGATCCGCCGCTCGGTGCGTTTGTAATAGGGCAGCATATCGACATAGCCCCAGCCGCGATTGCCGCGCTGCGCCCAACTGTCGAGATCGGCGCGCTGGCCACGGTTGTAGATCATGCCGTTGATCGAACTGGACCCGCCCAGCGTGCGCCCCTGCGTGGTGGGAATTTGCCGACCGCCGCTACCCTCCGACGGTTCGGTCTTGAACTGCCAGGTGAAGTCCGGATTGAACAGCATCTTGATGAAGCCGGCCGGCACGTGGATATAGGGATGACGGTCAGGCGGCCCGGCTTCCAGCACGCAGACGGTGGCGCCGGGATCTTCGGTCAGTCGATTGGCCAGCACGGAGCCAGCCGCCCCGCTGCCGACGATGACGTAGTCGAACGTATCGCCCGCGCTGGAGCCTTCCTGCGTCGCCATTCGCCCCCCTGCCGGTTTGCCCCTTGGCGGTTTGCCCCTTGGCGGTTTGCCCCTTGGCGGTTTGATTATCGGCCCCGTCCATCCTAAGCTGCGGCTCGTTGGCAGTCCAAGCCAAGCGGGAGGAACACAATGGAGTATATCTGCGATGCTCCCGGTGACAGGACCTGGTTCCGGCTCGTGAGCGAAGGCGAGGCGACACTGGAATCCGAAGTCATGCGCCATGCCGTGGAGAAGTATTTCCGCCGCGAGTGGGCAAAGGCCGCGGAGAGCTTCCGACCGCTCAGCACGGTGTTCATCGAGCAGGACATCGGCAAGGCGGCGCACATCCGGCGCGAGATGCCGCTGTTTCTCACCCTGCGCGATGATGAGGGAACGCCGCTGGTGACGGCAATGCTGCCCCCCGGTGGGCGCCGCGACCGTTCGTTCGGCTGCATCATCGTGGGCCCTGCGAACAGCGATCCGTACAAGCAGCATGCCGATGCTATCAAGGCGTTGGCTGATCATTTCGACATTCCGCTCGATCGGGCGCATTGTTATCCCTATCGTCGGGAATGACCCCAAACCAGGAGTTGAACGCCATGGGCTATACGCTCGAACAGTTCGCCGCCAAGTGTCATGACGCGCTGAAGGACGAGCCGGGCACCGAAGGGCGCAAGGCGGTCTGTGAGCTGGTCAAGGACGTGCTGCGGGATGGCGACTTCGCCGCCAAGTACATTCCGGAGGGTACGCCGGAGCGGAAGGTGCTGTACGAAGACCCGGAACTTGGTTTCACGATCCTGGCGCATGGCTATGTCGGGGCGAAGGGCAGCAAGCCGCACGATCACGGGCCGTCCTGGGCAATTTACGGTCAGGCCGCGGGCGAGACGATCATGACGGACTGGGACTGCCTGGCACGCCCGACCGAGACCACGCCGGGCAAGGCACGGCACGTCCGCGACTACACGATGAAGCCGGGCGATGCGTATCTGTACGATACGGGCGTGCTGCACTCGCCGCGGCGCGAGGGCTCGACGCGGCTGCTGCGCATCGAGGGCATGAACATGGATCGCGTGAAGCGCTTCCCGTACGAGGCGGTGGATACGCTTACGGCGGCGGCGGAATAGTCTCCCCACCTCACCCTGCCCTCTCCGCCCCGCGGGGCGGAGAGGAATTCTAGGGAATGATCTGCTTCTCGTCGATGATGTAGGACTTGATCCTGCCGATGAAAAGCGCGCCGTCGTCGGTCAGCCGCTTCATCTCGGGTGAGGCAGCGGCGCGCGCCAGGGCCGCCTGATCATCGTACCAAAGTTCGGCGATCCCATCGACCTCGACGTCGGTCTCCGGAATATCCGGCCGCGTGCGCGTGCCGACGATGTGCGACTGCACGTAGCGCCGAATGCCCGGCACCGCATGTGCGAGCGGCCCGTGGATCTCCAGCCAATGCTTCACGAACTGCTCGTGTGTCAACTCGGGTTTGCGGGTCAGCAGGCCAACGACCTTGATCATGCCGCCTGATCCATCGTGGACATCTCGCACGCCACCGTGGTGCGGTGCATGTCGCGCACCTCGGCGTTGTTGAACGGGCGCGCACGATGCATCGTGACGCGGTTGTCCCACATCACCAGGTCCCACTGCCGCCATACATGCGCGTAGACGAACCGACGTTGCGTCGCATGCTCGGTCAGGTCGCGCAGGAAGGCGCGCGCCTCGGGCACCGGCCAGCCGAGGATCGCGCCGGCGTGTGACGCCAGGAACAGCGACTTGCGCCCGGTCACCGGATGCCGACGCACCAGCCGCTGCTTTACCGGCGCAAACTTGCGGCGCTCATCGTCGGTGAAGGCGGTAAAGCCGAGGATGCTGCGCGAGAAAAGCTGGCTGTGCTCGCAGATCAGGTTTTCACACTCTGCCTTGGTCTCGTCATCGAGCGCGTCGTAGGCCGCGCGCATGTCGGCGAACTCCGTGTTGCCGCCAGCCGATGGAATGTGCCGTGCCGACAGCAGCGAATACTTCGCCGACACCGCCTTGAACGAACTGTCGGAGTGCCACAACCGGTTGCCGAGGCCGAACAGCCGACGTCTGTCGTCGCGCGCCAGCAACTGGTTGTCCTTGTCGAGATTGGAGATGTCGTTGACGTCCATCGACAGCCGCCGCTCGTTGCCCTGCGCGATGTCGCCCGTTGCCTGCTCGAGCGCGCCGAAGTTGCGACTGAATGCCAGTTGCGTCTCGTCGGTGAAGTGCTGGTCGTGGAACACCAGCACACCGTACTGGTCCATGCCTGCCGAGATCGCCGCTGCGTCCGCCTGCGACAGCGGCTGCGTGATGTCGATCCCGGAGACTTCGCCCGCGAAAAACGGCCGCGACACGGGATCGATCGCGCAAATGGAAAGGGTCATTACAGCCTCCCAGCGCGCGAAGTTATTGCAGCGCCACCCCCATCGCCTCGCCGAAGCGGCGCGCCGGCTCCAGCGGATCGCCGTACTTCCGGTGCATCGCCGTGTGGTACGCCGCCGCCAGCAGCAGCTTGTCACGCTCCGGATGCCGGTTGGTGCCGAAATCCATCAGCATGCACTGGGCGATCTCCTGGTTGTGCGGATCGTTGCCCAACTTGGTCGCGGCCAGCGCGATGCGCTCGACCAGCGGCGCGCGGTCGCCGACATTGTCGAGATAGGCCTGCGTCCACGCCAGGC
This sequence comes from uncultured Alphaproteobacteria bacterium, assembly GCA_963780095.1. Lineage (GTDB taxonomy): Bacteria > Pseudomonadota > Alphaproteobacteria > Acetobacterales > Acetobacteraceae > JAMXLO01. Next base: position 80,658 of record CAWABH010000019.1, read on the forward strand.
TCTCCGCGCCATTCAGCGCGCACACCGCGGTATCGACGCGATCCAGCAACTGGCCCGCGGTCAGACTGTCCGCCCCGCTCGGCGCCTTCACCACGACCGGATTTGAATCGCCGATCCCCTGCTGGTGCCACGCCACGCGGTTCAGGAACGACGCCAGCAGATAGATCAACCGCAGTCGCCGCGGGTGATCGAAGTTGTCGAAGAACCAGGCGAGCGTGTTGCAATACTCGTAGCAATGATGCGGCATCGAGAAGTTGTTCGGGCCCTGCGTCTCGATCACCACCTGAGCGCAGGCGATCTGCATGACGTCGAGAATGCGTCGCGGATCCTTGCCCGCCTTCAGCAGCTTGGTGACGTAGTGAAGGTTGTCGGGCTCCGGGCCGCGGATGATCGCGTCGATCAGACCGGCGGCCTCTTCCTGGTTCAGCGGCTCCTTGTTGTTGCGCAGCACCGCCACTTCGGCGTCGCTGACGCCGCCGTACGGCACCGCATGCAGCGCCTCGCCCTCGATGTTCATCTTCACCAGATTGCAGGCCATCTCGTAGGTCGAATACCAGCGCGGCCCGACGGCGATATCCAGCGCGCCGGCGTACAGAACGTGATGCACCTGCGGATTGTCCCAGCCGATCGCGTTGCCGATCTCCACCGTTGACCGTGCGCGATACGCCTTGTGGCCGGTCGTGTAGGACCGGTTGAACAGCATGCGATCCTGCATGTCGATCAACCCGGCAAACACCAGTTCCGCCAGCACCTCCTTCCGGTTGGGCCTGTCTTCCATCAAGCCAAGGAAAGTACGGTAGGCGTCGATTACCTGGCCGCGATGGACCAGCGTCATCCAGTTGCTCAGCCGTTCCTTCAGCGGACCTTCCTGGCGCAGCGGCTCCTGGTCCGGCCAATAGACCACCGGAACCGGCGGCGCTTCGACCGCACCAAGATTGCCCCGGGCACGCGTGTAGTGCCCGGGCGCCTTGTCCATCTTCTGGTTCCAGATATCGAGCCCGCTCGGGATGTACCAGATGGTCTGCGCCATCGGCAGCATCGACAGCGGCCCCGGCAGCATCTTCGCCAGATTGATCGTGGCCCGCGCGCTCAGCAGGCAGTGGTCGTTGTTGACGAAGTTCGGATATCCGTCGTCGATGCGCTCATGGTATGGCACATGTGTGTAGGGCGCATGGATGCGCACGCCCTCGGCGATGATCTCATTGAGCGGACGGCCGGTGCGCACGAGATCGTAATAGACTTGGCTCGCGCCAACCTGGTCGCGCGCCATGACCCGATCTTCCAGCTTGCTGTAGAGGGTCGTGGCGTCACGGTCCGTCTGCATGTCCATCTCAACTTCCTCCGGCTATTCCTGGAATGATCCTACGCTTGACAGGCCGGTTCCGACAACCATGGTGGCACCTGCGGGAGGGGTAACGACGATGGCAGACACGCATTGGAACATCAGTACCGTCGCCGGAACGGGTGCACAAGGCTATGCCGGCGATCACGGCGCGGCGACGCAGGCGCAGCTAAACAACCCGTTTGACCTGGCCTTCGATCCGGATGGCAATCTGTGCTTCTCCGACACGTACAATCACTGCATCCGCTGCATCGATATGCGCACCGGCGTCATTACGACGATCGCCGGCACGGGCCAGCAAGGCTTCTCGGGTGATGCCGGGCCCGCGACCGACGCGCGGATGAACCAGCCTTACGGTATCGTCATCGATCGCGCGGGCAACATCTATGTCGCCGACCGTTTGAATGGGCGGGTGCGGCGGATCGATACCAGCGGTGTCATCACCACCTTGGCCGGTGACGGTTCCGGGAAGTTCAGCGGTGACGGCGGTCCGTCCGCGCGCGCCGGCCTCGCGGAACCCAATGGCCTGGCACTCGATCGCGACCATCGTCGGCTGTTCATCGCCGATGTCGCGGACAATCGGGTGCGCGTTGTCGATCTCGGCACGAGCGTCATCACCACATTCGCCGGCACCGGCAATGGGCGCCATGCCGGTGATGGCGGCCCGGCGGTTGGCGCCGACATCTTCGGAGCACGTGCAGTCGCGCTGGCGCCGGACGATTCGCTCTATGTCCTGGAACGCCAGGGCAGCAGTCTGCGCCGCATTCGCGATGGCATTATCGAAACGGTGGCAGGGACCGGCGCGCGCGGTTACGCCGGCGACGACCACGATGCGCGCCACGCGGTGTTCAACGCGCCGAAGGAAATGGCGGTCGACCCGGACGGCAATATATTCATCGTGGATACCGAGAACCATGCAATCCGGCTGATCGATGCGCAGAGCTGGATCGTCACAACCATCGCCGGCACGGGAGAAGCCGGTCCAGGCGGCGATGGGGGAGCCGCGCGATTGGCATCGCTCGCGCGGCCACATGGCGCCGTCGTGGGGCCGGATGGTGCGGTTTATATCGGTGATTCCGAGAACCACCGAGTGCGGAAGCTGGTGCGGAAGCAATAACCGCCGGTTTGCCACCGCGGCGTCATGTGCTCTAGTCCCACCTATTGAACATGGGGAGAGCGATGCGTCGCCTGTCTTGCGCCGCTTTGACGGCCATGTTTGCGATCCTGCTTGAAGCTGCGGCAATGGCGTGCGATGTGCCCCGACAGATGGACGGATTCAAAACCTGCGCCGACGTTGCCAAGGCCGAGCAGGAGGGCGCACTGGTGGTCTACTCCACCGACCCCGAAGCCGCGGCCGAAGCGGAACTGGCGAAGTTTCACGCGGTTTTCCCGAAAATCAGGATGGACTATCTGCGCATCCAGGCCGGCGGACTCTACGCAAAGCTGCTGGCCGAGCGTCAGGGCAATGCCTACCTCGCGGATATCGCACAGCTCTCGGACATGAGCTTCGCGCTCGATTTCCAGAAGCGCGGCGGATACATGCAATACGTCTCGCCCGAAATGGCGGCATACAAGACAGAGTACAAAAGCTCGCCGGAGGGCTATTGGACGTGGGGCTCGCTGGTGGTTGCTGCGATCGCCTACAATCCGACGCTCGTGTCCGCGGACGAGGCGCCGAGGACCTGGCAGGATGCGATGGATCCGAAATGGACGGACGCTATTTCGGTGAAGGTGTCGATCTCCGGATTGCAGCACGTGACGTGGTATGTGCTGCGGCAACTCTACGGCAACGACTTCTGGTCGAAACTGGCGCCGCTGAAGCCACACGCCTTCGACTCCTATGTGCAGCAATTCGATCGGCTGGTGAGCGGCCAGGACAAGGTGGCTCTCACCGCACAGTATTCAGGCTATCTGGCCATGAAGGCGAAGGGCGCTCCGGTGGTCTTCGTCTATCCGCCGGACGGCGTTGTGGCTGCGCCGCAGCCCTGGGGCATCGTGAAGGAAGCGCCGCATCCCGAGGCTGCGCAGCTGTTCATGGACTGGTTCCTGAGCGTTCCCGGGCAATCAGGAAATGTGCAGGAACTGTTCACCTATTCGCCGCGCCCGGACGTGCCTCCCCCACCCGGCGGCGCCAGCGTGACCGAGTTCAAACTGCTGATCCCGAACGACTGGCAGGCCTTCGAGAAGACCCACACGCAGTTCGTGCGCGAGTGGGACAAGATCACCGGGCTGCGCTGAACAGGATCGACCGTGATTGTGCGAGGACTGAGCCTGCGACAGATCGTGATGCCGCTCGTCGTGCTGCTGTGCGGCACGCTGGTGCTGTATCCGATCGGCTTCCTGATCAACGAATCGCTCAACGTCGGCGATCCGTCGGTGTTCCCGCCTGAGGAATACGGGTTCGACAACTACTGGAACCTGATCGACGACTACCACATACTGGCAAACACCGCGCTGGTGGCCTGCATTGCGACAGTGCTGGCGGTGCTGTTCGGCTTCCTGCAGGCGTGGATTCTGACACGCACCAACATCCCCGGCCGCCAGCGGCTCGAGCGGCTGATGGAACTGCCCTACTACATGACGCCGCTGATCGGCGCGCTGGCATGGGGCGTGCTGCTGGGACCGAAGACCGGGCTGGTCAATCAGGTATGGCGTTCGCTCGGTTCGCCCGGCGATCTGTTCAACATCTACTCGCCGTACGGCATCGCCTGGGTGATGGCGCTGTTCGAGGGCACCGTCGCCTTCGTCATGATCTCCGCGGCGATGAAGTCGATGGACCCCTCGCTCGAGGAAAGCTCGCGCGTGCTCGGCGCGGGCAAGCTGCGCACGGCGTTGCGCATCACGCTGCCGCTGGTCGCGCCAGGCGTGCTGAGCGCGACGATCTTCGTGTTCGCCGAGATGCTCGGCTCGTTCGCCGCCGCATTCGTGTTGGGAATTCCCGGCCGCTTCTATGTCGTCACCACGGCGATCTGGCAGGCGACGCTTTCCTTTCCGCCCGACTACGGCCGCGCGGCGGCCATGGGGTTGTCGCTGTTCGGCGTGATGCTGATCACGCTGACGCTCGCGCGGCTGGTGTTGCGGCATGGCAGCTACGCCACGATCACCGGCAAGGCGTTCCGCCCGCGCGAGATGGACGTCGGACGCATGCGCTGGCCGCTGCTGGGCATTGCCTGGGGCTACATCATCGTCGCGGTGATCCTGCCGCTGGCCGCATTGCTGCTCACCTCGTTCGAAAAATTCGCCACGGTCATCCTGCCGCAGATGAAGTTCACCCTGGCCAACTACGAGACCGCACTGCAGATGGGTTCCGTCGGGCCAGCCTTCGTCAACAGCCTGACCCTCGGCATTTCGGTCGCGACCATCGGCGTGCCGGTGATCGGCGTGCTGGCCTGGATCATCTACCGCTCGCGCATGCCGGGTCGAGGCGCGGCGGAATACGTGATCATGTTTCCGCAGGCGGTGCCTCGGCTGGTGTTCGGCCTTGGACTGCTGTGGGCCTGGATCAACCTGCCGATCCCGATCTACGGCACGTTGTGGCTGCTGGGTCTGGCGTATTTCACCGTGTTCCTGCCGCTCGGCCTGCGCACCATCGCCAGCGTGGTGCTGCAGGTGGACCCGAGCCTCGAGGAATGCGCGCGTGTCTGCGGCGCGCCATGGATCTACCAGATGCGCACAGTGACGCTGCCGCTGCTGCGACCGGGCATGGTGGCCGCCTGGCTGCTGATCTTCATTGCATCGGTGCGGGAACTGGGGGTTTCGATCTTCCTGATGGGCCCGAATTCAAAGGTGATCGCGCCGGCGATCGTCAATTCCTGGCTCAGCTCGAGTTCGGAACTGTCCGCCGCGATGGCGCTGATCCAGACCGCGACCGTCTTCGTTGCAGTCGCCATCATGTTCAGTCTGGCACGCCGCGTCACCGGGGTGACGCAATGACCCGCCCGCGCATCGAAGTTTCCGACCTTGTCGTGCGCTATGGCGACGCGACCGCCGTCGATGGCATCGGCTTTGACATCGCGCCGGGTGAACTGGTGACGCTGCTCGGACCGTCCGGCTGCGGCAAGACCACGACCTTGCGTGCGGTCGCCGGTCTGGAAACGCCAAGCTCCGGCAGCATTCGGCTGAACGACGAAACGGTGTATTCCGCGTCGGAGCGACGCAACGTGCCGACCGAGAAGCGCGGCGTCTCGATGGTGTTTCAGTCCTACGCGATCTGGCCGCACATGACGGTGTTCGACAACGTCGCCTACGGCCTGCGCGTGCGCAAACTGCCGCAGGCCGAGGTTCGACAGAACGTGCAGCGAGTGCTCGATCTGGTGCAGATGCAGGATTTTTCCGAGCGGCCGGCGTCGAAGCTGTCGGGCGGACAGCAGCAGCGCGTCGCGGTGGCGCGGGCGATCGCGTTCTCGCCGAATGTTCTGCTGTTCGATGAACCGCTGTCCAATCTGGACGCGAAACTGCGCGCCGAGATGCGCGTCGAGCTGCGTGAGTTGCAGCGGCGGCTGGACATAACCTCGCTCTACGTCACGCACGACCAGGAGGAGGCGCTGGCGATCTCCGACCGGGTGATCGTGATGAACGGGGGGAAAATCGAGCAGATCGGCACGCCGGAGGAAATCTATAACCGGCCGCGCAGCCGCTTCGTCGCCGATTTCGTCGGGTCCGCGAACCTGATCCAGGGCAAGGTACGCGGGCCGTCGGGCTCTAACGACACGCTGATCTTCGACGCCGAGGGCGGCATGCGGCTGGAGGTCGTCGCGTCGAGTGCTTCGCGGGATGGCCGGAACACGGTGGCGCTGCGGCCTTCCTACATCCACCTCGGACACGCCGCAGGATCGCGGAATGCGGTGGCGGGTCGCATCCATCGCCGGATGTTCCACGGCGACTTCATCCAGTACGTGGTGGACTGGCCGGCGGGCCAGCTGATCGTGCGCCGGCCGCCCACCGAATTGTTCGATGAAGGCAGCGAGGTGACGATCTCATTCGAGCCGGTGCATTGCGTGCTGCTGTAGTGTCTGAACTGCATCCGCTCCCTGACCTGCTGCGCGATGGGCTCGACATTGTCTTCATTGGAATCAACCCATCGGTCATGTCGGCGACGCGGGGCCACTACTTCGCGCGGCCGACCAACCGGTTCTGGCCATGCTTCTCGCGCTCGGCGCTGAGTTTTCGCGTCAGGCAGGGACTTGGCGTCGACATGCTGGGACCGGCGCACGATCAGGCGCTGCCGGCGTTCGGGATCGGCTTCACCGATATCGTAAAGCGACCGAGTGCGAACGCGGCCGGTGTCGAGCGCGCGGAATTCGACGCCGGCGCCGCAACGCTGGCGGCGAAACTCAAGCGCCATCATCCGCGCGTCGCCTGTTTTCATGGCATGACGGCGTATCGACCGTTCCATCGTGCACTGACGGCTGGGCAGGATCCGGATACGCCGGAACTCGGGCCGCAAAAGCTGCGCTTCGGCCGCACGCACCTGTTCGTCGTTCCCAATCCCAGCCCGGCAAATGCGCACTTCACGCCCGCGGATCAGACGGCATGGTACGACCGCTTGGCGCGCTGGCTCCGAACGCACGACCCATGACAATACTGCGGTCAAACCTTCCCCGTCATGGCGGGCGAAGGCCCGCCATCCACGGCTTTGCGGCTCGAAGCAAGAAAAGACGTGGATGGCCGGCCTTCGCCGACCATGACGATGTGGTGGCGAGCGATGGGCCACACTTACGGATGGGTGGCATTCACCCAGCGCCAAGCTCGACCTCATCAATGCTAGAATGCTTGGCGCAACAGCTCTACCGACTTCCGCACGCCGTCCAGCGGCGGCAGCAGCATGTCCTCGTGCTCGATCGACAGCACATCGTCGTAGCCGACCAGCCGCAACAATGAACAGAACTGCCGCCACCACAGCAGATCGTGGCCGTAGCCGAGCGTGACGTAGCTCCAGGAGCGATCGAGCAATCGATCCACCGGCTTGGTGTCGATCAGGCTGTTGACCGCAGCGTTAGCGGGATCGATGCGCGTGTCCTTGGCATGCACATGATAGATCGCCGGCGCGAGCAGCCGCGTGGCAGCAAGCGGATCGGCGCCCATCCAGAACAGGTGGCTCGGATCGAAATTCGCGCCCACCACCGGACCGACCGCATCGCGGAGCCGGAACAGCGTCTCCACATTATAGACGTTCTGCTGTCCGTGCAGTTCCAGACACAGCCTGCCCACACCTGCGGATTTCGCCTCCGCCACCAATCCCTTCCAATACGGGATCAGCACCTCGTCCCACTGCCAGGTTAAAACGCGTGCAGCCTCCGGCGGCCAGGCGGTGGTGATCCAGTTGGCATTGGCATCGCCCGGACCTCCCGGGCAGCCCGACATCATCACGACACGATCCACGCCCAGCAATCCGGCCAGGCGGATCGTCTTCGAGGTGACCTCCTGATGCCGCCTGCCGACCTCACCCGGATGCAGCGGGTTCCCGGAGCAGTTCAGCGCGCTGAGCGCCAGCCCGTGGTCATGAAGCTTCGCCATGAAGTCGCCCCGCGCTGCCTCGCTCTGCAACAAGACATCCAAATTCAAATGCGGTGCGCTCGACCAGTTGCCGCAAGGAAACTCCAGCATCTCAATTCCAAGTTCCGCAGCCGTATGCAGAAGCTCATCGAGAGGCAGATGGCTCAGGCTGTCGGTAACCATGCCGATGCGCATACGCCGTCTCCTACCCCTTCGCGTCAGAATCAAACGCGACCCTCACCGCGCGTCCGGTGGCTGCCGACTCGGTGGCTGCGTCGGCCAGCAACAATGCCTTCAGTCCGTCCTCGCCATCGGGCTTCGTCGGCTTCGCGCGATTCCACGGCCGTGATGAATGCGTCCAGCTCCGCACGATATGCCGCCGCATAGCGTTCCAGAAAGAACGGCAGCACCGGATCGGTCACGAAGCCCGCTCCGGTTGCCAGCTCCACGGTCGTCGGCGTGACGTTGCCGGCACGCAGCAGCCCTTTTGCGCCATGCGCCTCGATCCGCTGATCGTAGCCATAGGTCGCGCGACGCGAATTGGAGATCTGACACAGTTTTCCCCCGGCCGTGCGCAATATCACGACGGCCGTATCGACGTCTCCGGCGGCCGCGATGAACGGATCGACCAGACACGATGCGGCGGCCTGCACCTCAACCGGTTCCTCGTCCAGCAGAAAGCGAGCCATGTCCAGGTCGTGGATCGTCATGTCACGAAACAGCCCACCGGACGTCACAACATAGGAGGGCGGCGGCGGAGACGGGTCACGGCTGATGATGGTCAACAGCTCCAGCGCGCCGATCTCGCCGCCGTCCATCCGCCGCTTCAACGTCGCAAAATGCGGATCGAAGCGGCGATTGAAACCCACCATCAACACGACGCCGGCACGCCTGACCGCATCCAGGCAAGCCCGCACCCTTGGAGCCGCCAGATCGATCGGTTTCTCGCAGAAGATCGCCCGCCCAGCGGCGGCGGCACGCTCGATAAAGTCGACGTGCGTCGGTGTAGGTGAGCCAATCAGCACCGCATCCGCCGCGAACGCCGCATCCAGCGACAGCGCCGGCACGTCGCATGCAGCGGCCAGACGTTCTGCCGCGCCCATATCGACATCGGCGACGCCGGCCAGACGTGCGCCGGCGTGCGCTGCAATGTTGCGTGCATGGATGTTGCCGATCCGGCCCGCTCCGATCACTGCAATGCTCAGCATCGCGTGCCCTCCTCTTCCCCCCTGCCGCGTGGAAGGATAGCAACGGAACCGCCGCTTGGCATGAGGGGAAACGCGACAATGGGCACGATCCGTCTGACCATGGCGCAGGCACTGGTGCGCTATCTGGCCGCACAGCAGACCGAACTCGACGGCCGGCGCGTGACGCTGTTCGGCGGTGTCTGGGCGATCTTCGGTCATGGCAATGTTGCCGGGATCGGCGAGGCATTGCAGGCGTATCGCGCCGACCTGCCGACTTACCGCGCGCACAACGAGCAGGCGATGGCTCTGGCCGCGATCGGTTATGCCAAGGCGATGCACCGGCGCCGGATCATGGCCTGCACCACGTCGATCGGACCAGGCGCCACCAACATGGTGACGGCGGCGGCTGTCGCGCATGTCGATCGGCTGCCGGTGTTGCTGCTGCCCGGCGACGTGTTCGCATCGCGCCGGCCTGATCCGGTTCTGCAGCAGGTCGAGAGCTTCGGTGACGGCACGGTATCCGCAAATGACTGCTTCCGCCCGGTGTCGCGCTATTTCGACCGGATCACTCGACCGGAGCAGATCATCGCCGCACTGCCGCGCGCCGTGTCGCTGCTGACCGATCCAGCCGAGTGCGGACCCGTCACGCTCGCGCTGTGCCAGGATGTGCAGGCCGAGGCGTTTGACTATCCCGAGAGCTTCTTTGCCGCGCGGGTTTGGCATGTGCGGCGGCCTCGGCCTGATGAGACCGAACTGGCCGAGGCCGCGCGCGTGCTGCGCGACGCCAGCGCACCGCTGATCATTGCCGGCGGCGGCGTGCACTATTCGGAAGCGACGGCGGCGCTGGATCGCTTCGCCACCGCGCATGGCATTCCGGTTGCCGAGACGCAGGCCGGCAAGAGTGCGTTGCCGCATGATCATCCGCTCAATCTTGGGGCGATCGGCGTCACCGGAACGACCGCCGCAAACGAGGCGGCGCAGTCTGCCGATGTGGTTCTAGCGGTGGGCACCCGAATGCAGGATTTCACCACCGGATCATGGGCGCTGTTCCGCCATCCGAAGCGCCAACTCATCGGGCTGAACATTCAATCGTTCGACGTGGCCAAGCACCACATGCTGCCGCTGGTTGCCGATGCGCGCGAGGGACTGGTGGCACTGGGCAGCATGCTCGCCGAATACCGCGCGCCCGAGGCATGGCGAACCGCCGCAACCAGTGCGATGGTCGCATGGCGCCAGGCCGCCGCCGCAGCCACTGCGCCAACGAACGCGGCGTTACCTTCCGACGCGCAGGTAATCGGGGCGGTGCAACGCGCCACGCCCACTGATGCGATCATTGTCTGCGCCGCCGGCGGTCTGCCGGGCGAATTGCACAAGCTGTGGCAGGCGCGCCAGGTCGGGACATATCACCTGGAATACGGCTATTCCTGCATGGGCTACGAGATCGCTGGGGGCCTGGGCGTCAAATTGGCGCGGCCGGATCGCGAAGTCATCGTGCTTGTCGGCGACGGCAGCTACCTGATGCTGAACTCGGAGATCGCGACCTCGGTCATGCTGGGGCTGAAGCTGACGATCGTGCTGCTGGACAATGGCGGCTTTGGCTGCATCGACCGCCTGCAGCGTGCCACCGGCAGCGCGGCCTTCAACAACCTGCTCGCCGACTGTGGCGCCGCGCCGGCGATCGACTTCCGCGCGCACGCCGCCAGCCTTGGCGCATTGGCCCAGCAGGTGGAGAGCCTGACAGAGCTGGAGGCCGCACTGCATCGTGCCCACGCCGCTGATCGCACCAGCGTGATCGTGATCCGCACGGACCCGCGTATCTCGACGGCAGCGGGCGGTCATTGGTGGGACGTGGGCGTTCCCGAGGTTTCCACACGGAGCGAGGTCCAGGCGGCGCGCGCCGACTACGAAACGCAAAGGACAGCGCAGCGGCTGGGCGATTGAACGACGGAAAGCTCAGGCCGACCGGAGGAGGCATGCATTTCGCCCGATTGCAGAAGAGCTGCCGTCGCCGGACTGCGCGATCCCAGCTGCGTCGAGCAACCTGGTACGGAACGCCAATTCGCTGTAGCGCTCAGCTGCATACACGACCTGCGCCGCGCATTGCCTGACCCAGAACCGATCATCTTCCAGTAAATTGCAGACGGCATCCGCGAAGCTCCGCGGGCCGTCGCAGATCGATGCCACCTGATCGAGGCCTGGCAATCCCTGCGCGCCGGTCGGCGTGGTCACCAGAGGCAGCCCTTCGCGCAACGCCTCGACAACCTTCAGCTTCACGCCAGCTCCGTAACGCAGCGGAACGACGGCAACACGCGACGTGCGGTAGAACTCACGCAGCGCGGCGTCACTGACATTCGCAGTCACGCTGATGCCATTGCCAGCCAGTCCCAGAACCTGCGACGATGGGTTGGAGCCCACAATAGCCAACTTGGCCGCCGGACAGTGCTCCCGGATCAATGGCAGCACGTGATCCACGAACCACAGCACCGCCTCCTGGTTTGGTCCATGCGCGAAGCCACCGACGAAAAGGATCACCGGATCGGGCGTCGCCTCCCTGGGTGCGGCAAATTCGGCGAAGCAGTACGGAAGAATTGCGCGCGCGGTCACGCCGGGCTCCATGTCCGAGACGATCGCCGCCTCTTCGTCCGACGGATAGAGCACGACGTCCACCTCACGCCAGACCGATCGCTCCAGCCTCTCCATGCTTTCCGCGGCACGGGCGAGCGACGAATCGCCGAGTACCTCCGCCTGCCGTTGCATCCGGCGGAAATGCAGATCGTGGCCGTAATAGATCAATCGGCAGTTGCCATTGCGTTTGAGCTCCGGGATGAAGGCCGCGGCGACGTCAGGTCTGCTCAGAAGCACATGATCGACATCAGAGCCATTCTCGGCGATCCATCGGCGGAATGCGTTGCCATCGCCGCCGTACGCAACCTCCACGCCCATATCCTGCAAGGCATCCGTATAGCCTGGGCTGTAGTGCAGATTGTGCGGCCAGAACTTGACGATCATGCCGGCCGCCTGCAGAGCCTGAATGCAGCACATGATGGTGCGCGAGCCGGCATCCCGATCGGGCTGGGGCACATAGTGATCGATCACGAGGATTACCGGCCGATGCTGCGCGCGGTCACGTGCCCGCATGACATGCTCGCCGTTCGGCAGATGCTCCGTCGACAGGATCGTATGCCACCGCTCGCGGAATCGCTTCCGGTTGAGTGCGTGAAAGGACGTGACGCCGCCGGTGAAGTGCCTGCCATAGCTGGTGCCTTCAAAATGCACGACACGCGAGCGCGGCTGATAGAGAACCTGATATCCGTGCTCGCGCAGCCTGAAGGCAAGGTCGCTGTCCTCGCAATATGCCGGCGCGTAGCGATCATCGAACCCGCCGAGCCGGGCGAACAGCTGCCGAGGCACCATGAGCGAAGCTCCCGAGCAGTAGTCCACCTCGCGCAGGTAATTGTAGACGGGCTTCTCCGGATCATCGAGGCGGCCGTAGTTCCAACCGGAAGCATCGTTCCAGATGATGGCGCCGGCCTCCTGCAACCTGCCATCGGGGTAGAGCAGCTTCGAGCCGACCGCACCGACGCCGCTGCGTGTCCGGAAGGGAACCAGCATGGTATCGAGCCAGCCAGGCAGAACCAGCGTATCGTTGTTCAGGAACAGCAGGAACTCGCCCTTGGCCACCTGTGCAGCGCTGTTGCAGGAGCGCAGAAATCCGATGTTGCGTGGATTGACGATCAGCCTGATGCCGTTGATCTCCGCGAGGCAGGCGGTCGACAGATCCGGTGTCGCGTCATCGACGACGAGCACCTCGATTGCGGCCTGGGGTGGATGCCCGGCGATCGAGGCCAGACAGTCCAAAGTGTATTTGACCTTGCCACATGCCGGAATGATGATCGACACAACGGGGTGCGCCGCACGCGAAAGCACGATCTGACCGGGATCGACCGACAGCACCGGATGTGCCGGTATCTCCAGCGTGATCGGCGGCAGATGCCGCATACGCCTCGCACGCATCCAGAAGCCGAATTGCGTCGGCAATTGCAGCGTGAGCGTCCACCATACGAGCAACACGGCACGCCGGCCCTGACGCCGAAGCCATGGTGTCGCCGCCTGGAAGGCAATCGCAATTGCCGACTGGTATCCCTGGACCGCGTGGGTGCTCATCGCACACGGACGTAGGTGCAATCGGTTAATATTTCCTTGCCGAGGCGGTTCTCCTCAGTGTGCGAAACGCTCCGCGCCGTATGGTATTGGATCGATGCCCGGCGGTTGGCCGGTGATCAGGCGTGCAAGCAGCCGCCCGCTCGGTGGGCCGCCGCTCATGCCGAAATGGCCGTGGCCGAACGCGAGATAGAGACCTGGGCGGCCCGCCGCCGGCCCCAGGATCGGCAGGCTGTCGGGAGTCGATGGACGAAAGCCCATCCAGTAGCGCACGTCGCCTGCCTCCAGCGCGGGAAACAGGCGGCGCGCGTGGTCAATGAGGATCTTGGCGCGCCGTTCATCAGGAGGCGCATCCAGACCGGCGATCTCCACCGTTCCGGCAATGCGCAGACCGTCCTCCATCGGCGTCATGAAAAAGGCCCGCGTCTTGCTGCTGATCGGCATCGGCGGTTGCACGCTGGGAGAGAACAGCATGGCGTGATAGCCGCGCTCGGTCTCCAGCGGCACGCGAATGCCGAGCGGCGACAGCAGCTGGCCGGACCAGGCGCCGGCAGCAACCACCACGCAGTCCGTGTCACGGTTGGCAATGTTGGTCATCACCATATAGCCGCCGCCGTCGCGCGGGATCAGCTTCATCGCGCGCTCGGCGATGATTTCGCCCCCAGCCGAGCGGAACAATGCGCCGAGCGAGTGGACGATGCGCTGCGGGCTGATTGTATGGCCGTTGCCGGGCACGTGCAGGCCGCGCGTGATGGTGCGTGCGATGCCCGGAAACATCTGACGCAGATCGTCCGCGTCGAGCGCCTGCGACTGGATGCCATGACGATCGCGGATCTGCTGCTCGATTGCCTCGGTCGGGCTTGCATCGTCGCCCTCCCACACATGCACCTGCCCGGACGGGCGGATGAGGTCATGATACAGCGCGTCACCGAGCAGTTCCCGCCAGCAGTTCAGCGTTTCACGATGCAGCGCCCGCATCGCGTCGGACACCGCCAGCACGCGATCGAGCCGGCCCGCCTTCACCCATTGCAGCAGCCATGGCAACGCGCGCGGGAAATATGACGGTTGCACCGCCAGTGGCCCCAGCGGATCGCGCAACCAACCCGGCACCTTGCGCAGCATACCGGGCATCGCGATCGGCGTCGCAGTGTCCGGGCTGAGCATGCCGGCATTGCCGAATGACGCGCCCCCCGCGGGACCCAACGGATCGACCACCGCCACCTGCATGCCCGCCCGCTGCAGGTAGAGCGCGGTCGATAAGCCGACCACGCCGGCACCGATGACAATCATGGGATGCCGCGTGACGGTCATCGGTTTTGTTTGTCTACGCAGTCGTCATGGCTGGGCTTGACCCAGCCATCTACACGCCACCGATGCTGCGCGAATGGCCGGGTCAAGCCGGGCCATGGCGGGATCCACATCTATACTCTAACCTTCCGGGCTCGGGATATGTGCAATGCGCTGCGGATCGATCTCCAGCCACACCGTGTCGCCGGTATCGTAAATCGTTTGCGGCGAGGTGCTGATGCGCAGCCGCAGATCGGACTCCGCTGGCCGCACCACATACTCCCAGTAATCGCCAAGATAGGCGCGTTCGGCGATGCGGCCTTCGAGCCACCAGGCGCCGTTGGCATCCGCCGGTGCGGCACGATGGATGACGATGTTCTGCGGTCTGACCGAGAAACTCACCCGTCCGATCAGGCCGGCAACATCGCGCGCCAGTCCGGCGGGCACGGCAAATCCGGGAAATCCGATCATCCCCCCGTAGACGGTCCCATCCAGAAAATTGGTCCTTCCGATGAATCCGGCAACAAATCGGGTTCGCGGGTGATTGTACAGCGACACCGGATCATCCACCTGCTCGATCCGCCCGTGATTCATCACCACGATGCGGTCCGATGTCACCATCGCCTCGGCCTGGTCGTGCGTAACGTAAACCGTCGTGATGCGGAACGCGTCGTGCAGGCGGCGGATTTCCGAACGCATCTCTTCGCGCAGATTGGCGTCCAGGTTCGACAGCGGCTCGTCGAGCAGCAACACCTCCGGTTCGATGACGATCGCACGCGCCAACGCGACGCGCTGCTGCTGGCCACCGGAAAGCTCGGACGGGTAACGGTCCCGCAGATGGCCGAGCTGAACCACGTCCAGGATTCGATCGAGACGGCTGCGCAATTCCGCCGTTGGCAGACGGCGCAACTTGAGGCCAAACGCGACGTTCTGCGCCACCGTCATGTTCGGCCAGATCGCATAGCTTTGGAAGATCATCGACATGCCGCGCTTCTCCGGCGCGATCACGCGGCCAGGCGAGGACAACACCACGCCGTTCATCTCGATCGTGCCGTCAGTGGGGCTGATGAAGCCGGCGATCATGCGCAGAGTGGTGGTCTTGCCGCACCCGGATGGGCCGAGCAGCGAGACGAATTCACCCTCCTGCAACGTCAGGCTCACGTTCTCCACGGCAGCCACGGTGCCAAAGCTCTTGCCCAGGCCGGTCAACACGAGCTTGGTCATCCACGTTCGCGCCGCAGCATGAAGTCACGCCCGAGCAGGCTGGACGCAAGGCCGACGATGACAAGCGTCGAAGCGAGCAGCAGGAAGCCGAGCGCCGCGAGCGTTTCGAAATTTCCCTCCTCGCTCATGTCCATCAGCATCACCGACATGGTGCGCGTCTTCGGCCCATACAGGAACATCGCGGTGGAGAGTTCGCGCGTGGCGGGGATGAACACCAGCAGCCAGGCCCCGATCAGGCTGCGTTGCATCAACGGTGCCAGCACTCGCCGGATCGCCAGCAGCCGCCCGCCGCCCAGGATGCGCACCGCATCCTCCATCTCCGGGTTGATGCTGCGGATCGCCGCATCGGCGTTGGCGTAGCCGATCGGCAGGAAGCGCGTGGCGAAGGCAAGGATCAGGATCGTCGCCGTGCCGTACAACGCGAGCGGCGGCGGTGCGTAGGCCGCGTAGAATGCGATGGCCAGGACGATGCCGGGGACGACGAACGGTGCCATGGCGACAAAACTCAGCACGCCGGCCCACGGCAGCAGGCGGCGGCTGACAATATACGCAATCGCCAATGCAAGCGTCATGGCGATACAGGCGGCGGCGGCGGCATAGGTGAAGCTGTTGATCACGGACTGCGCGGCCGTCTCGTGCTCGAACAGAAGGTAGTGGAAATTGTGCAGGGTCAGGTTTTCGAGACTCATCCCGCGCCCCCAGGCCTTCGACAGCGCCGCCTGTCCCAGGACCATGTAGGGCAGCAGTACCGCCAGCGACAGCAGCAGCACCGTGTAGCCGAGCATCACCCATCGCCACGGCCCCAGCGCGATGACGCGCCGGTCGCCGCCTTTGCCGGTAAGCGAGACGAAGCCGCGACGGCGCACCAGCCAGCGTTGCACGCCGAACAGCGCAACGGTGATCAGCAGCAGCGGCACCGCGTAGGCCGCGGCGACCTCGGCGCGGATCGGCTGGCTGAAGAATTGCAGCAGTTGCGTCGTCACCACGTTGAAGCGGGCCGGAATGGCGATCAGCGCCGGCGTGCCGAACAGCGCGATGGCTTCCAGGAATGTGACGATGCCGCCAGCCAGGATTGCCGGCAATACGAGCGGAAGCGTGATGCGAAGCGTGGTGCGCAACGTGCCTGCGCCCAGAATGTTGGCGGCATCCTCCATCTCGGACGACACAACGTCCAGCGCGGCGCTGGTGAAGATGAATAGGTATGGGAACGAATAGAGCGCGATGTTGAAGACGAGACCCGCGAACGAATAGATGTTGAACAGGCCTTCATGCGCCCCTGTGAGCGACATCCACACGCGATTGAGCCAGCCGGAATTCGGCCCCGCCAGCAGGATCCATCCGATGGAGCCGAGATACGGAGGCGTGACGAACGCGCCCAACACAAGCAGCCGGATCAGGCCCTTGCACGGAATGTCGGTGCGCGATACCGCCCAGGCGACCGGTACCGCAAACAGCAGGCACAGCACGGTGACCCAGAAACCGAGCGCCAGCGAGTTCCACGTCGCAGCGATATAGCGCGGACGGCCGTACGCCGTGACGTAGTTCATCAGCGTGAACGCTCCGGTCTCGCCATCCTGCAGGCTGAGCTGGACCAGGCGGAACAACGGGTTCACCACCAGGAAGATGAGCGCCGCCGCCAGCACGATCCACAGCAGGATCAGCGGATCAAAGGTACGCACGCGCAGCCTGGGCACGACAACCGTACGTCCCAGGTTCTGAGTCAGGTTCTGGCTCAATGCGCGGTGCTCAACTGAACGTGTCGCGCCAAAGTTCGATCACGTCGGGCACACCCTTGCCGATTTCCTCGGTGGTCAGACGCAGCAGCTTCACCTCGGAGAGTGGCCTGGCGTCAGGCTTGGCCGGCACGTCGTCGCGCACCGGCGTCTGAAAATTGTCGGCCATGACCTGCGCACATTCGCGGCCGAGCAGCCAGTTCATGAACAGCCGCCCGGCATTGGGGTGCGGCGCGTTGGCCAGCACGCCGGATGGTCCGATGCACAGCACCGACCCGTCGGTCGGATACTGCACCGCCATCGGATTGCCCTTCGAGGCGGTCAGCAGCGCGGTGGCAAGTGGTCCCAGCCCGGTGACACATTCACCGGCATTCAACAAGGTGATCGGGTCGTTGCCAGAGCGGCCGATGCGCGGATTATTCTTTGCAAGCTTGTCGAAATAGCCCCAGCCATAGAGTTTCCGCATCTGCACGGTCCAGACACCGACATAGCCGCTGAATGCCGGATGACCAAAGGCGACCCTGCCCTTCCACTTCGGATCGAGCAGATCGGGCCAGTTCCGCGGCGCTTCCTCCGGCTTTACGTTCTTCGTGCTGTAGATGATCAGCATCAGCGTAGAGTGGTTCGGATACCAGTAGCCATCCTGCCCCAGGCCCCGAAAGGCCGGGGCAAGCGCGGCGGCATTGTCGGGTGTGAAATTGGCCAGCGCCTTCCTCTGCATCAGCGCCGGCATATGCGCGATATCAGTGGTGCTGAACACGTCGCACTGCGGTGCGTTGTTCTTCAGATCCTGCATCAGGCGTTCGTAGGCGACCTGTCCCGTGGTACGGATCACCGCGACCTTCACGCCCGGATACTGCGCGGTGAAGGCGCGACCCAGCGCCTCGGCTGTCTCGCCGTCGACCTGTGCGATGTACCAGGTGAGCGTGCCCTCCTTGCGCGCCGCATCAGCCAATTCCGCTTCATCGGCGCGCGCGGGCTGCCGCAGCAGGGTCGCACCGGCGATGGCCGCCAGACCCGATGCAGCCGAGCGCCGTGTGATCGTCTTGGACATTCCGCCTCCGGGCATGCCATCTACGTGCGACGTTAGGCCGAGCGGCGGATGATTGGCCATCCCCCGTTCAGCTGCCGAACGTGTCGCGCCACTGCTCGATCACCTCAGGCACACCCTTGCGAATCTCATCGACTGTCACATGGATGACCTTCTGCTCCGCGAGCGGCGGTTCGTCCGGTCGTGGAGGCACGCCCACTCGAATCGGCTCGCTGCCGTCGGCCGCGATCAAGCGCGAGTAGCCCTCGCTCAACAGCCATTCCATGAACAGCCGCCCGGCATTCGGATGCGGCGCATTGGCCGGGATGGCGGACGGCGTGACGCACAGCACCAGACCATCGGTCGGGTGGTTGATGCCGATCGGATTGCCCTTCTCGGCCGCCGGATAGGCACCGTTGGCCGAGCCGGGTGCGACCAGGCACTCGCCCGCGGTCAGCAGGGTGATCGGATCCCCGGCGGAGCGGCCGATACGCGGATTGTTCTTCGCCAGCTTCTCGAAGAACTCCCAGCCGTAGAGCTTTTTCAGCGACAGCGCCCAGACGCCCATGCAACCGCTGAACGCCGGATGCCCCATGGCAACCTGTCCCTTCCATTTCGGATCGAGCAGATCGGTCCAGGATTTCGGTGCGTCCTCGGACTTCACCTTCACGGTGTTGTGGATCAGGAAAAAGCGCGACGCGTTGTTGACATAATAATAGCCGGGGTCGGAGAGCGCCGCGAAGTCCGGCATCAGTTCGGGTGCGTTCTCCGGCGTGAACTGCGCAAGCTCGTGGCGCTCCTTCAACACAGGCATATGCGAGATATCGGTTGTGCTGAACACGTCGCATTGCGGCGTGTGGTTCTTGATGTCCATCAGCAGCCGTTGATAGGCGACCTGGCCGGTGGTCCGGATCACCGCGACGCTGATGCCGGGATGCTCTCGTGAAGGTGTGGCCCAGCGTCTGGCTTTTTCTGCGCGTCGACCTGCGGCGTTCCAATGTACCAGGTCGGAGTGCCTTGGCCTTGCGCGCCGCTGCTTCCAGCGTGTCGCATATCAGCTTGCGTGGTCCTTGGCAGCATAGCCGCGGGCGCCGAACGCGGCAAGACCAGTTGCCGCGGTGCGGCGTGTGACGTTCGCGAACATGGCCTTCTCCGGGTGTTGCGATTTGCGAGTGACGTTACTCGCCCTAACGGAAACGTCACTCAATTGCCGAACGTGTCGCGCCACTGGTCTATATCGATCACCTCGCGGTATTCCCTTCGCGATCTCCGCCGGCGTGAGGCGGATCAGCTTGATCTCGGACAAACGTTTCGTGCCCTCCATCGGCGGCGCATCCGCGCGCACCGGCTCGAGGTGCCATTTCACGCAGGCGGCCGCATAGTCCTCGCTGAGCAGCCATTCGAGGAACAGGCGCGCGGCCGTTGGGATGCGGTGCGGCGGCCATCACCGAAGCCGGCCCGAAACAAAGCAGCGTGCCGTCCGTCGGGTAGATGAAACCGATCGGATTGCCCTTCTCGATGTTCTGCACGCTGGTGCTTACCGGACCCGTGCCGATCAGCAGATCGCCGGCATTCAGCATCGCGATCGGATCGTTGCCGGAGCGGCCGATCCGCGGATTTCTGTATTGCCAGCTTCTCAAGGTATTCCCATCCGTAGAGTTTTCGCATCGCCAGCACCCACTGACCGAAGTAGCCGCTGAATGCCGGATGGGCGATTGCGACGCGACCCTTCCAGGTTCGCGCACGATCGATCAGATCGGTCCAGTTCTTCGGCACATCCTCAGGCTTCACGGTCTTGCTTGATTATAGACCATGATCTGCAGTGACGCCGTGGCCGGCACGTAAAACCCCTCTCTCGCCCAGACCGGTGAAGGGCGGCGCCAGTTCGCCGGCATTCTCCGGCCTGTATTGCGCCAATGCGCCGCGCGCCTTCAACGCGGGGTAGTGAGAGATGTCGGTGGAGCAGAACACATCGCATTGCGGCGTGCTGTTCTTCATTTCCTGAAGCACCCGCTGATAGGCCACCTGCCCCGTCGTGCGGATGACGGTGACCGAAATGCCAGGATATTTCCGCGTGAAGATGCGGCCCATGTCCTCGGCCGCCTCGCCGCTCATCTGCGCAGTGTACCAGGTGACGGAGCCTTCCTTGTGTGCAGCCTCCTCAATCGCGGCAATCTCGGCATACGCCTCGGTCGCGCACAATGCGACAGCAGCGGACGCACTGATCCCCGCCATGGCGCCCCGACGCGTCAAGAATCCTGCCATGGCTTTCCCCTTCGGCTGACCGCGCTATACCCTGGATTTGATCCTGTCATAGCCCGTCTCAGGGAGGCATGCACAAGTGTATCGCTTCGACCCCGCCCGGCTCGACCTGGCCCGCGAATACAAGACGCGGCCGTTCGGCGAGCACAGCCCCGATCTGCAATACCTGCTCAACCTGATGCGCACGCGTGAGACCAGCGGACGCCGTGTGCTGGTGATGACGCGGCCACATGCACAGTGGACCCTGGCGCGCCTGACCGACGACAATGCGGGACCGCCACGTCTGACCAATCAGACGTTCGACAGCCTGGAAGCGGCGGAGTGGGCGGTGTTCAAGCTGCGCTGGGAGGAGATGGCGGGCACGCCTCTGCCAATCGAATGACGACTCTCATGGGTTACGCGGACGCGATGAGTGTCCGCCCGGGCGACACCATCAATTTCAAGGTGAGCTGCGAGGGCACCGAACACTACAGCGCGCGCATCGTGCGTCTGCTCAGTCCCGAGGCGGGTCCGGATGCGCCGCCGTTTCGCACCGAACCGGTAGAGACGCCAGCGAACGGCAGTTATCCGGCGCGCACGCAGCCACTGCGCGCAGGATCCTGGGCCATGGTGCCGGCGCACGCACAGGTCTCGGCCTTGCGCAGTTTTTCGCTGTCGGCACTGGTCTGGCCGACACTGCCCGGGCGCGGTCGACAGGCGATCATGGGCACGTGGAGCGAGGCCACCCGCACCGGGTTCGGCCTGATGGTGAACGAAGCCGGCGAGGCGGAATTGCGCGTTGGCGATACGGTGCTGGCGAGCGGCGCGAAGCTGCTGCCGCGCAAGTGGCATTTCGTCGCCGCGACCTTTGATGCGGCGAGCGGCGCGGTCACGCTGCAACAGGACATGCTGGCCGACAAGACGATGACGATCGCATCCGGCGTCACACGGGAGGCGAAGGCAACCGGGTTCACGGCCGGCGCAGGGCCACTGCTCTTCGCCGCATGGCACGTGGCAGACAGCGATGGGCTCGGAGGCGATCTGCCGCTCGTCGGCGGTTGCTTCAATGGCAAGATCGAACGACCGCGTCTGGCGAACCGCGCCCTGGACCGCGTGGCGCTGCTGGCCCTAATGGGCGATACGATCCCGTCGGGCCTCGTCGATGCCATAGTCGGGAGCTGGGATTTTTCGCGCGACATCGAAACCGAGATCATCCGCGACACCTCGCCCAATCGATTGGACGGGGTCATCGTGAACCTGCCGGCGCGCGCCATGACGGGTGCGAACTGGGACGGCACGGAGATGAACTGGCGTCACGCGCCACGCCAGTACGGTGCGATCCATTTCCACGACGACGACATGATCGACGCGCGCTGGGGAACCGACTTCAGCTTCACCGTGCCCGCGGACCTGAAGAGTGGCTGCTACGCAGCGATGCTGGAGTCGGGGGATGCGAAATTCCAGGTTGCATTCTTCGTACGGCCACACAGGGGTCGGCCGACGGCGGATATCGTCTATCTCGCATCCTCGGCGACATACACGGTGTACTGCAACAACATCGGCCGCATGCGTTCGGTGATGACGGAGGCGATCCAGGGACGGCTGACGGTAGTGGACGCAATTGACATTCTGCTGCTGGAGCATCCGGAACTTGGTTTTTCCACGTATGATCGGCACAGTGACGGCAGCGGCATCTGCTACTCGTCGCGTCTGCGGCCGGCCACCAACATCCGGCCGACCGGGCGGTTCTGGAACTACTGTGTCGACCTGTTCATCGTCGACTGGCTGGAAAGATCGGGCCTTTCGTACGACGTGATCACCGACGACGATCTGCATACAGAGGGACTTGACGTGCTGCGGCCGTATCGCGTGCTGGTGACGGGGAGCCATCCTGAATATGCGTCGCTGGAAATGATGGACGCGCTGGATGGCTGGATGCGCCAGGGCGGACGGCTGATGTATCTCGGCGGCAACGGGTTCTACTGGCGCATCGCGTATCACCCGACGCGGCCGGGCACGATCGAGGTGCGGCGCAGCGAGGACGGCACGCGCGCATGGGACGCCGAGGTGGGCGAGTATTACCACTCATTCACCGGGGAGTATGGTGGGTTGTGGCGACGCAACAACCGTGCGCCACAGGCGCTGGCGGGTGTGGGTTTCATCAGCCAGGGGTTCGATCATTCGTCGCACTACAGGCGCACGGAAGCGTCGCACGATCCGCGCGCTGTATTCATCTTCGATGGCGTACCGGAGGAGGTTCTTGGCGATTTCGGCATCCTGCAGGGCGGCGCAGCCGGACTGGAGATCGACTGCGTCGATCCGATGCTGGGGACACCACCGCATGCACTGATCGTCGCGCGGTCGGAGAACCACTCGAACACCTATGAGCTGGTGAACGAGGAGATCCGCGTCGGACATGGACTGACAGATGGGGTGATCAATCAGCAGATCCACGCCGACATGGTGTTCTTCGAGACGCAGTCAGGTGGGGCGGTATTTTCTACCGGCTCGATCGCCTATGCCGGTTCGTTCGGGCATAGGAACTTCGACAACCCGATCGCACGGATGACCTGGAACGTACTGCACCGCTTTGTCGATCCAGCAGCGTTTGTCCCGCCACATCTGTCTTGACAGGGTGACACCCTGGGCGACACTGCACACTCCGACTGAGAACGCAACTGAGGGTGGCAACATGAAGTGTCGATTATTGACGATTGCGGTTGCCTGCACCTTGGCGGTGGGCTTGGCCGCGGGACCTAGCCGAGCAGCGGAAGACTATCTCGACCTCTCGTCGCCCGACTTCGAGGACGGCGGCAAGCTGCCGATGAAATATGGCGGCAATAACCCACAGAACCCCAATTGCACCGGCGAGAACGCGTCGCCGGCGCTCGCCTGGAAGAACGCGCCGGCGGGGACGAAGAGCTTCGCCATCATGCTCTTTGACACGGCCGGCCGTGCGCCCTTGGGCGTCGTGCATTGGTTCGCCTATGGCCTACCGGCAACCAAGATGGACTTCAAGGAAGGCGAGGCGGCGCAGGCGCCGAGCGGCTTCATGGGCGGCAAGAGCACGATGAACCTGCCCAGCTATTTCGGACCCTGCCCGCCCAAGGGCGTTAAGGCGCACCCCTACGTCTTCACCTTGATGGCGTATGACATCGCACCCGACGCGATCCAGGCGGGCATGTCGCCGGACGAGTTCGCGAAAGCCGTCCAGGCCGCGGGCGGGAAATTGCTCCAATCGGTGAGCCTGGTCTCGCGCTACGGCCACTGACGTAATCGATGCGCGAACTCAAGTAATCCCGACAATCCGCTAGCGCAGCTTCTGATCGAGTGCGTCGCGTAGCCCATCGCCAAGCAGGTTGAACGCCAGCACCGTGACGAAGATGGCGAGACCAGGGAACAGCGTGATCTGATCCGCCACGCCAAGATAGCTGCGTCCGTCCGCCAGCATTGCACCCCACTCGGGGCTCGGCGGCGGCGCGCCTAGTCCGATGAAGCTCAGCGCCGCCGCCGTTAGAATCGACGTGCCGACGCGCAATGAACAATACACGATGACGCTGGGCAGCGTGCCCGGCAGAATGTGCCGCAGCATCAACATCGGCGGGCGCACACCGATGCTGCGCGACGCCTGAACATAGAGCGTCTGCTTCAGTGCCAGCGTGCTGCCGCGCACGAGACGGGCAAACACCGGCACGCTGAACACGGCGATGGCGTAGATCACGTTGTCAATACCCGGACCGAGCAGCGCCACCACCCCGATCGCCAACAGGATGCCGGGGAAAGCCAGTAGCACGTCCATCACGCGCATGATCAAGGCGTCGACGAAGCCTCCGAAGAAGCCGCTGATCAGGCCGAGTGCGACGCCCACCACACCGCCGAGTGCCACCGAGACAAAACCCACCGTGAGCGAGATGCGGCCGCCCCACAGAATGCGACTCCAGATGTCGCGGCCAAACGTGTCGGTGCCACAGATATGCTGCCACGACGGTCCCGCGAGCACGTTGTCGTAATCGGGCGTCGCCGGACCGTAGGGCGCGAACCAAGGAGCGCCGATCGCCGCCAGGATCAGCAGCAGGATCACGCAGCCTGACACCAGCGCCACGCGCTTGCGGCGGAAGCGGCGCCAGAATTCGGCCGATGGCGAACGCAAGGCCGTGGCGGCGAGCGCCATGTCGCTCATCGCAGGCGTATCTCCGGATTGACCAGCCCGTAGAGCAGATCGACGACAAGGTTGATCAGAACGAATTCAAGGGAGAACAACAGGATCTCCGCCTGGATCACCGGATAATCCCGATATGCGACGCTATCGACCAGCAACCGGCCCAGTCCTGGCCACGCGAACACGGTCTCCACCACGATTGCGCCACCGAGCAGGAAGCCGAACTGCAAGCCCGTCAGGGTGACCACCGGGATGAGCGCGTTGCGCAGCGTATGCTTCCAAATCACCCCGCGTTCCGCCACACCCTTCGCGCGCGCGGTACGCACATAGTCCTCGGCGGTGATTTCGACAAAGGCTGAGCGTGTGAACCGCGCCATCACCGCCGCGACCGCGAGGCCGAGCGTGAAGGCGGGCAGCACGAAGTTCTGCCAGGCGCCGTAGCCGCCGGTAGGCAACCAGCCCAACCGCACCGAGAACAGATCGATCAGCAGAAGCCCGAGCCAAAAGCCAGGAAACGAGATGCCGGAGATCGCCAGCACCATCGACGCCTGATCCTGCCAGCGTCCACGCCGCACGCCGGACAGTACGCCGATACCCACACCGACCGTGACCGACCACAGCATGGCGAACACGGTGAGCAACAGCGTCGGCATGAAGCGTTCGCCGATCAGTTCGACCACCGGCTGGTGCGTCTTGATCGAACGGCCAAGACGCAACTGCGCGGTCTCGCCGAGGTAACGCAGATACTGAATGAATAGCGGCCGATCGAGCCCCATATCCGCGCGCACCGCGGCGATGTCCTGTGCAGACGCGTCCGGTCCCGCGACCAGTCGCGCGGGATCGCCTGGCAGAAGATGGACGAACAGAAACACGAAGACGCTGACCGCCAGCAGGACGGGTATGGTTCCCGCCAGCCGGCGGATCAGGTAGTCGAACACGCCTGGACAAATCGTAACAAACCGTCATGGCCGGGCTTGACCCGGCCATCCACGCACCGACAACGCGGGGAGGATGGCCGGGTCAAGCCCGGCCATGACGAAATTGTAACGGCCGCTCCCGCCATCACTCCAGCGCCGCATCCTCGGTCAGGTGGAACTGCTGATCCGGCCGTATGAACGCGCCGTGCAGCTTCTTCGAGTAGGCTGCCAGATTGTGCTCCACGCCGAGATAGATCCACGGCGTGTCCTTCCACGCCTGCGCCTGCGCCTTGGCATAGGCCGCACCACGTTTCGTTGGATCGACGGTGCTGAGCCCATCCTCGATCGCCGCATCCGTCACCGGATTGCTGTACCAAGCCAGATTGGCCAGCACCGGCGGGAACGACTTGGTGTAGAGCATCGGCCGCGTTCCCCAGTCCGCATCGCCGGTCGACGACGACCAGGCGGTGTACAGCGCAACGATGGAGGCATCCTCAGGCTTCTGCACATTGAACATCTTCGCAGTCAGCACGCCAGCTTCCAGCGATTCCACCTTCACCGTTACGCCCACCGCGGCGAGTTGCTGCTGAATGAACTGCATTCCGCGCTGAATCAGCGTGTTGGATCCGCCGGTCAGCGTGGTCTCAAAGCCGTTCGGATAGCCGGCCTCTGCCAGCAGCGCCTTCGCCTTCGCCGGATCGTAGGGCCACGCGCCCTGCTTCGCGTAAAACCCGAGCAACGGCGGCATCGTCGAATCCATCGGATCGGCATGGCCGCTGAACACCACCTTGATGAACGCCTGCTTGTCGATGGCATAGTTCAGCGCCTGACGCACGCGCGGGTCGCTGAACGGCTTGCGCATGTTGTTCAGCGCGATATAGCGGGACAGGATCGAGGGCTCGTCGAACACCGTGATCGTCGGGCTGTTGTCCAGCGACTTGATCATCTCCGGCGGCACCGGATAGATGAACTGCGCCTCGCCGGTCTGCAGCATTGCAATCCGCGCGCCGTTCTCCGGGACGCTGCGATAGGTGATCGTGTCGATCTTCGGCAGACCCGGCTTCCAGTAGTGCTCGTTCTTCTTCAGCTTCAGCGTGTCCGCGCTCCAGCTGACGAACTGGTATGGTCCGGTGCCGGATGGATGCCGCGTGACCTCCTTGCCGAACTCCTGCACCGATTTCGGACTGACGATCAGCGCGCCGGGATGCGCGATGTCGTTGACGAAGGCGCCGAACGGATATTTCAGCACCACCTTCACCGTGGTGTCGTCCACCGCATCGGTGTGGTCGATCATCACGAACAGGCTCTGCCGCTTCAGGTGGTTCTCCGGATTGCCGGCGCGATCGAAGCTCGCCTTGACCGCCGCCGCGTTGAACGGCGTGCCGTCGTGGAACGTCACGCCCTTGCGCAGGTGAAAGACGAACTCCTTGGCGTCTTCGGTCGCCTCGTAGCTCTCCGCAAGCTGCGGCTGCAGCTTCATGTGTTCGTCGAGCATGTAGAGGCCCTCGAACATCAGCCGCGCCGCCGACTGCGACAGATTGTCGTTGAGGTCGGCCGGATCCAGCCCGGTCAGATTGTCGGGCACGCCGACCACGAGGTCCTTGGCGGCATGCGCCGTGCCCGCCGCGCCGAGCGCGAGCGAAGCAGCCAGCAATACGCGGGGAAGCATGGAAGTCACCGGAAAATCCTCCTCGATCAGTAGAGGCCGCCGACGCGGTGGCGAGCGACGTAATGATCCTCGCCCACCCGCACCAGTGGCGCCACGATGGGGGGATCATCGGGCCGACGCAATGGGCTGGGCACCTCGCTGTCGTCCAGCTCGATCGAGCGGTCGCGCCGGCGCGGATCCGGGATCGGCACCGCCGCGAGCAGACGGCGCGTATAGGCATGCTGGGGATCGCCGAACACCGCCTGACGAGGTCCGATCTCGACGATCTGTCCGAGATACATCACCGCCACGCGGTGACTGATGCGCTCCACCACCGCCATATCGTGGGAGATGAACAGATAGGCCACGCCTAGCCGTGACTGCAGTTCCATCAGCAGGTTTACCACCTGCGCGCGGATCGACACATCCAGCGCCGCCACCGCTTCGTCGGCGATGATCAGGCTGGGTTCCGAGGCGAGCGCGCGCGCGATGCAGGCACGTTGCCGCTGTCCGCCGGACATCTCGTGAGGATACCGGTTGGCGTAGTCCGGTGTCAGGCCGACCAGCCGCAGCAATTCGTGGACGCGATGTTCCACGGCCGCGCCACCCAACAACCGATGCGTGCGAATCGGTTCGGCAATGGAAAAGCCTATGGTCAGGCGGGGATCGAGCGATGCGAACGGGTCCTGGAACACATACTGCACGCCGCGCCGCAGCCTGGCCTCGCGTGCGCGATCAAGTAGCGTGACATCCTCGGCATTCACGCGAATTTCGCCGGCTTGCGGCTGTTCGAGGCGGATGATGCTGCGCCCGGTTGTGGACTTGCCGCAGCCGGACTCACCCACGAGCGCCAAGGTCTCGCCATGCCGCACGATCAGGCTCACCTGCTCGACGGCATGGATGCGACCGGCAATACGAAACCAGCGCTGGATATCGAAACGCGTGGTGAGACCCTTGATGTCGAGCACCGGCGGCTCGTCGAGGCGCACTGTCGCCTGCGGCTGCGCCGCCTTGCCGTCCTCGGGAAACGGCGCGGGCAGCGCCTGCCCGGCGAGACTGCCCAGCACCGGCACGGCCTTCAACAGCATGCGTGTATACGGGTGTTGTGGCGCGTCGAACACGCGGAGTGTATCGCCTTCCTCCACCTTGATGCCGTCGCGCATCACCAGCACGCGGTCGGCCATCTCGGCCACCACACCCATGTCGTGGGTGATGAAGATCAGCCCCATGCCGTATTCGCGCTGCAACAAACGCAGCAGCCGCAGCACCTGCGCCTGCACGGTGACATCGAGCGCGGTGGTCGGTTCGTCGGCGATCAGCAGACGCGGCCGACAGGACAGCGCCATCGCGATCATCACCCGCTGGCGCATGCCGCCGGAAAGCTGGAACGGATAGCGCTGCAACTGTCGCGCCGCCTCCGGGATGCGCACGTGTTCCAGCAGGCGGCGCGCCTCGGCAAGCGCGGCAGTTTGACCGAGCCCCTGATGCAGCATCACCGCCTCGGCGATCTGGTCGCCGATGCGCAGCACGGGATTGAGGCTGCTCATCGGTTCCTGGAACACCATCGCCATCTCGGGGCCGCGCAGCCGTCGCATCGCATCGGCGGACTCGGTGACGAGGTCGCGCTGACGCCCGGTGCGGTCGGTAAACAGGATGCGACCCGCCGTGATGCGGCCGCCGGTGTGGTCGATCAGCCGGGTTATGCTCAGCGCGGTCACCGACTTGCCGGAACCGGACTCCCCGACGATCGCGAGAGTCTCACCCTGGGCCACATGAAGGTCGAGTTCACGGACGACGGTGGAAGGCCCCTGGTCAGTGGCGAACGCGACGCTCAGGCCGTGGATGTCGAGCAGATTCCGGGTCTCGGACAGCGGCGAATTCTCCGACAGGATGTCCGCACATTGATGCCCGGCACGTGAACCGCGGGCAAGCCGAAGGGCGACGGCCGGATTGATCCAGATCAAAGCAGCGGCGCCGGCACCTCCATGCATGGACCATCCACCGCAACGCCGGGAGATGGACCTTGAACACACGATCGCTACGGACGGCGCTGGTCGCATCCGTCCTCAGCATGCCGCTGTTCGCGTCGCATCCGGTCGTCGCCGCTGGTCCGAGTGCGGCCCCTGCCCCGGACATGACAAGCATGGCGCATGCAATGCCGAATGCGATCTTCACCCTGCGCACCGGCATCGCCCAGGGCAAGATGGTCCATATCGGCAAAGGCGGAGCCATCGACGGCAAGGTCAATCCCGTGCTCGTGGTGCACGAGGGCGACGTGGTCCAGATCACCATCATCAACGGCGAAGGCGCCGAACACGATATTGTCGCGCCGGACGTGGGCACGCCGCATCGCAGCGCGTCCCCGGTCCTGGTGCCAGCAGCAACTGGCGTTCCATGCCAACGACGTCGGCTCGTTTCTGTGGTTCTGCGCGGTGCTGACCAGGTGGCGCGCGGGCGAGGCCAAGTCGGCGCGCGACCACGGAACACCCGCTGCACGCGAAGACAGGCGAGACGGTGCGGATCTATCTCGGCGATTGGCGGACCTAATTTTATCTCTTCGTTTCACGTGATCGGCACGATCTCGCGAGCGTGCAGAGACCGTCACCGTGCCGCCTGGCGGAGCGACGGTGGTGGATCTGTCGGCTTGCCGGTACCGGGCCGCAATGTGCTGGCTGGACCTGCACTCACGCGGATGGAACGACGCCTCGTTGGCGCGCTCATTGTTGACGGGCCGGATGCCGGCCCCCACCGTCATGGCCGGCCCCCACCGTCATGGCCGGCCTTGTGCCGGCCACCCACGTCTTTTGCTGCATCCGCAAAGAGAAGGACGTGGATGGCCGGCACAAGGCCGGCCATGACGATGGAGGGTGTTGGCGCCATGACGACGCAGGGGTGCCGCCACGCAACCGTGTGCCACTCCGCGGCCCTTCGCGGCTCTCCGCTGTTCTCCGCGTAAAGCTAGCCAAACATATTTGAAATTTCCTGACTAAGCAGTGTCGGCAAGTTTGTCGGTCGGGTATCCGAGGATGGTGACGACCCGACCGCTCTCCCGATCCAAGTAAACGAACGCCGGCCCGTCGATGCGATAGCGGCCCTTCCAGCCGATGGTGAACGCAGTATCGGTATCCTCGATGTGGACCGGTTCGACCTCGCCATCTCGGGCGAGCCGCACGGCGAGCAGATCCGAGCGATCGAGCAGCCACGCATCGCCGGTGGCGGTGGAGAACAGCACCAGCTGACCAACGGCGACGATGCGGCTGTCATGCTCGGCCGCCCGACGCTGGATATAGCGCACCTCGTCGGCCAGCCGAAAGCGACCGCCTTCCACCATCCGCTTGCCCGGGCCACGCTTGACAGCGTTTCGAGCCCTACCGGCTCGTGCGGGGTTTGCCATGGACCTGTTCACCCAGCTGTTCGGCAACTTGCTGGTCTTCGTCTACCACTGCTTCGACCGCATCGTCATATACGGCTACCTGAGCGGACTGTCGCGGCCCGAGCGGGTGGTGAACTTCTTCCGCCAGGTCGTTGGCGTTCCGGTGGTCAGCAAGGAAATCCTGAGCCAGCGCACCACCGACTACCAGAACTGGGTGGAGGCCTACGCACGCAATCATCGCATCCCGATCGAGTGGGCCGAGAAGGGCGTGCGCAAGGAACACCATGTCCTGCCGTGGCAACGCCGCATGGTGCGGACGAATGCCTATGGCGTCTACGGCATCCTCAAGAGCATGGAGCAGGGGCCGACGTTTCGTGTCACCGTGCCGAAATACCCCACCAAGGATCCCAATTACCGCATCCTTGCCCGCCATCGCAGCCGCTTCACCCACTACTATTTTTACATCCGCGACGAAACCCTCGGCCCGATGGTGATGCGGGTCGCCTCGTTCCTGCCGTTCCAGACCACGTATTACCTCAATGGCCACAGCTTCATCGAGCAGGAGCTGAACCGAACGCAGATCGGCTTCCGCAAGCACGACAATGCCTTTCTTGCGGTGGATGACGTGGCCGCATTGCAGGCCGCCGCCGATCGGCTGAGCCCGGATATCATCCGCAGACGCCTCGACTACTGGACGCTGATCCTCGGCCCGAAGTTCTCCGCCAAGGAGCGTAAGCGGCTCAACCTCTCACGCTTTTACGCCATCACCCAGATCGAATACTGCCGCAACTTCATCTTCAAGCGGCACTTTCCCATCCACAAGCTGTTCGAACGTAGCTGCGAACTCGGTCTGTGGCGGCTCACCGGCGACAAGATTGCCACGATCTTCGGCACCCGCCTGAACCGCAGGATGGCAGGCAAGCTCGCCACCGTCATCGACCGCGTCGAGCATGGTCATCATGTCTTCCGCGCCTACTTCAAGCACGCCTTCCTCAAACAATACGAAAAGTTCGCCACCTACCTGCGCAACGAGCTGGTCTCCAACAACCTCGCCGATTTCCGGCTGAGGAAGGGATTGGACCATCTCCAGGCCGTGCGCGAGCGGTTCCAGGACATCACCGGCCGTTTTGCCGGCTTTCAGGCGCAATGGCTCAACGTCCATGTCGACTTCCCGCTGCTGCAACGCCTCGCCCTGCCGATCACCGTCGGCGCGGTTCGCTATCCCGGCATCAAGATCCACGACCCGCGCGTCATCCGCCTCCTCGAGGTGCTCCTGCACGGCGGCAGTCACGTCGGCGGCTGGACCACCCGGCAAATCCACCAGGCCGTCCTCGCCACATTCCACGTCTCCGAAAGAGCCTATGGCCTGAACCAACTGCGCTATGACCTACGCAAGCTCAAAGGCCATGGACTGCTGCAGCGTGACGGATCCCGATACGCCTACCGCCTCACGCCGAAAGGCGTACAGGTGGCGCTGCTATTTCTGTTCTTCCACAAACGGCTCTGCGGTCCGCTCGCCAACAGCCAATTCCACCATAGGCCCGTTGTCCGTCACCAGCCGCCCAGCAAACTGGAAACCGCTTACCACCGCGCCGACAAAGCCATCCAGCAGATCGTCGATCTCCTTGCCGCATGACCGTCACGTTGCCAACGCGATTGTTGGAGTCTTTTTGTCTAGGATTCGCCCAGGTAGAATCTTATCAGCCCCCGCCACCAGCACGAACGCACCGCCCTCGTCTCACCCACGGATTGCCGAGACGCCGGTGAGACACCTGCCACCCCACGCGCGTGTCTTCCCGCATCAGAACATCCCAAACAGCCCCCGCAGGAACCCCGGCGTCAGCGCCGTCAGCGGATTGACCGACGCATCCGGATCATCGAGCGGCCCGCGCAGCGTGTAGCTCGCCGCGAACAGGCCGCCGCCGCGCTCGGGACTGAACAGCTTACCCAGCAACGGGATCTTGCCCGGCAGCGAATTGAAGAAATACGCGGGAACGATCGTCCCCTGCATGTCGATCTGCTGCGCGGCGAAGTCGATCCGGCCCTTCGCCGTCAGCCCGAGCGACGAACTGAACGCACGCGCATCGGCAAGCTCCAGCGCATCGTCGGTCAGCCGGAACGGCGCGACCAGCCGGGTAAAGCCGAGGCCGGGACCCTGCATGACATCGACCAACCCATACAGGGTCATCGCCTGGAGCAGCCGCGCCAGCCCCGTCGCGCCGTGGACGCGGAAATCCTCGAGATCGGCGCTGCCCGACAGCGGCCGGCCAGGCTGCGCGTCGTCGAAGGTCGCCTGCGCGGAAAGCCGTCCGCCTTGCAGCGTCCGCGCCACGTCGAGCCCGCGCAGCAACTGCCCCAGATCGCCGGTGGTGGCGGTGAGCCGCCGGCCGCCCTTCTGCGGCACGATCTGCACCAGGAACGGCGAGCGTGATCCGGTCTGGCCTTCGAAGCGCAGGCGCTGGAACACGCGCCCGTCGTTCTCGGCACTCAGGGTCAGCCGGCCAAGCGCCTCGTCGTTCGCCATCAGCGCGCGATCGAAGCGGGCCTCGACGGTCCAGGGCGATCCCGGCGGCGCCTCGGGCGACGCCGCCGATGGCTTTCGCGGCACCGCGCGACGGCTGAACCTTGGCGCCATGTCGATCGTGGGCCCGCTGACGTTGACGACAATCGGCCCGGCGCCGGGCGTATCAGGGAGCTTCACCGTACCGTGCGCGATGGTTCGCCCGAGCACCATCTGGTCGATACGCAGCAGTGCGATCTTGCCGTCCCTGGCATCGGCACTCCCGCGCAGCGTGATGCCGTCGCCATCAAGCTGGACGTTGTCGATGCCGGTCATCCGATCATGGTCCATCGTCAGCCGCGCCGCCGCCTTCGCCGGCACGTCCGGCGCCTTGCGCCACTCGAGCGCCGCAACGGTCAGCGCCGCCGTCGTGAGATCGGCCGTCATGGCCAGCTCGCCCTGGCCGCTGCGGCGCTCGGTCAGCGTCGCCTGCAATTGCATCGGCCCGGTCAACACCGATGTCGCGTCCAGCCCAGCCGATGCAAGCTGGCTCGCCTCCGGCTTGCCGGACACCGTCACGCTCTGCAGCACCTGCGTGGGAGGGCCGGCGCGGAAATCCATCGCCGCGTCGATCTGTGCCGCAATGGTCGCGAGCAGCGCACGCCCGTTGACCTTCAGCCCGTCCCCGCTCGCATCCATATCCAGCACGCCCTCGTCAAGATCGCGCCCCGCCACCACGCCGCCGAGATGCACACCCTCCAGATGGCTCTGAACGTGGACCGAGATGTCATCCATCCGCACCTTCCGCTCCAACGGGACGCTGAGCGCGAGCTTCACCGTCGCCTGGCCGGCGGGGTTCTTCAGATCGATCGGATGGCGATCCAGCAACGCAAGGCGCGGCTCCCGCAGCAGGGCGATCGCATCGGGCACCGATCCGGCGATATCCGCATCGATCGCGGCAACCTGGTCGTGCTGCATGATCCCGGTGATGTGCACGCGCCCGCCACGAATTTGGAGTCCGCCGGTACCGGTGCTCGTGCCCGGTTTCTGGGTACGCAGCCTCTCCCGGCCCGACGCGACGACGATCTCCAGCGTATCCGGATCGAGAATGCGGAGCTGTGCGACGCCGTTCTCGATCGGTGGCACGGGCCGCAGCCAGTAAACCTGGAGCCCATCACCGTTCAGCGTTCCTGTCGCACGGGTCAACGCGACCGACGAAAGGTCGTCGGGCGCTGCAAGGGCGATCTCGAAATGACCATTGCGGGCCATGCCAGCCGGGATGTTCTCCACGATCCAGGCGCGCGCATTGCCGCCAATGCCCTGCGGCCAAAGTCTTTGCAGATCGGCGAAATCGGCCTGATCGAGATCGAGCGTCAACGCCGAGTCCAGCCGCCCGGACGTGCGCTCCGCCGTGCCGCGCGCCTGAATTTGTGTTTGCGGCCCACCCTCGTGGCCGCGCAATGTCGCCTGCAGTATCTGGAGCGTCAGGGCATCCGGCGTGCCCGACACGGCCAGGGCCGCCTCGACGATCGGCACGCTCGCCTGTCCGATCCTCACGTCCCCGGCGCCGGCCCGCGCGGTGAGCCGCACCGTGAGCAATGCAAGATTGGCATCCAGATCGAGATCGGCCTCGCCGCTCACCGGGGCGTCCACGGCGGCCAGCGCCGCCAACGTCGGCGCCTCACGTGCCAGCGCGGCCGGTTTGACCGGGGTGAGCCGGGCACGCAGATGCGTCTCCGTGGCGCCCGCCGCCAACGTCGCCGCGAACGTCAGCCGCGCCTGCTGTTCGCCAAGCGCCAATGACAGTTCGGCCGTGCCATCGACGCCGCCCTGCGGCTTGCGGGTGAGGTCGATATTTGCCTCGGGCGCCCGCCAGGTGATGCCAAGCTGGCGATCCACCACTGCGACCCGCGCATCACGGATCCGCAGCAGGCGGAGCTGGCTCAACAGCGTGTTGCGGCTGCCATCCCGATCGTTCGCCGCCGGTCGCGCCAGCTCGCCCAGCAGTGCGTTGATCGGAGCCCGCGTTTCGCTCGCCGGTTCGGCCGGCGCGGCGATGCCGTTGTCGGATGCCTCCGTCAGGCTGCCGAGGTCGAGGCTGAGCGCACCGTCTGTCTCACGCAGCAGGCTAAGACGTGGGCCGTCCATCTCCACGGCGCGCGGCTCGATCCTGCCGCGCAGCAGCGCACGCAGCGACAGCGATACTTCGGCACGCGGAATGTCCATCCGTTGGCGGCCGGTCTGGTCGCTCACCGTCACGTTGGTCACGCGCAGGTCCAGTGGACGGTCCACGCCCAGCCGAAAACCTTCCCACGTCAGCGCGACCGTGCCGATCGCGAGCCTGGTCGAACCGCCATTCGCGTTGGCTGCCGCTTCCAGCCGCGTGGCGAGCCAGGGCAGATCGACCGGTCCCTGCGACAGTCGCCAGGCCAGGGTGGCGACGCCGGCGCCAGCCAGCAATGCCAAGGTGATTGCGAGAGTGACCAGCCAATGCACCAGCTTGGCGCAACCAATGGCGACTTGACCGGAAAGGCGCCTCACGGCCAGCCTTTGAACGCATGACCGAAAGACCGTTCCGCCTGCCGGCACACTGGCCGAGCCCACATGACGCCGGCGCGGCGGAACGGCTGATCGAGCGCTTCGGCGACCTCGGTCGCGTCGAGGCACGGCTCGCGGCGCGGCCCCCGGTGGCTGCCCTGCTCCGCTCGCTCGGCGGCAACAGCCCCTATCTGGCCGATCTCGCGGTGCGCGAGGCCGCCAGCCTGCGCAACATCGTTTCGAGCGGGCCGGATGAGGTGGTAACGACGACGCTTCAGGAGCTGGCGGCTTTGCCTGCCCAAACCCGCCGCGACCGTGTCGCAGCTACACTGCGGCATGCCAAACGAGTTGTAGCGCTGGCCACTGCCATCGCGGATATCGGGGGCATTTGGCCGCTGGAGCGCGTCACCGCCGCCCTGACCGATCTGGCCGAGGCCGCGCTCGGTCAGGCCATGGCGCACCTGCTGCGCGCCGCACACGACGCGGGCGAACTGCGCCTGCCGGATCCGGATGATCCGACACGCGGCGGGGGGTTCACGGTGCTCGGCATGGGCAAGCTCGGCGCCCGCGAGCTGAACTATTCCTCCGATGTGGACCTCGTGCTGCTCTACGATTCGGCGGCGCCAATATACACGGAACGCAGCGAGGGCCATGCGATGGCCGCGTTCGCATCGCGCATTGCCCGTGGCCTGGTGTCACTGATGGAGGCGCGCGACGCCGACGGCTACGTCTTCCGCACCGATCTGCGGCTGCGGCCCGACCCCGCCGTCACGCCGCCCGCCGTCGCCCTGAACGCTGCGATCGCATACTACGAGAGCATGGGCCAGAACTGGGAGCGCGCCGCCATGATCAAGGCGCGCCCGGTGGCCGGCGACCTGGCACTCGGCGCGGGCTTTCTCGAGGCGATCCGGCCCTTCGTGTGGCGTCGCGGCCTGGACTTCGCCGCGGTCGCCGACATTCACGCGATGAAGCGCCGCATCGACGAGCACAAGGGTGGCGCGCTCGCCGCTGTGGCCGACCCTGTCGCGCGTATCGCGGGCCACAACGTGAAGCTGGGAGAAGGCGGCATTCGCGAGATCGAGTTCTTGGCGCAGACGCTTCAGCTTGTCTGGGGTGGCCGCGATCCCGGACTGCGTGTGCCCACAACGCTCGGAGCGCTCCGGCTCCTGTCCCGTGCCGGTCACGTCCCTCGTCGAGCCGCAACCGAGCTGGCATCCGCCTATCGCTTTCTTCGCAGCGTCGAACACCGGCTGCAGATGGTGGCCGACCGCCAGGTCCACGAATTGCCGCAGCGGCCAACGGATCTCGCACGATTCACCACGTTCATGGGCTACCCGGACGCCACCGCTTTCGCCATCGAGTTGCTGCGCCATCTGGATCAGGTGCGTGCGCGCTATTCCGAGGTGTTCGAACTGGTGCCGGACCTGCTCGATGGTGGCGCGGCCGCCGCCGAACTGGACTTCAGCGGCGTCGATGCGCCGCCTTCCGCCACTCTTGCGGCGCTGCGCGCACTCGGCTTCGCAAATCCGGAGCGCATCGTGACCGCGGTGCGCGGCTGGCAGGCTGGGCATGTCCGTGCCCTGCGTTCGGCGCGCGCGCGCGATCTGCTGGCCGAGGTGCTGCCGCGCGTCCTGGCGGCGCTCGCGCGCCAGCCGCAGCCTGACGTGGTGTTCAACCGGTTTGACGCGTTCCTCGCCCGTCAGCCCGCGGGTGTTCAGCTTCTCTCGCTGTTTCAGCGCAACCCCGCACTGTTGGAGAGGATCGCCGCCGTGCTTGGCGCGGCACCTTCTCTCGCCGATCACCTGTCCAATCATCCGGCCTCGCTCGATGGCCTGCTGTCACCCGAGGAGCACCCGGAGCCTGCTCCCCTGATGCGCATACGCTTAAGGGACGCACGCCTGCTGGAGGATGCCATCGAGATCATCCGCCGCACCGTGCGCGAGGAAGACTTCACCGTTTCGGTCGCCACCATGGAGGGAAGGCTGGACGCAGACGCCGCCGGACTGCACCGCACGGCCATCGCAGATGCGGCGTTGAGTGCCCTGCTGCCGCCGGTGCTGGCGGATTTTTCCACGCGCTTTGGGCGGGTACGCGGCGGTTCGATGGCCGTGGTGGCGCTGGGCAAGGCCGGCGGGCGCGAGATGATGGCGGGCTCCGACCTCGATCTGATGCTGATATACCATCATCCCGAGATGGTCACCGAAAGCCGGGGTGGTCGCAGCCCCGCCCCCGGGCAACCGACCCGGGGGATGCCGGCGAGCCAGTGGTTCGTGCGCGCCGCCCACGCCTACGTGGCGGCGGTGACCGCGCCGGGCGTGGATGGTCGGCTCTACGAGGTCGACATGCGGCTCCGGCCCTCGGGGAACAAGGGTCCGTTCGCCGTGTCGCTGCCGTCCTTCCAGCGCTACCATGCCGAATTCGGCCTGGACATGGGAGCGAATGGCGCTGACGCGTGCGCGTGTGATCGCCGGACCCCCTGCACTCC
This sequence comes from uncultured Alphaproteobacteria bacterium, assembly GCA_963780095.1. Lineage (GTDB taxonomy): Bacteria > Pseudomonadota > Alphaproteobacteria > Acetobacterales > Acetobacteraceae > JAMXLO01. Next base: position 118,978 of record CAWABH010000019.1, read on the forward strand.
GCGCCCGGATCGAGGAAGCCATCGCCCAGGCGCTGGCAGCTGCCGGCGATGCGCACCACATCCGCGCCGATGCGGCATCGATGCGTGCGCGAATGACCCGCGACCTGCCGCCGGACGGCCCCTGGGATGTGAAGCTGCGTGCGGGCGGTCAGATCGAGGTGGAGTTCATCGCCCAGGTCCTGCAGCTTATCCACGCGCGGGGCGCGCCGGAGCTGTGCTCGCCCACCACGCGCATCGCGCTCGACCGGCTTGCGAAGGCGAGGCTCCTCCCCGCGGAGGACGCGGCGCTGTTGATCCGAGCCGACCATATCTGGCGCACGGTGCAGGGCATGCTGCGCATCACCGTCGGTCGCGGCGCGCCCGACGATCTTCCTGACGCCTCCGCGCGCGCCCTGTTGCGCGCCGTTGCCGTGGCGCTCGACGGGGAGGCGCCGGTTGACTTGGCCGGATTGCGCGCCACGCTGGACGATCTGGCGCGACAGGTCCGCGCCATGTTTGTTCGTCACGTAGGGGAGATGGATCCATGAGCGTAGAGGAAGGCGCCGCGGCGCCCGACTTCGAGCTGCCGGCGAGCGGCGGCCGCACCGTCAGCAGCAAGTCGCTGCGCGGCAAGCCGTTCGTGCTGTATTTCTACCCGAAGGCCGACACGCCGGGCTGCACCAAGGAGGCATGCGCGTTCCAGGAAGCGTTGCCGCAGCTCGGCAAGATCGGCATCGACGTGATCGGCGTCTCGCCCGACAAGATGAAGCCCATCGAGAAGTTCGCCGAGAAATTCAAGCTGACGTTTCCGCTTGCCTCGGACGAGACCCATGCGCTGGCGGAGAAGTACGGCACCTGGGTCGAGAAGTCGATGTATGGACGCAAGTATATGGGCATGGAGCGGAGCACGTTCCTGATCGACAGGAACGGCAAGGTTGCCAAGGCCTGGCGCAAGGTCGGCGTCACCGGCCACGCCGCCGAGGTCTTGGCGGCGGCGCAATCCTTGGGATAATTGGCTATCCACACATCAAGAAGGGGAGCGTCGGTCCAATGAAAGCCGTCTTTCTTGCCATTTCATTGCTGGTCCTGGCTGCGTCCGCGCAGGCGCGTGACATAAAGGCGGAGATCGATGCCGAGAATGCAAAATTCGACGCGGCGTTCAACAGCGGCAATGCTGCCGGCGTCGCGTTACTTTATACGGAGCAGGCAACCGTTCTGCCACCCGGTGCTGCCATGGTCAGGGGGCGCGCTGCCATCCAGGAATTCTGGCAGGGACAGATCCAGGAGGGTATCAAGAATCTGTCGCTCCAGGCACTGCGCGTCGATCAGTTCGGCAACGCCGCGCGCGAGATCGGCCAGTTCAGCCTCGATGCCCCCAACCCGCAGAAACAGATGACGCATGTCGAAGGCAAGTATGTCGTCCTCTGGCGCCGGATCCGCGGCGGCTGGAAGCTCGACACCGACATCTGGAACGCCAACCAGTAGCTGTTCCGCCGGCATTGCCGGCCCAAACGCAAAAGCAACCTCCTGAGGGTGATCCTCAGGTGCGATCGTCGTGGGGCTCGGTGACCAGCGACGTCTCGCCACCCGGGGAGCGGCGCAGCGACTGGTGGCTGACGACGATGATCTCCTCGCAGCTCGCCGGTCCATTCATCCCGGGCGAGCAACTCCTCATCCACGTCGTCGAGTTGTTCGGGGAAACTCAGTATGCAACAGCTGATGTGATATTCGACCCTTCGCCTGGGCAAGCCGAGTAGCCGTAAGGCCGTTCCATGCCCCGCGACCAGAAGCGGATCTGCGCCTCTAGCGAAGCGACCTGCCTGCGTAGCTCGAGGGATCTGATGCTCGCGACCAGAACTGCCGCTCATTCCGCTGGATTCCATGCCTCATGATGGTCTTCACATCACAACTCGATAGACAATCTAACACGTGTGCCCCTCGGCGTCCCCCACAATCAGAAAAGCCCGTTTTGCCGAAGGGCGCCAGACTGCCTAGGGTTGTAGTGGTTAATCCAGGAGGGAGCGCGATGGCCGATGAGTTGCCCCCGCGGGAGGCAATGGAGTTTGACGTGGTGATCGTGGGCGGCGGACCATCCGGCCTGGCCGCGGCGATCCGCCTGAAGCAGCTTGCCCCCGACGCCGCGGTCTGCCTGGTGGAAAAGGGCGGCGAGATCGGCGCCCATATCCTGTCGGGCGCCGTGTTGGAGCCTCGAACGCTCGACGAGCTGATCCCCGACTGGCGTGAGAAGGGTGCGCCGCTCGACACGCCGGCCACGAATGACCGTTTCCTGTACCTGACGGCAACCCGCGCCTTCCGACTGCCGACGCCACCGCAAATGCACAACGCCGGCAACTACATCGTCTCGCTCGGCAACGTCTGCCGCTGGCTGGCGACCCAGGCGGAGGCGCTGGGCATCGAGATCTACCCAGGATTCCCCGCGGCCGAGCTGCTGGAGGACGACGGGCGCATCGTCGGCATCGCCACCGGCGACCTTGGGATCGGCAAGGACGGCAAGCCCACCGATGGCTTTCAGCGCGGGATGGAGCTGCGCGCGCGCTACACGCTGTTTGCCGAAGGCTGCCGGGGCTCGCTTTCCAAACAGCTGATCGGGCGCTTCGGTCTGCGCGATGGCCGTGACCCGCAAACCTACGCCCTAGGCATCAAGGAGCTGTGGGAAATACCCGCCGCCAACCACCGGCCCGGCCTGATAGAGCACACCGTCGGCTGGCCGCTCGATCGGGCAACCTACGGCGGCTCGTTTCTTTACCATTTCGGCGAAAATCTGGTCTCCTACGGCTTCGTTGTCGGGCTCGACTACCGCAATCCCTGGCTCTCGCCGTTCGACGAGATGCAGCGCTTCAAGACCCATCCGGCGGTGCGCGGGCACTTCGAAGGGGGCAGACGCATCAGCTACGGCGCACGCGCCTTGAACGAGGGTGGACTGCAGTCGATCCCTGGCCTGACATTTCCCGGCGGCGCGCTGATCGGGGACGCGGCCGGGTTCCTCAACGTGCCGAAGATCAAGGGCACGCATACCGCGATGACGTCCGGTGTGCTGGCGGCTGAGACGGTAGCCGAGGCGCTTGCGGCGGGAGGCACGGCGGATCTCGCAGGCTACGAGGAGAAGCTGCGCGCGAGCTGGGTGTGGCAGGAGTTGTCTCAGGCCAGGAACATCCGGCCGGCATTTGCCAGGTTCGGGCTTTGGGGTGGCCTCGCCTATTCCGCAATCGATACCTATCTGCTGCGCGGCAAGGCCCCGTGGACCTTCCATCATCGGCATCCCGACAACGAGACGCTGATCGAGGCGGAGGCGGCGCCGCGCATCGAATACCCGAGGCCGGATGGCGTGCTGACCTTCGACCGGCTGTCCTCGGTATACATCAGCAACACCAATCATGAGGAGAACCAGCCGCCGCATCTCCGGCTGGCCGATCCCGAGCTGGCGATCACGCTCAACTGGCAGCGCTTCCGCAGTCCGGAGGCACGCTATTGTCCGGCCGGCGTCTACGAGATCGTCGGCGCCGAAGAAGGCCATCCGCAGTTGCAGATCAACGCGCAGAACTGCGTGCACTGCAAAACGTGTGACATCAAGGATCCGGCCCAGAACATAGACTGGGTCACGCCGGAGGGCGGCGGGGGACCCAACTATCCGGGCGGCATGTGAGGGGGTTCCAACCGGCGTCAGCCCGCCGTTCAATCCGCCGCCTCAAATCCCCATGACTCTCTCGGCGGCGTGACGTAGATTGTGCGGATGCAGCATGTTCACAGCGCCAGCCGCGCCCTTCTGCTCGCCCTCTCGCTGCTGTCGGCCTGCGCCGCAGCGGATCCCTCCCCAGGCAAGGTGACCAGCCGAGCGGGGCACGATGCGCCGACAGGGGTGTTCGCCGATTACATGGTCGGCCGGTTCGCCATGAGCCAGTCCGACCCGACTACAGCGGCGAAACAGCTTCTGCGCGCCCGCGCCGCGCGCCCCGATGACACGGAACTGCTCCAGCAGGCGTTCATCGCCTCCCTGATTGCCGGTCGCACCGAGGCGGTGCCACTGGCCCGGCAGCTGCCCGACAGTCAGGCCGCTCAGCTGCTGCTCGGCGCGGTGGAGGCCCGTGCCGGCCATTGGCAGGCGGCGGAGCAGAGGTTCCATGCGCTGCCGCGCCAGGGTCTCACCCAACTGCTGCAGCCGCTGCTGGTCGCCTGGGCTCAGCAGGGCGCCGGCCACACCGATGCCGCGCTGGCGACGCTCCATCCGTTCCTCGACGGCCAGCGATTCCGCGGCGTCTATGCCCTGCACGCCGCGCTGATTGCCGATCAGGCCGGCCACGCGGCGGACGCGGCCAGGCTCTATCGCACCGCGCTGAGCGAGTTTGGCGGCATGAACCTGCGCCTGGCGCAGATCCTCGCGAGCTGGGAGGCACGTCACGGCCAGATGAACGAGGCGCAGCGCACGCTGACCGCCATGTCCGACGCCGCCCCGGAGATGACAATCGCGCTGCCGGGACTGATTGCCGCAAGCATGACGCCCGCGGTGCCGCACGCCACGGATGGAATCGCCGAGGCCTATCTCGCCATGGCGGCCGCCTTGCGCCAGCAGGATGCCGCCGACTTCGCGATGATGCTGCTTCGTCTGGCCCTCGACATGCGGCCGGATTTCACGGCGGCACGGGTGCTGGCCGCGGACATCCTCGAAAGCAGCCACCATCTCGACGACGCGCTTCAAATACTGGTCGCGGTCAACAGCGACGATCCGTTGATCCCGGTGATCCGCCTGCAACGGGCGGCGCTCGCCGAGCGGCTGGGCCATTCCGAGGAGGCCATGCACGAACTTCAGGGCATCGCCGCGGACTATCCCGCGAGCCCGCTGCCCGCCATGCGCGAAGGCGACACCCTGCGCGGCAAGCAGCGCTTCACCGATGCGATCGCAGCCTATGACCGCGCAATCGCGCGTATTCCACAGCCGGGCACGAACGATTGGGTGGTGTTCTACGATCGGGGCATCGCCTACGAGCGGTCGCGCCAGTGGCCAAAGGCCGAGGCTGACTTTCAGCACGCTCTGGTGTTGTCGCCGGACCAGCCCTTTGTCCTGAACTATCTCGGCTATTCCTGGGCCGACATGGGGCAGAACCTGGCGCAGGCCCGGCAGATGATCGAGAAGGCGGCGCAGCTGCGGCCGAACGACGGCGCGATCGTCGATAGCCTTGGCTGGGTGTTGCTGCGCCAGGGCGAGACGACCGAGGCGGTCAGAACGCTGGAGCGTGCGGTCGAACTGGAACCGGAGGATGCCTCCATCAACGGCCATCTCGGGGATGCGTATCTGGCCGCCGGGCGCAAGCTGGAAGCAACCTACCAGTGGCGCCGTGCTCTGACCTTCAATCCCGAGCCCGACGACGCCGCCAAACTGGAGGCGAAGCTGCAAAGTGGCTCTCGTCAGTCAGCGGTGATCAGCGGTCAGTAGGATTTGTGTCGGGTGATCTGACCGAGCCGGCACCCGCCAAGGTCAACCTGTTCCTGCACGTGCTCGGCCGACGGGCCGACGGCTACCATCTGCTCGATAGTCTGGTGGTGTTCGCCGATGTCGGTGACACGCTTCGTGCGGAACCGGCGGAGGCGCTGTCACTGAGGGTTGAGGGGCCATTTGCCGGGGCACTTGCCGCTGAGCCGGACAACCTCGGTACTGCGCGCTGCGAGGGTCCTGGCAGCGGCGGCCGGCGTCACGGCCGGCGGCCGGATCGTTCTGACCAAGAATTTGCCGGTGGCATCCGGCATCGGCGGAGGTTCGGCGGACGCAGCAGCGGCGCTGCGGCTGCTCTGCCGGCTATGGCGCATCGAGCCGGATCCTGGAGGTACTGGCGGGCCTCGCGGCCGGGCTAGGCGCGGACGTTCCGGTGTGTCTCACCGGCCGCGCCAGCCGCATGGGGGGTATCGGTGAGCGTCTGGAGCCGGTGCCGACGCTGCCGGCGTGTGGAATTGCCCTGGTCAATCCCGGCACCGCGCTGGCGACCGCCGACGTGTTCCGGGGACACGGCGGCGCGTGGTCCGCGCGGGTGGAGTTGCCGACTGCGTGGCGGAACGCCGGGGAGATGGCAGGCGACCTCAAGGGTCAGCGCAATGATCTGCAGCCGGCCGCCATCGCGCTTCGCCCGGTGATCGGTGAGGTTCTGTCGAGCCTGGAGGCTGCGCCGGGCTGCCTGCTGGCGCGGATGAGCGGCTCGGGCGCGACCTGCTTCGGCCTGTTCGCCGACGCGCGCCGCGGCAAGGCGGGCTGCGGCGGGGCTGCAACGCCCGGGATGGTGGTGCTGGGGCGGGAGTCTGCGTCGCGACCGAGCAGGCTTTACGTGAGGCAGCACGCGACCTATTCACCGCCTTGCTGGATGGGGCGTAGCCAAGGGGTAAGGCAGCGGATTTTGATTCCGCCATTCGGAGGTTCGAATCCTCCCGCCCCAGCCAGCGCGGGTTCTGGATTCGCGCTCAGGCCGCAAGGAGTTCAGCGACGCGTTGCGCGAGCTGCTCTCGATCGAACGGCTTGCTCAGGACCGGCACGTCGGGAAGCCCGGAACGGGCGGCCTCCGGGTCGGCGTTGCCGGTGATAAGAAGTATCGGAAGGCGAGGGTGACTCGATCGAACCTCGCGCGCAACGGCTGCTCCATTCATCTCCGGCATGAGGAAATCAACGATCAGCAGGCGAATTGATTCCTTCTCCTCCAAAATGGAAATGGCCGCGCGCCCGCTCATCGCCGGCAGCACATGATAGCCCTTCGTCCTCAGTGCATCGCAGACATATTCAAGAACCGCAGAGTTGTCATCGCAGACCAGAATGGCGCCATCCCCCGGGACCTCGTCGCGCACCGCATGCGACGCGATCTCCGGGGGTGCTGTCTTGGCGCGCGGCAGCCAAAGTTCAATTTGGGTGCCACGGTCCGGTTTGCTGCTGATGCGTGCGGCACCGCCGGATTGACTGACCACACCCTGCATCATCGAGAGCCCGAGGCCTGTCCCTTTTCCGGGTTCCTTGGTCGTGAAGAATGGCTCGGTGGCCCTGGCCAGTGTTGTCTCGTCCATACCCATACCGGTGTCCGAGACTGTAAGCACGACATATTGGCCTGGCGCGAGATCGCGGGGCGCGTCGGCGCGGGCGTCCCCGTTCGATAATGTAATGGACAGGGTTCCACCGGTCGGCATTGCGTCGCGGGAATTGATTGCGAGGTTGAGAATGATCAGCTCAATCTGGTTTGGATCGACGAGCGAAGGCCAAAGTTGCGGATCTGCGAAAACGGTAAATCGAATGTCGGTGCCCAACGTGCGGGTCAACAGGTTCCGCATACCTTCCACCAGGCCCAGAAGATCGACCGACCTTGGCTGAAGCACCTGCTTGCGGGCGAAGGCAAGCAGCCTCTGCGTCAGAGATACCGCGCTCTCGCCGGCTCTCAGGGCACTTCGCAGCATCCGTCGGTCGTTACCGTCCGGCACGTTGCCCTGCACGATGCCAACGTTGCCGATGATCACCGTCAGGAGATTATTGAAATCATGCGCAATGCCTCCGGTCAGTTGGCCGAGGCTCTCCATCTTTTGGCTGTGGAGAAGCTGCGCCTGCGTGTTCTCTCGCTCCTGAACCTCTGCTTGCCAAAGGGCAACTGCACGGCGTTCCTTCTGCGCCCTTCCCGTGGCAATCTGGAGCGCCAGCAGCATGCCGATCGTTGTTATCGCGGCGACCACGCCATAGACGAAGACATTGCTGTACCAAGGCGCGAGGATCGCCGTCTTATCAAGATTCAGTCTGAGGTAGACCGGATATTCAGTGAGATTTCTCTCGATGGTGAGCCGATCGTTGTCTCTGGCAGATGAAGTCGTTCCGACGGTGCCTACAGCACCCTGCCCGTTGGCATCTTTCGCTTGCGGTCCGGACTGAGCGAGAATAGTGCCGTCCGAACGAAACATCGTAATAATATCGGTCGCACTCGACGTGACAGATGTCCAAAGGTCGGCGATGTAGGCCACCGAAATGGCGACCTGTGCAACGCCGTTGAATTTACCGTCGCTCTCCAGGCGCCGGCTCAGCGAGAACAGACGACTGCCGGACACCGGATCGGGATGCGGTTGGCTGATACAAGTCTTGGTCTCGTTTCTGCTCAAGGTCAGAAAGCAGTCCCGGTCGGGGATCGGCATTGGCTGGTTCGGCTGCAGATGCAGGGTCGTTGCGCGGGTCTCACCGTTGGCATCCGCAAGCAGAATGTCGGATTCGCCGTCGAGGCGCGTGTCAATCACCTCGAGCTCGTGCAGAAGGTCCGTCGGGATCGTATCCCAGCCTCGGTCCCGCATGTGCTCCACAACAATGTCCAGAATGATCTCGTGGCCGCTGAAAAGATGTTCGGCCTGTTCGTTAAGAAGAGCGACAAGCTTGACCCCGTCTCCAGCCTCTCGTGCCAGGATTTCCGACCGGTCCTTCCAGGCAGCCAGGGTAAAGAGTAGCGCAGGCAAAAGTAATGCACCGACCTTAAGGAGCCGCAGCATCCGTAGTCGTGCCGCTGGCGCCTCGCTCCAACAAGCTCATTTATGTATCCCCGGGTTGCCGCCGGTGGTTTATCCCCTGCCAGCGGCTGCGATCGATCATCTCTTTGCGGTACCGTCTACGACTTATCGTGTCGCGCGCAGCGACCGTTGCTTATATGACATAGCCGCTGCACACGCCAGTGTGTTCTGCACAGACTCAACGAGCGAAGCCCACGGGACATTCGGAGTCGCAGGCAATGAGATCGCTCCTGGTCCGCCAGTGCGCGGGCAACTTCCTCGCGCAACGCCGGCAGCACCTCCTCGCCGAACCAGGGATTGCGCCGCTCCCAGGCGGTGGTGCGCCACGACGGATGCGGCAGCGCGAAGTAGCCGCGGCAGATACGCCCGAAAGCCGCGCACGTGCTCCGTCATCGCGCCGCGCCCCAGCACATGCGCCAGAGCGTAGCCTCCCACCAGCAGCGTCAGCCGGATCTCCGGCATCAACGCCAGCAGCCGGTCCCGCCACAGCGTCGCGCATTCCGGCCGCGGCGGTGCGTCGCCGCCGTTGGGCAGGCGACCGGGATAGCAGAACCCCATCGGCACGATCGCAATCCGGCTCTCGTCGTAGAAGGTGTCGCGATCCATCCGCAGCCACCCGCGCAGCCGCTCGCCGGACGGATCGTTCCACGGAATGCCGGTTTCGTGCACCTTGGTGCCCGGCGCCTGGCCCGCGATCAGCAGACGCGCGGTGGCCGATGCGCGGAACACCGGCCGCGGCCCGAGCGGCAGGTGCGCGGCACAGACCTGGCAGGCGCGGATCTCCGCCGCCAGGCTGGCCAGCGCGTCAGGTGGTGATGCCTCGGCGACGCAGCTCATCGACCACCCGTTCGGCAAGCGCCTCCGGCGACGCACTCAATGTCGGCAGCCTGATCTCCGGATCGAGCGGCGCCTCGTAGGGCGCGTCGACGCCGGTGAAGTTGCGGATCTGCCCGGCATCCGCGCGGCGGTACAGCCCCTTCGGATCGCGCCGCCGGCACTCCTCCACCGGCGTATCGACGAAGATCTCCAGGAACTCGTCCTCGGCCACGCAGTCGCGCGCCAGCATCCGTTCGGCGCGATAGGGCGAGATGAACGACACCAGGACGATCAGCCCGGCCTCGACGAACAGCTTCGACACTTCGGCGACGCGGCGGATGTTTTCGACGCGGTCGGCTTCGGAGAAGCCAAGGTCGCGGTTCAGCCCATGGCGGACGTTGTCGCCGTCCAGGCTCATGGTGTGGCGACCCTGCGCGTGCAGGTATTTCTCCACCAGATTGGCGATCGTCGACTTGCCTGCGCCCGACAGCCCGGTGAACCACAGCACCACCGGCTTCTGGCCGTTCATCGCGGCGCGTGCCTCCTTGTGCACGTCCAGACGATGCCAATGGATATCGCTGGCCCCGGCGCGCAGATCGGTCACCATGCCGGCGCCGACCGTGTTGCGCGACAGCCGGTCGATCAGGATGAAACCACCGAGCTCGCGGCTCACCGCGTAGCGTTCGCAGGCGACTCGCTGCGCCAGCGATATCGTCACGCGGCCGATCTCGTTCAGCGCAAGCTCGCGCACCGGCACCTCGGCAAGCGTATCGACATCGAGCCGATTGCTGATATCGGTGATGGTGCCGACCACGGTGCGCGTGCCGAGCATGAACAGGTAAGCACGGCCTCGGAACAGCGGGGTCTCGTCCATCCAGACCACCCAGGCGGTCACCTGGTCGGCCAGCGCGGGCGGCGGCGCCGCGGCCAGCACGTCGCCGCGCGATACGTCGATCTCGCGATCCAGGACCAGCGTCACCGCCTGGCCCGGCACGGCTTCGGCGAGGTCGCCATCCATCGTGACGATGCGCGACACGGCGGCTTCGGTGCCGGACGTTGCGTTCACCAGCATGACGCCGGGTCGTATGGTGCCCGTCGCCACAGTCCCGGCGTAGCCGCGGAAGGTGTGATCCGGCCGCGCCACGAGCTGCACCGGCATCCGGAAGGCACGCTCGGCGACATGTGAGGTGGGCTCGGCGCCCTCCAGAGCGGAGAGCAGCGTCGTGCCGGAATACCAGGGCATCCGTGCGCTCGGCTCGGTGACGTTGTCGCCGTCGCGCGCGCAGACAGGGATGGCGGTCACCTGCAACGGACCAAGCTTGCCGAGCAGCGCGTAGAAATCCGTGACGATCCTGTCGAACACCTCCTGGTCGAACCCGACCAGGTCCATCTTGTTGACCGCCAGCACGAGCTGACGAATGCCGAGCAGCGAGGCGATCGCCGCGTGCCGGCGGGTCTGTACCAGCAGGCCCTTGCGCGCATCGACCAGCAGCACCGCCAGATCCGACGCGGACGCACCGGTCACCATGTTGCGCGTGTACTGCTCGTGTCCCGGCGCATCCGCCAGGATGAAGCGCCGTCGCGGGGTCTCGAAATAACGATAGGCGACGTCGATCGTCACGCCCTGTTCACGCTCGGCGGACAGCCCATCGACCAGCAGCGCGTAATCGGTTGCGCCCCCGACCGTGCCGAAGCGTTTGCTGTCCCGCTCAAGGGCGGCCAGCACATCGTCCGGGATGGTGCCGCATTCGAACAGCAGGCGGCCGATCAGCGTCGATTTGCCGTCGTCGACCGAACCGCAGGCCAGTACGCGCAACAGGGATTCGGGCATCAGAAATACCCCTCGCGCTTCTTCTTCTCCATCGAGGCATCCTGATCCTGGTCGATCAGCCGTCCGGCACGCTCGGACACGCGCGTGGTGCGCATCTCCTCGACGATCTCTTCCAGTGTGGCAGCCTCGGAGTCGACCGCCGCCGACAACGGATAGCAGCCGAGCGAGCGGAACCGCACGAGACGCGTCATCGACCGCTCGCCCTCACGGAAGCGCATGCGTTCGTCGTCCACCACGATGATCTGACCGTCGCGTTCCACGGTCGGTCGCGGTGCGGCGAAATACAGCGGCACCACGTCGATGCCCTCCGCGAGGATATAGGTCCACACGTCGAGCTCGGTCCAGTTGGACAGCGGGAAGACGCGCAGCGTCTCGCCTGGCGCCAGATTGCCGTTGTAGAGGTGCCAGAGTTCGGGACGCTGGCGCTTTGGATCCCAGCTATGGCCGGGACCGCGCACCGAGAATACCCGCTCCTTGGCACGCGAACGCTCCTCGTCGCGCCGCGCGCCGCCGATCGCGATGTCGTATCTCCCTTCCGTCAACGCCTGCTTCAGCGCGTCGGTCTTCATCACCTGGGTGTAGGTGTTGCTGCCGTGGTCGAACGGATTGACGTTCTGGCGCAGCCCCTCGGGATTGGTGTGTACGCGCAGCTCGAAGCCGAAGCGCTTCACGGTTGTGTCGCGGAAGCTGATCATGTCGCGAAACTTCCACGTCGTGTCGATATGCAGGAGCGGGAATGGCGGCTTCGCGGGAAAGAACGCCTTGCGCGCCAGATGCAGCAGCACCGATGAGTCCTTGCCGATCGAATAGAGCAGCACCGGCCGGCTCGCCTGCGCTGCGACTTCGCGCAGAATATGGATGCTCTCTGCCTCGAGCGCCTTCAGATGCGCCGGATGCGAACTTGCCACCATGTCAATCCTGTCCCGCGCCGGAATGCCGGCACTGTTTATCATGCATCGTTTCGATCAATCGTGTTTCGCAAAGGCTCAAAGCGCTCGTGTCAGGCTCGTGGCGCGCCAAGAATAGGTGGGACCCTGCCCTGGAGGCTTGCGTCGGCCCATTGCCGACAGCGGCGAATTATCCTGGCTCTAGTCCAGGCGGCAGCCTGGTGTAAATGAAGTTGTGCTTGGCCGGTTGAGGGCTCGGCATCCCGCGTGGCGGGCGGTAGCCTGGCGGACGCGGCCGGAGCGGCATGCGGAGCGGAGGGAACATGCGCTTGGCGGGAGGAACGCAATGACGATCTGGTCCCCCCGACCGTGCGGGATCGATGCCACTGTTTCTTCGGCCGGCAAGCGAGCCATCCTGGCCGATGCGGTGCATCTGACGCCGCGCGCCGAGGTGGACGTGGCGTTGGTGCTGGCGGTGGACAGCTCCGGCAGCATCAGCGAGCAGCGGCTTTCGATGCAGATCCAGGGCTACCTGGACGCCCTGCGGCACCCATCATTCATTGAGGCGGTCCACGGCGGCCTGTATGGCCGTGTGGCCCTGACCTTCATGGAATGGACCGACGCCCGCCGGCAGGAGCAGGTGGTCGGCTGGACGGTGATCCAGGACGAGATTGGGGCGCAGGCCTTCGCCAAGGCCATCCATGACGCCTTGCGTCCTTTGCCGGGCTGGACCTCCATCAGCGGCGCGATCGACTTTTCGGTTGGGCTGCTGCTCGAGAGCCACTTCTCGGCAGCACGGCGGGTGATCGACATCTCTGGCGATGGCGCCAACAACGACGGCCGGCCGGTGACGGAGGCACGCGACGCCGCGGTGGCCGCAGGCATCACGATCAACGGCCTGCCGATCCTCGAGGTCGAGCCGGAGCTGGAAGGCTATTACCGGGACAACGTCATCGGCGGCCCCGACGCTTTCGTGGTCGTGGCCCGTGACACCGGCAGCTTCGGCGAGGCGGTGCTGCGCAAGCTGCTGGTGGAAGTCGCCGGCATCCCGCCCCCCGGCGCCGCCTGAGCCGGCTTATGGGCAGTGGAAGTCACGCCTCCAGTGCCGCCCGCATCGAAATTGCAAGCTCGCCCCTTCGATACGGCTTGCAGATTGTGGCGCCTGGAGAGGGCCGCGAGGACTCGGTTCTCGCCCCGGGTTCGATGTAGCCGGTCGTGAACAGAACTTTGAGGTCGGGGAGCAGTTGCCTTGCGGACGCGGCGAGCTGGTGGCCGGTCATGCCATGCGGCATGGCGACATCGGTGAATAGCAGGTCGTAGTGATCCTGACCTCGGAGGATCGCCAAGGCCGCCGGACCGCTCTCGGCCTCGGTGACCCGGTAGCCAAGCGACATCAGATAAGCCCGTCCCACCGCGCGTAGCTGGGCATTGTCGTCGACCAGCAGGATCGATTCATGGCCCCGCGGCAGTGACGGGTCATCGGCAATGTCCCGGTCGTCCGCCTGCTCGCCCAGCGCTCTAGGGAGGTAGAGCCGCACCGTCGTGCCATGCCCCAGCCTGCTCTCGATCCGCAGGTGGCCGCCGGACTGTCTGGCGAAGCCGTAGATCATGCTAAGCCCCAGCCCGCTGCCGGCGCCGGGTTCCTTGGTGGTGAAGAACGGCTCCACCACCCGTTCCAGGACCTCAGACGCCATGCCGACGCCAGTGTCGGCCACCACCAGGACGATGTAATCGCCTGGAACCATGCCGCCGTCATCGTCCACCGTGCCTCTGTCCACATGCGCGTTTGCGGTCTCGATGGTTATTCTGCCGCCGCGCGGCATCGCATCGCGCGCATTGATCGCCAGGTTGAGCAGTGCATCGCCCACCTGCGACGGATCCGCCCGGATCGGCCAGAGATTTGCGGCGAAATTCGGCGTGATCTGGATCGCCTCGCCGAGCACGCGGCGCAGGATGGCGACATGGTCGGGCAGGTAGGCGTTCAGATCGATCCTCTTTGGCTGCAAGGTCTGGCGGCGGGCGAAGGCGAGCAGTCGGCGGGTCAGGTCGGCGCCGCTCAGCGCGCTGTTCAGGATCTCCCCGGCCAGGTCGGCTTCGCCGGGTCTGTCCCGCAGTGAGTCGAGCAGAAACTCGACATTGCCGATGATGACGCCGAGCAGGTTGTTGAAATCGTGGGCGATGCCGCCGGTCAGCTGGCCGATTGCCTCCATCTTCTGGGCCTGGCGCAGTTCGGCTTCCACCTGCTTTTCGTGCGTGATGTTCTCTGCTAGCGCGAGCAGGAGCGCCTGGTGTTCACCCGATGTGCTCAGCTGGGTCAGGCGGACGCGGACCCATGCAACGTCGCCGCAGCGGGTGAGGCAGCGTGCTTCGATGACATGACTCGGGTCGGTTGCTCGTCCGACCGCATCGATCAGCAGTTCGCGGTCATCGACGTGCGTGACGTCCGAAATGCTCATCCCGACCATTTCGTCGGCGTCGTCATAACCAAGCATTCGGCAGAATGCCGGGTTCGCCTGAACGATAAGCTGGCCGTCAGGTCGCGCCAGCAGCATGCCAAGGGGGCTTTCCTCGAAGACGCGGCGGAACCGAAGTTCGCTCTCTTGGAGCGCCCTGGAATGCGCATCGGCCAGGTGCTCGATCTGCCGTGCATCGCGACGCATCAGCAGGAAGGTTCCACCGATCAGCGCGATGCTGCCGAGCATGCTGACGACAAAAAGCATGACGGCGTTGAGCGAATCGGCCGCGACCAGTTTGGCGCCGAGCAGTTTCTGCTCGTTCGTCCGGAGGTCATCGACCGCTGCGTCGGTTGTGTTCGTTCGCCTCAGGCTCGCCGCCAACTCGGACGGCGTGATCGCGGCGCCGATACCCGGCTGCACCGGTGCAACGGATGCCGCCGCCGCCGCGTCCTGGTCGATCAGCGTCGTCAGCCGTTCCAGCCGGCGGCCTAGATCGCTGTCGTTGGCAATCTGGCCGCGCAGGCGCAGCAGCGCCGCCGGGAGTCCTTTCTGTTCCTGAATGTAGCCATCGAGATACGCCTCGTCGCCGTTGAGACGGTAGATGAGGTGGTCCCGTCCACTTGCCTCCGCCCGGTCGTCTATATCGTTCAGCACGAGCATTGCCTGCAGCGCGCGCGCGACACGCGCGTCGGTCGCGCGATGTTCGGCCATCAGCACGACCACGAATATGCCGTTGGCGATGATGAGCACGAAGGCCAGCACGAACCTGATCGACCGCGGGATGCGGCGGCGCGGGCCGGGTCTGGTCGCGATGGCATCGCTCATGTCTGGACCGGCGACTGATGCTCGCCCAGGGCGCGACAGGCGATAACCGTCAAGCTAGCAAATGCCGCCGGGGCCGCACAACGCTGCTCTATGCGACCGCGACCAGGGTCACCCGTCTGCCCTGCACGCCGAGTGCAATGCGCCCTTGTTTCAGCGCCAGCGCATCCTCGCCGTAAACCTCGCGCCGCCAGCCGTGCAGTACGGCGATGTCCGGCGCATCCTCGCCCGCCAGGCGGTCGATGTCATCCGAGCTGGCGACCAGTTTGGCGGCCACGTGATGCTGCTCGCATTTTGCGGCCAGCAGCACCTTCAACAGCGATACAAGCGCGGGCGATGGTCGCGCGCCGTCACGCCCGGTCGGCGCTTCGGGGAGCGCCTCGTCGGGCAGCGCCTTCGCCGCGGCGATCGCCGCCAGCAGGGAAGCGCCGGTACGCCCCTCCGCAAAGCCGCGGCTGATGCCGCGGCCACGCGCCAGCGCGTCGGGCGTGTCGGGCGCGGTGGCGGCGATCTCCAGCAATGCCTCGTCACGCAACAAGCGCTGGCGAGGGATGTTCACCCGTTGCGCCTCGAGTTCGCGCCAAGCCGCGACGGCCCGCAGCAGACCAAGGAAGCGGCGGTTGCTGCTGCGCGGACGCAATCGCTCCCACATCGTCTCGGGATCGGTGCGGTAGGTCCCGGGATCGGCCAGCTCCGCCATTTCCTCGGCCACCCACTCCAGCCGCCCGTCCTTGTCCAGTCGTTCGCACAGCCTGGTGTAGACCTCGCGCAGGTAGGTGACATCGGCAGCCGCATAGGCGATCTGCGAGGCCGAAAGTGGTCGCGCGGACCAGTCGCTGAAACGGTGCGCCTTGTCAATCGATCCACCGGTCAGCGACGCGACGATTGCATCGTAGCCCACCTGGTCGCCGAACCCGGCCACCATGGCCGCGATCTGGGTGTCGAACAGCGGCCTCGGCACGTTGCCGAACCTGAGCACGAAGATTTCGATGTCCTGCCGCGAGGCGTGGAACACCTTCATCACTGCCTGGTTGGCGAGCAGTTTGCCGAGCGGGGCGAGGTCGATGTCGGGCGCCTGCGCGTCCACCACGGCGACGTCATGAGCGCCGGCCAGCTGCACGACGCAAAGCTCCGGCCAGTAGGTGCGCTCGCGCATGAACTCGGTATCGACGGTGACGAATTCTTCCGCGCCCAGCCTGTCGCATAGCTGCTTCAGCGCTTCGGTTGTGGTGATGAGCGAGGGCGGAGGAAAGCCAAGGCGAGGGTGGCGCGGCATCGGTCCGTTGTACACGGCGCCCTGGGAAAGGCCAGACCGTCGCGGCACGGCCGCGCGCGCTCAGGCCACGGTGATACCCTGAGCCGGGTCCATCCCGTCCAGGTAGCCGGCCGGATTGCCAGGAGCGTACGCGCTGGGAAGCATTCCGGGTGCGGCGATGACAGGGCCGCCACGACAACGGTCATCAGACACTGCGGCAGGAACACCGCCCGCATCGGGTCATTCGGTTGCGGCTTGCGTCGGCGCGTAGGCTTGTTCGACCCGCTCGGGATCATTGGCGATCGCGTGGAGATAACTGCGCGCCGTGGTATCGGGCTCGCGGCGGCCGATCTCCCAGTTCCGCAGCGTCTCCACCTCCAGTCCGAACCGGGTGGCGAATTGCTCACGGCTGAGGCCGAGCCTGTGGCGCAGCGCGCGCACATCGATCGACCGTGGCGGCTGCACCTGTGCCGCGACAATGCCCGCCCGCGCCAGGTCGGCGGCGAGCATCCGCGCATCCTCGACCATCGGCAGATCGACGAAGCTACGGCCGGTGTCGAGCAGTTCCTCCATCGCCCGCTTCGCCCGCAGTAGCGTCATGCCACGCCGGGCGAGTGCCAGCGCAGCGTCCACTGTCTTAGGCCGGCGGTTCGCAATCTGGCGCAGAACGAACACGGCGGGCGAACCGGAGGACACGCGGTCGACGGCCCGGATTGGCCCCAGTCGTGCGAAGTCCGCCCTCAACGACGAGTTCATCGACGTCCATCCTTTGCATCACCACGTCGGCCAGTGCGACCCGATTTCTTGTGCCAAATAGCCGCGCGATAGTGGGTGCCTCTCGGGACGATGCGATGACCGCCAATGCTCGCACACCCCGGTCGCGCAACCATGCAAAGCGGTGCCGTCCGTCCGTGAAGGACACCATACCGCGCTGGTAGCTAACATATGGCATCCAGACCTTGCGGCGGTTGTTCAGAACCCAGCGGCCGAACCGCTGGTACCTACATCTGCTGCCGTTGCCCGGTCCAGACACATGCGGCCCGATGTAATAGGCTTTATCGCGCTTCCAGGCTGCGTCGAGCTTGATGGCATCAACCCAGACTATCTTGTCGTGATTGGCACCTTGTAATTGTAGAGGGCGTCTGAACGGTCCAGCGAATAACTCGGAACATCGCGAGTGCGCGACCTATCTGCTGCCAGCCGTCACGGCAAGCTGGCCGCGAGCCGGGGAACGATGACGAGCCACGGGCGGCGCCGCCAAGAGGCGGGCGGCTTTTATGCCGCGCCAAGCGGTTCTCCATTGTTCGCTGTCGCAAAGCTTCAGGGGCGACGTCACAGCTACGCGCTCTGCAATCTCCCAATAAAGGCGACGAATCTGCTCTGCTCTCTCTCCGGTCGCCGGAACGGCCCTTCGGAATGATTCGCGGCGGTTGCAGTCGCGACAGAGAGCGCGAAGATTATCGGACCCGTCGGAGCTACCGGAGATATGGTCTATTGTACCGGCGCGTGCGCCACAGATCCTGCATGTATAGGAGTCTCTCTCCAGGATTTCACGCCGCCTTGCCGGCGTTAGCATCCGTTCTTTTTGCGGATAACCGCCACCGGTCAGCATCAGTAATTTAACGCTCACGGCTTCCTGAATGTCACTGTCATAAAGACGGGACGTAGCGGTGACGTTCCTGATGTAGCGGATGTGCTTGGTTATCTCGCGACAGAAGTTGCCGCAATACAGGTCGGCTTTGATTAGCTCCTTGTCGCAGTTGCAGCATCGAAGATGCGCGTCGAGGTCCGTTGCAATCTGATCTGATATTGGGGGAAAACCGCTTGGCTCGATTTCGTCCATCATCGCGAATAGCAGAAGCGCGGGATGCCTTTCCCTTGGCGTATCCGGATCAAGGCAGAGTTCTAGGAAGCTTCGCCTGCCGAAGGAACCTAAAATCACCATCGATGGTATGACCTTAGGATTTCATAGCCGAATGGCATCGGTTTGACACTATAATGGAATGTCTGGAGCTTCGCTACTAAACAGATCACAAATTTCCTCCTCCCAGACCAGGTAAAGACCCACCCGATCGATGGTCTGTTGTTCACAGCCAGAGGATCACCCGCAAGGTCTGATGGCTCTCTTGCAACGCCGCCCAGGATTCCCGCCCCTTCCACCCCCGCCCCGCCGCCGCCTATACCCTCCCCATGGCGCGCTTCCTCAAGATGCACGGCTGCGGCAACGACTTCGTCGTGTTCGACGAACGCGCCGGCCCGCTCGGCCTGACCCCCCAACGTGCCGCGGCGATCGCCGACCGGCGCACCGGCGTGGGCTGCGACCAGTTCATCGCCATCGAGCCGGCGCCGGCAAACTCCAACGCCGATGCCTTCATGCGCATCCGCAATCCCGACGGCGCCGAGGCCGGGGCCTGCGGCAACGCCACTCGCTGCGTCGTCGATCTACTGGCGCGCGAGACCGGGCGGCGCACCCAGGTCATTCGCACCACCGCCGGCAACCTGCCCGCGGAGGCGCTCCCCGACGGGCGGGTGCGCGTCGATATGGGTCCGGCGCGGCTCGACTGGCCCGACATCCCGCTGGCGCGGCCGATGGACACGCTGCATCTCGACCTTGGGGCGGGGCCGGTGGCCGATCCGGCGGCGACCAGCATGGGCAACCCGCACGCGACGTTCTTCGTGGCCGACCTCGCGCGCGTGCCGGTGGCGGACCTCGGCCCGCGCCTGGAGCACGATGCGCTGTTCCCCGATCGGGCCAACATCGGTTTTGCCCAGATCCTGGCGCCGGACCGCATCCGGCTGCGCGTGTGGGAGCGCGGCGCGGGCCTGACGCTCGCCTGCGGCTCCGGCGCCTGCGCCGCGCTGGTGAACGCGCACCGGCGCGGGCTGGCCGGCCGCCATGCCGTCGTTGTGGTGGACGGCGGCGAACTGGAGATCGAGTGGCGCAAGGACGGCCACGTGCTGATGACCGGGCCGGTGGCGACTTCCTTCACCGGCGAGATCGATCTCGCGGCCTACCCGGCATGAGCGTCGAGATCCTCACCTTCGGCTGCCGGCTGAACGCCTACGAGAGCGAGGTCATCCGCGGCCATGCGGCCGGTCTGTCCGACACGGTGATCGTCAACACCTGCGCCGTGACGGCCGAGGCCGAACGCCAGGCGCGTCAGGCGATCCGCCGCGCGGCACGCGAGCGGCCGGGGGCGCGGATCGTCGTCACCGGCTGCGCGGCACAGATCGACCCGCAGGCCTGGCGCGACCTGCCAGGCGTGGACCGCGTGCTTGGCAACGAGGACAAGCTCCATGCGGAAAGCTGGGCGCCGGACGCGCCGGACGCGGTCTCCGACATCATGGCGGCGCGCGAGACGGCGGCGCATCTGGTCACGGAATTCGCCGGACGGGCGCGCGCCTTCGTCCAGGTGCAGCAGGGCTGCGACCATCGCTGCACGTTCTGCATCATCCCGTTCGGCCGCGGGCCCAGCCGCAGCGTGCCGGTCGGCGCCGTGGTGGCACAGGTGCGCGCGCTGGTGCAGGCGGGCTACCAGGAGGTCGTGCTGACCGGGGTCGATATCGCGTCCTATGGGCCCGATCTGCCCGGGGCGCCCGACGCTCGGCCAGCTTGTCCGGCGGCTGCTGGCGCTGGTGCCGGAGCTGAAGCGGCTGCGGCTGTCCTCGCTCGATCCGGCGGCGATCGACGATGCGCTGTGGCGGCTGATCGGGGAGGAGGCGCGGCTGATGCCGCATCTGCACCTGTCGCTGCAGGCGGCCAGCGACCTGATCCTGAAGCGGATGAAGCGCCGGCATCTCCGCGCCGATGCCGCGGCTGCAATCGCGCGTGCGCGGGCGCTGCGGCCCGGCATCGCGATCGGCGCGGACCTGATCGCGGGTTTCCCGACAGAGAGCGACGCGCTGTTCGCCGAGACGCTGGATTTCGTGACCGACGCCGAACTGCCGTTCCTGCACGTGTTTCCCTACAGCGAACGCCCCGGCACGCCGGCGGCGCGGATGCCGTCCGTGCCGCACACGCTTCGGCGCGAACGGGCCGCGCGGCTGCGTGATGCGGGAAAGGACGCGGCGCGCCGGTTCTTCGCCGCGCAGACCGGCCGGACGGTTTCGGTGCTGATGGAGACCACCACGGCCGGACACTCCGAGCATTTCGCGCCGGTTCGGCTGACCGCACCAGCGGAACCGGGAAGGCTGCTGTCCGCACGCGTGGTGGGCGTGGCGGGCGACGCGCTGCTGGCGGAAGCGGCCTGATGGCGCTCGGCTTCTTCTCGCGCCTGAAGGAAGGCCTGTCGCGCAGCACGCAGAAGCTGACCGAGGGACTTACCACCGTCTTCAAGAAGCGCCGGCTCGACGACGCCGCGCTCGAGGAACTGGAGGAAATCCTGATCGCCGCCGACCTCGGCACCGAAGTGGCGCGGCGGGTCATCGCCAACTTCCGGCGCACGCGCTTCGGCAAGGAGATCACCGACGAGGAAATCAAACAGACGCTCGCCGAGGAAATCTCCGCCATTCTGCTGCCGGTGGCGCAGCCGCTGCGGCTCGATCCGGCGAAGAAGCCGCATGTCGTGCTGGTGGTCGGCGTCAACGGCACCGGCAAGACCACGACGATCGGCAAGTTTGCACAGAGCTATCGCCAGCAGGGACTGCGTCCGGTTCTGGTCGCGGGCGACACGTTCCGCGCGGCGGCGGTGGAGCAGTTGCAGATCTGGGGCGAGCGCGCGGGTGTTCCGGTGATCGCCGGCGGTCGCGAACGCCGATGCGGCCGGGCTGGCGTTCGAGGCGCTTGACCCGGGCGAAGGCGGACGGCGCCGATGTGCTGCTGATCGACACCGCCGGACGGCTGCACAACAAGTCTGTCCTGATGGATGAGCTTCGAAAAATCATCCGCGTGCTGCGCAAGCAGGACGAGACGGCGCCGCATTCGGTGCTGCTGGTGCTGGATGCGACGACGGGACAGAACGCGATCCAGCAGGTGCGCGTCTTCAAGGAGATGGTCGATGTCACCGGCCTGGTGGTGACCAAGCTCGACGGCAGCGCGCGCGGCGGCATCGTGGTGGCGCTGGCTGAGACGTTCGGCCTGCCGGTGCACGCGGTCGGCGTCGGCGAGAAGGCCAGCGACCTGCGACCATTTGACGCCGGCGATTTCGCGCGCGGGCTCGTGGGCGCTTGAGCCCGATACTCACGACGCCGTGACCAAGGTGCAGTTGGTCCCTGGTCGAGTGACCACTACTTCATCGACGCAGTCGGCAACGTGAGGGGGATCTCATGCACAAGCACCAGACCAGGAATGACCTGCCGTCCAACACCAAGGCTGTTGCAATCGAGCTGTTGAACGCGCGACTCGCCGACACGATCGACCTCGCGCTGCTCACCAAGCAGGCACACTGGAACCTGAAAGGTCCTCAATTTATCGCGATCCACGAGATGCTGGACGGCTTCCGCACGGAGATCGACGGACACGCCGACACGATGGCCGAGCGTGTCGTCCAGCTCGGTGGCACCGCACTTGGAACGACGCAGGTTGTTGCCAAAGGCACCACCCTCACGCCCTATCCGACGGACATCTACGCCATCAAAGACCACCTGGCGGCCCTGATTGACCGCTACAGCAAGGTTGCGAATGCAATCCGCAAGGCGATCGACGCGGCGGCCGAGGCGGGCGATGCCGACACGGCGGACATCTTCACCGGGGCCTCGCGCGGCCTCGACAAGGCGCTGTGGTTCCTGGAGGCGCACGTTCAGGAGCCAAATTGACCCGTCGTGCTTTTGGTTACGCCGGGCGGCCGCTGCCATCAGATGTGATGTAGCTCACCGACAGCGCAATTATTGGGGCCGACGTTGCAACCTGCCCGCCAAACTACATGGGCGGCAGGAGCAACTCACATGGATAGCGTTCCGACCGAAGAGGGCGGACTAGGCAGCCAGCGGGTGGGGTTCTGCGCCACGCACGCCGGTGATACCGACGCCGTCCTGAAGATCATCAAGGAGCAGAGAATACTTGGCTCACTGGCCGAGCAGGACCTGCTGGCTCTGGTGCGCCAAACGCCGGTGCGAGCTCTCCCGAAGAACCGGGTGCTGTTCCGCAACGGTGACGAAGGCCGCTCGGTGGTTCTCATCCTGCAGGGCTACATAAAGCTGTCCACGATGGCAGCGAACGGTCGCGAGGTGGTGCTGGAGATTGCAGGCCCTGGCACGATCTTTGGCGAGCTCGCGGTGCTGAACGGCTCGCCGCGGCGAGCCGACGCCACGACCCTGACCGCCTGTAGCGTGTTGGCGATCGATGGCACGCTGTTCAGGCGATTGGTTGGACGCACGCCGGAGGCGATGTTTGCGGCCATCCGCCTGCTCAGCGATCGACTGTCCGCGGTCACCGAGCAGGGGATGGACGCTGTGTCGCTGCCGGCGCCCGTGCGGCTGGCCAAGGCGCTGCTGCATCTGGCGGGTCTGCATTCCCAACGCGTCGACGACTGCGTGCATATCGGCTTCAAGCTGTCGCAGCGCGAGCTCGGCGCGATGACCGGCCTGATACGCGAGAGCATCAACAAGCACCTGAACGCCTGGCGTGCAGCCGGCTGGATCGAGCTTGCAGGCGGTTCCGTGACGTTGTGTGACGTTTGCGCGTTGCAGGACTTCGTGCGCAACAACGAGGCGCGATAGCGCCACCCCACGGGCCAGGAAATAACGCGCCGGCGGAGTGCATGGACTCACTTCGCCGGCGGTACATTTGCGGCACGGTCGATCCTGCCGACCCGGCCGATGCAAGCCGCCCGCAAAGGCCGACCGGGACGAAATCAGCAATGCAACCCTCTGCTGCGGACAGAGCACATGAAGGAGACCGGACAATGAAAAAGACGATCCTTGCCGCACTTGCAGTTCTCGGCATCTCGCTGGCATCGGGCGCGCTCGCTCCCGCCGCCAACGCCGGCAACACGTACTTGTTCCCACCAACGCCGAACGCAGGCAGCAACAGCTGAAGACAGCGACGTCGGCCGCGATCAGCGGCCGACAGCCCGATGGAGGCGGTGATGGTCGGAACATTCTTGATTATTCTGGCAGCCTTGGTCATCGCCGTCCTCGGCTGCGCCTGGGTGGGGCCTATCGACGTCGAACGAGCGGACGGACCGACGAGACAGCGTCGAACGTGATGGCGCCGCCAGGCACGTGATGATGCAGGGCGCCTGCTGGCGATCGGGAAGCTCGGTTCCAACCGATTAGAACTCGAGCAGATTGTCTCGCAGGTGCCTGCTGCCATACGCGGTGCGGACCAGTCCGCGCCGCTGCAGCGCGGGAACGAGCCCGTCCGTTATTTCAGCGATCGTCCTGCGGTTTACGTTTGGCATCGAAAACAGGAAACCGTCGCCGCCGACCTCTTCCATCACCTCGCCCATCTGCGCGGCAACCTGATCGGGCGTCCCCACCAGATCGATGGACGCGCCGCCGCTCGTGTAGCTGATGATCGCCTCGCGCAGCGTGCGCTTGCCGGCCTTGCGGAGAAACTGCGCCAGGCTTTGCTGATGACCGTTCGTTGTCAGCTCGCCAACCGGCTGGTCGAGATCGAAGGTCGAGAAATCGATGTTCGTGATCCAGCCAAGCTGGGCCAGCCGCACGTCCAGGTTTTTTGCCGCGTTCGCCTCGCGCTGTCTGGCGCGGTCCCGCGCCTCGTCCGCGGTTTCGGCGAGGATCGGCGAAATCAGATAGAGTACCTTGCAGGTGTCCGGCGACCGACCGAACGCCTTCATCCGCGCGCGCACGTCGTCGCGGTATTCCTTCATCTTGTCGGCGCCTTTGATGTGCGCGACGATCGTATCGGCGTGCCTGGCCGCGAACGCGCGCCCCTTTTCCGATCCACCTGCCTGCGCGATCACTGGCCGGCCCTGCGGACATGGACCCGAGTTCAGCGGACCTCGGCAGCGGTAGTACTGGCCTTCAAAGTCGATGGTATGGACCTTCGCAGGATCGGTCAGGACACTGGTCTGCCGGTCCGCGACCATCGCACCGGGCTCCCACGAGTCCCAGAGCCGCGTGCATATCTCCATGAACTCATCCGCCATGTCGTAGCGAATGTCGTGCGGAGGCAGCTTGTCGAAGCCGAAATTCTGCGCCGACAGATCGGAGCTTCCGGTCACCATGTTCCAGCCGGCACGCCCGCCCGATACCTGGTCGAGCGTTCCGATGATCCGAGCCACCAGGTATGGCGCATAGGCGAAGGTCGACAGGGTCGGCACGATGCCGAGCCGGGAAGTCGCCGCCACCATCAGCGTCGCGACAACGGATGGCTCCTGCCGCGGGATCGACATGCCGTTCTTCAAATAGATCTCGCGCGACCCGCGCCAGGTCTCGCCGACATAGATCGAATCCTCGAGCAGCAGATAGTCGAAGCATGCCCGCTCCATCGAGCGCGCCAGATCCAGGAACATATCCGCCGACATCCATTCCTCGCTGATGTTGCCGGTCCATGGTTCGCCCCACGCCTGGACGCTCGATCCCTGCAGAAACCACGCGAGGTGGAAGCGGTCGGCAGCCATTTTTGCGTCTGTTCCTTCGTGAGGATGTTGACGATGTGGTTGGTCAGGTCGCCGGCCGCAGCGCGTCCTGTTGGAATCCCGCGGGCGACATCTCGGCATTGGGCATTTCCAGATGGCAGGCGATCGCATGGGACGTGTTCACCAGCCGTGTCGGCGGTGCGATCGTGTCGCAGAGCCCATCGACGCGGTGCGGACAGCGTGCCGCGAATACGCAGCCACCGGCCGAAGCGGTGGCCATACGCTCGGCCGGTGCGTCCGCCTCCGTCAAATCGTCATCGGCGACCGAGGCGAGCAGCATCCGCGTGTAGGGATGATACGGCGGCGCCAGCACGTCGGCAGCAGTGCCGATCTCGCAGATCCGACCTCGATACATGACGGCGATACGATCCGAAAGCTGCGCGACGACCGCCAGGTCGTGCGAGATGAACAGGTAGGAGAGGTCGAACTCATCTCGCAGATCGGCCAGCAGATTGACGATCGTCGCCTGCACGGACACGTCGAGCGCGGAGACCGGTTCATCGCAGACGATGAAGCGTGGCTCGGTGGCAAGCGCCCGCGCGATGGCAACCCGCTGTCGTTCGCCGCCGCTGAGCTGATGGGGGAAGCGCGACCGGTAGGAGACCGGCAAGCGCACCATTGCCAGCAGCTGTTCGACACGGCCCGTTCGCTCGCGCCGTGCGGCAAGGCCGAACAAGGCCAGTGGGCGTTCCAGGGTCTCGCCCACGGAAAGTCGTGGGTTCAGCGACGAGCCCACGTTTTGGAAGACGATCTGTGCATGTTTGCGGAATGCGCTCAGTTCGGGTCCGGGCAACTGGCCCAGATCGGCACCGTCGAATTCCACACTGCCGCTGCTTTGGCGAAGCAGCCGCAACGCGAGCCGGCCCAATGTGGATTTGCCGCACCCGCTCTCGCCGACCAGGCCCAGCACTTCGCCGGCCGAGATCGACAATGACACCTCATCGACAGCCTGTAGGTGCACGGGCTTGCGGTGCAGACGCGGCAGGCCGTTCCTGACCGACAGCTGCCAGGCGGCTAGTCCACTGCCAGTACGGAAGGATTTGCTGAGCCTGGTGACGTTCACCAGCGCATCGCCGGCGCGGAATGCGGGACCGGCGAAGGCCGCAACATGGTGACGCGGCCACGGCCCCAACGCATCGGCTTTCCAGCACCGCACTGCATGGCTGTCGGCCGCAACACTCAGAGACTGTGCTGCCGAGGAGCAGCGCGGCTCGGTGAATGGGCAGCGCGGAGCGAACACGCATCCCGCCTGCGGATTCGCAGCATTTGGCATCTGGCCCGGGATCGCGGGCAGACGACTGCCACGCGGCGAAGCCTCGAGCGGCGGACGCGAGGCCAAAAGCCCCTTGCTGTATGGATGCGCCGGCCGGTCGAGCACGCGGCGTACGTCGCCGAGTTCGACGAGCTGACTAGCGTACATCACGGCGACATCGTCGCAGAGCCGCCGCACGACACCGAGATTGTGGCTGATGAACAGCAAACTCACGCCCTTCTGCCGCCGCAGCCGCGACAACAGCAGTAGAATCTGCGCTTCCACCGTCACATCGAGTGCCGTGGTCGGTTCGTCGAGGATCAGCAGCGGCGGCTCGCAGGCGAGCGCGGCGGCGATCAGCGCGCGTTGCTTCATCCCGCCGCTGAGTTGATGGGGAAAGGCGCGGGCGACCTCTGCGGGGCGCTGAATTCCCATCTCGTGCAACAGCGATTCGGCGCGACGCAGGGCCTCGGGCAGCTTCATCCCAAGGTGCTGCACCATCGGCTCGGCGATCTGCTGC
Organism: uncultured Alphaproteobacteria bacterium; assembly: GCA_963780095.1. GTDB lineage: Bacteria > Pseudomonadota > Alphaproteobacteria > Acetobacterales > Acetobacteraceae > JAMXLO01. The sequence continues at coordinate 145,859 of CAWABH010000019.1, forward strand.
CCGATGCGAAGCGCGGGATTGAGGGCGGTAAAAGGGTCCTGGAACACGGAGCCGATCCGCCGCCCGAGTACCGACCGCCACCGCGCAGGCGAGAGCTGCAAAAGGTCCTGATCCTCGAACAGGATTTCGCCGGCGACCCGCGCGGCCGGTCCGAGGAAATTCAGGATCGCACCGGCCACGCTGCTCTTGCCGGAGCCGGACTCGCCCACAATGGCCAGTGCCTTGCCGGGCTCGAGTCGGAAGCTCACGTCGTGCACGGCCGCGGTCTGTTCGCCATCCCCATCGTAGCGGACGGAAAGATTGCGGACCTCCAGCAGCGCTGCTCCATGTGCCATCGCGCAGGTCATCTTCGGTTGCCGAGCCGCGGGTCGAGAACCTCGCGCATCCCATCGCCGAGCAGGCTGATGCCTATGACCGTGACGCTCATCGCGAGCCCTGGCGCCAGCGAGATCCACGGCGCGGTATCCACGAAGGCGCGCCCGTTGCTGATCATCAGGCCCCAATCGGCTGCCGGCGGCTGCACGCCGAATCCGAGAAAGCTGAGCACCGCTCCCAGGAGCACGGCGAACACCACGCGCAGGCTGGCCTCCACCATCAGGACCGGCCAGACATTCGGCAGCAGTTCGCGCAGCAGCATGTACCAAAGGCGCTCGCCGCGGGCGCGGGCGGCCTCCATGAACTCGCCGGTCATCAGATCGAGCGTGACGCTGCGCGTGACGCGGGCGATCGGCGGCGCGGACAGCACGCCGATCGCGACCGCGGTTTTCATCAGGCTGGGTGGCGTGACCGCGAGGATCAGCAGAACCAGCATAATTGGCGGGAACGCCATCATCACATCGAGCGCACGCATCACCGCCTCGTCGGGCAATCCGCGCCGAAAGCCCGCAAGCAGCCCGAGCGGCACGCCGATCGCCATGCTGATCAGCGTCGCCGTCACGCCCAGAACCAGCGACAGCTGCGAGCCGATCAGCATCCGGCTGAACACGTCCCGCCCGTACTCGTCCGTGCCTGCCAGATACTGTAGACTGGGCGGCGAGAAGCGATCGCGAACGTGCATCTGATCAAATGCATAGGGGGCGATCACCTGCGCGAGCGCAGAGACAGCGACCAGCACGAGCACGATCGCGCCACCGACAAGCAACGACCTGGGCAGCCGTTTGCCTCGGCGTGCGACACCTTCCATCGCCACAGCGTCAGTCAACCGAGCCACCGTAGCGGATGCGCGGGTTGACAACGGCGTAGAGCAGGTCCGCCCCAAGATTGGCCAGGCAGAAGACCGCGGTGAGCACCAGGATCGCCGCCTGCATCATCGGCAGGTCCTGACGCTCGAGCGAGAAGATCAGCATGCGCCCAAGGCCGGGGTAGGCGAAGATCGTTTCAACCGCAACGATGCCGCCGATCAGGAAGCCAAAGTCCTGCGCAAGAACCGTGATGGTCGGCAGCAGCGCGTTGCGGAGCGCATGACGCAGGACGACGATCCGTTCCGGCAGGCCGCGCGCCCGCGCCACCTTCACATACATGCTGTCCAGCACTTCGACCATGCTCGATCGCGTCAGCCGCGCGACATGGGCGAGCAGGGTCAGGGTCAGGGTGACCACCGGCAGCACGAGATGGGCGATGAAGGCGCCAAGCCCGTCGGACAGGCTGGCGGCGCCGGACGTGGGCAGCAGATGAAGGGTGCTGCCGAACACCAGGATCAGCACCAGACCCCAGTAGAATTCCGGCAGGGAGATGCCGAGATAGGCGAACACCGAAGCCGCGTGATCGGGCCAGCGTCCTCGCCAAACGGCGGCGACCAGGCCGAGCGCCGGACCCACGATCGAAACGACGGCCATCGACGCCACCGCCAGGATCGCCGATCTGCCAAACGCATCCCACAGCATCGGGGCGACCGGGCGTTCCATGACCATGGACTGCCCCATGTCGCCAAGCAGAAACCGGCTGGCCCACAGCCAGTATTGCACCGGCAGCGGCCGATCGAACCCAAGCTTATGCTCCAAAGCGGCCTGAAGTCTCGGGCGTGGAGTATTGGCCCAGGATCAAAGCGGCGGTGTTCGACGGCAACGCATGCGTGGCGAGGAACACCAGCAGCGACATGGCGATCAGGATGAGCACGACGGCGCCGAGGCGCTGCAGGACGTAGACGGTCATCGCGTCTGGCCCGGACCGCGCTATGAGCGCCTATGCGGCCAGGGTCACTTCACTGATATCGACGAACATCAAGGGTGACGCTGCGAAGTTCTGCACCTTCTTGCTGAGGCCGCAGGCGAAGCTGATCACATAGACGATGCTGCCTGGTCCGTCCTTGGCGACTATCTCCTGGAACTGGCCGTAGAGTTTCGCCTGCACCGCCTTGTCGGCTGTCGCGCGCGCGGTGTCCAGGAGCTTGTCCACCTCTGGGTTGTTATAGTGCCACAGAGTGTTGTTCCAGGATCCGGTGCTATGGTACCACGAGTAAAGCATCAGGTCCGGAGTGGGGCGACCGAAGAAGCTATCCACATTGAACGGAACCTTGCCCTCCATCTCCGCATCGAACTTGTCCGGCGGCACGACGCGAAGCTGTACGGTTACGCCCACCTGTTTGGCCGCGTCGCGGAATGCGGTCGCCAGGCGTTCCATCGGCGGCGCGCTGCCTGGCACAAACATCTCGATCGTCATGCCACTTGCGAACCCCGCCTCGGCAAGCAGCTTCTTCGCACCGGCGATGTCCGGAGCGGTCAACAGGTCCTTGCGGAAATATGGGTGCGTTGGTGGAATGGGGGTCACGGTCGGTGCGCCGTGACCGAACGTCGCGATGTCGGCAAAGGTCGGCTTGTCGACAATCTTGATGAAGGCCTCACGCACGCGCGGATCGTCGAATGGCTTGAAGCTGTTGTTCATGACGATGCCGTGCCACTGACCGGTGGGGACCTCGTCCACCACGACTGTGTTGCCGCGTCGGAGCTTGTCGGTCAGTTCGGGCGGTACGTCGTAGACGATGTCGAGCGCGCCGCTTTCCAATCCGGCTACCGCCGTGGTGTATTCCGGGATCACGCGCAGGATTGCCCGGTCGAGCTTAGGCACACCTGAGAGAAAATAGTCGGGGTTCCTTTCCAATACCATCTGGTCGCCCGGCCGGTATTCGACGAAACGAAAGGGGCCGGTGCCGATGGGCTTGGTCGTCAACGTGTCCATCGCGCTTTCGCTGACGACCATCGCCTGGTAACCGGCGGTCAGTGCCGGCAGGTCGGCGTAGGGGATGGACAAGGTGAAGCGGACGGTCAGCGGGTCCACAGCTTCGACCTTGCTCACCACGCTCAGCGCCGCGCGCAGCACTGACCCGACCTCCTTGTCCTGCAGCCGGCCATAGGTGAATACAACGTCGGACGCGTCGAACGCCTTGCCGTTGTGGAACTTCACGCCCTCGCGCAGGTGGAAGACCCAGGTCTTGAGGTCCTCGCTGGCCTCCCAGCTTGCCGCCAGATCAGGCAGGACCTGGAGCTTCGTGTCCTGCTTCGTCAGCCGGTTGAAGACGCACAAGGCATAGTTGTATTCGAGACCGCCGACGCGGAACTTGGCGGGATCGAGCGTGGCCACCGCTGCCGGGTAGGCAACGCGAATGACCGAGGGTTCCGCTGCCGTGGCGTAGGGAACCGGCAGTGCCGCCGCACCCGCCAGCGCCAGAACGCCGCGGCGCGTGATCCGCGGATTGACTGAATCGCGCATGCAAAGCCCCCCTCGCTACCCGGTCACCTGTCTGCGCAGCAAAGGCTGTGCCAGTGATTTGGCGGTTTTGCAGCGGGCGTCGGCACAAAGCTCAGGCTGTTGTGGCCAACTATCGGGCATTTCGCACAAGATTCATACATCGGCAGAATTCTCTTGCCCGCAAGTTGGCAACTCGATCATTGTGCGATGCAGCGTGATCCACGTATGCACACGGACTGTCTCCAATTGCCTAGAGGATGAACACGATCGGGCTGGAGGTCATCGATGGCGGCGAAACCCTTTCATCTTGCCTGGTTCATGAATTTCACGCCGGGCGAGTGGGACCACCCCTTGGCCGCCGGCGGCTCGCCATGGACCGGCGAGTTCTACGTCGACATGGCGAAGGCGCTGGAACGGGCGTGCTTCGACTACATCATGATCGAGGACACGCTGATGGTGTCCGAGACCTATGGCGGCAGCGCCGAGGCCGGGCTGAAGCATGCGCAGATGGTGCCGAAGCACGACCCGTCGCCGCTCGCCGCGCTGATCAGCGCCGCGACCCGGCGGTTGGGCGTGGTGGCGACGTTCTCCACCCTGGCCTATCCGCCGTTCATGCTGGCGCGTCTCTGCTCGACGCTCGATCACATCGCCGGTGGACGGTTCGGCTGGAACATCGTCACCAGCGGCGAGGACGCGGCGGCACAGAATTTCGGCATGGATCGCCTGCCGCCGCGCGCCGAGCGCTACGACATGGCGGACGAATATGTCGATCTGGTCTGCCGGCTGTTCGACAGCTGGGATTCCGATGCGGTGGTGATGGACCGCGAGACCGGCACCTATGCGGACTTTCGCAAGGTCCGGCCGATCAACTTCGAGGGCAAGTACTTCAAGGTGCGCGGGCCGCTAAACACCGTGCGCTCGCCGCAGGGCCAACCGGTGTTCGTGCAGGCGGGTGGCTCGCCGCGCGGGCGCGCCTTCGCCGCGCGGCATGCGGATTCGATCATCGCGGTGGCCAACGGCATCGGCGGCATGAAGCGGTATCGTGATGACGTGCGCGGCCACGCGGCGAAATTCGGGCGCAATCCGGACCACGCCCAGGTTCTGTTTCTGGTCTATCCGATCCTGGCAGAAACAGACGCGGAGGCGCACGCGAAATACCAGCGGATGATCGCATCACCGGCGTTCATCGAGCGCTCGCTCGCCGGCATTTCGAGCATCACCGATATCGACTTCTCGAAGTTCCCGCTGGATGAGCCGCTGCCCCACCTCACGACCAACGGCGAGCAGGGCTCGCTCGACAAGTTCGCGCAATGGGGCAGCGGCAAGACGCTGCGCCGGCTCGCCATGGAGCGGTTCGAGGCGGTGGAGCCGGAGTTGGAATTCATCGGCTCGCCCGACACGGTGGCCGAGCGCATGGGCCGCGTGATGGAGGCGGTGGGCGGCGACGGGTTCCTGATCAGCACACCCTTCCAACGCACCAGCCGCCGTTTCATCACCGAGGTCACCGAAGGTCTGGTGCCTGCTTTGCAACGCCGCGGTCTGACCCGTCGAGCTTATGCCGGGACGACGTTGCGTGAGGTGTTGCGGGAGTTCTGATCTGGCGCGCGCTGCCGCAGGCCCGCACAGGTGGAGCGTTCGGCTCGGCATCAAGCGCCATCTGTTAGGAGTGACATTGCCTTGAAGACGTTGCGAATGGGCTCTGGCCGCCCGAACAGGTAGCCTTGCGCCGAGGAGCATCCCACATTGCGGACGAGATCGAGCTGCTCCTGTGTCTCCACACCTTCCGCTGTCGTCGTCATGCCGAGCCTGGCGGCCAGGCTGACGATGGAGCTGACAATCGCCGCGCAATCGTCGCGCGTTGCCATTTCGCTGATGAACAGGCGGTCGATCTTGATCTTGTCGAACGGAAAGCTCCGGAGGTAGCTGAGCGACGAATAACCCGTCCCGAAATCGTCCAGGGCAATACTCAGGCCGAGGCCGTGCAGTCGAACCAACAGCGCAATGGTCACTGAGCTGTTCTTCAGCAGCGCGGATTCCGTGATTTCGATCTCCAGTCTGGCCGGATCTAATCCGGACGCAGAAAGTGCCGCGTTGACAATGCCGATTATTCCGTCGTCCTCCAGCTGGATCGGCGAAAGATTGACGGCGATCTTCGCGTCGCCGAGAAACTGCACGGCATCTGAACAGGCCTGACGAAAGAGCCATGCGCCGATCGATTTTATGATCCCCAGCTCCTCCGCCAATGGGATGAACTGCCCTGGGAAAACAACCCCACGGGTGGGGTGGTTCCACCGCAACAAGGCCTCGAACCCACTGAGCCGATCGGTATTTAGGTCAAGGATGGGTTGGTAATAAATTTCGAACTGACCCCGCTCAAGCGCGACACGCAAATCCGCCTCACTCGTGAGCCGTGCATGCAGTCTGGCCTCCATGTCGGCCTCGAAGACGCAGTAGGTTTTCCGCCCCTTCGCCTTGGCCTGGTACAGCGCCATATCGGCGTTCTTGAGCAGTGTATCGCCATCGATATCGCTACCGGTCGCGATGGCTATGCCGACACTGACCCCCACTTCCACCTGGCGTTGGCCCAACTGATAGGGGACGCTGAGTGTATCAATCAAGCGCTGGGCCAGCGTAGTTGCTGCGATCGGTAACTCCGACGAAAGGTAGAGGATTGCAAACTCGTCACCCCCAAGACGGGCAACGATATCGGATTCACGGACGCACCCCCGCAGCCGTCGCGCGACAATCTCAAGCAGGGCGTCTCCTGCAGGATGTCCAAGCGTGTCGTTCACGTATTTGAATTTGTCCAAGTCGAGATACAGCAGCGCCAGGCGCCGTCCGTCCTCGGTCAAATGGCTCAGAACGTCGTTCATGCTATTGTGAAACAATACTCGGTTCGGCAGTTGGGTGAGGGTATCATGGTGGGCCATGAAACGGATCCGACCCTCGGTCCGCTGCTGTTCCGTAACGTCCTCGTAGGTCGCAACCCAGCCACCGTCGGACAGGGGACACTGGGAAACGGCCAAGGCAATGCGGTCATCGTCGATGGTGACAAACATTCCCGACCGCTGCGACGCTGCAAGATCTTCCTGATGTCGGTATATCTTCCGTACCGCGGGCGGACTGAGCCCGCCGGCAGTCTCGATAGAGTGGAACAACGCAGCGGTGGTTGTGCCCGGGGAAGGATGTTCGACGGTGATCCGGAATATATCGAGGAATCGGTTGTTGCAGACAATCAATCTTTGGTCCGAATCAACCATGAGGAGCCCTTGGGACATGTTGTTCAAGGCGGCATCGAACAGCATGTTCTGCGTGCGCAATGCGAAATCACGCTCTGTGAGCGCGGCGTTTTGGAGCTGCGCTTCCGCAATGGCCTGTCTGGCTCGTTCATTGGCGACCGCCAGATCGGACAGCGCTTCCTTGAGTGCTGTGATGTCTGTACGAATGCCGACAGTGCCGCCGCTGGGAGTGTGGCGCTCGGTGATCAGCACCCATCGGCCGCCTGGCAGCAGACGTTCAAGAGAACCCTCATTGTCGCGGTGCCACTCGACCGTATCGCGAACGAACTGTATGATATCGTCGCCTGCCTGTGGATACTGGCCCAGCTGTGCTCCTTCTCGAATGATATCTTCGAATAGCGCGCCGGGCCTTATGAACGGAGCGCTGACAGAGTACATGTCGCGGTATCGCTGGTTGCAGGTAATCAGGCGATCCTGCTCGTCCCACATGACAAAGCCGTCCGACATCGACTCGATGGCACTGTCCAAGGTTTCGCGGGACTTCATGCGTTCCGTCTCGACCCGCTCGCGTTGGCGCATCGCAGCGTAGAGTGCGACTGCAAGTGCCAGCACGAGAAGCCCCGCCGCGGCAACGACGATCAGCAGGCGGTTGCGATCACGGACCCAGTCGGCCATCGCAGTCGACAGATCGAGGGTCAGGGTAACCTGGACATCCGGGTAGAGCGTGTGTCGCGACATTGCGACGGTGGCACTGCGCATGAGCTCTGGAGGGACGAGGACTGGGACGTTTTCTGGCCCCAGGTCGTTGAGCGCCGGAACGAGCTGCTTGCCAATCTGCAACTCGTCATGGGGCAGGCTGGCAAGTAGGAGACCATCCGGTCGCTCGATGTTGATTCGCAGACCCGGGATCTCACCAACCGGTGCCAGCAGAGCCGTAATGAACACGACCGGTACTTCGGCTACGGCTTGCAACTCCCCGACCCCGGGCAGGGTGATCGGCCGTGCAAGGAGCCAGGTCCAGTTTCCCGTGAGTGGGTTGCGCACTGGACCCTCGACTGCGACGGCGCCTGGATGCGGAATTCTGCCCGGCGGCGGGATTCGCGGAGGCGGCTGATTCCTGGGCCGCGGCCTGGCGGACGCCCAGAGCGTGCCATCCGCATGGAGTAGCAGCAGGTCGCGAAAGGCGAAGGTCTCGAAGTTGAATGATCTCAGCAACCGCGTTGCTGACTGCTGGTCGGTCTCGCCATTTTGGCTGGCGACCGCCGCGAAAAGGGCCGGCAGGCTGGCCAATGCGCCGTCTACCTGGAGCAGTTGACGGTTGATCGTGTTTTCCACCACCAGCGTGGCGTTCTGCAACGTCGTGTCGGCAGCGTGCAGCGCGGTCTGCCGTGTGCGTTCCAGCAGGAGCGCGCTGCCGCCGATCAAAGTGCCGAGTATGAGACTTCGCGCCGAAAGCTACGCCCAGCCGCATACGTCGCCCAGACACCATCAATTGTTCCGTCGCAGGCTAAACGAGAAATTAATGGCGGAATAACTTTGCATTGACCTGCCCAACAACATCCGTATTCCCAATACGTCAAATTGGGAGAAGCAAGCCTAAGGTAAATGAATCCTGGCGGGATTTCATCCCTTAGATTCCATCTCACTTTCAGCTCTGCTATGCTGGAGTTCGCTTTGCGGTGAAGCGTAGCGCCGTCTGACCTGACGGCCACTGCGATGACGGTTCCGGAAATGACGCGAGGCCGCATCGATCTAGATCGATGCGGCCTCGCGGTATGAGTGCAATTCGTTGACGACTTGATTATTTCGGTGTATGCAGCCGTCAGAGGAAGTTGCAAGGCTCTTTGTGGTAATAGCCGTTCTGCAAGCTGGCGACTTTGTGCGGGAACGTCATGATATCAAGCGGTATCCGCAACTGGCACCGGATGAGATGGAAACATTTCGTTCCGACTGACCGGTTCCGTCCCACTTCGACTGCGGGCCCTTTCGCAACTGATGACGTTGTTCTCTCGACCAGTGGCAGAAATCTGACGGATCGGCCTGTTTCTATCGGAGCGAATCCGGACAGGCCGGAGACTTCATCTGGCTTGCCACAGCGTCACGGCGGCAGCTGCTCGGTTAAACCTTCGTCCCGCGCCATAAGCTTTGCGCACTGAAAGGGGCATCCGATTCCCCATGATGCACTTGCGAACTGCTCATGAGCCTGGGCCCAATGAGGCACATTCGCCTGATGTCGTCATTCGCCCTCCATCCGCGGCAGACATCCCTGGAGTGGCACTGGTTTTCTCGGAGATGCAACGTCATTACGGTCGTCCCGTATCCGATGCGACGGCCACGGCAGCGGCGGTCCTGGCCTGCAAGCCACACATCCACACCTTCGATCCGCGCATTCTTGTCGCGGTGACGGGCAAGGAGCTCATTGGCTCCCTTGTCATGAATGTGACTTTTCCAGCATTTGAGTTGACCCGATCGCTCTATATCCGAGACCTTTACGTGGTGAAAAGAATGCGGCGGCATGGCGTTGGACAGGCACTCGTGAAGGCGGCGGCTCGCCTTGCTCTCGGCGAGGGTTTCTCAGCCCTGGAGTGGACGACGGACTCGGGAAACACCGCGGCGCGCAAGATGTATGAGACGTGCGGAGCGACACATCTGGAGCGAACCTTCTATCGACTGTTCGACGACGACCTGAAATATGCCGCAAGCTGAGCATCGGCAGAATCATGCGTGACCGGGATGTACCGGGATATACGCTTTTTTTGCACAGGCGACCGTCTGTCGCGCCCACAGATCAGTCCGCCGTGGCCTTGATGCCCAACGCGGGCGCCAATTCCCGGTTCCAGGCGGCGACGCAATCGGTGCCGCACCGCTGTATCCAGCCTGGCAGCACCGACTCCACCAATAATCGCTTCCGCGTCGCCTCGTCCTGGGACGTGACCGGGACGAGCGTCATGTGGCCGGGACTATGTTCCCCGTTGCAATCAGGAGCACCGATGTCGCACGCCAGACCGACCGCGGTTTCGCGATCCGCTGCGTCCCAGATCTCACGCTCCAGGCCGGCTATCGCCTCTTTCAGCGTCGCGCGCAGGTCGGGTCGCAGCGCCTTCCATACCGCTTCATTTGCGCCAAAGAATGACAAGCCCCAGCTGATCGCCATCGGGTAAATGTGGGACGTGACGTTGGGAAGGCCGATTTCATTGCCACTCAACGTCCCGGTGATGGCGCAATCGACCACGCCGGTGCGGACCGAGTTGACGATTTCGGCGAACGGCGTGAGTACTGGTATTGCCCCCAATGCAACCATCATTTCCGATTGCCCGACAGACGATGTGCGGATGCGCCGTCCGGCCAGATCACCCAAACCGGTGAAGGGTTTGGCGCAAAAAATGACCTGTGCGGGATAGGCGTATACGGCGAGCAGTTTGACCCCGAATTTCGTCCGAAGCATCTGCTGTAGATGTGATCTATATAGCCCAACTGTTCTCCGCAACGCCTGCATGTCAGGATTGAGCGCCGGAAGATCGACGGCATTCAGTTCAGGCTCATCCCCCGAGACGACGGCGAGCAGGGCGGTTCCGAACGGCACGATGCCCAGGCGCATCAGTTGCAGCATTTCCTGGCCGGGCAGACCGCTCCGGTCGAATGCATGGATTTCCGCCTGGATGCTCCCATTCGAGAGCGCCTCTATGCGATGTTCCCAAAACGGTTTCTCCAACCGCTCATACTGGCTGACGCCCGCGAGGCCGCCGACGACCTTCAGATGCATCGGCTCATCGGCGCGGGCGATGAAGGCGCACAACTGGACCACCATCGCAGCCGCGGTCAGCCGCACCACGCAGCGTCCGAACTGGAGCATGCACGGAGGCCGGCCAGCAGCTTCCACCGTCCGGTAAAACCAGTTCACTTGCCCTCCGGAGCTTGTCAGCACAGAAACATTAGACGTTCAGCACTCAAAATCGTCCGCCCAGGAAACATTAGGCTATTCAATTTGGTTCGTCGATGCTATTTCGCTTTACACATCGGGACTTTCCATGCAGCGCGTTGGGTCAATAGGGGCACGTCTCGGTCCGGTGAATGCCGGTATGACCGCTTGGGACAGGGTTGCGGGAAGATGACCGCTGTGGCGACAGGCTATAGGCCGGCCAAACTGATCGGGGTCGGCTGCCTGCTTGTTACCGCGATTGGGTGGGGGCTCAATTGGCCGGCCACGAAGTTCCTGCTGGAAGAATGCCCGCCGCTCACCGCACGGGGCGTGTCCGGCATCGTGGCCAGTCTGGCGTTGGCTGGACTTGCGGCATCGCGCGGTGAGTCGCTGACGGTCCCCCACCACCGCTGGTGGCGGCTTATTTGCGCGGCGTTGCTCAACGTGAGCGCCTGGATGGGACTTACAACAGTATCGCTCCTCTGGCTCAACGCCGGCGAAGCGGCAACGCTTGCCTACACGATGCCCGTTTGGACAGCCCTTCTCGCATGGCCAATACTGCGCGAACGGCTCGTGCCGCGGAGAATCGCTGCACTCGTGCTCGGCATCGGCGGTATCGCAATCCTGGTCGGTGGAAATGGACTGAGCATAGACGTGGCCAAACTTCCGGGGGTGGTGATCGTGCTAACGGCGGCGATGCTGTTTGCACTCGGCGCAGTCCTTTCCAAGCGCTGGCGGATCGAAATGTCTCCCATCGCAGCGACGGCCTGGCAGGTCGGGATCGGATGCATACCGCTGCTCGGCGCAAGCGCCATCCTGGAGCATCCCCATCTCTTCGAGATGCCCTGGTTCGGCTGGGCAGCCTTGTCCTATACCGCGATCGTCTCGCTTGGGATCTGCTATCTGACCTGGTTCGCCGCATTGCGGCGAGTCGAGGCGGGAACCGCGGCGATCGGCATGCTGCTCACGCCGATTATCGGGGTGATGGCTTCGGCGGTCGCGCTTGGCGAGCCGCTGCTGTTTCCGCAGTTAGCGTCGCTTGCCTTGGTCATAGCCGGTGTCACTCTGGCGGTACGGCGGTGATGACACCAGTCGATCGGAGCCAGGTAAACTGACGTAGCGTGACACTGAATACTCCCGTGAACCGGTCGCGGAGCCGAGTTATACCCGTCATACGCACGAAAAGGCTTTGTTCCTGCTGAGAAATGCGATACCAACGTCCGTGACGATGCCGGGCCATACTCCGTCTCTCTGTCATTACAGCCTGGCCGATTGAAAGAGTTCAGCGCATGCTTTTCGCCGTTATCCGCCATGACAAGCCGAACTGCATCGGGTTAAGACTATCAGAGCGACCAAAGCACCTTATATATCTTGAAGGTGTCATGAGTTGCATCACCTCGGGAGGCGCGTTGGTGGATGACAGTGGCCAGCAGAATGGCTCAATCCTGATCATAGACGTAGCGAACAGCACGGCCGCGGAAGACTTCGCGGCCAGGGACCCCTACGTGGAGGCCGGCTTGTTTGCGAACACCTGCATCAGCGCTTTCCGACCTGTGTTCCGGGATGGCGCACGCATTTGATGTGCGCATGGAATCCGCTGGATGGACGCTCGCATAAACTTATGATTACTTTCCTGTGATCGCAAAGTAAGCGAAGCAGCTCTTTGGCGTTATCGGATCGCCTCAAGATGAACCGCACCGAGCCTTGATCGAGCGGGGTCGCGTCGAACTCGGCTGCTTGCCCGACCCACCAAGTTGACGGCATATTCTCCGCTCAATGAACAAGCATCCGCCGAGCGATTTCAGCCCCTTGCAGGATGATCGCGTCCCGCGAGGCGTGGGTTGCGTGGGACTATACAGCAGTGCCTCCACCTGGGCGTTCAACGTCACTGCGAGTTTGCTGCGGCTGGCCGATGGCGGAGGAGTGGTACCGTTCTATGGAGACGACATCGACGAGATAGCACTTCGAAAAATCGAGCGGTCCAATAGCTTCGTGCTCAAGTCGCACCTTCCGGGGCCTTCGGTGCGTGCCCTTTGCGAAATCGGCCGATTGCCTGTCCTGTTGACCGTCCGCGATCCGCGCGATGCCGTGGTATCACTCATGCAGCGCTTTGGTCAGGATTTTGGGGCTGCTCTTGATCGAGTTGAGCGAAGCGCAAATCTGGTGCTCCATCTGTCGGAGCGGATCGAGCCACTTGGTACTACGGTATGAAGATGGGTTTGCTGGCTTAGACGGAATCACTTCTATCGCTACGCATCTCGGTTTTGCATTGTCTGCCAGTGATAGACAGAAGATAAATGATGGCCTTTCCCCTGCTGCGGTGGCACAACGGCTGCAGGATTTACAGACCTGCGGGATTTTTGAGGGCGGCAATGCCGCAGAGCAGTGGGAAGCAAGCACACAGTGGCATCCCTCCCACATTGGTGACGGTCGGATAGGCAAATACCGCGACTTGCTGACGACGACCGAGAGCGAGAAGGTGGCGTATGCGACGCGACCGTTCTTCATGGCTTTCGGGTATGGCACGAACCGGTCGGAACACCCAGAACTTCCTCCTGCCAGCGAATGCATTGCTGAACCATCGATGGAAGGCTGGATTGACCATTTCGTCCCTCCCGATCTAGTCAGCGGTTGGGCCAGGTTGCTGGGTTCCAGCAGGCGATTGGAGCTTCACGCCCATCATGAAGGACAGGTCGTCGGGCGCACGCTGGCCGACCTTCGTCGCGCAGACCTGACTGGGTTTGGAGATAGCGACGTCGGGTTTCAATTGAGGCTATCAATGCCGGTCACGTTAGGGGAACTAATCGGCTCTGTCGCAATTTGTGCAACAGGCAATGGCTCCGAGTTCGGCCGCATCAAGCCGACGGCGGAACTGATAGCGCGTACACAACCTATTCGCCCCTCGGATCGCGACGTGCTCTGAACCACCAAGAGCACCGTCGACCAGAGGCAGCCAATCATTGATCAAGATCGCATTGTCATGGCGTCCACGAGATGAATTCGGTATGCTAGGTACAGACTGGCTGCTTTTTGCAAGGACTTGCGACGTGGCGATCAGGTTTCACAAAAGATTAACCCTTGACTGACGAACAAGTCCTGCGCCGCACGCAACTTTTACGTGCGGTTGGGTTGCCCACGCCGTTTCGGCATGCCTTCGAACCCGAGCAGAGCGCCGCGCAATCTCCATCCCGACGGCTCCTCCCGAACGTGGCCTGCTGTCTCGCACTGATCTGTACGCATAATTTTCTGCCCTTTGCGAAACTCGCCGCGCGGAGCTTCCTGGCGCATCATCCCGAATTGCAGACCTTCCTGCTCCTGCTCGACGGCGAGCCTGGCGACGCGGCGGCGTTTCCCGAGGGTCACGTGGTATTCCTGTCAGATCTCGATCTGCGCAATGCCGGATGGCACGCGGCCAAATTCAATGCGTCTGAATTCTCCAACGCCACCAAACCTGTGTTTCTGCGGTATCTCGCAGAGTTCGCCACGACCGCGATCTATCTGGACTGCGACATTGCCGTATTCAGCCGATTTACCGAGATGTTTGATCTGCTTGAGACCCACGATCTGGTGCTGGTGCCGCACATGCTGGAACCCCTACCTCGGCCCGAACAGTTCTGGACCCATCCCACTCGGGCCGATGTATTCAACTCCGGTCTTGTCAACGCGGGATGCTTCGCCATCAGATTGGCCTACTGCCAGGAGTTCCTGACTCTCTGGGAGGAGTTGAATTTCGCGCCAGGAGCATTCTACGACGGAGCGGGATACCAGACGGACCAGCAACACCTGAATTGGGCGCTCGTAACGGTGCCCGGCACATGTGTGCTACGGGAGCGCCGCTACAACGTCGCCTACTGGAACCTGCACGATCGCGACTTTCGTCTTGAACCTACCGAGACCGGCACGGCCACATTCGAAGTCAACCACAAGCCCCTCGCTTTTTTCCATTTCAGCGGTTACGACGTTAACGACAGGCTGCGACTGTCCCGGCACGACGGGCGTTATTCGGTCTACAATCTTCCTTCGGTCGCGAAGATACTAAGCTGGTACAGCGATCAGATCCTCGCGTGTCCGACCGCAGCTCTGATGCTCGAGCACTACCGCTTCGACCGGATTGCCAATGGATTTCAAATGAACCGGTTCGTGCGCGAACTGCTGAAGAAATATGAG
Source organism: uncultured Alphaproteobacteria bacterium (assembly GCA_963780095.1). Classification (GTDB taxonomy): domain Bacteria; phylum Pseudomonadota; class Alphaproteobacteria; order Acetobacterales; family Acetobacteraceae; genus JAMXLO01. The sequence continues at coordinate 160,868 of CAWABH010000019.1, forward strand.
ATTTACACCCCAAGGTTCGATTCTCGGACAAAGACAGGAGCCGATGGCCTGTGCGCGTTCCTGATGGATCCGCTGCCACCAACGGGATCGATGCTGCCGCTTATCGCCGCTGAGATCTACGAGACCCGACCCGATCTGCAGAACGCCTTTCCCGGCGCGCACACAATGGCTTCACCCTCTGGATTCTGGCACTGGTTTTGCCGCCACGCTGGGGAAGAATTTGGCATCCAGTTTCTGGTCGATCGCTTCCGGCGTTCGCTCGTATCGGATTCCGTGTGTGGGTTTGCCGAGCACGTTTCTGCTTTGCTTGATAACCAACGGTTCCTATTTCTCGGGCCGGACCGGACGGCGGCCGCTCAGTTCCTGCGTATGGCTGACGAGAATGAGAGTGCCGACACACTCCTCGAATCGCGAACGGAGTGGTACTTCTTCACCGATCTGTCGGCCGCGCTCCAGATCTATGCGCACCGGCCGGACCTTCAAAAGGCGTATCCGGATATTCTCGATGAGGACCACCAAGCCTTCTGTTGTTGGCTTGCTGATCACGCGGCAGAGGAGCACGGGTGTTCACCGCTCGTCGGCGAGCGATTCCGCCGCTATACGGCAGTCGCCTGCCTCGCGCGGATCTTCTCGTACCTGGCACGGCGAGAGGACATCGCAGAGCTTTGTCAGGGTTCGTTGCTGTCGGAAAGCCCCGAGCCTGCTCTGCGTGGTCTGACCCGCGGTGCCGGGGACGGACTCGAATACGACCTGGACGATGTGGTCGTGCTGCGGTTCATTCATCAGACGAGCCGACATCTGCTGGTCCCGTTATACCTTGAGCTGCCGCTTGTCCGCCAAGAGCGCCAGGCAACGCGGATCGCTGAAAGAAGTCTCGCCATCTTGCCGGAGACTGTACGAAACACCGGGTGGGCGCTGCGCGGATGCCAGGCCCACGCTGCCTGCTTCGATCGGTTCGAAGCATATCTCGACGACGAGATGCGATCCTGGGCCGCGGAGCTTTCCTCGTCCTCTCGGAACGTTTTCGCTTTCCTGCGGCGCTCAAAAGGCGAAGAACGGGCCATCACTATGATCGAGCCCGCCTATCGTGCAGCGGCGCGGCGGCTGCGTCCTGACGAGCTCGCCCCCACAAACCTGGGGCTGCGTCTGAAAGAACGCGAGCACCGACCCGGGGTCAATATCTTCGGGTATTTTGATTCTGACATTGGGGTAGGTGAATTGTCACGAGGGCTGGCATACGCCATCTCGCTGTTGCGGCCTGTCAACCGAGTGCCGATCTGCACCTCCCAGGTACGGGAAGGAACCGAACTATCACAACTTTTCCAACGGTTCGACTACCTCTCCGATACCAATGTGTTTGTCTCCTTTCCGCATCAGCAGGAGGATCTGCTGGGCATGATACGGCCCGAGCAATTGCTGGGTCGCCGCAACGTCACCCATCTGGCGTGGGAACAGAAGGACGGCAACCCCTGGTGGAGGGCTGTCTATGACCGCTATGATGAGATTTGGACCATCTCTGAGTTCGCCGCCACACCGTTCCGCAAGATGTTTCCAGGACGCGTCAGGGTTGTTCCGAACGTGCTCGATTTCGAGCGGTTCCCGTGCTGTGAGGAGTCCTGCCGCACGAGGCTCAAGGGCGAGACACTCAGCTTCCTGTTTGTCTTCAACGCCAACAGTTCGATGGAACGCAAGAACCCGGAGGGTGCGATAGACGCCTTCATCGCGGCATTCAAGGGCACCCGTCATGCAACGCGTGCGCGACTTACGCTGAAGGTGAGCAGCATGAGCCGCCCCGAGCACGCGGCGCGCATTCAGCGCCTGATGCGCAAGGCGAATGCATCGGGCCTCGACATCCGCTTCGATGGTAGGGAACTCACGCGCGAGGCCTTGTTGCGTCTGATCGCCGAGGCGGATTGTTACATATCGCTGCATCGTGCCGAAGGCTTCGGCTATACGATGGCCGAGGCGATGTTCTACGGGGTGCCGGTGATCGCGTCCGGATATTCCGGGAATTTGGAGTTTATGACGCCCGAGAACAGCTTCCTGGTACCGTGCGAGGAGGCGTTCGTGAAGAGCGCGGATGGACCATTCCAGCGCGGATCGATTTGGGGCGAGCCCGACATCGACGTCGCCGCTACGTTGATGCGACAGGTCGCCGACAACCCGTTAGCGTCGCTCGAGATCGGCGAGTGCGGCCGGAAGACAGTTATGGCCAAATTAAGTGCGGCCGCTGTGGCTGAGAGCATCAGGCCTTTTTTGTTTCATGCTAGCGATGAATTGCTGCGACCGCGCGACCCATGAAGCTCTCGGTAGTAGCGAACGGACTACGGTCCTGTTGCTGCCGTCTGCGGCAGCCGCGCATGCCGACAGAGGAAGCCTATGGGCATGACGCTGCTGGAACGTTTGAGCCGTCGCATCGGTCGGTACCTTACGACGCGGGCCGACAGTGGATTGCGCGATTTGACAGATCCTCCGCCATTTTCGTGCCACCTAACCGGATGCTTTGACTTTTCTGAACTGGACCTCCCACGGATCAGCTACGCCGACATCGTTGCCAACGCGGCCGAGGGTGTTTACGTCGAGCAGCCCGAGGCGGTGCGACTTTTCCCTCGTGCGGCGCCGATATTTCACGACGACCCCGACGGTGTCGGACTGTTCCGGACGTTCCACGATATTGTCGTGACCTATCCGCCGGTATTCACGACTTCGTTGCGGGACGTAACGCTCGTGGGTTTCCGTTCGGTGCTATCGCGCGATGGCTTCTTCCTAAACGACATAGGACATTTGGCGCCCCAGGAAATTCGTGACTTTGTGAAGGCGTTGGGCAGGTCCAACGAGATCGGCCACCTGGTGCCGGTGGGCGACGCGGGCGTGTTCAACCACGCTCTAAACGGACATCCAGAAATACACTTGGAAGGGCCGGTGGTATTGCTGACCTCGGGGGAGGCGGGCAACTTCGGCTCCTTCCTTTATCGCGACCTCATCAAGCTGGTGAACCTGATCGATATCCCAGCGAACTGGCGGTTCCTGATCCATATCGCCGAGGAGACCTATGCGCAGTTCCTCGAGCTCGCCGGACTGGAGATGGGACGTGTGATACGGCACGATCCGCGCACAGTCTACCACATCGACCAGGCGATCATTCCCGGCCTGCGCAACCCATTTGCACTGGCGGATCCGCAAACGCGGGCGTTTTATGACGGGCTGCGGGCTCAGTGCGACAGTGGTGCGCGCGGCCGTCGGCTTTACATTTCGCGCCACTCCATCAATGCCGGCAGGCCAACGGGCCGCGTAATGCTGAACGAGGCGGAGTTGATCGAGCGACTGCGCCCGCTCGGGTTCGACATCGTCGAGCCGCAATATCTCACGGCGGCTGAGCAGATCGCGGCGTTCGCGTCGGCTGATCTGGTGGTTGGACCGTCCGGGTCCGGCATGTTCAACGCGGTGTTCTGCTACCCCGGCACGAAGCTGATCGACATTGAATCCGAGCCACACTGGATTTATCCACATTGCTGTCTGTTCGCTTCGTCCGGGCTGCAATATGGGATTTTCGAAGGGCTGGCGGCGAACCGTGATTGGTTGGTTCACCACAAGCCATGGCAAGTAAACATCGAGGCGCTGCTGCGGCGAATTGCCGCGTTTGCGCCTCAAGAAGGAACGCCAATGTCAGACACGCTCGTCCCAAGTACGCCACCGGAAATTACCGAAGCAGCCAGGGCGCCACTATGGTCAGTGCCGGACCTGACCGGTGAGGACTACACGACCGTCCTGCAGCGCTTTCACAAGACATTCCGTCCAAAGAACTATCTGGAGATCGGCGTGTCCGACGGTGCGAGCCTGGAGCTGGCCAACTGTTTCTCTATCGCGATCGACCCAAGCTTCGCCATTCACCGGCCGGCCGTGAACAACAAGCCAGGCTGCTGCTTCTATCAAATGACGAGTGACGACTTCTTCCAAAAGTACGATCCGACGGCTATTCTTGGACAATCTATCGACATGGCCTTCTTGGACGGCATGCATTGGTTCGAGTACCTGTTGAGGGATTTCATCAACGTCGAGAGACATTGCAACCGCAACTCGGTTATTTTCATGCACGATTGCATGCCAACCGACGAGTACATCGGTCGCCGTGACATGAATGATCACGTGCTGAAGCAGCGATCGGCGCATCCCGACTGGTGGGCCGGAGATGTATGGAAGACGTTGGCAATCCTTCTAAAGTTTCGTCCCGATCTTCGAATTGTGGTATTTAACGCGAGCCCGACCGGGCTGATCGCGGTGACGCGCCTTGACCCGTCTTCAACCCTTCTGGCGGACCAATATTACAACCTGGTCGAGGAATATAAGGACCGAACTCTGACCGACCACGGAGACGCCTACTATAACAGTATGATGATAGTCGACACGGGACATTTTGTGTCGTTTTCAACTCTGAGCACCCTGTTCTGGCTATAGACTACATTAACGTCAGCAGAATGGGCAAGTGAACCTCTTGGTCAACGCATTGGAAACTGGTCGATCATCGACTCCGCCAGCATGCTGTGCAAGAAAGGTCTGGAACCCGCGCCGGACGGCACACCAGCCTCATTGCACTCATGGCAGCAGCTCTACGAGACATCCATGCGAAGCATCAACGTTCTCAACATCCAGCCCATCAGCTCCACCGATCTCGCCAGGATCGAGACGGTCGATTCGGTAGTCCGATTGACCAACGCCGCGGGCTGGTTCGACGGAGAGATTCGCGCGACCTGGCCGGCCTACGCGGCGGCCCGCTACCTCAAGCCCGGCGCGAACGGCGCGGGCACGCGCGAGGAACGGGACCGTCTGCTCGCCGAGGCGGACGTGATCCTTGGCGGCTGGCCGTTCCCGCTCGATCTGCGCGCCCGCGCGCCGCGGCTCAAATGGTTTCATCAGCGCCCGGCCGGTGCAAGCAACCTGCGCCTCGGCGACCTGTGGGGCAGCGACGTTGTGGTGACGACATCGCGGGGCGCGGGCAACACGCTGGCCATGGCGGAATATGCGGTGGCCGGCATCCTGCATTTCGCCAAGGGTCTCGATCGCGCGGTAATCGATCGCGAAGCGGGCGTATTCGATCATCGCGCCTACCGGCCGCTGCTGCTGGAAGGCAAGACCGTGTGCGTGGTCGGCGCCGGCGGGATCGGGCGCGACGTCGGCCGGCTCGCCGCCGGGCTGGGCATGCGCGTGATCGGCACCAGACGCCGCCCGGAGCCCGGCGCGCCATTGCCTTCGGGCTTCGAGCAACTCGGCGCCGCCGCCGATCTCGATCGGTTTCTGGCCGAGAGCGATATCGTGGTGATCTGCTGCCAGTGGACGCCGGAGACTACCAATCTGATCAATGCGGATCGCCTGACCGCGATGAAGCCCGGGACCGTGCTGGTCAACGTCGCCCGCGGCGAGATCATCGACGAGGCGGCGCTGGCCGATGCGCTCGGACGCGGCCATCTGCGGGGGGTGGTGCTCGATGTCTATAACGGCGAGTTTGAACGCCTGCCGCCGGAGGCGCTTTGGCGCGATCCGAGAGTTCTGATCACGCCGCATATCTCCGGCGCCAGCGATCAGAACAGACATGGCGCAATCGATCTGTTCTGCGACAATCTGCGCGCCTGGCTCGATGGTGCGCCGCTACAGAACGTGATCGATTGGCAGCGCGGCTATTGACCGCCGCGCCTTCGTCCCGCGAAGGACACTTCCACGTCACGTCGCAATCTCGGACAGAGATCTGAACAACAGGAAATGATCCCGCCCGCACACGATGGCTGATGCTGCGCTCACCACAGGAGTGGTCCAGCCGCCGCCACCATGCCTATAGTCTGCACAAATGCTAGTCTGCACAAATGCAGACCGCGCAGCAGCGCGGCGGGAGGAAGCCATGGCGACCGTTCAAGAACAATCCGTCATGCGAAAGGTCGCGTGGCGGCTCGTGCCTTTCCTCGGCCTGGCCTATTTCATCAACGCGCTCGATCGCTTCAACATCTCGATCGCGGCGTTGACGATGAACAAGGCGCTTGGTCTGTCGGCCACGACCTACGGCCTCGGCGCCGGTGCGTTCTTCTGGAGCTACGTGCTGTTTCAGCTCCCCGCCAACGCCGTGCTGACCCGTGTGGGAGCGCGCCGATGGCTGGCGTTCATCATGCTGATGTGGGGTCTCTGCTCGGCCGCCACGGCCTTCGTGACGGACGCCACAACATTCGTCGCCGTCCGATTCCTGCTCGGCGTCGCCGAGGCCGGATACTTCCCGGGAGTCGCCTGGTTCATGACCCGTTGGTTTCCCGCGCGGCATCGCGGCCGGGCAATGGGCATTTTCTATGCCTGCGGTGCGGCCGCCGGGGTGCTTGGCGGACCGTTGTCCGGCAACCTGCTGCTGCTGGACGGCTGGCACGGACTCGCGGGGTGGCAATGGGTGTTCCTGATCGAGGGAATTCCTGCCCTCATGCTCGCGGTCGTCTGCCCCATCCTGTTGCGCGATCGTGTCGCGGACGCGCACTTCCTGACAGCTGAGGAACGGTCCTGGCTGGAACAACGGCTGGAACACGAGAACCGCCAGTCCGCTACGCAGACCCTTACACTGATGCAAGCGCTGGCCACGCCGATGTTGGTGATGCTGATCCTCGGCTACCTGTTCATCGGCTTCGGCGTCTACTCCAAGAACTTCTTCCTGCCGCTGATGATCAAGGGCATGGGTTTCAACGACCAGACTGTCGGCTATCTGTCCGCGTTGCCAAATGCAGCCGGCTGCCTGGGCATGATCCTGCTGTCGCGCAGCTCCGACCGGACCGGGGAACGGGTCTGGCACGTCGTCGGGCCGTGCCTTATCGCAAGCTTCGGCCTGATGCTCGTGAGCGTCACCCTGGGTCATTATCCGATCGTCGCCTTGGCGGCATATTGCGTGGCGGGATTTGGTATTTCGTCCTCGCTGCCGACCTTCTGGAATCTGCCGACCGCCTTCCTGGGTCCGGCGGCAGCGGCGGGCGGGATCGCGATCATCAATTCGGTGGGCAACATCTCGGGTTATGCCGCGCCGCAGATGGTGGGGATCGTCAGGGACTACACCGGCAGCTACGAGGTGCCGATGATGGTCGCCAGTCTGTTCATGCTCGCCGCCGCGTTGTGCATCATGGCTGCGCCGCGCATGGCGGAACGGATGGCGGCGCGCCAGGCGGCGTAACGAGCGTTAAACTCCACAGAGGTCGGCCCCAACCGACAGGCAGTTGCAAAGGATACAAGGCAATGAAGGCGGTTTTGCTGACGGGCCATGGCGGACCTGAGATGCTGCGCTATGGCGATGCGCCCGATCCGATCGCGGGACCGGGCGAGGTCCTCGTCGACATCCATGCCGCCAGCCTCAACGCCGCGGATTACAAGGTGCGGCTGGGAGGCAGCGGCTACAGCATCAGGTTTCCGCATATCCTAGGTCGCGATTTTTCCGGCGTGGTGAGTGCGCTTGGTGCGGGTGTGACCGATCTCGCTGTCGGCGACGCGGTGTTCGGCGTCACTGATCAAGGGACCGAAGGCGCGTACGCCGAAAAGATCGCCATCAAGGCCGCGATCGTCGCCAAGAAACCGAAGCGGCTTGATCACGCCGAGGCAGCCGCCATGGGGCTGACAAGTCTGACCGCGCTTTGGGCGATCGAGGATACCGCGCGCCTCAAAGCCGGTGAGATCATTCTGATTCAGGGAGGCGCTGGCGGCGTCGCCGGATTCGCCATTCAGCTCGCCAGGCACTTGGGCGCCAAGGTCATTACGACCGCCAGCGCCGCGAACCACGACTACGTACGTTATCTCGGCGCAGATCAGGTGATAGACTACAACGTCGAAGATTTCAGCAAGGTGATCGGCGATTGCGACGTCGTGTTCGATACGGTGGGCGGCGACGTGCGTGCTCGTTCCTATGATGTGCTGAAGCCCGGAGGACGGCTGGTTTGGATCGCGCCCGCGCCTCATGGCTTCGAGCCGACCCGCGAAGACGTGCAGACCCTGCGCCCGAATGTCGCACGCGATCGCGCACATCTGGAGCGCATGCTCTCGCTCCTCGAACTCGGCGCGGTCTGGCCGCCTGCCATCACGCGCTACAAGCTCAGCGAAGCGGCGGAGGCTCACCGGATGATCGAGACGCGGCACCTGCGAGGCAAGCTGGTTCTGCTGGTTCGCTGAGCCCGATTCGGGAGACTGTCAATGGCAACCTCGACGACCAGGACGCTGGAACAGGCCACGCTGCGCAAGGTGTACCTCCGGTTGGTACTCTTTTGCGTTCTGCTCTGCATCCTCTGCTACATCGATCGCATCAACGCCAGCTTTGCAGCGCTGACCATGAATTCCGACCTCGGTCTGACCGCCTATGTCTACGGACTGGCGGCTGGCGCGATTTTCTGGGGCATTGCCTGCGCGCCGTACGGCGCGCGGAATGGGTCGCAGCACGTGGGTGATGTGGAGAACAAGGATCTGTTATGCGATGCCTGTTGCTGATTGTCGTCGGATTGACTGCGGCCCTGGTTTATTCACCAGGAACTGCTGCTCAGGTTACCGGACTTCAGCTTACCGAGCAGCAACAGAGTGACCTGTGCGCGTCTGCCGTGCAGAAGGCTGAACAGGAGTACGGAACGCCACCGGGTCTGCTGAACTCTATTGCCAAGGCCGAAAGCGGGCGCCGGATAACCGGAGCAACGACGTTGCAACCCTGGCCTTGGACCCTCAATGTTGACGGACAGGGACTGTTTTTTACGACCAAGGAACAGGCTGTCGCCTGGGCACTCAAAGCGCTAACGCACGGGAGCAGCTTCACTGACGTTGGCTGCATGCAGGTGGACCTGCAGTTCCATCCAAAGGCCTTCCGCTCGCTGGACGAGGCGATGGACCCTGTCGCCAATGCGGACTACGCCGCGCGCTTCCTGGTCAGCCTATATGAGGTTACAGGCGGCAACTGGTTCGCCGCGGTTGGATATTATCATTCCCGATCGCCCGAACTCGCGCGTCTGTATCGCGAGCACGTTACGGCTGTCGGCTTTGGTATATCGCCTGGCAGGCCGGGCAAGCTTCGTCTTGCGCTGGCTGGCGGCGGAACGGTCGTTATCAATGTAAACCGACAACCCTCACGCGGGCATCGACAGATGAGCGCCTGTCAGGTGGCAATCATTCTAGGTCCATATCTCCGGTCGTCCGCTCGCGCCCAGGCATGCGCAACAGCACCGTGATTGACTCCGCCCGGACCGCTGCCTAGAGGGAAGACACCGACATCATTGCCTGATTGGCGCAAGCCTGCAGCAATCGGAGGAACTTTCCAATGAACGACACCGTCGTCAGCCAATCGAGCGAGCGTCAGGCCTTCTACGATCGGATCGGCGAGCATTCACTTGCGCCGCTGTGGGAACGCCTGCATTCGATGGTGACGCGGACGCCGGTCACCCCAGCGTTGCCCGCCAGATGGGACTACGACGAGGTCGTACGGCCGTTCCTGATGCAGGCGGGTGGCCTGATCACAGCGAAGGAAGCCGAACGGCGCGTACTGATCCTGGAGAATCCCGGGTTGCACGGCCAGACCTCGATCACGCACTCGCTGTTCGCCGGACTGCAGCTCATCATGCCGGGCGAAGTGGCGCCCGCGCATCGTCATACGCAGTCCGCGCTGCGCTTCATCATCGAAGGTCATGGCGCCTACACGGCGGTGGAGGGCGAGCGCACGATGATGGAGCCGGGCGATTTTGTCATCACGCCAAGCTGGACGTGGCACGACCATGGCAATGACACGGATCAGCCGATGGTCTGGCTGGATGGCCTCGACATCCCGATCGTCCGGCTGTTCGATGCAAGCTTCGCCGAACCGGCAAATGCCGACAGCCAGACGGTGACGCGCCCGGAAGGCGACAGTCTCGCGCGGTATGGCGCGAACATGCTGCCGGTCGACTGGCACCCGACGGTGAAGAGCTCACCGGTGTTCAATTACCCTTACGTTCGCTCGCGCGAGGCTCTGGCGACGCTCGCGCGCAACGGCGAGCCGGATGGCTGCCACGGGCACAAGCTGCGCTACGTCAATCCGGCGTCCGGCGAATTGGCAATGCCGACGATCGGCGCATTCATGCAGCTGCTGCCTTCGGGTTTTGCCGGCGCGCAATATCGCTCGACCGATGGGACAGTATTCGTCGCGGTGGAAGGCGAAGGCGAGACAGTGATCGGCGATACCACGTTCCGCTGGAAGCCTCGCGACATCTTCGTCGTGCCAAGCTGGCACTGGCACCGCCACCGTGCGACCAGCGAGGCTGTGCTGTTCAGCTTCTCCGACCGGCCGGTGCAGGAGAAGCTCAGCCTGTGGCGCGAGGAGCGCGGCAGATGAACGTAGCACCCGTCATGGCCGGGCTTGACCCGGCCATCCACTCCCGCTCATCTCTTGCGGAAATGGCTGGGTCAAGCCCGGCCATGACGATCAGTCGGCGAGCAAAGCCAGCTCGCCGACCTTCACACACCGTCTTACTGAATTACCCTTCCGAGCTCTGATCGAGGTTCACCGCAACGAATGCCGGTTCACCGTTGCGGATGATGCGCAATGCGACCGCATGGTCCTTGGCCGCGCCGCGAATAGCGCTCGCTGCCTCGGACGGCGAGGTCACCTTCTTGCCGCCGACGCCCACGATGACGTCGCCTGCCTCCAGCCCGGCCTGATCAGCCGGCGAACCCGGCTCGACGTTGCGCACCACCACGCCGCGCGTGCCATCCGGCACGTTCAGCTGGTTGCTGAGATCCGGCGACAATGGCGCCAGGGCAACGCCGATCCGTCCCTTTGACTCCTGCGAGTGGTCGTTGCCGGCCATCTGTTCGTTCGGCAACTGGCCAACCTTCACGTCCACCGTCTTCGTCTCGCCTTCATGCAGCACCTGCAGCTTCGCCTCGTCGTCCGGCTGCACCGCCGCGATATCCATCGCGAGATCGCGCGCGTTCGTCACTGCCTGGCCGTTCACCGCAGTAATGACATCGCCCGGTTCCAGCCCGGCGCGCGCGGCCGGCGCATCGGCCTGTACGCCGGCGATCAGCGCACCGGCGTTCTGCGAGAGATGCATCGCCTTCGCCATCGTCTCGCTGACCTGCTGCGCCTCGACACCGATGTAGCCGCGGGTGACATGGCCGCTCTTCTCGAGCTGCGCCACCACCGTCTTGATCATGTCGGACGGAATCGCAAAGCCGATGCCGATCGAGCCACCGGACGGCGACAGGATCGCCGTGTTCATGCCGATGACCTTGCCGTCCTGGGTGAACAGCGGACCACCGGAGTTGCCCTGGTTGATCGGGGCGTCGATCTGGATGAAATGGTCGTACGGCCCGGCGCCGATGTCGCGGCCGCTGGCTGAGACAATGCCGGCGGTCACCGTACCACCGAGACCGAACGGATTGCCCATCGCCACCACCCACTGGCCCGGCTTCACGCTCGCCGAATTGCCGAGCTGGATGTACGGAAGCTGGTGGTGCGCATCGACCTTCAACACCGCGATGTCGGTGCGTGAATCGTGACCGATCACCTTCGCCGGAACCGTGGTGCCATCGTCCAGCGTGACGGACACCGTCTTTGCGTTCTTCACCACATGGTTGTTGGTGACGATCGTGCCATCGGCATCAACAATGAACCCGGAGCCGCGTGCCTCGACTGCACGCATTTGCGGGCCCATCTGGGGACCCATCTGCGGCCCCATGCCACCGAACGGGAACTGCCGGAACTGACGCGGCAACTGCGGCTCGTCCTCGTCGGCGGCCGGTCCGGCCTGCATCTTGCTGGTGATGGAGACCACGGCAGGCTTCACCTGGGTCACCAGGTCAGTGAAGTCCGGCAGCGTGTGGCTCATGCCGCTGCCGGGCGGATTGACCGGTGCGCCCGGCGTCGCGCCGGCGGGGTCGGTGGCGGCAACGCCGGACTGGGCGATGGCGAAGCCGCCCAGTGCAGTGCCGGCCAACAGCGTGGCGGCAAGCGCCGTGCGCCGCCATGGGCTGCGCGCGCTGTGGGGCCGATCGGGATTGGTCATGGTTCCTCCTGAGGGAAACTGGTCTGCGTATCCGAGGCGGCATGCCGGTTGGCGCCGCCGACATCGACAGAATGGGGGAATGCAGATGAACGTTCGCGTGCTGGAGCGATTAAACCACCGTCATGTCGATTAAACTCTGGTAATACCAGCGGCCCGAACCAATGACCTTCCACCGCCACTCGTTCGTTCCGTCATGGCCGGGCTTGTCCCGGTCATCCGTCGCGGCAGGATGCCGCTTCTGATGGCCGGGACAAGCCCGGCCATGACGGCGTAATATCAACGGCTCAGTTTGATGACCGCTCTCGACCCGAAGCCGACCTTCGTGACTTTCGCCAAATGGTCGGGTCGGCCAGAAAGCTGACATTCGCCCGTAATCGCTCACCCGTCCGCGGCAATCGCCGACGCAGTCAGTTCGTTGAGCAGCGCTTTCGCCTCTTTGAGATCGGGCGTGCTGAAGCCCTCGGCGAACCAGCCGTAAACTGGCGCCAGAAGGTCGCGGGCTTCGGCGCGCCGGCCCTGATCGCGGAGGAGCCGCGCGAGGCTCATGGCCGCGCGCAGTTCCCATAGCCTGGCCTCCTGCTCCTCAGCGATGCTCAGGGCTTTGCGATACAATTCCTCGGCCGGCTCAGAATGACCCTGTCGCTCCCGCAACTGGCCTTTGTGCCGGTGCAACTCCGCCACGAACCAGCGCTCCCCTGTCTTTTCAACGATCCGCAACGCATCGTCCAACTGGGACAACGCCTCTTCAATTTGCCCGATCATTTCTAACGCCGTGGCCAGGAGGGCGATAAAATAGGGCGTCCACGCCTCCTGCCCGATGGCGCGGTAAGCAGTCGTGCCGCCACGCAGGAGAGATATCCCCTCTGTCACATCACCATTTTTGACCTTGAGCCAGCCGCTAAGGATCGTTCCCACAGCACGGTAGAGAGTTAAACCCTGGTCGGTCGTGATCACGACCAGTTCGCTCACCCGGTCCTCCAGAGCGGCGTCGTCTCCGAGGAGCGACAGCAGAATGGTGCCGAACCCCAGGCTCAGAGCCAAAGACGGCAGATGACCCAGCCGTCGCGCCCCGCCGACGGCCGCGCTGTTCCATGCCAACGCCTGGTCCGGAAAGCCGAGACAGAAAAGGACGATCCCCAAAAGTAATTGTGACGTTACCTCGGGGTGGATTCCGACCTGATGAGCGAGCAAACGGTGGGCGACCGGATCATAAACCGCCAGCGCATCTTCGAGATGCGATCGGGATGACGCAAACCTGCCGGTAGGCATCAGCGCTCGTCCGGAGCAGGTGTGACCGAGTACGAGTTCCCGCGGTATCGTTGTGCTGAAGGCTCAAACGCAGCAGGTCCGCGGCAAGGGACTGCGCCAGATCGAATTCGCATCGGTTCACGTGATAGAAAAACTGGCCATAGGGAACGTGAAGGAATTCCGAGGGCGAACCCAGCTGCTCCCACAGTTCTCGTGCACGGGCATAGGCATGGCCGGTTTCCGGCGCGGCGTAGCCTTTGACGAGCATCAACACCGCACCCAAAGCACTGCGAAATTCGAGCTCCTGCCGCTGGCGTTCGGGGGTAACCGGCAGCAGCGCCAACTGATCCAGCCCCTTTTGCAATTGCGCCGCCGCCTCCGCCGTCGCCGAGCGGGCGGAGGACCTTTGACCGGCCTTTTTCCAAAAGGCGACGGATTGTTCAATGAGTTCCGGCCGCCGCGTAATGTTGCGCGAAGAGTTCGGGCTGGCTCTCCATCGTTTCGGGGGAATGGGCTGCGAGTGCATCGGCGATCCGGGCATGGAGTTGCTGCCGCGTACGGCGCAGCAGAGTGCCGTAAGCGGTGTCCTGCACCAGCGCGTGCTTGAACAAATACTCCGCCGCGGGCGGCGTTCCGCGCTGAAAGATGAGGCCGGCATCGACCAGGCGCTGAAGCGCCCGCGGGAGTGTTTCGTCAGGCAGGTCCGCGACCGCGACCACCAGCTCATAGGAGAATTCACGGCCGATCGCGGCACCGATCTGGGCCACGCCCTTCGCCGCCGTGCCGAGCCGGTCGAGGCGCGCCATCAGCGATGCCTGCAACGTCGCCGGCACGCCGAGCCCCACCGACGGCACCGACCCGGCGAACTCCTGCCCGCGCTCGGCGCCGGATTCGAGCATCGCCTTGACCATCTCCTCGACGAACAGCGGCACGCCGTCCGTGCGTTCGACAATCTCCGCGATCGTAGCCGGCGACAGCGTGGCGGCATTGCCGGCGAGGCGCTCGATCATCGCGATACCGTGGCTGCGTCCGAGCCGGTTCAGCGATATCGCCGTCACATAGGGCCGACCTGTCCAGGGCGGCTGAAATTCCGGACGGAAGGTGGCGATCAGCAGGACAGGCAGATGCTCGATCCGCGCGAGAACGAGATCGAGGAACTCGCGCGACGTTGGGTCGATCCAATGCAAATCCTCAAAGATCATCAGGTACCTGGTTGCGTTCGAGCCAGACCTTCGAGCTGGCGCTGCAACGCCGCCAAGGTGCGTTCCTTTTTTCGCTGCGCGGTCAGATTGACCGGCGGAAAGTGCTCGCCGCCGGGCAGTGAAAGAAGCTCCACCAACAGGGAGATGTCGCCGGCCTCCGCTGCCGGTGCGAGCAGCGTCGCCAACTTGTCGAGTTTTGCCTCAGGCCCGTCGTCCCGCGCGAAACCAGCGGCGCGCTCGATCTGACCGATCACCGGATGGAACGCGCTGTCCTGGTGATGCGGCGAACAGAAATAACGCAGGCGGGTATGGGGCTCGCTTCCGATGTGTTCCGAGAGCGCGGCGGTCATCCGCGACTTACCGATGCCCGGCTCGCCCGAGATCAGAACCACCCGTCCTTCGCCGCTTCTTGCCTGTTGCCAGCGGCGGGAAAGCAGCTCGACCTCCTCCTCGCGCCCGACGAGCGGTGTCTCTCCGGAGCGTAGGGCCTCGAAGCGGCTTTCCGCGCCGCTCTCGCTGAGGACCCGCCAGGCGTGTTGTGGTTCGGCGAAGCCGACGAGCGTCTTCTGGCCGAGGTTGGCCAGTTCGAATAGCCCGCCGACCTGGTGGCGGGTCCCGTCAGCGATGACGATCGTGTTAGGCTCGGCCAGACCCTGCATCCGCGCCGCCAGATTGGGGGTTTCTCCGACAACCCCGCGTTCCTGGGCGGCTCCGGAGCCAATGAGATCGCCCACGACCGCCAGACCGGTGGCGATGCCAATCCGGACTCGCAATGTTACCCGGCCTGACAGTTTTGAAACCGCTTCGATCGTGGCCAGCCCCGCGCGCACGGATCGTTCCGCATCATCTTCATGCGCCCGTGGGTACCCGAAATAAATCAGCACGCCGTCGCCCATGTATTTGGCGACAAAACCGTCAAACCGCGTGACGGTTTCGGCGACGGCATGGTGATAAGCATTGATCAGCTCCCGCAAATCCTCGGGATCGAATTGCGTCGATAACGCCGTGGAGCCGACGATGTCGCAGAACATCACGGTCAATTGGCGCCGTTCTGCCTCAGCTTGCACTGTTACTGCCGCGACCGCGGACACTGGTGCTGACGCCGACACTGCTGTCCCGGCCGGGACTGGCGCTTCGGCGCCGATCGCGGCGATGGCGGCAAGCAGTTTGCGGCGATGGCCGATCGAGGTCACACCCATACCCAGCAAGTCCTCGGCCGTCAGGTCAGGCAGGACCTCTCCATCGACATCGTTGTCGCGGAACGCCGAAATGTATTGCTCAAGACCGAGTTGCCTGAGCCAGCTCGCGACCTCGATCGCCATCCCAGGTGCCACCCGTGTTGGGGCGCCGAATATCCGCCGGCCGTGCCGCGACATCAATATCCCGGGTGCGGCTGCCACATTGGCGGCAGCCACTCATGCCCGAGCTGGAGATGGCCGTTTCGCCGATTTTGACCGGCACTCCGAAGTCCCTGGCTTATAGCAATCTCGCGTATCTCGCTCTTGCCTACAGGGCCGGAACCCACCCCAAGCGGCCATCAGCCGGGGCGGCTGGTATAATAGCAGCGGGGAGAGTCAACGGAAACGGCGCTTGGTGTAAGAGCAGTCGGGAGAGTCGACATAAACGGCGCCTGGTATAATGCGTGCTCAGTTGGCCCGAACGGTCGGACAACGGAAATCCTGCAGCACAGCAGGCGCAAACGGATTGACCGAGGACTGGACACGAATCTCGAAGACTGCCTGCCTATCGCCCAACTGGAATGTAAGATTGTATCGCTCCGGCGACGCAGCCTGCTGCTGCATCCGCGCACGGGCGAACAGCCGAAACATCGCCCAAGGTCCGGTTTCCTGCAGACCGCCAGTACGGTTGGCCAGCGGCGGATCGAATATCAGGCGCACAGTCTGCTGCTGGCCGGGATTTGGCCACGTCACCTGGGTGGATCGTGGTGCGCCGCGGGAAAAGACGATGGCGACGCCGTCAAGATCCAGAAGCACCTGCCTTGTTGCGGCATCCGCGCTTACCGGCGTAATGTCAAAGCGAATGGACGGCATCGTGCCGCCATCGGCGAAGAACACGTCGCGGATGACCCCGGCTCGCTGGAACTGTGCGAGGTCGCCGATCGATGCCAGTGCCGATGCTGCATCAGCCGATTGCGCTCGCCATGTTTTGCCGGACATGTCGACATATGGGCGCAGCAAGGTGTTCACAAAACCATCGAACAAAGCGCCGGGCGCGAACAGCCGCGCGAAATCCGCGACCGAGACATCATCGATGGCGCCCGGTGCGAACGGGTAGCGTCCGTTGACCACCGATGGGCAGAGTTCGGCCGGGCCACCACTCGCATTGAAGATGGTTGCCAGCTGCTGACGCGGACTGCCGCTGCGCAGCGCACTTGCGCTCGCCGCGATCTCACTCAGCCAGCGCGCCAGTGGCTGCGGCTGTCGCAATGCCTCGGCCCGCAAGGCCAGTACGGGATCCAAACCGCCGGGGGCTTGCGACGCTGTCCCATTGGTGAGAACCGTCGCAGCCATCTTTGCGAGATATTGCTGCAGATCTCCCAGGGATCGCAGTTCCTGATCGATCGGCGCGCCCGGGCCATCGCCGATCAGATCGCGCAGTGCCTTGTAGCGTTCATCAATCTCGTGGCCGGGCGAGAGCGGTGGCAAAGAAGCCGCCCGCTGGGACGTTCCAATCAGATCCGGAAGGCGAGGTTCCGCGCTCTCCGTACTTGTGGCCGCCGCCGCACCGGCTGACGGCATCGGCGGAACGGACAGGCTCAATTGACGGGAGATGGAAGCGAGCAGGTTTCGCATCGGCGATTGCGGCGATGCCAGAATGTAGAGGTCCTGCGCAGCCTGCGACAGACTTCGCAGCTGTACGACATTCAGGTCAGCCAGCATCAGGTCCCATGCCGGGGCGTAATCGAACTCGTACAAGGCAATGACATCCCGCTCCAACGCGCGCATCTGCGGACCGTTCGGATCAAACTCGATGCGCCCACCGAGTACCCAGCTCTCCGCCATCACGCTCTTCGCGGCAGTTCCCAGGGAAGGCAGCAGCACCTTGTGAAATCCATCGACCGTGAAGAAGCCCGGAATACCGTCGCTGAGCCGCTTGCCCGAAGCCCGGACAAAAAGGCCCACACCCGCCGGCCCGAGCGCGTCGTCGGGCCGCCAGGGCGGGATGCGCTGCGCCGCCGCGGACGGTCGGATCCGTGAATAGACACGCTGCGCCATGGGCACCGAGGCGAATGTGCCGCGTGCCTGCGCAACCAGTTCGCCATCGAGCTGCACTGGCGGCAATGGCTCAGCCAGCAGTGTATCGAGATGTTGCAGCAGCGACTCGCGCAGCGTTGCGTATCCGACGCCGGGATACGCCGTCTGCCAGTCCAGCTTCATCCATTCGTGCACGAGCGAAGCATCGAGCGGGCCCGCATTGCCCAGCATGAGATAGACGCGCGTTGCCTCGTAGAGGAAATCGGGCCGGCTCGGGTTGCCACGAAGCTGCGCCTCCAATCGCCAGATAAGCCGAGGCAGCAGCGCCCATTCCAGCGCGTGGCGGTACATGGCGCGCGCGGAGGCCGCGAGCTTCTCGTGCTGCGACAGGCCGAGCATCAGCCACGGTTGTCGCTCCTCCGCACCGGCACTCGCGCCGTGCGGCAGGGCACGCGCCTGATCCAGCAGTGGGGCGAGCCGCAGCAGATCGTCATCGGAGACCGGATCCAGCGGCAGCGTCCGGGCGATCTGTTCGTAGCCGGCGAGCGCGGACTTCGCGCTGTCGATCTCGCGCTGCCCGGCCACACGAATCTGCCACAGCATTGCCGCCGTCCCCAGCACCATCAATCCTGCAACAGCAAATCCGGTTGCGCGCACCACGACGCCACGCCGCGTGGCGGCGCGTCCGCGCGAGACCAGCAAGGCTTCCCCGAAGATCACGTCCTTCAACAGCCGTTCCAGAAAATAGCTGCGTCCCTGCCGAGGCTGGAGACTCTGAGCCCTGGTCTGATCGACCCCGAACGCGCGTGCGATGGCGCCTGTGAGCCGGTCGATCGGGGTACCCTCCTGGGTGCCCGACGTAATAAACACGCCGCGCACCAAAGGCGCGGGACCCGATCGCGTGCCACCGAACGCGGCCTGGAGGAATTCCATCAGCGGCTGCTCGAGGCTCGCGACCTGGCCAGGAAACATCGCGATGCGCGCGCGTCGGTCCGGGTTCAGCTCGGCCTGCATCCGGTCGAACAGCCGCGTGTTCAGCCGCTCTACCAGCGCGTGGAGTTCCCGGCCGAAGGACGCGACAGGACCGGCCTCATCAGCCGCCAATTCAAACGTCGTGCCCCACACCTGCGCGCGCTGCTCGCGATCGAGATCGTCGAAGAATTCGCTGAAACCGGCGATCAGATCCGCCTTGGTGAACACGACGTAGACCGGCATACGGACACCGAGACGGGTCTCCAGCTCCTTGATGCGGTGGTGGATCGCCGCTGCATGCGCCAGGCGTTCGGTAGCAGGCGCCTGCGCAATGTCGCTGAGCGGAAACGCGATGATGAGGCCGTTCAGCGGCTGGCGTGGCCTGGTCTGCTTCAGCAGGTCCAGGAACGCATCCCATCCGGCCCGGTCGACCGCCGCATTCGAATCCTGCGTGGTGTAGCGCCCTGCGGTGTCGATCAGCACGGCGTCCTCGGTAAACCACCAGTCGCAGAGCCGCGTACCGCCCACGCCCGCAACGGCACCCTGCCCCATCTGCTCCGCCAGCGGAAACCGCAGACCGGAATTCAGCAGCGCCGTCGTCTTGCCCGCGCCAGGCGGCCCGATGATGGCGTACCAGGGCTGTTCATAGAGGTACCCGCGGCGGCGCAGCGTCTTCTTCAGCAACTCCAGGGCCGTCGACAGCTTGTTGCGCAGGGCTTCCGCTTCCTCGGTTGCCTCCGTGACACCGCCGCCCGCGACGCCATTTGCCAGTGCCGCATCACGCCGCCGGCGCCGCACATCCAGCAGAAGATTGGCGCCGCCCCAGATCAGCAGCATGAGCAGAATGACCACGAGCCGCATCGACCGGTCTTCGAACTGCGGCAGCAGCGGCGCGAAGAACCACACCAGGCCGGCGAGCAGGAACGTCCCGACGAAACTGATGAACCATCGCGAAGTCAGGACCTCGGAGACGGGCATCGCTGCCGGCTAGTCCTGGCGGCGCAGCACGATCTCGATCCGGCGGTTCTGTTCCCGTCCCTCGGCGGTCGTGTTGGTCGCGATCGGGTCGGCGTCGGCGCGGCCTTCCGCCCGCACGCGCGTTGTGTCGCCAACGCCGCGCGCGATGACCGCACGCACCGCCTGCGCGCGTGCGGCGGAAAGCTGGAAGCCGGACGGGAATTGCACCGTGCGGATCGGCTGGTTGTCGGTATAGGCCAGCACCGTCAGCGATCCCGCTTCGTTCATCAGCGCCGCACCGATCCGCTCCAGCAGCGGCACCGCGGCGGGCTGGACGACCGCGCTGGTGGATGCGAACAGCGCACGATCGGCGATGCGCACGATCGGTGTTGCGGCGGTTCCGAGCACACTGACCGAACCCCGATCGATCTCCGGTTTCAGTAAGCCACGAAGCCTGTCGACGATGACCGGCTCAGCCGGAGTTGGCGGCGGTGGCAGCGGCTGGACGAGCGCGGCGCGCGACACCTGCGGCATGCGGGAGGGGGGTGCCGCCAGGACTTCGGCGTGCAGGACGTCGGACGCGGCGTTCAGGCCGGTGGAAACCCAGAAGAACAGCCCACCGCATGCCGCCATCGCGGCAGCCGCGACGACCCAGATCGGCAATCTGCCTCGGGACGACCGATAGGGCGCGGAGATCCCCTGCCAGTGCCGCGACAAAGCCTGATCGGCAGGCTTTCGCTGGGCAGCGATGGTGGCGTGCGTCTCGGCACGCAGCCTGTCGAACTCCCCGACGTCGCCCTGTGATTGCCGATAACGCCCCATGAAGCCGAGCGACAGGCACAGATACATCAGCTCGATTGCCGGCAGGAACCTGTCGGGGTTCTTCCGCAACTGCCTGAGCTGATCGAAGAACTGATCGTCGCCCCCAGCGCCATGGTGGAATGTCGCCACCAGCGACCGCGATGCCCAGCCACCGGTGGCGCCCCACGGCGTGTTGAGCACGACATCATCGATGCTGGCACACAATGCGTAATGGGCCGGACGCACCAGCTCCATCGCGATGCCGGCATCGCGTGCCCGTCGCTCGAAATCGAGCAATGCGCGCGTGGCACGCTCGTGGAGTTCCTTTGGATCAACCTGCTGGCGCGTGCCGCGCAGGCGGGCGAGCAGTTGCAGCAACGGGGCCGCCGCGGCACTGAGCGGCGAGACGCTGATCGCGGGCGTCCTGCTTGGTTCCGGGCGCGGAGCCGGCTCGGACGTCGCGCGGGCCGGGGCCGCCAGGGGCGGCGATGTCGGCGTCCGGCGTCCGCCCGGCACGGGGCGGATCACTGTCCGGTCGTCATCCCCAGGCTCCGCGAATGGGTTGTCGCTCACTCCCACTTCCTTCCCCATGACCGGCCCCATGATCGGCGTGGGGTCGCGCGGCGATGCAAGCCGGTCGCTAACGGTCGTACTGGCTCAGGCCGTAATTGTGCATCACCCATTTCAGCGTGAAGCCGTAGTTAGGGTCTGTGGCGTAGGTCCCGGTCAGCGCGTCGGCGAACGCCTCGGGATTGTCCGCCTGCTTCATCGCGTCCTTGTAGACGGGGGCGGTCGCGAGCAGACGACCATGTTCATCAAATGCTTGCGATAGGGACTCGAATACCCGGAATCGCGCCGTCACCGTGATATTTTCGCCGTTGATCACCTCGCGCGTCGGACTGTCCACGGACGGCTGGGTCCCGGTCGCCTTTATGCCGAACGGATTGTTGCTGCCGGGCGGCATGGAACCGCCCCAGGCGCTCTCTACGGCCCACTGCGCAACCGTGACGGAGGCCGGCACGGTCCATCGCCTGCGCGATGCGACAGCGGCATCGACCACGTCGCGTGGGATCTCGCCGAACCGGCCGACCGAGGGTGGCGGCAGGTTATCGACCAGTGGACGGGCCGCCAGGGAATAGTAGGTGGCGCTTCCCGGATCGACGCGTCCGGATGGCGGGGTCATCTTCATCACCACTGCCTGGTACGCCTCAATCGCCAGGGTGGTGCCGACGTCGGGAACACCTGTGACCGGGACCGGCGAGTGTGGCTTGGGTAGTCTGTCGTTCAACAACGACTGGATGACGAACACGTCGCCCGCAGTGTTCGCCCCACCGCGGCCGACCGAGGTGAAGATCGGCGGAGCGATACGACCCATCTCATCGACGCTCAGCACGGTAGGTGACGGAACAAGGCCCACGCCTACCTCGGGATGGAATGTAGCGGCGTCATTGTGCATAGGTGGTTCGACCCGTCAAAATCCCCATGTGGAGAGATCGATCGGGGGAATCGGGTCATCGGACGCCGCGCCGGATCGAGAGGCCCCCATTCGCTGCGTGCACTGCGGTTCAAACCGTAGTTGTCAGGCGTTGGGGTTGGTGAGGATGGCTTCGGCCGGTGCATTTGGTCCATGTACACGTTATTGACCACGGCCGTGGAGAGAATTTCTCGCATCATATCAGGCGCCGTTGTCGTCGCCGTTCCGTTCGTCATGGCCGGGCTTGTCCCGGCCATCCGTCGTCGCAGCGTGCCGCTTCTGATGGCCGGGACAGGCCCGGCCATGACGGTGTACGAACAGCGGGGAGAGTTAACGGAATAGACGTCTGGGTATTACACCATCATAGCCGCCCCCGGACCCGATCCGGGGATCAGTCCCGGCCATATCCCCCCGCACCGGCGCCGCAATGGATCGGCAGGACAAGCCCCATACGGATCAGGATAATGGTGCGGCTGGAGGATTACATTCCGGCCTGTGCTTATCCTGATCGTTATGGGGACAAGCCCGGCCATGTTTGTTCTGCGTCCGTTACCCGCCTTCGCCTCAGCTCGCGTGGCTCGCGATTTCGTCTGCCGAAACCTTGAAGCTCGTCAGCATGTTCGGTCCAAACGTGGTCGCGATCGCAACATCCGCTGCATCGCGACCGCGCGCCATCAGTATCCGTCCGATGCGTGGTGTGTTGAACCGAGCATCGAAGACGTGCCACTCGCCGCCAAGATAGGCCTCGAACCAGCCGGAAAAATCCATCGGCGCATCCATCGCCGGTATGCCGATGTCGCCGAGATAGCCCGTGCAGTAGCGCGCCGGTATATTCATGCAGCGGCAGAACGTGAGCGCCAGATGGGCAAAGTCCCGGCACACCCCAGTGCCTTCCTGATATGCTTCCCAGGCGGTCTTGGTCGGACGAGCGTACTCGTATCCGAATTTGAGATGGTTGTGGACGAAGTCGCAGATAGCCTGCACGCGTCCCCATCCAGGAGGGCTTCCCGAGAACAGCCGCCAGGCGATCTCCGACAGATGGTCCGTTTCACAATATCGGCTGCCGAGCAGGAAGAGCAGGGTTTCTTCCGGTAGCTCCTGCACCGGGTGTTGAATCGCGTTGGGCCAGATCGGATCGGGGCGGCCGGTGTCGTTGACAATGGCATGGCTGGATAGCCGGATCTGCCCGGGCGGCGCGACGATCCGGCTGATCCAGTTGCCGAACGAGTCGCGATACCCCGTGACCGGCACCGAGGGAACGGTGACGAGGTTGTCAGGCACCACGAGATCGGAGGCGCGCGAATAGTGGATGTGCACCGTCAGCAGCATTGGCGTTGGCTGCGGCAGTTCGTAAATGAGTTCGTAGCCGACTTCGATCTGCACGATGAAGCTCCTTGCCGTATCAGGCCCGTTCCGACGCGCCTTCCGGGTTGGGCTCGGTTGGCTGCCGCTCGGCCTTGATTTCCACCTCGACGGTCATGCCCAGGTAAGCATCCGGCGTCCCGGTGAAGCTGCCGCTGAGCGGAATGGCCTGCGTGGGATCGCGGGCGACCGCGACGCGGATCAGATTGCGCCCGCCGACCAGCGCATTGGTCGGATCGAATTCGACCCAGCCGCCGCCCGGCAGGTAGATCTGTGCCCATGCATGGGTTGCACCACCGCCGACAAGGCTCTGCTCGCCATCGCCGACCCGGTCCTCGTCGTACAGATAGCCGGACACGAAACGCGCGGCGAAGCCGAGGCTGCGGACGGCTTCCATCAGAAAGAGCGCGAAATCCCTGCAGGTTCCGCTGCCGGATTGCAGTGTGACGAGAGGGTCCTGCGTGCCCATCTCGTCGCGCGGGTTGTAGTGGAACTCGGCGGGCACCGCCTTCACCATCGCGAGCAGTATCCCCATCGTGTCGCCATCCTGCTGGCACGCGACGAAGCGGCGCGCCCAGGCATCGACCTTGTGCTCGGGATCGGGATAGTGCCGCTCGACGGTGCGGCCGATGTCGGGGATCTCCAGCGCGTCGTAGCTGAACGGATAGCGGCGCGCGTATTCCTCCAGTGTGACCGACGCCTCCGGCAGCGGAAAATGCTCGGCGCGGAAGGACGAAACAACAAGCAGTTCGTTCCCAGGCTCGGTGAAATCGGCGTATGCGACGGAATTGCCGAAGACGTCGTGCAGCCAGCGCACCGATGCGGCCGGCGAAATGGTGAGTGCGGTATCGATCAGGCGCAGGTCGTGGCTGTCCCGCGGGCGCATCATGAGCCGATGCGGGCCGAAGCTGACCCGCTTCGCGTAGCTGTACCGCGTGCGGTGGAGGACACTGAGAATGGTCATGGGAACCATAGCAACCCGGATTGTCGATTTCAGCTCCATCACGTATGCGCGGGCGGGCGGATTGTCATCCGGTGGCAACCGACATTGGATCCCCGGGCGTTCATTCGACTGTTCCGACTGCCTCCAGCTCGACTTCGACCGATAGGATCTGTTCGCCGCCGCCCAGGATGACGCCACGCAGCGGTGTAACGTCGCCGAAGTCGCGACCCCAGCCCAGCACGACATGCTCGTCCTGAACGACGATGCCGTTGGTGGGATCAAGGTCCAGCCAGCCATGCTCCGGCCCGAGCCACACGCCGACCCATGCATGCGACTGGTCTGCGCCGAGGCGGCGCGTCTGCCCGGGTGCGCGCCGGGTACGGATGTAGCCGGAAACGTAGCGTGCCGGCAGGCCGAAGCCGCGCAGCGCACTGATCATCAGGTGCGTGAAGTCCTGGCACACCCCTTCGCGACGTCGCAGCACGTCCGCGATTGGCGTGCTGGTGGTCGTCACCCCGGCACGGAATGTGAATTCACGCCGGATCCGGCTGTTCAGATCGAGCAACGCCGCCAGCACCGGCCGTCCAGGCGGGAAGGAGCCCGCCGCGTAGGCCCTGGCACCGGCGTCGGCCGGCGCGCGCGGACTGTCGAACAGGAACTCGGCCGCCTGCCATGCCTCGGGACCGGCTTCCCGTGCGTGTTCCGCGACCGCCTCCCAGGGCGGGGTTGCCGCCGGATCGGGCGGCTTGGGAAACCCCACATCGACGGTCGCATCGGCAACCACCTGGAACGCCGCGTGGGCGACATCCAGGAACAGCCAGGTCACCTCGTTGCCGAAATGGTCGCTGCCGTCGCGCCGCCACGACACCGCCGGTGCCGCGTGCACGCCGGCGCGCAGGACGCGCTGATGCGGCAGCGGACGCGGCCGCAGGTGCGCGAGATGCGCGCCGAGATCGACCGGCGACTGGTAGTCGTAGCGGGTCATGTGCCGCACGCGGTAGATCATGCCGCACCGCGCATCGATCGGGCGGGCGCCTCGATGCCGACCGTGCGGGCCGTCGGCAGCAGTGCGAAATAGCGGCGCGACACCCGGTCCGACAGCTCCGCCACGGCGTCGCGCAGCGCACGCAGACGCGCCGGCAGGAACAGCGCGGCCACCGACTGGTCGGCGGCTTCGCTGACCATGCGGATCATCGACTGCGGTTCGTCCTGCAGCGCCGCGGCGGCGGCGGCCAGTGCGTTGTCCGTGCCGCTGGCGATCTCGCTCAGCAGCGCGCGCATGGCGGCAAGCTGGAATGCCAGACCGCGCGGATTGCCGTCGTCGGCCAGCATCAGGTCCAGTGCGGGTGCCGGCTGCAGCACCGCGAGATAGCGGCTGCGATAGGTGATCGACGAATCGCACAATTCCAGCGCCAGGCGCAGGCCGTGCTCGACGCGAGCCGGCTGCTGTGTCACGCCCGGAAATTCCAGCGCACAGGCGATCTGGTCGGCCACCGCCTGAGCGCGCTCGACCCGCCGCCCGAGGTCGAGGAACAGCCTGCCGCCGCCGCGCACCATATTCTCCGCGGCCAGTCCGGAGAGGGTCGCCGAGAAGGTCAGGACGCGCGACATTGCCTGGAAGGTCGCATCCAGCGCCTGCCCCTCGTGCCTTGTGTCGATGTTCCCGAGCGCGTCTTCCACCTCGCGCAGCCCGCGCGCGGTGACGGCGTGCATCTCGCCCGTCACCTGGTCGCGCAACAGGCCGGTCACGCGGGAGACCCGACCGAGCATGGCATGGATCGCGCCCCAACTGCCGGCGGCGCGCAGCAATGCCTTGCCGAGCCCCGTCCCCCCAAGCCCGGCGATCGCCTCGGCGTTGAGCAGCCCGGCCTGGGTCAGGCAGTCGATCAGCACCTCCAGTTCCGCCATCTCGTGCGGGGTCGGTGCCGGTCGGCTGACGCGGCCGATGGTGATCAGCAAAAGGCGGGCCGCCCCCTCAAGCCGTTCCAGGTAGCGGCCGAGCCAGAAGAAGTCATCGGCCACCCGGCTCGGCATGTCGCCGGCCGGGCGTCGGATCGCCAACGGCGGCGTTCTGCTCGAAGGCGATCCCTCGATCACGGCGGGATTCTCGGCCAGGACCCAGACATCCTTGGCGAGCACCTGCCCGGCGCTGGGCCACGCCTGCGCCCCGTCCTGCAGCACGCAGCCAAGCCCGCCCTGCATCGCGTGCCAGCCGGTTCGGTCACGGACCAGAAAAATGCGGACCAGCACGGGGCGCGGGATCAGCTTGTCGTCGTCCAGGCAAGGCGCCACCGAGGGCGTGAGAACCGCGCTCGCCGCGAAGCGCCATGGCGCGGCGGCCACCCGATCGAGCAGGGCGCGCCGGTTGGTCTCGGCCGTCGCCAGCGCGACCGCCGGGACGGCACCTTCGAACGCCGGACGAAGCCGCCAGTCGGTCGGGTTCCGCAGGACCGCCTCGCGTGCGGCGGCATCGCCCAGCCAGACGGTCTGCGCGCTGGGCAGCGCAAGGTCCTCGCCGAGCAGGCGTCGCGCGAGGTTCGGCAGGAACGCCGCAAGCGCCGGTGCTTCGGCCAGGCTGCTGCCGGGGCCGTTGACGATGCGCACGTGGTCGCGCGCCGCGGCGAACAGGCCGGGCACGCCGAGGCCATCGGGCTCAAGTTCCAGCGGATCGACCGACCGCCCATCGACGCCGCGCAACAGGACGCTGATCGGCTGCAGCCCGCGCAGTGTCTTCAGGAACAGGCCGCCATCGCGGACCGTCAGGTCGCCGCCCTCGACCAGCGCGCAGGACAGTTCGCGTGCCAGCAGCACGTGGCCGTACCAGGCGGGGTCGGCATGGCCCGAGGTCAGCAGTGCCGCCCTCCCTGGGTCGCGGGCGCCCGTTGGGGCGACACGCTGCATCATGTCCATGCACGCGTCGACGAACGGGTCGATGTGGCAGAGCAGTTGCGAGGCGAACAATTCCGGCAGGACGCGGCCCAGTCGCCTGCGGTTCTGCAGCGCGTGGGCAAGGCCATCGGCAAGTCCGGCGCGATCCGCCAGGACGTGCCATGTGCCGTCAGGCACCCGCATCAGGTCCGCGGCATAGAATTGCAGCAATTCGGCGGGCCGGTCCGCGGCGACATCGCGGCACGGCCGAAGGAAGCCCGGATTGGCAAACACCAGTGCCGGCGGCAGCGCGCCAGCGGCCAGCAGAGACTGCGGCCCGTAGATGTCGGCCAGCACCGCATCGAGCAGCCGCGCGCGCTGCGCCAATCCCGCCTCGATCCTGCTGAATTCCCATTGCGGCAGCGGCAAGGGGATCGGATCGAAGCGCCACGGATCGGATGGCGAGCCAGGCAGCAGGCTGGCAACGCCCTCTTCCTCCATCACGCGATCGAGTCGGCTGGCCCGCTCCGCCAGGACGGTATGGCCGAGCCCGGCGAGCACGCTCAGCAGGCCGCGCCATTGCGGGCGCAGGCCCCCCTTGCCGTCCACCATTTCGTCGCGTGCCATGCGTGAAGGCTGACCAGTCACACCACGCGGCGCAAGTCCAACGTGCGCGGGTGTTCTCGCGAGAGCACCAGCAACGGCTCCGTCATCGGCCCAGGCGTGTGGCCGAACGGGAAGAAGCGGCCGCGGCGGCGTGCCTCGGCTTCGTTGGCGTTGACCGGGAAGTGCTCGTAGTTGCGGCCGCCGGGGTGCGACACGTGGTGCGTCAGCCCGCCCAGGCTGCGGCCGGTCCAGCGGTCGTAGATGTCGAACACCAGCGGCGTCTGCGCCGGCAGCGTCGGGTGCAGCGCGCTGACCGGCGGCTGCCATGCCTTGAAGCGCACGCCACCAACGTACTCGCCGGCGCGCTCCGTCGGCGTCAGCGGCACCGCGCTGCCGTTGCAGGCCAGCACGAAGCGTTCGTCCACCCAGCCGGACACCAGCGCCTGCACGCGCTCCACCGAGCTGTCGACGAAGCGTGCCGTGCCGCCGCCCGCCGGTTCCTCGCCCAGCACGTGCCAGGGCTCCAGCGCATGGCGCAGTTCGAGCGTGGCGCCGTGCAGCGTGACCTCGCCGATGCGCGGGAAACGGAACTCGAAATGCGGTGCGAACCAGGCGGGATCGAAGCGGTAGCCGAGGCTGCCGAGTTCGTCCAGCACGTCGGCGAAATCCTGCGCGACGTAGTGCGGCAGCAGGAAATCGTCGTGGATGCGGGTGCCCCAGTGCACCAGACGCCGCTCGTACGGCCTGTCCCAGAACGCCGCCACCGCGGCGCGCATCAGCAGCAACTGGGCCGCCGACATGCGCGCATGCGGCGGCATCTCGAATGCGCGGCACTCTACAAGGCCGAGGCGGCCGGTGGCGGTCTCGGGCGCGTAGAGCTTGTCGATGCAGAACTCGGTGCGATGCGTGTTGCCGGTCATGTCGGCCAGCAGGTGGCGGAACATCCGATCGACCAGCCAGGGCGCCACCTCCTGCTTCGGCGCGATCTGCGAGAACGCGATCTCCAGTTCGCCGAGGCTGTCCTGCCGCGCCTCGTCGATGCGCGGATGCTGGCTGGAGGGCCCGATGAACAGCCCGCTGAACAGGTAGGACAGGCTGGGATGGTTGTGCCAGAAGCCGAGCAGCGACTTCAGCAGGTCGGGGCGGCGCAGGAACGGGCTGTCGGCGGGTTCGGCGGCGCCCATCACCACGTGGTTGCCGCCGCCGGTGCCGACATGGCGGCCGTCGATCATGAACTTTTCCGTGGCAAGGCCGACCTGGCGCGCTTCCTCGTACAGCTGGTCGCCGCGCTGCACGATCTCCGTCCAGTTGGACGCGGGATGCACGTTGACCTCGATCACGCCGGGATCGGGCGTCACCGAGAAATGCAGCAGGCGCGGGTCGCGCGGCGGCAGGTAGCCCTCCAGCACCACCTTGCGGCCGAGTTCGCCGGCGGTGTCCTCGACCGCGGCGACGAGCGCCAGCCAGTCGTCGGCGGCATACAGCGGCGGGAAGAACACGTGGATCATCCCGCCGCGCGGTTCGACGCAGAGCGCGGTGCGCACCAGGTCGGGCTCGCCGCGGCCGACCACCGGCGCTTCCTGCGCGATCGGGCGGAACCCCTCGGCGCCGGCGCCCATGGTGTCGGACGGCGGGGCGGCGGGGCGCAGCGTCTGGCGCGGCGGCAAGGGCGCGAGCGGGGCGAACGGATCGGGCTCGACCTCGGGTTCGATCGCGTCGGGGTCCGCCCAGGGCAGGCTGTCCAGCGGCAGCCGGAAGCCGATGGGCGAATCGCCGGGCACCAGGAACAGCGTGCCGCCGCGGAAGATACCATTTGCCGCTCTGCCAGATGCGCACGTCGTCGCGGACGGCGCGGCGCAGCGGCAGCACGGAGCCGACCGACGCGTCGAGCCCATGGCCGAACACGCGCGCCAGCCGCGCCCGCTCCATCGCGTCCGCCAGCTTCGCGTCCTCGGCCACCACGTTCGCCGGCAGGCGGTGCTCGCGCCAGAGGTAGTAGTCGGATGTCCTCATAGGCCGGGTTGATCAGCGAGGGATCGACCTGCAGCCGTTCCGCCAGCGCGGCGCAGAACCGCGCGGCATCGGCCGGGGTGGCGGTGTCGGTGTCCTCCTCCGTGGCCAGCAGCGCCTGGTCGCGCCAGACCGGCTCGCCGTCCTCGCGCCAATGCGCATAGAACGCCCAGCGCGGCAGCTGCTCGCCCGGATAGTGCTTGCCGGACACGTTCTGCAACGCCGACCCCGGCGCCCAGAGCGCGCGCAGCCGGCCCATCAGTTGCGCGGCGAGGCGCTGCTTGGTGGGGCCGAGCGCATCGGTGTTCCATTCCGGTTCGTCGAAATCGGTGGCGGAGACGAAGGTGGGCTCGCCGCCCATCGTCAGCCGCACGTTGCCGGCGGCGAGCGCGCGATCCACCGCGGCACCCATCGCCAGGATGTCCTGCCACTGCGCCTCGGTGTACGGCTTGGTGACGCGCGGGGTCTCGCGCACCCGCGTGACGTGCATCTCGAAGCCGAATTCGGTTTCGCATTTCTCCACCGCCCCGGTGATCGCCGCGGCGGATTGCGGGTCGGGCGTGGCGGCGAGCGGGATGTGGCCCTCGCCGGTCAGCAGGCCGGACGTGGCATCCAGGCCGACCCAGCCGGCGCCCGGCAGATACGCCTCGGCCCAGGCGTGCAGGTCGGTGAAGTCCGCGGTCGGACCCTCCGGCCCGGTCAGCGGCTTCACGTCGCCGACGAGCTGGATCAGATAGCCGGAGACGAAGCGCGCGGCGTAGCCGAGCTGGCGCAGCGCCTGCACCAGCAGCCAGGCGGAATCGCGGCAGGAGCCTTGGCCGGCGGCCAGCGTTTCCTCCGGCGTCCAGACGCCGGGCTCCATGCGCACGATGTAGGCGACGCGGCTCTGCACCGCGCGATTGAGGCCGACCAGCATGTCCACGGTGAGCTGCTCGCCGCGCGGCACGGCATCCAGCAGCGCCTGTAGTCGGGGGCCAATGGGGGCGAGCCGGCGGAACGGCGCAAGCTCCTGCTCGAGCAGCGGGTCGTAGCTGAACGGCCACTGCTCGGCTTCGGGCTCGAGGAAGAAGTCGAACGGATTGATGGTCGCCATGTCGGCCACGAGATCGACCGTGACGTCGAAATGCGTGACGCGCTCGGGGAACACCACGCGGGCGAGGTGGTTGCCCTGCGGGTCCTGCTGCCAGTTGATGAAGTGCGGCTTGGGTTCGACGATCAGCGCGTAGGACAGGACCGGCGTGCGCGCGTGCGGCGCCGGGCGCAGCCGGATGGTCTGCGGGCCGAGCGTGACCAGCCGGTCGTAGCGATAGGTCGTGCGATGGGTCAGCGCGACGGAAAGGGGCTACGGATGTTCGTACGAGATAAACATGACATGCAACATCTGATACATTCTCGCAGAAGAACGAATGGTAGATACTCTGACGACTGCACTGTACCTCGCATGACGGCTGCGGCATATGCCGTTGGACGCTATACAAGATGACATTAAGTGCAAGGACATCTACGGCAAACGGTGATGATTGCTCCAATACGAAAAGCAAACCACATAGCCGTAGGGTTCCCCAAAGAGGAGGTCACCGGGTCACACTTCGGCAAGGCATTTCAGCGGTTCATGACAGAATTAGGAAATTGATCTGCTCCGAGACGATCATGGCCCGCTGAGCAAACACTTTTTTGGCGATGGCTATCCACAAAACGAGCTAAGTCTTCGCTTTCCCAGCGAGCTGGAACATACGCATGCGCGGCAGATGGGCGCTTTCTTGTATGACACAAGGCGCTACGGACGCACTGGGCCGTTAGACTTAGAAGACTTCGTCGAGAAGGAAATGGAAACTACCGATCGGATGGCGATGAGCCGCCATCGCTGACTAAGATTTCGATTCCGCATAGCGCCCTCGGAGTGCCTTTGAGAGGCTTGAGCTCACAGGCATTACAGGGACGCGGCTTCAGATGATCACGAGGGCGCCGTATCGGATATAAGAAACGCCTATGCTACAATCGGCGAACGGGATACGCTTGGGATCTCATAATGCCGCGATGGGGCGGGGTTACCGGGCTGAGGTCGCTGCGGAACAGTGCTCGGAGCATCGCGACGGCCGCTCCTCCACCGTCATGGCGGGCTTGTCCCGGAGTCCACGTCTTTCTCGTGCGGCAGCGAAGACGTGGATGGCCGGGCCTCGCCGGCCATGACGATGGGCAGGGCGGGGAGCGGGAGCATCGCAGTCGCGGACCGCGAGAGCTCAGGCGGGAGGGGGTGATCGCGGTAGCGATCGCACGATCCTACCCGAACGCGCCGACTTCGTGGGTGATCGCGGTGGCGATCTCGCGCACCAGCGCGAACAGCGCACGCATCGGGGCAAAAATCTCGGCGTGCTCCCGCGCATACGCAGCGGTGCCGCGCGGCGGTGCGGGCTCGGCGTAGTCGCACTCCTCGCCGGCATCCGGCGCGGCCGGGAAAATCTGCGCCAGCAGCACCAGCGACGGCTCGATCTCCAGCCGCAGCATCGCCGCCTCCAGCACCTGCCGCGTCACGCCGTGGCGCGGGGAAAAGTCGGAAATCTCCGTGGCCAGCAGCCAGATGCGGTGGATCAGCGCCAGCCGCAGCGCGTGCAGCAGCACCTCGCGCGTGGCCATGTGCGGCGCCTCCGGCCAACTGACGCGCAGCGCCAGGTGATCGGCCTGGACGCGGCGGAACATCGACTGCGCCGCCGCCCAGATGTCCAGCCGCTCCAGCGCGCGCGCCACCGCGACCAGCGCCTCGCGCCGGCCCATCGTGTGCGTGTGCGCCGCACGATCCAGCCAGGTGCCGGGGTCCAGCGTGGCGATCACCGCGCGCAGCACGTCGATGTCGGAATGCGCCAGCGCATGCGTCGCCAGGTCCATCGCGCGGTGGAAGCGCCGGCTGTTCAGCCGCATCTCGGTGAACGTCTCCGGATGCCGCGCCGCCGCCGCGCCCAGCCCTTGCAGCGTGTTCGCGCACCAGCCGAGCTGTTGCAGGATCGCGTTGTTGGGGATCGCCCGCAGTTCGCGCGGATGGCGGATGCGCGAAGCCGATGCCATGCCGTCCGCCTGCCGCGCCGATGGACGCGAGCCGGTGCGATCCAGCAGCGCCGGCCCGAACGCACCGAGCAGCGCGGCGTAGCCCGCGTCCTCCACCAGGCCTTCCATCCCGTCGCGGATCGTCGCGAAGAAGTCGGCGGAGAAATCCGGATCGGCATAGACCGGATCCTCGATCGGCCCCGCCGCGGGATGATAGGTCTGCTCCGCGATCCGCGTGATCGTGGCGAGCGCCAGTTCCGGCGTGCCGAACAGCAGATAGCCGTCGCCGCCCTGGAACGCGCTTTCCTCGCGCACCTTCAGCCCCGAGCGGTTCAGCGCCTGGCGCGACGCGGTCGGCGAGAGGTATTTCAGCCGGTCGGCCAGCGAGCCGGGATGCGCGCCGCGCCCGATGCTCTCGCCATGGGTGTCGAACAGGATCACCTCGACGCCGGTGACGCCGTGATGCGCCAGCGTGTGGCCGATCTTCAGGCGCAGCCGCTCGATCAGGTAGCTGGCGGCGAGCTGGCCGACATAGCGGCCGGAATCCGAATAGCCGAACTGCAGCGCGAGCCGCCCGGTGGCCTGCAGATAGGCGCGGTAATGCGGACTGCGCAGCGCCTCCTCCAGCACCGTCGCGCCCTGCTCCAGCGCCTCGGCGGTTTCGAACAGCGGGCTGATCTCGATGTGGCGCTCCACGCCGAACAGCCGGGCGAGCCAGAGTGCCGCGAGCAGCGTGTAGCCGGTCTCGGTCTCGGCGATCAGGAAGCGCACCGGCACCGAGCCGTCCACGTGCTTGACGATCTGCGCCACCGTCATCATCAGCCGCGCGGCCGATGCCTGCTCGACCAGCAGCGCGCCGAAATCGACCGCCACCGGCTGCACCGCATCGAGCGCCGCGTTGATCGCCGAGAACAGCGCGCGGCGATGCGCCGGCTCCTCCGGCGGATCGGCGATCGCCAGGCGCTGGCGCACGACATTGTGGATCTGCGCGGCGTTGAGCCTGGTGTGCGTGTGCGCCAGCGCCAGCCCGTGCGAGACCAGTCCCGCGCGCGCCGTGCACAGCGCCAGCCGCGTGGGTTCATCGGCTGCGGCCAGCGCGGCATCGAACAGCGGCAGCAACGGTTCGGGCGAGGTCAGCGCGGCCTCGCGCCCGTGCACCAGCGCCTGAGCGAACGCGGCGACGCGCGGCGGGTCCGGCGCGTCGGGGCAAAGGGCGAGCTGCGCGGCGACCGTCTCCTGCGCGGTGGCGATGCGCGCCGCGAGCGCCTCGGTCCCCGGCAGGGCGGCGATCTGGCCATGCAGACGCGCGAGTTGCAGGCGCTTCATCTCCAGCCGCAGCCGCAGCGTGTCCCACCAGCCGATATCGGTGCGCCCGTCGGTGTCGTAGCCGACCCAGCTCGACAGGATCACCGGGCGCGGCGCGAGTTCCGTCCAGCGGTCGGGCCAGGCGGAGCGCGCGACCGACAGCAGCGCCTCGTTGAACCGGTCGACCGCGTCACGGCCGTGGGCGATCGCGGCGGCGGACTGGGCGAACTCGTCGGCCAGCGTGATCGGCGGCGGGCGGTGCGACGCCAGGTCCGGCATCGTGGGACGCCCGCTGGCGGTTTCCGCCAGGGCGTGGCCCGCCGCGACCGGCAGCGCGAAGGTCGGATGCGCGGTGAACACGGCGGCGAAGCGCGTGCGTTCCACCAGCGCGCGATACTCGACCCAGCGCACCGGGCTGTCGTTCGGGTCGGGCCGCAGCAGGTGCTGCGCCAGCCCGGCCAGCACGGCGGTGTTCTGCTGCATGTCGGTGCCGCCCACATAGGCGGCCAGCCGCTGCGCTCGGTCGGCGAAGGCGGCATCGCGGAGATGGCGGATCAGCGCGGCGATGTCGGCCTCGGCCAGCGTGTGCGTATCCATGCGCCGGCTGATGGCGAGCGCCACCAGCAGGACCGGATTGCCGAACGGGTCCTGTTCCGCCCGCGCGCCCAGCCGCGCGGTCAGGTCCAGCAGGTCCTTCGCGAGTTGCCCGGTCAGATCCAGCGGCATGTCTGGCACCGGCGCATTCTGCGGCGGTTTGTGCGATGCAGCAAGGATTTGTTGATCGGGCATAGGGGCGCGCCTCCTTGCCTTGTTGTTGCTCATACCAGGCGGTCAATTGATCAGATAATACGCTTATATCTGATGATTAACTGATCATCTACCGCTCTGACGAGCGATATCGGAAAACAGTCTTGCCATTCTGCCCTTTCCTCGTTCATTGTGCAACGCAACAAGAAACCAGGGAGGACAATAGCAACGCACATGCAGGAAGGGGCAAGGCGATGAGGCTGGAGAAGAGCAGGGGTTCCGCCATCGGACGTCGGGCGGCATTGAAGGGCGCCGTGGCAGCGACGGGGGTCGCGGTCGGAGCGGGCGCCATACGCGGCTTCCCCACCATCTGGGCGCAGAACATCAAGGACGTGGTGCTGAACCATGCGGGGCCGCCGGTCACCGCCATCCCGCGCATCGCCGAACAGGCCAGCAAGGACCTCGGCTTCACCGTCCACATGCAGACGACCGAGAACGCCGACCTGCTGAACCGTTTCCTGTCGCAGTCGAGCGCGATCGACTGCGCCGATGTCAGCATCGTGTTCCTGCGCTACCTGGTCGGGCGCAACATCCTCCAGACCATCCCGCTCGCGAAGGTCAAGGACTGGGAGCAGACGATCCCGCTGTTCACCAAGGGCATCTATCCCGACGGGCGGGAGGCCTCGAAGCAGGGCGTGGCACCCTACACGGTGGTCTATGCCGCCGGGCAGGACGGCAAGACATTCGCCGCCGAGCCGACCGATTGGCTGAATTCCGTGCCGACCGTGACCAACGCCGACACGCTCGGCATCCGCCCCGATCTCGTCGGCAGGCCGATCGCAAGCTGGGCCGACCTTGTCAGCCCCGAGTTCAAGGGCAAGGCGGCGCTGCAGGACCAGCCGACGGTCGGCGTGATCGACGTCGCGATGGCGATGGAGGCGAGCGGGCGCGTCAAGTACGGCAACAAGGGCAACATGACGCGCGCCGAGATCGACAAGACCATCGATGCGATGATGGAGATCAAGCGATCGGGGCAGTTCCGCTCGTTCTGGACGACGTTCGACCAGTCGGTGAATTTGATGGCCTCGGGCGAGGTGGTGATCCAGTCGATGTGGTCGCCCGCGGTCACCGCGGTGCGCACGCGCGGCGTTCCGTGCGTATTCCAGCCGTTGAAGGAAGGCTATCGCGGGTGGGGCTACACGCTCGGGGTGATGAAGCATGTCGATGGGCTGAAGCTCGATTGCTTTTATGAATACATGAACTGGTACACGTCGGGTTTTCCGGGCGCGTTCATCGCGCGCGAGGGCTACTATTCGGCACAGCCCGACAACGCGAAGAAGTTCCTGACCGAGGCCGAGTGGGATTACTGGTACGGCGGCAAGCCTGCTGCCACCGACATCATGGACCCGTTCGGCAAGCTGATGGAGAAGGCCGGCGGCGTGCGCGACGGCGGCGCGTTCTGGGATCGCATGGGCAACATCGCAGTGTGGAACTCGGTCATGGACGAGGACCGGTATCTGACGCGGCGCTGGAACGAGTTCATCACGTCGTGAAGGCGCGATGGTGAATAAAGGCCTCCCCCTCCCCTTGCGGGAGGGGGTTGGGGGGAGGGGTCTGTGCCGTCGATGGCCGGGCCCCTCCCCCCGCCCCCTCCCGCAAGGGGAGGGGGAGATTTTGCAAATCGTCCCGTTTGGAGCAGCGCGATGCAACTCGGCGTGTTCATTCCGATCGGCAACAACGGCTGGCTGATTTCCACCACCTCGCCGCAATACAAGCCGAGCTTCGACCTGAACCGGACGATCGTGGAGAAAGCGGAAAAGTTCGGCTTCGACTTCGCGCTTTCCATGATCAAGCTGCACGGCTTCGGCGGGCCGTCGGGGTTCTGGGACTACAATCTCGAATCGTTCACGCTGATGGCCGGACTGGCTGCCGTCACGACGCGCATTCAGCTGTTCGCCACGTGTGCGGTGCTGACGATCCCGCCGCCGATCGCAGCGCGCATGGCGGTGACGATCGACAGCATCTCGCACGGGCGGTTCGGGGTGAACATCATCTCCGGCTGGCAGCGGCGCGAATACACCCAGATGGGCATCTGGCCGGGCGCCGAGCACTATCGTCGTCGCTACGAGTACTGCGCCGAATACGTGACCATCATGAACGAGCTGTGGGAGAGCGGGCGTTCCGACTTCAAGGGCGACTTCTTCCAGATGGACGACTGCCGCTGCCTGCCGATGCCCACCGCCAAGGTTCCGATCATCTGCGCGGCGCAGAGCGATAACGGCACGCGGTTCGCGGCGCAGTACGCCGACTACAATTTCTGCGGCAGCGGTGGTGTGAACCAGCCGATGCGGGTGGCGTCGAGCGTTGCCAGGCTGGTCGCGGCGACGCGAGAGACCGGGCGGGCATGCGGGGCGTTGGTCCTGCAGATGGTGATCGCCGACGAGACCGACGCGGCGGCCATGGCCAAGTGGGAACACTACAAGGCCGGCACGGATGTCGAGGCGCTGGCATGGCGTGATGCGCAGGCCGAGGACGATCCCAACCAGGATCCGTATTCGCAGGCGCACAAGCGCCGCACGCTCGGCATCGACAAGTTGCCGACCAACCAGGGGGTGCTGGTTGGGTCCTATGCGTCGGTGGCCCGCATGCTGGACGAGCTTGCCACGGTGCCCGGCGTGCAGGGGGTCATGCTGACATTTGACGATTTTGTCATCGGGATGGAGCAGTTCGGCACGCGCATCTTGCCGTTGATGCGGTGCAGGAACGCGGTGAGGGCGGCGGCGTGAGCCGCCTCGCCCGCGTCGTCGGTACATCGTCATGGCCGGGCTTGACCCCGCCATCCGTGGGCCACCGGCGGGGGGCAGATGGCCGGGCCAAGCCCGGCTATGACGGCGGGTTGGCGGCGCGGGTGCGCGGGCGGGGGCGGCGGTTCGCACCATGGGTCGTATCGTGGCTGCAGGTCTCGCCGCTGGCGCTGGTGCTGTTCGGACTGTTCGTGCTCCCGACAGTGCTGTTCCTGGTGGTCAGCTTCTTCGACTACGACCGCGTCGGCATCTACCCCGCCTTCCTGTTCGACAACTACCGCGACCTGCTCACCACGCCGGCGACGTTGCGCGTCTATGTCAGCTCGCTGAAATTCGCAGTCATCGTCTGGGCGATCACCCTCTTCCTGGGATTCAACATCGCCTGGTTCCTGGTGTTCCACGTGCGCAGCGCCGCCATCCGAACGGTGCTGTTCCTGCTCTGCGCGATTCCGTTCTGGACCTCCGGCATCATCCGCACCATCGCCTGGATTCCCTTCCTGGGCCGCAACGGCGCATTCAACACGATCCTGCAGGACCTGCACATCACGTCGCGGCCGCTGACGTTCCTGCTGTTCTCGGATTTTGCCGTGGTTGTCACCTATGTGCACCTGTTCACGCTGCTGATGGTGGGGCCGATCGCCAACTCGCTGGCGAAGATCGATCCGGCGCTGCTCGAGGCCGCGCGCGACGCCGGCGCCAGCCGCTGGCGCACCATGGTCGACGTGGTGATCCCGCTGTCGAAGACCGGCATCGCGCTCGGCTCGATCCTGGTGTTCACCCAGGTCATGGGCGACTATTTCGTTGTGAAGCAGATGAGCGGCGGGCAAAGCGCGTCCATCGTCTCCATGCTGTCCACCGAGATCCAGGCCATGCAGTACCCGCCCGCCTCGGCCAATGCGATGGTGCTCGTGGTGTTCGTCGCCATCATGGTCGCCTGCATGATGCGCGTGGTCGATGTCCGCAAGGAACTGGTGAAATAGCGCCATGATGGTCGGCGGCACATCGAACGCGGGCGGTCCCGGCGCCGGCAGGCCCTGGACGTTCTATGCATTGGCGGCGCTGTTCTCCCTTTACCTGCTGTTCCTGTATGGCCCGATGCTGGTGATCTATGTGCTGTCGTTCCAGGGACCAAACGGCGGCGTGACGTTTCCGATGGTCGGCACCTCGCTCAACTGGTTCCGCGACATTTTCAAACCCGGCCAGATGGCGAACATCCCGGTCTCCTTCACCCGCTCGATCGAGCTTGCCTCGATTGTAAGCTGCCTCACCGTGGTGTTCGCCGTCGCCGCCGCATTGGGCTTCCGCCGCAACTTCCCGGGCTCCGGCGTGCTGTTCTACTTCGCGGTGGCGAGCCTGGTGATGCCGAGCCTGCTGGTCGGCTTCGGTATTGGGCTCGGCTTCCAAG
Source organism: uncultured Alphaproteobacteria bacterium (assembly GCA_963780095.1). GTDB lineage: Bacteria > Pseudomonadota > Alphaproteobacteria > Acetobacterales > Acetobacteraceae > JAMXLO01. The sequence goes on from CAWABH010000019.1 coordinate 199,846, forward strand.
TACTTGGCTGGCAGGCGAACATGTTCACCTCCGCGCTCGGCGCGCAGCTTACCTGGACGTTGCCGTTCGGCCTGTTCGCCATGTTCGCGGTGGTGAACCGCTTCAACCGTTCGTATGAGGAGGCGGCGAGCGACCTCGGCGCAACCGCCTGGCAGCGGCTGCGATACGTGACGCTGCCGATCCTGCTGCCGGGGATCATCGGCGTCGCCATGGGGGCGTTCACCCTGTCCTATGACGAGTACGCCCGCACCACGCTTGCCATCGGTCGCAACAACACGCTGCCGCTGGAAATCTATGCGTTGATCTCGAGTGCAACATCGCCGGTGCTGTTTGCCATTGGCACGCTAACCACGTCGGTGTCGTTCCTGCTTATCGGCGTGACGCTGGTCGCGGTGTGGCGCATGCAGCGACGGCGTGCTGCAATCGCGTTGCGATAACCAACGGAAGGACACGCTGCACTTGGACTCGCGCTTCGACGTAGAACTGGTCGCCGTCACCAAACGCTTCGGCCCCACGGTTGCGGTGGACCAGGTGTCGCTGCGCATTCCCGCCGCGAGCTATTGCTGTCTGCTGGGGCCAAGCGGCTGCGGCAAGACAACGACCCTGCGCATGATCGCCGGGCACGAGGCGACGAGCGCGGGCGATATCCTGATCCGTGGCGACAATGTCACTGACCTGCCGCCGATCCGCCGCGGCACCGCGATGATGTTCCAGAGCTACGCGCTGTTCCCGCATCTCAACTGCCTCGACAACGTGGCGTTCAGCCTGAAGATGCGCGGTGTTCGCAAGGTGGAGCGGCACGCGACCGCGCGCGAGTTCCTTGCGCTGGTGGATATGGAGAAGCTGGCGGAGCGCCTGCCGTCGCAACTGTCGGGCGGCCAGCAACAGCGCGTGGCACTGGCGCGTGCACTGATCACCCGGCCTCGGGTGCTGCTGCTGGATGAACCGCTGTCGGCGCTCGATCCGTTCCTGCGCACGCGCGTGCGCGAGGAGCTGAAGCGGCTGCAGCGCGAGCTGGGCATCACCTTCATCCATGTCACGCACAGCCAGGACGAGGCGATGGCGATGGCCGACCTTATGGTGGTGATGGAGGACGGCAGGATCCGCCAGGCGGGTCCGCCGCGTGACGTGTTCGAGCGGCCGGCCAACGCGTTCATCGCGCGCTTCATCGGCGGCCACAACGTGCTGCGCGGCGAGGTCGGCCAGATCGCCGTGCGGGCCGATCGTTGTCGGCTTGGCGTGCCCAGTGCTGGGATGGGGCCGCACGTGTCCGGCCGCGTTGCTGCGGTGGAGTACCAAGGGGCCATGGTGCGCGTCGCGCTGGCGATGGATGACGGCGACGAGGCCTCGGCCTTGGTGCCGGATGGCGAGTTCTATGCGCGTCCGGTGGAGCCCGGCCAGCCGGCCACTCTGGTGTGGGCGGAACGCGATGCGCACGCACTTGCCGAGGCTTGAGCGAGCCAGACTAACAGCCCAAACCATTGACGTTCGGTCACAGCTCGGTCCTCACGTCATGGCCGGGCTTGTCCCCATGCGCATCAGGATAAGGGCCACGCCGGAGAAAAGTCCTCCCCCTCCCCTTGCGGGAGGGGGTTGGGGGGAGGGGGAAGCCACCCCGAACTCAAGCCTGCCACGTATGCAGCGATCGCGACCTGTGCTGGTTCTACCCCTCCCCCCGACCCCCTCCCGCAAGGGGAGGGGGAGAATGTTGCTTCTGCCAGCACTTATCCTGATGCATATGGGACACGCCCCCCTATGACGGTGAGGGCGATATCAAAGCCGGTTCGCGCGTCTCCGCCGCAGTATGACAACGCCGCACAGGGCGGCGCTGATCACCACCGCTGACAGCAGCGTGGTCAGCGTTCCCAGCGCATACAGCACCGGCGTCGTGATGTTCGTCGTCATGCCGAAGATTTCCAGCGGCAGTGTGTTGTCGCTGCCGGCGGTCAGCAGGGTGCGGGCGAACTCGTCGTAGGACAGCGTGAAACCGAACAGCGCGATTCCGACGATGCCCGGCGCGATGATCGGCAGCACGACGTAGCGGAACGTCTGCCAACGGCTGGCGCCGAGATCGCGCGCCGCTTCCTCCCATCGTCGGTCGAAGCGGTTGAGCACCGCGAACATGATCAGCAGCCCGAACGGCAGGGTCCAGGTCAGCTGTGCGCCGAATGCCGAGCCGTACCAGGTGGGATCCCAGCCGGCCAAATTGAACAGCAGCCCAATGCCGAGGCCGACCAGGATCGAGGGCACGATGAGGCTCGCGACGGTCAGCGTGAACAGCAGACCGGCACCGAGGAAGCGACGACGAAACGCCAGGCCTGCCAGCACTGAGACCACGACCGTCGTCGCCATCACCATCAGCCCGAGCAGCAGCGAGCGTTGCATCGAACCGCCGAAATCGCCGACCGCCTGGCGCTCGAACAGGTTGGCGAACCAGTGGAGCGAGACGCCGTTCATCGGGAACGTGAGCCCGCCGTCCGGTCCCTGGAACGACAGGATCATGATGGTGAGCGTCGGGCCGTAGAGGAACAGCACGAACAGTGCGAAGCAGCCGATCATGACCCAGCGCCCGATGCGGCCCGGCAACGGCTACAGCTCCTTGCGCAGATCGATAAGCCGCACGATGGCACTAACCATCAGGAGCACGACCGCCAGCAGCACGACGGCGTTCGCGGCCGCGGCGGGATATTGCAGCAGCGATACTTCGTTGCTGATCATCAGCCCGACCGACGCGCTCTGTCCGCCGCTCATCAAACGCACGGTGATGAAGTCACCCATGACAAGCGTGACGACGAAGATCGAACCGATGGCGATGCCGGGTTTGGCGAGTGGAATGATCACCTCGCGGACCACGCGCCACGGGCGTGCGCCGGCATCGGTCGCGGCCTCGATCAGCCGGCGGTCGATGCGCACCATGCTGTTGAAAATCGGCGCGACCATGAACAGCGTGTAGAGATGCACGAAGGCCAGCACGACGGCGAAGTCGGAGAACAGCAGGAACTCGAGCGGCGCGCGGATCAGCCCGAGCCGCAGCAGCGTGCCGTTCAGGAGGCCGTTGCGTCCCAGGAACGGCACCCATGAGATCATGCGGATGATGTTCGAGGTGAGGAACGGCACCGTGCAGACCAGGAACCACGTCGTCTGCCAGGTGCGGCTCTGCACGACGAAGGAAAGAAAATAGGCGAGCGAGAATCCGATCAGGAGGGTGAGCGCCCAGACGATGGCGGTGAACTTCAGCGTCTCCAGGTAGGTCCACCACGTGGTGGCTGAAAACAGCACGTCGCGGTAGTTGGTCAGTACGAAGCCCGGGATGATCTGGACGCTGTCGTAGTCGAAGAAGCTGACAACGATCAACGTGACGACCGGCACCAGCAGGAAGACCGCGAGGATCGCGGCGAGCGGGGTCGCCTGGAGGACCGCCCACCACCTGTCATCCCCGCGAAAGCGGGGACCCAGGGGACGCGGCACTGTTGCCTGTGGCTCTGGGTCCCCGCTTTCGCGGGGATGACGATCCGTGTTCGCCAGCATCACGCCACGATGAACTCGTTCCACTTCTGGACCATGTAGCGATCCTCCGTCATCACCGAATTCCAGCATGCGACGTGGCCCATGCGCTCCTCGAACGAACCACCGTCGCGTACGGCGCCCGCCTTCTCCATCACCTTGCCCTCGGGGCTCAGTATGTCCGTCTTCGCCGGCTTGCCTTCCATCCAGAAAGCCCATTCGTCGGGGCTCATGAACTGCTTCGCGGTTTCCAGCACCGCGCTGTAGTAGCCCTGCCGGTTCAAATAGGCGCCGACCCAGCCGGACAGATACCAGTTGATGTATTCATATGCCGCGTCGAGCTCGAGACCGCTCAGGTGCTTGGCGATCCCAAGCCCGCCACCCCAGGCGCGATAGCCTTCCGCCAGCGGCTGGTAGGTGCAGGAGATCCCCTTCGAACGCACCGCCGCGACCGCCGGCGACCACATCGACTGGATGATCACCTCACCCGAGGCCATCAGGTTCACGCTCTCGTCGAAGGTCTTCCAGAACGCGCGAAATTGGCCGGCCTTCTTGGTCTCGATCAGGAACGCAATGGTGGTGTCGATCTCGGCGCGGGTCATGTTGCCCTTGTCGCCGTATTTGATGCGGCCAAGCAACTCCATCACCATCGCGGCATCCATGATGCCAATGCCGGGGATACTCAGGATCGCGGTCTTGCCTTTGAATGCAGGATCCACCAGGTCCTTCCAGTTGCGGATCGGCCGGCCGATCAGATCGGGACGGATGCCGAGCGTGTCGGCGTTGTAGATCGTCGGGATCAGCGTCATCCATTCGGTGGGGTGCGATGCGAATTTGGTGGAAGCCTTGCTGTCCACGAAGCCGACCGTGTGCGGCGCGGTGCCCTGCGCGATCTCCGAGGTTGGCGTCAGCTTGCCGGTGATGAAGATCGGCACGATCTTGTCGTAGTTCGTGATCTTCTTGGTATCCATCGGCTGGAGCACGCCGGTGGGGAACACTTTTTTGCACAGGAAATATTCGATGTCGGCGACATCGTAGGATTTCGGCTGAGTCACCGCCTTTTGCGTCACTGCATCGGTGTCGAGCGCTGTCATCTGGAGGGTGAAACCGAGGTCCTGCTTCACCTTCTCGGCGACGGCATTCAGGTTGGACACGCCGGTGCCGAACTGACGCAGCGTCACGTCCTTGATCTTCTGCGCCCAGATGGTGGGAAACCCGCCGACGGCTCCGCTGCCGATCGCCGCACCGGCAAGCTGCAGCGCGCTGCGTCGTCCGAGCGTACGGCGATTGATGGCGATCCGGCGTGTCATGGTGTCCTCCCCTGGTCGTTATGCCGCAAGCAATGGCCGTACCATGCGTGCGGTCCGGGCGGTAGCAGTGTCCGCGCACAAGAATGGTTCACGGACTGTGCAAGACATGGGCAGTTGATACGAAACGGTCCGACCGCGCCAGCGATTTGCGGGCGAAGCGGCAGCACTGCAAGATGTGTCCGACATCAGGAGAAAGCCCATGCAGCTCGCGTTGTCCACCTGGCATGAGGTCGAGGCGTATCTGCGGACCTCGCGCGCCATCATCATCCCGATCGGCTCCACCGAACAGCACGGGCCGAACGGGCTGATCGGCACCGACCACCTGGATGCGGAGTTCGTCTCCAAGGGCGTGGGCGACGAGATCGGCGCGCTGGTGGCGCCGACGCTCACCATCGGCATGTCGCAGCACCATCTCGGCTTCGCCGGCTCCGTCACGCTGCGCCCCTCGACGCTTGATCGCCGTTGTGGGCGATGTGGTGACGTCGCTGATGAAGCACGGCTTCGAGCGCTTCCTGTTCATCAACGGCCATGGCGGCAACATCGCCACGGTGACGGCGGCGTTCGACGAGATCTATGCTGCATCGTCGATGCGGGGGCCGGGCGAGTCATCGCCGGTGCGCTGCAAGATGGTGGGCTGGTGGCAGGGTCCGCGCTCGGACGCACTGGCCAAGGAACTGTATGGCGATGTCAATGGCAGTCACGCCACGGCGTCGGAGGTGTCGCTGTCGCAGCACTACCATCCGCAGGCGATCAAGCACGCGCAGATGTCGCCGAAGGTGGCGCCGAAGAGCACCGGCTTCTTCGACTGCGCCGACTATCGTCGCCGTTTCCCTGACGGCCGTATCGGCTCCGATCCGTCGTTGTCCACGCCGGAGCACGGCGCGCAGATCTACCGGGCGGCGGTTGCCGACATGGTGGAGACGTATCGCGCGTTCGTCGCGGACTGATGGGCCTTGACCCGATCAGGCTGGAGATCATACGCGGCGCGATCCGGGCGGGGTTGATCGCCCAGGCCATCGATCCGCCTGACAGCGAACCGTCGGCGCCATGCCGCTCGCTGCCAGCAGTATCTTCGCTCCGGCCAGCGCCTACCCTGATGGTTACGTGACTTGCCCCGGCTACGACTGACACCAAGCGCCGAATCTGTTGACTCGCCCGCTGCTCTTACGTCGTCATGGCCGGGCTTGGCCGGGCCATCCACGTCTTCACCCTGACGCAGGCAAGGGAGTGGATGGTGGACGCGGCTGTGCAGCACCGCGACACCGAGTTTCAGCAGCCATACGCCAAGCCGGGTCCAGCGCTGTCCGCTGCTGTCACCCACGGGGAGCCGTTATCGACGAATATGGCATCCGGCAGGCCATACCGACGGAACGTCGCGGCAGATGGCGCTGCACGCTGTTGGCCTGTTCATCGGCACAGGCTGCCAGACACAGCGATACCGCGAATGATCGTCCACATGGTCAGCGGATGGCAGCGCTGCCGTTGGACAGGCCGATCAGCCCTGAGTCCACTGCCACAACAGGTTCGGCGCCGGTTTCTCGAACCGCTGCAAGGCAACGCCCGCACCGGCCGCCGTCACCACACGGCCGCTGCGGCGCAGCACCTCGTGCACCGTCGAGATCGTCGGACAGCGCAGACCGTCGCGCGCGAGACAGTGCGCGATCTTGCGTGCACCCCACGCCGGATGCGCATCCCGCATTGCCAGGATCCGCGCCTCCACAAGCCTGGGCGCCCGATCCACGCGTTGATTTGGAGTCCAGGGCGACAGCGAACCCTCGCTATCAAATTTCGACGCGCGCCGCCAGAGCAGCGGGTAATACCAAGTGTCCCTTTCGTTGACTCTTCCCGCTGCTCATACACCGTCATGGCCGGGCTTGTCCCGGCCATCAGAAGCGGCACCCTGCCACGATGGATGGCCGGGACAAGCCCGGCCATGACGGAAGGAATGAGTGGCGATGGAAGGTATTGGTTCGGGCGGCTGGCATAACACGCGGAGCGTCGCGTGGCGCGACAAGTGGCTGGCAAGGATGCGAATGTCAGGGGGCGCTGCGCGCTGACTGCTCAGGCGAGCGATGCGGCCGGCAGAAATTCTGACAGCAGGAAATTCTGCAATTGGTCGACATGCTGGTCGCGCACAGCGCCTGGACGCCGGCGAATGACAAAATCCGAGGAGCCTGGCAGTGACGCGTCCGCGAATAACCGCGTGAGCCGTCGGCTCGAAAGTTCGTGGTCGATCAGCGGTCGTCGGCCGAGCGCGATACCCGCACCCGCGACCGCCGCCGCGAGGGCGGCGTTGAACGTATGGAATCGCACGATCGTCACCTTGGCGTCCGCACCGCAGCCCAGCAGTTCGAGCCAGGTAGACCAGTCCTTCTCCGGGTTGGCCACGTGATCCTCCTGCAGCAGCGTGTGCCGCAGCAGCTCCTCGGGACCACCGGCCAATTGCATTGACGGGCTGCACACCGGGAACACGGTTTCGCTGAACAGCAGCCGGTCGCCATTCGCCATTGCGCCACGCCGGACACGCAGCACTGCAAGGTCAAGACCCTCGCGCACCATGTCCGGGTCTTCGTCCTCAATGGAGCGCAACTGCCACTGCACAGAAGGATGCAGGGCGGCGAAGGCGGCCAATCGCGGAGCCAGCCAAAGCGACGCGACCGAACCGTTGGCCGAGATTGCCAGCGTCGGTCGCGTGCCGCGGGCGTGCTGACGGACTGCCTCACAGGCCGCGCCCAACTGTGCGAACGTTGCTTCAACCACGCGAAGCAGCGCCTCGCCATCCGGGGTGACCGCGGTGCGGCTCAGCCCGGCTCCATTGCGCGCGCGGGTCAGCAGCGGGGTTCCCAACTCCGCCTCCAGACCGCGGATCTGGTGGCTCACCGCGCCTGTACCTGACATGCAGTGCCAGGGCCGCGCGGGCGAAGCTGCCATGGCGCGCGACGGCAGCAAATGCACGCAGTGCCGCCAGAGGGGGAATTCGTTCGGTCATCGCCGTTCAATATAGCTCAACAGCGGTTGAAAATCTCGCGTTTGCGCAACACTGGCCGGAACGCCCAGGATGGCGGCGCATCGCGGGAGTGCGAACCGTGCATTTCGATCTGAGACTGTGGCGCATGACACGCGGTCTGCGCGGACGCATCGCGCTGGCGATTCTGATCGGCCTGCTGGCGCTGGCGATCGGCATCGCCCGCTTCGCCTTCCTCGGCCAGTTCCTGGCCCGGTTGTTCCGCGGAGCACCGACGGCGCAGCTGGTCATCCCGCTGGTGGGCGCCCTGGCGGCCATTCTACTGCGCCCCTGGCTCGATCACGTGCGGACCATGGTCGCGCATCGTACCGCGACGCGCGTCCAGGAGGCACTGCGTGGCCGCCTGTACGACAAGATCGTCGCCCTTGGCCCCGCCTGGTTCGGCGCCGAACGCACCGGCGGTGTCATGCTGTCGATCATCGACGGCGTGGAGCAGTTGCAGACGTTCTTCGGCCAGTACCTCCCGCAGGTGGCCATCGCGGTCTGCGCGCCGGTGGCGATCTTCGCCTTCATCGCGTTCTGGGACGTTCCCGTCGCCGCCGTGATGCTGGGCGCCGCGCTGTTCACCCTGATGGCGCCCGCGGTGGTGCACGAGCGCACCGGTCGGGCGTCGCGGGTGCGGCAGGATGCGTTCAAGGCGTTCGGCGAGGAATTCCTCGACGCGATGCAGGGTCTGCCGACGCTGAAGGCGTTCGGACAGAGCGGCAGCTACGGTCGGATGCTGGCCGACAAGGCGCGCGCACTGTCGGACAGCACGTTCCTGGTGCTGGGCACCAGCATTCTGACCCGCGGCATCACCGACCTCGGCACCGCGTTCGGCGCGGCGGCGGCGCTGGTGCTGGGCGCGTATCGCGTCCGCCATGGCGAAATGAGCATCGAGGCGTTGCTGATCGTGCTGATGGCCGGCACGGAGATCTTCCGCCCGCTGCGCGAGCTGCGGACGGTGCTCCACCAGGGCCTGACCGGCCAGGCGGCGGCGGCCGGCATCAATGCGCTGCTCGACACGCCGATCACCGCGCCGGGCGCCCCCTCCCCAACCCTCCCCCGCTTCGCGGGAGAGGGAGTACAGCGCCCCCTCTCCCGCGAAGCGGGGGAGGGAGTTCAGCGCTCCCTCTCCCGCGAAGCGGGGGAGGGTTGGGGAGGGGGCATCGCATTCGACTCGGTCGAATTCGCCTATCCCGGCGGCAGGCGCGCCGCGCATCGGGGCCTCTCCTTCGCCATCGCCTCCGGCGAACGCGTCGGCATCGTCGGCCCCAGCGGCTCCGGCAAGTCCACCATCGTCCGCCTGCTGCTCCGTCTGCACGATCCGCAAAGCGGCGCGGTCCGCATCGGCGACCAGGACCTGCGCGCACTCGATCCACAGGCGGTGCGCCGGCTGATCGCGGTGGTGGCGCAGGACACCTATCTGTTCCACGGAACGATCGAGGAAAACCTGCGCCTCGGCTGCCCCGACGCCGCCGAGGCCGACATCGCCGCCGCCGCCCGCGCGGCCAACGCGCACGACTTCATCGAGGCCCTGCCGGACGGCTATCAGACGGTGATCGGCGAGCGCGGCGCGCGCCTGTCGGGCGGCCAGCGCCAGCGCATCGCCATCGCCCGCGCGCTGCTGCGCGACGCGCCGATCCTGGTGCTGGACGAGGCGCTGTCCTCGGTCGATGCGGAGAATGAAGCGGTCATCCAGCAGGCGCTGGATCGCCTGATGGTCGGTCGCACCACGCTGATCCTGGCGCATCGCCTGTCCAGCGTGATCAACGCCGACCGAATCCTGGTGCTGGAGGACGGCGCGGTCGTGCAGAGCGGCAGCCACGCCGCGCTGATCGCGCAGGACGGACCATACCGTCGGCTGATGGGTCCGCAGCTTGGCGAACGAAGTGATGCGGTGTCGCCGTTGGCGCTGCTCGATCTGCCCGCCACCGCCGCGCCGGCGGAAGAGACCGGGGTGCTGGTGCGCGATCTCGCACAGGATGCCGCCGAGGTGGGCTGGCCTGAAACGATCCGCACGCTGCTGGGGTTCATCCGCCCGTGGCGGCGGCAACTCGCGGTGACGGTGACCTGCGGCATCGGCCGCGTCGTCGCCTTCATTGGCGTGGGCGTGCTCGGCGCGCTGATCATTGCCGCCGTGCGGGCGAACGCGCCGTCGCTGCTGCTGGTCGTCCTGCTGCTTGCGGCGGCGCCGGTCACCGGGCTGCTGCACTGGCTCGAATCGTTTTTGGCGCACGATATGGCGTACCGCCTGCTTGCGGTGATGCGCGTCGATCTGTACCGCAAGCTGGATTCGCTGGCGCCAGCGTATCTGCTGAAGCGCCGTTCCGGCGATCTGGTCGCGCTGGCAACGCAGGATGTAGAGACAGTCGAATATTTCTATGCCCATACGGTTGCGCCCTGCCTTCGTCGCGGTACTGATCCCCGGCGCCGTGCTGGTGGCGCTGACCGTGATCGCCTGGCCGCTGGCGCTCGCGCTGCTGCCGTTCCTGGCCTATGCGGCGGGTTCGCCCGTGCTGGGCAGGCAGCGCATCGATGGGCTTGCCTCGGCCGCGCGGGGGGCTTTGGGTGAGCTAGGCGCGCATGCGACCGAGACAATCCAGGGCCTGTCCGAGCTGCTGGCCTTCGAGGCCACGACGCGGCGACGCGACGACTTCATGGCGTATGCGCGGCGCTATCAGGCGATGCGGCTTGCTCTGCTGCACGACCTCACACAGAAGACCGCCGGTCTGGAAGTAGCCACCGGCCTGGGCGGACTTGCGGTGGCCGCGGTCGGTGCACCGCTGGTGATGCACGGCTGGATCGCGCCGACCACGCTGCCGCTGCTGGTGCTGATCTCGATCGCCGCGTTCCTGCCGGTATCCGAGATTGCGCAGGTGGGGCGGCAGCTCGCCGACACGATCGCCTCGACGCGGCGACTGCATGTGGTGCACTCGGAACCGGTGCTGATCACTGACGGTCCGCGCGTTCCGGCCGCACCGCGCGGCGGCTCGACCGTGCGCTTCCAGCATGTGCGCTTCACCTATCCCGGCCGGCAGCGTCCCGCTCTGGCCGATGTCGACTTCGACGTGCCGGCCGGCGCGACAGTGGCGCTGGTTGGACCGTCCGGCGCCGGCAAGACCACCATCGCCAATCTGCTGCTGCGGTTCTGGGATCCGGAGCAGGGTGCGATCCAATTAGACGGCGTCGATCTGCGCGAACTCACGCTGGATGGACTGCGCGGCCGGATCGCCCTGGTGGCGCAGGACACTTATCTGTTCAACGACACGCTGGAGGCGAATGTCCGCCTCGCCAAACCGGACGCCACGCGCGAGGAGATCGCGACCGCTTTGCGTCAGGCCGCGCTGGCGGAGTTCATCGCCGGGCTGCCCGAGGGTTTGGCGACGCGCGTGGGCGAGCGTGGCGTGCAGCTTTCCGGCGGTCAGCGCCAGCGCATCGCCATCGCGCGCGCATTCCTGAAGGACGCGCCGATCCTGGTGCTGGACGAGGCGACCTCGCATCTCGACACGATCAGCGAACAGCTGGTGCGGTCGGCGCTCGATGCGCTGATGGTGAACCGCACCACGATCGTGGTGGCGCACCGGCTGTCCACCATCCAGGCGGCCGATGTGATCCTGGTGCTGAACGCCGGTCGCGTGATCGAGGCCGGGACGCACGTCGAACTGTCGGCGCAACGTGGCTTCTATGCGCGCCTGGTCGAGCACCAGATGGCAGGCGTGGCGGAGCGGCAGGCGGCAAACTAGGAGTGAGCACATGGAGACGGTTCAGGTTACCCGTCGACTGGCCCTTGCTGGCACCGCTGCGGCGATGACCAGTGCGATTGCGCACGGCGCATCCGCGACCGCTGAAACGATCTGGTCTGGCGAGTACTGGGCAATCAAGCAGCGCAACGGCGCCGACATTCGGCTAGCGATGTACCGCAAGCGTCTTGGCGCGCCGCAGGCCGGCGAAACGCCGCGCCCCGTGCTGTTCCTGGTGCACGGCTCGTCCATGTCGGCGCGATCGAGTTTCGATCTGGTGGTTCCAGGCCGAGGGGAATACTCGTCGATGAATGTGTTCGCCGAATACGGCTTCGATGTCTGGACGATGGACCATGAAGGCTACGGCAGATCCGCGCGCACCGACGGCAACTCCGACATTGCCAGCGGGGTGGAGGACCTGAAGGCCGCGGCGGATGTCGTCGCGCGGGAAACCGGCCAGACGCGATGCCATTTCCTGGGCGAATCGTCCGGCGCGCTGCGTGCCGCGGCATTCGCCGTTGCGGCGCCCGATCGTGCCAGCCGTCTGGTACTGGCTGCCCACACCTACACCGGCAAGGGCTCACCCACGCTCGGCAAACGCGCCGAGCAGGTCGAGTATTACCGCACACACAACACCCGCCCGCGCGATCGAGCGATGATCGAGAGCATCTTCACGCGCGACAAGCCGGGCACCACCGATCCCGAAGTACCCAAGGCACTGGCGGACGTCGAGCTGGTTTACGGTGATACGGTTCCGACCGGGACATATCTCGACATGACCGCGCATCTGCCGGTCGTCGATCCGACGAAGATCGCCTCACCGGTCGCGGTGATCCGTGGCGAGTTCGACGGCATCGCGACGATGGAGGATCTGTGGGACTTCTATCGACAGTTGCCAAGCGGCGACAAGCAGTTCTCGGTCATCGCTGGTGCGGCGCACGCGCTGGCGACGTGCCGCAACCGCCAGGCATTCTGGCACGTGACGCAGGCCTTCCTGACCATGCCGGCGCCGCCTGCGAGTTGATACCGCTCGCTTCTTACGTCATGGCCGGGCGTGTCCCGGCCATCCCCACCGGCACCAGCGGCGCGACGGACGGCCGGGACAAGCCCGGCCATGACGTGCACAGAGCGGTGGTAGCGGAATGCACCTTGGCAGGCGTCACTCCCCGCCGGCAGGCGCGCCCTGCGCCGCAGTCAACAGATCGACCGTGTCAGGGCCGGCGACGTAAGTAAGAAACAGCACCTCGGCGGCACCCATTGCGACCAGCAGGCCAACGGCCAGCAGGACACCGCTTCGTTGCCGTTTCGCAGCGACCTTCTGTCGCACCTCCAAATCGTGCCAGACGGTGTGTACTTCGCTCATCACTCCATCCCCCTCAATGGCGAGCGACGAACCCCGCCGCTGCGTTCGGGAGCGTTATCCAATGAGCGATGCGACACAGGCTGTGATTTGGTCCACACCCCACGAAAATTATTCTCCCAGGCCGGCGAGTTCCCGCCATTCCGCCTCGGTGACGGTGCGCACGCCCAGCTCGGTCGCCTTGCGCGCCTTCGATCCGGCATCGGCGCCGACCACCACGATATCGGTCTTCTTCGAGACGCTGTCAGTGACTTTCGCACCCAGCGCCTCGGCTCGTGCCTTCGCCTCGGGGCGAGACATCGTCTCGAGCGTGCCGGTGACCACCAGCGTCTTGCCGGCGATTTCGCTGTCAGCCATCTGCGCTCGCGCGGGGCCACTATTTGGCAACGCGCCATGGCATCGCGCCGCTCATGGCCCGGTTACGATGGGATAGGATCGTCCCGGCGGGTAGCCGTCATATTTCGGCACGCCGGTTTCGTCATGATCCCAGGGCTGCGCGCTCCGCATGAAGATGTCGGCCTCAGGCCGGAACCAGCTCGGATCGTCCAGGGTGCAGACTCGAAGACCAACCAGATCCGGGCGGGTCGCAACCTGCACATAGAGCGGCGTGCCGCAATCGCCGCAGAAGACGCGGACGATCTCGTTGCCGCTGTCTGCCTTCGTGGCGTATCGCCTGGGCGTGCCCTGGAGGACGCGGAACCCCGCGCTGGGCACGCGGGCAGCGGGAACATGCGCCGCGCCGCTTTGCCGCTGGCAGTCGCGACAATGGCAGCGCAGGGTGAAGACGGGGTCTCCGACGGTTTCGTAGCGGATCGCGCCGCACAGGCATCCGCCGGTTCTTGGCTGGGACATGCTCGGTCTCCTGGACTCGGTCTCCTGGATCCGGTCTCCTGTCGGTGCCCGATACATGGTTTATGGTAAGTGCGGCTTTAGCGGCGTTTCCCATCCTTCTACGACGGTGGCGAAAGCACGGGCGCGTTGAGAAGCTCGGGATTGTCCTGAATTGCCGAAAGCCCGCTGGGAAGCAGTGCCGAAAAGCGGCGGAAAAAAATGTCCAAAGGCCGCTTCGACGCAAAGCCGTCCGCAAAGATGAAGGGGAGGCCAGACGTCGTGGCCCAAGGCTGATAGTTCGGATCAACGGGAGTGAGTTGCACATGCGTGTGCCAAAGCCACGGCGTCATCGATTGGTCCGGATAATCAAATTGAAGTCGGATATCATCAAGCTCTGGCCGTAGGATGTAACCATAGCCGAAACGTTGGAAAGCACCAAGGTAAGCCATAATTAAGATGGCAACACGGTGTCGGGGTGTAAGCTCCCACTGAGCGACTTTGCGTCCTTGCAACATGCCTTTAAACAGACGATCAAACTTCTGCCCCTTCCATCCGTTGCAGCCGTTTGGTGCGTTTGCGCCGCCTTTGGTTTCGCGCTCATGATGACAAAGGGCAGTTAGGCCCGCGCGCCCGGACAGGTGGATTTTTTTCATGGCGAGCGGGTCGCTCTTAAGGATGTTCCGGGGTATGATGTGTTCAACCGCATCCAGTTGGTCAACCGTCATCTCGCGTAGACAAACCGGGCAGAGAATTAGCTCGCGCGCACCGTATTGCGCCCGTTCACGCACAAGATTGTCCCGGAGAATGCGAAATAACCGCATTCGCTCTTTTGGGGGTTCGTGCCTTCTAGTCGGCATTCATCCCGCTAGATGAGCTTGCCTTGCACGCTCATTTCCTCGGTCTGCGCCTTCTTGAAATCAGTCGGGTCGGGATTTCGCTCTTGGCATGGCCGCATTCCTCTTTACGCCAATCCGAAATATCGCCACGATAGATGGTTGCACAACCCTCCAAGGTCAGGAAACAATGAGGCTCTATTTACACCGCATCCGTGCAACTGATTTCTAACTGCCTTGCAGTGTTCGGGTTTCACTACGAATTTAACAAGCCTCCTCTTGTATACAGAATTGCTATCTAAAGGAAGGAAGTCGCGTGTTTTTACTCTAAACTGATGGACGGTGAACAACCCGCCTTGCACAGAAATTCTGGGAGTAATTGCCGTAGGTCTATAAATTCTGGTTTTCTTGTTGTCTAAGGGCGACACCGTTCCGTATTCCCCTCGCTCGTCGGTAATGAAATCTGCTACGTCCGTTTTCAGGAGCCAGACAACTGCATTCTGCGGCGCACCTTTTGGTCGTTGCCCTCGCTCTCCACGGCAAACCATACTGAAGCCAAGGCACCATAGGTCCAATCAAGAAACCGCGTAGGAAGCCCATAGTGTTGGGCGAGCGCAAGTAAGTCCCATTCGGATTCTGGGGTCAGATCGGTCAGGCCCACATAAAGGCGTCTAAATTCTTGAAACATTAGTCGTTCGCGATTTTGCAGGTCGCTGTGCAGCGGCGGTCTTCCCAACTTCGGCAGAAGGGGTTTATCTGTATTTTGGCCTCTGAATATAAAATCTGCTTTGTTGCCTGCTGCTTCTTCAGAACTTTTTATAGCCTCCACGTGGCCCAACAAGTCTGAAAGGTTCTTTATCGCATGTGATGGTATCGCTGACTTGGCCATGTTGCCCCCTTTATCAGAGCCTCGAAATCGTCGATTTGCCGACGTTGTAGCTTTTTGCCAGTTCCTTGAGCGTCTCGCCCTCGGCCCGCCGCCGCCGTGCTTCCTTCTGCTGCTGCGGCGTGAATTTCGGCGCGGCCTTGCGCGCCTTGCCGGCTCCGGCCTTCCGCCGTGCGGGTGCGGGTGCGGATAAGATCGCGCTCCACATCCGCCAGCCCGCCAAGCACGGCAATCATCAGCCGCCCGGTGCTGGTGGCGGTGTTGGCCGACGGCTCCGCCGGTGACCGGAATTGTCCCTTGGCGTCCACGATCTGCTTGGCGATGGCTAACAGGTCGAAGGTCGAGCGCGCCAGCCGGTCGAGCCGCGTCGCCGTCAGCACGTCGCCCGCATCAAGCTGGCCGAGCAACCGGCGAAGCTGGGCGCGGTCGGTCTTGATCCCTCTCGCCACCTCGCGGAACACCATCTTGCATCCGGCCTTGGTCAGTTGGCGCACCAGTGCGTCAACGCTCTGGCCGTCCGTTGATACCCTCGTAGCCGTATTTCATGCCGCCATTATGCAGCTAATTTACGCAGCAAAAAGCCCCAATCTTTTCAGCGGCCTGATTTTGCTGCGAAACTCTTGAGATTTGCACCAGCGGAACGCGGCGGCGGGGCTTACCCGAACCTATCGAAGCTGCCTCTGAATCCGGGTATCATTACGGCCATGCCCGACCTTTTCCGAGACCTCGAAGAAAGGCTGCTTCGACAGGACATCCGACATTCACCGGGTGAAGCGGGCGCACTCTTGGCCACCGATTTTTTCGAGTTCGGCCAGTCTGGCATCGTATGGAATAGACAACAGACTATAGAGGCCCTGGCGCAGGAGCCGCTGATGGAGCGCTCCTTGAGGGACTTTACCACCCGGCTCCTGTCTGAAAGTGTCGTGCTAGTCACATATCGATCTGTGCTCCGCGATCCGGTCAGTAGCAAGGAATGGCACGCCCTGCGAAGTTCAGTCTGGAAGCTGATAGACGGTCGCTGGCAGATTGTTTTTCACCAGGGGACGCCAACGCAGCCGAAACCGTGACGATGCAAATATCATGATATTTGCAACATCTGGTTTGGAGGGTGGTGAGCCGACCATCGAAACATGGTGTTGGCACGCTCCGGAAACGGAGACCGCCGACTTGTGATCGATGCCGATCTAGTCCAACCTGCCCACGCGGCAATAACGATACTTTCGCTGCGAACCAAGAAACTAGCGAGCGACGTGCCGTGTTTAGGAGGGGAGGCAGCTATGGCGACATTCGTCCTGGTGCATGGCAGCTGGGCCGGCAGCGTGGTTTGGCGGCAACTGGTGCCAAGGCTGCGCAAGACGGGGCATGAAGTTTATGCTCCGACGCTGACCGGTATCGGCGAGCGCAAGCACCTCCTCAGCCGTGAGATCGATCTCGACACGCACATTCAGGATGTAATCGGCGTTATCGACGAAGAGGATCTATCCGATATCGTTCTGGTCGGCCATTCCTATGGCGGCATGGTGATCAGCGCCGTCGCCGACCGCGTGCCGGAGAAAGTTGCCTCGCTCGTCTATCTCGATGCCTTCGTGCCAGAGAACGGACAATCCAATCTCAACATGTTGCCGCCCGACCGGCGTCCTACCACCGTGCCGGGCGAGGACTGGTTGGTAGCGCCGAGAACGTCGGCTGAATTCGGCCTCAAACGTCCCGATTTGATCGCGCTTTGGGAGGCTAAAAGCGCGCCGCACCCGCTCGCCACCCTCACCCAGCCGGTGCAGCTGACGGGCGGCATTAGTCGTGTCAAACAGAAGATGTATATCCTGGCCACGGATCCTGCGCGCTTCACGCGGTTCTACGATAAACTGAAGAACGATCCGGGTTGGACGGTGCACACCTTGCCCTGCACTCATTTCATCCAGCTCGAAATGCCTGACGAACTCACAGCCATCCTGCTGAAGGCAATTCCTTAGAAGGCGTGCGACAGAAGTAGTCCGCCTTGAGTCAGGTGCCGCTGCGGAATTCTCGACTTTTGCACTGGAGGTCCGCGGTGGGGCGGATTCGGTCCTTCGTCGCGACCGCCGCCAACGCCGAGGTTGCGCGCCGGAACAGACTCTGGCGCGGCAACGGGTTATACTGGCTCAACAGCTCGCTCGAGGCGAGTGAAGCGGCCGCGGGGAGGGGCAGAAGATGGCGGACATCACCGCGCTTCCTGTTGAGGAACGGCTCCTGCACCTACTGCAGGAACTTAGGATCGCGCAGGTCCATATCGTCGCACGGGACGCCGCTGACTGGCAGAGTTTTGTCGGCACCTACCCCGACCGGGTCGCGTCGTTGAGCCTGCTCTGTCCACTCGCGGTTGATCCCCACGGACCGGTGAATTCGGCGCAACGGGCGCTCGTGATCACCGGCGATCGCGGGACTGCCGCCGAGGGCGTTATCAAAGCGGTCGAGGCGATCAATGGCGTAAGGTCGTTCACGCTGCGCGATTACGAAGCGCTGATGTGGTCGGATCTCGCCGCAGATCGCGCCGGCGATATTGGTCCGGCGCTGCTCGACTTCCTGCGGCGGATAGATCGCGGCCGCCCGATTTCGAGGGCGCACCTGCCTGAGGGCGAAGGCGAGATCGCTGGTGTCTCCTACCGCATTCAGGGATCTGGGCCGCCGCTCGTGCTTATGCCGCTGCTGCTGTCGCCGTCGCAATGGGAGCCGTTGCTGCCGGCACTGAGCGAGCATTACTGCACGATCGTGCTGGGAGGCGCCTTCCTCGGCAGTGTCGCGATGTTGGAGGCGCGCGGCCGGGGGGTCTACCTCGGCATGATACGGACTCTCTTGGATATCGCGCAGATCAGGCCAGGCGAGGCGGTGCTCGACGTCGGCTGCGGTACGGGCGTCGTGATCCGCGAAATCGCGCGACGCGCCGCCGGAGCCAACCGCCTCGTCGGCCTCGATATGAGCCCGTACCTGCTCCGGGAAGCGCGCGGGCTCGCGGCGCGCGAGGGATACGCTAATGCCATCGAGTTTCGCGATGGCCAGGCCGAGGCGTTGCCGTTTGCCGACGCCCGCATCGATGTGACCCTCGCCAGCACGGTGCTGGAGGAAGGCAATGCCGCGCGTATGTTGGCCGAGTTGATCCGGGTCACCAAACCCGGCGGCCGGATCGGGGTTGTCGTTCGAGCCGTCGACATCCCCGGCTGGGTGAACCTACCGCTGCCCGCCGCGACCAGGGCCAAGGTGGAGGCGCCCGGGCTGTTCGGCGCCGGGGTTGGCGCGGGCGGGTGTGCCGACGCCAGCCTGTATGCACGGTTTCGTGCCGCCGGTCTGACGGAGCTGAGCGCCTTTCCGCAGCTGACCGCTCTTGCGCCCAATGACCCGCGGTTGCCTATGTTTCAGCAGCAGGCGCTTGCCGCGCTGAGTGGCAGCGAAATCCCCGAGTGGCGGCGCGCCGTCGCGGAAGCCGCGGGCACGTCGTTTATCGCCATGCCGCACCATTGCGCTGTCGGCACTAAGCCTTGACAGGGGCGCGCGGCCGCAGCCGACGCCCAAGATACTACCCAACTCGGCCGGCTTCCGAACCCATCGGCAAGGTCTCTTGAGGGGCATGGGCCGTCGTTGCCGTCGCAAATGGATCGAAAGCGGTCCTCGGTACTGCAATTCGCAATTACGGTGACGTATTTCGCGGCCGTGGTTTATGCCCGGAGGCACGGCGTGGCTTGAGCTTGGTGAGGAGTACGTGAAGGTCACGACGAGTGAAGGTCCACTTGAATGGCCTTGCAGCCCGCTGATAGCGCGCCTGGAAGGCCAACAGGCCCCGTTCAAGGTTGGCCCGATTGGCAAAGTCGCTCGGTGTGAGGAGTTTGCGCTGGACGACAGAAAAGTAGACTTCGATCTGATTGAGCCAACTGGCGTGGACCGGCGTATGGACCAAAACGATATTGGGCCACTTGGCGCGGAGCCGGTCGGATGCTGGCCGACCGCGATGGGAGGAACCATTGTCAGCAATCAGGAACACGCGACGCGCCGAACGATACGGTTGTTTGCGCATGACCTGAACGATGAGCCGCTCGAAAGCGGCGATGCCGTTCTTGCGCTCGCAGCGACCAAAAAGCTTGGCTCGCTGCACGTCCCACGCAGCGAGGTAGGCCAGCGCACCGGCTCGGGTGTATTCGTGCTCAACATAAATCGGCCGCCCCGGGGCTGGTGGCAATGAACGATGTTTGCGCCGTCTTGCCTGGATGCTGGTCTTCTCGTCAACGCAGAGTACGTAATCGCGCGGCCCCAGCGCTGCACCTTTCCACCGACGTTGGTAGAGATCGATGACACGGCCGGCTTTGCGGGCAAACTGCGGATCGCGCGGGAATATCCAGCTGCGATGGCGCCACGGACGCAATGCGTCCTGGCCAAGCCAGCGCCAGAGCGTCGTGCCACTGATTTTTGCCACAAGACCGCTCGCCACTGCCTCCTGTCGCAGTTCGGCGACAGACCATCGTGCCAGGGGCAGGCCGCGACGCGACGGCAGCTCACAAGCAAGCGCCTTGATCGCAACCACAACACCGGGGGGAAAAGCGGGCTGGTCGTCCGCCGCGCGGCTCCTCGTCGAGGCCAGGCAGCCGCTCGTAATAGAAGCGCTGACGCCACTTGCTGACGATTTGGCGCGGCGTGCCCAGACGTGCGGCGATGCGGTCGTTGCCAAGCCCCTGGCTCGCCAGGAGCACGATCTTGGCCCGCATCACCTCGCGATATGGTGACGTATACTCCTTGGACCGAGCGTCCAGTTCGGCTTGCTCCTCTTTGGTGAGCTCGATCACAAAAGGGCTCCGCCTCGACATGCCACATCCTCCTCGACGAGGATGCGTTGATCATACCGTCCCGAGTCGGCACAAAATACGTCACCGTATTTAGGAAATGGAGTATTTAGCATTAAAGTCGCAACCTTTAGTGAGCATAATTAACTGACAATGTTAATCAGGCTTGACAAAAGCCGCGGCCTGTGTTCTTGTTCCGTTGATGTCCGCCACAGCCGCCGCCTCACAACCAACCACCCAGCCCGACCCACAGCCCAGCCGCTCCGGCCGCCTGCTCGCCCTCATCCGCAAGCTGATCGACTACGGCACGGCACTCGCAGCCACGGTTCGCCAGCGCGTCGCCGCCGATCCCAGCTTCGCCAGAACCGGCTTCGGCACCGCCGATCTTGCGGTGATCTTCGCGCGCATCGCCCGCGGCCTGCACCTCGCCCAGGCGCTCGAGGCGCGAGTGCTCCGCCGCGCCGCCTGGCTGGACAAGGAACCAAGGCCGCGCACGGCCCGACCCGCGCCCAAGCCCAGGCCGCCCGCCTCCCCGCCTGCCGAGGCTTGTCCGATCCGCGTCTCGCCCACCTGCCCACGGCCGAGCAGATCGCCGCCGAGGTCCGCCGCCGGCCCATCGGCGCCGTCATTGCCGATATCTACCGCGACCTCGGCATCCTGCCGAGCCATCCGCTGTGGCGGGAAGTGCAGCAGGCGATGCTCGAGTTCGGCGGCAGCCTCGCCCGGCTGCTGCGCGACATCCTCGACCGCGTATTTCCGCTACAGCCTCCGCCCCAGGCACCCGCCACGCAGGCGGCGGCGCCCGGACCCGCCTTGGCGCCTCCCGGCACCGGCCCGCCCTGAACCAGGGCTGACCTGGCCCTCGAGACCTCATACCAGCGGCCCGGACCAATGACCTTTCATCGCTACTCGTTCCTTCCGTCATGGCCGGGCTTGTCCCGGCCATCCACGACTGCCTTGCTTGCGTCAGGGTAATGACATGGATGGCCGGGCCAAGCCCGGCCATGACGACGTAAGCGCGCGCGGCAGGCCTACCCGAGGCCGGCGAGTTCCCGCCATTCCGTCTCGGTGACGGTGCGCACGCCCAGCTCGGTCGCCTTGCGCGCCTTCGATCCGGCATCGGCGCCGACCACCACCAGGTCGGTCTTCTTCGAGACGCTGTCAGTGACTTTCGCACCCAGCGCCTCCGCGCGCGCCTTCGCCTCGGGCCGCGTCATGGTTTCCAGCGTGCCGGTGAACACCACGGTCTTGCCGGCAACCTCGCTGTCCGCCGCTTCGGCGCGCACCTCATCTTCGATCGTCAGCTCGGCCGCCAGCTCGTCAAGCAGTTTGACGTTGCGCTCCTCGGCGAAGAAGTCGGCAAGCTCCTCGGCAATAGCGCGGCCGATGCCGATAATGCTGTCCAGCTCCGAGCGCGCCTCGGAACCTGGTTCGGTCGCGGCCAGCATCTCGCCGCGCCAGTTCGCGAAACTGCCGAAGTGGCGGGCGAGCAGCTTGGCGTTCGACTCGCCGATGCGGCGGATGCCGAGCGCGTAGATGAAGCGCGCGAGCGGGATGTGCCTGCGTGCCTCGATGGCGCGCGCGAGGTTGCGCGCCGACACCTTGCCCCAGCCTTCACGGACGGCAATCTCCGCCTCGCGCTTCGGCAGATGGAACAGATCGGCCGGACTGTGCAGCCAGCCTTCCTCGTAGAATTCGCGGATGGTCTTTTCCCCGAGCCCGTCGATGTCGAAGGCCGGCCGTGAGACGAAGTGGATCAGCCGCTCCACCCGCTGCGCCTCGCAGATCAAACCGCCGGTGCAGCGCCGCACCGCCTCGCCGGGTGGACGCACCGCATGGCTGCCGCACACCGGACAGAGGTCCGGAAACACGTACGGTTTCGCGCCCTTCGGTCTCCGCTCGACCACCACCGACACGATCTGCGGAATCACGTCGCCGGCACGTTGCAGCACGACGGTGTCGCCGATGCGGATATCCTTGCGCGCGATCTCGTCCTCGTTGTGCAGTGTCGCATTCTGCACCAGCACACCGCCGACATTCACCGGCTCGAGCCGCGCGACCGGCGTCAGCGCGCCGGTGCGGCCGACCTGGATGCGGATGTCCTGCAGCACGGTCATCGCCTGTTCGGCGGGGAACTTCCAGGCGATCGCCCAGCGTGGCGCGCGGCCGACGAAGCCCAACCGACGCTGCAGCGCCAAATCGTCGATCTTGTAGACCACGCCATCGATGTCGTAGCCGAGACCGGAGCGTTCGGCGGCGATCTGCGCCTGGAAGTCCGCGGCCTCCGCCTCGCTCTTCAGGTGGCGCGACAGCGGGTTCACCTGAAACCCCCACTCGCGCAGGCGCTGCAGATAGTGCCAATGCGTATCCGCGACCGGTTCGCTCAATTCGCCCTGGGCATAGGCGAACAGCGACAGCGGCCGTCCCGCGGTGATGCGCGCATCGAGCTGGCGCAGGCTGCCGGCCGCGGCATTGCGCGGATTGGCGAATATCTTCTGGCCCGCGCTCGCCTGCGCCTCGTTCAATTTGAGAAAATCCGCCTTGGTCATGAACACTTCGCCGCGGATCTCGATCAGCGCCGGCGCACGCCCCTTCAGCCGGTCGGGGACCGATTCCATGGTGCGCAGATTGGTCGTGACATCCTCGCCTTCGGTGCCGTCGCCGCGCGTCGCTCCGCGCACGAAGCGGCCGTGCTCGTAGGTGAGGTTGATCGACAGCCCGTCGATCTTCGGTTCGGCGACGAAGGCGAGCGGCGCATCCGCGGCGAGGCCCAAGAAGCGGCGTGCACGCGCGCAGAATTCGGCGAACTCCACGGCGTCCATCGCGTTGTCAAGCGAGAGCATTGGCACGCGGTGGCGGACCTTGGCAAAGCCGCTCTCCGGCGCGTCGCCGATGCGGTTGGAGGGCGAGTCCGGACGAATCAGCTGCGGAAAGCGCGCCTCGATCGCCGCGTTGCGCTGGCGCAGCGCATCGTAATCCGCGTCGCTGATCTCCGGCGCGTCCTGCTGGTGGTAGAGACGATCGTGATGCGCGATCTCACGCGCCAGGGCGGCAAGCTCCGTCGCCGCTTCCTGCTCGGTCAGCGCCTCGACCTCAGAGGGCACTATCGCTGCAGCTTTGCGCGGCGCCCTGCTCACACTGGCACCCACAGTGCCACGACAGGCGGAGAACATTCACCACAGAGGCACAGAGGCGGGGAGAAGCAAGATGAATCAAATTCGCGCGTAGCGACCATTCGCGCTTCTCTGTGTCTCTGTGCCTCAGTGGGAATCCTGCCCCTGCCTGCCCGGAGATCATGCCGTCGCTCCCAGCAGATCATCGGCCGCCGCACGCGCCGCTTCGGTGACCGTCTCGCCGGCCAGCATGCGGGCGATCTCCTCCCGCCGCTCCCGCGCGTCCAGCTGGTCCACCATCGTCGCGGTACGTCCGCGCGTCGCCGACTTCGAGACACGCAGATGCGCACCACCGCGCGCGGCCACCTGTGGACTATGGGTCACCACCAGCACCTGCACTCGCTCCGCCACCCGGGTCAGCCGTTCGCCGACCGCCGCCGCGGTGGCGCCGCCGACATCGGCGTCCACCTCGTCGAACACCAGTGTCGGCACCGACGAGCCGGATGACAACACGACCTTCAACGCCAGCATCAGCCGCGACAACTCCCCCCCTGAGGCAATTCGGCCCAGTGCGGCGAACTCCTGCCCCGGGTTGGTGGCGATCAGGAAGCGTACCAGATCCGCGCCACTCGGCCCCCAGTCAGGCTCCTCCAATGCCGCCACATCGGCGCGAAATCGTGCCTTACCCAGCCTGAGTGGCGGCAATTCTCTCGCCACCGCCCGATCCAGCCTGTTGGCGGCGACGCGGCGCGCTGTCGCCAGCAGCTCGGCACTTTCCTTGTAGGTCTCACGCGCCCGATGCACCGCCTGCTCCAGCGCAGCCACTTCCGCGGCACCGGTATCCAGCGCCGCAAGCCGCGCGCACAAGCGTGTCGAGCAGCCCCGGCAGATCCGGCACCGTGACAGCATGCTTTCGCGCCACCGCACGCAAGGCGAACAGGCGTTCCTCGGCCTGCTCCAGCAGACGCGGATCGGCGTCGGCATCGGCCGACATCCTGGTCAGCAGGCTCTCCGCCTCGGCCAGCGCCTCCTCGGCACGCTCCAGCGCCGCGACGGCAGGCGCCGCCGGGTTGACGGCATCGGGCTGGTTCGGCGCGACCAATCGCTGCAACGCGCGCGACGCGGCACGCAACGACGCGGCCGGCCCGGAACTGCGCCGGTCGCGCGGAGCAAGCTCGGACAGTGCCGCCGCGATCGCTTCGGCGCGCCGCTCGCCCTGCTGCAACCGCTGGCGCTCGTTCGCCAGACGCTCCTCCTCGCCATCCTGAGGCGCGAGACCGGCCAGTTCCTCCACCGCATGACGCAGCCACGCCTCGTCGCGCTCGGCCTCGGCGATCGCCTCGCGCGCAGCCTCCAACTCCGCAAGTGCATTGCGCCACTCGCGCCAGGATGCCGCGGTCGCATCACGCAGCGGCCGAGGCGCGCCGAACGCGTCGAGCATGGCGACGTGGCTCGCCGGATCGGCCAGGCCGATCTGCTCGTGCTGGCCCTGCACTTCCACCAGCAGCGCCCCAGCGCGCCGCAGCAACGCAACACCGACCGGCTGGTCGTTGATGAAAGCGCGTGACCGCCCGTCCTTCGTCAGCACACGGCGGAGCACGACCTCGTCTTCCGCATCCAGCCCCTGTTCCGCCAGCAGAACGCCGATTGGATGGCCCGCCGGGGACGCAAAGGATGCGCTTACGCTGGCCTGCTCGGCGCCCGGTCGCACCAGTCCGGCTTCCGCGCGGGCTCCCAACGCAAGGCCAAGACTGTCGAGCAGGATCGACTTCCCCGCGCCGGTCTCGCCGGTGAGCACCGTCAGCCCAGAGCCGAACGACAGATCCAATCGTTCGATCAGCACCACGTCGCGGATGGAAAGGGCGCTAAGCATGCGGCGGCACCGGAAGCCGCATTCGATCAGAAGATCGAATTCCAGGCGCGGGCGAAGAACCCACGATTGTCCGGCGGGCGCTGCGGACCCGCCTGCTGCACCAGCCCATCATCGAACAGGTTGTTGTAACTGTCCTCGTACCACTGGCTGCCGGGGTAGTTGTAGCCCAGCACCGCGGCCGTCTTCTTCGCCTGATCGCGCAGGCCGAGGATCAGATAGATCTCGGTCAACCGGTGCAGCGCCTCGGGCACGTGGTTCGTGGTCTGGTAGTCATCCACCACGCGCTGGAATCGCCCGATCGCCGCTTCGTAGAGGTGCTGGCTCTCGTACCAGCGGCCGATCTCCATCTCCTTGCCGGCAAGATGGTCGCGGCACAGATCGATCTTCAGGCGCGAGTCGCGGGCATAGGCGCTGTCGGGAAAACGGTTCACCACCTCCTGCAGCGCATTCATCGCCAGATCGGTGCCGCGCTGGTCGCGCTGGATGTCGGCGATCTGCTCGTAATAGGAAAGCGCGCGCAGGTAATAGGCGTAGGCCACGTCGCGATGCGTCGGATGCAGCTGGATGAAGCGGTCCAGCGTGCCGATCGCATCGGTGTAATGATTCTGCAGATATTGTGTGTAGCCCTGCATCAGCTGGGCATTCACCGCCCAGGATGAGTAGGGATAGTTCTGCTCCACGAGGTTGAACTGGTCGGTGGCGGACGCGAAGCGGCGCGCATTCAGCGCGTCAATGCCATTGTTGTACAGATCCTCGACCGGAGCCGGCGGCGCGTTGCTGTCCTTGGCCGCCTCCTCGTCCTTGGAACTGCTGCATGCGGCAAGCACGGGAAGCAGCGTGGCGACGCATAGCGCGATGCGACGCCATGCGCGCGGGGACATCATGCGATTCGGTTCCATCGCGGCATTTATACCATGTCAAACCGCGGTGCGAAGCCGCCTGGTGCCATAGGCGTTCCACCGTTCCCTTCACGTCATGGCCGCGCTTGTCTCCATACGCATCAGGATGAGCGCGGGTCAGAGTGTAATTCTCCCCCTCCCCTTGCGGGAGGGGGTTGGGGGAGGGGTCGCGCTATCGCTGGGCAACCCGGTCGGATAAGCACAAAGCTTGACTTCGCACCGCGTTCCCCTCCCGCAAGGGGAGGGGAGGATTTTTCTCCAGCCGCACCATTATCCTGGCAGGTCTGGGGACAAGCCCGGCCATGACGTCCTGCCAACCAACCGCGAGAGCGGTCAGGCAGCTTCGGCCGCAAGCGGTTCCGCCGGCATCTCCCGCCGCGCCAAGCCTTCGCTGAACAGGGCATGCAGCAACCGGTTGTTCAGGGCATGTCCGGAACGATGCGCGGTGAACCGGCCACACAGCTGCGCACCGGCCAGCGCCAGGTCGCCCACCGCGTCCAGCAACTTGTGGCGGGCGAATTCGTCCGGCATGCGCAATCCGGCCGGGTTCAGCACACGCGCTTCATCGACCACGACAGCATTATCCAGGCTGCCGCCCAAGGCGAAGCCGGCAGCGCGCATCTGGTCGATCTCCTGCGCCAGCGTGAAGGTGCGCGCGCGCGCGAGCTCGCGGCGGAAGCTGTCGGGCGTGAGGTCGAGCGACAGCGCCTGGCGACCGATCGCCGCAGCACTGAAATCGATCGACATCGCCATATCGAGGCCAGGGCTGCCGGGCGCCGCGGGGCGTAGCTCCGCGAAAGCATCGCCGTCGCTGACACGGATCCTGCGGTGCACCTGGATCACCGTCCGCGGCACCTCCTGCTCGATGCTTCCGGCGCAATCGAGCAGGAAAAGGTACGGAGCGGCAGACCCGTCGAGAATTGGCAGTTCCGGCCCATCGACCTCGATCATCGCGTTATCGATCAGGCTGCCGGCGAGCGCTGCCATCAGATGTTCGACGGTGCCGATCCGGGCGGCCCCGTTATCCAGGCCCAACACGGTGGCAAGCCTGGTATCCACCACATGGTCGAAGCGCGCCGGGATATCGATCCCAAGATCGGTGCGACGGAAGACGATGCCATGATCGGCGGGCGCCGGTCGCAGCGTCATGTTGACGCGCAGTCCGGAATGCAAACCTACGCCGACGCAGCCGATCGGCGCCTTAAGCGTGCGTTGGCGCCATGTGGCAAGCTCGGGGACCAGGTTCAGCGGCAGAGCGTCCATTACGCCTCGTCTCGTTTCACTCAGGGCGACCCGAATCGGCGGGCACCACGGTGGAACGCAGGCTAGTTGCCCGCCGCCGAGCTTGGCCAGTCAATGTTTGTTTCTGAGTGTTTCGGTATAAGCCTTTGATCTTGAAGATTCTTCACCTGCCACGATGCCGCCGTGTTTCATGACGACTGGCGCCGCAGGAATGCCGGAATATCGAGGCCTGTCACCTCCTCCGCAGCGGTCTGCTGGACCAAAGGCCGTGGCGGTTCCGGGCGCTGTTCGTGAACAACCGGCTCGGCCCTGGTTTGCGCCGGTCCGGAGGGCGCAGCCAACGGCTGGTTCCGCCTGCGGAAAGCCCCCGTCACCGTGCTGAACAGGCTGGGACGGGACGATTCGCCTGCCGGCTGGACAGGCGCGTTTGCGGACACCGGACGCGACGGGTCCGCGAACAGGCTCGCGCCGGATGAAGCGGCATGAGCCGCCGCCTGCTGTGCCGAGGCGGGGGCGACGCCCAGGGCCTGCAAGGTCGCGGACATCTTTTGCACCGGCGTGACGGCAGCGGCGACCGCTGCCAACGCGTCCGCCATGGCCCCGCTCGCAGCAGGGGCTTCGCTCGCCCCGACGACGTGGGGCGCGGGATGGCGCAGTGGGTGAGCGTGGCTGCTGCCACCCGCCGACATCGCCACGGAGAGGCCCGGGCCGCCCGTCGCATGCATGGGCAGCGGGATTGGCGCGGGCGCAGGCATCGCCCCGCCGTTGACGGCGACCAGGCGCGGACGCTCCTTCTCCGCCGGTATCGGCGTATCGATGCCGGTGGCGACGACCGAGACGCGGATGCGCCCCTGCAGTTCCGGGTCGATCGCTGAACCAAAGATGATGTTGGCCTCCTCATCCACCTCCTCACGGATGCGGTTCGCCGCCTGATCCACCTCGAACAGCGTCAGGTCGTCGCCGCCGGTGATATTGATCAGCAGACCGCGCGCGCCGGACATCGACGTGTCTTCCAGCAAGGGATTGCTGATCGCGGCTTCGGCGGCGCGGATGGCGCGGTTCTCGCCATCGGCTTCCCCGGTGCCCATCATCGCCTTGCCCATCTCGGCCATCACCGTGCGGATATCGGCGAAGTCGAGGTTCACCAGACCGGGCGCCATCATCAGGTCGGTGACGCCGCGCACGCCCATGTAGAGCACCTGGTCGGCCATCTTGAACGCATCCTTCCAGGTGGTGCGCTCATTGGCCATGCGGAAGAGATTCTGATTTGGAATCACGATCAGCGTATCGACGAACTTCTGCAGTTCCTCGATGCCCTGATCGGCACAGCGCGCGCGGCGCACGCCTTCAAACCCGAACGGCTTGGTCACCACGCCGACAGTCAGAATATTGCGTTCGCGCGCCATGCGGGCGATCACCGGCCCGGCGCCGGTACCGGTGCCGCCACCCATGCCGGCGGTGATGAACACCATGTGCGCGCCGTCGAGGTGGCGGTACAGTTCGTCGGCCGCTTCCTCCGCCGCTGCCTTGCCGATCTCCGGCTTCGCGCCGGCGCCGAGACCCTGGGTGATATGCGGGCCGAGCTGGATGCGTCGGTCCGAGCGACTGTGCAGGAGCTGCTGCGCATCGGTGTTGGCAACGACGAACTCCACGCCCTGCAGGTTCGCCGCGATCATGTTGTCGACCGCGTTCGTGCCGCCGCCGCCGACACCGATCACGGTGATGCGCGGGCTGAAGTCGGTATGCGTGGTCTGTGGAATGGTCAGATTCAGGGTCATATCGACTTCTCTCCCAGTCGTGCCGAACCAGTGGAACGGCTGTTACGACAGTTGCCTCGATTCGTGCCGTCCATCAGACGCGCTCCTTCAAAAAATTGACGATGCGCCGGACGAATCCGGCCGGTCGCTCAACGTCCAGATCGACGTCGTGCATGATGCGGCCCTCGCCGGACGCCCAGGCCAGCAGACCGGCGGCGGTGGCGAAGGCGGGGCCGGATGCCGAGTCGGGCAGACCGCGCAGCGCAAGCGGACGGCCGAGGCGCACCTGCTTGTTGAGGATGCGGCCCGCCATTTCGCGGACGCTGCCGAGCTGACAGGCGCCGCCGGTCAACACCACGCGTGCGCCGGCCGCACGAGTGAGACCGGAGCTGTCCAGCCGCTCCTTCACCATCTCGAAGGTTTCTTCCAGACGCGGGCGGATGATGTTCACGACCATGCTGCGCGGCACCTTGGCGATCTGATGCTCTTCCTCGCCGACCAGCGGTATCGGAAGCATTTCCCGTTCATCGTCGGGGCTGGACTGGGCGTTGCCGTACAGGGTCTTCAGCCGCTCCGCGTGCGCGACCGGTGTCGACAGCAGGCGTGCAAGATCGTTGGTGACGTGCACGCCACCAATCGGAAGCTGCGCGGTGTGCAGCAGCTGACCTTCGGCGAACACCGCCATGCCGGTGGTGCCGCCGCCCATGTCGATGACGGTCGCGCCGAGTTCGCGTTCATCGGCGACCAGCGTTGCCAGGCCCGCGGCCATCGGTGCGGATACCAGTTCGCCGATATCGAGATCGCAGCGCGCAATGCAGGCGCCAAGCGAACGCAGCGCCGTCGTGGCGGCGTCGATGATATGCAGACGTGCGCTAAGTTCATCGCAGAACAGCCCGCGCGGATCCGCCACCCGATCGGTCTGGTCCACCGAGAATGCCAAAGGCAGGGCATGGATCGGCTCGCGTCCTTCGGCGGCGGCGCGTGCCCGGCCCTCATTCACGACGCGGCGGATGTCATGCTCTTCCACCGCGCGTCCGCCGACCGGCCATTGCACGTTGAACAGCCGCGATTCCGGCTGACCGCACGTCAGATTGACCGTGACCGAGCGAAGCCGCGTGTCCGCCATGTCCTCGGCCTGGCCGACCGATGCGCGAATCGCACGCTCGGCGTCGTCGAGATCGACAATGCAGCCGCCGCGGACGCCCCGGCCCTTCTGCCAGCCGAAACCCAGCACGCGCAGCGTTCCGTCGCTTTCCGTGCGGCCGATCAGGCAGGCGATCTTGGTGGTGCCGATGTCCAGCACGCCAAACGGACCGGCGCGCCCATGCCGCGGACGCGCGGTGTCCTCCGGCCCCGTGGGAGGAGGCGGCAGAACGCGACGCGACATGTCATTCAAGGCACGCACCGCTTGGGTGGTTCATTTGTGTCGCTCCGGTCACGTGGGCTTCTTCGGCGGCGGCGCAGCTGCGTCGGCGTCGGTATGCGGTTCAGCTTTGGGTCGCAGCACGAGCCGGTCGGCGAGTCGCATGTCGATGGCGGCGAGCGGCCGATCGAGCAGCTGATGCTCCTGCTGAAGCTGGCTCAGCCGTTGGAGCGCGGCGATCTCGTGCCCCTCCGGCAACAGGACATCGGCGCCGTTGTCGAGGTGCAGGTTCCAGCGCCGCTCGGCGACACGCACCGCCGCGACGACGCGCCTCTGCAGGTCGGGCCGATCGGTCAGCGCATCGATCAGCGCCGCCGCGGCGGCCGGCGCACCGGGGCCGACCACGAGCGGCAACTGATGAAAATCCGCCATATTCTGGTTCGGAACCTGCTGGCCGCTTCGGTCGATCAGCACAAACCGGCCCTGGTTCTGCCAGATGGCAAATGGGCGGCGTTCCTGGAGGTAAACGACGACAGTGCCGGGAAGCCGCCGCTCCACCGTGGCGTGCTCCACCCAGGGCAGCGTCGCCAGACGCTGACGCGCCAGCTCCACGGAGAAGCCGAGCGTGGGGTCGCCCAGCGTCACGCCGAGTGCCGCCCGCACCAGCGGTTCGGGCGTATTCTCACGGCCTTCGATGACCACGTCGGTGACGCGCAGGCCGGCGAAAGCGGTGGCGCCGCCGAAGCGTTCGCGCAGCGTGGCGATCGAACCGCCAGGCGACGTCGAGCGCAGCGCGATCGCGCCGAGCAGCACCACCAGCGTCGCAAAGGCAACCCAGCCGATGGGGCGCAGCAGGTGTTTCTGCCGACGCAGCAGCAGCTTCAGGCGGCCGGGGCGGTCGCTGATCGAATTGCGCGGACGGCGGGTCACATGCGGCATGCCGCGTTCTCCACCATCCAGGCGCAGAGCTGCGGGAAGCTCATGCCGAGATGCGCCGCCTGCTCGGGCAGCAGCGATGTCGGCGTGAGGCCCGGCTGTGTGTTGATCTCGAGCAGCACGAGGCGGCCCGGCTCGCCCGACGTGTCGTCGTAGCGGAAGTCGGCGCGCGTCGCGCCGCGACAGCCGAGTGCACGGTGCGCGGCGAGCGCCACGTCCAGTGCGCGGTCGTACATGTCCGGATGCACGCGAGCGGGGATGATGTGGCGCGAGCCGCCGTCGGCGTATTTCGACTCGTAGTCATAGAACACGCCGGCTTCGGCGAAGATCTCGGTCACCGCGAGCGCGCGGTCGCCCATCACGCCGACGGTGAGTTCGCGGCCGGGGATGTATTCCTCGACCAGCGCGGCGTTGCCGAAGCGCCAGGCGCGGGCGATCTCGGCGCGGCGATTGTCGCCCTGTTTGACGATCTCCACGCCGACCGATGAGCCTTCGTTCATCGGCTTCACCACGTAAGGCAGCGGCAACGGATCGCCGGCCTCCAGTTCGTCGGTCGGCACGACGCGGCCGCGCGCGATCGGCAGGCCGGCCGCGGCGAACACCGCCTTGGCCGCGACCTTGTCCATGGCCAGCGCGGAGGCGCGCACGCCGGAATGCGTGTAGGGAATGGCGAGCCAGTCGAGCACGCCCTGGATCGCGCCGTCTTCGCCGAACCGGCCGTGCAGTGCGTTGAAGGCTGCGTCCGGAGGCGGGCTGAGTGCGGCGATGACGGCGGTGAGGTCTTCGCCCACCTCGATCGCGGTCACCTCGAACCCCGCCTCGCGCAGGGCGATGATCACCTGCATGCCGGTCGACAGGCTGACCTCGCGTTCGGCCGAGATGCCGCCATACAGGACTGCGACACGGGTCATGGAAAATTCTCCCCCTCCCCTTTGGGGAGGGGGTTGGGGGGCGGAGTGCCGCCAGCACGAGAAAAGCCGGTGGCGCAACCAAGAAACTTGACTTGGTGCCGCCACACCCCGCCCCCCGGCCCCCTCCCCAAAGGGGAGGGGGAGTGCTTTTCGACCGCCCCGGCTGTGACGGTGAAGCGCCTCATCGCACAGCCTCCGGCTTGCCGGCGGGGATACCGATGCGGTGGATTTCCCATTCGAGCGTGATCCCCGTTGCAGCGTGCACACGCCGACGCACTTCCTCGCCGAGACCTTCCAGGTCGGCAGCAGTGGCCGTGCCGGTGTTGATCAGGAAGTTGCAGTGCTTTTCCGAGACCCGCGCGCCGCCTCGGGTCAGACCGCGACAGCCCGCGGCCTCAATAAGCTCCCACGCCTTCATGTCGGGCGGGTTGCGGAACGTCGAGCCGCCGGTACGCGCGCGCACTGGCTGCGAGGCCTCACGCGCCGCACGGATTTCCGCCATGCGCGCTGCAATTACCGCCGATGAACCCTGTCCCGCGCGCAGCCGGGCGCGAACGACCACCGCGCCATGCGGCAGACGCGCGTTGCGGTAGGCGAACGCAAGATCGGCCGCGGACAGGCGGCGTTGCTCGCCACTGCGCGTTACGATGTCGGCCCAGTCGAGGCAGGACGCGAGGTCGCTGCCATAGGCGCCGCCATTCATCACCACCGCGCCGCCGATGCTGCCGGGAATGCCCGACAGAAATTCCAATCCCGTAAGCCCGGCGGCGGCGGCATGCTCGGCTACGGTGACATCGAGCGCGGCGGCGCCGGCGACGATGCCGTCCGCTTCGACCAAGATCGTACCAAAACCACGCGCGAGCCGGATTACTACGCCAGGCAGCCCACCGTCGCGCACGATGAGGTTCGAGCATGCGCCGATCGCGTGCACCGGAATTTCCGGCGACAAGGCGTGCAGAAACTGCGCGAGGTCCGCTTCGTCCGCGGGCCGTACCAACGCTTCCGCGGGACCCCCGACGCGAAACCATGTGAACGGAGCGAGCGGTGCATTCGCCTGCACGCGTCCGCGCAGCGCGGGCAGCGTGTCATGGAAGCCAGGTGCGCGCATGGCTGGCATTGCCATTACTCCCCCTCCCCTTTGGGGAGGGGGCTGGGGGGCGGGGTCGGTTCGACAAAATGCCGGGTTGAGGTTGCTGCGGCTGCCCCCTCCCCCCAGCCCCCTCCCGCAAGGGGAGGGGGAGTTATTTTGCACTTCGCAGCCATCATGCCGCACTGCCCGCGACACGACGCTGCTGCAGCGCGGCCAGTTCGGCCGGCAACGCGGCAGCCCATGCCGTAATGTTGCCGGCCCCGAGACAGACAACGAAATCGCCGGGCTTGGCGATCGCGAACACCATCTCCGCCAGTCGCGCGGGCGACGGCAGCGGCACCACGCTGCGATGCCCCCGCGCGCGCAAGCCGTCCACCAGCGCATCGCGCGTCATGCCCGCAATCGGTGCTTCGCCGGCCGCATAGACATCGGCGACGATGACGGTGCCCGCATCGTTCATGCAGGTGCAGAATTCGTTGAACAGCGAATGCAGCCGTGTATAGCGATGCGGCTGCACCACCGCGATCACGTCGCGCGCCCCGGCCTGACGCGCCGCCTTCAGAACCGCCGCGATCTCCACCGGATGATGGCCGTAGTCGTCGATGATCGTGATGCCGCCCGCCTCGCCGGTCTTGGTAAACCGCCGCTTCACACCAGCGAACCCGGCGAACGCGCTGCGCAGCGTGTCGTCGTCGATCTCCATCTCGACGCCGACCGCCACCGCCGCCAGCGCGTTCTGCACATTGTGGCTGCCGAGCATCGGCAGGCGATATGGCCCCAGCTTGCGCGAGCGGTTGCGCGCGCGATCGGTGACGCTGACCTCGAAGGTGCAGCCAAGCTTGTCGGGCACCACGCGATCGGCGCGCACATCGGCCTGCGGCGAGAACCCGTAGGTGATGATGCGCCGGTCGGACAGCCGCGGGATCATCTGCTGCACCGCCGGATGGTCGATGCAAAGCACGGCAAACCCGTAGAACGGCACGTTGGCCACAAACTGGTCGTAGCCGGCGACCATCGCCTCGGCCGTTCCCCAATGATCCAGATGCTCGGGGTCCATGTTGGTGACGACGGCGATGATCGCCGGCAGACGCAGGAAACTGCCGTCGCTTTCATCGGCCTCCACCACCATCCACTCGCCGGCGCCGAGCCGCGTGTTGGTGCCGTAGGCGTTGACGATGCCGCCGTTGATCACGGTGGGATCGAGATGCGCGGCCTCCAGCACGGCGGCGATCAGGCTGGTGGTGGTGGTCTTGCCGTGCGTGCCGCCGATCGCGATCGACCACTTCAGCCGCATCAGTTCGGCGAGCATTTCGGCGCGTCGCACCACCGGGATCAGCCGCGCGCGCGCGGTCGCGACCTCGGGATTGTCCTGCTTCACCGCGGACGACACGACCACGACCTGCGCGCCGCCAAGGTTCTCCGCGTCGTGGCCGATGGACACCGGAATGCCGGTCTCCCGCAGACGCCGGACATTGGCGGAGTCGGAAATGTCGCTGCCCTGCACGGCGTAGCCCAGGTTGTGCAGCACCTGCGCGATGCCGGACATGCCGATGCCGCCGATGCCGACGAAGTGGATGGTGCCGATGGAAAGTGGCAGCGCCCTCATGGCCGGGTCTCCTGGCGCATGAGGTCTTCGACCAGATCGGCAAGCCGCGCGGTCGCGTCGGGGCAGGCGATGCCGTGCGCCGCACGCGCCGCATGGGCCAGCGTGTCCGGCGCATTGAACAGAGCGGCGAGGCGCTCGCCCAGCACGTCAGGCGAACACACGCGCTGCGCAATCATCGACGCGCCGCGTGCCTCCGTAAGAGCGCGCGCGTTGGCCTTCTGGTGATCGTCGATCGCGCCAGGCAGCGGCACGAGAATCGCCGGCCGGCCGGCCACCGCCAGTTCGGCGACGGTGGAGGCGCCGGCGCGCGCGATCACCAGATGCGCATCGGCGAGCTTTCCGGCCACGTTGGGGAAGAACGAGGCGAGTTCAGCCGAAATGCCGGCTGACTCGTACGCTTCGCCGACCCTGCCAAGGTCCTCGGCGCGGCACTGCTGCACAACTGAGAGCCGCGAACGCAGGGCGTCCGGCAGTCCGGCAAGTGCCGGCGGAACAATGTCGGAAAACACGCGCGCGCCGAGCGAACCGCCCAGCACCAGCAGGCGCAGCGTGTCGGTCGGCGGCGCATAGGGCACTGCTGCAAGCGCGGCGATCGACGGGCGCACCGGATTGCCGGTGACGACGGTTGCCGCTGACTCGGGCACACGCTCGGTGGCGGCGAAGCTCAGCGCCAGCATGTCGGCGTGGCGCGCGAGGAAGCGATTGGCGCGGCCGAGCACCGCGTTCTGCTCGTGCAGGATCGTCGTCGGGCGATGGCGCATCAGACGCGCGGCCAACACCGGCGCTACACAGGGATACCCGCCAAAGCCGACCACGGCACCGGCGTGGATGCGTGACAAAATGGCGCGCGCCTGCACCACGCCGGCAGCGAGCGCCACCGCCGCCTTGCCCGCACGTACGACGCCCCGCCCCGCTATACCTGCGCCGCTGATGATGAACTGCTCCAGCCCGGCGAACACCGGACTCTGCAATCCGCCCGACCGCGCGTCGGTCATCAGCGCAACCCGCCGGCCCCGCGCGATCAGTTCGGTCGCCAGCGCCTCGGCCGGGAAAAAATGCCCGCCGGTACCACCGGCTGCGATCACAATCGGATGCACCGCGGGCGCCCTCATGGCACGTCGCCATGATGACGGCGGCGCGTCAGCGCCAGCAGCATGCCCATGCCGAGCGCGACCGCCAAAGCCGATGAACCGCCGTAGGAAATCAGCGGCAGCGTCATCCCCTTGGTCGGGATGAGCTGCAACGACGAGGCCATGTTGATGAAGGCCTGCAAGCCGAGGCCGGTGACCAGGCCGGTGC
The DNA here is from genome assembly GCA_963780095.1 of uncultured Alphaproteobacteria bacterium. GTDB lineage: Bacteria > Pseudomonadota > Alphaproteobacteria > Acetobacterales > Acetobacteraceae > JAMXLO01. Next base: position 236,208 of record CAWABH010000019.1, read on the forward strand.
AGGACAGCACGATGAACATGTCGTGCTCCTTCAAAAGCCGCAGCATGCCGCGCAGCACGATGAACGCGAACACGCCGACGATGATCAGGCAGACCAGCATGCCGAATTCCTCACCGGCGACGGCAAACACGAAGTCCGCATGCGCGTCCGGCAGCACGTCCTTGACGCGACCCTCGCCGGGGCCGCGGCCTAGCAGCCCACCGTTGCCGAACGCCTCCAAAGCGGTGTGCGGCTGGTAGTCGGCGCTGATGCCGTTGCCGGGATGCAGGAAGTTTTCGACACGCTTCTGCACGTGCGGGAAGAACAGGTACGCAGCCACGCCGGCGCCGCCGAAGCCGAGCATGCCGATGCCGACCATGACCACGTTCAGGCCCGCGACATAAAGCTGCGCGAAGAACACCGCGGTGATCACCGCCAGCATGCCCACGTCAGGCTGCGACTTCAGCAGCAGCGCGATCACCAGGAAGATCGCCGATCGCCAGTATCCTGCCGGGAAAGCGCGGCGTGCGGCGGCCCTCGCTGATCAGCCAGGCCGCGACGACGGCGAAGCAGGGTTTCAGGAACTCCGACGGCTGCACGGAAAGGCCAGGCAGCGATATCCAGCGCCGCGCGCCCTTGATCTCGACGCCAACCAGCATGGTCGCGGCAGTAAGCGCGAGGGCGATGATGCAGCCGATGATTGCCAGACGGCGGATGCTGCGCGGCGACAGCAGCGAGACGGCCACCACGCACGCTCCGGCGGCGGCGAGGAAGAACACCTGCTTGAGGATGAACAGGTCGCGCGAGGAGCCGATGCGTTCGGCGACGGCAGGGCTTGCCGCAAGCATCATGATGTAGCCGAACCCGATCAGCATGCCGACGGCGCCCAAGGTCCAGCGGTCCACCGACCACCACCAGCGGCCAAGCAAGGAAGTGTCTGCCCGGGAGAAATTGGCCATCAGGCCGCCCTCCCCCGCGCAAGCTGCGACACAAGAGCGGAAAAACGATCGCCGCGCGCATCGAAGCTGCTGAACTGATCGAAACTGGCGCAGGCAGGCGACAGCAGCACGACCGGTGCCCCCGAGGCACGCGCCGCGGCGAATGCGGCGGGCACCGCGGCGTCGAGCGTTCCGGCGATCTCGTGCTTCACGCAGCGCGCGGCGAGCGTGGCGGCAAGCGCCGGCGCGTCGCGGCCGATCAGGAACGCGCGCGCGATTCGCGGGAACAGCGGCGCCAGCGATTCGATGCCGCCTTCCTTGGCAATCCCGCCGGCGATCCACACCAGTCGGTCGTAGCAGCCGAGGGCGCGGGACGCGGCATCGGCATTGGTCGCCTTGCTGTCGTTGATGAAGGCAATCCCGCCGATCGCGCCGACGCGCTGCTGGCGATGCGGCAGACCGGGGAAACTTTGCAGACCACGCACGATATCGGCGCGTGGCACGTTGAACGCGCTCGCAATCGCGGCGGCGGCGGCGGCATTCTGCGCATTGTGCGCACCGGGCAGCGCGTGCGCTTCCTTCATGGGCACGATCACGCCGTCCGCGTCACGCAGCGCACCCCTGTCGCACCATATGTCCGCGGGTTGATGGCCCGACACAGTGACTACCCGCGCCATCCGCTCGCGCAGCCATTGCGCCATTTCACGCGATCGCTCGTCATCGACTCCCACCACGGCAAGATCGTCCGCCGTCTGCCGATCGAAGACCGCGCGCTTCGCCGCGACGTATCCCGCCATATCGCCGTGACGATCCAGATGATCCGCGCTGAGATTGAGCATCGCCGCGGCATCGAAGCGGAGTGTGGCGATTCGCTCCAACATGTAGGACGACATCTCGAGGACATATGTCCCGCTGTCAGGCAGCAGCTTGAGCGCCAATGATGCGGGACCGAGATTGCCGCCGGCCGCGACCTTCCGCCCACTGCGAGCCAGAATGTGCGCAAGCAGTGCAGTGGTGGTGGACTTGCCGTTGGTGCCGGTGATGCCGACGAAGCGTGCGCGTGACCCCGACAGACGCACCGCGCGGAACAGCAGTTCGGCATCCGACAGGATCGGCACGCGCCATGCGCGCGCACGCGCGGCGACCGGATGCGGCGTCGGCAGAACGTGCGGAATCCCGGGTGATATCACCAGCGCGTCGAAGGCGAAGTCATCAGTGCGCAGGTCGCGCAGCACCACATCGGCGGCATCGACGCGGGCAGCCACGTTGTCGTCCCACGCGACGACGTCGGCGCCCATCGCGGTGAGAGCATGCGCGGCGGGCAGGCCGTTGCGGCCGAGCCCCAGCACGGCGAAGCGCTTCCCCGCAAACAGATTGTTGGGGAACGAGCTCATCGGATCTTCAGCGTCGCCAGACCGACGAGCGCAAGGATCATCGAGATGATCCAGAAGCGGATGACGATGGTGGGTTCCGCCCAGCCTTTCTTTTCGAAATGATGGTGCAGCGGCGCCATCAGGAAGACGCGATTGCCGGTGCGCTTGTACCAGAACACCTGGATGATGACCGACACGGTCTCCACCACAAACAGGCCGCCGACGATCATCAGCACGATCTCTTGCTTGGTCGCCACTGCCACGGCACCAAGCGCGCCGCCGATGGCGAGCGAGCCGGTGTCTCCCATGAACACCGCCGCCGGCGGCGCGTTGAACCACAGGAACCCGAGCCCGGCGCCGATCAGCGCGGAGCAGAACACGGCCAGCTCGCCGACACCCGGCAACGGGGTGAGCTGCAGGTAATCGGCGAAGATGCGGTTGCCGACCAGGTAGGCGATCAATGCGAACACGCCGGCGCAGATGATCGTCGGCACGATGGCGAGACCGTCGAGCCCGTCGGTCAGATTCACCGCATTGGACGCGCCGAGCATGACCAGCATGGCGAAGATGGGAAAGCCGTAGCCGAGCGGGATCATCACGTCCTTGAACACTGGGACGGTGAGCGCAGTGCCGAGAACGCCGCGCGTCAGCATCATGATCCAGATGGCGGCGGCCAGGCCGACCAGCATCTGCGCGGTCAGCTTGACACGGGCCGATACGCCCTTGTGGTTGCGTCGCGACAGTTTCCGGTAGTCGTCGGCAAAGCCGAGGGCGCCATAGCTCAGCGTGACAAACAGCACAGACCAGACATAGGCGTTGCGCAGATCCACCCAGAGCAGCGTCGAGATCGTCAGCGCCGAAAGGATCAGCACGCCGCCCATTGTGGGTGTGCCTTTCTTTTCGATCAGATGCCGCTCCGGACCGTCGAGGCGGATCGGCTGCCCATGGCGCTGCACCGATTTCAGCCAGCGGATCAGCGGTGGGCCCAAAATGAAACTCACCGTGAGCGCCGTCAGGCAGGCCGCGCCCGAGCGGAACGTGATGTAGCGAAACAGGTTGAACAGGATGAATTGGCTGGCGAGCGGCCGTGCGAGGTCATACAGCATCAGGCGGCCTCTGCGCGCTGCTCGAGTGCGTCGACCACCAGCTTCATGCGGCTGCCGAGGCTGCCCTTGATCAGTATTGCGTCGCCTGGCGCCAGGGACCGCGCGAGGATCGGCGCCAGCGACGCGGAATCCTGCGTGTGCGCGCCGCGCATCGGCTCCGGCACGGCAGCGAACAGATCGCGCATCAGCGGGCCGCAGGCGAACAGGCGATCGGCGGCGGCGGCGGCATCGGCGGCGAGGGCGCGGTGTTCGGCGGGTCCGTACTTGCCAAGTTCGAGCATGTCGCCAAGTACGGCGATCCGGCGCTTCGCGGGTTGCAGGCGAAGCACCGCAAGTGCCGCACGCATCGAGGCGGGGTTGCCGTTGTAGCTCTCGTCGAGCACGAGAACCGAGCCACCGGGAACCGCAATCCGACGCCGCGCTCCGCGACCCGCGACCGGCACGAACGCTTCCAGGGCGCGCGCGGCGCTTGCTGCTGTGGTGCGCGACAGGTGCACGGCGGTTGCCAATGCGGCCAGGGCGTTCATCGCCATGTGACGGCCGGGCGCGTTCAGGCGGAAGCGAATTTGTTCACCCTCCACGGCCGCCACGACGTCGCTGCCGTCCGCGTCCGCCGCGATGTCGACCAGCCGCACATCCGTCCAGGATGCCGCGCCGAAGCCGACGATGGGCGCCTGGCCGGCGATTGCACGCAGGCGGGGAAACAGCGGCGAGTCGGCCGGCAGCACTGCGACGCCGCCCGGTTCCAGGGCTCGCAGGATCGCGGCTTTCTCGTCGGCGATCGCCTCGATCGAGCCGAGAAATCCAATATGCGCCTTTTCGATCGATGTGATCACCGCAACATGGGGACGCGCGAGACGCGCAAGTGGTGCGATCTCGCCCGGATGGTTCATGCCGATTTCTACGATGCAGAACTCGCTGTCCGGCGGCATCCGCGCCAGCGTCAGCGGCAAACCCCACTGGTTGTTGTAGGAGGCGACCGCGGCATGGGTGCGGCCGAATGCGCCCAGGATCGTCCGAAGCATCTCCTTGGTCGTTGTCTTGCCGACGCTGCCGGTAACTGCCGCAATGCGGCCGCTGAACCTGGCGCGCGCATAGGCGCCGAGCCGATGCAACGCCGCAAGCGTGTCGTCCACGAACAGCACTTGGGCGGCGTTCGGCATATCGCCATGCACCATCGCGCCGGCCGCGCCCTTGGCCAGAGCCTCGGCGACGAAGCAATGGCCATCGCCGGCGTCACCGCGCAGTGCGACGAACAGATCGCCCGGCTGTAGCGTGCGCGTGTCGATCGAGACTCCGGTGGCGGCGAACGGCGTCGCCATCGTTCCTCCGGTCGCCTCAAGCAGGTCGTGACCAGTCCATAGCGCGGTCATCGGCCCGACCCGCGGCAAAGTCCGCCAACGAGCACCGGCGTCATCACTCCCTCTCCGCCCCGAGGGGCGGAGAGGGCCGGGGTGAGGTGGGGCTGCCGCGGCCTCGTCACTCGCCCCTCGCGGTACGCTGTCCGAACAGCGACTGCCGGCCAACTGCCGGCAATGAACGTTCCGCCACCGGCGACGTCCCCCACCTCACCCTGACCCTCTCCGCCCCCAGGGGCGGAGAGGGAAATGCGTCGGTGCGCGGATAGCCAGGTCGGCGCAGGGGATTGCCGCTTCATGGCGTGCCCGCCAATCGACGGACAACGCTCACGTCGTCAAACGGGATCACGGCATCGCCGATCGTCTGGCCCTGCTCGTGGCCCTTGCCCGCCACCACCAGCACGTCACCGGCACCAAGGCCATTCATCGCCTCCGCGATCGCGCGCTCACGGCCGCCGATCGCACGCCCACCCGGGCACGCGGCCAGCACCGCGGCCCGGATCGTCGCAGGATCCTCGCTGCGCGGATTGTCGTCGGTGACGATGGCCACGTCGGCGAAACGCGCACTGGCCGCACCCATCAGTGGACGCTTGCCGCGGTCGCGGTCGCCGCCGGCCCCGAACACCACATGCAGCCTGCCCGCGGTATGTGGACGCAGCGCCGTCAGCAGTCGCTCCAGCGCATCCGGCGTGTGGGCATAATCGACATAGACCGTGGCGCCGTTCGGCAGGCGTGCCGCAAGCTCCAGCCGTCCCCGCACGCCATGTAGCTCAGCGAGCCGATCCAGTGCGTCGCGCTCGCCGAGCGCGCCGGCAAGTGCTGCGGCCAACAGGGCATTGTCCGCCTGGAAGCGGCCAGGCAGGGGCAATGCAATCTCGCGGCGAACGCCGGCCGCCTCGACGCTCAGAAGCTGACCGTCGGGACGGGGGATTGCGGCGAGTAGCCGGATCGCGGTTCCCGCCGCGCCGACCGTTCGCAGATCGAGGCGCCGCCTCAGCGCGATCCCGGTCAGCGCGCCCAGGCTAATGGAGTCCAGCTCGCTCCAAGCCACCACCGGCGCGCCCTCGGGCAGAAGCTCCGCGAACAACCGCAGCTTGGCGGTGCGATAGGCGTCTTCCGTGCCGTGATAATCGAGATGATCGCGCGTCAGATTGGTAAAGGCGGCGGCCGTGAGCCGTACGCCATCCAGCCGGAACTGGTCGAGACCATGCGACGAGGCCTCGATCGCCGCGTGCTTGATGCCGGCACGCGCGAGCCGCGCCAGGGTCTCCGCCAGGCTGACCGGATCCGGTGTGGTCAGACCGGGCCCCGGATCGAACCCCGGCGCGATCAGGCCGAGCGTGCCCAGGCTGGCAGCCGGCTGCCCGCCCGCAGCCCAGATCTGGCGCAGGAATTCGACCGTGCTGGTCTTGCCATTGGTGCCGGTGACAGCCACCACGACCTTGGGCTGGCTCCCCGCCAATCCGGCGGCAAGCTGGGCCAGACGCCGGCGTGGCTCGGGATCCTCCAGCAACGGGCGAGGCGGCACTCCCGGCGGCCATTGCGTTCCGTCGGGCGCAAGCACCGCCGCGGCGCCACGGGACACCGCTTCGGCGATGAAGGCACGACCGTCTGCGCTGAGGCCGGGGATCGCGGCAAACAGATACCCGGGCGCGACACGACGGCTGTCCGCGGTGATGCCGCAGATATCCAGCGCCGCCGCGTTCCGCCAGGCGGCGGGAACGGCACTGGCATCAGCCAGGATATGACCCTGGCGCATGATGTCAGCGAGCCGCAAGCGAGCCGGGCGCCGCGGACGCTGGCAACACGGGTGCACCGACCACCTCGGGTGCGGACAGAGCCGCTTCGTGTCGCGGATCGCGCGCGACCGGTCGTGCCGATGGAAGCGTGGTCGCGGGAACCTCCGTGCCCCCAGGCTTTGCCGGCAGGGAGGCCGGTTTGACATTGGTCGGCGGCGCAGCGGCCGCAATCGGCCCACGCGACGCGCCGGCCGGCCGGGCCGGCTGAAGCGGAATATACAGCGCCTGGTTGATCGCCGGAGCGTCCTGGATGTCGGGCAGCAGCCCCAGCATCGGCGCAACGCGCGCGATCACGCGCCCGGCCGCCGGCGCGGCAACCCAGCCGGCGGTCGAGTAGCCGTAGGTGCTTTTGTTCCCGTGTGGTTCGTCCACCATCATGTACACGGCGTAGCGCGGAGCGTTCATCGGGAACACGCTGGTGAACGCCGCGACGTTGAAGTTCTCCTTGTAGCCGCGCTTGTAGCCGTGCTTGCCGACCTTCTCCGCGGTTCCGGTCTTGCCGCCGGGATAGTAGCCGGCTACCTCGGCCTGCTTGCCGAAGCCGTCGGTGACGACAAGGCGCATTAGCTTGCGCATCGTGTCCGAGGTCGACGGCTGCATTACCCGAACCCCTCCCGGCCGCTCACCCGGCGGCACCGCAAGGATCGTCGGCCGCACCAGGACGCCGGTGGCGACCGCCGCTGTTCCGCGCACCACGTGCAGCGGCGACACCGAGATACCGTGGCCGAACGCCACCGTCAGCGTCACCACCTCCTTCCAGGCAGAAGCTGGCTGGATGATCGGCAACCCCGCCTCCGGCAGTTCGATGCCGACGCGGGCGAACATGCCCATCGACTTGAGCCAGGCGCGCTGGCGCTCCCCGCCCACGGTATCGGCGATATGCGCCGCGCCGAGATTGGAGGAATAGGCGAGCACCTCCGGCACATAGAGCCAGCGATGCTTGCCCTCGAAATCGGTGATTGTGTAACGGCCGATGTGGATCGGGCGCGAGGCGTCGAACTCGTCCCACAGATGCACGATGCCGGAATCCAGCGCCATCGACGCGGTCTGCAGCTTGAACGTGCTGCCTGGCTCGTACATGCCGGTCACCGCACGGTTGAAGCGATCGTCCTCGGGCGCGGTGCGGAAGGCGCTTGTGTCGTAGTCGGGCAGGCTGACCATCGCCAGCACCTCGCCCGTGTTCACGTCCATCACGATGCCGCAGCCGCCGATGGCCTGGAAGAAGTCGATCGCCTTGGACAGTTCGTCGCGCACCACCGCCTGCACGCGCACATCGATCGACAGCCGGAGCGGCGAGCTGTCGCTGAACAGTCGCTGGTCGAAGTATTTCTCGACGCCGGCGACCCCGTGTTCGTCGATATCGGCACCGCCGATCACCTGTGCAGCGGTACGGCCCATCGGGTAATGCCGCTGCTCGGTCGGACGGAAGTCGATGCCCGGTATCCCCAGCGAATTGATGGCCAGTTCCTCGCGTGGGGTGATCTGACGCTCGATATAGACGAATTGCCGGTTGGTATCGGAAAGCCGCTCGCGCGCCGCCGCCTCGTCCAGGCGCGGCAACACCTGCTTCATCCGGTGAGCGGCATCGGCGGGATCGATGATCTGCCGCGGATCGGCGAACAGCGCAACGGTGGGAAGCGAGATCGCGAGAATCTGGCCGTTGCGGTCGGTGATCATCGCGCGCTGGGCGAGCGACGTCACGTCCACCTTCGGTGCCGTGAACAGCGCCTCGATCGGCCTTTCGGGCCGGTGTGGCGCAAGTGGCTGGAGGATGGTCGCATCGGCGAGCTTGGCGACGACGGCCAGAAAGAGCAGGCCGAACCCGAAGGCGGCATAGACGAGGCGCGTGCGGGTCTTCTCGAGGGCGGCACGGCGGAACAGGTCCGGTTCGGTGACCCGCACGTTCTCCATGCGCGGCACCGCGTCGGAGCGCGCCGCGCCGACGCGGTGCGTGGGTGTGCCGCGGGGAGCCTGCCCGCGGGGTGGCGTGTCGCTCATGACCTAGCCTCCGCCACCGTTGGTCACCCATTGGGATGCGCTGACCGGCATGGGCTGCGGCGGCGGGAGCGCTCCGCCGCGCCCCGCCATGCCGAGGGCGGAACCGACGATTGGTCCGGGTGGGGACTGCGCGGGCAAGGATGCATGGACGATCCGCGGCGGCGCCGGTCGCGGCAGGTCAGCCGTAGCGACGGGGCGAAATACCGGGGAAGGCGGCCGCGCAGGAGGAGCATCCGCGACCACCTGGTGCGGCGGGGTCGGGGGCGGCTTGTGCTCAGGAACGCGCGGCGGTGAAGGCGCCACGGCGGTGACGATGGGTTTGGCAGGCGCAGGCAGCGCCACGACGGCAACCGGCGGAGGCGGCTCGGCCACCGGCACCGCCAACGGATCCTGCGGCGTGGGCTCGGGGACGCTGACGGCCGGCAGCCGGCTGTCGAGTTCGGCGAGGCTGGTAAATTGGCCGGGCGCCACGTTTTTCAGGCTGAGGAACTGATCGGCCAATACCTGCAACCGCTGCGGATCGTTCAGCAGCGTCCATTCGGCGTGCGCCACGCGCGTCTGCTCCCGCAGGGCGTCCGTGGCGCGGACGGTCTTTTCGATGTCCCGGTCGATCAACTGCACCCGATGCTTGGATTGATAGACATAGAGACCGGAACCGCAGGCCAGCAGGAAGCAGACGCAGGTGACGGGACGGATCATGGCGCGGTCCCCGGTGCAGTTCGTTCAAGCGCGCGCAGGCGGGCACTGCGAGCGCGCGGATTGACGGTGGTCTCCGCCGGTCCCGGACGCATCGGACGGGCGGTCAGCAGCCGGAAGCGCGGGGTCGGACGGGTCGCAAGGCCGCGCGGATCGTGGCGCGACGGAGCAGGCGAGCGGCCCGCCACCTCGCCCATGAAGCGTTTGACGATGCGGTCCTCCAGCGAATGGAACGACACGACGACCAGCCTCCCGCCTGGGGATAGCAGCCGGCTGGCCTGATCGAGCGCACGTTCGATCTCGCCGAGTTCGTCGTTCACCCGGATGCGCAACGCCTGGAAGCTGCGTGTCGCGGGATGGATGCCGGAACGATCCGGCGGGAGCACGCCGCGGATGATCGAGGCGAGGCGCCCCGTCGTCGTGATCCCTGGCTCACGCCCGGGTACGACCTCGGCGCGCGCGGCCACGATGGCGCGCGCGATGCGGCGCGATGCGCGTTCCTCGCCGAACTCGAACAGCAGGTCGGCAAGTTCGCGCTCCGGCAGCGAATTCACCAGATCGGCCGCGGTCGGACCGGAGCGTTCCATGCGCATGTCGAGCGGACCGTCGCCGCGGAACGAAAACCCGCGCGCCGGATCGTCGAGCTGGTAGGACGACACGCCGACATCCAGCACCACGCCGTCGAGCGCCGTCACGCCGCGCTCGGCCAGCAGATCGAGCATGTTGCCGAACCGCCCGTGGATCAGGTGCAGCCGGCCGGGGAAGCGGGCAACAACACTGGCACCGCGCGCGATCGCATCGGGATCGCGGTCGATCGCCCACAGCGTGCAGGGCGCTGCCTCGAGGATCGCCTCCGCGTAGCCGCCGCCGCCGAACGTGCCGTCGAGGTAAACGCCGCCGTCCCGTGGTGCGAGCAGGCGCAGCACCTCGGGCAGCATGACGGGCACATGGGACTGCATGGGTTCGCTCATTGCGCCGGACCCGCCGGAAGAGTGAACGCGTGCGCCCGCGCACGCTCGCGCGCCTCCGACCGACGTCGTTCGGCCGCGCCCGGTTCCCAGATCTGGAAGATGCGGCCCAGGCCCATGAACACCACGGCATCGGTCAGACCGGCAAACGTCACCAGCGAATCCGGCAGGACGACGCGGCCCTCCTTGTCGACGTCGATCGGGAAGGCATCCGCATACAGCGATGCGGCCAGGTCGTCGTGCTCCGGGCTGAACAGGTTGAGTCTGTTCAACGGTTCCGACAGGGCCTCGAACTCCGCTGCCGGCCAGGCCTCGATGCACGGGTGCTGGTGCGATGGGCGCAGCACCAGATGCGTGCCGTTGCCGTTGGATTCGCCGTGTGAGCGGAGCGCGGCGCGAAACGGTGCGGGAACGGAGACGCGGCCCTTGGCGTCCAACCTGTTCTGGTGGGTGCCGAGGAAATGGGTCATCCTGCCCGGAGCGCCTTTCCCACTGGATGAACGGAGCCCGTCGCTCATCCCAATCGTGCGGCTGGCACGTCGAGTGGAGTGCGATCGAAGCGAGCTGCCTGCCTGTCACCCTGTTCCGATCGAGCCCATGGGACGAACAGACCGTTCCTGCCTGGGATGGCGCGGGATAGCATGGGAATTCATGGGCCGTCAAAGGGATTTGCCGGTTTTCCATCGTTATGGGCAGAATAATTGTGGGTTGCCCAAGAGGTTAGGATCGCTATCCGAGTCTGGTTGCGGCAATTCTGAGGGATCGCAAGTATATCTTCGGAGCGGGTTCCGGTTTCGTTCAAGCTGTGGACGAGTCTGTGCACGAGCATCCCGCGCCTGAAGCTCGCTGCCAGACGGCCTGTAAGCCGGGTTCTGTCCGCACCCCAGGTTGCCCTGGAATGCGGGACGACCATTCCTCTGGGACGCGCCTCGCAGCGCGCCTCACGCGACCAACCCGGACGGCGGAGGCGGAAATGCCCCTGTGCCTTGCGGCACCGCCGCCCCTATTCGGTCTTGCTCCCGGTGGGGTTTACCCTGCCGCCCCTGTTGCCAGGGGCGCGGTGCGCTCTTGCCGCACCGTTTCGCCCTTGCCCGCGGGACGCCTTGCGGCTCTTGCGCGGGCGGTTTGTTTTCTGTGGCACTTTCCCTGGGGTCGCCCCCGCCGGCCATTAGCCGGCACCGTATTCCCGTGGAGCCCGGACTTTCCTCTGACGCCTTGCGGTATCAGCGGCCGTCCGGCCGTCTGGCGGGAGCAGAGATGGGCGCCGTCGCGGTTCGGCGTCAAGGCTCACCCGCCAGTGCTGTGGTGCGGTAGATCGCCGCCAGTGGCACGGTGAACGCAATGCTGGCCAAGGACAGACTGCCATCGGTCCCGATAATCTCAGGCTGCTCCGGCCAGCTGCCGTCCGCGCCTCGGCGAAGTAACTCCGCCTCGATCCGCGTGCTGTGGACAACGAGCAGTTCCTGCACGCTCGGGATCGTTGTGTAGGCCCAGATGTTGGCCCGGGTTTCCGCCTCGTTGCTGGGCGACAGGATTTCCACCAGCAGCACCGGCTCCGGAACCATCAGGCCAAGTGACGGCGCGGCGCAGGTCACGCCGAGATCGGGCACGCGGTAGTTCCGGTCGGCGCGGATCCTGGGCACGATGCCCGGTTCGGCGATCACGCGGCATGGACTGCGCAACTCCACCAGATGATTGCGCAGCAGCCCGATCAGCTCGCCTTGGATCGCTCCATGCGTCTCGCTTCCGGGCGCCATCGCGACCGGCTCGCCGTCAATCAGTTGCCATGCGCGGCCAGATGGGTCACCGGTATCCCATGACAGGAACTCGGTCAGCGTCATGCGCGACGGCGCGCGCTTGCGAAGGGCGACCATTAATGCAGGTTAGCACGGCTGGTCCCGCATGTCCCGGCCAGGTGGTGGTCCAGTTTGAATGGGCGCAACGGGCCGGATGTGGCGGTTCACGCCAGCGCACACTGCTATCGCAGCTTTGGCACATAGCGGACCCTCGCCGACACAAGCCGCAATCCGAAATTCAAAAACATATGAAACCGACCGGCTTTCGTTAACGGCGTCGCTTAGGGCTTGTCGTTGCCTCAAGGAGTCTTTGTATGCTACACATACGGGATGGCAGAAGAACCGACCGCGCGGAGATATAGCAGCCTCGATGAAATGAAAGCTGACGAATATCGATACTGGCAAAGTCGGCCCGGGCATGAGCGGCTAGATGCAGTTGGAGAACTGATCGAGGCTGCCTACGCCCTCAAAGGGTGGAAGGCGCAGCCGGATGAACCAAGACTACAAAGACCTTTTGTCCGCCTTCCATGCCCATGGTGTTAAATACCTCATTGTCGGAGGCTACGCCGTCATCCTGCATGCGCAGCCCCGCTTTACGAAGGACATCGATTTTCTCATAAGACCCGACCCCGCCAATGCGCGCGCGACGTATGCCGCCCTTGCCGAGTTTGGTGCCGCGCTCCAAGGCATTCGCCCGGAGGATTTCTCCGACCGCAACAGTTTCTTCCGCTTTGGGCGTGACCCACGCGGGATCGATATCCTTCCCGACATTCCGGGCGTCGATTTTGACGCGGCATGGCAAAACCGCGTTGAAACCGTGATTGATCCAACGAGCGGCTTGAAGGCGAATTTCATTTCAGCCGACGACCTTATAGTGGCCAAACTGGCTGCAGGGCGACCACAGGACATCGCGGATGTTGACGCCATACGCAAAGCGGCGGCGGACCAAGTGTCGCGCCCCGCAAAGAAAACCCCGGAACCGGACGACCCACCTCTCGCTCGATGACAAGAACACTGACGAAATCCTCATGCGCGCGTGCGTTGCCTACGTAATGGCCGTTGGCCAGACACTGGATAATCTTCGTCAGACACCGGAGATGAGCGCATTCCGTATTTGGTGGATGTCACGACATGATCCGGCCCAACTTGCAAGGGAAGACGGGGACGAGTTCGCCGACCTAATGCAGCGGCTAAGGCCGTCTAGGCGCCGCCGTGCGTGTCTCAAGCTCATCAGATTATTCACCCGCTGGCGTTCGGAAGCCGCAAGTGGTTCTCCGATCACGACGTAGCTTCGTATTCGGCACGACGGCAAGGAGCAGCGTGAATCTGCCAACTGATACGGGCCGCTCACCGATGCAACCATCAAGCTCAGAATGTATGCACCCGACACTGGATAACCCTCCAATTGCCGGGCACGTGAGATCGCCCGGCGAAAAACGCCAAGGCGATCTCCTTTCGCGCGGTCTCATTGCCCACCCACGCGTTGGATGCTGTTACAGCATCCATAAGGAAATCGATGCTGCATCTCACCGGCAGCCCGGCTTCCCCTATCTCGGGGCGCCCCTGAACAACGCCGGGACTGAGGGCGGTCTTTGGGACTGCCTTTCAGCTAAACACACACCCCTTCCAACGCAAGGGGTATAAAGCCACGCGGGCGCGGGACGACCATTCCTCTGGGACGCGCCTCGCAGCGCGCCTCACGCGACCAACCCGGACGGCGAGGCGGAAATGCCCCTGTGCCTTGCGGCACCGCCGCCCCTATTCGGTCTTGCTCCCGGTGGGGTTTACCCTGCCGCCCCTGTTGCCAGGGGCGCGGTGCGCTCTTGCCGCACCGTTTCGCCCTTGCCCGCGGGACGCCTTGCGGCTCTTGCGCGGGCGGTTTGTTTTCTGTGGCACTTTCCCTGGGTCGCCCCCGCCGGCCATTAGCCGGCACCGTATTCCCGTGGAGCCCGGACTTTCCTCTGACGCCTTGCGGTATCAGCGGCCGTCCGGCCGTCTGGCCGGGCACAAGTGTGCCGAACCGAGACACGGGTCAAGATGGAAGACGGCCAATATCCGTTGATGTTGCCGTGGACGATTTCGACCGCCCGTTCACCGTCATGGCTGGTTCGCCGTCAAGTCACCGTCATGGCCGGGCTTGTCCCGGCCATCCCCACCTGCACTGGCGCCGCGAGAGATGGCCGGTCAATCCCGGCCATGACATGAGGAAGGGTCATCCGATAGCCGCAATGAGCCGCCGCATGCCTAATAGCCGCGCGAGCGTCCCGGCATCGGCCTGGCCGGTGATCGCCTCGGGGCGCCAATGGCGTTGGAACGCGCGCAGCACCGCGGCGAGCGCCGGATCCAATGCACCCTCCGGCGTCACGCGATAGCCGATTTCGCCAAGCGCGGCGCGCACGTCGCGCAGCGAGCCGGCGTCGCGCACCGCGCCGGTCGTGCCGAGATCGGGGACGTCCCGCGGCCAAAGGCCGACGCCGTTCTGCGCCAGGCCCTGCCAGTCGAATTTCTCGCCCGGATCCTCCTTGCGGTCCGGCGCCACGTCGCTGTGGCGCGACGATGTTGCGCGCCGGGATCGCGTGGCGCGACAGGATGGCGAGGCAGAGATCGCACACCACGGCAAGCTGCAGCACCGGAAAGTCGCGATAACCCCATTCGTGGCCCGGATTGACGATCTCGATGCCGATCGAACGCGCCGTTCAGTTCGGTATGGCCGCGCCAGTACGACGCACCCGCATGCCAGGCGCGCCTCTCCTCCGGCACCAGACGGAGCACGCCGCCGTCCTCGTCCACGACATAATGCGACGACACGCGGGCGACTGGGTCGCGCAGCCGATCGACCGCCTCCCGCGCGCTCCGCATGCCGGTGTAATGCAGGATCAGCATATCGATCGGAACGTCCGGCGGCCGGTCATCCTGGTTTGGGCTCCGCAACTCCCGGATGTGCAGGCTCACAAACCGCGCTCGCGCTTGATCTGGTCCCAGGCGGCGTTGATGCGTGCCACCTTGTCGTTGGCACGGGCGATGAATTCGGCGGGCACGCCGCGCGCGGCCAGGCTGTCGGGATGGTTCTCGCGCATCAGCCGCTTCCAGGTGTTCCGGAGATCCTCGGGGCTCGCCGAGCGGGACACGCCGAGCACCATGTATGCGTCCGGCTCATTGTTGGCGACCGGACGGCGCGGCATCGCACCGCGCGCCCGGTCCCAGGCGACCTGGTCGAGGCCGAACGCAAGATGCGTGCGCGAAAGGAATTCGAGTTCGCGGCTGTTCACCGGCCCGTCGGCGCGCGCGATCACGAACAGCGCGACGAGGACATCCTCCAGCATGCCGCGGTTGTCGGCGAATGCGTCGCCGAGCTGCGCGGCATAAGCCTCGTAGCCATCCGCGCTGTCGCGGGCCTGGTCGAACAGGCGGCCGATGTCGCGCACCGATTCCGGCGCGATGCGGAACTGGCGCCGGAACGCATCGATCTCCTCGCGTTTCACCCGGCCGTCGCATTTGGCAAGCTTGGCCGACAGCACGACGGCGCAGATCGCGAAGAGCTGGTCGCGCCGGTTGAACATCGCTGCAACGCGCGCCGGATTCCACGCGACCTGCGGCCCGAACGGCATGCGCAGGTTGGGCACCGCGCCGGAATCGGCCGCATGGCCCAGCGCGGCGCCGACCATCGCACCCATCGGGCCGCCCACGGCGAAGCCCGCGACCCCGCCGATGATCTTGCCCCAATATCCCATCAACCGACATTACCACGCGCGGGTTGACGCGGACAGAACATCGGGGCGGCGGAAACGCTAATGCTGCAGCAGGGAGCGGTCCTGCACCGTCGCGTCCTGCCCCACCACCGGATCGGCGATCGCCGCCTCCAGGCTGGTGGCGCCCTTCCACTCCTCCGGGGGCCTTACCTTGCCGTCGCTGCCGACCTGGTCGATGTCCCAGTAGATCTCCAGGTTGTGGCCGTCCGGATCGGTGAACTCGATGGCGAGCTGACAGCCGGCGCGGCGGCGGCCCTCGAAGTGGATCGGCACGTCGTGCTTGCGCAGATGCTCGCGCGCCCGCAGCACCTCGTCCAGCGTGGAGACCTCGAACGCCATGTGATGGAACGCGCCGTGCGCCGGCTGGCCCTCGGGCAGCTTGAACAGCGCCACGCCGTGATGGTCGGCGCTGCAGCGCAGGAACACCGCGCCGCCCGGCATCATGTCGCTGTCGTAGGCGTCGGACATCGAGAAGCCCATCACCTCGGTGTAGAATTTCGCCGAGTGCTAACAGATCCTTCACGTAGAGCGCGACGTGGCCGATCTTGTTGCAGCGGAACGGCATGCCCTGCGGGCGATGCATCTTGCTGACAGTCTGGGCGTCCATGGTTGCACCTGTTTGGTTGGCGGTTCGTCAGGCGGGCAGGTTATTCGGTTCGACAATTCCGTGGAAGCGGGCAACCAGCCGCCCCGTGGCGAGTTTCCTTCCCACTGCAAACGTTGTAGGGAGAGCGGTCATGAAATGGCTTTTGGCAGGTTGTGCTGCCGTCGCACTGAGCAGCGGAGCGGCGTTCGCCGGGCCTTGTTCGCAACAGATCACGACGCTGCAGCGGAGCCTGAGCAGCCAGGACGCCGGCGCCGGGCCAGTTAAAGCGACGCCCGAGAGCGCCACGAACAGTCAGGTCTCGGAGGCGGGCAACTCGACCCGCAATACGTCCGAGGCGTCGCGCAGTCCGGCCGAGGTCCGCGCGAAAGATCAGACCGCCGGCTCGGATCGAACGGGACCGACCGGTGCGATGGGCCAAGCGACAGGCGGATCGGCTGCATCCTCGCAGGATGTCCGGCTTCAGCAGCAGGGTCAGCCCACTCATGCCCAGGCCGCGCAGAACGGCACGCCAGCCGCGGCCGCGGGACAGGACAGGCTGCAGAAGGTGGCGGCCGATCTGGATCGCGCCCGCAGTCTGGATAGGAAGAACGATAGCGGATGCATGGCCGCGGTCGACGACGCCAAGAAGGCTCTGGCCGCAGACTGAACCCTGACCGAGCACGGCGCCGGTCACGCGGCGCCGATCGCCTCCTCGCGCGCAACCGGAGCAGGGACGCGGGCGAGGCCGAAATGGTCACGCAGGGTGGTGCCCGCGTAGTCGCGGCGGAACAGGCCGCGGCGCTGCAACTCCGGCACGACGCGATCGACGAAATCGCTGAACGCGCCGGGGAAATGCGCCGGCAGGATGTTGAACCCATCGGCCGCGCGCTCGACGAACCATTCCTCCAGCGTGTCGGCGATCGTGCGCGGGGTGCCGCACAGCACCCAATGGCCGCGCGCCGCCGCGGTCAGATTGTAGAGATCGCGCAACGTCATGTTCTCGCGCCGCGCCATCTCGTACAGCACACTGGCGAACGTCCGGCTGTTCAGCGCCGGCGGCGGTGGCGGCACCGGCCCGTCGAGCGGATGGCCGGACACGTCGTAGCCGATCCGGCTGGCGACCAGCGTCGTGGCATTGGTCGGGCTGATCCAGCTTTGCAGCTTCGCCAGCTTCTCCCGCGCCTCGGCGTCGCTGTCGCCGACGATCGTCATCACGCCGGGCAGCACCGCGAGTTCGTCCGGGTCGCGGCCGTATTTGGCCATGCGGCCCTTCAGGTCGGCATAGGCGGCCTTGGCGGGCCCCAGTTCCTGCACCACCGAGAACACCACGTCCGCGGTGCGCGCCGCCAGTTCCAGCCCCGAGGGCGAGCCGCCGGCCTGGATGATCACCGGGTGGCCCTGCGGGCAGCGCGCCATGTTGAGCGGGCCGCGCACCTTGAAGAATTTTCCCCGGTGGTTGAGCGGGCGCACCTTCGCGGCATCGACGTACAGGCCGGTGGCCTTGTCGGCGACGATCGCGCCGTCGTCCCAGCAATCCCACAGCCCGCGCACGACATCGACGAATTCGTTGGCGCGGGCGTAGCGGTGTTCGTGCTCGATGTGCTCGTCCAGGTTGAAGTTGAGCGCCGCCTTGGGGTTGGAGCTGGTGACGACGTTCCATCCCGCGCGTCCGCCGCTGATGTGGTCGATCGAGCCGAAGATGCGCGCGACGTTGTAGGGCTCGGAGAAGCTGGTGGAGACCGTGGCGCCGAGCCCGACATGGGTGGTGCAGGCGGCGAGCGCGGTGATCAGCGTGGTCGGCTCGAAGCGGCACAGGAATGACGGATGGTCGGTGGGGTCCATCGCCATCGAGTCGGAGATGAACAGCAGGTCGAATTTGCCCGCCTCGGCGATGCGGGCGATTTCGTGCATCACCGGCAGTTCCATGTGGGTGGTGAAGGCGCCGTCGGTGCGCCAGCCGGCCATGTGGTTGCCGGTGCCGAGGACGAAGACGCCGAGATGCATCTGACGGCGGGCCGTGGGCATGGTGCTTTGGCCTCCTGGTGGTGGGGACGCGGTGTGGTGGATGGTGCGTCGATACTGCGCGCGGGGAAAGGGGCGGTGTGTGCGTGGGTTCTGCGCGGGGTTCGCTGTTCTTGGAGACGCATCGCCGGTCGGTGGCGGGTGGGAGGCAGTCGCCGGTCGTGCCACTCCGAAGGTCTGTTGCTGATCGAGAGCGGGACAACCGATGGCAGATGTCGGCTGCTTTTACATCGGTGTCGATCAGGGTCCTTGTCCTGCCCGGAATTATTAGGATGGTTCGGTAGGTTCGTATTGGGGGTGGCCAATTTCGTTCGGCTTAGAAAGGGCAATTCGAGTCTCTTGCATGGTTTCAAGACTCCTGTATGTTCCCGCCCCCTTCTGACAAGAGATTCGGAGAGAAACGTTCGACAACCCAAAGCCCAGCGCCCAAATTGCGTCGCAGATCGGCACGCCGCGCGCCCCGGCGACCCTGTCCATGAGGTGTCGCCATGATCAAGCCTGAACTCAACCTTGAAGATTTCATGAAAGCCGCGATGGCCGCCGGTATGCCGTCGGTCGACTTGCACAGCTTGGTGATAACGCACCCCAGCTTGGTCCGGGACTTCGCCAGCTACGATCCGTTCAGGTTGGCTGCTCTATTTGGTGGGCTTTTAACCGTGCCGGAACTGCAGAGCAACTGCATTCGTTTGGAGGCGCTGTGTCATCTGGCCCTAGTTTGTGCCCACGGCGCCCGGAAGCCGAACGCCAAGATTATGACCAAAAGCTTCATGGCACTGGGAAATGGACCAGTTGGACTGATGGAAGACCCGGCGGAGGACGTGTTTGTCACCTCCGTTGCGACGAAGCAGGGAAATTTTCGGGTGCTCGAAGGCATTTGGGAGTTGGCCGGCTTCTTCCTGCAGCGTTTTGTAAATATCATCGATACTATGCCCGGGGGTCCCGGCTACGACGACATCCGCGCACCCGTGTACGCATTACTCAAGCTGTCCGATGTCGTCTGCGCCAGGGCGAAACTTGTGCGCTGGCAGATGGGCGCGCCCGATCCCATAGAGCGACTCCCGCCGGGAATGGCCCATTTGTTGCGTGACTTACGCGCGCGGGTGACTTTCACAGAGGACGATCTCACTGCGCTCGACATCGCGCTTGATCCCTTGACGGAATTCGTGTTCCGGCCCAAAGATCGCACCGCACTCGCTGGCGAGACCATCGGTCATACGCATCTCGAGCGCTACCCCGTGCTTTGGCGCAACACCGATCTCTGTCTCGCCCTGCCAACGGGTGTGAGCGCCGCGATCCGGCGCTTCATCCTGGATCGGCTGGATCAATCTGGAACGCGCGAGAACTTTCTAAAGGCGCTAGGCCAGGAGTATGCTACGACGTTGAGCGGGATTCCGCTTCTCGGTGCGATGCCCGGGCCGATCTGCTTTCAGCGAACGAAGGGGGGCGCTGCGGCCGCCGTGGCGACACGGGTAGATACCGGCCGCTACCTCGCGTTCATCTTCATACTCGACAACCTGGACGATGTCGAAACCACAGGCATAGCTGGCCTCAATGACGGCTTCCATAGCATCGGGACGGAAATTGCTGCCCTCGCCAAGAACGCGGCCGATGCCGCGCAGGAGAATGCGGACTTCCGCGATGGTGTGACGCTCTTTGTCAGTTGTGGCATTGGTCGCGGCGCCGTTGCGGCTTTGCCCGAGGCGCCCGAACCGCACTGGCGGCAGGAATTTCTGAGCATAGCTGATCTTGTGACGCTGAGCTGGACGAAAGACTGCAGCCCGCTTCGCCTGTGGCGGTTACTGGATGCGCAGGACCAGATCGAGCGCGAAGGCGTGTATTTGCAGAATGTAAACGGCCTTCTCAATCTGGTCGCCTGGCAGCGGAGCTTGCATGGCAATCTCGTGCCTCACAATCACATCCCTGATGATTTTGTGAGCGAGGATGGTGAGGCATTGCTGATGATCGAGCAAGCCGGAATCAAATCGTTGCGCCGCGAAGTGGCAGAGACCTGGGATCCCCACGTCGCGCAAGACATTACTGGTGCCTGGATCGCCATCCGTAAAGTGGGTGGCAGTTCGTTCGATGAAGACACTGCACTTCCGCTCTACGCCGGCGCTGCACTGTCCGGGAACGCATGCCCGCCCGTGGTCTATCTGGCCCCGAACCGGCGCTTCTGGTGCGAATTGATCCTGTCGGAGAACACGACGCTGCCGATGGCGCATGAGCGCTGGAAGATGATGAACGTCTGGCTCGCCCGTCTGGCAGGTGTTCTGGACGCGCGATTGTCAGGACTTCCGGTTGGCCCTCTACTCTGGCGCGTTGAATTCGAGGCCGATCTACATCCCTGCTCTGACCCACCGCCATCCATCGGCTTGGACGAGGCGAAACGTGCCATCGCCGTCAGAGTGGATCGCTCGGCACAAACCGTGATCCTGCACGTGGCCAAGGCCTATGAGGCCGCGCATTTCAACATCGAGAACATCGCCGAGCGCGCCTTGGTCGAGCGGACGGTGGAGGGGTTTCTCGACCTCGCAGGCGCCAAGCCATCGGACGACGAACTGGCATTGCTAATGGATGCCATCATACCGGACGTTCATGCTCGTCAGACCCATGCGTTCCGCAGCCGCTCCTTCCGCGATCATGTGCGACAGAATTGAAGCGGTTCCGTCGTCTTCATCGACGAAGACGATGACGCCGCGTTGCGGCTCGGGCTCGGCTGGCGTGTGCGCGACCGCAAGGATGGATGCGATCTTTACGGCAAGAGCGATTGCACTGCATTCCTCAATGCGGTGACGCGGATACTCGAAGATGAGCTATCGGCAGATCTGGTGGAATATAATCGGGCGACGATGATCGAAGTTTTGCTGCGCAATCACGAACGCGCCGCGATCAACCGCGATCAATGGAGCCGTACATCGTCCGCGGTTGTGGCGCTGCGTGACGATAAGGCGGCAGCGTTCAAGACGATCGCTCAGCACGAAGGCCGCCTGAATGCAGTGTTCCAGTCCTCGCGAACCTTGGTCGAGGTCGCGCAATGCGCCTGCCCCGAGGATAGCGGTCGCAAGCCCGGCAAGCTCGATCTATCACGACTAATGGCGAAAATGTCATTTATTATTCATCTGGGCGGATGGTCGGGCGCGATGTGGCACGATGCAATGGAAGCGCGCATCCATATCAATTCGCTCGGCGATATTCAGGTAAATCACAGTTTCATGGACACCGTCATCGAGCCGTTTGGGCGCACGGCCAGCGAGGAACGCACAAAGGATGCTATTAGCAGCTATGCCGACCATCTTGCCGATCGCAGCCCGTGCAAATCGGTTGAGGCGATTTTCGAGCCGGAATTCCTCGACGCCTTCCGCGACGAATTCGGCACCGGACTGGATGACGTGTGGCTGTTTATCGATTTCATTGAAGACCTCGGCATCAAGCAGGGCACCTTCGTGTTAACGCTTCGGAAGAGTGCGCTGCTTGCTCCGATGGTCGGCGAGGACTCCCTGCCACCCGAAACCGGCCGCGGCCATTATCCAAGCCTTGACGCTGCCGAGGCGGGAGAACTGGCGCGCCGTTCCGAACGGTTATGACGATAAGGATCGCCAGCCCTGGCGCTATCGTCGCCGGCTTTCTATCCTACGCAAGCCGCTCGTACAGCTTGACGACAAACCCGATCCAACCATCTTGGTCGCGCCTGGATTGCTGCGAGATGGTGTGCATTACGCGCTAATTAACTACCACCGCGGTGATTTCCCGCAATGGCAACTCGCACCTAAGATGAGGTCCTGGCGCGGCAAGATATCGGACAAACGTGGGACGGAATTCAACACCGAGGTCGCCGAGCGGTTGAGGTCTTTGGGTTGGAACGCGCGTGCGGACGTCAATATGTCCGCCATTCTCGGTTCGGCTTACAGGGCGCTGGGTGACATCGACGTCCTGGCTTGGAACCCGCTGACCGGGCGGGTGTTGGTGATCGAATGCAAAGACGTGAAGTTCAGCAAGACGATGGGAGAGATTGCCGAACAGTTGGCCGACTTCCGCGGCGAACTGCATGCGGACGGTAAACCCGATGATCTCCTGAGGCATCTTAATCGCATGGAAGCTATCCGGGCACATTTGCCTGAGCTCTCGAAATATCTGCGGCTGGGTGCCGCGCGAGCGGCGGAAGGCCATATCGTATTTCGCAATCCCGTGCCGATGCAGTTCGCATGGGAGCAATTGAAAGCGCGGATCGGATTGCACCTCTTCGAGTGGCTGGCCCGAGATTTAAACCTTCGGCCGCTTAATCTGGGTTCGGTTACCGTCGAGGCGTATCTGGGTCCGGGTGATCTAGTTACTGTGATAAACGCTCGACAGTGAACATAACTAACTGCCATACTCCTCCAATGGACCAGTGCACCCCCCAGCCCGACCTCTCCCTCCAGCTCCCCCGGGACATGTACTACCAAGTCATCCACACCCTGTGCGGCTCGCTCCCGCCGCCGGTCAGCGCCTCGCCCAGGACCGCACCCGCCGCGACAACGCCGCCATCGCCCAGAGCCTGCCACCGAGCGTGACCCGGTGGTCGCATGCCTGCTTCCCGCCAATGCCGACGAGGCCAATCTCGCCGCCCAGTATGCATGCCACCGGGCTTGACCCGGTGGTCGCCGCCAGCGCCCAGGCATTGGACAGCCTGCGGCAGGCGCGGGAGAACCCGTCGGATGCCGCGCGCGCCCTGCAATGCATTGCCCAGTCCGCCTGCATAGCCTGCCCCGGCGAAGGCGGGGATGCGGCAGGCACGCGGGGCGCGGTCGCTGCTGATACGCGTACAGGCGGTGCGCCAGAAGCGCGAGGCCGACAATGCCTCGCTCGACAGGGCCGCCTGGCTCGAGCATTGCACCATCGGCCTGATGGCGGACGCACTGGGCCGCACCGCGCCCGAGCCGATGGCGGAACCGCCGCCGCCGCAACCCGCGCCCATCGCGGCGGAGGAAGCGTGGCCGCAGCCCGATCCGGTCGCCGAGGCCGAGCATTACGCGATCACCTACCCGCGCCGCGCCGCACTGATCCGCTCGCTGGGCTGCCTGCCGGCACCGTGCACCTTCGGCCCACCGGAGCCCGAGCTGGTGCAGGCCATCGTCACCGGCACCAGCCCGATCCTGCGCGCGCTCGACAGTCTGGCAGACCCCAGAGCCGCGGCAGGCTGACGTCAGCATCAGATTCGCAGACATTACGCAACGTGCCGTGTCTCCACACAATGTGCAGGCGTGTCTCCATCGTCATGGCCGGGCGCGACCCGGCCATCCCTCGCGACACCGTGCTGGACGAGATGGCCGGGACAA
>CAWABH010000020.1:0-6072 GCA_963780095.1 uncultured Alphaproteobacteria bacterium
GCAAATCGGTCTGCTACCAGATCCCCGCCCTGTCGAAGTTCGACAAGACCGGGGCGCTGACCGTGGTGATCTCGCCGCTGGTCGCGCTGATGGCCGATCAGGTGCAGGGCATGGCGCGGGCAGGAATTTCCTCGGCCGTCACCGTCAATGGAATGCTCTCGATGCCCGAGCGGCAGGATGCGCTGGACCGTGTGCGCATGGGAGAGGCGGCGATGCTTCTGATCTCGCCCGAGCAATTGCGCAGCAACTCGGTCCGGTCGGTTCTGGCACAGCGTGAGATCGGGCTCTGGGTGCTGGACGAGGCGCATTGCGTGTCGAAATGGGGCCACGATTTCCGGCCCGACTACCGCTATGTCAGCCGCTTCATCAAGGAATCCTCGGGCGATGAAGCGCCTGCTCCGGTGCTCTGCCTGACCGCCACCGCCAAGCCCGAAGTAGTGCGCGACATCCGCGACCATTTCCAGTCACGTCTTGAGCGCGAACTGATGCTGCTGGACGGCGGGGCCGTGCGCACTAATCTCAGCTTTGAGGTCCGGCCCACGCAGCGCGGCACCAAGCTGGCCGATATACTCGATGAGATCGAGGCCAAACTGCCACAGGATGGCGCTTCGGGTGCCGTAGTCTATTGCGCCACCCGCGGCGAGACGCAACGCCTCGCCGATTTCCTCAAGCAGCAGGGTCTGTCGGCGGAACGGTTCCACGCCGGGCTGACGCCCGAGGAAAAGCGCAACGTCCAGGAACGATTTCGCATCGGCGAGCTGCGGATCATCGCCGCGACCAACGCTTTCGGCATGGGGATCGACAAGCCTGATATCCGGCTGGTGGTGCATGGCGACATTCCCGGATCATTGGAGAACTACCTGCAGGAAGCTGGGCGAGCGGGCCGCGACCGCGCCCATGCCAATTGCGTCCTGCTGTTCGCCGCCGAGGATGTCGAGCGGCAGTTCTCGCTTTCGGCCCGCTCGCGCCTGGCCCGGCACGAAATCGGCGCAATCCTCAAGGCCCTGCGGCGGCTGGACGACCGGATGAAGAAAACCGGCACCGTGGTCGCCACTTCGGGCGAGATAGTGCGAGCCGAACGCGATCAGGAATTCGAGCGCGACAGCGCTACCGACGACACGAGGGTAAAAACCGCGGTGTCCTGGCTGGAAGAGGCCACGCTGCTGAGCCGAGAGGAGAACCGGGTTCAGGTCTTCCCCTCCTCGCTGAGGATCCGCACCGTGGCAAGAAGCCGAGGCGATCCTGGCCAGGGCCGCGATCACCGGCAACCGACGCAAGCAGCTTCTGGATATCGCTCGTTATCTGATGAACGCGCCCCCCGATCAGGGCATTTCCACTGATGAGCTGGCTGGGATCAGCGGATTGACTGGCGGCATGCTCAACAAGGCATTTGCCGATCTCGAGGCGCTCGGGATTGCCCGCAACGACCTGGCGGTCACGGTCTTTGTCCATGTCGCCGTCGAAGGTCATTCGCTGCAGCGGCTGGCGCAGTCCGCACAGCTTGAAAACGCGCTGATCGCCCTGATGCGCGAAGCCGCGCCCGATGCCGATGGTGCCGGGGGCATTCCCCTGCATCTGGCCGAGACCTGCCAAGCGCTGCGTAACCAGGGGCATAGCGCAGTTCGCCCCGACATCGTGGAAAAGCTGCTGCGCAGCATGGGCCGAGACGGGCGCGATCAAGACGGCGGCATGGGCAACCTGCGGCTGCGCAAGGCCTCGCGAAACACGTTGATGGTGACGCTGCAACGGTCCTGGCAGGTGCTTGAACAGACGGCAAGGCTGCGCCAGCAGGGCGCCGAGCTATTGCTGGCGCATCTTCTGGGCAAGCTGCCGAAGGGCAGCCGCGGCAAGGACATCCAGGTCGAAACCACGATGGGCGATCTGCTCGCCGCCCTGACCGGAGACGCCTTGCTTCGCAGCAGCGGCATTCAAGACATGACCAAGCTGATGGATCGCGCACTTCTGTGGCTGCACGAGCAGGAGGCGGTCACGCTGGGCAAAGGGCTGACGGTGTTCCGGCAGGCGATGACGGTCCACCTCAACCCCTCAGGCGGCCAGTTCACCGTGAAGGATTTTGTGCCCCTCGAGGAACACTACGCCGAGCAGACCATCCAGACCCATGTGATGGCGGCCTATGCCGAAAGAGGCCTTGCGGCGATGGATCAGGCGGTGCGGCTGTCAGAGGACTACTTCGTGCTGGAGCGTGAGGCCTTTCTGCGGCGCTGGATGCCGGGACAGGGCGTCGAGCTCCGGCGCCAGACGACAGGGGCTTCGTGGAAGGCCATCGTCGAGTCGCTGGACAATCCGGTGCAACAGAAGATCGTCTCGGATCATCGTGAAGAGACCAGCGTGTTGGTCCTGGCAGGACCGGGTTCGGGCAAGACGCGCGTTCTGGTGCACCGCATCGCCTACCTAATCCGTGTCCGCCGCGAGGACCCGCGCGGCATCCTCGTGCTGACCTACAACCGTCATGCCGCCGCCGAGATACGCATCCGGCTGCGGCATCTGATCGGCGATGAAGCGAATGCGGTGACCATTTCCACGTGCCACGCCCTCGCGATGCGACTGGTGGGGGCGAGCTTTGCCGGAGCAGCGAGCGAGACGACGCACGACTTCGACGGGATCGTCTTGGAAGCGGTGCGCCAACTGAACGGCGAAGGCCTCAGCAAGCCCGAGGCAGAGGCGCAACGCGAAACGCTGATCCAGGGTTATCGCTGGATTTTGGTGGACGAGTATCAGGACATCGGCCCTGAGGAATACGCGTTGATCTCCGCCGTTGCAGGCCGCTCACTGGATGATAAGGAGCTTCGGCTCAGCCTATTTGCGGTGGGCGATGACGATCAGAATATCTACGCCTTCGCCGGGGCGTCCATCCGCTTCATCCGCCAGTTCGAGGCCGACTACAGTGCACGACCGGAGTTTCTGATCGAGAACTACCGCTCGACGGGACATATCATTGCGGCCGCCAACGCCGTCATTGCGCCAGCCGCTGCCCGCATGAAAGCCGGTCACGACATTGCCATCGATCGCAAGCGCAGCAAGACGCCGCCCGGCGGAGAGATGGCAGCGCTCGATCCGGTTGCCCACGGGCGGGTGCAAGTGCTGGACTGCCCATCCGGCGATATGGCTCAGGCGATGACCGCAATTGATGAACTCGTCCGGCTATCGCGCCTTGTTCCGGAGTGGAGTTGGTCACGTGCGGCGATCATCGCACGTGACTGGCGGCGGCTGGCTCCGGTGCGGGCCTATGCTGAAATGCTTGGCATTCCGGTGGAGATGGCAAACGAGAGCCTGCCCAGCATCTGGCGTCTGCGGGAGATGCAGCAATTCATCGACGACCTGCGCCGCGATACTACCCGTCTGCTGGCCGTCCGCGATCTGGTGGACGTGCTCAACGCGACACCGTCTAACCGCTGGACGGACCTGATCGCCGAAGGCATCGCGGCGCTGGCGAAAGAGCTTGCGAACAAGACCATGCCTGTGCCGGACCTTGTCGAGTGGTTCGCTGAATGGGCCAATGATGCCCGCAGCGATCAGCGCGCGCTGCTGCTGCTGACGGCGCATCGATCGAAAGGTGTGGAGTTCGATGACGTCGTCATCCTGAATGGCGGGTGGGACAGGCCCTCTAAAGGCGAGGACCCCGATGCGCCGCGCCGCTTGTTCTATGTCGCCATGACCCGAGCGCGACGCAGCCTCGCCATCATTGCCGAAGGGAACCATCCATTCGTCCCGCAGGGCGCAGAGTATATGCTGCGCCGCGCCGCGCCAACCGTCACCGATGCCGTCGCTCTTCCGACTGCGCTGTACCAGGTGCCGAACCTCAAGACCGTGGACCTGTCATGGGCGGGGCGTCTCAGGAAGGGTCATCCCTCACTTGCCGCAATCTCGGCGGCGAAAGTAGGAGATCCGGTTCATATCTCGCGCGATGGCCCGTCCTGGATGATGCAGGATAAGCAGGGACAAACACTCGGACGGATGGCCAGGAGTTGGTCGCCTCCCGAAGATCTCAGCTTCCTGCGCGGCGAGGTCGGCGCCATCGTGCGCTGGCGCAAGTCCGACAACCAGGAAGAGTACCGGGTGCACCTTCACCGAGATGTCTGGGAAGCGGTTTTGCCGGAGCTTGTATTCGGCTAATAGTTTCCCCGTGGGATACGGCTGATCGACCACAACATCATGCAGCCGTTGGGAAATCAATTGCCGCGGTTGGGCTAGGTTTACGGTCGCAATTCTTTACCGGAAGGCAGACAGTCTGCTCGCGGCCCAGAAAAAGACGTTAAATCATCTCCTCGGCAATGACCGCTGTTGGCGCCCTCCTCCCGTACCGGGAAGGGCGGCAACGGGTCAGTTATGACGCGTTCGCTACGCCGTCCCGAAACGACCGCAATTTGCGCTCACCGGACGGCTGGAGTCGACGAATGTTGAAGAACTCGTTCAGCCCTCAAGGTGGCTGACACTTATCCCTGTATAATGAGGCGCTTATTCCGATCTAAGGGCTGATCTTGACGGCGAGATCAGCGCTCTGGGCTACACTCTGGGCTGCTGGAAACACGGCTCGCTCAGGTCGAGCCGCGCCCTGTGGCCAAGCTGATCGCGGCGCGCGGTCGCCTCTGCGCTGGACGGGTCTGGGCGGGCAAATCCGGGGCCTGTCGCGCGTCTGGAGGGCTTGGCCGGTGTTCGTGTGCCCGACAGATCGCGGCGCGGCTGTGGGGCCTCCTTGCGGCCCTCCTGCGGCCTGCCGGTGCTGCCCCTGCCTGCCGCTCCCGGTCGCCTGTCGCTCCCGGCTCCCCGGCGCTGTGGGGCCACGCCTCGCGGTCTGAGGGGTGCCGATATGGCCGGATCAGGGGTCTGCCGGGGCGTGGTGACGGTAAAATCGACCGCGAGCCCGTTATCCTCGGCATGCATCGCCGGCAGCTGGGCCAAAGCCGCCCGATGGCAAGAGGCGCGGCGATCGCCGCCACGCCGACGTATCGCATCACGACCGCGCTAGCCCCATCATCTTCAGCACCGCGTCGCCGAGCAAGCCGTAGGGGCAACACAACGTCTCGGGCAGGTCGAGGTGGCTGTAGTTCTCGGCGACGACGAGTTCGCGCAGTTTCCCGGCATCGCGCACCGCGGCGGCGAATTCCTTGGCTTGGCGGATGAACTCCGGCGTCTCGTAGGTGCCGTAGGAGACGATGACGGGCGCGCCGAGCCGGTCGAGATGGCGGATTGGGCTCAGTGCCTCGACCATCGCGTCGGTGAATTTGACGTAATTGGCGCGCGCCGAGAGCCGCACCGGCGCTAGCTCGTACATGCCGCTGGTGCACAGCCCGCCCTTGACGATGTCGGCCGGCACATCGAATTCGCGCGGCCAGTCGGTGGTCAGCGCCACCGCTGCGAGATGCGCGCCCGATGACTGGCCGCCGATATACAGGCGGTTCGGATCGCCGCCAAAGCTCGCGGCGTTGCGCCAGACCCAGGCGATCGCCCGACGCATCTGCTCGGCCATCGGGAACAGGCTCCCGCCGGCGTCCGCGACACTGGTGAAGTCGGGGACGATGTAGTGCGCGCCAGCGCCGACGAACATCTCGGCCGGCGCGGAATAGCTCTTGGCGTCACCGCGAATCCACGCACCGCCGTGGATGAAGACGAAGATCGGCGCGTTCGACTTGGCGGTGCGAAAAAGGTCGAGTTGCTCGATCCCGCTGTCGCCATAGGCGCGGCGCTCGGGCTCGCCAATCCGGGCACGGGTGCGAGCGCTGTTTGACGCCCAGCGCTTGTTGAGCTGCAGGATATTGGGCTGATAGACCGCCTGGTCATAGGCAGCGTCAAGTTCGATCTGGTCGTAATCGAGAAAGACCAGAGGACCCTTCTCATGCGGCGGCGGTCCGCGATACGGATCGATGCGCGGCGACGGGAGGATGATGGGCGTGTCAGTCATTCTCGGCGTACTCGCGAAGAACCCTCACCCGTCCATCGCTACGCGATGGCAACCCTCTCCCGCAAGCGGGAGCGGGGTTTTCACGCGCCCTATCTGATTACCCCTCTCACGCTGGTCTGATTACCCCTCTCACGCTGGCGGGAGAGGGAGGT